>NZ_CATWHI010000005.1:0-570895 GCF_958350185.1 Ralstonia edaphi
TTTGTATTACCCCATAAAAATGTGGGCCTGGGGGGGGGGGGTTCAAGGGGGGCGGGGCCAACACGCGGTGGCCCCCACGCACTGTCCCAGCTGTGCGGCCGGTGCAAGGGACACCCCCTGAGGTGCACGCTTGACGCGGCATGC
The DNA here is from genome assembly GCF_958350185.1 of Ralstonia edaphi. Classification (NCBI taxonomy): domain Bacteria; kingdom Pseudomonadati; phylum Pseudomonadota; class Betaproteobacteria; order Burkholderiales; family Burkholderiaceae; genus Ralstonia; species Ralstonia edaphi. Next base: position 145 of record NZ_CATWHI010000005.1, read on the forward strand.
GTTGCTGCGGTGCGAAGCCGCACCGGGCCTAGCGTTAGGCGTTTTTCCCTACCGGGTTTGTCCCGACTGCCCGAGACGGACCAGGGGCGCTATGCTCCGGCCATGTCTTGTTCGCAAGGCATCGAGGAGAGACTCTTCCGGCCCGCCGAAAGCGGGCCGTTTTCTTTGCCGCTTTCGCGTTCGAGCTCGCTCAATTTTGATTCGGCAGCACGTTGCCCGGCTGGGACGCCTGCCGCGGCCAGTTCGAGAACGCGAAAATCCACAGCGCCACCAGATTCACCACCGGCACCAGCACAAGCAGGGCCCACCATGGTGAGAATCCGGTCCGCAGCAAGATCTGCCGCACCGGAATGCCTGCCACGATCAAGATGATCAACAGCCCGAAGAGTCCGCGCATCGTCGTTCCCCTTTCGTAACGGTATGGATGGCGCGGCCGGAAAAAAGCGAGTCCGGCGGCACAAGCGTTATAGCACCGGCATCTGCAAGCGCAATGCCGCCGATGGAAGACGCCCGGGGCGACTACAATACGCGCCTTCCGGCCCGTACGCGGCCTGCACCTTTTTCACTCCAGCATGGCCCTGTTTTCCATTACCGATGCGCAACTGGCGTTCGGCCACGTGGCGCTGCTCGACCACACCGATTTCTCGCTGGAGGCCGGCGAGCGCGTTGGCCTGATCGGCCGCAACGGCACCGGCAAGTCGTCGCTGCTCAAGATCGTGGCGGGGACGACGTCGCCGGATGACGGCCTGATCGCCCGCCAGAGCGGCGTGACCTCAGCCTATGTGCCGCAGGAGCCCGAATTCGAACCGGAGCAGACCGTGGCCGAAGCCGTGGCGATGGGTGTGCCGCATGCCGCCGGTCTTCTCGCGGAATACGAAGCGCTGATCACGTCGATGGGCGATTCCAACGATGAGGATGCGCTGCACAGGCTGCAGGCCTTGCAATCCCAGTTGGAAGCGGCAGACGCGTGGCAACTGCGCACGCGCGTCGAAACGACGATCGCCCAGTTGGGCCTGCAGCCCGGCGCGCGCATCGGTTCGCTGTCGGGTGGCCTGACCAAGCGTGTGGCGCTCGCCCAGGCGCTGGTGGGCGCGCCCGACATCCTGCTGCTGGACGAACCGACCAACCACCTCGACTACGACTCCATCCGCTGGCTCGAAGACTTGCTGTTGGCTTTCCGCGGCAGCGTGTTGTTCATCACGCACGACCGGGCGTTTCTGGACCGCGTGGCCACGCGCATCATCGAGCTCGATCGCGGCAAGCTGCGCTCGTACCCCGGCAACTTCACGGCGTATCAGACGCGCAAGGCGCAGGAACTGGAAGCCGAAGCGCTGGAAAACGCCCGCTTCGACAAACTGCTCGCGCAGGAAGAAGTGTGGATCCGCAAGGGTGTGGAAGCGCGCCGCACACGCAGTGTCGGCCGTGTGGCGCGGCTGGAACAGATGCGTGTGGAGCGCCAGGCGCGCCGCGAAGTGCAGGGCAACGTGAAGCTGGAGGTTTCGCAGGGCGACCGCTCCGGCAAGATCGTCGCCGAGCTGATCGACGTGACCAAGCGCTATGGCGACAAGACCGTCGTTGACAACTTCACCGCCACCATCATGCGCGGCGACAAGGTCGGCATTCTCGGCGCCAACGGCGTCGGCAAGACCACGTTGCTGAAGTTGATCCTGGGCGAACTGGCGCCGGATTCGGGCACGGTGCGCAACGGCACCAACCTGCAGGTCGCGTACTTCGACCAGATGCGCGCGCAATTGGACCTGAACCGCTCGCTTGCCGACACCATCAGCCCGGGCAGCGACTGGATCGAAGTCAACGGCCAGCGCAAGCACGTGATGAGCTACCTGGGTGATTTCCTCTTCCCGCCCGAGCGTGCGCGCTCGCCGGTGGCCTCGCTGTCGGGCGGTGAGCGCAACCGGCTGCTGCTGGCACGCCTGTTTGCGCGTCCGGCCAACGTGCTGGTGCTCGACGAGCCGACCAACGATCTGGACATCGACACGCTGGAACTGCTGGAAGAACTGCTGCAGGAATACAGCGGTACCGTTTTCCTGGTTTCGCACGATCGCGCGTTCGTCGACAACGTCGTGACTTCGGTGATTGCGGCCGAAGGCGAGGGCCGCTGGCGTGAATACGTCGGTGGGTTTTCAGACTGGCAGACGCAATCGGTGCGCGCGGCGCAGATGGCGCAAGCCGCCAAGCCCGTCGCCGAGGAGAAGAAGCCCGAAGCCGCCAAGCCGCGCGAGCGCGCCACGGTCAAGCTCAGCTACAAGGAGCAGCGCGAACTGGACGCGCTGCCCGCCACCATCGAAGCGCTGGAGGCGGAACAGAAGCAGGTCGGCGGCGAACTGGAAGACGGCACGATCTACGGCCGCGACCCGGAGCGCGCGCAAAAGCTGGCCGAGCGCCACGAAGCCATCGAACTGGAGCTGCTGGAAGCGCTGGAGCGCTGGGAAGCTCTCGAAGCCAAGCGCGCCGGCACGGTGTGACGCTGCAGTAACCACGCAATATGTCAGCGGGATGTCGGGCGAATGTGAGTTTTCGCGCGCATCCCGACGCTGACGATCCCTCCGCATTGTCCAGGACAGCTTCCTTTACAATGCGCGCTGCATTCCCGGTGCTTGGCGACAGACCCAAGCCTGGTCAGTTTTTCCGCCTTCCATGAGCAAAACCTCCCAATACAGCGAATCGTCGATCAAGGTCCTCAAGGGCCTGGAACCGGTCAAGCAACGGCCGGGCATGTACACGCGCACCGACAATCCCCTGCACATCGTGCAGGAAGTCATCGACAACTCCGCTGACGAGGCGTTGGGCGGCTACGGCAAGCTCATCGCCGTGACGCTGCACAAGGACGGCAGCGTCAGTGTCGAAGACGATGCGCGCGGCATTCCTGTCGGCATCCACCCCGAAGAGGGCGTGCCGGTGGTCGAGATCGTCTACACGCGCCTGCATGCCGGCGGCAAGTTCGACAAGGGCCGCGGCGGCGCCTACGCGTTCTCCGGCGGCTTGCACGGCGTGGGCGTGTCGGTCACAAACGCGCTGTCGACGCGGCTGGAAGTGACGGTCTGGCGTGACGGCAATGTGTCGACGCTCGCGTTCTCCGGCGGCGACGTGATCGAACCGCTCGCCACCCGCAAGGCCGAACGCGGCGAGAAGAAGAGCGGCACACGCGTGCGCGCGTGGCCGGACCCCAAGTATTTCGATTCCGAGAACATCCCGCAGGCCGAGCTGCAGCGTTTGCTGCGCAGCAAGGCCGTGCTGCTGCCGGGGGTGAAGGTCACGCTCACGCTGGAAAAAACCGGCGAGACGCTCGAATGGCAATACGACCAGGGCCTGCGTGGCTATCTGGTCGAATCGCTTGCGCAGGGCAGCGCTCAGGGGCCAACTCGCGAGCCGGTGATCCCGCTGTTCGAAGGCGAGCACTTTGCCGATCCCGACAAGCCGGGCGAAGAAGGCTTTGCCTTCGGTGAAGGCGCGTCGTGGGTGGTGGCCTGGACGGAAGAGGGCTCGCCGGTGCGCGAGTCGTACGTCAACCTGATCCCCACGCCCGCCGGCGGTACGCACGAATCCGGGTTGCGCGAAGGCCTGTTCCAGGCCGTGAAGAGCTTTGTCGAGATGCACGCGCTGCTGCCCAAGGGCGTCAAGCTGATGCCCGAAGATGTGTTTGCGCGCGCTTCGTTCGTGCTGTCGGCCAAGGTGCTCGACCCGCAATTCCAGGGGCAGATCAAGGAACGCCTGAACAGCCGCGATGCGGTGCGGCTGGTATCCACCTTCAGCCGCCCGGCGCTGGAGCTGTGGCTGAACCAGCACGTCGATCACGGCAAGAAGCTGGCCGAACTCGTCATCAAGCAGGCGCAGGCGCGCACACGTGCCGCGCAGAAGGTCGAGAAGAAGAAGGGCTCCGGCGTGGCCGTGCTGCCCGGCAAGCTGACCGATTGCGAATCCGACGACGTCACCCGCAACGAACTCTTCCTGGTGGAAGGCGATTCTGCCGGCGGCTCGGCCAAGATGGGCCGCGACAAGGAATTCCAGGCCATCCTGCCGTTGCGCGGCAAGGTGCTGAACACCTGGGAGACCGAGCGCGACCGCTTGTTCGCCAACAATGAAGTGCATGACATTGCAGTCGCTATCGGCGTCGACCCCCACGGGCCGAACGATACGGTCGACCTGTCGGGCCTGCGCTACGGCAAGATCTGCATCCTGTCCGATGCTGACGTGGACGGCGCGCACATCCAGGTGCTGCTGCTCACGTTGTTCTTCAAGCACTTCCCGCAGTTGATCGATCGCGGGAACGTATGCGTGGCCCGTCCGCCGCTGTATCGTGTCGATGCTCCCGCGCGCGGCAAGAAGCCCGCGCAGAAGCTCTACGCGCTGGACGACGGCGAGCTGGAAGCCATTGAAGACAAGCTGCGCAAGGACGGCGTGAAGGAAGGCGCCTGGCAGATCTCCCGCTTCAAGGGCCTGGGCGAAATGAGCGCCGAGCAGCTCTGGGAAACCACCATGAACCCCGACACGCGCCGCCTGCTGCCCGTGGCGCTGGGCGAGCTGGGCCAAGACCAGACCATTAACATGATGAACATGCTGATGGGCAAGGGCGAAGCCGGCGCGCGACGCACGTGGCTGGAAGCGCGCGGCAACGAAGTCGAAGCCGATATTTGATCGCTGACCGACAACGATGAAGCTGTTTGCACGTTTCGCACTCGCATTGACGGCGCTGGCCCTGGTGGCCAGCCAGCCGGCGCGCGCGGACGTCTACGGCTACATCGATGAAAACGGTCTCGCGCATTTCGCTGCCGAACGATTGGACGATCGCTACGTGCTGTTCATGAAGGGCGCCGCGGTGGCGAGCAAGGGTGACGACAAGGCCAAGGACGACAGCGCCATCGCCCTGCCGGCAACCGAACTGCCCGATGCCGATGCGTACCTCAACGCCAGCAAGCGCGATGCACTCGACAACGCGGCCGGCATGCGCCAGCGCCTGGTGCGCGCGGTGCTGCAGCATCCGAACGTGCCGACGGTGGAGCCGTTGATCCGCCAAGCCGCCAGCAAGCACGGTATCGACCCCGCGCTGGTGAAGGCCGTGATTGCCGCTGAATCGGGTTTCAACCCGCAGGCCGTGTCGCCCAAGGGGGCAATCGGGCTGATGCAGGTGATTCCGGACACCGGCGCGCGTTACGGCGTGACCGGCGACGCCCGCCGCACGGCTGCACAGAAGCTGGCCGACCCGAAGACCAACATCACCACCGGCGTGCGTTACCTGAGCGATCTGCTGCGTATGTTCTCGGGCAACCTTGAACTCGTATTGGCCGCTTACAACGCGGGCGAGGGCGCGGTGCAGAAGCACGGCAACGACATTCCGCCGTACGCCGAGACACAGAACTACGTGAAGACGGTGCTGCAGTTCTATCGCTACTACAACCCGGTCGCCGCCGTGCCCGGGTTGATGAACGTGAGCGGCAACGGCGTCATCGCTACGCGCAAGCCGGGCCGCACGGGCCGGCCCGCACGCATCGAACTCGTATTGGACCCGGCCACCGGCGTGGCCACGAACCTCCCCCAACATTGATCCCGGCGGCGCCGCCACGTTGAAGCGCGCCGCTTTCGCTTGAGCCTCCATGGAACAACAAGACATCCTCTTCGACCCCAGCGAGCCGGCCGAAGCGCTCACGCTTGGCGCCTATGCCGAGCGCGCTTACCTCGACTACGCCATCAGCGTGGTCAAGGGCCGCGCGCTGCCCGAGGTGGCCGATGGCCAGAAGCCGGTGCAGCGCCGCATCCTGTTTGCGATGCACGAGATGGGCCTGCGCGCCGATGCCAAGCCCGTCAAATCGGCGCGTGTGGTGGGCGACGTGCTCGGTAAATATCACCCGCACGGCGATCAATCCGCCTACGACGCACTGGTGCGCCTGGCGCAGGATTTCTCGCTGCGTTATCCGCTGATCGACGGCCAGGGCAACTTCGGCTCGCGCGATGGCGACGGCGCGGCGGCGATGCGCTACACCGAAGCGCGCCTCACGCCCATCTCGCGCTTGCTGCTCGAAGAGCTGGACCAGGGCACGGTCGATTTCATCCCCAACTACGACGGCTCGATGGAAGAGCCGAAGCTCCTGCCGGCGCGCCTGCCGTTCGTGCTGCTCAACGGCGCATCGGGCATTGCGGTGGGGATGGCCACCGAGATCCCGTCGCACAACCTGCGCGAAGTGGCGAATGCCACCGTGGCGCTCATTCGCGACGACAAGCTCACCAGCACCGACCTGATGCAGTACATGCCGGGCCCGGACTTCCCGGGCGGCGGCCAGATCATCTCGTCCGCAGCCGACATTGCGCAGGTGTACGAGAGCGGTCGCGGCAGCCTGAAGGTGCGTGCGCGCTGGAAGATCGAAGAACTCGCGCGCGGCCAGTGGCAACTCGTGGTGAACGAATTGCCGCCCAACACCTCGTCGCAGAAGGTGCTGGAAGAGATTGAAGAGCTGACGAACCCGAAGGTGCGCACGGGCAAGAAGTCGCTGTCGCCGGATCAGCTCACCATGAAGCAGACCATGCTGGGCCTGCTCGATGCCGTGCGCGACGAGTCCGGCAAGGACGCGCCGGTGCGCCTCGTGTTCGAGCCCAAGAGCAAGAACATCGACCAGCAGGAATTTGCCAACGCGCTGCTGGCGCACACATCGCTGGAATCGGGCGCGGCCATCAACCTGGTGATGATCGGCACGGATGGCCGGCCGCGCCAGAAGGGCCTGGCCGAGATCCTGCGCGAATGGATTGCATACCGCTTTGCCACGGTCACGCGTCGCACGCGCCATCGTCTGGGCAAGGTCGAAGACCGCATCCACATTCTCGAAGGCCGGCAGCTCGTGCTGCTGCGCATTGAAGACGTGATCCGCATCATCCGCGAGAGCGAAGACCCGAAGGCCGCGCTGATCCAGGTCTTCAACCTGAGCGATCGTCAGGCCGAAGACATCCTGGAAATCCGCCTGCGCCAGCTGGCCCGCCTGGAAGCCATCAAGATCGAGCAGGAGCTGAAGAACCTGCGCGAAGAACAGGGCGAGCTGGACGTGCTGCTGAAGTCCGAGACCATGATGCGCCGTCGCATCATCAAGGAGATCGAGACCGACGCGAAGCAATACGGCGACGACCGCCGCACGTTCATCCAGGAAGAGCGCCGCGCCGCTGCCGAAGTGAAGGTCGTCGACGAACCCGTCACGGTGATCGTCTCGCAGAAGGGCTGGGTGCGCACGCGCCAGGGCCATGGCCACGACGCCACGCAGTTCGCCTTCAAGGCGGGCGATACGCTGTATGACACGTTTGAATGCCGCACCACTGATGCGCTGCTGATCTTCGGCACGCGCGACGACAAGGGCACGGGCCGCGTCTATTCCGTGGCCGTAGCGAACCTGCCGGGCGGTCGCGGCGACGGCGTGCCGCTGACGACGCTGATCGAACTCGCGCCGGGCACGCACATCGCCCACACGTTCGCGGGCCATGCCGAACAGAACCTGGTGATCTCCACGCGCGGCGGCAACGGCTTCCTGGCCAAGGTGGGCGACATGGTCGGCCGTCAGAAGGCCGGCAAGGCGTTCCTGACGCTGGACGAAGGCGATCAACCGAACAAACCGGCGCCGGTGCCGGCGGACGCTTACGGCGTGGCGTGCCTGTCCGAAGGCGGCCGCATGCTGCTGTTCCAGATCAGCGAGTTGAAGACGCTCGCCAGCGGTGGACGTGGCGTGATCCTGATGGAGCTGGAGAAAAACGAAACGCTGCTCCAGGCGGTGGCCTTTGGCGCAGCGGGCTTTGTGCTCTCGGGCACCGGTCCGCGCGGCGGCAAGGCAGTCGAGCAGACCCTGACGACGCGCGCCCAGGAGCCGTACGCCGGCAAGCGCGCACGCAAGGGCAAGACGCTGGAGCCCAAGCTGCGCGATCCGAAGCTCTCGTTGCCCAAGCCCGCGCCGGACGCCGCCTGAACCCATGAGCGATCCGACCGCCGCGCCTGAAGCCAACATCGCAGCAAACATCCCGTCCTGCAGCAAACTCTTCACCGAGTTTGCGCGGATGGGCCTGTCGGGCTTCGGCGGCGTGCTGCCCTTTGCGCGCGCCGGCATTGTCGATCGCAACCGCTGGCTCTCCAACACCGAGTTCGCTGAACTCCTGAGCCTGGGCCAGGTGTTGCCTGGCCCGAATGTGGTCAACCTTTCGGTGATGCTCGGCTACCGCTTTCACGGGGTGCGCGGCGCCGCGGCCGCCATGGCCGGTCTGGTGCTCACGCCCGCCGTAGTGCTGTTGCTGATCGTCATGCTGTACGACCACTTCAGCGCGCTGTCGGTGGTGCAGAACCTGCTCAAGGGCATGGCGGCGGTGGCAGCGGGGCTGGTGCTCTCAACGGCCGTGAAGCTGGCGCAGGGGCAGTCGCGCACCTGGCGTGCGCTCGGCATCGGCCTGGCGGTTTTCCTGACGATTGGCGTCCTGCAGTGGCCGTTGCTGCCGGTCATGCTGGTGCTGATTCCGCTCGCACTCGTGCTCGAATGGTGGGCAATGCGATGAGTTATCTCACCACCGTCTTCGACCTGTTCTGGCACTTTCTCGTGCTGTCGTTTCTCGCCATTGGCGGGGCCAGCTCGACGCTGCCCGACATGCACCGTTTCCTGGTCGACACTCGGCATTACATGACAAGCGAGCAGCTGAGCGCCATGTATGCCATCTCGCAGGCGGCGCCGGGCCCCAACGTGCTGTTCGTGGAGTTGTTCGGCTGGCAGGCGGCGGGTCTGGGTGGGGCGATTGCCTCGCTGGTCGGCATCTGCGGGCCATCGTGCGTGATTGCTGCCGTCATCGCGCGCGTCATGGACCGCAAGCCCGACGCGCGCTGGATTGCACTGGTCCGCCGTGGCCTGGCACCGCTGACGATCGGCCTGCTGTTCTCCACCGGCTGGGTGCTCGCACGCGCCGCAGACAGCAGCTTCAGCACCATCGCGCTGACCGTGGCGACGGTCGTGGCGTGCTCCTTCACCCGTGTCCACCCGCTGGTGCTGGTTGGGTTGGGGGCATTGGTCGGCGGCATGGGTTGGGTGTAGCGCTCGTGCCGCACGGCCAGCGAAATCCAAGGCGGACGCATGTCCGCCTTTTTTCTTGACCCGCTCGCCATCGAGCCGGGCGCGCAGCCCTCGGGAATACCCCAATGCCGCTCATGATGTATATACAACAACATATCGATCAAAGCGATGTTGTCTGTATGTGAATTCCGGTCCGCTTAGCGCATGCGTCAAGCCCCGATCTGCACGGACAGCCTCGCCGACATAAAGAGGAGACAGTTTGGAACACCTTCAACGCAACCTGCGCGCGCGGCATATCCGCTTTCTCGCGCTCGGTTCGGCCATCGGCACGGGCCTTTTCTACGGCTCTGCTTCGGCCATCCAGCTGGCCGGGCCGGCCGTGATCCTCGCGTACATCATCGGCGGCGCGGCCGTCTACATGGTCATGCGCGCGCTCGGCGAGATGGCGGTGCGCCAGCCGGTTTCCGGCTCGTTTGGGCGCTATGCGCGCGACAACCTCGGCCCGCTCGCCGGCTTTCTCACCGGCTGGACGTACATCCTCGAAATGGTGATCGTCTGCTTGGCCGACGTGACCGCCTTCGGCATCTACATGGGCTTCTGGTTTCCCGAGGTCCCGCAATGGATCTGGGTGCTCGGCATCGTCATGCTCATCTGCGGCCTCAACCTCTGCAACGTCAAGGTGTTCGGCGAGATGGAATTCTGGCTCGCGCTGATCAAGATCGTGGCGATCGGCGCCATGATCGTCGGCGGCACCGTCATCCTGTTCCTCGGCGTGAAGATGAACGGCGAGCACGCATCGGGCCTGAGCAATCTCTGGTCGCACGGCGGTTTCCTGCCGCACGGCGTGGGCGGCCTCGTGGCGTCGTTTGCCGTGGTGATGTTTGCGTATGGCGGCGTCGAGATCATCGGCATCACCGGCGGCGAGGCGCAGAACCCCGACAAGGTCATCCCGAAGGCCATCAATGCCGTGCCGGCGCGCATCCTGTTGTTCTACGTGCTGACCATGTGTGTGCTGATGGCGATCTTCCCGTGGACGGGCATCGACGGCCAGGGCAGCCCGTTCGTGCAGATCTTCTCCGGACTGGGCATCCAGTCGGCGGCGGCAATCCTGAACCTCATCGTCATTTCGGCAGCCATCTCGGCCATCAACAGCAACATCTTCGGCGCGGGCCGGATGATGTACGGCATGGCCGAGCAGGGCCAGGCGCCGCGCATCTTTGCGGCCACGTCGCGCCACGGTGTGCCCTGGGTGACGGTGCTGTTCATGGCCGGCGCGCTGCTGTGCGGCGTGGTGCTGAACTACCTGATTCCCGAGAACGTCTTCGTGATCATCGCGTCGATCGCCACGTTCGCCACCGTGTGGGTCTGGCTGATGATCCTGCTGTCGCAGGTGGCGATGCGCCGTCGCCTGTCGGCGGAAGAAGTGCGGGCGCTCAAGTTCAAGGTGCCGCTGTGGCCCGTGGGGCCGGCCCTTGCCATCGCGTTCATGCTGTTCGTGATCGGCGTGCTGGGCACCATGGAAGACACCCGCGTGGCGCTGTACGTTGGCGCAGGCTGGGTGCTGCTCATGTCGGCCGCATGGTATCTGCGCGTGAAGCCCAACGCAGCGGCCGTTCTGGCGGAAGAGGCCAGCGGGGCGTGAGCCCGGCCCGCCCCCGCAAATAAGAAGACGAGTTCCGGAGACAACCCATGTCGAACCACACCTCTGCGCCGTCGTACGCCGGCCCCGCCGGCGCGCAGGCGACCGTCCACACGCAACCGCTGTCACGCACGCGGGCCATTGCCGCCATCACCATCGGCAACGGCCTCGAGTTCTATGACTTCGTGGTCTACAGCTTCTTCGCCACGCTGATCGGCCGGCTGTACTTTCCCGTCGGCAACGCGACTGGCCAGTTGCTGATGTCGTTCGCCACCTTTGGCGTGGGCTTCCTGATGCGTCCGCTCGGCGGTCTGCTGATCGGCATGTACGCCGATCGCGCAGGCCGCAAGCCCGCCGTGGCGCTCACGTTGTGGCTGATGGGGCTGTCGTCGCTCGTCTTTGTCGTCACGCCGACCTACGCCCAGATCGGCATCCTCGCGCCCATGCTCGTCGTGCTGGCGCGGCTGGTGCAGGGCTTTGCCATCGGCGGCGAGATGGGTGCTTCGACTGCGCTGCTGCTGGAATACGCCGACGACCGCTCGCGCGGCTTCTATACGAGCTGGCAGCCGTTCAGCCAGGGGCTGGCCGCGCTGTTCGGCGCGCTGGTCGGCCTGCTGCTGAGCAACGTGCTGGCGCCTACGGCGCTGGAGTCGTGGGGCTGGCGCCTGGCGTTCGTCATCGGCATTCTCGTCATCCCGGTCGGCCTGATCATCCGCCGCCGTCTGGAGGAAACCGCCGCACCGCCCAGCACGCGCGAAGCCGACGCCACGCTGCCGTTGCTGCGCGAACACCGTCGTGCGCTGGTCGCCAGCATCCTGCTGATGATCGGCGTGGCGTCGTCCACGTACATCATCGTGTACTACCTCAGCAACTACGCCGTGAGCGTGCTGCACATGCCGCTGTCGCTGGGGATCTGGGCGGCGTGCATTGCGGCGCTGGTGCAGGTGGTGCTGTCGCCGTTCGCCGGCCGGCTGGCCGACCGCGTCGGGCGCCGCAAGGTCGTGCTGTGGTCGCGTGTTGCACTGCTGGCAATGATCTATCCGGCCTTCGCACTCATCAACGCAGACCCATCGCTCGCCCGCTTGCTGATCGTGGTCGGCTGCCTGTCGGTGCCGATGTCGATGACCTCGCCGGCATCCATGGTGCTGGTGAGCGAGGTGCTGCCGCAGCGGCTGCGCGCCACGGGGCTGTCGATTGCCTACTGCGTGGCCATCGCCATCTTTGGCGGCTTTGCGCAGTTCTTCTCGACCGAGCTGATCCACCTCACGGGCAACGCCAACGCGCCGGCGTTCTACGTGATCGGCTGCGGCCTGATCTCGCTGATCGGGCTGGCGATGGTGCCCGAGACGCTCGGCCGCCGCCTGTCGTAACGCTCAGTCCACACCAACGAAACCGCCGGTCTGGTGCGCCCACAGCCGCGCATACAGGCCGCCGTGTTCCAGCAGCTCCGCGTGCGTGCCGCTCTCGACGATGCGCCCGCCATCGAGCACGACCAGCCGGTCCATGCGCGCGATGGTCGAGAGCCGGTGCGCGATGGCAATCACGGTCTTGCCCTGCATCAGCGTTTCCAGGCTTTCCTGGATGGCGGCTTCCACTTCCGAATCCAGCGCGGACGTGGCTTCGTCCAGGATCAGGATCGGCGCGTCCTTGAGCAGCACGCGCGCAATCGCGATGCGCTGCCGCTGACCGCCCGACAGCTTCACCCCGCGTTCCCCCACCAGCGCATCAAAGCCGCGTCGCCCTTGCGCATCGGATAGCTGCGGGATGAACTCGTCGGCGCGCGCACGGTGCACGGCCTGCATCAACTCAGCCTCGGTGCTGTCGGGTTTGCCGTAGCGCAGGTTGTCGCGAATGGAGCGGTGCAGCAGTGATGTGTCCTGCGTGACCATGCCGATCTGGTCGCGCAGGCTCTCTTGCGTCACCGCTGCAATGTCCTGACCGTCGACGAGAATCCGGCCGCGCTCCACGTCGTACAGGCGCAGCAGCAGATTCACCAGCGTCGATTTGCCCGCACCGGACGGGCCAACCAGGCCGATCCGTTCGCCGGGGCGCACCACGAGATCCAGCCCTTCGATCACGCCGCTGCCCTTGCCGTAGTGAAAGCCGACGTGCTCGAAGCGCACTTCGCCCCGCGTCACGTGCAGCGGCTTGGCATCGGGCTGGTCGATCACGGCGCGCGGCAGCGCGATGGTCTGCATGCCGTCCTGCACTTGCCCGACGTTTTCAAAGATGCCGTTGACCACCCACATGATCCAGCCCGACATGTTGTTGATGCGGATCACCAGCCCCGTCGTCAGCGCAATGGTGCCGGCGCTCACCCGGCCCTCGCTCCACAGCCACAGCGCGAGCGCCGATGTGCCGACAATCAGCAGGCCGTTCATGGCCGTGATGGTGAAATCCATGCCGCTGATCATGCGGCCGGACAGGCGCGTCTTATCCGTCTGCTCGGCCATGGCGTCGCGCGCGTAGCTTTCTTCATGCTGCGTATGCGCGAACAGCTTGAGCGTGGTGATGTTGGTGTAGCCGTCAACGATGCGGCCCATCAGCTTGGAGCGCGACTCCGTGGCGATGACCGACCGCGCCTTCACGCGCGGCACGAAGTAGCTCAGCGCCGCGACGTAGCAGCCAATCCACACCAGCAGCGGCACCACGAGCCACCAGTCGGCCTTGGCGAACAGCACCATCGCACTGATCGCATAGATCACCACATGCCAGAGCGCATCCACGGACTGCACGGCGGAATCGCGCAATGAAAAACCGGTCTGCATGATCCGCTGGGCAATGCGGCCCGCAAAGTCGTTCTGGAAGAACGTCAGGCTCTGCTTGAGCACGTAGCGGTGGTTCTGCCAGCGGATCAGGTTCGACAGGTTGGGGTTGATGACCTGATGCACGAGCACGTCGTGCAGCCCGAAGATGACCGGCCGCGCGATCAGCGCCACAAAGGCCATCCACAACAGCTCGTTCCGGTGGCGGCCGAAGAACTCGGGGCCGGGTGTCGCCTGGATCATGTCGACGATGCGGCCCAGGAAGTCGAACAGCGCGACTTCAATCAGCGCGCCCAGCAACCCAACGACCAGCAGGAACGCGAAGACGCCACGCACTTCGCGCAGGAAGTAGGCGTAGAAGCGCCAGACATTGGCCGGAGGCTGTGTGTCGGGCAGGGGACGGAACGGATCGATGAGCTTTTCCAGGCGGCGCAGCAGCATGTCGGGTCGGGGGTGAAGAGGAGACCGACGCCCCAGGGCGGGACGTGCGCGGAAGAGCTGCCCATGATACGCGCGTGAAAGTGCCCTTGTTGGCGGGGTGGCTTACGGCGTGCAGGGCTCGGTGGGTGGAGCTCAGATCTCGGCGCTTGAGGCTTTTTGCTCGGCGATTGGAGCTCGGAGCTCGGCGCGTGAGGCTTTTTGCTCGGCGGTTGGAGCTCGGAGCTCGGCGCTTGAGGCTTTTTGCTCGGCGGTTGGAGCTCAGAGCTCGACGCGTGAGGCTTTTTGCTCGGCGATTGGAGCTCAGAGCTCGACGCGCGAGGCTTTTTGCTCGGCAGGTGGAGCTCGGAGCTCGATGCGCGAGGCTTTTTGCTCGGCAGGTGGAGCTCGGAGCTCGACGGGTGAGGCTTTTTGCTCGGCGAGTGGAGCTCAGAGCTCGACGTATGAGGCTTTTTGCTCCGACGCTGGAGTTCGGAACCCGACGTGCGAGGCTTTTCGCTCGACGTGTCGGCTTCGCATGAAAAAAGCCGCTCGGTTGAGCGGCTTTCGGGTTCCGTCGGGAGCGGGGGCTCAGTGCACCACCATCCGCGTGAACGGCTCCACATAGGCCTGCAGGGTAATCATCAGCCCCACCAGGAAGGCGAGCGCCAGCGAGTGGAAGAACACGTAGCGCAGGATGTCGCCCTCGTGGCCGTACCACTTGGTGGCCGTGGACGCCACGACGATGGACTGCGCGTCGATCATCTTGCCCATCACGCCGCCCGAGCTGTTGGCCGCCGACATGAGGATCGGCGACAGGCCAAGCTGCTCGGCCGTGGTCTTCTGCAGGCCGCCGAACAGCACGTTCGATGCCGTATCCGAGCCGGTCAGCGCCACCCCCAGCCAGCCCAGCATCGTGCCGAACAGCGGGTACAGCACGCCCGTGTGGGCGAAGGCCAGGCCCAGCGTGGCGTCCAGACCGGAGTAGCGGGTCAGGTAGCCGATGCCGAACATCGCGCAGATCGTCAGCAGCGAATAGCGCGTCAGCTTGATGGTGTTCCAGTACTCCTTGAGCATGCGCGGCAGCGAGTAGCCCATCAGCAGGCCGCCCACGAGGGCCGACACCAGGATGCCCGTGCCCGCCATCGACAGCACGTTGAAGTTGAACACCGCGCCTTCGGCAATCACCTTGGGCACCACCGGCGGGCCCTTGAGCACCATCTTGTCGAGGCCCGGGATGGCGAATTTGTAGGCCCACAGGCCGTCGGCAAATGCCTTGAACTGCGGCACGCCCCAGATGAAGACAAACACCGTGAGGATCACCCAGGGCAGCCATGCCTGCACGCGCGTGATCTTGCCGTTGGTGGCCGTGGTGGCTTCGCGGGCTTCGGCGGCGGCTTCGGGGTCGACGCGGGAGTTGTCCTCACGGTTGCGCAGGGCGGTCGACGTCCAGATCGTCTTGGGCTTCCACACCTTGAGGAACAGCGTGAGCGTGCCCATCGACACCAGCGCCGCAATCACGTCCACCAGCCACGGGCCGTGGAAGTTCGACACCAGGAACTGCGGAATGGCAAACGACACGCCCGCCACCAGGATCGCCGGCCAGATCTGCAGCATGCCGCGGAAGCCCGCGAACGCCCAGATCAGCCAGAACGGCACCAGCACCGAGAAGAACGGCAACTGGCGGCCGACCATGGCGGAGAGCTGCAGCAAGTCCAGCCCCGTAACGGAAGCCAGCCCGATGAGCGGGGCGCCCAGCGCGCCGTAGGCCACCGGCGCGGTGTTGGCGATGAGTGCCAGGCCAGACGCGGCCAGCGGCGAGAAGCCCAGGCCGATCAGGATGGCGCCCGTGACGGCCACCGGCGTGCCGAAGCCCGCGGCGCCTTCGAAGAACGCGCCAAAGCTGAACGCCACCAGCAGCAGTTGCAGGCGGCGGTCTTCGGTAATGCCGGAAATCGAGCTCTGCAAGACCTTGAATGACCCGTTCAAGGTGGTGAGCCGATGCAGGAAGATGATGTTGAGAACGATCCAGCCAATCGGGAACAGGCCGGAGACGATGCCCAGGCCCGCTGCCTTGCCGGCCATTGCGGTCGGCATGCCGAACACGAACGAGGCGATCCCCACCCCGACAATCAGCGCCAGGCCCGCGGCCAGATGCGCCTGCATATGGAAGAACGCCAGCGAGCACAGCAGCACCGCTACCGGTATCCCGGCTGCGATGGTCGACCACACGGCACTGCCGAGCGGGTCATAGACTTGATTCCACATCTTGATCTCCTCCTGTTTGGGCGTTTCAGTTCTTCTCGATACCGAACGTCTTCTGTCGCCCCTTTTTTAAGGGGCAAACGCGGATTGTAGGAACAAGCGTGTCCGGGTCCCGGCAATATTCTGTCACTTTCGCCCTGAAAAGTATTCATCGGCGCTGGCGCGTGGTATGGCGCGGGGTGCGCAATTGCACCGGGTAAATCCGGGTTGTGGAATCATTGCGCCTGCAGCGCACCCCACCCAACCCGCACCCACCCCAATTCGCCTTCCATCCATGGCTTCTCTGACGGCCTTCCTGTCTCGCCGCCGCGGCGCCCGTTTGGCTACCGCCGTGCTCACCGCGTTTGTGGCAATGGCAATGCTGTCGCCCGCCGTGCATGGCCAGACTGCGGCAGCGCCAACGCAACCGAATGCCGAATCGACGCGGCCGCGTATCGGTCTGGTGCTCTCGGGCGGCGGGGCGCGCGGCTATGCGCATATCGGCGTGCTCAAGATGCTGGAGCGCATGCGCATTCCCGTGGACGTGATTGCCGCCACCAGCATGGGCGCCGTGGTGGGCGGCCTGTACGCCAGCGGCATGCGTGCGGACGCGCTGGAGCAGAAGCTCTCGCAGGTGGACCTGAGCGACATCGCCTTCGATCGCAACGATCGGGCCAAGCTGCCGCAGTCGCTGCGCGAAGATGATTTCCAGTATCCGATCGGCCTGTCCGCCGGCTATGGCGACGGCAGGCTCAAGCTGCCGGCCGGGCTGGTGCAGGGCAACCGCCTGCTTGCGCTGCTCAAGAACTGGACGGCGCAGTGGCCCGACAACATCGCGTTCTCGCACCTGCCGATTCCCTTCAAGGCCATGGCGACGGATCTGGCCACGGGCGACGGGGTGATTCTCGACCACGGCTCGCTGCCGCTGGCCATGCGCGCCAGCATGGCGGTGCCCGGCCTGTTCGCGCCCATCGAAGTGGGCGGCCGCACGCTGGTGGATGGCGGCCTGGTGAGCAACCTGCCCGTGCAGCTCGCGCGCGACATGGGCGCGGACATCATCATCGCCGTCAACATCGGGTCGGATTTGCAGCGGCCGGAAGATCTGACCTCGCCGGCGGCGGTGACGCAGCAGATGATCACCATCCTCGTCGGCCAGAACGTGCGGGCGCAAAAGGCGCTGCTGCGCGGCAAGGATGTGTTGATCGAGCCGCAGCTTTCCGAGCTTTCGTTCACCGATTTCGCCAAGGGCCCGCAGGGCGTGCGGCAGGGGGAGCGCGCGGCGCAGGGCGTGGGCGCGAAGCTCGCGGCGTTGTCGCTCTCGCCGCAGGCGTATGCCGCGTACCGTGCTGCCCACGAGCCCTACGGCACGTTGGTGGCAGGCGCGCGCATCGACGCCATTGACGTGACCACCAGCGGCCGGGTTCCGCCTGCGCGTGTGCGCCAGTTGATCAAGGTGCGCGAAGGCGACGCATATGACGCCGAGGCGCTCAACCGCGAGCTGTCGGCGCTGGCCACCACGGGCGACTTCGAAACCGTCACGCAGCAACTGGTGGAACAGAACGGCGTGCATACGCTGAAGATCGACGCGCGTGAAAAGTCCTGGGGCAACCAGTTCTTCCTGTTCGGGCTGGGCATGTCGACCAACTTCGACGGGCGCGGCGCGTTCAACGTCAATCTCGGCCACCGGTATCCGTGGCTCACGCAGAGCGGGCTGGAATGGCGCAATGACATCGTGCTCGGCAGCAACCGGGCGAGCATCCATACCGAATTGCGTCAGCCGCTCTGGCAGGCGCGCGGGTTCTACGTGGCGCCGTATGCCGAGTATTCGCGCCGCCGCTTCGACCTCTACTTTGACGACCAGGCGCCGACCAAGGAGGCCAAGGCGTTCAACAGCATCACCATGGAGACCGCGCGTGCCGGCGTCGACCTCGGCATTCCGCTCGGCCGCAAGGGCGAACTGCGGCTGGGCGTGAACTACATGAGCAAGAGCGCAGCGTTCAACTATCTGGCGTTGACGGACGAAGGGGCGCTGGATCTGCCGACGCTGCGCGCCAAGCAGCCGGCCTTCCGCGCGCAGCTGACGCTGGACCAACTGGATGACCCGCTGTTTCCGCGCAGCGGCTATTACTTCTACAGCAGCGTGGAAGCCGGTTTTGGATCGCTCGACAAGAAGTTCAACACCGCCCAGGCCAAGGGCCTGTGGGCGACGAGCTACGGCCGCCACACGTTCAATGTGGCGCTGGAAGGGGCCGGCCAGTTTGGCGTCAACAGCCCGACGCGGGAAAACGGCGGCAACACGGGCAATGGCGCCAACGAAGGCTTTTTCCTCGGTGGCTTCCAGCACCTTTCGGCCTACGCGCAGGATCAGTTCAACGGCCAGTACATGCTGTACGGCCGCCTGACCTACCTGTACGACCTGCGCATCGACGATCTGCTCGGCCTGCGCGCGCCGGTGTTCGGCGCCAGCGCGGAGGCCGGCAACGTCTGGCAACTGCGCAACAACTTCGGGCGGGGGCCTTACCTGAAGAGCGGCAGCGTATTCGTTGGCGGCAACAGTCCGATCGGGCCGCTGTACTTCGGTTTTGCGGTGGCGCCGCAGGGCGTGTGGAACGTGTACCTGCAGCTTGGTCGCGTCTTCTGATCTGACGTTCTGAAACCGCAGCAGGCGGCAGCGGGCTTGCGCGCGCGCGGCGGCAATGCGCGCTTCGTAAGGTCTTGATCAGACTGGGAAATCAATCGGTCAGGTCGCGGCGGACGTGCGTGCTAGCCTTCCGCTTCGCTTCGTTCAAGACCTCGGGCGCGGTCGCGCCCAGCCCCCTTTTTCATGATGTTCTCCGTGTTGTTCCGTCGTTTCCGCTCGTCCCGGTGGTTGCTGTGCGCGTGCGCGTTGGCTGTGTTGCAGGCGTGCGGCAAGCATGCGGATGAGGCCGCCAAGCCCGCTGGCCCGCCGGAGGTCGAGTTTGTCGTTGCACAGCGCTCCGATGCGCCGCTGGTGACCGAACTGCCGGGCCGGCTTGAGCCGTATCGCACGGCGGAAGTGCGTGCGCGCGTCGACGGCATCGTCCTCAAGCGCGCGTACGAAGAAGGCCAGGCGGTCAAGGCCGGCCAGGTGCTCTTCCGCATCGACCCGGCGCCGCTCAAGGCACAGGTGGACGCCGCGCAAGGCGCGCTTGCCCGTGCGCAGGCGCAACTCGCCATCGCCCGCGACAAGGCCGCGCGCTACAAGGGGCTGGCCGCCACGCGCGCCGTGAGCGAGCTGGAATACGCTGAAGCGCAAGCCGCCGAGCGTCAGGCCGCCGCAGACGTGGTCTCCAGCCGTGCCGCGCTGGAAACCGCGCAACTGCGCTTGGGCTATGCCACCGTTACCGCGCCGATTGCCGGCCGCTCGCGCCGCGCGCAGGTCACCGAAGGCGCGCTGGTCAAGGAAGACGCTGCCACGCCGCTCACCACCGTCGAGCAGATCGACCCGATCTACGTCGACTTCGCACAGCCCGCTGCCGAAGTGCTGGCCTTGCAGCGCGCGCTCAAGAAGGGCCAGGCCGCTGCATTGAGCGGCCAGGACATCGGCGTGCAGGTCATCCTGAGCGATGGCGTGGCGTACGAGCGCCCGGGCAAGCTGCTGTTCTCCGACTTGGCGGTGGACCGCGCGACGGACAACGTCTCGATGCGCGCCGTGCTGCCGAACCCTGATGGCCTGCTGCTGCCCGGCATGTACGTGCGCGTGAAGCTCTCCCACGCCGTGCAGCAGGGCGCGGTGACGATCCCGAAGGGCGCGTTGCAGCGTGATCGCCACGGGGCATCGGTGTTCGTGGTACAGGCCGACAACACGCTGGCCGCTCGTGCCGTGACTGCGCAAACGTTGGCCGCTGACCAATGGCTGGTGACGAGCGGGCTGTCCGGCGGAGAGCGCCTCGCCATTCCTGGCATGCAGACGCTGGAAGCGGGCATGGCGGTCAAGCCGGTGCCCGCAGCACCGCGTGCTGACACCAAGCCGAAGAAGGGCTGACCATGGCGCGCTTCTTTATCGACCGCCCGGTCTTTGCCTGGGTGATTGCGCTGGCCATCATCCTGGCCGGCGTGCTCGCGCTGCCCAAACTCCCCGTGGCGCAGTACCCGAACATTGCCCCGCCCAACGTCAGCATCTCGGCCAACTATCCCGGCGCGTCGGCGCGCACGGTGGAGAGTGCCGTCACCGCCATCATCGAGCGCGAGATGAACGGCGCGCCGGGGCTGCTGTACATGTCGTCGTCGTCCGATGCGGCGGGCAACGTGTCGATCAACCTGTCGTTCACGCAGGGCACAAGCCCCGATCTTGCGGCGGTGGAGGTGCAGAACCGGCTGAAGATCGTCGAAGAACGTCTGCCCGAGGTCGTGCGCCGCAACGGCATCCGCATCGAGAAGGCGGCCGAGAACTACATGATGTATCTGTCGCTGACGGCCGAGCGTGGCCGCTTTGACGGCATCGACCTGGGCGACCTCGCTTCGTCAGATTTGATTCCGCAGTTGCGCCGCGTGCCGGGCGTTGGCACCGCGCAGTTGTTCGACGCGGAATACGCCATGCGCATCTGGCCCGATGCCGACAAGTTGACCGCATTGGGCCTGACCGCCGGCGACCTGAGCGATGCCGTGCGCCGCTACAACGCGCGCATCACCGTGGGCGAGATCGGCAGCGGCGCCGTGCCGGGCAGCGCGCCCATCAACGCGAGCGTCACCGGCGACGATGGGCTGACCACGCCGGATGCATTCGGCCAGATCCCGCTGCGTGCGGACGCGCAAGGCCGCATGGTGCTGCTGCGCGATGTGGCGCGCGTGGAGCTGGGCGGCAGCGATTACCTCTACCTCTCGCGCATGAACGGCAAGCCGGCCACGACCATCGGCATCAAGCTCGCCCCTGGCGCCAACGCCGTGGGCGTGGCCAAGCGCGTGCGCGCGGTGCTGGACGAAGCGCAGGCGCATTTCCCGCCCGGCGTGCGCTACGAGGTGGCGTACGACAGCTCGCGCTTTGTCGGCATCGCCATCGAGCAGGTGGTCAAGACGCTGCTCGAAGCCGTGGTGCTGGTGTTCCTGGTGATGATGCTGTTCATGCAGAACCTGCGCGCGACGCTGATCCCGACGCTGGTCGTGCCGATCGCGCTGCTGGGCACGTTTGCGGTGATGCTGCCGATGGGTTTTTCCATCAACGTGCTGACGCTGTTCGGCCTGGTGCTGGCCATCGGCATCCTCGTCGACGATGCGATCGTGGTGGTGGAAAACGTCGAACGCGTGATGCACGAAGATGGGCTCTCGCCGCGCGAGGCGACGGCCAAGGCAATGCGGCAGATCAGCGGGGCCATCGTCGGCATCTCGCTGGTGCTGACGGCGGTGTTCGTGCCGATGGCGTTCTTTGGCGGCGCGGTGGGCAATATCTACCGGCAGTTTTCGTTGTCGCTGGCGGTGTCGATGGTGTTTTCGGCCTTCCTGGCACTGACGCTTACGCCAGCGCTTTGCGCGACGCTGCTCAAGCCGGTGCAGGCTGGCCACGGTGTGGACCGCAAGGGCTTCTTCGGCGCATTCAACCGGGGCTTTGCGCGGTTGACGGCACGCTACCAAGGCGGCGTTGCCAGGCTGCTGAACCGCACGGGCCGCGCGCTGATTGCGTACGGCGCCGTCATCGGCGTGGTGGTGCTGCTGTTCACGCAACTGCCCACGGCCTTCCTGCCGGAAGAGGACACCGGCGAGTTCATGACCGTCGTCATGCTGCCGACCGGCGCCACACAGGCGCAAACGCTCGACGTTGTGCGGCAGGCCGAGCAGCACTTCATGACGCAGGAGCCGGCGGTGGCGTCCACGCTGGCCATCACGGGCTTCAGCCTGTACGGCAACGGGCAGAACGCGGCCATGCTGTTCCTGACGCTCAAGGACTGGAAGGAGCGCAAGGGCGCTGACCAGCACGTCGACGCCGTGGTCGAGCGCGCCAACGCGGCGTTCGGCAAGATCAAGGGCGCGATGGTCATGGCGATGAACTCGCCCGCGCTGCCGGAGCTGGGCAGCAAGCCCGGCTTCGACCTGCGTCTGGAGGACCGCGGAGGCGCCGGCTACGAGCGCCTCGCGCAGGCACGCGACCGCATGCTCGCTGAGGCCGCGAAGCATCCCGCGCTGTCGGAAGTCACGTTTGCGGGCCAGGGCGATGCACCGCAGGTGCTGATCGATGTGGACCGCAAGAAGGCGCTGTCGATGGGCGTGGCGATTGATGACATCAACCGCACGCTGGCCGTGATGTTCGGCTCCGATTACGCAGGCGATTTCGTCTACCGCAACCAGGTGCGCCGCGTGATCGTGCAGGCCGACGGCAAGCAGCGCGTCTCGGTCGAGCAGCTTGGCCGCATGCATGTGCGCAATGCGGCTGGGGCGATGGTGCCGCTCTCGGCGTTCACCACGACGAAGTGGATCGTCGGGCCGCTCAAGCTCGACCGCTACAACGGCTTTCCGGCCATGACGATCACCGGCGCGCCCGCGCCGGGTCACAGCTCAGGCGAGGCCATGGCGGCGATGGAGTCGATCGCGCGAGGCCTGCCCGAAGGCTTCGGCTACGAGTGGACGGGCCAGTCGTTCGAGGAGCGGCTGTCGGGAGCGCAGGCGCCGGCGCTGTTTGCGCTGTCGATCCTCGTCGTCTTCCTGTGCCTCGCAGCGCTGTACGAGAGCTGGTCGATTCCGCTGGCGGTCATGCTGGTGGTGCCGCTGGGCGTGTTGGGCGCGCTGCTGGGCGCCACGCTGCGCTTCCTGCCCAACGACATCTACTTCAAGGTCGGGCTGATTGCCACGATTGGCCTGTCGGCCAAGAACGCGATCCTGATCATCGAAGTGGCCAAGGATCTGGTGGCGCAGGGCATGGGCCTGATTGAAGCCACGCTGGAGGCCGCGCGGCTGCGCTTCCGGCCGATCGTGATGACGTCGCTGGCGTTTGCCTTTGGCGTCGTGCCGCTGGCGGTTGCGACCGGCGCGGCATCGGCCAGCCAGCGCGCCATCGGCACGGGTGTGCTGGGCGGGATCATCGCGGCGACGGTGCTGGCGGTGTTCCTGGTGCCGGTGTTCTTTGTGGTGGTGCGGCGCGTGTTCAAGGGCAGCGAGCGGCAGCGCCGGCTGGACGCGGCGCACGAGCACGAGACTGCGGGGCCGGCGGCCTGACCGGCGTCGTGATCAATCTGCGGCGGCTGGGCTCTTGCGCCTGGCCGCTGCGGGGTCGAAACCGAAAAAGCCGAGGACCTCTGCGGCGACCTGATCGCGATCGTTGTCTACGCAGATCATGTGGTAGCTGTTTTCGAGCACGACGCTGCGCGCATGGGGCAGGGTGGCTTGCAACGTTTCAGCGGAGCGCAGGCTGGTGAGTTCGTCTTCACGTGAATGGATCACCAGCGTCTGGCACTGCGTCTCGGGCGCGCCAGCCAGCGCCCAGCGTCGCAGCCGATCCACCTGCCGAATGCAGGCCAGCGGCACCCACGGGTAGTGGAAGCTGTCGCCGCGCGCGAGCTTCGCCTTGATGATCCGCCGCAACAGCGGGTTCTTGATGCCGAACGGCTCGTCTTCTTCCACGCGCATGCGCGCCGCCATGCCCGGGATGCGATAGACCACGTGGCGCAGATCCCGATACCACGGCGTCGACCAGCCATCGATATGGATCGGCGTGGCGAGCAGCGCCAGCCTGTCGTGCGGGCGTGCAATGCCATGCCGAACCCGGTGCGCCAGCACCAGTGCCAGCAATGCGCCCATGCACATCCCGGCGATATGCACGGCGTCGTGCTCGGCGGCGAGCTGCTCATACGTTTGCGTGAGCGTTTCAAGCCAGGCCTCGGCGGGCATGTGGATCAGGTCTTCGGGGCGCGTGCCATGGCCGGGCAAGGTCGGCACGTGCGTGGCGGCGCCGGCGTTGCGCAGCGCTTTCTGCAGCACGCCCACGTCGTAGGCCGTGCCGCCCAGGCCATGGATCAGCAGCACAGCCGTGCTGCCGGACGCCAATGCCGTCACAGTGCGGTCTCGACCGACCAGGTACCAGTGACAAGCGCCATGTTGCCGACGGCGTCCATCAGCGGGCCGCCGGTATCCACCACGGTGTGCAGCGTGCCGTCGCGTGCGGTGATGCGCAGGGTCTGGCGGCGCGCGGGCATGGCGGCCCCGTCGTCCAGCGCGGTTTCTCCGAGCCAACGTGCGCGCAGCGCGTCGCGGTCATCCGGATGCACCAGTTGCAGGACGGTCGAGATCGACGCCATGCTCGTCGCGTCGTGTCCGAAGACGAGGACCACGTCGCCGCCCCAGTCGATGCGGCCACTGGCGGGGTCGATGGTGTAGACGAGCTGGCCCGATGTTGCCAACGCCAGTTCCACGCGGTTCTGCCATTGCGCGCTCTGCTCGTGCAGTTGTTCGCGTGTGGTCTTGAGCGCGCTCACCAGCAGCACCAGCAGCGCGGCAATGCCCAGGTACAGCTGCGCTTCCAGCAGCGACTGGCCATAGTGGTGATCGAGCACGGCGAACGGGCCGTCGCCCTCGGCGGTTTGCGTCAGCGCCACGAGCGTGAGCAGCAGCACGGCCATGGAGCCGCCGCGGCCGCCCCACAGCAGGGCCACCACCACGGCAAAGAACAACGGGACGTAGGTCAGCGCAAAGCCGATGCCGTCGCCAAACTTGGCATCGCTGTTGCCATCGAAGATGACGTACGCCGACAGCGCCAGCGCAATCGCAGCCGCCAGGCCCAGCAGGAAGTCCGTGCGGTCCGTGCCGCCCGAGCGGAATGCGCGAAAGCGCGACCATGCGGCCAGCACCGGCGTGACGATCAGCACGCCCAGGAAATCCGACGCCGCCCAGATGCGCAGGACGTGCCCGAATGCGCCACCCTGGGACCACGCAAACCATGCCGCCCCGAACAGCGCCCCGAGCAGCGCGCTGACCGCGCCCGCCACCAGCATCGCGCGCACGAAGTACAACCCTTCGAGCGGCACGCGCGCGAGCCTCACCAGGGCCACGGCCAGGGCCGCGCTCCCCGCCTCGTCGAGCACGAACAGCATGGCGTGCGCGGGGTTGGTGTGTTCAATCGCGGCCAGCGCCAGCTGGGCCACGGCAAACGCCGCGCCGAGCCCCGGCCATTCGCGGTAAGGCCGCAGCATGAACGCCGCCATGGTCACGCCTGCCGGCAGCCAGATGTAGCCCGTCATGTCGACCGGGCCATTCAGCCGATGCGACACGATGGCGGCAACCAGGTAAAGCGCGCCCCAGAGGATCGTGGCGACGGTGGTGGAAGGTCGGTTCAATGGCATCCGGGT
The DNA here is from genome assembly GCF_958350185.1 of Ralstonia edaphi. NCBI lineage: Bacteria > Pseudomonadati > Pseudomonadota > Betaproteobacteria > Burkholderiales > Burkholderiaceae > Ralstonia > Ralstonia edaphi. Next base: position 25,535 of record NZ_CATWHI010000005.1, read on the forward strand.
TTCCCTCGGTGAAAACAAAAAACCGCGCCGGCTTGGGTGCCGTGCGCGGTTGGTGATGCTACCGCAACCGGTTTCGGGCGGGCTTAGACGACAGGCAGCGCCAAGACTTCCCGTGCGGCGCGCCGGTCGCGCAACTCGGCCATCCACCGCTCGAGGTTCGGGCGCGCCGGGCGATCCATCGGCAGGCCGAGCCAGCGGTGTGTGGCGCAGCCGCAGACGATGTCGGCCATGGTGAAGCGGCGGCCGGCCACGTAGGGCTGCTTGGCCAGCACGGCTTCGAGGACGGCGGTGCTGCGTTCTGCGGCCTGGCGCGAGCGTTCAATGCGCGCGGCGTCGCGCTGGTCTTCCGGCGTGCGCACGAGCTGCATGAAGGCATCCACCATCGACGGGCTGTACGACGTGGTCTGCCAGTCCATCCAGCGGTCGGCATCGGCGCGCTCGTGAAGTTCAAGCGGGTAGAGGTTGCCCGGGCCGTAGCGTGCCGAGAGATAGCGCACGATGGCGTTGGATTCCCACAGCACGAAGCGGGTATCGGCGGAATCGTTCAGGCCGTCTTCGATGACGGGGATCATCCCGTTCGGGTTCATCGCCTTGAATTCCGGTGTGTCGACGCCGCCGAAGGCGCCGCCGACGTCGATGCGCTCATGGTCCAGCGACAGCTCGCGCGCGCACCAGACCACTTTCTGAACGTTGACCGAAGAGAGTCTTCCCCAGATCCGCAGCATCGACGACGGCTCCTTTCTTAGATGGACGAGTGAATGGTGTTAGCTAATTTAGGCGGCCTTCGGCGTGAGCGCAGCGATTTCTGCGCGGATCAGCTCGCCCAGCACGGCAATGCCTTGCTCGATGCGCTCCGGTGCCACCGTCACGAACGCCAGGCGCAGGGTATTGCGACGCGGCGCATTGGCATAGAACGGTGCGCCCGGCACGAACGCCACATTGCGCGCGACGGCCTTTTCCAGCAGCGACATCGTGTCGATGCCTTCCGGCACTTCCACCCAGATGAACATGCCGCCTTCCGGGCGGTTCCAGTGCACGCCGGCCGGCATGTGGCGCGTGAGCGAGTCGAGCATCGCTTCGCACTGCTTGCCGTAGAGGTTCCGGATGCTGGGGATGTGCGTGTCGAGCAGCCCGGTCTTCAGCACCTCGTACGCCACGCGCTGCGTGAAGCTCGGCGTGTGCAGATCCGATGCCTGCTTGGCCTGCACGAGTTTGAAGTGGATATGTTCGGGCGCGATGATGTAGCCCAGGCGCATGCCCGGTGCCAGGATCTTCGAGAACGAGCCCATGTAGACCACGCCGTCCGGATTCAGCGAGCGCAGCGAGGGCAGGGCGTCGCCGGTGTAGCTGAGTTCGCCGTACGGATCGTCTTCAACGAGGAGCACGCCGAGTTCCTTCGCGCGGGCCACCAGGGCCTGGCGGCGGTCCAGCGGCAGGCGGCGGCCGGTCGGGTTCTGGAAGTTCGGGATCGTGTAGAAGAAGCGTGCGCCGGCAGCCAGTTCGGGCGTCAACGCGTCGGGCAGCAGGCCCTTGTCGTCGGTGGCGATGGACGTATAGGCCGGCTCGAAGAGCGAGAACGCCTGCAGCGCGCCGAGGTACGTCGGCGTTTCGACCAGCACCTTGCTTTGCGGGTCGATGAAGATCTTGCCGAGCAGGTCCAGGCCCTGCTGCGAGCCCGTGGTGATCAGCACGCGCGAGGCGGTGGTGCCATGACGCTGAGCGATCCACTCGCGCAGCACCGACAGGCCTTCGGTCGGGGTGTACTGCAGCGAGGCCTGCGGGTTGTCGGCAAACATGCGGGCGCACGCCGCCTGAATCGCTTCGACCGGGAAGGTGACCGGGGCGGGCAGGCCGCCGGCAAACGAAATGACCTCAGGACGTTCGGTGATCTTGAGGATTTCCCGGATCGCCGAGCTGGTGAGTTTCTGAGCGCGGCTGGAGAAGGTACAGGCGGTGTGGTCCATGGTGTGGTCCTAGTGTTGCGGCGCCCACCTCGTGAGCGAGCGCCGTGGGTGGGCAAGACGGTGAGAATAGCAGGCAACCGGCCCGTCTAATATTGGGCGGCTGCCGGTGGCACAGCAGCAAAAAGCGTCGCTCAGGCGACTTCCGCAATCAGTTCGATCTCGACGCATGCGCCGAACGGAATCTGTGCGACGCCGAAGGCGCTGCGGGCGTGCTTGCCGGCGTCGCCAAACACCTCGGCGAACAGTTCCGATGCGCCGTTGGTCACCAGGTGCTGCTCGGTGAACTCCTGGGTGGAGTTGACCAGGCTCATCACCTTGACGATGCGCTTGACACGGCTGAGATCACCGCCCAGGTGCGTATTCAACGTGGCAATCAGGTCGATGGCGATGGCGCGTGCGGCTGCCTTGCCTTGCTCGGTCGTCATGTCGGCGCCCAGCTTGCCGACCCACGGCTTGCCGTCTTTCTTGGCGATGTGGCCGGACAGGAAGACCTGGTTGCCGGTTTGCGCGGCCATGACGTAGGCGGCAGCGGGGGCGCCTGCGGCGGGCAGTTCGATGCCGAGTTGCTTGAGCTTGGCCTGAGCGTCGTGCGGGGCGGTCATGAAGACTCCTTGGTAAGTGCGGTCAACAAAAGAGGGAAAACGTTGCTATCGGCGGACCGACGTGCGCCGGCCGATGCCGACCACGGCAATGACGGCCAGCGCAAACAGCACGGTCGGCGCATCGAGCGGTTCGCCCAGCAGCAGCCAGCCGCCGATCAACGTCATGAAAGGTTGCAGCAATTGTATCTGGCCGACCCGCGCAACACCGCCCGCAGCCAGGCCGGAATACCAGAACAGGAAGCCGATGAACATGGAAAAGGCCGACACGTAAGCCAGCCCCATCCAGGCCCTGGACGACGCATGCGCGAGCGCCTCGGCCTGATGTGTGGACGGCAGCCACGCCAGCGCGCCCACCAGCGGCAGCAGCACAGGCAGGGAGACGACCAGCGCCCAGGCAATCGTCTGCGTGCCGCCCAGTTCGCGCGCGAGCCTGCCGCCGGTCGCATAGCCGAGGGCGCCCGTCACCATGGCGGCGAAGAGGAGCCAATCGGCGCGGTGGAGGGCACCCGCTCCCTGCAGCAGTGCAAATGAAACAACGAGCACGCTGCCAATGACCGCGCACAGCCAAAACCCGGCAGACGGCCGCTCGCGCCCGAACCACGCGGCAAAGATGGCGGTTGCAAGCGGCAGCAGGCCGGTGATGATGGCGCCATGGGCGGCCGGCACATCGCGCATCGCCAGCGACGAGAACAGCGGGAAGCCGACCACCACGCCCATTGCCGTCACCGCCAGTTGCCACCATTGATTGCCGCGCGGGCGCTTGCTGGCCGAGAACGCGCCCGTGGCCGCCAGCAGCACCAGCGCCAGCACGCTTGCCAGCACCGCGCGCGCCAGCGCCACGAAGGTGGCATCCAGTTCGGCGACGGCCATGCGCGTGAACGGCAGCGTCTGGCTGAAGATGGCCACGCCGATAAAGCCCAGCAGCAGGCCGCGGCGTTCAGCGTGGTCAATGTGTGGTGCGGGCAGGGTGACGGACTTGTTCATGGCGGCCGCTCAATCGGCAAACGCTACGGCGACGCGTCGGTTCTGGCGGCTTTTCTTTTCGATCTTGGTGACCACCACGCGACCGATTTCACCGGTGGCCCGCACATGGGTGCCGCCGCACGGTTGGCGGTCGATGCCGTCAATGTGGATGATGCGGATGGCTGAGGCGCCTGCCGGCGGCGCCGCGCCGATGGTGCGCACGAGTTCGGGTTGCGCGGCCAGTTCTTCCGGCGTGATCAGGTCGATGCGCACCGGCGTATTGCGGCCGATGAGTTCGTTCAACTGCGTGGTCAGCGTGTCGCGGTCGAGCGTCGATTCCGGCAGGTCGAAATCGATGCGGCCAGCGTCTGGCGAGATGCCGCAGCCCGTGACCGGCACGGGAATCAGCGAGCCCAGCAGGTGCAGGCACGTATGCAGCCGCATCAGGCGGTGGCGGCGGTCCCAGTCGATGGTGGCCGTGACCGGCGTGCCGGGCGCGAGCAGCGAGACGTCTGCGCTGTCGGCAGGCACATGCAGAACGGTTTGGCGATCGGCGCTGTAGACGGTGTCGGCAATCGCAATGGTCTGCCCATCGGCCAGGACCAGCGTGCCGGTGTCGCCCGCCTGGCCGCCGCTGCGGGCGTAGAACACCGTGGCGTCCAGTTCAATGCCTTCCGGATGCACGGCGACGACGGTGGCGTCGCAGGTGGCGCGGTAGGCGTCTTCGTCAAAGCGTTTCAACGTGGGCATTGGGGCAGTCTCCGGGTTCGCTGAGGGCGGAATTCTGACCTTGATCCTACCGAACTGTGTCTGTACAGTACCTGTACACTTTGTCGTGGCGCTTTCTGTACAGTTTTCGGCCCGCTTGGAGCCTACCCGTCATGAATTCCACCCCCCACATCATCAGCCTGGACGCCCGCCGCGCGGCCGCCCGCCCGGCGGCGGAGCAGTTGCCTGACCCCATTCCGTCGGCGCAGATGACGCTGGTGGATCAGCTCACCGAATGGGCGCGCATGCGCATCGACGAGCGCGTGTTTCGTGCCGGCATGCGCATGCCGTCGATCCGGCAGCTGGCGCAGGAGAAGAGCATTTCGCGCTTCACCGTGGTGGAGGCGTACGAGCGGCTGGTGGCGCAGGGGTATCTGGAGTCGCGCCGCGGTTCGGGCTTCTACGTGAAGGAGCGTCAAGCGCTGCTGCCCGAGGAGCCGGTCGCGCCGCCGCCGACTGCTGCACGCAAGATCGACGTGACGTGGCTGCTGCGGAACATGTTCCATCCTGCGGAGCCACGCAAGGCGCCGGGTGTGGGCTTCTTGCCCAACGGGTGGCTGGACGGCGAGCTGATCGCCAACGCGATGCGCTCGCTGGGGCGGCTGAACGGCAACCAATTTCTGTCGCTGGGCACGCCGCAGGGCTTCTTGCCGCTGCGCCAGCAACTGCAAACACGGCTGGCCGAGCTGGAAATCGGCGCGCGACCCGAACAGATCGTGGTGACCTCCGGGATCACCGCTTCACTGGACCTGATTGCGCGTCAGTATGTGCAGCCGGGCGACACGGTGCTCGTGGGCGATCCGGCGTGGTTTCTGATGTTCGGCCGCTTTGCCGCGCAGGGTGCGCAGGTGATCGGCGTGCCCTATACCACCGAGGGGCCGGACTTGGTCGCGCTGGAAGGGTTGGTACAGGCGCGTCGCCCCAAGCTGCTGGTCATCAATTCAATCCTGCACAACCCGACCGGCACGTCGCTCTCGGCTGCCAAGGCATTCCAGCTGTTGCGGTTGGCTGAGCAGTACGGTTTTCTGATCGTTGAAGACGACATTTACGGCGATCTTGCACCGCCCGGTTATCCGGCGACACGCCTTGCAAGCCTGGATCAGTTGCGCCGGGTGATTTACCTGAACAGCTTTTCCAAAACGCTGGCGGTGAATTTGCGCGTGGGTTTCATTGCCTGCCATCCGGAACTGGCCAAGAACCTGACCGATGCCAAGCTGCTGACAGGGTTTGCTACGCCCGAGATCAACGAACGCGTGCTCTACAAGATCCTCACCGAAGGCCAATATCGCAAGCACGTTGAGCGCGTGCGCGGCCGCCTGGACCGTGCGCGCGATGCCGTTCAGCGCAACCTGGAGCGCATGGGCCTGAAGCTGTTTGCGCAGCAAGGCGCGGGCATGTTCCTTTGGGCCGATACCGGCCAGGACACCAACGCCATCGCCCGCGCCGGGCACGAGCAGGGCTATGTGTTTGCGCCGGGGAGCCTGTTCTCGCCGTCCCAGATGCCATCGACGTGGATGCGCTTCAACATCGCGACCAGCGCGGATCCGGACATGCTGCGGTTCCTGGCGGAGCAGCTCGAAAAGGCCTGAAGTGGTTTATGTACGTGGTCGCTTCATCCAACTCCAAGCATGAAATGCCAGGGACGTGGCAGAGCAGACGAGGAAAAAGGAAACCAGCCAACCAAAGAAAAGACTAGCTTCAGCGATGTCTTCTGGAGTCTGGGCGCCGGAAACCGTCACTATCCATCGGCCCACAGACTCGGGTAGAGGAGGGAAGTTGTCTGGGTGGTAATACCACGTATAGCCGAGCATCAAAGAGGTGCCGATGAGCCAAACGGCTAGCAGAGATCTCGTGATGCACCGTTTCATTTGACAAGAACCTTGCCATAAGTCTGCAGGGTTTGCCCATCTGCGGCGCGTACAGCGAGGGTGGCGCTGGTCTTTAGCATGGCCCGTACACGAGCGAAATTGTGAGGCGCGGCAATGGTAATGCAGCCTTGGCTGATTCCAGCACCGGTTTTGGGGTGCAGGCGGAAATTGCCACGCAGTACCTGGTCGCAGTATGTCTGGTCGTCGATTCGACCGTCGATGGCATACAGCGCGAACCAGTCGGCGTGACCTCGGACTTGGTCCCATAGCCAGCCGAGCCGCCCTCCGGATTGGCGGTCAATGATGTAATACGAACCCGTAGGGATCGGGCCTAGATTTGCGAGACACATCGACGCGCGTTTGTTGATATAGGCGCCGTAGCCCGAGAATGCCGGAAAAGCGGCAGTGCCGATCTTGAATGCGCTCATCGGTTGGTCATTCAGTTCAAAGCAGCAATCGAACATGAAACTCTCCTGCGGATGGAAAGCGTCGATTCCAGCAATGCTCTGGCATACCGCACAATCAGCCAATTCTGGCTTTTTTGCCCTTACGCGGGGCTTGAAAACCCGCTCTCCCGCCCTATCTAGCCTCACAAATTCATGCGGGCGCACGCGCAAGGTGTAGCCCGCTTCTCTTTCCACTTTCCAGACTTTTTATGCACACCATGAGCGCACCGCACGAGAAGATGGCTTTCCAGGCAGAAGTGAAGCAGCTTCTGCATCTGATGATCCACTCGCTGTACAGCAACAAGGAAATCTTCCTGCGGGAGCTGGTTTCCAATGCGTCGGATGCGGTGGACAAGCTGCGCTTCGAGGGCATCGCCAACCCGTCGCTGCTGGAAGGCGGCGGCGAGCTTGGCATCCGCATCGGCTTTGATGCTGCCGCGCGCACCATCACCATTGCCGACAACGGCATCGGCATGAGCCGCGACGAGGCGATCCGCAACCTCGGCACCATCGCCCGGTCGGGCACGCGCGAGTTCTTCAGCCAACTGTCGGGTGACCAGCAGAAGGACGCCGCCCTCATCGGGCAGTTTGGCGTCGGCTTCTACTCGGCGTTCATCGTGGCCGATCGCGTGACGGTGGAATCGCGCCGTGCCGGCGTGGCCGCCGAGGAAGGCGTGCGCTGGGAAAGCACCGGCGACGGCGAATTCACCGTCGACACGATCGAACGCGCCGAGCGCGGCACCACCATCACGCTGCACCTGCGCGAGGGCGAGGACGATTTCCTCTCCACCTGGCGGATCAAGTCAGTGGTGCAGAAGTATTCGGACCACATCTCCCTGCCGATCCAGATGCGCAAGGAAGCGTGGGACGAAGAGAAGAAAGCGATGGTCGCCCAGGACGAGTGGGAAACCATCAACCAGGGCAGCGCGCTGTGGGCACGCCCGCGCACTGATGTGACCGACGATCAGTACATCGCGTTCTACCAGCACATCGCGCACGAAAACGGCAAGCCGCTCGCCTGGACGCACAACCGCGTGGAAGGCCGCAGCGAATACACGCAGCTGCTGTACATCCCGACCAATGCTCCGTTCGACCTGTGGGACCGCGAGCGCCGCAGCGGCCTGAAGCTGTACGTCAAGCGTGTCTTCATCATGGACGACGCCGAGCAACTGCTGCCGGGCTACCTGCGCTTCGTGAAGGGCGTGATCGATTCGGCCGACCTGCCGCTGAACGTGTCGCGCGAAATCCTGCAGGAAAGCCGCGACGTGAAGGCCATCCGCGAGGGCTCGACCAAGCGCGTGCTGGGCATGCTGGAATCGATGGTGGAGTCGGATGACGCCGCCGAGAAGGAAAAGTACGCCACGTTCTGGCAGAACTTTGGCCAGGTGCTCAAGGAAGGCATCGGCGAAGACCACGCCAACAAGGACCGCATTGCGAAGCTGCTGCGCTTCGCTTCCACGCACAACGAAGACAGCGCCCAGACCGTCTCGCTGGCGGATTACATCGGCCGCATGAAGGAAGGCCAGGACAAGATCTACTACGTGACCGCCGAAAACTGGACGGCCGCCAAGTCGAGCCCGCATCTGGAAATCTTCCGCAAGAAGGGCGTCGAAGTCCTGCTGCTGACCGACCGCGTGGACGAGTGGATGCTCTCGTTCCTGCACGACTTCGAAGAGAAGGAACTGGTGTCGGTGGCGCGTGGCGATCTCGACCTGGGCGCCTTGGAAGACGAAGCCGAGAAGGCCGAGCACGCCAAGGTGGAAGGCGAGTTCAAGCCGCTGGTCGAGCGCGCCAAGGCTGTGCTGAGCGAGAAGGCCAAGGACGTGCGGATCACGCATCGCCTGACCGATTCGCCGTCGTGCCTGGTGGCCGATGAAGGCGACATCAGCGGCACGCTGGCCCGTCTGCTGAAGCAGGCCGGCCAACAGGCGCCTGACAGCAAGCCGGTGCTGGAGCTGAACCCGACGCATCCGCTCGTGCGCAAGCTCGCGCTGCTGGAAACCGTGACCGGCAACGAAGCCGACCGCGCCGCGTTCGAGGATCGCATTCACGTGCTGTTCGATCAGGCACTGCTGGCTGAAGGCGGCGCTCTGACCGACCCTGCGGCTTACGTCCAACGCGTGAACCGCCTGCTGGCCTGACGACGAGCGTGACGCTCAAGCGATGCTTCCCGCCTGTGGTCGACGCGCGCACGCGCGTGCTGATCCTCGGCAGCCTGCCTGGCGAGGCATCGCTTGCGCAATCGCAGTACTACGCCTACAAGCACAACCAGTTCTGGCGCCTCGCCGGCGAGGTGATCGGCGAGGACTTGCCGGGCATGGAATACGCCGCGCGCTTGCAGGCGCTGCTGGCACATCGCATCGGCTTGTGGGATGTGGTGGCCGAAGCCAAGCGCGAGGGCAGTCTCGACAGCAAGATCCGGGACCATGCCGGTAATGACCTTGCCGGCTTGATTGCCTCACTGCCGGAACTGGCAGTCATCGCCTTCAACGGCGGTACCGCTGCGCGCATCGGCATGAAGGCGCTGGGCGAGGTCGGCGACCGTCACACCATTCTCAAGCTCCCTTCCAGCAGTCCGGCCTATGCAGCCGTGCCGTATGCCCAGAAGTTGGCGGCGTGGCAGGCGCTGCGTGAATGGCTGTCGTAACGTCCTGCTACCGGCCGAGCCCCTCGTACAGGCCCGTCACGTCATCCATGACCTGAAGGATGCGCTCGCTGGTTGTGGCAACGTTGCGCAACTGCTCGGCGCGCGTTCCTTCCGTTTGCTTGAGGGCTTCTGCAAAAAACAGCCATTGCGTGTTGGCCAATTGCAGCTCACTGCTGATCGCCCCGGAGTTCTGCGGCGCAGACGTGAGAAATGCCTGGGCAGCGGCAAATTCCTTCATGGCTGAGTCCAGATCCTGCGTCATCTGCGCGGAGGTAATGTCCCACGCGCGGAACATGCTCAGCTTGGCGATGCGCTGCGACAGCATCCGCTGGCGGCCGGCCACGTTGATCAGCTTGCCCGTCGCCGTGCCCGAGTATTTCTCCAGCAGTACCGTGCCCTGTTGTGCGAATTTCAGCACGTCTTCACTGGCCTGAGCGATCTTCCTCGCGTTGTCGATGTTCGGTTCACCACCCGTGAGCAATCGCCTGTAAACGATCCACATCTGCTCAAGCTTGGCGTAGGTGTCCTTGATCTCGGGTGTGGGCGCGAACGCCTTCAACTCCGTGAGTTGTTGATCGAATAGCGCGACGGACTGTTCGAGAATCCTCTTCGATCGCTCGACCTCGACGCCCAGCCCGATCTGGCAATACGCCTTGGCCATGCGTTGCGACAGCATGCGTTGGCGGCCCGCCTTGTTGATGGCCGAGTTGATCGTCAGTGGTTGCGCGCAGGCGCTTCCGATCAGCCCCGACAGCAGGGCGGTGCAGAGCAGCAAGCGGATGAATTGCAGGTAAGGTTTCAAGTGGCGCTCCGTCTCAATCTCATGCTCAGCGCAGCGAAATGTGCCCGAAGGTTGGCGATACGGGCGTCGATGGCCGGCGCGTGCCCGCACCGGACTGCGCGTCGTTCGTGCCGACGACGTTGCGGATCAACTGGTCCATCTCGTGGATGATGTCTGCCAGCACCGTGGTGATGACCGAAAACTCGCGCCCATATGGCCCCGCCCGCGCCGCCGAGACGCGCGCATTCATGGCGACGATGTTGGCCTGCATCGAGATGCGTCCAAGGTGCGCGGCGATGTCTGCCTGGCGCTTGCGCTGTGCGACCTCGCAGACGTGCATCTCGTCTTGATAGGCCTGGGTGATCGTCTGCAGCAGCTCCAGCATGGGCGTGGCCTGCGACACGAGCGCATCCAGCGACGGGTTGCGTTGCGTCGTGCCGGACGACAGGGTTTCGATGGCGCTCTTGGCCAGCACGATGAACTCGCGCACACGCGCATCGCCGCGCAATTTGCCGGAGTACACCTGACGCAATGCTTCCGAGAATGCGCCGGGCAGCCGCGCATTGCCCTCGACAAGATCGGTGTGTGCCGCCGCGAATGTCGCCAGGCATGACTTCGCGATGTCGAGCGCCGTGGTGTGGCCCTGCGCCGCCAGCACCATGTGCAACACGATCCGCTGCGACAGCATGCGCTGGCGTCCGGAAAGGTTGATCAGCTCGCCAATGGTCTCGACGGTTACGTCGGCCGTGGAACCCCGGGTGGTGGAAGCGTTCATGTCATGCCTTGCTGATGGTGTTGACGCTGACGCAGTCGCGCTGGCCAGAAAAAAAGCGCTCCGAAGCGAGATGGGGACGCACCGGTTGCCCGGGTCGTGCCATGTCGCCTCGGAGCGCCGTTGCCCCGAACGCTCCGCTGCGGAGCGTGTCATTGCGATGTGCCAAGGTGGATCAAGGCCGCCGTTGGCCTTGTCCTTGCCCATGCAATAGCCATGCCACGGGAGAGATATCGACGTGCCCGTTGATCTGCACGCCGTAAAGGGCTCAGCCGCACTAATCTCGTGCCAAATGCCTCATGACGAGGCGTGCGCGTGCGCCATGCACCGGCCAGATCGCTGGCCTACACTGTGCCCTGCGCGACAAAGCGCGGCGCCGGCAGACCGGACAGATGATCGCCGGCGGCCACAACGATGGATACCAAGGACATCATTTCCATGACGACACCTTCGATGTACGAGTTTCTGGTCCCGACCGTGAATCGCATGCTGGGCAACCTGTCGGCGCTGCTCGACAAGGCGGCCGCCCACGCAGAAGCGAAGAAATTCGACCCGGCTAACTTGATGACGGCGCGTCTGGCGCCGGACATGCATCCGTTCACGCGGCAGGTGCAGATCGCCTGTGACCAGGCCAAGGGCGGCGCGGCGCGTCTGTCGGGCAACGAGGTACCGTCGTACCCGGATGTGGAGACGACCATTCCTGAGCTGAAGGCGCGCATTGCCAAGACGCTCGAATTCGTCAACCGCATCGACGCTGCGGCATTTGCCGGCAGCGAAGATCGCCAGATCACCCTCAAGAGCCCGGCGCGAGAGCTGCAGTTCACGGGCATCGATTACCTGCGCGGTTTTGTGCTGCCGAACCTGTATTTCCATGTCACCACGGCCTACGCGCTGCTGCGCCATAACGGTGTGGAAATCGGCAAAATGGATTTCCTCGGGCGCCCCTGAGAGCCGCCTGGCCGCAGAGAAAACGCCGGTCGCCTGATGAGGGCGCCGGCGTTTATGGGTGGATCGGTCGTCCCCGGGGCAGGCAAACGTTATGGGCGCATCCCGCCCTTGCCGCGGCGCATCTGTCACAATCGCGCCCGTGGCCGACGCGGGGGGCGTCGGTGCATTTCACTATCGGGCCTTCACATGCCGTTTCTCGGAATCGGGTTTCACGTCATCGTCGCGCTGTTCTTTGCGGTGCACGTCGTACGCAACAACCAGAACATGTACTGGTTGTTCATCCTCTTTGCGTTTCCGTTGCTGGGCAGCGTGGTGTATTTCTTCGCGATCTATCTGCCGGAGATGCGCCACTCGCGCGGCGCCCGTGTCGCCAGTCGCGCCGTCACGCAGCTGATCGACCCGAACCGCGCCGTACGCGAAGCGCGCAACGATTTCGATCGCGCGCCGACCGTGCAGCATCGTCTGCGCCTGGGCGAAGCACTGCTGGAAGCCGGTGATGCAAAGGAAGCTCGCCAGCACTTCGAGCAGGCGGCCACGGGCCCGTTTGCCGGTGACCCGGCCGTGCTGCTGGGCTTGGCCCGCGCGCAGTTCGCCACGGGCGATGCGGCACTCGCCAAGGGCACGCTCGACACACTGTTCGAAGCGCATCGCGTGACGCGCCAGCAGCCCGAGCCGACATTGCTTTACGCACGGGCATTGGCTGCGACGAACGCGCCGAATACGCGTGCGGCGTTCGAGCAGGCCCTGACCTGCGCGAACGATGCCGCAGCCCGTTGCCTCTTCGGCGAATGGCTGCTCGCCCAGAACAACGATGCCGACAAGCAGCGCGCGCAGGCCCTGTTTGAAGAAATCCTGCGCGACGCCAAGTACTGGACGCGCTATGCCAAAGACCACAATCGCGAGTGGCTGCAGCGCGCGGCTGCCGCTCAGTCTTCTTCCCGTTGATCCGCTTTATGACGCTGTTGAAACGTAAATCCATCGAGGCCGTCGCCTCGCGACGACCTGCCCGCGCCAAGCGCGAAGACCGCCAGAGCCACGATGACGAACCGAAGCGCATGGCCCCGCGCTTCGCGCCCGTCACGTTTTCTGAACTGGCCGGCGTGCGCTACCTGCACTTCGGTACCGAATGGGTGCAGGGCGCCATGCGCCTGTCCAAGCCCGACGCCATCGAACTGGAATACGCGCAGCAGATGATGGCGTGGCTGCTGTTTCTCGATCCGGCCGCGCGAGGCGCGGACTTCCACATCGTGCAGCTCGGTCTCGGCGCGGCCGCGCTGACCAAGTTCTGCCATCGTCAACTCGCGCCCGCGAAGGTGACCGCAGTGGAGTTGAATCCGTCGGTAATCGTCGCAGCGCGCAGCATGTTCGGCCTGCCGTTTGACGACGCGCGGTTGAGCGTGCTCGAACAGGACGCCTACGACTGGGTGATGGACGCCAGCCACCACGGCACCGTCGATGCACTGCAGATCGACCTGTACGACGCCACCGCGCGCGGCCCGGTGCTCGATACGCCGGCGTTCTACAAGGCTTGCCGCCAGGTGCTGCGCGCGCCGGGTGTGATGACGATCAACCTGTTTGGCGACCACACCAGCTTCCCGCGCAATATCGAGCGCATCTGCGACGCGTTCGACAATCGCGTGCTGGTCTTCCCTGAAGTGCACGACGGCAATGTGATCGCGCTTGCGTTCAATGGGCCGCCGCTGCAGGTGAGTTGGGAAGAAGTGCAGGCGCGCGCCGCCGCGCTGCAGGCCTCGCTCAAGCTGCCGACCAAGGGTTGGGCTGAGGGTTTGCGCAGTGCCAACGCCGGCCAGGAAGGCGCGCTGTCCATCTGATCGCTGCCGCGTGCCGCCATGCAAAACGCCCCGACTTTCGGGGCGTTTGCTTTTGTGCGGGGCGCTCAGGCGGCGTCGCCCATGCCTGGCATCTGGTCGATGAAGCCGGTGACTGTCTGCATGCGATCTCCTTCGATGCGTACGAAATCGGTGCCCTTTACCAGCGCCTGCCCGTCGGGGCCGAGCGTCCAGCGGAAGCGGATCGTGTCCTGCACGACATCCGCGCCGCCGTCGCGCGCAAAACGGAAGCCAGGGAACTTGGCCTGCACGCCGGCAATGAGCGCGTCGATGCCGTCATGGCCGGCGCCCTGCATCAGCGGATCGACATACGTGGCGCTCTCAGTCCAGGTTTGCGCGACGAGGGCGCGGCGTTGCGCAGCGTCTGTTGCGTTCCACGCGGCAATGTAACGGTCGACCAGCGTATCGGCGAGCGTGTCGTTGGCGGCGAGTTGGGTGGCTGTCATGGCGTTTCTCCGTTCGAAGTGGGGAGCTTGCCCAGCGCGGTGATGGATCGATTGCGCTGGATGGCTTCATCTTCGGCACCCGCGTGGATGGTGTCGATTACGCGTCAGGTAATCACCGTGTCCACGCCTGGAGAAACGCTGGGAGGCGTGTTACTTCGATAGCAACCGCATCGCCGATTCCAACCCCGCGATCGTCACCGGATACATCCGCGTCTTCACGATCTGATTGATGACCGAGATGGATTGGCGGTATTCCCACAGGCCTTCCGGCTCGGGGTTCAGCCAGACGAACTTCGGGAACTGTTCGATCAGCCGCTTGAGCCATGTGGCGCCGGCTTCGGCGTTGTTGTATTCCACCGAGCCCCCCGCCTGCAGGATTTCGTACGGGCTCATGGTCGCGTCACCCACGAAGATCAGCTTGTAGTCAGGCGGGTATTTGCGGATGACATCCCAGGTGGAGAAGCGCTCTGCGTGGCGTCGTCGGTTGTTCTTCCACAGCCATTCGTAGACGCAGTTGTGGAAGTAGTAATACTCGAGGTGCTTGAACTCGGTCTTGGCGGCGGAGAAAAGTTCTTCCACGCGTTTGATGTGGTCGTCCATCGAGCCGCCCACATCCATCAGCATCAACACCTTGACGTTGTTGTGCCGCTCGGGGCGCATCTTGATGTCGAGCATGCCGGCGTTGGCGGCGGTGGAGTGGATGGTGTCGTCGAGGTCCAGCTCGATGTCGGCACCATCACGCGCGAACTTGCGCAGGCGGCGCAGCGCCACCTTGATGTTGCGCGTGCCGAGTTCGACGGTGTCGTCGTAGTCCTTGTACGCGCGGGCTTCCCACACTTTGACTGCCGTGCGGTTGCCCTTCGATGGCCCGCCGATGCGGATGCCTTCCGGGTTGTAGCCGCCGTGCCCGAACGGCGACGTGCCGCCGGTGCCGATCCACTTGTTGCCGCCTTCGTGGCGCTCGTGCTGCTCGCTCAGCAGTTCTTTGAGCCGCTCCATCAGCTTGTCCAGGCCGCCCATGGCCTCGATCTTGGCCTTCTCCTCGGGCGACAGTTCGCGCTCCAGCTTCTTGGTGAGCCAATCCAGCGGAATGTCTGCGCGCCAATCGACCGCGCCTTCCACGCCCTTGAAGTAGGCGCCGAACGCCTGGTCAAACTTGTCGAAGTGCTTTTCGTCCTTCACCAGCGTCATGCGCGCGAGGAAGTAGAACTCGTCGAGCGACGGCGCGATGACCTGCTGCTTGAGCCCTTCGAGCAGCGTCAGGTATTCCTTGACCGAGACCGGCAGCTTGGCGTGCCGCAGCGTGAAGAAGAAATCGATGAGCATGGTGGTCCTCCGGCGCTCAGGCGCGCGGTTGCTCGAGCTTGTATTGCAGATGGCGTTTCACGGTCAGCCATTCCGATTCAATGATCGAAAACACGACCGTGTCGCGGAAGCTGCCGTCCGGCATGCGCTGGTGGTTGCGCAGCACGCCGTCCTGCTTGGCGCCGAGCCGGGCGATGGCGGCCCCGCTCTGGTGATTCATCCAGTGCGTGCGGAATTCCACGGCAATGCAGCGCAGGGCTTCGAACGCATGCGTGAGCAGCAGCAACTTGCATTCCGTGTTGACGGCCGTGCGCTGTACGGATTTGGCGTACCACGTGTGGCCGATTTCGAGCCGGCGGTTGGCTTCGTCGACGTTGAAGAGGCGCGTGGCTCCGACCACTTTGCCGGGCCGTCCGTCACGCATCTCGCGCACGACAAACGGCATCGCGCCGAGGCGTTCGCGCATGTCCAGCGCAATGGCCAGCCACTCGCCGGTCTTGTCGGGCGACGGGACGGATGTGTACCAAAGCTTCCACAGCTCGCCATCGGCGGCCGCGGTGCGCACTTCGTCGTCGTGCTCGGGGCCGAGCGGCTCCAGCCAGGCGTGCTGGCCGGACAGCGTGACGGGCTCGATCAGGCGCGGCATGGCGGGGCTCGCTCAGCGATTGGCGCGGTTCATGAACACCAGGCGCTCGAACAGGTGCACATCCTGTTCGTTCTTGAGCAGCGCCCCGTGCAGCGGTGGAATCGCGGCGTTCTTGTCCTGGCTGCGCAGCGATTCCGGCGGAATGTCTTCGGCCAGCAGCAGCTTGAGCCAGTCGATCAGTTCGGACGTCGACGGCTTCTTCTTCAGCCCCGGCAGATTGCGCATCTCGTAGAACGCATCCAGCGCGGCCTTGACCAGCGCGGGTTTGATGCCCGGGTAGTGCACATCGACGATGGCCTGCATCGTCTCGGCATCCGGAAACTTGATGTAGTGGAAGAAGCAGCGGCGCAGGAACGCGTCGGGCAATTCCTTCTCGTTGTTCGACGTGATGATCACCAGCGGGCGATGCTTGGCGCGGATGGTTTCGCGCGTTTCGTACACGTAGAACTCCATGCGATCCAGCTCGCGCAGCAGGTCGTTCGGGAACTCGATGTCGGCCTTATCGATCTCGTCGATCAGCAGTACGACCGGTTCATCCGCCTCGAAGGCCTGCCACAGCACGCCCTTGACGATGTAGTTGCGGATGTCGTGCACCTTGTCATCGCCGAGCTGCGAGTCGCGCAGGCGCGAGACGGCGTCGTATTCGTACAAGCCCTGCTGGGCCTTGGTGGTCGACTTCACGTGCCACTGCAGCAGCGGCATGCCCAGCGCGGCGGCCACTTCCTCAGCCAGCATGGTCTTGCCCGTGCCCGGCTCGCCCTTGATGAGCAGCGGGCGCTGCAGCGTCATCGACGCATTGACGGCGAGCTTGAGGTCATCGGTGGCGACGTACTGGTCGGAGCCTTCGAAGCGGGTGCGCTGGTCGGATGGGGCAGGCGAGGTGGTGGTGTTCATCGTGCAAGCCTACTGGGCGGTAAAAGATTTGGAAACGGCCAGTATAAGAGCATTTGGGTGTTTGACGCCGGGCGTGAGCGGGGGCGGGTTGAGGGCGCCGCGCCGTGCCATTCCTTGCTGTCAAGTCACGGGAGCCCTAACTGGACTGGCAAAAAAGCGGTGCGGTACAATGCGCCGGTTTGACGCACCTCAAATGACCGTCTTCTGGCTTGTTGCCAACGGCGGGTGAATGCGCCCAGCGAGACAGCCGGCTGAGACGAGCCAAGCCGGCAGGGCGAGCAGGATTCTGAAACTCCACGCTTAAGAACGAGATGAAAAAGATCCTCACCATGGTGGCCGCACTGGGCACTTTAGGCGCACTGGCCGCAGCCAACAGCGCTGCCGCTGCCGATGTTCAGGGCAACGCTGCCGCCGCCGAAAACAAGGTCGCCATGTGCATCGGCTGCCATGCCATCCCCGACTACAAGACGTCGTTCCCCGAGGTGTATCGCGTGCCCTATCTGGGCGGCCAGAACGCCAAGTACATCGAAAGCGCGCTGCATGCGTACCAGAAGGGTGACCGCAAGCACCCGACGATGCGCGCCATCGCCGGGTCGCTGACCGACCAGGACATCGCCAACCTGGCCGCCTATTACGCGGCGCAGACGCCTGCCACCCAAAACAATCCCCAGAAGTGACGAGGAAGAATATGAAGAAGATCTCGCTCGCAATCTCGTTCAATCTGGGCGCGCTGATGCTGGCAGCAGCCGTGTCGGCACAAGCTGCAGATATTGAAAAGGGCAAGCAGCTGGTGGAGAAGGGCGCGTGCGCGGCCTGCCACGGTGCGGGCCTGAATGCCCCGATCTCGCCGGACTATCCGAAGCTCGCCGGCCAGCACGGCGACTACATCTATCACGCGCTGCTGGCCTATCAGACCAGCAACAACCCGCTGGTGGGCCGCAGCAACGCCATCATGGCGGGCCAAGTCAACAGCAACCCTGCCACGATCGGTGCCGACGGCAAGCCGCGTCCGTTCACGCAGGCTGAGCTGAAGGACATTGCCGCGTACATCGAATCGCTGCCGGGCTCCCTGGTGCTCAAGAAGTAATGCGGCGTCGCCGGTAAATAAAAACCGCTCTTCGGAGCGGTTTTTTGTTGGCGTCAGAGCGTCAGATTCAGCGGGCCGTGGCGCGTTTGCGCACGCATTCGATGTAGGCATCGCCGTCGGGCGGCAGGCCGGTGCGCTGCGCCGTCCACAGCATCTGGCCCAGGCATTCCATCACCTGATGCTGCGCTTCGTGCGGGGAGTCGAGCCGCTGGGCCAGGGCTTCATACGCGGCGCGAATGCCGCGCGGCTGGTCCACCGACACCTGCTCGCTGATCGACAGGTGCATCGACAGGTGGAGAAACGGGTTGCTCTGGCCGCTTTCTGGCGTGTAGTCGCGGGCGAGCGCTTCTTCGCCGGCTTCCAGGGTGTCGTGGTATTCGGGATGCTGCAGCATCCAGTCGAGCGCCATGGCTTCGAGCGGCGTGAGGATTTCTGCCTGGCGGTGCTTGCGCCACGCGCCGCAGAAGAATTGACGGACTTCGTCGCGGGAGGGATTGAACATGATCCCGGCATTGTACCGGCGCGCCTCGATGCCTGCCGGGCAGCTTCGCGAGACGGCAACGCTACAATGGCGCCCGCTCCCGCAGAGGTCGATTCCAACAAAAACGCCGCCCCTCATGAGACAAGCCGCCGATTCCCCCCTCGCAGCACGCGCCGCCGACAAGCTCCTCGGCGTGCTGCTGATCGCCGTGTCCGCCGCATCCTTCGGCGCGATGGCCATCTTCACGCATTACGCCTATGCGAGTGGCGCCAACGTGGTCGGTCTGCTGATCGTGCGCTTTGTGATCGCAGCCGCGGCGCTGATGGTCGTGATGCGTGTCCGCCGCATCGGCATACCGCCGTGGTCGCGCGTGGCGGGGCTGGCGGCAATGGGCGGCATTGGCTATGCCGGACAGTCGTTCGCGTTTTTCACGGCGTTGAACTACGCACCGGCCAGCCTGGTCGCGTTGCTGCTGTATCTGTATCCGATGTTCGTGACGGTGCTGGCGGCGATTTTCCTGCGCGAGCGGCTGACCACCACGGCGATCATCGCGCTGGTGCTGTGCTCGGTCGGGGCGGGGCTGACGGTGGGCGGTGCGGGCCTGTCGGGCGGCAGCCTCCTCGGCATCGGGCTGGGTGTGGCCTCGGCGGTCATTTACTCGATCTACATCACGGTCGGTGCACGGGTCACGCGCGGGCTCGATCCACTGGCGTGTACGACCGTCATCTGTACCGCTGCGGCTGTCGTGTATACGGGGATGGCGTTGCTCGGCGCGCCGGCGCATCTGCCGGGCACGTTCAGCGGCTGGGCCGCGGCGCTGGCCATTGCCGGCTTGTCGACGGTGGTGGCCATCCTGACGTTCTTCGCCGGCTTGCAGAAGTTGGGGGCCGCGCAGGCGTCGATGCTGTCGACGCTGGAGCCGGTGGTGACCGTGCTGCTCGCGGCATTGCTGCTCGGCGAGTCGATCGCGCCCATGCAGATGACCGGCGGCGCATTGATTCTGGCGGGCGTGCTGTGGCTCACACGTGCAGATGCGAAACCCGCTGGGCACGGTGCAGACGACATGGCCTGAAGCCGAATCCACAGTCCAACCAACAAAAAACCGCCCAGCGTGAACTGGGCGGTTTTGCTTTCTGCCAGAGCCGATTACTTCTTCGGCCCGCCCGGCAGGCGTTGCAGGCTCTGCACCCGCATCAGGGCCGGACGATCGGCCATCACGCCGTCGTAGAACGAAGCCAGGTCACCCTTGAGCGCGGTGCGCGACGCATCGTTCAGATAGATCATGTGGCCCGACGGGTAATTCTTGATCGTCAGGTTCTTCGCCTTCAGCGTCGGGTCGAGCGGCATTTGCGCCAGCGTCAGCTCGGTCTGGTGGAACGGCGTGACGGCGTCGAAATAGCCGCTGGCCTGCAGCACCTTCAGGTCGGGGTTCAGGCTCATCGTCGAGGCAAGATCGCCGGCGGTGTACAGCGTGTTGCCGCCGCCCTTGTTGGCGCCCGTCGGGTCGATGTGGCTGAAATCCCAGTTGTTGAACACGGCGTCGTTCAGGTCCACGAACGACGAGGTCGACGTGTACTTGAGCTGGGTGTTCAGGTAGCTGTTCCACAGCACCGTGTACGCGCCGCCGATGTTCGAGATCGACGGATCGTTGCTGCCCGAATTCGGCAGGATGAACGGCGCGATGCCCTGGCCCGTGTAGTTGGCGCGGCCGTCATACTGGCCGATCTGGATGCCCGGGTTGAGCGTCAGGAAGAACGTGTACGGCGGGTTGTTGTTCTGCGACGGCACGTTGCCCAGCGCCGCCGGATTGCCGAATGTCTGGATCAGCGAGACCGGATCGGTGCCGATGTACGAACCCATCGTCTGCGCTGTCGACAGGTTCAGGTTCAGGCGCACGTTCACGAAGCCGCCGTCTGCGGCGCTCGGGGCTTGAGCCAGCGGTGCGAGCGTGTTGTCGGCGTAGTTGCGTGCCTGGGCCATGTAGCTGTCGAGGTCGGTCGGTGCCGGGTTGAGCGTCGTCTTCTTCCAGTAGAAGGCATCTGCGGCCAGCGTCGGGAAGGTGCCGACGGCCGAGAGCGCATTCGCGTAGTCGAGGATCGACGATTGCAGCGTGATCCCGTTCAGCTCGATGCCATCCTCATGCAGCACCCACGACAGCACCGCACTGCGCGCCGTGCCATACGACTCGCCGTACAGGAACTTGGGCGAATTCCAGCGCGAGTTCTTCGTCAGGTAACGCTGGATGAAGCGGTCGATGGAGCGCGCGTCCTGGTCTGTGCCCCAGAAGTCTTTGTTCTTGGCCGGTGCGATGGCGGCCGAATAACCGGTGCCCACGGGGTTGATGAACACGAGATCGGAGCGGTCGAGCAGGCTGTCCGGGTTGTCGGGCAGTTTGTACGGCGCCGGCGGCGTGAAGTTCGGGAACGACGACTGCAGCCGCTTCGGCCCGAACGAGCCCAGCAGCAGGAACACCGACGACGAGCCCGGGCCGCCGTTATAGAAGAACGTCACCGGACGCGGCTTTGCCGGATCGGGATTGTCCTGCGTGTACGCCACGTAGAACATCGTCGCGTTGGATTGGGACGTGACCGGGTCGATGGTCGTCAGGTGGCCAGCGGTGGCGGTGTAGGCGATGCTCTTGCCGCCGATCGTCACGGTGTGGTGCGTGATGGCCGCGCTTTCGCCCGGATCGGCAGCAAGCGCGTCATTGGGCCCGGTGCCGTAGACGTTCGGGTCGACGTAAGGCTGGTCGGGCGGCACGGCGGCCGTCACCGGTTGCGTGGTTGCGTTGCCGGCGTTGGTGGCAACGCCGCTCGGGTTTGCCGCGGCGGACGAGTCGCCACCGCCGCAACCTGCCAGCAGCACCGCGGATAGCGCTGCGGCCGCAAACGATACACCGAGGGTCCGGGACAATCCTGCAAAATCACTGGTCGATAACCTGGATTTTTTCATGGCGATAATGGCCTTTTTCAGGGTGACGAACGCCATCACTTAAAACGTGTGGTTTTAAGTGGGCTCCATATTCGATTTGCGTTTTGTAATTTCTGTGCGACGCGAAACGAATATTCTGATTTCCCGCCTTGTCTGCGGAAATTAATGCAATCGGTTTTTGTTTGGTAAAAGAAGCCCCTGAAATCCGATCGGATTTCAAAAATAGAACGGCTCTGGAGTCAAGCCCGCAGCGCGTTTGCGCAAAGTCTGTAACAGTCCATGCAAAAGCGTCGGGATGAATGCGGCTACGCGCCTGCTTTAACTCGGGCGCGAATCCGATACGTCCAACTCTGCGGGTAATGCAATGACGAACGAAAAAGTAGTTCGTAAGGAAACCGTTGTAAAGGGCTGTTTTTTATCGTGCGCGATGCACTGTAAAAATGACCATGTTGATGCAGATGCATCGCGGCGGATGCGATTAAATACAAAGAAGGCATGCCGTTTCTTCTAAAGCCACCGGACTGCCGATGGAAGGCAGGGCGCCCATCCGGAGCGTGCGAGTGTCCGGCGCGCGCGGATACGGCGCATTACAATGCGCTCCTCAACTTTTTCCGGAGCACCTTGCAATGCCGATGCTTGAACCGTCCGCGCTGGACCAACTGTTCCACGCAGCCCGTACGCATAACGTGTGGCTGGACAAGCCGGTCGATGACGAACTGCTGCACACGTTGTACGACACCGTGAAGTACGGCCCGACCGCCGCCAACAGCACGCCGGCCCGCTTCGTGTTCGTCAAGAGCGCTGCCGCCAAGGAGCGCCTGATTCCGTGCATGTCGGCCGGCAACCAGGAAAAGACCCGCCAGGCGCCCGTGGCCGTGATCGTTGCGTATGACACGCAATTCCACGAGCAACTGCCCAAGCTGTTCCCGCACACCGATGCGCGCTCGTGGTACGCCGGCGACCAGGCCAAGATCAACGCGGCCGCGCTGATGAACGGCTCGCTGCAGGGGGGCTATCTGGTGCTTGCTGCCCGTGCGCTCGGCCTGGACTGCGGCCCGATGGCCGGCTTCGATGCCGACAAGGTGAACGAGACGTTCTTCCCCGATGGCCAGTGGAAGGTCAACTTCATCATGAACATCGGCTATGGCGACGCCGAGAAGCTGCACCCGCGCAACCCGCGCCTGTCATTCGAAGAGGCGTGCAAGATCATTTAAGCCACGATCCGTCACGCAAGGAAAACGGGGACGCGCCTCGGAAGGTGCGGTCCCCGTTTTTCATTCCTTCGGCGCTGGCGTCTTCGGCCTGAATTCACACAGCGGCTCGATGGCGCAATGCCAACACTCGGGCTTGCGGGCCTTGCACACATAGCGCCCATGCAGGATCAGCCAGTGGTGCGCGTCCTGCCGAAACTCTTCAGGCACCACTTTCAGCAGCTTCAGCTCGACCTCAAGGACGTTCTTGCCGGGGGCCAGCCCCGTGCGATTGGCGACACGGAAAATGTGCGTGTCGACCGCGATTGTCGGCTCACCGAAGGCCGTGTTCATCACCACGTTGGCTGTCTTGCGGCCCACACCCGGCAGCTCTTCGAGCGCGGCGCGGTCACGGGGCACTTCGCCGCCGTATTGGTCGAGCAGGATGCGGCACGTCTGCAGGATGTGCTTGCACTTCGTCCGATACAGCCCGATGGTCTTGATGTATTCGGTAATGCCTTCCTCGCCGAGCGCCAGCATCTTGGCAGGCGTATTGGCCACCGGAAACAGCTTGCGCGTCGCCTTGTTCACGCCCACGTCCGTTGCCTGTGCGGACAGCAGCACTGCAATCAGCAGCTCGAACGGCGTGGTGTATTCCAGCTCGGTGGTCGGCGTCGGGTTGTTTTCGCGCAGTGTCTCGAAGATGGCGCGGCGCTTGGCGGGATTCATCGTCGGGGCCGGGGTCAGGGTTTATCTGCGTCGGGTTTGGCGCTGCGTTCGATCTGGCTCGCGATGCGCTTGCGGCGCGCTTCGGCCTCGTCAATCTGCGCCTGTACATCCGCCGACACGTTGGTCACGTTGCGCGGACCTAGCCCGCGCGCGGCCATCTCGGCCTGCTTCTGGCGCGCCCGTTCGATCGCAGCCTGGATGATCGCCTTCTTGCGCGCCTGGGCGGCGAGTTCAGCGTCATCGGCCGGTTGCTCGGCGCTCACCGCTGCGAGTTTGGCCGCGGCCTTGGCGGCGAGGCGCGCTTCGTTCTCGGCTTGTTCGCGCTTCAGGCGCGCGTTGCGGAAGACGTAGCGGTCCCGTGCGACATCGGCCTGTTCCTGGCTCCAGGCATCCCAGCCTGTGCGCTCGCCGGTGACTGGGCGCATGTCGATGCAATCGACGGGGCAGGGCGGCACGCAGAGGTCGCAACCGGTGCACCAGTCTTCGAGCACCGTGTGCATTGCCTTGGGCGCACCGACGATGGCGTCGACCGGGCACGCCTGAATGCACAGCGTGCAACCGATGCAGCGCTCCGGGTCGATGACGGCGATGGCGCGAGGCTGTTCGATGCCGTTGGACGGGTCCAGCGGCAGCAGGTCGCCCGTGCGGCCAAGTGCGTCTGACAGCCGGCGAATACCTTCCGCGCCGCCGGGTGGGCAACGGTTGGGGAGCGCCTCGCCGCTGGCCATGGCTTCCGCGTAGGGGCGGCAGCCGCTGTAGCCGCACTTGGTGCATTGCGTTTGCGGCAGGAGGTTTTCGAGCCGGTCGGCCAAGGATGCGGCGGTTGTGGAGACCAAGGAAACCACGATGGGACTTGTCGTTTGAATAGCCTGCCATTATCGCCGATTTGGCTGCGGCGCAAGGCGTGCATGCCCTGAGATCGCACACGGCGGGCATGTCTTGACCCTATGACATAATTCCTGCGTTCTAAACGGACCGAGGTGCCATGCCGTCTCACCCAGCCGCGCCGCTCGCCGACATCGAAGCGGATGCTCATGGCGAATCCGCCGCACCCCGCACGCGTCGCGACCCCGCCGGCACGCGTCGGCGCATCCTTGCTGCGGCCACTGAAGAATTTTCACGCGGCGGCTTTGCCGGTGCCCGCGTCGATGCCATCGCCCGCCGCGCCGAAACCAACGAGCGCATGCTGTATTACTACTACGGCAGCAAGGAAAAGCTCTTCCTGACGGTGCTCGAGAACATGTATTTCCGCTTCAAGGAGGCGGAAGAACAGGTGCAGATCGAGTCGTCGGATCCGCGTGAGGCGGTCATCCAGCTTGCGCGTTTCGTCTGGGATTTCTATTACGAGAATCCCGAATTCATCCGCCTGCTCAACAGCGAAAACCTGCACGAGGCGCGGCATCTGAAGACGTCGCCGCACTTGGTGGAGCTGGTCAACCCGGTCATCGACGTGCTGCGCGGCGTGGTGGAGCGCGGCCAGCGCAGCGGCATCTTCCGTGACGATGTCGATGTGTCGCGCCTGTATCTGACGATCTCGGCGCTGGGCTATTACGTGCTGTCCAACCGTTACACGATCAGCGCTGTGGTCGGCCGCGACATCGCCTCGGCCGATGAGCACGAAGCCTTCGCGCAACTGCATATCAAGATGCTGCTGGCGTATCTGGACCGGCCCAAGAACTGATCGGCGAACGGATCGTCGCCACAACAAAAAAGCCTCGCGGTTGCGAGGCTTTTTCTTGAGTGCTTCAGGCTCAGGCCACAGCCTTGATGCGTGGAGCATTCTCTTCGTAGCGGCGGATGAAGTCCCGCAACTGCGGATACACCTGCTCGCGCCAGCGGCGACCCGAAAAGATGCCGTAGTGGCCACACTTGGGCGCCGTCAGGTGCTGCTTGCGCGCATTCGGGATGCCGGTGCACAGACCATGCGCCGCTTCGGTCTGACCGCTGCCGGAGATGTCGTCCAGCTCGCCTTCAATGGTGAAGAGCGCGGTGCTCTTGATGTCCTGCGGGCGCACCGGCTTGCCTTCCACCACCCACGTACCGTTGGCCAGGTGGAATTCCTGGAACACGTCGCGGATGGTCTCGAGGTAATACTCGGCGGCCATGTCGAGCACGGCGTTGTACTCGTCGTAGAAACGCACGTGCGCTTCGGCGTCTTCCGTGTCGCCTTCGACCAGGTTCAGGTAGTAATCGTAGTGCGATGACAGGTGGCGGTCCGGGTTCATCGCCACAAAGCCGGCGTGTTGCAGGAAGCCCGGATACACCTTGCGGCCGTGGCCCGGATAGTTGGCCGGCACCGTGTAGATCACGTTGTTCTCGAACCAGCTGTGCGACTTGTTCGTCGCCAGCGAGTTGACGGCGGTCGGGCTCTTGCGGGCGTCGATCGGGCCGCCCATCATGGTCATCGTGCGCGGCGTCTTCTCGCCGTCCGAGGCCATCAGCGAGATGGCGGCCAGCACCGGCACCGTCGGCTGGCACACTGAAATCACGTGCAGCTTGTCGGCGCCAATGTAGTTGATGAACTCGCGGATGTAGTTGATGTAGTCCGACAGGTGGAACGCACCTTCTTCGACCGGCACCATGCGCGCATCGATCCAGTCGGTCACGTAGACTTTGTGATCCTGCAGCAGCGTGCGCACGGTGTCGCGCAGCAGCGTGGAGTGGTGACCCGACAGCGGTGCGCACACCAGCACGACGGGCTCATCCTTGAGCAGCTTGATGGTCTCGGCGTCGTCGGCGTAGCGCTTGAAGCGGATCAGGCGGCAGAACGGCTTCTCGATGATGGTCTGCTCAACGATCGGAATGTCGCGGCCGTTGGACTTGACGGAGCGGATGCCGAATTCCGGCTTCTCGTACTCCTTGCCCAGGCGATACAGCAGCTCGTAGCCCGCAGCGTAGCGTTGCGCGCCGGGCATCAGGGACAGCGGACTCAGGGGGTTGGTGAAGGTCTTGGCAGTGGCCTGGGCCCAAGCCGTCATGGGGCTGAGCAGGGCGCGCTGGAATTCGTGAAGCTGGTAAAGCATGGCTGGACCGATCTCTGGTGGCGAAGGCGACGCAAACGATTATGCACCTGGGTGCACGTTACCGCGATGCAGCATAAACCCTGATAACGGAGTGTTGCGCTGCTTCTATGATGCGCCCGTGTCAGTCTAGTCCGATGCAGCAAAAAAGCGGCCGAAGCCGCTTTTCTTTTTGCAATTGCCCGTGAGGCGTGATGCCTACCGCACCTTACAGGACATCAGCGATGGCATTCACCACGGCGTCGATGTTGTGCGTATTCAGCGCGGCCACGCAAATGCGGCCGGTCGACACGGCGTAGATGCCGTGCTCGGTACGCAGGCGATCCACTTGCGCGGAGGTCAGGCCCGAGTACGAGAACATGCCGCGTTGCGCCTTCACGAACGAGAAATCGGTCTTCACGCCCTTGGCGGCCAGCTTGTCGACCAGCGCGTTGCGCATCGACTTGATGCGGTCGCGCATTTCGCCCAGTTCCTGTTCCCACATCGCGCGCAGCTCGGGGCTCGTCAGCACGCTGGCGACGATCGTGCCGCCGTGGGTCGGCGGGTTCGAGTAGTTCGTGCGGATCACGCGCTTGACTTGCGACAGCACGCGGGTGGCTTCGTCCTTGCTGGTCGTCACGATCGACAGCGCGCCGACGCGCTCGCCGTACAGCGAGAACGACTTCGAGAACGAGCTGGAGACGAAGAACGGCAGGCCGGATTCGGCAAACAGACGCACCGCCAGGCCGTCTTGCTGGATGCCGTCGGCAAAGCCTTGGTAGGCCATGTCGAGGAACGGGATCAGGTTCTTGGCCTTGATGACTTCCACGACCTGCTTCCACTGCTCGGTGGTCATGTCCACGCCGGTCGGGTTGTGGCAGCAGGCGTGCAGCACGACGATCGTGTTCGGCGCGTAGCTGTTCAGCGAATCCATCATGCCGGCGAAGTTCAGGCCGTGCGACGGGGCATCGTAGTACGCATAGTTGACGACTTCGAAGCCGGCCGACTCGAACAGCGCGCGGTGGTTTTCCCAGCTCGGGTCGGAAATCGCGACCTTGGCGTTCGGGTACAGACGCTTGAGGAAGTCGGCGCCGATCTTCAGTGCGCCGGTGCCGCCCAGGGCTTGCGCGGTGACCACACGGCCTTCGGTGATGAGCGGCGACTCAGCGCCGAACAGCAGTTTCTGCACGGCCTGGTCGTAGGCGGCAATGCCTTCGATCGGCAGGTAGCCGCGCGGGGCAGCGGCAGCCAGGCGGGCCTTTTCGGCTTCCTGTACGGCGCGCAGCACCGGAATTTTCCCTTCGTCGGTGAAGTACACGCCCACGCCCAGATTCACTTTGGTGCTGCGGGTATCGGCGTTGAAAGCTTCATTCAGGCCCAGGATGGGGTCGCGCGGGGCCAGTTCGACGGCAGAGAAAAGCGACATGAGATGTCTCGATCGGTTGGTTCGGAATTCGGTGGGATCTTGCAGGCGGTGCGGCGCGGACTCCGGGGCGGCTCGCCCGGCGCCAGATGTACAACGAGGCGCGCACGAAGATGGATTGTACCGAATACACGCTCTAATCGCCCGAAAAATCCTTGCAGAACAGGCGCCTAAAGCGTTTCAACGGCCGGTACAGATCTGCGGGCCCGGTCGTCCAAACGATTGCCCGGGCCGCACGCTACACTAGACGATTGGTTGCAATTGCCGCTGCCGTCCTCATTTGCTAAGGGCGTGCGAGTCACTTTGTCGACTTTCTGCGCTGCCATCCTGCCCCCCGCCATGACCGATCTGAGCCAAGTCCCCAGCCCGCACGACGAGTCGAAATTCGTGACTTTCGAGGGCTCCCCGTTCCAGTTGTACCAGCCGTACCCGCCGGCCGGCGACCAGCCGGAGGCGATCCGCCAGCTCGTCGAGAACATCGAAGACGGCCTGTCGTACCAGACACTGCTGGGCGTCACGGGCTCGGGCAAGACGTTCACCATGGCGAATGTGATCGCGCGCGTAGGTCGTCCGGCGATTGTCTTTGCGCCGAACAAGACGCTGGCGGCGCAGCTGTATTCGGAGTTCCGCGAGTTCTTCCCGCGCAATGCAGTCGAATACTTCGTCTCGTACTACGACTACTACCAACCTGAGGCCTATGTGCCGCAGCGCGACCTGTTCATCGAGAAGGATTCGTCGATCAACGAGCACATCGAGCAGATGCGGCTCTCCGCCACCAAGAGCCTGCTGGAGCGCCGCGATGTGGTGATCGTGGCCACCGTCTCGGCCATCTACGGTATCGGCAACCCGAGCGAATACCACCAGATGATCCTGACGCTGCGCGCAGGCGACAAGGTCAGCCAGCGCGACGTGATCGCACGCCTGATCGCCATGCAGTACACGCGCAACGAGACGGATTTCCAGCGCGGGACCTTCCGCGTGCGCGGCGACACGGTCGACATCTTCCCCGCCGAGCACGCAGAAATGGCCGTGCGCCTGGAGCTGTTCGACGATGAAGTCGAATCGCTGCAACTGTTCGATCCGCTGACGGGCCGTGTGCGGCAAAAGATTCCGCGCTTCACGGTGTACCCCTCGAGCCACTACGTGACGCCGCGCGAGACCGTGCTGCGCGCCATCGAAACCATCAAGGCCGAACTGCGCGAGCGGCTCGATTTCTTCTACAAGGAAAACAAGCTGGTGGAAGCGCAGCGGCTGGAGCAGCGCACGCGCTTCGATCTGGAGATGCTGCAGGAGCTGGGCTTCTGCAAGGGCATCGAAAACTATTCGCGGCACCTGTCTGGCTCTGCGCCGGGCGAGCCGCCGCCGACGCTGGTCGATTACCTGCCGCCGGATGCGCTGATGTTCCTGGATGAATCGCACGTGCTGATTGGCCAGCTCAACGGCATGTACAACGGTGACCGCGCGCGCAAGGAAACGCTGGCCGAATATGGTTTCCGCCTGCCTTCTGCGCTCGACAACCGGCCGCTGAAATTCGCCGAATTCGAGACCAAGATGCGGCAGGTGACGTTCGTGTCCGCCACGCCGGGGGATTACGAAAAGAAGACCGCCGGCACGGAAGTCGTCGAGCAGGTCGTGCGCCCCACGGGCCTTGTCGACCCGATCATCGAGGTGCGCCCGGCGACAACGCAGGTCGACGATCTGCTGTCTGAGATCCACGTGCGCGTCGAGGCTGGCGAGCGCGTGCTGGTAACGACGCTCACCAAGCGCATGGCCGAGCAGTTGACCGAGTTTCTGTCGGAGAACGGCATCAAGGTCCGCTACCTGCATTCGGACATCGACACCGTCGAGCGCGTGGAGATCATCCGTGACCTGCGACTGGGCACCTTCGACGTGCTGGTCGGCATCAACCTGCTGCGCGAGGGGCTGGACATTCCCGAGGTGTCGCTCGTGGCGATCCTGGATGCGGACAAGGAAGGTTTCCTGCGCGCCGAGCGCTCGCTCATCCAGACCATCGGCCGCGCGGCGCGCAACGTGAACGGTACCGCCATCCTGTATGCGGACCGCATGACCGATTCAATGAAGAAGGCGATCGACGAAACCGAGCGCCGCCGCGCCAAGCAGATCGCCCACAACGAGGCGCATGGCATCACGCCGCGCGGCGTCGTCAAACGCATCAAGGACATCATCGATGGCGTGTACAACGTCGACGACGCGCGCGCGGAACTGAAGGCCGCGCAAGAGGCCGCCAAGTACGAAGACATGAGCGAGAAGCAGGCGTCCAAGGAAATCAAGCGCCTGGAAAAACAGATGCTCGATCACGCCAAGAATCTCGAATTCGAAAAGGCGGCGGCGGTGCGCGATCAGCTTGCCAAGCTCAAGTCGCAGCTCTTTGGGGCGAGCGGCGAAGACCACATCGTTCCGGCCGCCTGAATCGCGCGGCCTCCGCTTGAAACCCCGCCACCTCGTTGCAGGTGGCAGGGGTTGCTGTTGACATCATTTCAGATCAAATTCGGGCCGTGCGCGTCGCCTGACCGGGGAGCCGGCACCTGCTGCAGCGCTTGCTGCACGCGTCTGCCATCAAGGGAGTTCGATGTTCGATTTTTTGCTTAACCCGTGGCGCAAGTGGCGCGCGTCCCGGCACGCCAGCCATCAACTCGATGCCATCCTGGCGCAGTTTGAGCCCACGCGCAGCCTGGCCGAACGCAATGAATGGCTGATCGAACTGGGCTACTGGCTGCGCCGCGCGGACAGGCCTGCGGGCGCGGCCTCAGAGTCGTGGCGTTATGCCCGCCTGCGTTATCTGCTGCAAGTGCTGGAGAACAATCCGGCCTTGGCAGAGCGCGTCGGGCAGACATTGCGCAGCATCGTGCAGGACAACGATCCGGTGTCGCTGCTGTGCGATACGGGGTTGTCGTCACGCTCGGGTTTCTGGAGCGAATTGATCGACCGCTGGCAGGCGCGCTGGCTGCCGCCCGCCCCGAATCAGGCGCAACTGGCGACATTGTTTGCACTGCTGTTTGTGGGGCCGACCGACGCGCAGTGGGTCGACGGTCTGGACGACGAACTGGTCACGCGCCTTTACGGGCTGTTCCGCGCCGGGATGAGCGATGACGAGCACGCTGTAGGCCAGACACGACTGGAGCGCAGCCTCGGTATCAGCATCCAGATCCTGATCAGCCAGGTGCGCGCGGCCGGGTTGTCGCGCGGCATTCGCAGCCGTATGGACCATGCGGAACTCACCGATTCTCCGTTTTACTTGCTCGCCGATGCGGCCAACGCGATCTTCCTGGAGCGGCCCAACACGGCGCTGGCAAGCCCCGAGCGGTTCCTGCAGGAACTCAACTATTTCCGCGCCGTGCTGGACCGCTGCCGAACGGCGACGGCCAGCGTGTATCAGCATCTGGACGAGAACGGCGTCTCAGTGGAAGTCGTCTTCCAGGTTGAGCGCATGAAGGCGTGGCTGGGCCGTATCGATTTGCTGCTGACGGCATGGGCGGACACGCAGGGCTCGCGTCGCTTCGTGCATATGACGGCCGAGCTGGTGTCGGCCAGCCAGCATCGCCGCAGCGTGGGGTATCTGATCCGCTCCACGTTCGCTGATCTGGCGCGCAAGGTGGTCGAGCGGTCTGCCGAGAGCGGCGAGCACTACATCACCCGCGACGGCAAGGAATACGGGGCGATGGTGAAGGCCGCAGCGGGCGGTGGCGTCATCACGGCGGCCACGGTGTACATCAAGTTCTTCATCACCGGAGCGCATCTGTCGCGCTTTACCGAAGGGCTGTTCGCGTCGATCAACTATGCGCTCAGCTTTCTCGGCATCCATTTCGCGCATTTCACGCTGGCCACCAAGCAACCCGCCATGACGGCGCCCGCGTTGGCGCATCGGCTGGACCAGGTGGGGCGCCAGGAAGGGCTGGACCGCTTTGTCGACGATACCGTCGCCATGATCCGCTCCAACGCGGCAGCGATCGCCGGCAACCTGGTGGCCGTGGCGCCGGTGGCTTTCCTGGTGCAGTGGCTGGCCGGGCGGTTGTTCCATGCGGACCTGATTTCGGCCGCGAAGGCGATGGCGACCATCGAGTCGTTTTCGATTCTCGGGCCGACACCGCTGTACGCCATCTTCACGGGTGTGCTGCTGTGGGCCTCAAGCCTGGCGGCGGGTTGGGCCGACAACTGGTTTGCGCTGCATCGTGTGCACGATGTGATTGCCTATCACCGGCGCCTGCGCTTCATGGTCGGCACCCAGGGCGCACAGCGCATTGCCAGCTTCTGGAAGCGCAATCTGTCGGGCATTGTCGCCAACGTCTCGCTGGGATTCATGCTCGGGCTGGGGCCGGAGATCCTGTCCTTTTTCGGCCCGCATATGGAGGTGCGACATGTCACGCTGTCGACGGGTGCGGTGGCGACGGCCGTGGGCGTGCTTGGCCCCAGCGTCATGCACACCGCGCCGTTCTGGCTTGCCGTGGCCGGCATTGCGCTGATGGGCGTGCTGAACGTTCTGGTGTCGTTTGCGTTGGCCTTCAACATGGCGATGCGCTCGCGCAACCTTCGCGGCGTCGATCGCAAGCGCGTGACGGGCGCCGTGTGGCGGCGCATCTTGCGGGATCCGCTGTGCCTG
Source organism: Ralstonia edaphi (assembly GCF_958350185.1). Lineage (NCBI taxonomy): Bacteria > Pseudomonadati > Pseudomonadota > Betaproteobacteria > Burkholderiales > Burkholderiaceae > Ralstonia > Ralstonia edaphi. Next base: position 57,893 of record NZ_CATWHI010000005.1, read on the forward strand.
TTGGTCCCACGTGCCCCGACTGCGAGCACGCCGCCCAGCACCAGCACACCGGTCTAGTGGGGTGCGGGCGCGACAGGTGCGCCCAACTCGCTGCGGAACGGAATCGATGGCTGCGCGCCAAGCCGCGTGACCGACACGGCCGCCGCGGCCTGCCCAAACTCGATGGCCGCAGCGGGGGCCGCATCTTCCGCGAGCGCCGCAGCCAGTGCGCCAACGAACGTATCGCCGGCCGCTGTGGTATCGATGGCGTGCGCTGTGGGGGCCGGCATCAGCACGCGCGAGTGTGCATCCACATAGGCAACGCCGCGCGCGCCCAGCGTGACAATCACGTGCCGCGCGCCTTGCGCGTGGAGATCAGCAGCGGCATCCAGCGCAGCTTCGGGCGAATCGACGGGCCGGGCCGTCAGCAGCGCGGCCTCTGTTTCGTTCGGGATCAGGTAATCGCAGGCGGCCAGCCACGGGGTAGGCAGTGGGCCGATTGCAGGCGCCGGGTTCAGGATGACCGTCTTGTCAAGCCGCTGGCCCAGCTTCAGCGCGCATTCCACCGCATCCGGGGGCGATTCCAACTGACAGACGATCACGCGCGCGCGTTCGAATGCGGCACGCTGCGCTTCGATCATGGCGGGCGTCAGCAATTCGTTGGCGCCGGCCACGATGACGATGGTGTTCTGACCGCTGTTGGCCACGGTCACGCACGCGATGCCGGTGGCCGCTCCGGCGTGCACCGAGACCATCGATGTCTCCACGCCTTCGCGGCGCAGGCCGTCGCGTAACGCAGTGCCGTATGCGTCATCACCGACGCAGCCGAGCATGGCGACGCGGGCCCCCAGGCGGGCGGCTGCCACAGCCTGATTGGCGCCCTTGCCGCCGGGGATGGTTTCCAGCGCAGGGGCTGCAACCGTTTGCCCGGGACGCGGCAAGCGGGGCGTGCGGATCACGAGATCCATGTTCAAGCTGCCGACGATCAGCACGTCGGCAGCGGGGTGCGCGGAAGAGGCGGAAGGGCGCTTGGCCACCATGGCGGGACTACGTTGAAAGCGTGAAAGGAATGCGGAATCAGGCGGCGCGTGCCGGGCGCTCGGGTTCGGCGGTCGACTCCCGCAGAGACAGGCGCGGCGGCAGCACGATGCGGCGCGCACGCGGCTCTTCCACGGGGTGCCGCAGGGCGTTGTCGCCGAGGTGCTCGAGCAGCGTCTGCGCGGTGGTCTCGCCCAGCTGGCGAATCGATTGGCCGACAGTGGACAGCGCCGGATAGACGTAGCGGCTGAGCTCGATATCGTCAAAGCCCATCACGGAAAGCGCCTTCGGCACGGGAATGCCAAGCTCGGCCGCAGCCCGCAGCGCACCGATGCCCATCAGGTCATTGCCGGCAAAGATGGCGGTGGGCATCTCGCCTTCGGTCAGCAGCTGGCGCGCGGCGCGGTAGCCGCCGGGGCTCGTGAAATCGCCTTCGGCAATGCGGGCAGAGGCTTCCGGTACGCCGGCTTCGCGCAGCGCGCGGTGGAAACCGGCCAGGCGCTCTGCCGTCACGCTCAGCGCCGACGGCCCACTGATGCAGGCGATGCGGCGGTGGCCGAGTTCCAGCAGATGCTTGGTCGCCATGTACGCGCCTTCTTCGTGATCCACCTGCACCTGATCGGCCTGGATGCCTTCGGTCGGGCGGTCGACCATCACGATGGGCAGGGCGGATTCACCAAGCGCTTCCACCAATGCCGTATCCGGCCCGGCGCTGCTCACGATGATGCCGTCGACGCGTTTTTCCATCAGCACGCGCAGGTAGTCGCGCTGCTTGCGCGGGTCGTCGTCGGAGTTGCAGAGGATGACGCTGTAGCCGGCGGCAGCGCACACATCTTCAATGCCCCGCGCCAGCTCCGCAAAGTACGGGTTGGTGGCGGTGGGCACGAGCACGCCGATGGTGCGCGTGGTGCGGTGCTTGAGCGAGCGCGCCACGGCGCTGGGCACATAGCGCGTGGCCCGGATGGCTTCTTCCACGCGCTTGCGGGTCTCGGCGTTGACCGGCCTTGTGTTGTTGATGACGTGCGAGACGGTGGTGAACGAAACTCCGGCCAATGCGGCCACGTCCTTGATGGTTGCCATGTCGATCTCCTCTGTCTCTTAATGGTGCTTGCTGCGGTTGCGCTTGCTGCGATAGGTATCCATGACAACGGCCGCGACGATGACCGCGCCCGTGATAATGCGTTTGGTGGGCTCGGAGGCGCCGATCTGCGCAAGGCCCGATTCGAGCACCGAGATGATCAGCACGCCGAACAGCGTGCGCACGACCGAGCCGCGCCCACCCATCAGGCTCGTGCCGCCGATCACCACGGCCGCGATCACCTGCAGCTCCATGCCCACGCCGGCATTCGGGTCGGCGGCTTCCAGGCGCGACACCTGGAACAGCGCAGCCATGCCCGAGAGCAGCCCCATCAGCGCGAACACCGCAATCTTGTAGGGGCGGGGGTTCACTCCCGCCAGCCGCACGGCTTCTTCATTGGTGCCGATGGCCACGAGGTAGCGGCCGAACACCGTGCGCACCAGCACGATCTGGCCAACCACCGTGATGGCAATCGCAATCAGGAACGACGGCGCAATGCCCAGCGCGATGGGGTTGGCCAGCCAGTCGACCGCGCTGCCGATGTACACGGTGCGCGAATCGGTGAGGCTGTAGGCGAGGCCGCGCGCCATTTCCAGCACACCCAGCGACACGATGAACGACGGAATGCCCCAGTGCACCGTGACCGCGCCGGTCAGCATGCCGGCCGCCGTGGCCAGCGCCACGCCCGCCAGCGCCGCGGGCAACAGGCCCCAGCCCAACTTGGTCATGGCGACGGACAGCACCGACGCCGACAGCGCCAGCACCGAGCCGACCGACAAATCAATGCCGCCGATCATCAGGATGAACGTCATGCCCACCGCCATCACCAGCAAGTCGGGGATCTCATTGGCGATGGTTGTGAACGTGGGCAGCGAGAAGAACGTCGGAGACAGCGTGCCGAACAGCGCCAGCATGGCGATCAGCGCGGCGAGCAATCCGCCGATCGTGCCAAGCGACATGCCCAGCGCCGCGCGCGTGCCGGTGCCTGCTGCGGGCGGCGTCGGGGGCAGGGTGGAATCAGAGCGCATCAGCGGTCTCCGAGGGGGATTGAGGTGCTGGTGAATCGGATTCGCCCGATTCACCAAAGGCGGCGGCGAGTAGGGCGTCCTGGCTCCAGCCACCGCGTTGGAAGATGTGCGTGAGCCGCCCGGCGCGCATGACGCCGATGCGGTCACACAACTGCATGAGTTCGCGCAGATCGCTCGACACCACGACCAGCGCCTTGCCTCGCGCCGCCAGCGCCTCGAGCAGCGTGTAGATGTCGAACTTGGCGCCCACGTCCACACCTCGCGTGGGCTCATCGAACAGCAGCACGGGCGTGTCGCGCTCCAGCCAGCGGGCGATGGCCACCTTCTGCTGATTGCCGCCGGACAGTTCACCCACCGGCTGCTCCGGACCCGCGCACCGGACCCGCAGGGCGCCGATGTGCCGCTGCGCCAGCGCACGCTCTTGCGCGGGTTGCAGCCAGCCGCGCTTCGTGACGCCCGGCATGTTGCCCAGCGCGATGTTTGTGGCGATGGGCAGGCTCAGCATCAGGCCTTCGTCCTTGCGGTCTTCGGTGAGCAGGCTGATGCCGTGGCGTACTGCATCGCCTGGCGAGCGGATGCGCGCAGGCGCCAGGGGCGAGCCGACCTCGACGGTGCCCGCATCCGCGCGGTCCGCACCGAAGATCAGCCGCAGCAATTCCGTGCGCCCCGCGCCGACCAGCCCCGCGATGCCGAAGATCTCTCCGGGCGCCACGTCGAAGCTCACGTCCAGCACGGCCGGAGCACGCGTGAGGCCGGTCACCCGCAGCGCAGGTGAGGTGTCGCCGAGCCATGGTTCGCGCGCAGCCCGCTGCGTTTCGGACGAGGCGGCCACGTCGCGGCCGACCATCGCCTGGATCAGCGCATCCTGCGAGACTGTCGCAGCCGGCGCATCGGTCACAAGCTTGCCGTCACGCAGCACGACGATGCGATCGGCAATGCGCGCGAGTTCGTCCAGGCGGTGCGAGATGTAGACGATGGCCACGCCTTCGCGGCGCAGCGCGTCGATGCGCTCGAACAGCGTGGCGCTCTCGTGCGCGCTCAGCATTGCCGTCGGCTCGTCGAGGATCAGCACACGGCATGCGCTGGCCAGCGCGCGGGCAATCTCGATCATCTGCCGGTGGCCGATGCCCAGCGTCTGGACGGGCGTCCACGGGTCGAGGTCAAGGCCCACGCGCGCGAGCGCCTGTTCGGCCCGATGACGCAACGCGGAGCGATCCACAAAACCGAGCCGCCGGGGCAGGTCGCCCAGGAACAGGTTTTCGGCCACCGTCAGCGTCGGCACCATGCTCAGTTCCTGCAGCACCATGCGCACGCCCAGCGCTTCGGCTGCGTTGCGTGAATCGGGTGCGTACAGCGTGCCGGCCAGCGTCATCGACCCAGAGGTCGCAGTCTCGAGCCCGCAGAGGATCTTGGACAGCGTGCTCTTGCCGGCACCGTTTTCTCCCGTGAGCGCAAGCACCTCGCCCGCATGCACGTCGAGATCGATCTCTCGCAGCACGGGGGCGGCGTAGTGCTTGCTGACGGCCGAAACACGCAGCAGCGGTGGGCGCGGTTCGTAAGCGGCAGACATGGCTGGCGGCGGCTGGCCGGTCTGTAAGGTCAGGAACGCGTGACGAGGTTGACCGGCGTCTCGACGACACCGGACAGCTTCGCCTGCGGCGTCTTGGAGGCCAGCGCCTTCAGTGCGGTCTCGATGCCGTAGACGGCTTGCTGATCGGCGTGCTGATCAGCCGTTGCAACGACACGGCCATCTGCCAGCATGGCCTTGATGGCTTCGATGTTGTCATAGCCGCCAATCAACACCTTGCCCAGCTTGCCTGCGGCGCGCACTGCCGATACGGCGCCGATCGCCATATTGTCGTTGCCGCACAGCAGAGCCTTCAAGTCGGGCTCGGAGCGCAGCATGGCAGCCGCCACCTTGTTGCCCTTGTCGATTTCCCATTCGCCCGATTGCACGCCGACGATCTTCAGCTTGGCAGCTTCGGCCGCGTCCTTGAAACCAGCGGTGCGCTGCTGGGCGTTCGTGGTGGTCGGAATGCCTTCGATGATGCCCACGGCGTCGCCCGGCTTGAGCGACTTGGCAACGAAGTCGCCCACCAGTCGCGCGCCCTTGCGGTTGTCCGGCCCCACGAAAGGCACGTTAAGGCCCTTTTCCTTGAGCGCCGCCGGGTCCAGCCGGTTATCGATGTTGATGACGAGAATGCCCGCGTCCACGGCCTTCTTGACGACCGGCACCAACGCCTTGGAGTCGGCCGGCGCCAGCACCAGCGCGTCAACACGCGCGACGAGCATCTGCTCAACCAGGCGGATCTGCCCGGCGGTGTCGGTTTCGTCGCGAATGCCGTTGGTCAGCAGCGTGTACTCAGACGCATGGTCCTTCTGATGCTTGCGCGCGCCGTTCTCCATGGTCAGGAAGAACTCGTTGGCGAGCGATTTCATGACCAGCGCCACCTTGGGCGGCTGATTGGCGGCGTACGCGAGCGAAAACGGGAACGGCAGGGCAGCAGCTACGGCAGAGCCCGCGCCAAGTTGCAGGGCGCGGCGACGGCGGATATCCATGGTGTCTCCTCCAGGAAGAGTCCTATCTGGGGCGGGTGAGTGCGGGGCGTCGTTGCCAGGTCACGCCGTAAGGCATTCCTAAGGGCAATCGCGCCTCGCGCTTCGCAAACGTTTGCGTACATGACAGTCTCGGCTACCGCGTAATAGAAGTCAATGAAATTGCGCTTTTCACCGCATAAGGAAAAACCCGCAGTGACGTCGCGTCTGGCATGGCGCGCAAGTTGCGCTGCGCAAGTGGCGTGATAGCCCTATCGAACGTGGTTGATTGTTTTGGTCCACAATACGGCCTGCCGCGTGGCCATCCCGTTTTTCGGGCTTTGCAAATCCCCTTGCTGCGACGCGGAATCCCCCGACGCCTTAGTTGACCGATTTTGTCGGGTTCCTTTATACTTGAGCAAAACGATCAGGTATTTCCCCGACGCCATGAGATTGACCACCAAAGGCCGCTTCGCGGTCACCGCCATGATTGACTTGGCGCTACGCCAAGAGCAGGGCCCGGTCACGCTGGCTGGCATCAGCCAGCGTCAGAAGATTTCGCTGTCGTATCTGGAGCAGCTGTTCGGCAAACTGCGCCGCCACGAAATCGTGGAAAGCGTGCGCGGTCCGGGCGGCGGCTACAGCCTCGCGCGCCGTGCCGACGACGTGACCGTTGCCGACATCATCATTGCCGTGGATGAGCCACTCGATGCCACCCAATGCGGCGGCAAGGGCAACTGCGGCGGGGAAGAGCATGTCGGCGGTCACACGGGGCGCTGCATGACGCACGATCTGTGGGCCACGCTCAATCAGAAGATGGTCGAGTATCTCGATTCGGTGTCGCTGCAGAACCTGGTCGATCAGCAACGCGAGCGTCAGCCCGAAGTGATTCAGGACATGCGTGAAGCGCGTCCGGCGCGCCGCGAACGTGCCCCGGCACGCGCGCGCACCGTCGACGCCCCGGCGGCCACGTCGGTCGCCGCCGAGCCGGTCAAGCGCGCCCCCCTGGTGAACTCCGTTTTCAGTCTGGCGCAGTCGTAATTGCGCCAGCGTGAGGCCGGCCACGACGCCGGCGTCAGACAAGAACATCGCCCCCCACACAAGGCAGACAAGATATGAGCACCCTGCAGCTTCCCATCTACATGGACTATTCCGCGACGACGCCGGTGGACCCGCGCGTGGTCGACAAGATGATTCCGTACCTGCGCGAGAGCTTCGGCAATCCGGCTTCGCGCAGCCACCCGTTTGGGTGGGAAGCCGAGAAGGCCGTCGAGACCGCGCGCGAGCAGGTTGCCGCGCTGGTGAATGCCGACCCGCGCGAAATCGTGTGGACGTCCGGCGCCACCGAGTCCGACAACCTTGCCATCAAGGGCGCCGCCAACTTCTACAGCAGCAAGGGCAAGCACATCATCACCGTCAAGACCGAGCACAAGGCTGTGCTGGACACGACGCGTGAGCTGGAGCGCCAGGGCTTTGAAGTGACGTACCTGGACGTGAAGGACAACGGCCTGATCGATACCGACGTCTTCAAGCAAGCCATTCGCCCCGACACCATCCTCGCCTCGGTGATGATGGTGAACAACGAAATCGGCGTCATTCAAGACATCGAAACGCTGGGCGAAATCTGCCGCGAGAAGGGCGTGATCTTCCACGTCGATGCTGCGCAGGCGACGGGCAAGGTGGAAATCGACCTGCAGAAGCTGAAGGTCGATCTGATGTCGTTCTCGGCGCACAAGACGTATGGGCCGAAGGGTATCGGTGCGCTGTACGTGCGACGCAAGCCGCGTATCCGCATCGAAGCGCAGATGCACGGCGGCGGCCACGAGCGCGGCATGCGTTCGGGCACGCTGGCCACGCATCAGATCGTCGGCATGGGTGAGGCTTTCCGCATCGCCAAGGAAGAAATGGCGACCGAAAACGAGCGCATCCGCATGCTTCGCGACCGCCTGTACCGCGGCCTGAACACGATGGAAGAGGTCTACGTGAACGGCGACATGGAAGCCCGTGTGCCGCACAACCTCAACATCAGCTTCAACTTTGTGGAAGGCGAGTCGCTGATCATGGCGATCAAGGACGTCGCCGTGTCGTCGGGCTCGGCTTGCACGTCGGCCTCGCTGGAGCCGTCGTACGTGCTGCGCGCCCTGGGCCGCAACGACGAACTGGCACACAGCTCGATCCGCTTCACGGTGGGCCGCTTCACGACCGAAGAAGAAGTCGATTACGTGGTCGAACTGCTCAAGAGCAAGATCGGCAAGTTGCGCGACCTGTCTCCGCTGTGGGAGATGTACAAGGACGGCGTGGATCTGAACAGCATTCAATGGGCGGCGCACTGAGCGCGGCGTTTGACGGATAACAGGCGCCCCCGCGCCAGCCAACGATTGAAAGAGGTGTGAAATGTCTTACAGCAACCAGGTTCTGGACCATTACGAAAACCCGCGCAACGTCGGTTCGTTCGAGAAGGGCGACGATACGGTCGGTACCGGCATGGTCGGCGCGCCGGCTTGCGGCGACGTGATGAAGCTGCAGATCAAGGTCAACGAGCAAGGCGTGATCGAAGACGCAAAGTTCAAGACCTACGGCTGCGGTTCGGCCATCGCTTCGTCGTCGCTGGTAACCGAATGGGTGAAGGGCAAGACGCTGGACCAGGCGCTGGAAATCCGCAACACCGCCATCGCTGAAGAGCTGGCCCTGCCGCCGGTGAAGATCCACTGCTCGATCCTGGCTGAAGACGCCATCAAGGCGGCCGTGGCCGACTACAAGGAAAAGCACGGTTCGGCCGAGCAGAAGGCTGCCTGAGCCCGTTTGGATAGAAAGGACGCAGCATGATCACCCTGACCGACAAGGCCGCGCAGCACGTTTCCCGCTACCTGACCCGCCGTGGCAAAGGCGTGGGCCTGCGCGTGGGCGTGAAGACCACGGGCTGTTCGGGCCTCGCCTACAAGCTCGAATACGCAGATGAGATTGCCGCCGAAGACCAGGTCTTCGAATCCAACGGCGTCAAGGTGATCGTCGATCCGAAGAGCCTGCCGTACATCGACGGCACCGAGCTGGACTACGCACGTGAAGGGCTGAACGAAGGTTTCCGCTTCAACAACCCGAACGTTAAGGACGAATGCGGTTGCGGCGAGTCGTTCCGCGTGTGAGCGGGGCACATTGAAGCAAGCGATTGTCGGTTTCGAGCGGGACGAGGAGGGCCACTGGGTCGCCCGTCTCGCGTGTGGGCACGGGCAGCACATGCGCCACGATCCGCCTTGGCAGCTGCGGCCCTGGACAGAAACCGAAGCCGGGCGCGCCAGCAAGATCGGCGTGGTTGTGGAATGCCTGAAGTGCGATCGGGGTGAACCGGTCGAATAAGGAACACGAAGGAACACGAGGCGGCGCGGCCGCTTTTTTTATTCATGAATTCCGGTTTGTCCGCAAACACGACGCATTTTTCCCTCTTCGGCCTGCCCGAGCACTTCGAGGTCGACGACGACGCGCTGAACGCTGCCTATCGCACCGTGCAGTCGCAGGCGCATCCCGATCGTTACGCCCATGCAGGTGACGCCGAACGCCGCGTTGCCATGCAATGGGCCACGCGCGCCAACGAGGCCTATCAGACGTTGCGTGATCCGCTCAAACGGGCGACGTATCTGCTGCACCTGCGGGGTATCGACGTGCAGGCCGAGAACAACACGGCCATGCCGCCCGCGTTTCTGATGCAGCAAATGGAATGGCGCGAAACGCTCGGCGACGCCAAGGCCGAGCGCAACGTTGATGCGCTCGACGATTTGCTGACCATGCTGCGCAAGGAAAAACGTACGCGCTATCAGGCGCTGTCCGGCCTGCTCGGTGGCGATGGCAACACCGCGGCGGCAGCCGATGCCGTGCGCCAACTGATGTTCATCGAAAAGATCGAACGCGACACCGCCGAGGCTATCAACCGGCTGGACGACTAGAACCCAGAATTTGCGACAATGTTTGGTTTGCCCCGGCAGGCAGCCCACCCGCGCAATCGAGACATCCCCATGGCTTTACTGCAGATTTCCGAACCCGGCGAATCGCCCGCACCGCACCAGCGCCGTCTGGCGGTCGGTATCGACCTGGGCACGACCAACTCGCTGGTAGCCTCCGTGCGCAGCAGCGTGCCGGAAGTGTTGCCCGACGATCAGGGGCGCCCGCTGTTGCCCTCCGTGGTGCGCTATCTGCCCTCGGGCGGCGCCCACATCGGCTACAAGGCGCAGGCCGAAGCCGTGCGCGACCCGAAAAACACCATCATCTCGGTCAAGCGTTTCATGGGGCGCGGCCTGAAGGATGTTGCCCACATCGAGAACACGCCGTACGACTTCGTCGACGCGCCCGGCATGGTGCAGTTGAAGACCGTGGCCGGCGTGAAAAGCCCGGTGGAGGTGTCGGCCGAGATTCTCGCCACGCTGCGGCAGCGCGCGGAAGATACGCTCGGCGATGAGCTTGTCGGCGCCGTCATCACCGTGCCGGCATACTTTGACGATGCGCAGCGCCAAGCCACCAAGGACGCCGCCAAGCTGGCCGGTCTGAACGTGCTGCGTCTGCTGAATGAGCCGACCGCGGCCGCCATCGCCTACGGCCTAGACAACGCCGCCGAAGGCATTTACGCCGTCTATGACCTGGGGGGCGGGACGTTCGACATCTCGGTGCTCAAGCTCACCAAGGGCGTGTTCGAGGTGATGTCGACGGGCGGCGACTCCGCGCTCGGCGGTGACGATTTCGACCAGCGCGTCGTGTGCTGGATCGTCGAGCAAGCCGGCCTGCAACCGCTCTCGGCCGAAGACACGCGCCTGCTGCTGAACAAGGCGCGCGCCGCCAAGGAATGGCTCTCCACCGCTGACAGCACCGAGATTGACGCGATGCTCTCCACCGGCGAGACCGTGCACCTCGTGCTGACCGCCGAGACCTTCGCCGAACTGACGGCCAACCTCGTGCAAAAGACGCTGTCGCCGGTGCGCCGCGCGTTGCGCGATGCAGGCGTGACAGTGGAAGACGTGAAGGGCGTCGTGCTGGTGGGCGGCGCCACGCGTATGCCGATCATCCGTCGTGCCGTGGGGCAGCTGTTTGGCCGCACGCCGCTCACGAACCTCGATCCGGACCAAGTGGTCGCCATTGGTGCTGCCATGCAGGCCAACCTGCTGGCCGGCAACCGTGCGCCCGGTGAAGACTGGCTGTTGCTCGACGTGATCCCGCTGTCGCTCGGCGTCGAGACGATGGGTGGCCTGGTTGAAAAGATCATCCCGCGCAACAGCACGATTCCCGTCGCGCGCGCGCAGGAATTCACCACGTTCAAGGACGGCCAGACGGCGATGGCGATCCACGTGCTGCAAGGCGAGCGCGAACTCGCGAGCGATTGCCGGTCGCTGGCGCGTTTCGAGTTGCGCGGTATCCCGGCAATGGTGGCCGGCGCCGCGCGCATCCGCGTGACGTATCAGGTGGATGCCGATGGCCTGCTCTCGGTGTCCGCACGCGAAACGGTGTCGGGCGTGGAAGCGTCGATCGCTGTGAAGCCGTCGTACGGTCTGGCCGATGACGATGTCGCGCGCATGCTGCAGGAAGGTTTCCAGTCCGCCGAAGACGACATGCGGCGTCGTGCGCTGGCAGAAGAGCGCGTTGAAGGCGAGCGCCTGCTGGAGGCGCTGTCGCAGGCGCTGGCCGCCGACGGCGATCTGCTGTCGCCCGAAGAGCGCGCCGCCATCGACGCCGAAATCGCCGCGCTGCGCACCACCATGCAGGGCGAAGACCACCGCGCCATCAAGGACGCCGTGGATGCCCTCTCGCATGGCACCGACGAATTCGCCGCACGCCGCATGGACCGCGGTATTCGCAAGGCGCTCGCCGGCAAACGCATTGAGGAGCTCGGCTGATCGCCGATTGCATCTCCCAAAACACACTTATCGAACGAGTTTCTTCATGCCACAAATCGTCGTCCTTCCTCACGTCGAATACTGCCCCGAAGGGGCCGTGATCGAAGCCAAGCCCGGCACGACCATCTGCGATGCGCTGTTGGGCGCTGACATCGAGATCGAGCATGCATGCGAGAAGTCGTGCGCCTGCACGACCTGCCACGTGATCGTGCGCGAGGGCTTCAATTCCCTGGATGAGGCGACCGAGAAGGAAGAGGATCTGCTCGACAAGGCCTGGGGCCTGGAGCCGAACTCGCGCCTGTCCTGCCAGGCTAAGGTGGCGGAGACGGACCTGACCGTCGAGATTCCGAAGTACACGATCAACCACGCCAAGGAAAACCACTGAGCCGAGCGGCCAGCGGAGGAGGGAAGCCATCATGAAATGGAACGATATCCAGCAGATTGCCGAAGCGCTGTACGACAAATACCCTGACGTCGATCCCACGCGCCTGAACTTTGTCGACCTGCACAACAAGGTCGTCACGCTGGAAGGCTTTGATGATGACCACAAGCGTGGCGGCGAGAAGTTCCTCGAAGCCATCCAGCAAGCCTGGATCGGCGAAGCGGAATAAGCGCGTAGCCTCAAACGCATGCGCATGAAAAAACCGGCCCGAAGGCCGGTTTTTCTTTGGGGCGAAGGCGACGCCGGATTAACCGGCCACCAGCGTCCCGTTCTCGACATGCACGCGTTCGCCTGCCTGGAAGCCCGGGGCAGCCTTGTACATGAAGCTGCGCGTCGTGCCGTTATCCATGCGGACGTTCACGCGGTATTGGGTGTCGCGGCTGTAGTAGTTTTCGGCCACATGGCCGCCGTAGCCGCCTGCCACTGCGCCGCCGACCGTCGCCAGCGTACGGCCATTGCCGCGGCCGATCTGGTTACCCAGCAGCCCGCCCACCACCGCGCCCCCGATCATGCCGAGGCCCGTTTCCTTGCCTTGCGTGGTGATCGGCGTGACCGACGTCACACGGCCGGCATACGGGCTGGCCGACTGGCGCGGTTGCGTTTGCGCATAGCTCGGATTGTTCGACGACGCGCGTTCAGCGTACGACGGCTCACGGGCGCGCGCTGGAGCGGGCGCCACGTTTTGTGCCGGATACGGAGCAGCCTGGTTCGGTTGCGTCGTCTGGCCCGGCGCCGCCAGCGCCATCGGCGCCGAAGCGCCCGGCATGGCCGCTGCCGACTGGGCTGCCACATTCGGGTCCGTGCTGCCCTGCGTCGCCTTCGAGGTGGGCAGCACGCCGGTAATGGCGGCCACTGCCGTCAGGCTGGCGATGATCACGGCGACAGCGGCCGTCGTCATCAACGGATGCATGCGTCGCGACGACGACGGGACTTGACCCGGCGACGTGCCACCGTATTGCTGACCTTGGTTCGATTGGATGTTGTTGTTCATCTTCGTTCTCCTGCGGCCCGTGATTGGTTCGTGATTCGGCCTTTCGATGATCACAGTGTGGTTCATCGCCCAAACGGATGCCGTTTTAATTTGTAAGCATCTGTACCGAGGTTTTTCCTTTAAAAATCAAGTATTTGGTGCGGTTTGATACATATTGTGGAAACGGCGCGATGTTACAAATAGCGGGGTGGGCGCGGGTTTTGCGGCTGCGCAGGCAACAAAAAACGCCCCCGAAGGGGCGTCTTTCGAAGGCGATCGACCGAACCGATCAGTCTTCGCGGCGCAGATGCGGGAAAAGAATCACGTCGCGGATGTTCGGGCTGTCGGTGAGCAGCATCACCAGACGGTCGATGCCGATGCCGCAGCCGCCGGTCGGAGGCATGCCGTATTCCAAGGCGCGGATGTAGTCGGCGTCATAGAACATGGCTTCTTCGTCGCCGGCGTCTTTCTGTTCGACCTGCTTGCGGAAGCGCTCAGCCTGGTCTTCCGGGTCATTCAGCTCGGAGAAGCCGTTGGCGATTTCGCGGCCGGTGATGAACAGCTCGAAGCGCTCGGTGATACCGGGCAGCGTGTCGGAGCCGCGTGCCAGCGGCGACACTTCGACCGGGTAGTCGATGATGAACGTCGGCTCCCACAGTTGCGATTCGGCGGTTTCTTCAAACAGCACAAGCTGCAGCGTGCCCACCCCGGCGTTCAGGAATTGCGGCGCGTTGGTGTCGATCTTGAACTTCTTCAGCTCAGTGCGGAGGAAGTCGACATCCGCCAGTTGCGCGTCGGTGTATTGCGGCGCGTACTTCTGGATTGCCTGGCAGATGGTCAGGCGATGGAACGGCTTGGCCAGATCCAGCTCGCGGCCCTGGTAAGTGAGCGTGGCGGTGCCCGAGGCGTCGATGGCCGCCTGGCGGATCAGCTGCTCGGTGAAGTCCATCAGCCAGCGGTAGTCCGTGTAGGCCGCGTAGAACTCCATCATCGTGAACTCAGGGTTGTGTCGCGGCGACACGCCCTCGTTACGGAAGTTGCGGTTGATCTCGTAGACGCGCTCGAAGCCGCCGACGATCAGGCGCTTGAGGTACAGCTCGGGCGCGATGCGCAGGAACATCTGCATGTCCAGCGCGTTGTGATGCGTGATGAACGGCTTGGCTGCCGCGCCGCCCGGAATCGGGTGCAGCATCGGCGTCTCGACCTCCATGAAACCGTTGCCGGCCATGAAGTTGCGCAGCGAGGCCATCGCCTTGGTACGGGCGCGGAACGTGTCGCGCGTTTCCTTCGAGACGATCAGGTCGACGTAGCGCTGGCGGTACTTCTGTTCCTGGTCGGCCAGGCCGTAGTAGTCGCCCGGCAGCGGGCGCAGGCTCTTCGAGAGCAGGCGCAGCTCCGTCACTGCCACCGACAGTTCGCCGGTCTTCGTCTTCATCAGCGTGCCGCGTGCGGCCACGATATCGCCCAAGTCCCACTTCTTGAAGCTGGCGTAGACGTCTTCGCCCACGGCGTCGCGGCTGATGTAGAACTGGATGCGGTCGGTGCTGTCCTGCACGGTGGCAAAGCTGGCCTTGCCCATCACGCGCTTGAGCATCATGCGGCCGGCAATGGCCACCTGCACCGGTTCGGCTTCCAGGGCGGCCTGTTCCAGCTCGCGGTACTTGGCTTGCAGATCACCGGCATGGTGCGTCGGGCGGAAATCGTTCGGGAACGCGACGCCTTGCTGGCGGATCTCGGCCAGCTTCTCGCGGCGCTCGGCGATGATCTTGTTGTCGTCCTGCGCCGGCACGGCGGCCGCGGTATTCGATTCGGCCGGGTTGTTCTGTTCGGTCATGATGGTGATGAGAGGAATGTCGGTTCAGGCGATGTTGCGCAGGTCGTCCAGCTCGGTCGCGCCAAAGTCGGGGCGGACGAGGTAGGCGGCGATGCGCGCGGCGGCGTCTTGCGGCGAGACCAGCTCGCCATGCGCGTGCAGATCGCGGAAGCGCTGCACGCCGGCAAAGTTGGCGCCACGGATGGTGCGTTGCATGTCGGTGTCGATCACGCCGGGGGCCAGCGCCACGGCGCGCACGCTGGCGTCGCCATCGGCGTTGATGGCGCGCACGAACATGTCCAGCCCCGCCTTGCCGGCGCAATACGCTGCCCAGCCGGCGATCGGCCGGCGCGCTGCGCCCGACGAGATGGCCAGCACACGGCGCTGCGCGTTCCACGCGGCGGTGCCGCGCAGCAGGGCAGCGGTCAGCGCCATCGGGCCGGCCAGGTTCAGCTGCAGGTGCGGCAGCAGCGTATCGGCGCGCAGCGTATCGATGGTGCCGATCGGCTCGACCGCGCCGGCGTTGAGCACCAGCGTTACGTTGGCAAAAGCGGGCAGGGCGGCAAGCGTCTTGGTCATCCAGGCCTCGGCGGCATGCGCGTCGGACAGGTCGACCTGGTGCCAGTCGAGCGTCACGCCGGCGGCTGCCGCCTGCGCGCGCAATTCGGCGTTATCGCCGCGTGCCACGCAGATGAGGCGGTGACCGGGCTGCATGAGCGCCTGGGCCAGCGCGGCGCCCAGGCCGCGCGAGGCGCCGGTCAATATGAACAGGGACGTGTCAGACATGGCAGTCGCTCAGATTGGGCGCGGATTAGACGCCCTGTTTCAGGCTGGCCTGGATAAACGGATCCAGATCGCCGTCCAGCACCTTCTGCGTGTTGGAGATTTCCACGTTGGTGCGCAGGTCCTTGATGCGGCTTTGGTCCAGCACGTACGAGCGGATCTGATGGCCCCAGCCCACGTCGGTCTTGGCGGCTTCCTGCGCGTCGGCAGCAGCCTGGCGCTTGCGCAGTTCGTGCTCATACAGACGCGACTTCAGCATGGTCATCGCTTCGGCGCGGTTGCGGTGCTGCGAGCGGTCGTTCTGGCATTGCACGACGATGCCGGTCGGGATGTGCGTAATCCGCACGGCCGAATCGGTCTTGTTGATGTGCTGACCGCCCGCGCCGGAAGCGCGATAGGTGTCAACGCGCAGGTCCGCCGGGTTGACCTCGATTTCGATCGAATCATCGACTTCCGGATACACGAAGATCGACGAGAACGACGTGTGGCGCCCGCCCGCCGAGTCGAACGGCGACTTGCGCACCAGGCGGTGCACGCCGGTCTCGGTGCGCAGGAAGCCAAAGGCGTATTCTCCTTCGACCTTGATCGACGCGCTCTTGATGCCGGCCACGTCCCCTTCGGACTCTTCCAGCACTTCGGTCTTGAAGCCCTTGCGCTCGCAGTACTTCAGGTATTGGCGCAGCAGCATCGACGCCCAGTCGCACGCTTCGGTGCCGCCGGCGCCGGCCTGGATGTCGATGAAGCAGTTGGCAGCGTCCATCGGGCCCGAGAACATGCGGCGGAATTCCATGTCTTCGACAATGGCGCGCATGCCAGCGGTATCGGCCTCGATGGCTTCGATGGTGTCGTCGTCGCCCTCTTCGCGGGCCAGCTCGAACAGCTCGGCGCCGCCGGTGAGGTCTTCGTCGAGCTTGGTCAGTGCCAGCACGACGGTTTCAAGCGACTTTTTCTCGCGGCCCAGTTCCTGGGCGCGTTTGGGATCGTTCCAGACCTCGGGGTTTTCGAGTTCTTTATCGACTTCAACTAGACGTTCAGATTTGACGTCGTAGTCAAAGATACCTCCGAAGGTCGTCGGCGCGCGACTTCAGGTCGGCCAACGTGTTCTGGATGGCATTGAGGCGTTCTGCTTCCATGGTGCAAAAATCCGGTCGGAAACCGGAAATTATAGCGGAATCAAGGGGTTTTCCGTCCGCGTAGACCGTCAAAACCGCCATTTTCCGGAGGGGCGCGCCGGGATTTCTGTAGCGGCCACAGGCGTCCCGCCTCGCTTCGGTTAGCATGGCGACCAGTCCACATGGCTTTTGGCGCTGTCCGATGATCATCCGCTCGCTGCTTGATACCGATCTGTACAAGTTCACCATGATGCAGGTGGTGCTGCATCACTTTCCCGGTGCGCACGTTGAATACCGCTTCAAGTGCCGCAACGCGGGCGTCGATCTGGTGCCGTTCATCGAAGAGATCCGCGCCGAGATCCGCCACCTTTGCACCCTGCGCTTTACCGATCCGGAGCTGGATTACCTGCGCGGCATGCGCTTCATCAAGAGCGATTTCGTCGATTTTCTCGGCCTGTTCCATCTCAACGAGAAGTACATCGACGTGCGCCCCGCACCGAGCAACGACGGGCAGATCGAGATCGTCATCGCGGGGCCGTGGCTGCACACGATCATGTTTGAGGTGCCGGTTCTGGCCATCGTCAACGAGGTGTTCTTCAGCCGCACGCAGACGCACCCGCAGTGGGAGGAGGGCAAACGCCGCCTGACCGACAAGCTGGCGTCGCTCAAGCGCCCCGGCCTGGAAGACTGCCGCATTGCCGACTACGGCACGCGCCGCCGCTTTTCGCATACCTGGCACGAGCATGTGCTGCTGGAGACGCGTGCGCAGTTGGGCGCGCAGTACGCCGGCACGAGCAATGTCCACTTCGCCATGAAGCACGGCATGACGCCGCTCGGCACGATGGCGCATGAGTATCTGCAGGCCTGCCAGGCACTGGGTCCGCGCTTGCGCGATTCCCAGACCTTCGCGCTGGAAACGTGGGCCAAGGAATACCGCGGCGATCTCGGCATCGCGCTGTCGGATACCTACGGCTTTGACGCCTTCCTGCGCGATTTCGACATGTTTTTCTGCAAGCTCTTCGATGGCGTGCGCCATGATTCCGGTGACCCGTTCGAGTGGGGCGAGCGCATGCTCAAACATTACGACGACATGCGCGCCGAGCCGAAGTCCAAGGCGCTGATCTTCTCCGACAGCCTCGACATGCCAAAGGTCATCGGCCTGTATGAGCGCTTTCATGGCCGCTGCAAGCTGGCGTTTGGCGTGGGGACCAATCTGACCAACGACCTGGGCTACACGCCGCTGCAGATCGTCATCAAGATGGTCCGCTGCAACGGCCAACCGGTGGCCAAGCTGTCGGATGCGCCTGAGAAGACCATGTGCGACGATCCGGCCTACCTGACGTATCTGAAACAAGTTTTTGGCGTGCAATAAGGCTCACGCCAGCGCCGAATAAGTTTCAACGGCGTTGGCGGATCGTGCTCGAAGCGGCTCGTATAATCGACCGATCTTTCGGAGCCGCCATGGAATCACAACCGGACACCCCCGTCGACCCGCTCGACACCAGCCGCGCACGCGACGCCATCTTTGCGCGCATCCGCAACGCGCAGCATCGTCCCGCGAAACCGACGCAGGGTGAGCGCGACGCCGTGGCGGATTACCTCGCGCGCCATCCCGCCGGCCCGCGCCCGCCGGTGCCCGAAAACCTGGCCGCGCATTTTGCCGAGCAGGCGCTGAAGATGGCCTCCACGCTGGAGTCGGTGGAGGCGCTAGCCGACGTGCCGGCAGCGGTGGCAAGTTACCTGTCTGGGCTGAACCTTCGGCCGCAGGCCGTGGCCTGGACGACATTGCAATCGCTGGACTGGGCGGCTGCCGGAATCGGCATCGAATTCCGTCCGCCCGTGCGTGAGGCCCAAGCCGATCAGGAACACGGCGATCTCGTCGGCATTACGGGCTGCTTTTGCGCAATTGCCGAGACGGGCTCGCTGATGCTGCTGTCGGGGCCGGAGAATGTCGCCTCCACGGCGCTGCTGCCCGAGACGCATATCGCCGTGGTTCCGCAGTCGCGCATCGTCGCCACGCTGGAAGACGCCTATGCGCTGATGCGCGCAGAGCGGGGCGAGCTGCCGCGCGCCACCAACGTCATCAGCGGGCCGTCGCGCACGGGCGATATCGAGCAGACCATCGTGCTCGGTGCACATGGCCCGTATCGCGTGCACGTGATCGTGGTGACGGCCGCCTGAGGCGGCGTCCGGGGCGCATTGCCCCATCAAATATCTGTGGACGTTCAGGAGGCGACAGACCTCAGGCGTTTACACTGGCGTCTTTGTTTGGGTGGCGCGGCGGTGTTTGCCGTGCGCCTACGCTTAGGAGAACGCCGACGTGAAACGCCTCTGGCCCCTTGTCTTCCTGTTTGTCTGTGGCCTGGCGCGCGCCGCTGATGTGAACGGCGCGGAATTGCATCTGTTGTGGGGTGTGCCCTTTGCGGGCATCCTGCTTTCGATTGCCATTGCCCCGCTCATGGTGCCCAAGCTGTGGCACGACCATTACGGCAAGATCGCGGCGGCCTGGGCGCTGGCGCTTCTGGTGCCGTTCGGGATCGCGTTTGGCACGGAGGCGGCCATCGCTTCCGTCAATCACGCGGCCCTTGCTGAATACATTCCCTTCATCGCGCTGATCGCCGCTCTGTACGTTGTCGCGGGCGGTATCTGCATTCGCGGCAATCTGCATGGCACGCCAAAGCTCAATACGGGCTTGATCGCGCTTGGCACGGCGCTGGCCAGCATCATGGGGACGACCGGTGCTGCGATGCTGCTGATCCGGCCTTTGCTGCGCGCCAATGAGGCACGCCGGCATCGGGCGCACGTCGTCGTGTTCTTCATCTTCCTGGTGGCCAATGCCGGTGGCGCGCTCACGCCGCTGGGCGATCCGCCGCTGTTCCTCGGCTTCCTGCAAGGTGTCGATTTCTTCTGGACCACGCAGCATCTGTGGCGCCAGACGCTGACGATGTGGGTGCTGCTGCTGGCGATCTTCTTCCTGATCGATAGCTACCTCTATCACACGGGCAAGGAAGAGCTGCCCAACATCACCGACGCCACGCCGGACGATGCAGGCCCGCTGCGCTTCGAGGGTAACGTCAACTTCGTGCTGCTGGCAGGCATTCTCGGCCTCGTCCTGATGAGCGGGCTGTGGAAGCCCGGCATCGTCTTCTACGTCATGGGCACCGAAGTGATGCTGCAGAACGTTGTGCGCGACATCGGGCTCGTCGCCATCGCGCTGCTGTCGTTGTGGCTCACCCCGGCGAGCGCGCGCGCCGGCAACGAGTTCAACTGGGAGCCCATCCTGGAAGTCGCCAAGCTGTTTGCCGGCATCTTCATCACGATCGGCCCGGTAATTGCCATGCTCAAGGCCGGCGTGGATGGCCCGTTCGCGGGCATCGTCCATCTCGTCAACGACAGCGCGGGCCAGCCGAACAACGCGATGTACTTCTGGGCGACGGGGTTCTTGTCGTCGTTCCTCGACAATGCGCCGACGTATCTGGTGTTCTTCAACACCGCCGGCGGCGACGCGCGCATGCTGATGAGCGAGGGCGCCTCCACGCTGGCCGCCATTTCCGCCGCGGCCGTGTTCATGGGGGCCAACACCTACATCGGCAACGCCCCGAACCTGATGGTCAAGGCCATTGCCGAAAGCCGCGGTCTGCAGATGCCGAGCTTCTTTGGCTACATGCTGTGGTCTGTGTGCATTCTCGTGCCGATTTTCGTTCTGATGACCTTCGTCTTCTTCCGCTAACCGAACGTGTGCTGAACGTATGAAACCCGGAATCCTTGTCACCCGCGCGATGTTTCCCGAAGTGCTCGAGCGCTTGCGTGAGACCTTCGACGTGATCGACAACCAGGCGGACATCGAGTATCCGCCCGAAGCGCTGGCCGAGCGGCTGCAAGGCCGCGTAGGCCTGCTGTCCAACGCCGCCGACACGATCAACGCCGAGCTGATCAGCCGCGTGCCGACGCTGCGCGCGGTGTGCAACATGGCGGTCGGCTACAACAACTTCGATCTTGCCGCGATGACGCGTGCAGGCATCCTGGCGACCAACACGCCGGACATCCTGACCGAGACCACCGCTGATTTCGGCTGGGCTCTCCTGATGGCCGCCGCACGCCGCGTCTCCGAGTCAGAGCGCTGGCTGCGTTCGGGACAATGGAAGCGGTGGACTTATGACATGTTTCTGGGCGCCGAGGTGTATGGCAGCACGCTGGGCATTCTCGGCATGGGTCGCATCGGCCAGGCGCTGGCACGACGCGCGAGCGGTTTCTCGATGCGCGTGATCTATCACAACCGCAGCCGGCTTTCGCCCGAAGTCGAGCAGGACACGCGCGCCACGTATGTCAGCAAGGAGGATCTGCTGAAGGAGGCGGATCACCTCGTGCTGGTACTGCCGTATTCCAAGGAAAGCCACCACGCCATCGGTGCGGCGGAGCTGGCGCAGATGAAGCCGACCGCCACGCTGGTCAACCTCGCGCGCGGCGGCATCGTGGATGACGCCGCATTGGCGCAGGCGCTGGCGGACAAGCGCATCTTTGCCGCCGGCCTGGATGTCTACGAAGGTGAGCCGAAGGTCCATCCGGCGTTGCTGGACGCCGAGCACGTTGCGCTCACGCCGCACATTGCCAGTGCCACCTTGGGCACGCGCCTCGGCATGGCCAACCTGGCGGCCGACAACCTCATCGCGGCGCTGGGCTTCGGCCCGCGCGCGGGGCAGCCGCCCAACTTGTTGAACCCGGATGCGCTGACGCAGCGCGCATCCTCCTGACCGAACGCTGATATGGACTGGTTGGCTTTACTGACGTTGCTGGGCGTGGCCGTGGTGGCCGTGCTGTGTGTGCTGATCTGGCGTGGTGTGTCTCGCCCGGCCGAAAACGATGTATCGCCGACGCTTGCGGCGCTGCAAGATGGGCTCATGCGCGAACTCACGCGCGGCAACGAACGCATCGAGCGAGAACTGCGCGGCGAAATTGCCGAGACGGCCCGCATCGGCCGCAGCGACGTCACGCAACAACTGGGGCAATTTCAGCAGGTGCTGGCCACGCAGCTCACCAGCGTCGCCACGCTGCAGAACAACCAGATCGACACGTTCGCGCAGCAGCTGACCAAGCTGACCGAGACCAACACGCAGCAGCTCGAGGCGGTGCGTCAGAACCTGCAGCAGCAAGCGCAGCAGGCACGCGAAGAGCAGGGCAACGCGCTGCGCCGATTTGGCGAAACGATGCAGCAGCAGCTCGCGCAATTGGGGGAGGGCAACGAGCGTCGTCTGGCCGAGGTACGCGCCACGCTGGAGCAGAAGCTCAAGGACATCGAGGCGAACAACGCGACCAAGCTCGACGAGATGCGCCGCACCGTCGACGAAAAGCTGCACGCCACGCTGGAGCAGCGTCTGGGTGAATCGTTCAAGCTGGTGTCGGATCGGCTTGAGCAGGTACATCGCGGCCTGGGCGAAATGCAGGCACTGGCCCAGGGCGTGGGCGACCTGAAGAAGGTGTTGACCAACGTGAAGACGCGCGGCACCTGGGGCGAGGTCCAGCTTGAGATGCTGCTGGAGCAGATGCTGACGCCCGAGCAGTACGACAAGAACGTCGAGACCGTGCACGGTACGGGTGCGCGCGTGGAGTTTGCCATCCGCCTGCCCGGCAAGACCGATGCCGATCACGATGCCACCGTCTGGCTGCCGATCGATGCCAAGTTCCCGAAAGAGCAGTACGAACGCCTGCTCGACGCACAGGAACGTGCCGATGCCGAAGCCGCTGCCGGCGCGAGCCGCGAGCTGGAAGTCGCGGTGCGCAAGGAGGCGCAGACCATCCACGAGAAGTACATCGCGCCGCCGGCCACGACCGACTTCGCCATCCTGTTTCTGCCGACGGAAGGTCTTTACGCTGAAGTGCTGCGCCGCCCCGGCCTGACGGATGAGCTGCAGCGCAAGTTCCGCGTGACGGTGGCGGGGCCGACCACGCTCACCGCGATCCTCAACAGTCTGCAGATGGGCTTCCGAACGCTGGCGCTGGAAAAGCGCTCCAGCGAAGTCTGGCAGGTGCTCGGCGCCGTAAAGAGCGAGTTCGGAAAGTTTGGCGACGTGCTGGCCGCGACGAAGAAAACGCTGGAGCGCGCCGTCAGCAACATCGAGCAGGCCGAGGTGCGTACGCGGCAGATGAATCGCAAGCTCAAGGCCGTGGAGGCATTGCCGAGTGATTCCGCGCAGAGCGTGCTGGGGCTGGAAACCGCCGTGCCGCCGGATGAGGAAATCGAGGCCGATTAAGACCGGTCTGACCGGGCCATCAGCAAAAGAAAAGGGGCGGATATTCCGCCCCTTCTTCTTGCACCGAGGAAGCGATCAGGCTTCTTCCGGCACGTCGCGCAGCAGGATCTCGATGCCGCCAAAGCGCTCGGCGACCCAGTTGTAGGCATGGCAGGCGAGCCACAGCGCGCCAAAACCCACCAGGGCATTGAGAATCAGGCCGCTGAGCACGACGATCGTCGGCAGTTCACCGTAGCGGACAAAGCCGACGAAGAAGAACAGCCCCACGACCGGCAGCGAGAAACAGAGATACACCAGTACCAGCGCGCGGGCGGTATGGGCCGGGTGAAGATACGCAATCTCCTTGGTCATCATGGCAGTGCTCAGGCTCAAATCCGAAACAATCAAACTGGCGCAGAGTGTAG
Organism: Ralstonia edaphi; assembly: GCF_958350185.1. Classification (NCBI taxonomy): domain Bacteria; kingdom Pseudomonadati; phylum Pseudomonadota; class Betaproteobacteria; order Burkholderiales; family Burkholderiaceae; genus Ralstonia; species Ralstonia edaphi. The sequence goes on from NZ_CATWHI010000005.1 coordinate 81,196, forward strand.
CGAATCGACCGGTGCACCGATACCCGCAGCCCGGAGGTGACGCAAAAAACCGACAGCCTGCGGTGTTGCTGGCGGCGCAAGAGCCGCCGTCGCCACGCCGCTTAGACGAGACCGTCGAACAGCAGGACCTGCACGGCGTCGCCAGCGTTGACCTGGCCCTGTTCGTGGGCTAGCACAACGAAGCAATTGGCTTCACTCATGGAGCGCAGCACGCCGGAACCCTGCTGGCCGGTCAGGCGGACTTCGAGCTGGCCGCGATCGTTCAGGGCGGCGATTGCGCGCTGATATTCCGTGCGCCCGGGCCGCTTGCGGATCGGGGCGGCGCTCACGGCCGGCACCAGCGGTGCGCCGGCGTCGGCGGCGCCCATCATGCGCAGCAGCGCGCCGCGCACGAAGTGATAGAACGTCACCATCACCGCCACCGGGTTGCCGGGCAAGCCAAAGAGGAATGCGCTGTGGCCATTTGACGCGATGCGTCCGAACGCCATCGGGCGGCCCGGGCGCATGGCGATCTTCCAGAACGTCACGTCGCCCAGCTTGGCCATCATCTGTTTGGTGAAGTCCGCTTCGCCGACGGAGACCCCGCCCGAAGTGATGATCGCATCGGCGTTTTCGGCGGCGGTGCGGAAGGCGGTTTCAAGCGCCTCCGGGTCGTCGCGCACGACGCCCATGTCGAGCAATTCCACACCCAGGCGCGAAAGCATGCCGTGCAGCGTGTAGCGGTTGGAGTCATACACACAGCCGGCGTCGAGCGGTTCACCAATGGAGCGCAACTCGTCGCCGGTGGAGAAGAACGCCACGCGCAGCTTGCGGCGCACCGACACTTCGGCGATGCCGAGCGAGGCCAGCAGACCGATATCGGCCGGGCGCAGCGTACGGCCGGCGGACAGCGCGGCGCTGCCACGCGCGAGATCTTCGCCACGCAGACGACGGTTGTCGCCGGCACGCACGGCATCGCGGGCAAAGCGGACGGTGTTGGCATCGCCTTGCGTGAATTCCTGCGGGATGACCGTATCGCAGCCCGCCGGCATGACGGCGCCGGTCATGACGCGCACGGCTTCGCCCGCGCTGGGCGCGCCGTCAAAGGCGACACCCGCATACGCCGTGCCGATCACGCGCAATGAGACTTCTCCTGCGCCGCCGCCCAGTTCCGCGCTGGCAAAGGCAAAGCCGTCCATTGCCGAGTTGTCGTGCGAAGGCACGTCGATGGACGACAGCACGTCTTCGGCGAGCACGCGGTCCAGCGCGCTGCGAATGGGCACGCGGGCGACGCCCGTCACGGGCTGCACGAAGTCGCGCATGATGGCTTGCGCCTGCGCGACGGGCAGGGCGTTCGGATCGTAATCGGACAGACACGAAACGACGGAGGCGAGGGTGGTCATGACGTCGATGAGGAATCGGTGGCGTTGGCGCTCTAGCGGCGCTCGGCCAGCTGGTGCAGTTCTTCCAGCGTGTTGATGTTGGCGAAGGCGGCGCTGTCGTCGAACACGACGTCGACCGTCGGATGACGTGCCGTCCAGGTTTCGATCTTGCGGCCCCCGCCTTGCAGATAGACGATCAGGTCGTCAGCCAGCAGCGCATCGATCAGACAGAAGACCGGCTGCACCTGCCGGCGCGGTACCCCTTGCGCATCCGGCTCCATCGTCACCGGCATGGCGATGCGCGCATTGGCTTCTTCCATTGCGTGCGAGAGCTTGGCGGCCAGGTCGGTCGGCACGAAAGGCGAATCGCACGGCGCGGTCAGCAGGTAACGCGTCTGGCATTGCTCCAGCCCGGCCAGGATGCCCGCCAAGGGGCCGGCAAAGTCCGGCACCGGATCCGCCACCACCGGCACGCCAAACGATTCGTACGCAGCGAGGTTGCGATTGGCGTTGATCAGCATGTGGCCTACCTGCGGCGACAGGCGCATCAGCGTGTGCATCGCCATCGGCGCGCCGCGAAATGTCTGCAGGCCCTTGTCAACGCCGCCCATGCGGCTGCCCCGGCCGCCGGCCAGGATCAGGCCGGTGATGTCGGATGTCGGAATCATGTCGTTGAACGCTGGCGGATTCACCCGCCGATGTAGGACATTTCGATGCGCCGGCCGGCCGGCTGGGCCTTGCCGCTCGCACGCAATTCGGAATAGCGGTCGGCGCGGCCCTGCCAGACAGAGCGGATCGCGTTGGAGATTTCGAGGTCGGTTGCGCCGCCGCGCAATAGCGCGCGCAGGTCGAAACCTTCGGTGGCGAACAGGCAGAGATACAGCTTGCCTTCGGTCGACAACCGGGCACGCGTGCACGCGTGGCAGAACGCTTGCGTCACGCTGGAGATCACGCCGATTTCGCCCGCACCATCGGTGTAGCGCCAACGCTCGGCGGTTTCGCCGCTGTAGTTGGCCGATACGGGCTCGATCGCAAATTCTGCAGACAAACGCTCGACGACCTGCGACGAGGGCACGACAGAGCGCATTTCCCAGTGGTTGGTCGTGCCGACGTCCATGTATTCGATAAAGCGCACGATGATGCCGCTGCCCCGGAAGTGGCGCGCCATCGGCACGATCTGATCGTCGTTGTCGCCTTTCTTGACGACCATGTTGACCTTCAGCGGCGCCAGGCCCACGTTCTGCGCGACTTCGATACCGTGCAGCACCTCGCTCACAGCGAAGTCGACATCGTTCATACGGCGGAAAGTGACATCGTCGATGCCGTCCAGGCTGACGGTCACGCGGCTCAGGCCCGCGTCCTTGAGCGATTGCGCCTTGCGGGCGAGCAGGGCGCCGTTGGTCGTGAGCGTGAGGTCCAGCGGCTTGCCTTCGGCGGTGGTGAGGCGCGCGAGCATTTCGACCAATCGTTCGATGTTCTTGCGCAGCAACGGCTCGCCACCCGTCAGGCGGATCTTTTCGACACCATGCTCGATAAACAGCCGCGCCATGCGCTCGATCTCTTCGAACGACAGCAGCTCGGAATGCCGCAGAAAGCGGTAATCCTTGTCGAAGACGTCCTTCGGCATGCAGTACACGCAGCGGAAATTGCAGCGGTCCGTCACCGAGATGCGCAGATCGTGCAGCCTGCGGCCGCGCGTGTCTGTCAGCGTGCCCTCTGCGGGGACGAGCACGTTCGGCACGCTGGGTACCGTGGCGCGATGGTGCTGACCATCGCGCAAATCGTAGAGGGGGATGACGGTTTCGGTCATGGTGTGGTGCGGTGCGTCAATCCACGAAGCGGGAGTGTTGCACTCGATACAACTTCGAGTGTAGCGCAGCCCCTGTCCCGCGCGAGCGGTGGGGTTTCATACTCGATATATCGCGCACAGAAAAAAGGGCGGCCGAAGCCGCCCTCACGCATTCGCCCCCGGCGGTCGCCCGCCGGTGTGTTGCTTATTGCTGGTCTGCGCCACCCGCCGGGCGGTTGGTTTCAACCAGGATCATCGGGCCGTGCTGGATCGGCGGCAGCGGTTTGCGCTCGCGGGGCACACGCGGGGCTGCGACAGTGCGCGCAGCTTCTTCCTGCGATGCACGCAGCTTCTGGCTGTCGGTATGGACCCACGTCATGCCGGCGTTGTCGAGCACGCTCTGCAGCGTCTCGATCGGCAGCGGCGAAGCCTTCGCAATCGTGCTGACCGGAGCCGGCACTTCTGCAAAGGCCGTCACGATGGTTTCTTGAGGCGCTGCCACTGCCGCTTCCGGCGCGGGCGCTGCGGTAGCCGTTGCCATTGCGGGCTCCGTCGGCTGCACTTGCGGCAGGGCCGACACAGGCGCCACGGCTTCCGCCCCATGCACCGGCTCTTGCACCACCGGAGCCGGATTCTCGACCGGGGCAAACGACGTCGTCTGCACAGGTTCCGTCACGGTTGCCGGCAGCACCGGCTCGGCATGCATTTCGGCGACGGCTTCGTCGGCGGTTTCGGCGTTTTCGTTCTCGCCTTCACCTTCGGCGCGGACGCCTTCCGCGCCCTCGCGGTCACGGCGATAACGGTTACGGCCACGACGACCACGGCGACGGCGCTCTTCACCTTCACCGTTGCCTTCCGCGCCCGGCGTCACGCCTTCGCCGGCGATGCTTTCTGCCGGAGCAGCGGTGTCGAGCAGCGGTTGCGGCACTTGCGACGCAGCGGTCTGATCGATCAGGGCTTCGGCGGCCACGGCTGCGGCTTCCTTGGCCTGTTGATCGCGTTCGCCACGGTTTTCGCGTGGTTCGCGGTTTTCACGTGGCTCACGCGGCTCGCGACCCTCGCGGGCTTCACGGCCCTCACGCGGTTGGCGCTCGCGACGTTCCTGATTGCGCTCGCGGCGGCCTTGGCCTTGATTCTGGCCCTCGGCGCGAACCTCTTGACCTTGTTGCGGCTGACGAGCTTCAGCCGTCTCGCGAACAGCGCCCTCGACCTGGGCCGGCTGGCGGTTGCGATCACGGTTGCCGCGCTGGCCGTCACGTTGACCTTCGCGCTGGCCCTGTTGCTGACCTTCGCGCTGGCCCTGTTGCTGACCTTCGCGAGCTTCGTTGCGCTCACGGCCCTGGCGGTTGCCGTCACGGCCGTTCTGGCCCTGACCTTGGCGCTCGCCACGTTCGCCGCGCTGGCCACGGCCACCACGGTCCTGGCGATTGCCACGGCCTTGGCGGTTGCCTTCTTCAGCACGTTGCTTCGGCGTTTCGACGGGCGCGGCCACCACCGGCTCGGCCGGCTTTGCGCCAAACAGCGATTTCAGCCACGAAACGAAACCACCCTGGGCAGGCACCGGAGCCGGCGCCTGCGGTGCGGGAGCGGCTTCCGTACGAGCCGGACGCTCGGCGCGCGGCACCGACACGGGCGCCGGTTGGTCCGGCGTGATGCCCTTGACGGCGGCTTCCTGGCGCGGCTTGGCGGCTTCCTTGCGGGTGCTGTACGCGGTGTCGGCTTCCAGTTCCTTGGCGGCCTCTTCGGCCATCTTGTAGCTGGCCTTGTCGTCGTCCAGACGCGGATCGTCGTGGCGCAGGCGCTCGAGCTTGTAGTGCGGCGTCTCCAGATGCTTGTTCGGGATCAGGAGCACGTTGACCTTGAAGCGCGTCTCGATCAGGTTGATGTCCGGGCGCTTCTCGTTGAGCAGGAACGCGGCCACTTCCACCGGCACCTGGCAGTGGATCGCGGCGGTGTTTTCCTTCATCGCCTCTTCCTGGATGATGCGCAGCACCTGCAGGGCGGACGATTCGGTATCGCGGATGTGACCCGTGCCGTTACAGCGCGGGCAAGTGACGTGCGAGCCTTCCGACAGCGACGGACGCAGGCGTTGGCGCGACAGTTCCATCAGGCCGAAACGGCTGATCTTGCCCATCTGAACGCGGGCGCGGTCGTGGCGCAGTGCGTCTTTGAGGCGGGTTTCGACGTCTTTCTGCGCCTTGCTCGACTCCATGTCGATGAAGTCGATCACGATCAGGCCGCCCAAGTCGCGCAGGCGCAGCTGGCGGGCGATTTCGTCGGCGGCTTCGAGGTTCGTGCGCGCAGCGGTTTCCTCGATATCTGCGCCCTTGGTGGCGCGCGCCGAGTTCACGTCAATGGCGACGAGTGCCTCGGTGTGGTCGATCACGATGGCGCCACCCGACGGCAGCATGACCATGCGCGAATACGCCGATTCGATCTGGTGTTCGATCTGGAAGCGCGAGAACAGGGGAACGTCGTCGCGGTACTTCTTCACCCGATTCATGTTGTCGGGCATCACCACGCTCATGAAAGCGCGGGCCTGATCGTAGATATCGTCCGTATCGATCAGGATTTCACCGATATCCGGCTGGAAGTAATCGCGAATCGCCCGGATCACCAGGCTGGATTCGAGATAGATCAGCAGCGGGGCCTTGTTGTCGACGGCAGCGCCGTCAACGGCCTTCCACAACTGCATCAGGTAGTTCAAGTCCCACTGCAGCTCTTCAGCGGAACGGCCGATGCCGGCGGTGCGGGCGATGATGCTCATGCCGTCCGGCACTTGCAGTTGCGCCATCGTCTCGCGCAGTTCCTGTCGGTCTTCGCCCTCGATGCGGCGCGACACACCGCCGCCACGCGGGTTGTTGGGCATCAGCACCAAGTAGCGGCCGGCCAGCGAGATGAACGTGGTCAGGGCTGCGCCCTTGTTGCCGCGTTCTTCCTTTTCAACCTGGACGATCAGTTCCTGGCCCTCAGACAGGGCGTCCTGGATGCGTGCGCCGCGCACGTCCACCCCGTCCTTGAAATAGGCGCGGGCGACTTCCTTGAAGGGCAGGAAACCGTGCCGCTCTTCGCCGTAATTGACGAAGCACGCTTCCAGCGACGGTTCGATGCGGGTGATGACACCCTTGTAGATATTGCCTTTGCGCTGTTCGCGCCCGGCAGTTTCGATGTCGATGTCGATCAGTTTCTGACCATCGACGATGGCGACGCGCAATTCCTCTTGCTGCGTCGCATTGAACAACATGCGTTTCATTGCAACCTCACTCCAATGCCGTGCGAGCACGGCGCTTCATGGAGCACGCAAAGGCGGAGCGGGTGGTCAACGAATTGCCGGTGTGTCGGCCAGCAAAAAAGGCGCGACGGGGCACGGGCGAAAGAAATGAGGGCATTCCACGCGTCATCATGGATGGCAGGGCGGAGTCTGCGGACGCCGTTGGCGTCAGTTGCGCGTCCTGTCACTCGTGCCACGGACCCGATCCATTTGCAGGCGGGCCGGCGGCGGCGAGTCGCGTGAAGCGACCACAAAGAGCGAATTGACGGACGGCCTATCCGGACGAAACCCGCGGCGGGGCAAATCGGGCGGCGTGCTGCTTTTTGGAGTTTTGCCGCCGGACCGCCATGGCAACGCGGTAACCGGATGTTCAGCCGGCCGGCACCAGTCTGGTGCGGCAAGGGCTTCTTTCACCAAGCGGGCGCCGTATGGATGACCATGTGGCGCCCGCCTTTGAATTCTGTTCTACCAGCTGCTCGTTCTACGCTGGCCGACGTTGCCGACGTGATCTTTGGTTCACGTCCTGCGCGATGGGACAGCGGTGCGTGCTGCTTTCGTGCCGATTAGTCGGCCACGTGATTAGCTTTGTAACACAAGTGGGCGAGAGATCAGCACGTTCCGGTCCGAAACGGTGGCTGTGTACAATACCTGTTGTTTCGTTTCGACCGGCTGTTGCTGGCACCTAAACGACTGTCCAGCGAGAAAATTATATTGAAAATGAATGAGTTACGCCATCCATTTGATGGCCGCATTCAACAGGCCGGACGTGGCACCCTGGGCGATGCCCTCGACGGCAAGTCAGTCGCCTATGTTGAAATCGGTGAAGACGCCGAAGGGCAACGCATCGACAATTTCCTGATGCGCGTGGCCAAGGGCGTGCCCAAAAGCCATATCTATCGCATCCTGCGTTCCGGCGAGGTGCGGGTGAACAAGGGTCGCATCGACGCGGAATATCGCCTGAAACTGGGCGATCTGGTCCGTATCCCGCCACTTCGGATCGCGCAGCAGGCTGAAGCTGCGCGCGTGGTTCCGGCGGCGGAATTCACGATCCTTCACGAAGATACACATCTGTTGGTGATCGATAAGCCCGCCGGGGTCGCCGTGCACGGCGGCTCGGGGGTGGCGTTCGGGGTGATTGAGCAATTGCGCCAGTCGCGTCCGGAGGCCAAGTTCCTGGAGCTGGTGCATCGCCTCGACCGCGAAACGTCGGGCGTGCTGCTGCTTGCCAAAAAGCGCTCTGCGCTGGTAGCGCTGCATGAACAGATCCGCGAAGGCCAGTTGGACAAGCGGTATTTTGCGGCTGTGAAGGGCGTCTGGCCGCACAAGCGACAACACATCAAGTCGCCGCTACACAAATACACCACGCCGGAAGGCGAGCGTCGCGTGCGCGTGCAGGCCGACGGGCAGGCGTCGCACACGATCTTCAACAAGGTCGGCGTGTTTGGCCCCTACACATTGCTGGAGGCCGAACTGAAAACGGGGCGCACGCACCAGATTCGGGTGCACTTGGCGCACGCCGGCTTTCCGATCCTGGGCGACGACAAGTACGGCGATTTCGCCCTGAACAAGGCGCTGTCCCGCGCGAAGGCTTCGCCCCGACTGGCGCGGATGTTCCTGCACTCCCATCGTCTGCAGCTGACCCACCCGCAAAGCGGTGAAACGGTGACGTTTAACGCCCCGTTGCCTGCTGAGTGTGCCGATTTCCTCAACGCTTTCCAGAGCCCCGATTCCGATGCCGCAGCAACGCTTTGATCTGATCGTCTTCGATTGGGATGGCACGTTGATGGATTCGACGTCGGCCATCACCCGATCAATCCAGCTTGCCTGCCGGGATCTTGACCTGCCGGTGCCCGACGATGCGCGCGCCAGCCATGTGATCGGCCTGGGACTGAGGGATGCCCTCGAATATGCCGTTCCGACGCTCGATCCGGCCGATTACGGCAAGCTGGCTGACCGGTATCGCTTCCATTACCTGAGCCGCGACGCGCACCTCGTCCTGTTTCCGGGTGTACGCGAAATGCTGGAAGCGCTGCGCCGCCAGAACTATCTGCTGGCTGTGGCGACGGGCAAGTCTCGCGTCGGCCTGCAACGTGCGATGGAGGCGACCAACCTGACGGGCGTGTTCGATAACACCCGCTGCGCCGATGAGACGTTCTCCAAGCCGCACCCCGCGATGCTGCTCGAACTGACGCGCGATCTCGGCATGGAAGTCGAGCGCACGCTGATGATCGGCGACACGACGCACGATCTGCAGATGGCCGCCAATGCGGGTGCCGCTGGTGTGGCTGTTACGTACGGTGCGCATCCGGCCGATGTGCTGGACTCGCTGACGCCGCTGTATTCCGCGAAGTCCGTTCCTGATTTGCACAATTGGCTGACGCAGCATGCCTGACATGCCTGAACAGATTCGTGTGTGCGAGAGTGCTGCGTTGGAAGATGGCGGCTTGGGTGTCCGGTTTCAGGTGGAGGTGCGGGGCCGCCTCGTCAGCGCGTTCGTCGTCCGCTACGCGGGCGAGGTCCATGGTTATCTGAACCAGTGCGCGCATGTGCCGATGGAAATGGACTGGCAGGAAGGCCAGTTTTTTGAAAGCTCCGGCCTGTACCTGATGTGCGCGACGCATGGCGCCATTTACGAGCCGGATACTGGCCGATGCGTCGGCGGGCCGTGCCGAGGTTCGCATTTATCCAAGCTGGAGATTGCCGAGCGAGACGGGGCGGTCTGGTGGCAGCCGGATGCGTTATTCCGCGCACCGGCTCCCGCGCCAGCGCCAACGCCGTCTGCCTAGTCGCGCAGTTCTTCATCTCGATCGTTTTTTCTTGTCTATGACCGACTCGATTCCGCCGAAAGGCCCCGAAGACGCGCCCAACGAGGGTGCAGGCAAACCAGAAGGGCTGGAGGTCACCCAGCACGCGGATCATCCGCTCGAAGCCGAATTGCGCAACCCGGCAGCAGGCAAGCCCGCGTCGGCATCTGCGCCAGCAGCGTCCGCGCAAGCCAGCGGCTGGGAGCGTGAGGTACTCGAAAAGGTATTGTTGGCGACCGTCCGCGAGCAGCGGGCGGCGCGCCGCTGGCGCATCTTTTTCCGCTTCGTGACGCTCGGCCTGATCGGGATCCTCATTTATGCGTTTGCCAGCCTGGAAGGCGAAACCGTCAGCACGGGCCGTCACACGGCCGTTGTCACCCTTGACGGCGAAATTGCGGCCAACACGAATGCCAGCGCTGAAAACATCAATGCGTCGTTGCAAGCCGCGTTTGCGGACGACAACACGGTTGGCGTGATCCTGAAGATCAACTCGCCGGGCGGCTCGCCGGTGCAGGCCGGCATGATCAACGATGAAATTCGCCGTCTGCGTGCCAAGTACAAGAAGATTCCGTTGTACGTGGTGGTGGAGGAGATGTGCGCGTCGGGCGGCTATTACGTGGCCGCCGCTGCAGACAAGATTTACGTCGACAAAGCCAGCATCGTCGGCTCCATCGGTGTGCTGATGGACGGCTTCGGCTTCACCGGTCTGATGGACAAGGTGGGCGTGGAGCGCCGCTTGCTCACGGCTGGTTCGAACAAGGGGATGCTTGATCCGTTCTCGCCCGTGTCGCCGCAGCAGAAGCAATACGCGCAGGAGATGCTGGACCAGGTGCACCAGCAGTTCATCGATGTGGTCAAGCAAGGGCGCGGCAACCGACTGAAGGACGATCCGACGCTGTTCACCGGGCTGTTCTGGACGGGTGCCAAGGCCGTGGATCTTGGCTTGGCCGACGCGATCGGCAGCTCGGACTTTGTCGCGCGCAGTGTCATCAAGGCGCCGGACGTGGTCGACTACACGGTCAAGGAAAACTTCGCCTCGCGCGTGGCACGCAAGCTCGGCACGGCGATGGGCGCGGGTGCCGTGAAAGCGCTGGCCGCGACGGGCCAGCTCAAGCTCTTGATGAAGGAATAAGCGCGCTATCGCGCCAGCAGCGAGAAGATCGCCGGCCGTTTGTGCAAGTTCATGCGGTCGGCCCGCCAGTCGCTCACCGGAAGCGTGACGACCTGCTCGCTCGGCAGCGTCAGGTCCACTGCGATCGACAGCAGCGTACTCGGCGCGCAGCCAGCCTGGATGGCCTCGAGCAACGCGCCATTGCGGTAGGGCGTTTCGATGAAGACCTGAGTTTGGGCGGCGGAGCGTGAAAGTTGTTCCAATGCGCGCAGCTTCGTCTTGCGCTCAGTCGCGTCGACCGGCAGATAGCCGTTGAACGCAAAGCTCTGGCCGTTCAGACCGGACGCCATCACCGCCAGCAGAATCGAACTCGGTCCCACCAGCGGTTTTACGCGCACGCCACGTCGGTGCGCGAGACGGACGAGATTCGCGCCCGGATCGGCCACCGCCGGCACGCCGGCTTCCGACATCAGCCCCGCGTCTTGCCCGGCAACCACTGGCGCCAGCAGCGCTTCCAGTTCCGATTCCGGCGTTTTGACGTTCAGTTCGCGAATGGTGATTTCCTGCAGCGGACGTGCCAGCGGTGTCGTCTCGGCCAGCTTTTTGAGCAGCGCACGCGCCGTCTTGGCGTGTTCGGCGACGAAATAGTCGAGTTGTGCGGTGATCTGCTGCACGCCCGCCGGAATCACATCGGGCAGCGGGTCGGCCGCATCGCGCGACCCCAGCGTATTTGGAATGAGGTAAAGCGTACCGGCCATGGTTCAGGCGAAGAGCGGGTAGTGAACGTTGCGCAGCATGCTGGTCAATGCGATCAGCGGCAGACCCACCAGCGCGGTCGGATCCGACGATTCCACTCGCTCAAGCAGGGCGATGCCCAGCCCCTCCGATTTGGCGCTCCCCGCAACGTCGTACGGATGTTCCAGGTGCAAGTAGGCGTCCAATTCCTCATCGGAAAGATTGCGGAACGTCGCCAGGGTGCGAATATCCTGGCTCTGGTGTTGCCCTGTCCGGCCGTCGTACAGGCACAACGCCGAATGAAATGTGACGGTGCGTCCACGCATCCAGTGCAGTTGCGCCAGGGCGCGGGCGTGGTCGCCGGGCTTGCCGACCTGCTTGCCGTCGAGTGTGGCGACCTGATCGGAGCCGATGACGAGCGCGCCGGGATAGTCTGCTGCAACCTTCTCCGCCTTCTGCCGAGCCAGGCGCAGAGCGGTCTGGTCGGGCGACTCATCCGGGGCGGGGGTCTCGTCGATGTTCGGTACCACGATCTCAAACGGCAGGCGCAAGCGTTCGAGCAATTCCCGCCGATATGGCGAGCTGGAGGCGAGAATTAGCGGCGGACGCGATGCAGAAGTCATAAGTGCTTGAAGATGCAGTGGATTTTGAGCAAAACCTTTTGACTTCAGAGGTTTCTGCCCGCTATAATCCCGCGTTTCGCGGTTTGGCCGCGCAGTGTCGCAAACCGGGCGCCCAGGCGCAAGGTGTCAGGCGCTGCAGGGCGGTCGATCCGGTTCGCGCACCAACACAGCAACGCGTTCAGCAGGTTCGATTCGTGGATTTTCGTGCATTCGATCTTTTCGCGTTCATTCGCGCGAGCGAGCCGGCAAGCGGCACGGTCCAGCTGACCGATATGCCGCGCCTGCTGGCCGAGCAGGCCGCCGATGCACCAGCTGACGCCAACACGGAGTTCCGTTGGCAACTGCAGGGTCTGGTGCGTGAAGAGGCTACCGCCGGTCAGTTGCCGCGTCAGCGTCTCTTCATCGATCTGGAAGTGGACGGTGCGGTCTGGCTGCAATGCCAGCGATGCCTCAAGGCGTATGAGCAACCGCTGCCGGTGCGCACGCGCCTGGAAGTCATGCGCTCGGAAGCCGAGGCCGACGCTGCGCCGCTGGACGACGATGAAGCCGATGTCATCGTTGGCTCGCGCAGCTTCGATCTGATCACGCAGATCGAAGATGAGCTGTTGCTGGCGTTGCCGGTGTCGCCGCGTCATGCAGTCTGCCCGGATGAGGTGTTGCCGGAAGAGGCTGAAGCTGAAAAGAAGCCGTCGCCGTTCGCGGTGCTGGCTAACCTGAAGACCAAACATTAGGCGTGCGCGAGTATTGCGCGCGCTGATGGCAGTACGTTTCACACGCCTACCGGAATGGCTACGCTCCGGCTCCGTGTGATGTGATAAAATCGATCAAATTGCTTAGGAGTCAGTCATGGCTGTTCAACAAAACAAGAAGTCGCCGTCCAAGCGCGGCATGCATCGTTCGCACGATTTCCTGACGACGGCCCCGATCGCTGTCGAGCCGACCACCGGCGAAGTGCACCTGCGTCACCACGTGAGCCCGAATGGCTACTATCGCGGCCGCAAGGTTGTGAAGACCAAGAACGACTGATGCGATTTGCCAGTTTTCTGGCAAGCGTGTTGGGTTGGTCTGAACGCACAGGTTCATGATGCAAGCGAAAAAGCGGCAAGCCAATTTGCCGCTTTTTTGTTGAGCGAAATTCGGCAATGCGTGTACGGGTTTGTGTACCATACGCGCGCCAACGGCCGGAGCCGCACGTGAAACCGCAACTCAGACTCGCATGACCATCAAGCTTGCCATCGACTGCATGGGTGGTGATCACGGCGTTGGCGTGACAATCCCCGCAGCGATCCATTTTCTCGCCGCACACGAAGACGTCGAAATGCTGCTCGTCGGGCAGCCCGATGCCATCGCGGCGCAGCTCAAGCGACTTCACGCCACCGCGAACCCGCGTGTCCACGTCGTCCCCGCCTCTGAGGTGGTGTCGATGGACGATCCGGTCGAGGTCGCGCTGCGCAAGAAGAAAGATTCTTCGATGCGCGTGGCCATCAATCAGCTCAAGGAAGGCGCCGCTCAGGCGTGCGTTTCCGCCGGCAACACCGGCGCGTTGATGGCCGTGTCGCGTTACGTGCTCAAGACGCTGGACGGCATTGATCGCCCGGCCATCGCCACTGCCATCCCGAACGAGAAGGGCGCCGGCACCACCGTGCTGGACCTGGGTGCCAACGCTGACTGCGAGCCCGAGCATCTGCTGCAGTTTGCGCAGATGGCCTCGGCGATGGTGTCGGTGGTCGAGCAGAAGCCTCGGCCGACGGTCGGCTTGCTCAACATCGGCGAAGAGGTCATCAAGGGCAACGAGGTCGTCAAGCACGCAGGTGAGCTGCTGCGCGCCTCCGATCTCAATTTCTTCGGCAACGTTGAGGGCAACGACATCTTCAAGGGCACGACCGACATCGTTGTCTGCGATGGCTTTGTCGGTAATGTGGCGCTCAAGAGCACCGAGGGCCTGGCCAAGATGATCGGCGAGATGCTGCGCCAGGAATTCAGTCGCTCGTGGTTCACCAAACTGCTCGCCGTCGTGGCGCTGCCGGTGTTGACGCGGTTCAAACGGCGTGTCGATCATCGGCGCTACAATGGCGCCGCGCTGCTCGGTCTGCGTGGCCTCGTCATCAAGAGCCACGGCTCGGCGGATGCCTACGCGTTCGAATGGGCCATCAAGCGTGCCTACGACGCCGCGGCCAACGGCGTGATCGCCCGCATTGCGCAGGCGTTCGAATCGCACCATGACGCAGCGGGCGCTGCGCCGGTCTCCACTTCCACTCCGGCCGCCGACGCAGCTTGAACACGTCGCTCCCGAGTCAGATTTCACCCCACCGCACATGACACGTTTCGCAAGGATCATCGGTACGGGCAGCTACCTGCCGCCCAAGCGGGTCACCAATGACGAACTGGCGGCCCAGCTGGCCGAAAAGGGTATCGAGACGAGCGACGATTGGATCGTCTCGCGCAGCGGCATCCGGGCGCGTCATTTCGCCGAGCCGGATGTTACGTGCAGCGACCTCGCAGTAAAGGCGGCCGAGCGTGCGATCGAAGCCGCCGGCATCGATCGCTCTGAACTCGACCTGATCCTGGTGGCAACGTCCACGCCGGATTTCGTGTTTCCGAGTACGGCGTGCCTGGTGCAGCAAAAGCTCGGCATCACCAACGGCTGCCCAGCATTCGACGTGCAGGCCGTATGTTCCGGCTTTGTCTACGCGCTTGCGACCGCCGACAAATTCATCCGCTCGGGTGCGTACCGCAACGTGCTCGTGATTGGCTCGGAAGTCTTCTCGCGCATCATCGATTTCAACGATCGCACCACGTGCGTGCTATTTGGCGACGGCGCGGGTGCTGTGGTGCTGCAAGCCTCTGACGAGCCCGGCATCCTGTCGACTGCGCTGCATGCGGACGGCAGCCACGCCAACATCCTGTGTGTGCCGGGTAACGTGGCGGCAGGCGCAATCCAAGGTAGCGCCTTCCTGTACATGGATGGCCAAGCCGTCTTCAAGCTGGCCGTCACGGTGCTCGACAAGGTCGCCCGTGAAGCATTGGCGGCCGCCGAGCTTGACGCCTCGCAAGTTGACTGGTTGATTCCGCATCAGGCGAACATCCGCATCATGCAAGGCACCACCAAGAAGCTGGGCCTTTCGAACGAGCGCCTGATCGTGACCGTCGATGAGCACGGCAACACGTCGGCTGCTTCGATTCCCCTGGCACTCGACGTTGCTGTGCGCGACGGCCGCATCCAGCGCGGCCAGCACGTGATGCTCGAAGGCGTGGGCGGTGGCTTCACCTGGGGCGCCGCGCTGCTGCGCTTCTGATCGACGAATTTCCAGAACGAACAATACGAGCCATGACATTCGCTTTCGTCTTCCCCGGCCAGGGTTCGCAATCGGTCGGCATGCTCAACGCGTTTGCCGATCATCCGGCTGTGGCGGCCACGCTGGCCGAGGCGTCCGACGCGCTGGGCCAGGACATCGGCAAGCTGATTGCCGAAGGCCCGGCTGAGGAGCTGAACCTCACCACCAACACGCAGCCCGTCATGCTGACGGCGGCAGTTGCCGTCTATCGCGCATGGCAAGCTGCCGGCGGCCCGACGCCGACCGTCGTGGCCGGTCATAGCCTTGGCGAGTATTCGGCGCTGGTTGCCGCGGGGGCCATCGCATTCAAGGACGCTGTGCCGCTGGTGCGTTTCCGCGCCAAGGCGATGCAGGAAGCCGTGCCGGTGGGCGAGGGCGGCATGGCGGCGATCCTCGGCCTGTCGGATGACGACGTGCGGGCCGCATGCGCCGAAGCTTCGGGGGCGGGCGTGGTCGAAGCCGTCAACTTCAACGCGCCGGCCCAGGTGGTGATCGCCGGCGCCAAGGCGGCTGTCGAGAAGGCTTGCGAAATCGCCAAGGCCAAGGGTGCCAAGCGCGCGCTGCCCCTGCCGGTTTCGGCACCTTTTCACTCGTCGCTGCTCAAGCCGGCGTCGGACCGTCTGCGCGAGTATCTCGCCAACGTGACCGTTACCACCCCGGTGATTCCCGTCATCAATAACGTGGACGTTGCTGTCGTGAGCGACCCTGCTGCCATCAAGGATGCGCTGGTGCGCCAGGCAGCCGCGCCGGTGCGCTGGGTCGAGACGGTCCAGAAGATGAAGGCCGACGGCGTGACCCGCGTGGTCGAGTGCGGGCCGGGTAAGGTGCTGGCCGGTCTGGTCAAGCGTATCGATGGCGAGATTGTCGGCGATGCGATTTTTGATCCGGCGTCGCTGGAAGCCGTGCTGGGCCAACTCAAATAATCAACGGGATTCGTATGACCCAAGCATTGAACAATCAGGTTGCACTCGTTACCGGTGCCTCGCGAGGTATTGGCCGCGCCATCGCGCTGGAACTGGCGCGTCAGGGAGCCACGGTGGTCGGTACGGCCACGTCGGAAGCTGGCGCGCAAGCCATCACGGCTTACTTTGCTGAAGCCGGCGTGAAGGGCGCTGGCGTGGTGCTTAACGTGAATGACGCCGCACGCTGTGAAGCCGTCATCGACGAGACCATCAAGACGCACGGCGGCCTGAACATCCTCGTCAACAATGCCGGCATTACACAGGACAACCTGGCGATGCGCATGAAGGACGAAGAGTGGGTGTCGGTCATCGATACCAACCTTTCCGCCGTGTTCCGCCTGTCGCGTGCCGTGCTGCGCCCGATGATGAAGGCGCGCGGCGGCCGCATCATCAACATCACGTCGGTCGTGGGCTCCGCTGGCAACCCGGGTCAGGCGAACTACGCTGCGGCCAAGGCTGGTGTGGAGGGTATGGCCCGCGCGCTGGCCCGCGAGATCGGCAGCCGTAACATTACGGTCAACTGCATCGCACCGGGCTTTATCGATACCGACATGACCAAGGTCCTGTCGGAAGAGCAACATACCGCGCTGAAGGCGCAGATTCCGTTGGGGCGCCTGGGCGCGCCCGAGGACATCGCCAGCGCGGTTGCCTTCCTGGCGTCACCGGCGGCCGGCTACATTACGGGCTCGACCCTGCACGTCAACGGCGGCATGTACATGGGATAAGGAAGCCGTCCCGGCGGCGGGTGTGCGGGGCTTTGCGCATGCGCAAAATCCAGTGCGATCGCCGATTTAACTGGCTTTTAGCATCATGTTGAGCGCATTTTTTGCATGGATTCCGGCGCGGTTTTTCGCCGCTCAAACCTGCTAGAATGCGCGCACTTTTTGTCGAATACTTCCCTGGAGGGTTAAATGGACAACATCGACGCACGCGTTAAGAAGATCGTTGCTGAGCAACTCGGCGTGGCCGAAGCGGACATCAAGAACGAATCGTCGTTCGTGAACGATCTGGGCGCGGATTCGCTCGATACGGTTGAGCTGGTGATGGCTCTGGAAGACGAGTTCGGTATGGAAATTCCGGACGAAGAAGCCGAGAAGATCACCACGGTGCAACAAGCCATCGATTACGCGACCGCCCACGTCAAGGCGTAAGCGTCAATCGATCTCTTGACATCGCGGGCCACAGAAAGGGCGGTTGTCCGGCTTGACCGGGTGGCGCGTTTTCTGTGGCCTTTGTCGCTGATACAGAGTTGCAGGAAAGCATAGTGAGCCGTCGTCGCGTAGTCGTAACCGGCCTGGGGCTGGTCTCTCCGGTAGGGAACTCGGTCGCCGAGGGGTGGGCCAATCTGGTCGCCGGCAAGTCCGGGATCGCCACCATCACCAAATTCGATCCGTCGAACCTGGCCGTGCATTTCGCGGGCGAGGTCAAGGGTTTCAACGCCGAGGATTACATCCCGGCGAAGGAAGCCCGCAACATGGATACCTTCATCCATTACGGCATTGCTGCCGGCGTGCAAGCGCTGAAAGACAGCGGGCTGGAAGTGACCGAGGCCAATGCCGAGCGTATCGGCGTGCTGGTCGGTTCCGGTATCGGCGGTCTGCCGATGATCGAAGACACGCACCAGACCTATGTCGATCGCGGCCCGCGCCGGATTTCGCCGTTCTTCGTGCCGGGCTCGATCATCAACATGATCTCCGGTCACCTGAGCATCATGTTCGGCCTGAAGGGCCCGAATCTGGCAGCTGTCACGGCTTGCACCACGGGTCTGCACAGCATTGGTCTGGCCGCCCGTCTAATCCAGGCCGGTGATGCTGACGCCATGGTTGCCGGCGGCGCCGAATCGACGGTGTCTCCGCTGGGCATCGGCGGGTTCGCCGCCGCCCGCGCGCTGTCCACGCGTAACGAGGATCCAGCCACCGCATCGCGCCCCTGGGACAAGGACCGCGACGGCTTCGTGCTGGGCGAGGGTGCCGGCGTGATGGTGTTGGAAGAATACGAGTCGGCCAAGGCGCGCGGCGCCACGATCTATGCGGAAGTCGCAGGCTTCGGCATGAGCGGCGATGCGTTCCACATGACGGCGCCGAACATGGACGGCCCGCGCCGTTGCATGCTGAACGCACTGCGCGATGCGGGCATGAATGCGGATCAGGTCCATTACCTGAATGCGCACGGCACGTCTACGCCGCTGGGCGACAAGAACGAATCGGAAGCCATCAAGGCCGCTTTTGGCGACCATGCGAGCAAGGTTGTTGTGAACTCGACCAAGTCCATGACCGGCCACTTGCTGGGCGGCGCGGGCGGGTTGGAGTCGGTGTTCACGGTGCTGGCGCTGCACAATCAGGTGTCGCCACCGACCATCAACATCTTCAATCAGGATCCCGAGTGCGATCTCGATTACTGCGCCAACACCGCGCGGGACATGAAGATCGACGTGGCCGTGAAGAACAACTTTGGCTTCGGTGGGACCAACGGCACGCTGGTGTTCAAGCGTCCATAAGGCAAAGCGGTACGCAGCCTCGCAGCGCGTGCCGCTTCGTTTTTTGCCTTGATTTTCCAGCACATTGTTTTTCCAGCGTCGTATCGGCGGTTGTGCGCGATCGGCCGTTTCGGGATGGCGGCGCTTGTCTGCTCGGTGGTGTTCTGGGCAATCGAAACGTGGGGCGCTGCCTTGCCGCCGATCAGTTGGGCAGTCATCAGCGCGCTGACATTTGCTGCCACCGTTCCTTTGATGGTGAACCGTTCGCCGCTCGCAATGGAACTGATGTGGCGCGTTCGTCTCAAACAAGACGGGGAGCCGGGTCGCGCTGTGTGGCAGATCCGATTGAAGGCGCCACAAGCGGTCCAAAATGCGCCTTTGTTATGGTCATGGCCGCTCGGTGAGCGCGTCTTGGTCCTTGGAGTCGCGCGTCATGGGTGGTGTCCGCAGATTTTCGTGCTGATGCCGCCGTGGTTTTCTGCCGGGACGCTACGTCGTATGCGAAGTCTGTTGCGCTTGGGGCCGCCGCGGGTGGTGTCCCAGGCGCCTGGTGTGTCGTAGGTAAAATACAACGTTTCCAAGTCACAAAAATTCAAGGCGATACACTGCAGGTGAAGAATCCGTGAGCGAACGCGAAGCCGACCAGATCCTCGTCGAGCGCGTCCAGCAAGGCGATAAGCGAGCGTTTGAGCTGCTGGTGGTCAAGTACCACCGGAAGATCATTCGGCTCGTCTCGCGCCTGATCCGTGACCCAGCCGAAGTCGAGGATGTGGCACAGGATGCCTTTATCAAGGCCTACCGTGCGTTGCCCCAGTTCCGGGGAGAATCCGCGTTCTATACGTGGCTGTATCGCATCGCCGTCAACACGGCCAAGAATTACCTGGCGACTCAGGGCCGGCGCCCGGAATCGTCCACCGACATCGATACCGAAGAGGCTGAAACTTTTGCCGACGGTGAGCTACTAAGGGATATCAATACGCCGGACTCCATGCTGCATACCAAGCAGGTGGCCGAAACGGTCAACCGTGCAATGGAAGCACTGCCCGAAGAGTTGCGTACCGCAATCACACTTCGGGAGATCGAGGGTCTGAGTTATGAGGAAATCGCTGAAGCGATGGAATGCCCGATCGGCACGGTCCGGTCCCGCATTTTCCGGGCGCGCGAGGCGATTGCCGAGAAATTGCGCCCCCTGCTGGGAACAGTGGAGGGCAAACGGTGGTAGCCAGCCGATATGACAAGCCGGCGGCCGCATGCGGCTGCAAACGGTGAAACCTCGGGAAGTCTTCTCTCGGATCGTTGATTGGACGTTGGAGTTTTTGGGGTCGGGAAATGGGTCAGGCTCAATTGCAAACGGCAGAAGTGGAGTTCGCACAACGCATCTCTGCCTTGATGGACGGTGAAATCGCGGCGCACGAGGTGTTGTCTGCGGTGGAGCTCGCCAAGGATGGCGAGGGCGCGGCGCATTGGCGCGAATATCAGCTGATCGGCGACGTGCTCCGCTCGGAGGATCTGCTAAACACGCGTTCTTCCGAAGATTTCGTCAGCCGGTTCTCGGCGAAGCTCGACGCTGAGCCCCATCTGTTGGTGCCGGCTGTAGCGCAGCGTGCGAAAACCCAGGAAAGGCACCGATTCCTGGTCAGTCCCGCTTGGGTCCGACGGATCATGCCCACGACTGCCGTGGCGGCGGCGGTGGCGGCCGTTAGCTGGGTCGTCGTGCCGCAACTGCGCGGTCCTACTGATGGCGCGGACGGTTCTCCCGCACTGGTCGCCAAGGCGACCCAAGCTGCTGGTGCGCAGGCGCTGACCGTGGCGGCAACTGACAATACGCCGATGATCCGCGACGCCCGTCTGGACGAATACCTGAGCGCCCATCGTCAATCGGCGACCAACGGTATGGTAGTTCCGTATCTGCGTGCAGTGGCCAACGGGGTGGCGAACACCCAGGACTCCAATCAGGAATAATGCGGGCATCCATGTCGAAGGTGTGGCACCCCGTTGCCGGGGCAGGCGCCCGCAAGCTGCAGGCCGTTCGTCGGTCGGTTTTTCTTCTTCTGTGTGTTTCGGCGCTGGCGACGGCTGCTCAGCCGCAGCCCGATCCCATGCCGCGCAAGGAGGCCGCCTCTTGGTTGGCCAAGATCCATCGCGCGGCACTCAAGCAGAACTATGTCGGCACGCTCACATACCAGCGTGGCACCGGCATGCACTCCACCCGTATCCAGCACTACGCTGATCTCTTCAACAACGAGTACGAGCGCGTCGAAGCGCTGGACGGCAAGCAGCGCGAAATGCTGCGCCAGAATGATGTCGTGCGGAACCTGATTTACGACGTCAAACTCGTTGTGACGGAGAAGCAGGAGCACAAGGACAGCTTCCCCGCGCTGCTTGCCACCACCAATGGCGATGTGCTCGATCAGTACGACATGCGCCACCTCCCGGCCGAGCGCGTCGCGGGCATGGACTGCGAGGTCTTTCAGCTTGATCCGAAGGACGGCTACCGCTATGCCTACCGTATCTGGGCCGAGCGAAACAGTGGCTTGCTCATGCGCGCCCAGACCATTGGTGAAGACGGCAAGGTGCTGGAGCAGGTCGCCTTTTCGCAAGTCGAGCTGGGTGTGCCGTCGGAAAAGCAGAAGATCGTCGCTGCGTTCAAGAACCTGAACGGCTGGAATCAGTACGAGATCGTGACGCAGCCGACCAATCTGGCAGAACAAGGTTGGACGATCGGCAATCCCGTCAAGGGTTTCCAGAAGATCCGCGAGGTGCGTCGTCCGCTGGGCGATATTGCGCCGGCGGGCAAGAACACTTCCGGTTTCGAGGTCCAGCAGGTCGTCTTCAGTGATGGCTTGGCAGGGCTGTCGCTCTTTATCGAGCCGGTATCGGAAAAGCGTACGCGCCGTGAAGGCTTTATCTCGCAAGGCGCCACGCATGTGATGGTGCGACGCGTTGCCGATTTCTGGCTGACGGTTGTGGGCGAAGTCCCGTTTGCTACCATCAAGCAGTTTGGCGCCGCAGTCGACTACAAGCCGGTGTCCGCCAACCTGAGCAATAAGCCGGCCAGCGCGCCGCAGTAGCCACAAAGCCTGCACCTGCCTGGGGTGCGCGGCGTGGATGCGCTCAGTACCATTTCTCTATCTGTCTTTGTTCCGGGGAGCTTTCATGCGTACCGCTCGATCCGTTCATGCCTTGCGTCTGCTGTGCGTTGCCGCTGTCGTGGCGGTCGGGAGCGCATTGGCGCCGGCCCACGCACAGAACGCCACGGGTAGTGTGGCTACGGGCACGTATGGCCTGCCCGATTTTGCCGACTTGGTCGAGAAGGTAAGTCCTGCCGTCGTGAACATCCGCACGACCGAGAAGGTCCGTATGCAGCAGGGTGGTCCGAATGATGACGACATGGCGGAGTTTTTCCGCCGCTTCTTCGGAGTGCCGATGCCGGGCATGCCGGGGCAGGGTCAGAAGCGCCGCAACGCGCCGCCGCAGCAGGAAGAAGAGCAGAGCCGCGGTGTCGGTTCCGGCTTCATCATCTCCGGTGATGGTTACATCCTGACCAACGCGCATGTGGTGGAAGGCGCAGAAACCATCTATGTCACGCTGATCGACAAGCGCGAATACAAGGCCAAGCTGATCGGCCTGGACAAGCGTACCGACGTGGCGCTCGTCAAGGTCGAGGCCAGTGCCCTGCCGAGCTTGAAGCTAGGCGATTCCGACAAGGTGCGCGTGGGCGAGTGGGTGCTCGCAATCGGTTCTCCGTTTGGCCTGGACAATACGGTGACTGCAGGCATCGTGTCGGCCAAGGGTCGCGATACGGGCGACTACCTGCCATTCATCCAGTCCGACGTGGCCGTCAACCCAGGCAACTCCGGCGGCCCGCTGATCAACCTGCGCGGCGAGGTGATCGGCATCAACAACCAGATCTATAGCCAAAGCGGCGGCTACATGGGCATCTCGTTCTCGATCCCGATCGACGAGGCGATGCGTGTGGCTGAGCAGTTGAAGGCGACGGGGCGCGTGACACGCGGCCGCATCGGCGTGGCGATCGATAACGTGCCGAAAGACGCAGCGGAGTCGCTGGGTCTGGGCCGCGCGCGCGGCGCCTATGTCGGCAACGTCGAGTCGGGCGGTCCGGCCGACAAGGCAGGCATCGAGGCCGGTGACATTGTTCTTAAGTACAACGGCCGCGATGTCGAGAAGGCGGGCGACCTGCAGCGCCAAGTCGGCGAGACGAAGCCGGGGACGCGCGCCACCGTGCAGGTCTGGCGTAAGGGTGCAACGCGCGATCTGACTGTGACGGTCGCTGAGTTGCAGGCCGACACGAAGGTGGCGCAGCGCACGAAGGGTGCACAGCCTGACAACAGCCAGCAGGGCCCGGGCAAGCCGAACGCGCTGGGGCTGGTGGTGGCAGACCTGTCCGACGGCGCTCGTCGCGAGTTCAAGACCAAGAGCGGCGTTGAAGTGCAGGTGTCTGAAGGGCCAGCGGCGCGCGTCGGCATTCGACCGGGCGACCTGATTCTGCGTGTGGGCGATACCGATGTCACCAACGCCAAGCAGTTCAACGAGGTGGTCGCCAAGCTTGACAAGAACCGCATGGTGGCCGTGTTTGTGCGTCGAGGTGATGCCACCCAGGTAGTGACGTTGCGCCCGAGCGCAGCCCGGTCGGGTAGCGGCCAGTGATCGAGCTTACGCTCTACGGCCGCACGTACTGCCATTTGTGCGATGACATGAAGAACGCGCTGGAGCCACTCCGGCGCGGTTTTTCTTTTGTGCTCCACGAAGTGGACGTCGATAGCGATCCGGCGCTGGAGGCGCGGTTTGACGAGTTGGTGCCCGTGCTCATGACAGGGGCACCGGCAACTCCACCTGAAGATGCGCGTGAGCTGTGCCACTACTTTCTGGATGTGCAAGCTGTGCAGGCGTGGCTCACTGCACAAAGCGCGCACAACTGAGGCAACGCCGCTGCCGCAAAAGAGGCGCGGGAAGCCCTCTGAAATCCGGTAAAATCGCCTGTTAGCGCCGATTTTTGCACTGCACGATTGTTGTGCCGCAATTTTGGCTTTGAACCCAATACCTCCCGCCGACGCAGCACATGCGCGCCGGCCATGCCGGGACCGCCTCGCGCTCCGGCAGACGCGCCCGGGATGGGCGCTTTTTGACGCATTCGATGGACAATATCCGCAATTTCTCGATCATCGCCCACATCGACCACGGCAAATCGACGCTGGCAGATCGCATCATCCAGTTGTGTGGCGGGCTCTCCGACCGCGAGATGGAAGCCCAGGTGCTGGACTCGATGGACATCGAGAAGGAGCGCGGCATCACCATCAAGGCGCAGACAGCCGCGCTGTCTTACAAGGCGCGCGACGGCAAGGTCTATAACCTCAATCTGATCGACACCCCCGGACACGTCGACTTCAGCTACGAAGTCAGCCGCTCATTGTCCGCATGCGAAGGGGCTCTGCTGGTGGTCGATGCTTCCCAAGGTGTGGAAGCGCAGACCGTCGCCAACTGTTACACCGCCATCGAGCTGGGCGTGGAAGTCGTGCCGGTGCTCAACAAAATCGACTTGCCTGCGGCCGATCCGGACAACGCGATCCAGGAAATCGAAGACGTCATCGGCATCGACGCCACCGACGCGACGCGTTGCTCCGCCAAGACCGGCGTGGGCGTGGGGGACGTGCTCGAAGCGCTGATCGCCAAAGTGCCGGCGCCCAAGGGCGACCCGGCTGCGCCGCTGCAAGCGCTGATCATCGACTCGTGGTTCGACAACTACGTCGGCGTGGTGATGCTGGTGCGCGTGGTGAACGGCACGCTGCGGGCCAAGGACAAGGTCCTGCTGATGGCAACCGGTGCCCAGCATTTGGTGGAGCAGGTGGGCGTGTTTTCGCCGAAGTCGGTACCGCGTGAATCGTTGTCGGCGGGCCAGGTCGGTTTCGTCATCGCCGGTATCAAGGAACTGAAGGCCGCCAAGGTGGGTGACACCATCACGCACGTGGCGCCGCGCAAGGCCGAAGCCCCGCTGCCGGGTTTCAAGGAAGTCAAGCCGCAGGTGTTTGCCGGCCTGTATCCGGTGGAAGCCAATCAATACGAAGCGCTGCGTGAATCGCTCGAAAAGCTCAAGCTCAACGACGCATCGTTGCAGTACGAGCCGGAAGTGTCGCAGGCGCTCGGCTTCGGCTTTCGCTGCGGCTTCCTCGGCTTGCTGCACATGGAGATCGTGCAGGAGCGCCTGGAACGCGAGTTCGACATGGATCTGATCACCACCGCGCCGACGGTGGTCTATCAGGTGCAGCTGCGCGACGGCACGATGGTGCAGGTGGAAAACCCGGCCAAGATGCCGGCCGACCCGAGCAAGATCGAGGCGATTCTCGAGCCGATCGTTACGGTCAATCTGTACATGCCGCAGGACTATGTGGGCGCGGTGATCACGCTGTGCGAGCAGAAGCGTGGCTCGCAGATCAACATGAGCTACCACGGCCGCCAAGTCCAGCTGACGTACGAAATCCCGATGGGCGAGATCGTGCTGGACTTCTTCGATCGGCTGAAATCCGTTTCGCGCGGTTATGCGTCGATGGATTACGAGTTCAAGGAATACCGCGTGTCGGACGTGGTCAAGGTCGACATCCTGATCAACGGCGACAAGGTCGATGCGCTGTCCATCATCGTCCACCGTTCGAACAGCACGTACCGTGGTCGCGAAGTGGCCGCCAAGATGCGCGAGATCATTCCGCGCCAGATGTACGACGTGGCGATCCAAGCTGCCATTGGCGCGAACGTGATCGCGCGTGAGAACGTCAAGGCGCTGCGCAAGAACGTGCTGGCCAAGTGCTACGGCGGTGATATTTCGCGCAAGAAGAAGCTCCTCGAAAAGCAGAAAGAGGGCAAGAAGCGCATGAAGCAGGTTGGCACCGTTGAAATTCCGCAAGAGGCTTTCCTGGCCATCCTGCGCGTCGAAGAAAAATAATCCAGACATCGCTCGGACGATCTCTCATCCATGAACTTCGCCCTGATTCTGTTTGTTCTCGTCGTCCTCACCGGTATTGCGTGGGTGGCCGACAAGCTGGTGTTTCAGCGCCAGCGTCAGGCGGCCGCAGCCGCGGCACTCGCTGAATTTGATGCGCGCGCGCAGGTGCAGGCGCAGTACGGTGGCGCTGGCGACATCGGTGCCGCCCGTTTGCAATTGGCCGAAGATAAGTTGCGCCAGCCCTGGTGGCTGGAATACACCGCCAGCTTCTTCCCGGTCATTGCGGCGGTGTTCCTGCTGCGCTCGTTCGTGATCGAGCCGTTCAAGATTCCGTCGGGCTCGATGATTCCGACGCTGCAGATCGGCGATTTCATCCTCGTCAACAAGTACACGTATGGCATTCGCTTGCCGATCGTGAACAAGAAGATCGTGGAGCTGAACCAGCCGCAGCGCGGCGACGTGATGGTCTTCCGCTACCCGAAAGACGAGTCGATGGACTACATCAAGCGCGTGATCGGTGTGCCGGGTGACGTGGTGAAGTACGACAACAAGCGTCTGACGGTGAACGGCCAGCCGGCGACCTACGCGCCGCAGTCCGACTACCTCGATGGCGAGCGTCTGACCTACTCGAAGCAGTACCAGGAGACGTTGGGCAACGTGACGCACAACATCCTGAACGACGCAGACCGCCCCGCCTATGTCTCCGGCCCGGACGATTTTCCGTTTCGCGAGAACTGCACATACAATCAGACCGGCTTCACTTGCAAGGTACCCGCAGGTCACTATTTCATGATGGGCGATAATCGCGACAACAGCGCCGATTCTCGTTACTGGGGCTTCGTGCCGGACAAGAACATCGTCGGGAAGGCCTTCTTCATCTGGATGAATCTGGGTGACCTGAAGCGGATCGGTGCTTTTCACTGATCCAATAAGTGACGCAAAGATATCTTAATAAAACTCGGCAATTGCAAAACGGGGGAAATGCAATGCGGATTCGTCAGACCGGTCTCAAACGCCCGTCGCGCGGGATTACGATGTTTGGCATCCTGATCGGCATCATCGTGCTGATTACGTTTGTGCTGCCGGCCATTCGGTCTGTGCCGAGCCTGATGGAATACCAGGCCATTACGCGCGCTGTGAAACAGGCGCGCGAGCGTGCAAGCACGCGCGAAGAGGTGGCCTCCGCCTTTGACAAGCAGGCCGCGATCGACGACATCACGTCGATCAAGGGCGAAGATCTGGAAGTGCTGGACGGCGGGGGCTCCATTCAGGCGGTGCGTTTCTCGTACAAGCGCGAAGTGCCGCTGTATGGCCCCATCGGTCTGGTGATCACCTATTCGGGGACCCAGCGTTGACATGAGTCTGGATGCGCTACAGCAACGTCTTGGCTACCGCTTCAGCAAACCGGAGTTGCTGCAGCAGGCGCTCACCCATCGCAGTCACAGCGCGATGCACAACGAGCGCCTGGAATTTCTTGGTGATTCGATCCTGAACTGCGCCGTCGCCGACATGCTCTACGGCATGTTCGGCAAGCTGGATGAGGGCGATCTTTCGCGGGTGCGGGCCAATCTGGTCAAGCAACAGACGTTGTACGAGATCGCGCAAATGTTGCAGTTGCCCGATGCCCTGCGTTTGGGCGAAGGTGAGTTGAAGAGCGGCGGTTTCCGCCGTCCATCTATCCTGGCCGATGCGCTGGAAGCGATTTTCGGGGCAGTGTTCCTCGACGGCGGCTTCGATGCCGCCCGCACGCTGATCCGCAAGCTCTATATCCCGATCCTTGAACAGGTCGATCCGCGCACGCTTGGCAAGGACGCCAAGACGCTGTTGCAGGAGTACCTCCAAGGTCACAAGATTGCGTTGCCGCTGTACACGGTGGTGGCTACCCACGGCGCGGCGCATAATCAGCAATTCGAGGTCGAGTGCTCGATCCCGAAGCTGGAGATTCGCGTCTCCGGCAGCGGGGCATCGCGGCGCGCGGCCGAACAATCGGCGGCCAAGCTGGCCTTGGAAGAAGCGCATCGCCTGGTGCCGCAGCTCGTCAAGCGCAGCCGCGCCGAGCGCACCGGCAAGACGCGCAAGCAGGCCACGCCGCCCGATCCGCAGTTGTCTCTCCGGTTGAAGGAATAATCAGGTAAATGAGCGACACCCCATTGCAGCCTCCGCAGCCAGAATCTGGCGTGCCGGAGGGGTTCCGCTGCGGCATGGTCGCCATTGTCGGGCGGCCGAACGTCGGCAAATCCACGCTGATGAACGCCCTCGTGGGCCAGAAAGTCAGCATCACATCGCGCAAGGCGCAGACCACGCGCCACCGCATCACGGGCATTCAGACGACGGATGACGCACAGTTCGTTTTCGTCGATACGCCAGGCTTTCAGACCCGTCACGCCACCGCGCTGAACCGTTCGCTGAACCGCGCGGTTACGTCCACCCTCACGTCGGTGGATGCGGTGTTGTTCGTGGTCGAAGCCGGTCGCTACGGCCCGGACGACGAAAAGGTGCTCTCGCTGCTGCCGCGCGAGACGCCCGTGATCCTGATCGTCAACAAGGTCGATCGGCTCGATGCGTACACGCGCGCCGAGATGGTCGCGGTGTTCCTGCAGGACATGGCGCAGGTGTTTCCGTTTGCCGAAATCGTGCCGATGTCGGCCAAGAACCGCGACGACATCGATCGGCTGCTCGGCATCGTGCGCCCGTATCTGCCGGAAGGTGAGCCGATGTACGACCCGGAGGCGCTGACCGATCGCAGCGAGCGCTTCCTGGCCGCCGAAATCGTTCGCGAGAAGGTTTTCCGCTGGACGGGCGACGAGTTGCCGTATTCCAGCACCGTCATCGTCGACAAGTTCGAGACCGAAGGCCGCCTGCGCCGCGTGTTCGTGACCATTCTGGTCGACCGCGACGCGCACAAGGCGATGATCATCGGTGCGAAGGGCGCCAAGCTCAAGCAGATCTCCACCGAAGCCCGCATGGACATGGAAAAACTGTTCGACGGCAAGGTGTATCTGGAGGTCTGGATCAAGGTCAAGAGCGGTTGGGCCGACAACGAAGCCGGCCTGCGCGCCTACGGCTACGAATAACCACCTAGCCGCGCCACTACACACGCTCGATGGCGGGACGATCCGATCCGATTCCGGACGAAGCCGCGGAATGGCTTGCCGAGGAAGGCGTTGCCGGCGCCGCGCCGCGCAAGAGCTTTCCTGCCGGGCGTTCCGAAACGCGTGTTGCTGCGCAGCCGGCCTTCGTGCTGCACAGTTATCCGTATCGGGAAACCAGCCTCATCATCGACGTCTTCACGCCGGACTACGGGCGCATGGCGCTGGTCGCGAAGGGGGCCAAGCGGCCGCATTCGGCGCTGCGCGCGGTGTTGCAGACGTTCCAGCCGCTGTCGCTGTCCTGGAGCGGGCGCGGTGATGTGCGCACGCTCACGCGCGCAGAGTGGGTTGGAGGCATGCTGCCGCTGGCCGGAGAGGGACTGCTGTCCGGCTTCTATCTGAACGAATTGCTCGTCAAGTTCGTCGCCCGCGAAGACGGCCACCCGGTCCTGTTCGCGCATTACGTCGAAACGCTCAACAAGCTTGCCCATGGCGAACCCGCGGCCTTCACGCTGCGGGCGTTCGAACGTGTGCTGCTGCGTGAGACCGGCTTTGCCGCGCAGCTCGACCGCTGCATCGACGGCGAACCCGTGCAGGCTGATGCCGAATACGTCTATCACCCCGAGCGCGGCATCCGGCGCACGCTGCCCAGCGATCCATCGTCGTGGCCCGTCTTGCGCGGCCAGACGCTGATCGACATGGAGCGCGATGATTACGCCTCACGCCCCACGACCGCGCAGCAAAGCCGCAGCCTGATGCGATTCCTGCTGCATTATCATTTGCATGGCACGCCGCTTTCGACGCGCCAGATCCTGATCGACTTGCAGAAACTATGATCTTTCACGCCTCGCCGGGAATCATCGACCTGGGTATCAACATCGACCACGTCGCTACGCTGCGCAACGCGCGCGGCACCACGTACCCGGACCCGATCGCCGCGGCGCTGCTGGCAGAAGAAGCCGGCGCCGACCTCATCACCCTCCACCTGCGCGAAGATCGCCGCCACATCAAGGATGCCGATGTGCGCGCCCTGCGGCCGCAACTGCGCACGCGCATGAACCTCGAGTGCGCCGTCACGCAGGAGATGCTCGACATCGCATGCGACATCGGCCCGCAGGACGTTTGCCTCGTGCCCGAGCGCCGTCAGGAAGTGACGACCGAAGGCGGGCTGGACGTGGTTGGTGGTTTTGCCAAGGTGCAGGCCGCTTGCAAGCAACTGGCCGATGCGGGCATCCGCGTGTCGCTGTTCATTGATCCGGATGCGGCACAGATCGAGGCCGCTGCCGCTGCCGGCGCGCCCGTCATCGAACTGCACACGGGCCGCTATGCTGAAGCGACCGACGATGCCGAGCTGCGGGCAGAACTCGTCCGCATCGAAACCGCCGTGGAAGAGGGCATCCGCTGGGGCGTGCGGGTGAACGCAGGCCACGGCCTTCACTACACGAACGTGCAGCCGATTGCCGCCATCGCCGGCATTCATGAGCTCAACATCGGCCACGCCGTCGTTGCGCATGCGGTGTTTGCCGGCTGGCAGAACGCGGTGCGTGAGATGAAGGCGATCATGGTTGCGGCGCGGTTGTCGTCCACGACGCCAGCGGCTGCACACCCGGGCGTGCCTGTATGAACGAACGGGCCGCAGCCGCCTCGGTGTCCGGCGCCATTTATGGCATCGGCACGGACATCATCCAGATCGAGCGCGTCGAAGGCGTGATGCAGCGGACCAATGGCCGCTTCGCCGAAAAGGTGCTCGGCCCCGAGGAGCTGCGCGTCTACCATGCCCGCAAGGCGCGTTCAGAGCGCCGTGGCCTCGCGTTTCTTGCCACGCGCTTTGCCGCCAAGGAAGCTGTGTCCAAGGCCATCGGCCTGGGAATGCGCTGGCCCATGACGTGGCGTGCGGTCCAGACGCTCAACTTGCCCTCCGGCCAACCGGTGGTGCGCTACAGCGGCGAACTGGCCGACTGGATCGCGCAGCACGGCCTTCATATCCAGATCAGCGTGACGGACGAGCGCGACTACGCAGTCGCCTTCGCAGTCGCCGAGTTGCAAACGAAATCCTCCGCATGACCCAAACCAAAAAACAGAAGCACCCCGGCCCGATCGTTCTGGATGTGGCCGGCCTGAAACTCGGCCCCGACGACGTTCGCCGCATTGCCCATCCGTTGACGGGGGGCGTGATCCTGTTTGCGCGCAACTTTGAATCGCGCGCGCAGTTGACGGCGCTCACGCAAGCCATTCGCGCGATTCGCAACGACGTGCTGATTTGCATCGACCACGAAGGCGGTCGCGTGCAGCGTGCCAAGACCGACGGTTTTACGCACCTGCCCGCCATGGGCGCGCTGGGCAAGTTGTGGGACACCGATGTGCTGGCCGCGACGCGCGCCGCCACGGCTTGCGGCTATGTCCTGGCCGCAGAACTGCGCGCCTGCGACATCGACCTCAGCTTCACGCCCGTGCTCGATCTGGACTACGGCAGCAGCAGCGTGATCGGCGATCGCGCGTTCCATCGCGACCCGCGCGTGGTCACGATGCTCGCCAACCACCTGACGCTGGGCCTACGCCTGGCCGGCATGTCCAATTGCGGCAAACATTTCCCGGGTCACGGCTACGTCCAAGCCGATTCGCACATTGCTGTGCCTGTGGACGAGCGCCCGCTTGAGGCCATTCTTGCAGACGATGCGCAGCCCTACGGCTGGATGGGAATCGGCCTGCAAACCGTCATGCCGGCGCACGTGATTTACTCGGCTGTCGATCCGAACCCGGCGGGCTTCTCTCGCTTCTGGCTGCAGGACATGCTGCGCGCGCATTTCAACTTCGACGGCGTGATCTTCAGCGATGACCTGAGCATGGAAGGCGCGAGCGTTGCCGGCACGGTGGTCGACGGGGCGCGTGCGGCGCTCACGGCCGGCTGCGACATGGTGC
Organism: Ralstonia edaphi; assembly: GCF_958350185.1. Classification (NCBI taxonomy): domain Bacteria; kingdom Pseudomonadati; phylum Pseudomonadota; class Betaproteobacteria; order Burkholderiales; family Burkholderiaceae; genus Ralstonia; species Ralstonia edaphi. The sequence goes on from NZ_CATWHI010000005.1 coordinate 112,626, forward strand.
TGATCTGCAATGCGCCGGAGAAGGCCGATCAACTGCTCGGCGAGCTGGACGTGCCCATGGGCAAGGCATCGCAGCGGCGCGTGCGCCGGCTGTTTGGCGGCCGGGCTGTGAAGGACTGGGCGAAGCTGCAGCAGCAATCGGCCTACAGGCAGGCGCTGCGCACGTTGCGCGAGGCGAAGCTCATCGCTTAGCCCCAGAAACGCACAAAGCGTGGTGGTAAAAGAAAAGGCTCCCGAGGGAGCCTTTCTTCTTGCTGCGGCGCCAGCTTACTTGGCGCGGCTGCGGTACTCGTCGGTACGCGTGTCGATTTCGATCTTCTCGCCGATGTTGCAGAACAGCGGCACCATGATCACGAATTCTTCGTTGTCGTTGATGCGAGCTGCCTTCAGCACCTTACCCGACGACGTGTCGCCCTTGACTGCCGGCTCGGTGTAGACGATTTCGCGGACAACCGTGGTCGGCAGTTCCACCGAGATGGCGTTCTCGTTGTAGAACGTCACTTCGACCTTCATGCCGTCTTGCAGGTAGTTCAGCGCGCTGCCCATGGCGGCGGGCTCAACGTTGTACTGTTCGTACGTGACCGGATCCATGAACACGTACATCGAGCCGTCGAAGTAGGAGTACTCGGCTTCCTTCTTCTCCAGGATGACCTGGTCCATCTTGTCGTCGGCGTTGAACACCGACTCGCCGCCTGCGCCCGTCAGCAGGTTCTTGTACTTCATCTTGACGACGGCGCCCGAACGGCCCGAACGGCTGTACTCGGTCTTGAGCACGACCATTGCGTCGTTGCCGATCATGAACACGTTGCCAGCGCGGAGTTCTTGCGCGATTTTCAAAGCCATTTCACAGTTCCTGAGAGTAAGAGGGTTCGATGCGCGCCAAGCAACGAAGCACCGCGCGATACCCTCCGGGCCGCGCGAACCAGGTCAGAGCCGGGGGTCGCATACAGATCAGCCCGCTATTTTACCTGTTTTTCGCAAAATGCCACCAAATTCGCGGCGAGATCGCCCAGTTGCATCAAGCTTTGCTCCCAGGTGACGGCCCGTACGCGCAGGCGAGGCGCAACGGCTGCAAAGTCCGTCCAATTGAGTGATGCCGGCGCACCATTCCACGCGTGCCAGAACGAGATCAGCGCTTTGGCATCGGCCTCTGTCAGGGCTGTCGTATAGCGCGCCAGAAATGCGTCGAGCTTGATGAGATGTACGTCGTCGCTTTGGGGATAGATGTGCCAGACAAACGGCTTCAGCGCCCACTGGGCGCGCACGAAGGAGTCTTCCCCGCGTACGAAATTGATGTCGCATGCCCACAGCAGTGGGTCATAGTGCTCCTGTGGCACGAACGGCACGACTGCCACCGTGAGGTTGCCACGCGTCCAGCGCGCGCCCGTCTTGGCAGAGCCGGCATCGCCCATTAGCTCGGCGATCTGCTGGGCGGCCAGCCCTTCGGGCACCAGGCAGATCACGGGCTGTGGCGCTGCTTCCCATTGAGCGACCAGCGTCGCCAGGGCTGGGTTGGCATAAGCGAACAGGCTTACGCGCACGGCGTCGGGGTTGTTGCGCATCAGGTCGTCGACCCCGAGGCGGTGCCACAACGCCTGGCGCGCGGCGGGGCTCGCCTCGAACGTCTGGCGTTGCGCGCCAAGATGCGATTCCCGCAGGACGCCTCCGGTGTTGCGTGCAAAGCCCGGAAAGAAGAAGTGTTTGACGAGCGGCAGCCGCAGGTGTGGCGACTGCATCGCGTGATGCTCGGCCACCCAGTTCTCGGCGCTCAGGTATTCCAGGTTGATCCAGACCGGCGCCGATCCTTGGGATGCCCGCTCGGCCATGAGCGCCAGCACGGGCTCCGGAACGGCGCATGCGAATGCGCCAATCACCACGTCATGCAAGGTGGGCTGTGCATCAGCGGCCAGAAGGGCCGCCACCTGCGCATCGTCAGTCCACTGCCGGATATCGACGCCCGAGACGCGTTGCGCGTCGGCTTTTGGGTCGACGGTGGGGCAGATCTTTTCAAACGAACGGAGATCGTCGACCCACAGACGGACGGTGTGGCCGTGCTCCTGTACAAGCTGGCGGGCCAGGCGCCAGCAGACGCCGATGTCGCCGTAATTGTCGACGACGCGGCAGAAGAGATCCCAGGATGTGATGGTGCGCATGCAGGAAGGCGAGTCGGGCAGCGAAGAAGGGCGGGCCGACATTGTAGTCGGCAGCTTGTTCTACACTGACGGCCTCTGATCCAGCGAACGCCATGTCGTCCGACCCCACGCAACCCCAGCCCCCCGAGACGCCCGAGAGCGTCGAGCCCAGCGCGCCCGTGAACGTGCCCGAATTCGACGCGAAAGCGCACATCGCGCGCCTGCCGAACCTGCCGGGCGTGTATCGCTACTTCGATGCGCAGGGCAACGTGCTCTACGTGGGCAAGGCGCGCGACCTCAAGAAGCGCGTGTCGAGCTATTTCAACAAAACGCTGCTTTCGCCGCGCATCGCGATGATGGTGGCGAAGATCGCGCGCATCGACACCACCGTCGTGCGCAGCGAGGCCGAAGCGCTGCTGCTTGAGAACAACCTCATCAAGGCGCTGGCGCCGCGCTACAACATCCTGTTTCGCGACGACAAGTCGTATCCGTATCTCAAGCTCACGCATCACGCCTATCCGCGCATGGCGTATTACCGCGGCGCGACCGATCGCAAGCACCAATACTTCGGCCCGTTTCCGAGCGCGCATGCGGTGCGTGAAAGCATGCAGATCCTGCAGAAGGTGTTCCAGCTCCGCACGTGCGAAGACACCGTCTTCAACAACCGCACACGACCGTGTCTGCTGCATCAGATCCATCGCTGCAGCGGCCCATGCGTCCAGGCGATCAGCCCGGAGGATTACGCGCGCGACGTCGCCAACGCCGCCGGTTTCCTGCAGGGTCGACAGGACGAGGTCATGCAGACGCTGCAGGACAAGATGCAGCGCTATTCCGAATCGCTGGCGTTCGAGCAGGCCGCCATCGTGCGCGACCAGATCGGCGCATTGTCGACGGTGCTCAAGCAGCAGTCGGTGGAAGAGGTCGGCCACGCCAGCGACATCGACATCCTGGCCGTTGCCATCAAGGGCGGCCACGCCTGCGTGAACCTCGCGATGGTGCGCGGGGGGCGGCATCTGGGTGACAAGGCTTACTTTCCCACGCACGTTGAGGAGGGCGCGGCCATCGTTGGCGTGGATGTCGAGGCCGGCGGCGATGCTGCGGTAGAAACGTCACGCGATGCCGAACGCATGGCCAGCGACATCCTGGAAGCGTTCGTTGCGCAGCACTATCTCGATCAGTTCGTGCCGCCAGTGCTGGTGGTCAGCCATCAGATTCATGCAACCGAGTTGATCGATGCGCTGGCCGAGCAGGCCGGGCGTCGCATTTCGGTTGTGCGCCAGCCTCAGGGCGGGCGCCGCGCCTGGCTGGAGATGGCGGAGAAGGGCGCCGAGCTGTCGCTGATGCGCCAGCTTTCCGAGCAGGGCAGCCAGCAGGCCCGCACGCGCGCACTGGCCGAGACCATCGGCATCGATCTAGAAGACCTTGCCGCGCTGCGCGTCGAGTGCTTCGACATCAGCCACACCGCCGGCGAGGCCACGCAAGCCTCGTGCGTGGTCTTTCACAGCCACGCCATGCAAAACAGCGAATACCGCCGCTACAACATCCAGGACATCACCCCCGGCGACGACTACGCGGCCATGCGGCAAGTCCTCACGCGCCGCTACCAGAAGATCGTCGAACAGGCCGGCGAAGACGCGCCGAACATGCCGAGCATCGTGCTGATCGACGGCGGCAAGGGGCAGGTGGAAGTTGCGCGCCAGGTCTTTGAAGAGCTGGGGCTGGATATTGGATTGCTCGTCGGCGTGGCAAAGGGGGAGGGGCGCAAGGTCGGCCTCGAAACGCTGATCTTTGCCGATGGCCGTCCGTCATTGGAGTTGGGACAAGGCAGCGCTGCGTTGATGCTCGTTGCGCAGATTCGCGATGAAGCGCACCGCTTTGCCATCACCGGCATGCGCGCCAAGCGGGCCAAGGCGCGCAACACGTCGCGGCTGGAGGAGATCGAAGGCATCGGCGCCAAGCGTCGGCAGCGGTTGCTGGCGCGCTTCGGCGGCCTGCGTGGCGTGATGGCCGCGAGCGTCGACGAACTGGCCACGGTCGAAGGCATCTCGCAGACCCTGGCCGAAGAAATCTACCGTCAGCTGCATTGATCGGCGACAATGCCCCATCTTGCCGCGTAGGTTGGAGCTTGCGCGGCGGTTGTCCTCTCGATTTGCCATGCCTTTCAACTTCCCGATCCTCCTGACCTGGCTGCGTGTGGCCATGATCCCGCTGGTGGTGGGCGTGTTCTACGTGCCGGACACCTGGATGGCGCTACCCGCCAAGAACCTGACGGCCGCGGTGTTCTTCATCGTCGCAAGCCTCACCGATTGGTTCGACGGCTTTCTTGCGCGCCGCTGGAACCAGACGTCCGCGTTTGGCGCCTTCCTCGATCCGGTCGCCGACAAACTGATGGTGGCCGCCGCGCTGCTGGTGCTGCTGTCGTTGGGGCGCGTGTCCGACGTCATCGCGCTCATCATCATCGGCCGCGAGATCACCATCTCTGCCCTGCGTGAATGGATGGCACAGATTGGCGCGTCGAAGAGCGTGGCCGTCAACTTCCTCGGCAAGTTGAAGACGACCTTCCAGATGATCGCCATTCCGTTGCTGCTGTTCGAGGGCCGCCTGTTCGACGTGATCGACGCGCAGATGTGGGGGACATGGCTGATCTACGTGGCGGCGGTGCTCACGCTGTGGTCGATGGCGTACTACATGAAGCTCGCGTGGCCGCAGATTCGTGAGCGCGCAAAATGAGCCTGTAAAAACTCTTGCGCAAAAGTGTTGACGAGGACGATTCTTCTTTGCCATAATCTCGTTCTCGCGTTGCAGTGATGTGACGCAAACGGTCTGGCAGCACAAAGGTTGTACGGCAGTGCTGGTAGCCAAAAATGCGGGAATAGCTCAGTTGGTAGAGCGCAACCTTGCCAAGGTTGAGGTCGCGAGTTCGAGCCTCGTTTCCCGCTCCAGTTTTAAATATGTGGCTGTGTTGATGTGATGGCGCAGCGGCATAACCGGTTACGCGGGAATAGCTCAGTTGGTAGAGCGCAACCTTGCCAAGGTTGAGGTCGCGAGTTCGAGCCTCGTTTCCCGCTCCAATCCCGAAGGGAAGCCTTGCTTCCCTTTTTCTTTATCGGCACGGCAAACACGCGGTTCTTCACGAATTGCTACAATGCGGTGCTGAGCCCCTGGCGGGGTAGCAAAGTGGTTATGCAGCGGCCTGCAAAGCCGTGTACGCCGGTTCGATTCCGGCCTCCGCCTCCAGAATGCGAAAAAGCCCCGACTGGTTCGGGGCTTTTCTTTTGCATCGTCGCAATGCACTGGCTCGGGTCTGGGCATCTCCTGCCTTGACTCTCTCCTGTTCGAACAATGCGTCGGCGCTGCGTTGGCACAGAGTGCTGACGGCATCCGAGCTCAATCCCGCTCCAACCAAGTGGTTGCATGAGAAAACTGGGCTGACTAGACTCAAGCGGTTCTATTTTGAAACCGAATGAGGTGAAGGATGTCCCGTGATTGCGTTGTCGACGGTTCGTCTAACGAGTGCGCCATTTCCTCTCCCGGGTTGCCACATGCATGGGTCGCCATGCTGGCATTCTGCGCAGCGGCCAGTGTTTCCAACGTTTATTTCGCCCAGCCGTTGCTCGGAGCACTGGCCCGTGACTTTGCGCTCAGCGACGCATGGGCGGGCGGCATCATCGGTGCGACACAAGGCGGTTGCGCGCTCGCTCTGGCGTTGGTCGTTCCGCTGGGGGATCGTTGGCCGCGTAAGCCCGTGCTGCTGGTGCAGTTGGTCTTGCTGACGCTGGCGCTGCTCGCGGTAGGTCTGGCCCAGGCGCGCTGGTCGTTGCTCATCGGCATGCTCGCGATCGGCTTGCTGGGCACAGCGATGACGCAAGGACTGATCGCCTGCGCGGCCGCACTGGCGCCGCCGGCGGAACGCGGGCGCGTCGTTGGGGCGGTACAGGGTGGAGTCGTGATCGGTCTTTTGCTGGCTCGCGCCGTTGCGGGCTGGATTGCGGACGTTGCTGGCTGGCGGGCGGTCTATATGGTGTCAGCGGGCTTCTCGGTGGCGATGCTGTGCATGCTCTGGCGCGCGTTGCCGGCGCCGCCGAGTGGACTTTCGCCCATGAAATACGTAGCGCTGCTGCGCTCGATGTGGCAGCTCCTGACGAGCGAACGCGTATTGCAGATACGCGGCCTGATCGGTTTGCTGATGTTCGCGGCGTTCAACGTATTCTGGAGCGCGATGGCGCTGGCTCTGAGTGCGCCGCCCTATGGGTTCTCCCCCGCAGGCATTGGTGCATTCGGTTTGGTCGGCGTGATCGGCGCGCTGGCGGCTGCGCGAGCGGGGCACTTTGCGGATCGAGGTTGGGCACAGGCGGCCACTGGCGTCGCGTTGGGTTTGCTACTGGTCGCCTGGCTACCGCTCGGTTTGGGTTCGCAGCATTTGGCAGGGCTCATCGTCGGCGTGGTTCTGTTGGACCTGGGTGGGCAAGCGGTGCACGTGCTCAACCAGAGTCTGATCTTTCGCTTGCGGCCGGACGCGCACAGCCGGCTGGTCGGCGCCTACATGCTGTTCTATGCGGCGGGCAGTGGACTGGGGGCGATGCTTTCGACGCAGGTGTATGCGTCGGCAGGGTGGTCAGGGGTGTGTCTTCTGGGAGCGGCTCTCAGCGTGGCGGCGCTGATGTTCTGGGCGGCGACCGCGGCTTGGATGCGCGGCAAAGGGCGCTAGCGCGAGGCTCGCCAGCAAATCCGAGGCAGCGTATACCCGGAAGACTCACCCGCGCGCGGGCCCGCTCCTATACTTGCTGAGAACTCACACCTTGTAATGGCGTGACAAAAAATGATAGAACGCCACAAAACCCGGCTCTGCGATTAGCTTTTCACAATTGTTTGCAATATCAAAGGGGCGGCCTTTTAGGATGAGTCGGGCTCAAGCCGGCGTGCGACACCTGCCGGTTGGGCGTAGGTAAACGGTCTTGCACGGGACGCGGCTGCCGCGCCGGTGCGGGCTGGCGGATCGAACTGCGATGCGCCAGCCCGGGACTCCAACCACATCGACGCACGGAGTGAGCCGGCATTTTGCATAGCGATGCCGGACCCGAAACGGGGAAAGGGCAATCCAGATGGCGATACGAATTGCCTCGGTCGAAGACAACCAGGCGCAATCGGATTTGATTCGCGAGATCCTGATTTCGTCCGGATACGAATGCGAGAGCTTCAATAACGGGGATGCCTTCGTCAAGGCGCTGCGGGATCGCACGTTCGACCTGCTGCTGCTCGACTGGCAGTTGCCCGATATCAGCGGCATCCAGCTTGTGAGCTGGGTGCGGCAGACAGTCGGCCCGGCGCTGCCGGTGCTGTTTCTGACCAATCGTTCGCTCGAAGACGACGTCGTGCGCGGTCTGGCGGCCGGCGCCGACGATTACGTCGTCAAGCCCGTGCGCCGTGCCGAGCTGGTGGCGCGCGTCGGTGCGCTGCTGCGTCGTGCGGCGCCGCGCACGAGCGAATCGCTCGAACGCATTCGTGTCGGCCCGTATGCGGTGGACCCGGTCGGGCGTGTGCTGACGTTGAACGGCTCGCAGGTCGAGCTGTCGCCGCGCGAGTTTGATCTTGCGCTGTACCTGTTCCGTAATGTCGGCAAGCTGGTGCCGCGCGAGCTGATCGAGCAGGCGGTCTGGGGGCGCAGCATTGGCCCGGATTCGCGCACGCTGGCCACGCATATCTCCAAGCTGCGGCTCAAGCTCGATCTCAATCAGAAGAATGGCGTGCGGCTGGTCTCGGTGTATTCGCATGGCTATCGGCTCGAAACCACGCAGGAAGATGGTGAAGCAACCTGACGCAATCTGGGGTGGTTTGATTGGGCGCGCCGCGTTTGTCGGCGCGTTCGTTCTTTTTGGCGGCGTGTGGCAGGCTGCGATGGCGCAGCCTTCAGGCGCGGACGGCACCGATTTCGTCTATCGCGTGCAGCAGGGCGACACGCTGATCAACCTCGCCGAACGTTACATGGACAGCGTCGAGGGCTGGCGTCTGCTGCAGCAGCGCAACCACGTAGCCGATCCGTACCGGCTGAAGCCCGGTTCGCTGCTGCGCATTCCGTTCGATCGCATTCCGGTCGTCCCGGCGACGGCGCAGGTCGTGTTTGCCCGCGACGCAACCATCGGCGGCAAGCCATTGCAAGCCGGTACGAAGCTCGCAGAAGAAGCGCAAATCGACACCGGCGACAAAGGTGCCGTGACGCTGGCTTTTGATGACGGCACGCGCGTGACGGTGCCGCCGGGCAGCCACGTGGCGCTGTCGCGTGTACGAGCGTTTGCGCGTGCCGGCCTGATCGATGTGCGCGTCCACGTGAAGCAGGGCGAAGCGGAATCGAACGTCTCGCCCAGGAAGAGCGGCGTGGGCCGGTACGAGATATCGACGCCTGCGCTGGTGACGGGCGTGCGCGGTACGCGTTTCCGCGTGCAGGCGAGCGACGCCGTATCGACGAGTTCCGTGCTCGAAGGCGAGGTGGCGACGAGTGCCGGTCGACAGAAGCAGGCGGTCAAGGCCGGCTTTGGCGTGCAGGCATCGGCGGGGCACCTCAAGCGTGCGGCGCTGCCACCGGCGCCGAGGCTCGATGCCATTCCGGAGCTTGTGCAGACGCCGTGCCTGCGCGCGACGTGGCAGCCCGTCAAGGGCGCTGTCGGGTATCGCGCTGCCGTGGCGCGGGATGCCGCCTTGACCGAACTCAGCGCTTATCAATCGAGCAAAACGCCTGCGGCAACACTCTGCGGGGATGAGGACGGCGACTACACGCTCGTCGTCCAAAGCATCGACGCGCTCGGGCTGACAAGCGAATCGGCCACGCGGCCGTTCACGGTGCGCCTGCACCCGGAGGCGCCATACACCATTCAGCCCGCCGGCGGCCGGACCTATCGCAGCGGCGACGTGGCATTCGCCTGGGCTGTTGTGTCCGACGCTGCCAGCTACGACATGGAAGTCGCAGACGCTGAGTCGTTCGCCACGCCCACCGTTCAGCAGCATGGCGTCGACGTGCATCTGACCAAGCCGTTGACGGCCGGCACATGGTGGTGGCGCGTGCGCTCGGTGGCTGCGGACGGCAAAACCGGCCCGTGGAGCGATGCGCTCCGTTTTCGCGTGCTGGACATCCCGCCGGATGCCGTGCCGACGGCCGCCGTGGAAGGCGGCAATGATGGCAAGCTGCACGCCCACTGGCCGGCGTTGTCGCCCGAACTGGCGGCATCGGGCGCTCGCACGCGGGTGCAGCTGGCAAGCGACACAAGCTTCGCCAAGCCCATCGCCGACATCGTGAGCGACGGCAACGAGGCCACCATTCCCCGGCCGCCGTCCGGCGTGTATTACATCCGCACCGGCGTCGACCTGGGCGATTCAGCATCGGTGGTCTACGCCAAGCCGCAGCGCATTGACGTCGGCACGTTTGTCGGCGATTCCGTCCGTAGCCCCGTGCAGAGCGGCGGCGGCAGTCTCCTTCTCAATGACTGATCCCGTGCCCGCCAGATCAGCCGTGCGCAGCCTTGGGCGGCGCGCGTTGGTGGAGTGGGTCGTGCTGGTGGCGCTGGCTGCGCTGCTGACCTTGGGCGCGGTGCGCTGGAGCGTCGTCGCGCGGCTCGATGCGGCGCTGTACGACACCGTCGTTACGCTGCATGGGCATGCGCCGCGCGACGATATCGTCATCGTTGCCATTGATGACCAAAGTCTTGACGCGGTTGGGCGCTGGCCGTGGCCGCGCAGCCGGCTGGCCGACCTGATTGCCCGCGTTGGACGGGCACAGCCGCGCGCCATCGGCATCGATATTCTGCTGATCGAGCCCGACCTTGCGCAGCCCGAAGGTGACCGCGCCTTGGCCGCCGCCATCGAGCAGGCCGGACACGTTATCCTGCCGGCGTTGCCGGAGCGCACCGAACAGGGGCGCGTGTATCACTATCCGTTCCTCGGTATCAACGCGTCCGTCGCACATATCAATGCCGCCCCCGATGCGGACAGCGTTGTGCGCGGCATGTACCTGGGGGAGGGACCGCGTGCGCATGTCCTTGACCATCTTGCCGTGCAGCTTGCGCGGCAGGCGCTGCGCCCCCCACCATCCACACCGGCGCCGTCTGATGTGGAGACCGACGCTGGCGGCTGGACGCGCCGGGCGAATATCCGCCTGAATTTTTCAGGGCCGGCCGGTACGTATCGGCATGTGCCGGCGGTGGATGTGCTCAACGGCCGCGTGGCGCCCGATGCGCTTGCCGGCAAGCTGGTGCTGATCGGGGCGACGGCATCGGGCGTGTCCGATATTTTTGCGACGCCCCCGTCGCGCACGATGAGCGGCGTGGAGGTGCTGGCCAATGCCACGCAGACGGTACTCGATGGCAGCGCCATCCTGCCGGTGCCACCGGGCGTGTTCTGGGCGATGACGCTGCTTCCCTTGCTGACGACGGCGTTTGCGGTGCGTTGGCTTACGCCGCGCATGGCGCTTGCCGTGGCGGTGGCGAGCACTGCCGTACTGGTGTTGAGCGCAATCGGCGTGCTGGTGTTCGGCAATCGCTGGTTGCCGCCGTTTGCCGCGTTGGTCGGCCCGCTGGTGTTGTATCCGCTGTGGAGCTGGCGCCAACAGGAAGCCGCGTTGCGTTTTCTGCGCGACGAGATGCAGCGTCTGGCGCGCGAGCCCGGTCTGCTGGCGGATGCCGCGCCGCTCGCCCGCACCGGCCGCACCCTGGGTGCGCACATGGATGCCGTCGCCTCGCTCACCGACAAGCTGCGCGCGCTGCGCCGCTTTCTGGCGGATGCGCTCGAGAGCCTGCCCGATGCCACCGTCGTCTGCACGCACGATGGCACGATCCGCCTGGCGAATGGCCGCAGCGCCGACTTGGCCCGCCAGTCGCAGACGCCCGGCCAGAACCGCGCGGCCGCGCTGCGCGACCTGCCGACGCTGCTGGCGCGCGCGTTCCCCGACCCCGCGGCCGGAGAGCACTACTGGGCACGCTGGCTGGCCAATCCCACCGGACTCGAACCTGTCGAGTTGAAAACGCACGACGGTCGCTCGATGTTGATGCACGCCGCCGCGTTACGGGACGAAGCCGGCCGCCCGGTCGACATCATCGTCAGCTTTGCCGACATCACACCGGTGCGCCAGGCCGAGCGCCATCGCGAAGAAGCGCTGCAGTTCATCTCGCACGACATGCGGTCGCCGCAGAGCGCCATCCTCGCGCTGATCGAGTTGCAGCGCGATGCGTCGCGCGCGTTGGATCGCGAAGCGCTGCTCGCGCGCATCGCGCAGCTGTCGTCGCGCACGCTGGAACTGGCCGATGCCTTCATCGATCTGGCGCGTGCCGAATCGCAAACACTCAAGCTGGTGGACGTGGATCTGGTCGGCCTCGTGCTCGATGCCGCCGATGAAGTCTGGCCGCTTGCGAATCGTCACCAGGTAGAAGTGCGCGTGGTGGCCGACATCGAAGCGGCGGTGCGGGGCGAGCCACGCTTGCTGGTGCGCGCGCTGGTGAATCTGCTCAACAACGCCATCAAGTTCAGCGCGGCGGGCTCCATGGTGACGGTGTCCGTGGAACAGGACGAGGCGATGTTCTCGGTGGCCGTGGCCGACCACGGCGCCGGCATTGCACTGGAGGACCAGCCGCGGTTGTTCCAGCCGTTCCACCGCTTGCATGAGGGCGCGGCCAATGCGCCGTCCGGCAGTGGACTGGGTCTTGTCTTCGTCAAGACGGTGGTCGACCGGCACGGCGGCCGGATTGCGGTGCAGAGCGCACCGGGGCTGGGTTCCACCTTCACGCTGTGGCTGCCGCGCACGGCGCATCGCCACGACGCCTGAGGCCATCGCGGCCTCGTGTGGCCTTTGCCACATGTTGTCCTTTTCAATCATTTGCAATTCGGCACTGTGGCGGCCCTACAGTTCATTGGCCGACCCGCACAGCATGCACCGGTGACACACCGGTCGAGAGACGGCGGCACCTTGGAAAACCGAGCACAGACACGCCCGAGGCGCCACGCATGTTGAGCCAGACTGCAACCGATGTTTTGAACGAATGCGATTACGAACGCGTTCGCGCGCAACTGCATCAAGCCCTGCGAGGTGACGGGAGCCCGTCGCAGGACGAACGCTTCTGGCTGGCTGGTCGGCACGTATCCATGTGGCGCGGCGGTGGCCGCGACGACGGCAATGCACAACACCTTCGTCGCACCACCGCTTGACCGCGCCGCACGCAGTCAACCACGAAACCGAGCCATGAAAATCGGTCTGATCGACACGCATCTCGCCCGTCAGCAGGCGATCCACTCCGCGCTGCAGCCCACGCGCTTTGAATGTGTGCCGCTGTTTCTCTCCCGCCAGGTTTTTGAAGCCATCGAGCTGCACGGTATCAACCTGCTGATGGTCGGCGCGCATGCGCACGACATGCCCGGGCTATCGCTGGTGCGCACGGTGCGCGAGCGCGCAGGCCCCGGTATGGCGATCGTCTACCTCGCCGACGGCCAGGCCGATACCGAAACCGCAGAGGCGCTCAATCACGGCGCAGATCTGTGCTTCCAAGGCGATATCCGTCCGCCAGAATTGCTGGCGCGGCTCGACGCGTTGATACGCCGCTTTGCCGTGAGCCGGGCCGTGCGTGCGTCGGAGATTCGCCTGGGGCCGTACACGCTCGATCGGCAGAATCGTTCCATTCGCCTGCACGATGCTTTGGTGTCGGTGCATGCGCGTGAGTTTGAGCTGGCGCTGCTGTTGTTCGCGAATGCGGGGCGCGTACTCTCGCGCGCCGACATCGAGCTGGCGCTATGGGGGCGCGAGCTGAGCCCATATTCACGCACGCTCGATACGCATGTCTCGCGCCTGCGCAAAAAGCTTCTACTTGGCACGGAGAACGGCCTGCGCCTGCGCGCCATCTACGGGCAGGGCTTCTGCCTGGAACGCGTGATGGATGCGGCAGCGACGCACTGAACACTCTCGATTTGCGGAGCCACGCCATGCAACTGCTCGGTATCACCATCCTCATCGGGTTCCTGGCTGGGCTTGTCGCCCGCTGGACAACGCCAGGGCGGGGCGTGGGAGGCTTCCTCCTCACGATCATGGTCGGCATTGCCGGCGCGCTGACGGCCGCATTTCTGGGCCAGTTGATGCGCTGGTATGAGCCGGGCCAGTCGGCTGGGTTTGTCGGTTCGCTGGCGGGAGCCGTCATCCTGCTGGCCGGCTATCACCTGATGGCACGCGATCGCTGAATACCGTCGTTTCAAAGCAAAAAAGCCCCGCGAGTCGGGGCTCTTTTGTTTTGGAGCGGAAGGGCGCGATCAGCGATCGCTGCCAAAAGAAACGCCCTGATACTCGGGACAGCAGCATCAGGGCCAAGAAGGCCGCGGCTCTCTCTTCCGCGACCGGAGCGCACCCACGAGGGGTCGGTGCAAGCTCAGGTTACGTGGCCGAGAGCGAGGGAATGCAAATGTTTATCAACAGCGCCCCGGCGGCGAATGGGACGATCCAAGGTACAGTGGTGGGACGTCGTACAACTGTGCCGTGCAGCGAATGACTCAGCCCACCTGTGCCGGGGTTTGCGCGCTGGCTGCTTCATGCGCACGACGCAGGCGTTCGCGGCTGTTGGACAGGTGCATGCGCATCGCGGCCCGCGCGGCTTCAGGGTCTTTGCGGGCGATGGCTTCAAAGACGCTGTGGTGCTCGCGGTTGACCGTGGCACGCAACTCCGGAGCGTTCAGGTAACCGACCTGCGCCAACCCCATCCGCGTGCGAGGGATCAGCGTCTTGCCGAGCTGGGCGAGGGCGCCGACGAAGTGCTCATTGCCGGTCGCACGCGCGATGCTGAGGTGAAATTGCAGGTCGGAGGTGGCACTGTCGTTGCCGTCCGCCTGGTCCTGCTCGATGGCTTCAAGAGCCATGCGCAGGGCGTCGATCTCGGCCGGAGAAATGCGCTGTGCGGCCAGCCCCGCGCACTCCGTTTCAATGGCGACGCGCAATTCCAGCATGCTCAGGATGTCGTGCATCGTTGAGGCATCGCCCAGCGGGATGCTGTTGTCTGCGCGCGGCGGCAGGACAAAGCTGCCGATGCCGTGGCGCGTTTCAATCAGTCCCTTGGCTTGCAGGCGCGAAATGGCTTCGCGTATCACCGTGCGGCTCACACCGAGTGCTTCCATCAATGCGGATTCCGTCGGCAGCTTGTCGCCAACGCGCAGTGACTCGTTAGCGATACGCCCCTTGATGTGGTCCACCACGACGTCCGCCAGGCTTTGGGTGCGGCGCACAAGCGTTGCGGGCGACTTGGGGGCGGGCATGCGGTCTCCGGATGGGCGCGGGTTTACCAGGGGTGGTTCGGTAGGAATGTGTCCATTATAGTCGCCTTCCATGTTGTACGACGACTGATGACACACGTGATGACTATGAATCACCAAGCCACCGAGACTCCCGTTCACACACCGCGCGTGACCCGCCTCCAGGTCATTCCCGTGGCGGGCCGCGACAGCATGTTGCTGAATCTCAGCGGCGCACACGGCCCGTTCTTTACCCGCAATATCGTCCTCCTGGAGGACTCGGAAGGGCATACCGGCGTGGGCGAAGTGCCGGGCGGCGAGTCCATCCGCAAGACCATCGAGGATGCGACGCCGCTGGTTGTCGGACAACCGATCGGTGCGTACAACAATGTGCTGAACAGCGTGCGACGCCAATTTGCCGATCGCGACGCTGCCGGCCGCGGGTTGCAGACCTTCGACCTGCGCACCACCGTGCATGCGGTGACGGCCCTGGAAAGCGCATTGCTCGACTTGCTCGGCCAACACCTTGGCGTGCCTGTGGCGGCGCTGCTGGGGCAGGGGCAACAGCGCGACAAGGTGCCGGTGCTCGGCTACCTGTTCTTCGTGGGCGACCGCAAACGCACCGACCTGGACTACGCCGACGGCAGCGATGCGACGGACGACTGGACCCGTGTGCGCCACGAAGAAGCGCTCACGCCGGAGGCCGTCGTGCGCCTCGCCAAGGCGGCCCATGCGCGCTATGGCTTCAAGGATTTCAAGCTCAAGGGCGGCGTGCTGAGCGGCGATGACGAAATGGTCGTCACGACCGCATTGGCCGAGGCCTTTCCCGAGGCGCGCGTCACGCTGGACCCGAACGGCGCGTGGTCGCTGGCGGAGGCCATTCGCCTGTGCCGCGACAAGCACGACGTGCTGGCCTACGCAGAAGACCCGTGCGGCGCCGAGGGCGGTTACTCGGGCCGCGAAGTGATGGCCGAATTCCGCCGTGCCACGGGCCTGCCCACGGCCACCAACATGATCGCCACGGACTGGCGCCAGATGGGTCACGCCATTCAGCTGCACTCGGTCGACATTCCGCTGGCCGATCCGCATTTCTGGACGATGCAGGGCTCGGTGCGTGTGGCGCAGATGTGCGACGACTGGGGCCTGACCTGGGGTTCGCACTCCAACAATCACTTCGATATTTCGCTGGCGATGTTCACGCACGTGGCCGCGGCCGCGCCGGGCAACATCACCGCCATCGACACGCACTGGATCTGGCAAGACGGACAGCGCCTGACGCGCGAGCCGTTCCAGATCGTCGGCGGCGAGATTGCCGTTCCGACCGCCCCAGGCCTGGGCGTCACGGTCGACATGGAGCAACTGGAGAAGGCCCACGCGCTGTACAAGCAGCACGGCCTGGGCGCACGCGACGACGCGATCGCCATGCGCCAACTGATTCCCAACTGGCAGTTCGACAACAAGCGCCCCTGCATGGTGCGTTGACTGTTGACCGTTGACCGTTGACCGCTACGGCGGAACCCGAGGCGGCGCACGTCGTGGCACGCCGCCTCGTAGATCGGTAACCAATAAAAAAATATCGGAGACAACACCGTGAAGACCATCAAGGGCTTGCGCTGGTGGATCATCGTGCTGGTGTGCCTGGGCACGATCGTCAACTATCTGGCGCGTAACTCGCTGGGTGTGCTGGCGCCCACGCTCAAGAACGAGCTGGGGATGAGCACCCAGCAATATTCCTACGTGGTGGCGGCCTTCCAGGTCGGCTACACGATCATGCAGCCGGTCTGCGGCTTTATCGTGGATCTGGTCGGCTTGCGGATCGGCTTTGCGCTGTTTGGTGTGTTGTGGTCGTTTGCCGGCGTGCTGCACGCGGGCGCCACCGGCTGGCTGTCGCTGGCGGGGTTTCGCGCCTTGATGGGGCTGACGGAAGCCGCTGCCATTCCGTCCGGCATGAAGGCCGTGGCCGAATGGTTCCCGGACAAGGAGAAATCCGTCGCCGTCGGCTGGTTCAATTCGGGCACTTCGCTGGGTGCGATGTTGGCGCCGCCGCTGGTGGTCTTCCTGCATCTGCGTTACGGCTGGCAGTCGGCGTTTGTGGTGACCGGCGCCATCGGCTTCCTGTGGGCCGCGCTGTGGTTCGCGTTTTACCGTTCGCCGAAAGACCACGCCGCGCTGTCCGACGCCGAGCGCGAAAAGATCATCGGCGGACAGCTCCGCCCGGTGAGCGCCGAGCGCGGCAAGCGCCCGGTCAAGGATGTCGTGACGTCCCGCCGTTTCTGGGCGATTGCGCTGGCGCGCTTCTTCGCCGAGCCGGCCTGGCAGACGTTCAGCTTCTGGATTCCGCTGTACTTCGTGAACGAACGCCATCTCGATCTGAAAGCGATCGCCATGTTCGCGTGGCTGCCGTTCCTGGCGGCGGACCTGGGCGGCCTGGTGGGTGGTTACCTGTCGCCGTTCCTGATCAAGCGTTTCCGCATTCCGCTGGTGTGGTCGCGTGTGTGCGGCGTCGTGCTGGGTGCGTTCATGATGATCGGTCCGGCGTGCGTCGGGCTCGTGGCGTCTCCCTACACGGCGATTGCGTTGTTCTGCGTGGGCGGCTTTGCGCACCAGATGATCTCCGGCCTCGTCAACACGCTGTCTGCGGATGTATTCGATCCGGAAGAGGTCGGTACCGCCAGCGGCTTTGCCGGCATGGCGGCGTGGATCGGCGGCCTGGGCTTCTCGCTGTTGGTGGGCGCGCTGGCTGACAAGGTCGGTTATGGTCCGCTGTTCGGCCTGCTCGGCGCATTCGATCTGATTGGCGCGGCGTTGCTGATTGTGCTGATTCGCGGCCAGTCGCATGAAGAACGTGCCGCCCGCGAAATGAAACTCTCTGCTTCAAATTAGGTTGAAACCGATGTCGATGTTGAACCCCCCCCGATTCGAAGTGCAGGCGCATGAAGGCAGCCGGCTGCGGCTGGCCAGCAGCGCCGGCGCCGCGATTGAACTCTTCGTGCTGGAAGAAGACATCATCCGCGTGCTCGTGCTGCCGCAGGGCGACCTTCGCGGCCCGGCCACGTGGTCGATCGCCCCCGGCAGCGACGACACGCCGCTCGAAGGGCGTGACCGCCGCGACCTGAGCGGCTTCTCGTTGCCTGCGTTTGCGTTGCACACCGATGCCGACACGCTGCGCGTGGAAACCAGCAAGATTCGCCTGAGCGTCGCCCTGGCAGGTGGCTTCTGCACATGGCAGATCCGCGGCGCGGGCGGGTGGCAGACCGTGCTGAACGATCGCCCCACGCAGGCCTACAACTTCGGCTATTGGGACGAGCAGGTCTACCACTACGTGCGCCGCGAACCGGGCGAGATGTACTTCGGCCTGGGCGAGCGCGCCGGCGACATGAACCGTGCGCACCAGCGTTATGAGATGCGCAACATCGACGCGATGGGCTACAGCGCGCGCACGACCGATCCGCTGTACAAGCACATCCCGTTCTACGTGACGTGGCAACCGGAAAACCGCACCGGCTTCGGGCTGTTCTACGACACGCTGTCCGATTGCAGCTTCGACATGGGCCGCGAGCTGGATAACTACCACGGCCTCTACCGCTACTTTGTCGCGCCGCACGGCGATCTCGACTACTACTTCATCGCCTCGCCCGACACGCCGCTCGACGCCACGCGCCGCTTTACGTGGATGACCGGCCGCCCCGCGTGGATGCCGAAATGGGGCCTCGGTTATTCCGGCTCGACCATGACGTACACCGACGCGCCCAACGCGCAGGAACAGATGGCCGAGTTCATCAAGGGATGCCGTGAGCACGACATCCTGTGCGATTCGTTCCATCTGTCGTCGGGCTATACGTCGATTGGGCCGAAGCGCTACGTCTTCAACTGGAACACCGACAAATTCCCGGATGCGCGCGGCTTCGTCCAGAGCTATCTGGACGCGGGCATTCGCCTGTGCCCGAACATCAAGCCGTGCCTGCTGCGCGATCACCCGAAGTTTGAAGAAGCGAGAGAAGCTGGCCTGCTGATTTGCGACGCAAACGGCGAGCCGGCCTGGGTGCAATTCTGGGATGAGGTCGGCGCGTATCTCGACTTCACCAACCCGAAAACGCTCGACTGGTGGAAGGCCAATGTCAAGAGCGCGCTGCTCGAATACGGCATGGCGTCGACCTGGAACGACAACAACGAGTTCGAAGTCTGGACGCCCGACGCTTTCGCTCACGGGTTCGGCAAGAAAGCGCCCATCCGCGAAGCCAAGGTGCTGCACACCATGCTGATGATGCGCGCCTCGCGCGAAGCGCAGCTCGAATTTGCACCGCAGCGTCGGCCGTTCCTGGTGTCGCGCTCGGGCGGTGTCGGCATGCAGCGCTATGTGCAGACATGGTCCGGCGACAACTACACCTCATGGGAAACGCTGCGCTACAACCTGAAGATGGGCTTGGGGTTGGCGCTCTCCGGCGTCTCGAACATCGGGCACGACATCGGCGGGTTTGCCGGCCCGGCGCCGTCTCCTGAACTGCTGGTGCGCTGGGTGGCCTTTGGCGTGTTCCTGCCACGCTTCTCCATCCACTCGTGGAACGACGACAAGACCGTCAACGAGCCGTGGATGTATCCGCAGGTCACCTCACAGATTGCCTCGCTGATCAAGCTCCGCTATCGGCTGATTCCGTATCTGTACGAACTGCTGTGGCAGTCCACGCAGGCCTACGAGCCGGTGCTGCGCCCCACGTTTGCCGAGTTCCCGCACGACCGCCGGTGCTACGCCGAGTGCGACGACATGATGATCGGCTCGTCGCTGCTGGTGGCGCCGACGGTGGACGAAGGGCAGACCGAGCGCACCGTCTATCTGCCGGCCGGCGCGCGATGGGTCTCGTACTGGAGCGGCGAGGCGTTCGAAGGCGGACAGACCGTCACGCTGCCTTCGCCGTGGGACCAACCCGTCATGCTGATTCGCGAAGGCGGCGTGATCGCGCTGAACGTGGCGGAGCAGCATTTCGACCAGCGCGCCGATCAACGCGGCTTCCTTGTCGTGCCCGTGCGGGGCGTTGGGGAGGCCGCTGGAGGCAGTGTTGAAGACGATGGCGAAACCGAAGCGTGGCGCAACGGCGAGCAGGGCCGCTGGAGCGTGCGTGCGGTGTCGGATGCGCAAGCCATCACGCTGCACGTATCGCGCGAAGGCAAGATGCCGACGCTGGACGACACGGTGGAGATTTACCTGCCCGCCGGCGATGCGCGGCCGGTGCAGACGCCGCATGCCCGCGTGCTCGAAACCGTTGTCGTGGGTGGCTGGCGCCGCCTGACGTTGCAATTGCCGGCCTAGTGCCGCATTCTCGCTGCGCATTACGATCGGGTCCGCAGAGACACGGTGATGCGCAGTGTTCCCTTGGTGCAGGAGATTTCCGAGATAACAACGATGAAAACCACACGAGCCAAACGTTCCCTTTCGATCCGCCCGGTCTACGCCTCGGCAGCGCTGCTCTGCGCGGGCGTGTCGATGCATGCCGCAGCGCAAACGTCAGTCACGCTGTATGGCGTGGTCGATAACGCCTTTGCGTATTCGAGCAACCAGGGCGGGCATTCCAACGTCTACATCAATTCGGGCGCCTTGCTGGCCAGCAAGTTCGGCCTGTACGGCACGGAAGATCTGGGCGGTGGCAACACGGCGCTGTTCCGGCTGGAGAGCGGCTTCAACGCCGACACGGGGCAACAAGCCCAAGCCGGGGTCATCTTCAACCGTCAGGCCTACGTCGGCCTGAGCAACACGAACTATGGCCAGGTCACGCTGGGTCGTGCGTACACGCCGTACTTCCAGTACGTCGCATCGCTGGGGCCGACCAACGTGCTGACGGGTGCCACCGGCGCACACCCGGGCGACGTGGACGCGTTGGACACCACGCTGCGCTTCAACAATTCCATCACCTACAGCACGCCGGTGTGGGGCGGTCTGCAGGCTGGCGTGCAATACGGCTTTGGCGAGCAAGCCGGCAGCGTTTCGAACGGCAGCAGCGTGAGCACCGCGCTGCGCTATGACTACCAGGCCTTCTCGTGGGGCGTCGGCTATACGCGCCTGAAGAACGTGTCGAGCGGCACGACGGCCGGCAACTTCAGCAACGTCGGGACGTTCGCCAACAACTCGCCGGTCAACGCCGGCTATGCCACGGCCGACTCTGCTCAGCTCATTGCCACGGCCGCGCGCTACACGTTCGGCAAGCTGATGGTCGGCCTGAACTATTCGAATGTTCAGTACAAGCCGGGCGCGCTGTCGCTGTTCACGCAATCGGCCACGTTCAATACGGTGGGCGCGATTGCCACCTACGATCTGACGCCGGCATTGCGGCTCGCGTTCGGCTACAGCTATACGGCCGAGAAGGCGCGCAACGGCATCAGCTCGCCGGCCAAGTACAACCAGTTCTCGATGGAGCAGCTGTATTCGCTGTCCAAGCGCACCGCGTTCTATGCGATCCAGGCGTATCAGCGCGCCAATGGCCAGACGCTGCGCGCTTCAGGGACGAGCACCTCCATCGTGGATGCGGTGGCGTCGGTGGGCGACTCGCAGAACGGTACGCCGTCGAATGGACGCAGCCAGTTTGTGGGCATGGTCGGCATTCGGCATTCGTTCTGATGCATAACCAGACCTGGCTTGCGCCCGGGCCAGTGCACACGCTGCAGGCCGGCGCGTTGACGATGATCGTCGCGCCGGCAGCCGGTGGCCGCATTGCTTCGCTGGCGTCGGCCGGCGAAGGCGGCCAGCGTGTCGACTGGCTGGCGCCGATGTCGGCGGAGTCCCTGCGCGACGGTTTCGACGGGCTGGCATGGCCCAAGGCCGGTTGCTATCCGCTGCTGCCGTTCTCCAACCGCATCCGCGATGGGCGCTTTGAATGGGGCGGCCGCGCGATCCGTCTCGCGCCGCATCCCGGCCAGGCACATGCCATGCACGGACTGGCGCATGCGCGTGCCTGGACGGTCGAGCAGGTGACAGCGTCGTCGATCGAACTCGGCTTGCGCTATGTGCCAGAGGCAGACAACTGGCCCTGGCCGTTCACCGCCACGCAAACGCTGGTGCTGACTGAATCCGGGCTGGATGCCGTCATGACGCTGCGCAACGATGGCGACAGCAGCATGCCGGCCGGCGGCGGCTTCCATCCATATTTCGCACGCGCGGCCGATACGCGCTTGCAGTTCGATGCTGCGACGATGTGGCCGACCGATGCGGGCGAGGTCGCCGTCCGCCGCGAGCCGGTCACGGCGCGGGAAGATTTCCACCAGGCGCGCGCGTTGCCCGATGCGGCGCTCAGCGTCTACTACAGCGAATGGCAGCGACGCGCCGTGGTGTCCCGCGCGGGCGGCGTGCTCACGCTGAGCGCCGATGATCCGCTCGACCACTTCATCCTCCACGCGCCGCACGGGCAGCCGTATTTCTGCCTGGAGCCCATTTCACACGTGGCCGATGCGATCAATCTGGCGGCGCGGGGGTGGAAAGGCACCGGCCTGCGCGCTCTGGCACCCGGCGAGACGTTGCACATGCGCATGCAAGTGCGCATCGAAACAACGGCCTGAAATGCCTCGGCGCGCTACCGGCGTGCGTCCGCCCACGCGGCTTCCTTGCCGAACCAGTCCGTCAGGAAATCGATAAACGCGGTGACCTTGGCCGACAGGTTGGCGCGCTCCGGATACACCGCAAAGATGTCCGCCACGGGCAGCGCCCAGTCCGTCAGCACCGGCACGAGCCGGCCGGCGCGCACGTGCTCGTGGATGTCCCATTCCGATCGCATCAGGATGCCGTAACCGGCCAGCGCCCAGAGCACGCCGGTTTCGCCGTCGTTCGTGCTGAGCACGCCGCGCACCTTGATGGTTTCCTGTCGAGTGCCGCGCGTGAGGTACCACGTGCCGTAAGCCGCGTCGCTCTCGCGCAGCACGATGCACTGATGTGACTGCAGATCGCGCGGCACCTGCGGCATGCCGGCACGCTTCAGGTAATCGGGCGAGGCGCACAGCACGCGTTTGTTGCTCACGATCTTGCGCGCGACCATGCGTGAATCCGGCACCGTGCCGAACCAGATGCCGATGTCGAACGCCTTGTCGGTCAGGTTGACGGAGCGGTCGGTCAGTTCGAGCTGCACTTCCACCTCCGGATACCGCCGCGCGAATTCCACAATGGCGGGCGCCACATGCCGCCGCCCAAAGCCGAACGTGGCGTTGATGCGCAGCAGACCCTTGGGCGTGCCCCGGCTGCTGGAGACCACCTGCTCCAGCTCCTGCAGCTCTTCGAGCAGGCGTGCGCCGGTCGCCAGATAGATTTCACCTTCGTGCGTGACGCTCAGCCGCCGGGTGGTGCGGTTCAGTAACCGCACGCCGAGCCGCTTTTCCAGCTGCGCCAGGCGCGCGGTGATGGCCGGCGGCGTCACGCCAAGTTCGCGTGCGAGCGCCGCCAGCGAGCCTTGCTTGACGAGCTGCGTGAAAAATTCCAGATCCGATACGCGATCCATTATTCAGATGAAATGAAGAATAGATAAATTTTCGCGCCAATTATAAAACCGTTTTGCATGTCTACACTTCGTCTCGCCAGTGGCCCGGGTCGCCTTCAGTCAGGCGGGTGGGCCGGCCACGCGAATGGGAGGAAGCATGGCGAAGACGCTGTATCAGAAGCTGGTCGAATCGCACACCGTTGCCCAGCTCGATGCGCAGAACGTGCTGCTCTACGCAGACCTGCACATCATGAACGAGTACACCAGCCCGCAGGCCTTCGCCGGCTTGGCGGAAGCGGGCCGCACGGTGGCCGTGCCGGGCCAGCACATGGCCGTGGTGGACCACATCATCCCCACGCACCCGGTGCGCGTGCGGGTCATTCAGGACCCGGCGTCGGCACTGCAGGCGTCCAACTTGGCAAAGAACTGCCGCGAACACGGCGTCGTCCTGTTCGACACCAACGATGCGCTGCAGGGCATCGAGCATGTGATTGCGCCCGAGTTGGGCATGATCCGCCCGGGCATGGTGGTGCTTTGCGGAGACAGCCACACAACGACCTACGGCGCGTTCGGTGCGCTCGGCTTTGGCATCGGCACGTCGGAGGTCGAGCATGTGCTGGCCACACAGACGCTGGTCTACCGGCTGGCGCAGGACATGCGTATCCGTGTAGAAGGCGAACTGCCCGTCGGCACCACGGCAAAAGACCTGATCCTGCACATCATCAGCCGCATCGGCGCGCAGGGTGCACGCGGCTATGTAGTCGAGTTCACGGGCAGTGCCATTGCCGCGCTTTCGATGGAGGCGCGCATGACCCTCTGCAACATGGCTGTCGAAGCCGGCGCGCGCGGCGCACTGATCGCGCCCGATGCCAAGGCCACACGCTACGTGCTCGAACATGCGCGCGACGTGGCGCATACCCATGTAAGCGCCGCGCTGGCGGATTGGCGCCAGTTGTTCAGCGACGCGGATGCGCATTTCGACGTCGAGCACGCCTTTGACGCGCGCGACGTTGCCCCGTACGTGACATGGGGCACCAGCCCTGATCAGGCGATTCCCATCACCGGCAAGATTCCGCACCCCGAAGCCGCCGAGGACGCGTCGGCCCGGGCATTGCGCTATACGGGCCTGCAGGCCGGCGCCGCCATCGAGGGTGTGCCTGTGCAGCGCGTGTTCATCGGCTCGTGCACGAACGCCCGGATTGAAGACCTGCGCGCCGTGGCCAGCCTCGTCAAGGGCCGCCAGGTGGCGCAGGGCGTGCGCGCCATGGTCGTGCCGGGTTCCGGCGCCGTGCGTGTGCAGGCGGAGCAGGAGGGCATTGCCGACATCCTCATCGCCAGCGGCTTTGAATGGCGCCAGCCGGGCTGCTCGATGTGCCTTGCCATGAACGACGACGTTCTCGCCCCCGGTGAGCGCTGCGCCTCGACCACGAATCGCAACTTTGAAGGGCGTCAGGGGCGGGGCGGCATCACGCATCTGATGAGCCCGGCCATGGCCGCGGCCGCTGCCATTACCGGTCGCATCACCGACGTCCGCCAACTGCAATCGCAACCGGCGCAAGCGGAGGCTGCCCATGTCTGACACCAAACGCATCGAAGGCACGGCCGCGCCGCTGCCCACGCCCAACCTCGACACCGACCAGATCATGCCCAAGCAGTTCCTGCGCGGCATCGACAAATCGGGACTCGACAAGGGCCTGCTCTACGACCTGCGCTACGACGCCGATCACCAGTTGCGCAGCGATTGCGTGCTCAACCAGCCGGCGTATCAGGGCACGTCCATCCTCGTGGGCGGCAGCAACTTCGGGTGTGGTTCCAGTCGCGAGCACGCGGTGTGGGGGCTGCAGCAATTCGGCATCCGCGCCGTGATCGCGCCCAGCTTTGGCGAGATCTTCTTCAGCAACGCCATGAACAACCGCCTGCTGCTCGTGATGCTCGACGAGGCGACGGTGGAACGCATCCTGGCCGACGTGTCGGACGCGGCCACGAGCCACATCGCCATCGACGTTGGATCGATGACCGTGCGCAGCCATAGCGTGGAGGTGTCGTTCACGCTGTCCGAACGCCACCGCCACATGTTCCTGCACGGGCTCGACATGATCGGCGCGACGCTCGCACGCTGGAGCGACATCGACGCCTTCCAGCAGGCGCATTGGAAGACGCGCCCGTGGCTGCGCGACATCGCGGCCACCACTCGCGCACGTCTGGCTGCCATGGCGCCGAGCGGCAGCCTCTGAATTTTCCCAACACGTTTTCGCAACCCCACACAGCGACGCCGGCGCTAGTCCACCTCGCGTGAAGACGAGGCGCGCCGCGCGGCTGATCAGGAGACATCATGGAAGCATCCATTCGGGCGCAGGAAGACGCGCGCGCGGGCCTTTGGCGCACGCTCAGCGGCTACAGGATCGGGCCGCTGCCTCTTCCCGTATACGCCACGATTGCCGCCATCACGCTGCTCGCGGCGCTCAACAAGAAGCTGCCCGACGACATGATCGGTGGTTTGGCCGTGCTGATGCTGCTCGGCTTTCTGCTGGGCGAAATCGGTGCGCGGCTGCCGGTGTTCAAGCACATTGGGGGCGCGGCCATTCTTTGTCTATTTGTGCCGTCGGCGCTGGTCGGCTACAAGGTGATCGACCCCGAGATGTTGAAGGCGCTCACGACGACGATGAAGACGGCCAACCTGCAATATCTGTACATCGCGTGCCTGGTGGCGGGCAGCATCCTGGGGATGAGCCATCGCGTGCTGGTGCAGGGCTTCATGCGGATGTTCATTCCGCTCTTGATCGGCACGGCGGCGGCCATCGTGGCGGGTGTGACGGTCGGGCTGTTCTTCGGCTATGACCCCAAGCACACGTTCTTCTTCATCGTCATCCCGATCGTCGGGGGCGGCATTGGCGAAGGCATCTTGCCGCTGTCGATCGGGTATTCCGAGATTCTCGGCCGGCCGCAGGCGGAGCTGATTGCGATGCTGGTACCGGCGGCGCTGCTCGGTAACGTTGTCGCCATCTTGTCGAGCGGCGTGCTGAAATCGCTGGGTGAGAAGCGCCCGCACCTGACCGGCCATGGCGATCTCGTCAAATCCGGCAACGATGCCGATCTGCTGGCCAACGATCGCACCGACGCGCCGCTCAATCTGGGCCTGATGGGCGCCGGCTTGCTGATCAGCTGCGCGTTCTTCATCTTCGGCGCGCTGCTGTCGCGCTTCACCGGCATTCCCGGCCCGATTCTCATGATCGTCAGTGCCGCGCTGCTGAAGGTGTCGAAGGTGCTGCCGCAGAGCATGGAACTGGGCGCTTACCAGATGTACAAGTTCGTCTCGACCAATCTGACGTTCGCGATCCTCGTCGGCCTTGGCGCGTTGTTCGTCTCGTGGAAAGAGCTGCTGGCCGCGTTCACGCCCGGCTATTTCGCGATCTGCGCGGCGACGGTGCTGGCGCTGGTGGCGTCAGGCTTCTTCGTCGGCAAATGGCTGGGGATGTATCCGGTGGAGTCGGGCATCGTGACGGCGTGCCACAGCGGGCTGGGCGGCACGGGCGATGTGGCGATTCTGTCGGCGTCGAATCGCATGGGGCTGATGCCGTTCGCGCAGATCTCGACGCGCATTGGCGGGGCTGCGATGGTGGTGGCCGCGACGATCTTGCTAAAGCTGTTGCACTGAGCAACCGGGCGACGGTAAGTCTGCACAACAAGCGGCCGGCGCGCAGAGCGTCGGCCGTTTTGTTTTCCGAGCACCGAGGCCAGAGCGCATCGCAAATTGCGCAAATGAAAAAGGCCCGACAGTTGCCTGTCGGGCCTTCCATATTCTGGTGGGGCGTGAGTGACTCGAACACTCGACCTACGGATTAAGAGTCCGCTGCTCTACCAACTGAGCTAACGCCCCGCGAAGAAACGAGACTATATCAACCTTTTTTGGATCGCGCTAGTCCTTTGCGCGAATTTTTTTCGAATCGGCGCTGTGACTGCGTAGCACGTCGATGAATTGCGTGAGCCCGTGCGTCGGATGCTTGTCCCGATGGCGCACGATCAGCAGCGGCCGGGCGATGCGCGGCAGGCCGCTGTTCACCTCGACCAGGCGGCCGTCACGCAACGCGTCGGCCACCACGTGGCGCGACAGGCAGCTAATGCCGTAGCCGGCAGCCACCGTGCGCTGGATGGCTTCGGAGTGCCCGAGTTCGAGCGCCACATGCAGCGGGCCGACCACCGAAGCGATGCGGCTGTCGACCAGTTCGCGCGTGCCGGAACCGGGTTCGCGCATCAGCCAGCCGGCTTCGCGCAGCGCTGCGTGCGAGGCCGGCTCCGTCCCTTGGGCGAGCGGGTGCCCCGGCGCCGCCACGATCACCATCTCGTCGTCGATCCATGTTTCGATTTCCAACGCCTCTCCGCGGCACGTGCCTTCGATCAGGCCGATGTCCACCTCGAAACGCTGCACAGCGTCGACCACGTCCTGCGTATTGCCGATCAGCACGTCGAGCTGGCTGTCGGGCGCGATCTCGTGCCGAAAGCCAGCGAGCAGGGCAGGCAACACATAGTTGCCGATCGTGCTGCTGGCCGCGAGCTTCAGGCGCACGTTCGGCTGGGCGGTCGCGTGTTCCAGTGCATCGGCGTGATCGAGCAGCGCTTGCGCTTGCGGCAGAAGCTGCCGGCCCAGCGCATTCAGGTGCAGGCGCCGCGCATGCCGGTCAAACAGCGGATGCCCGAGCGTGGATTCCAGTTCGGCCAGCGCTGCGCTAATGGCTGATTGCGACAGGCCAAGAACTTCCCCGGCAGCGGTGGTCGTCTCACTCTGGGCGATGGCGGCGAAGACGGCCCACTGCCGCAAGGTCACGCGAGGCGCTTTGTTATCCATGAAACTGGTTGAAATTACAAAAATTACCTGTTTTACATGTTATCACGGACTGCATATCGTTATGCGCATAGCGAATAAGCAAGGCACATGTGATGACGATTGCACAGAAACAGCTGGCGCCCCAGGGCATGGCAGCGGGCTTCGATGGGCGGACGCTCGCCAGCGTGGCGGTGTTGTTCGGGTTTGCGGGGGCGGCGGTGGCGCTTGGTGCAATGCCGTGGGCGGGGCATCTCGGCTTGAGCGCGCTGACGCTCGCTATCCTGCTCGGCATGGCTGTGGGCCACGTGCCCGGGCACCAGCGCTGGCTGACGCCCGGTGCGATCCAGTTTGCTCGCCATACGCTGCTGCGTGCCGGCGTGATTCTCTACGGCGCCCGGCTGACGCTGGCGCAGATCCAGGATCTGGGTACGTCAGGCGTGGTGATTCCCCTGGTGGTATTGGCGGCGACGATGCTGGCCGGTACGTGGATCGGCACGCGCTGGTTTCGCCTCACGCGTTCGCAGGCGGTGTTGGTGGCGGCGGGCAGTGCGGTGTGCGGAGCGGCGGCCGTGCTGGCCGTTGCCCCAGCGGTGAAGGCGTCGCCGCGCGAGACGGCTGTGGCGATTGCCAGCGTGGTGCTGTTCGGCACGATCGGCATCTTTCTGTATCCGTGGCTGTACGCGCTGGTTGCGCATGCCGGCGTGGCCATCACGCCCGAGCATTTTGGCGTCTACATCGGTTCGACAATGCACGAGGTCGCGCAGGTGATTGCCGCTGCGCGTCCGTTGGGCGACGACGCCACCAACGCAGCCGTCGTCAGCAAGATGGTGCGTGTGCTGGCGCTGGCTCCGCTGCTGGTGGTACTGGCGTGCACGACGCCTGCGGAAGGGCACACCTCAGCTTCGGCGTCTTCGGAGAATGCGCTTCGTAAAGCCGCCGGCCACGCCTGGAAGGCGATGCCCTGGTTTGCGGTGGGCCTGCTGATCGTGACGCTGCTGAATTCCGCCGGTGCGATCCCCGCTGCATGGCATGCGCCCATCGACGCCATCGACACCGCCATGCTGGCCTGCGCCATGTTTGCCATCGGCACGCAAACGCATGTGCCGATGCTGCTGAAGTCCGGTGTGCGTCCGCTGCTGTGCGCTGCGGTGTTGTGGATCGGTCTGGTGGGCGGCGGCGCGCTCATCAATGTGGGCGTGCGTTGGCTGGTAGGTTGATCAGGCCTCCGAAGCGGTGAGCGGGGGCGGCAAGTTCGCCTCCATGGCGTGCAAGTCGCATCCGATTGCCGACTTGTGCGCCGCGGCTTTTCATTCGTGCGCCGCCGCCTAGTATGAAGTCCTGTGTCTTCGACAAAGGGGCGACCATGCAAGCGCATCCCGTAGTCTCAAGAGATGAATGGCTCATCCAACGCCGGGCGCTGCTGGCCCGCGAGAAAGAGGCCATCCATCTGCGCGACGCCATCAATGCCGAGCGTCAGGCGCTGCCGTGGGTCAAGGTCGATACGGAATACGTGTTCGCGTCGCCGGAAGGTAGGAAGACGCTTGGCGAGCTGTTCGACGGCCGCAGCCAGTTGATGATCTACCACTTCATGTTCGGCCCCGACTGGGATGCGGGCTGCCCCGGATGCTCCTTCTTCTCCGACCATGTCAGCGGGATGCTGCCGCATCTGAACCACCATGACGTGACATTCGTCGCCGTGTCGCGCGCGCCGATGGACAAAATCGCGGCGTACAAGAAGCGCATGGGCTGGCAATTCCCGTGGGTGTCGTCGTTCGGCACGACGTTCAACCACGACTATCGCGTGAGCTTCTCGCAAGACGAACTCGCCAGCGGCTCGGTCGACTACAACTACACGGCCACGCCCCGTGAACAAGCCCACGACGAACTGCCTGGGATGAGCGCGTTCTACAAGGACGCGGACGGCAACGTCTTCCACACGTATTCGACGTATGCGCGCGGCTTGGAAGACATGGTGGGTGCGCTGCTCCTGCTCGATCGCGCGCCGCTCGGCCGCAACGAGACCGGCCCGATGTCATGGGTGCGCCGTCACGACGAATATGAAGACGCACCGAAGACGCACGGGTGCTGCGCGACGTAAGGCGCTCAAGCGGAAGAGGGGAAGAGGCGAAGAGAGGATTTGGTGCCCGAGGCCGGGATCGAACCGGCACGCGCCGATTAGGGCGCAGCGGATTTTAAGTCCGCGGTGTCTACCAATTTCACCACTCGGGCTTGGGGCGGGTGCGAAACAATACACGACACCGATGCCACAAATGAAAACGCCCCGCACGAAGCGAGGCGTTTTGTTATTTTGGCTCCCCGACCTGGGCTCGAACCAGGGACCTACGGATTAACAGTCCGGCGCTCTACCGACTGAGCTATCGGGGAATCGCTGTAGCAGCGAAGAAATGAATTCTAGCTAGTTTCCGATCTGCCCGTCAACACCTTTTTTGCGATGCACGACAAAAAGTGTGTCGGGCAAGTTCGCTCAACGCGTTCAGCCGCGGTCGAGGTACTGTTCCTTGTCCTTCACGTCCTTCCAATCGTCCGCGTCGGGCAAGGGTTGCTTGGTCTTGGTGATGGACGGCCAGCCGGCTTGCGCCAGCTCTGCATTGATGGCGATCCACTTCTGCTGATCGGCGGGCACGTCTTCTTCGGCGTAGATGGCGTTGACCGGGCATTCGGCCACGCAGACGGCGCAGTCGATGCATTCATCCGGATCAATCGTCAGGAAGTTCGGGCCTTCACGGAAGCAGTCGACGGGGCAGACGTCCACGCAGTCGGTGTACTTGCAGCGGACACAGCTTTCGGTAACGACGTGAGTCATTTCGCTTGGAAGTTGATGCTAGGAATTCGTGGGGGCGCGGTCACGGATGCTTGTGCGTTTCCTTGCCGGCAATCCCGCATTGTAACGCACCGGCCGCCCCCGGCTGCTGCGCCATGGGTGTGCTGTCAGACAGTTTTGGCATGTGTTTATGCGCTGGCGCAAGGTTTGTCCAATCCGCTATTGCGCATGCTCGATCACCATCTGCACGCGCGTGATGCCGTTGAAGGTGTTGTTGTCGAGCCGGTAGGCCACATAGGCCGAGGCGCCCAGCGGCTCCGCGTGATTGAACCAGATCGCATCGAAATGCTGCTTGCCGCGGCCAAGCTTGAGCTTGAGGTGCTTGTCTTTCAGCACGGCCTGCGACAGCACATCGAACTCCCCGCAGAAGCTCGGCGCCGGAAAGCCCTGACCCCAGACCTGGGTTTCGAGCAGCTCGACGAACTGCGGCGTGAAGCATTCGGGGTCGGCTTCGCCATCGGTTTCGAGCACGCGCGAGAGCAGGGCTTCGGTCAGCCATTCGCGGCCGACGGCTTCGAAGGTGGCGACGAATGTATCGAAGCCGTCTTCGCGCAGCGTGAGCCCTGCCGCCATGGCGTGGCCGCCAAACTTGACGATCAGCCCTGGGCTGCGCTTGTGAACGGCGTCCAGCGCATCGCGCAGGTGGAAGCCGGGAATCGAGCGGCCCGAGCCCTTGATGACGCCATCGTCGCCGGGCGCGAAGGTGAAGACCGGGCGGTGAAACTTGTCCTTGATACGCGACGCGACGATGCCGATCACGCCCTGGTGCCACGTCTCGTTGTAGACCGCGATCGTGTGGCGGCCCGAGCCATCGAGGGCGTTCATGCTGTCGAGGATGGCGAGGGCCTCCTGCTGCATGCCGGCTTCGATCTCCCGGCGCTCGCGGTTCATGCCGTCGAGTTCGGCGGCGATGGACATGGCGCGGTCGTAGTCGTCGGTGAGCAGGCATTCGATGCCGAGCGACATGTCGGCCAGGCGCCCAGCGGCGTTCAGGCGCGGGCCAAGGCCGAAGCCGAGGTCGAACGTCGACGCGCGGCTTGCTTCGCGGCCGGCCACGCGGAACAGCGCGGCGATGCCCGGGCACATCCGCCCGGCGCGCATGCGCTTGAGGCCCTGCGCGACGAGCAGACGGTTGTTGGCGTCGAGCTTGACCACGTCGGCCACGGTGCCGAGTGCCACCAGGTCGAGCAGCGTGTCAAGGCGCGGCTGATCCTGCGGCGTGAACACACCGCGCTTGCGCAGCTCCGCCCGCAGCGCCAGCAGTACGTAGAACATCACGCCGACACCCGCCAGATTCTTGCTCGGGAAGCCGCAGCCCGGCTGGTTCGGGTTGACGATCACGCGCGCCTCGGGCAACTGCGCGCCGGGCATGTGGTGGTCCGTCACGACCACGTCGATACCCAGCGCGTTGGCGGCCGCCACGCCCGCCACGTCGGCGATGCCGTTGTCGACCGTGACCAGCACGTCTGGCTTCTCGCGCGCGGCGAGTGCCACGATTTCCGGCGACAGGCCGTAGCCGTACTCGAAGCGGTTGGGGACGATGTAGCTGACCTGCGCGCCCAGCATGCGCAAGCCGCGTACGCCCACGGCGCAGGCAGTGGCGCCGTCGCAGTCGTAGTCCGCAATGATCAGCAGGCGCTTCTTGGCGGCGATGGCGTCGGCCAGGTAGCACGCCGCGTCGTCAATGCCCTTGAGTTGCGCGGGCGGCAGCAGGTCGGTCAGCTCGGTCGACAGTTCGTCGGGCCGCGCGACACCCCGGGCGGCGAGGATGCGCGCGAGCACGGGATGGATGCCGTGGCCGGCCAACGTGGTGGCGGCGTCAGGAGAATGTGAACGGACAGCGATGCGGGTCATGCGGAATCGGGCTCAGGCGGGCTCAGGCAGGCTCAAGCGGCCATGGAAAGCGGGGACAGCGCGTCGCGCAAGGTGCGGGGGCGACTCAGCGGGTGGCTCAAGCGGCGCAGCCAACCGAACGGGCCATTGGCCAGTTCGCGGCGCGTGACGCGGTAGTGGGCGTAATGCGAGTCGCCGGTCAGCACGAGCGAGACGGCGTCGATGCGGCCGTCGGCCAGCGCATCGGCGGCGGGGGTAAACCAGTCGCGATCGTAGGCGCGCAGCGTTTCGATCCAGTCGTACCAGTCGGCGGAAAGATAGGGCTTGCCGGCGTCGCCCAGCAGCACGGCGGCGCTCGTGTCGTCGAACGGCACCGCGGCCAAGGTTTCGGCGCACAGCTCGGTGGCGTTGCCGGCGTGGCATAAGCCTGCGAAGAACGGATCAGCGCCGATCATGCGCTCGGCAATGGGGCGGGTATCGACCAGCGCGCCCTGGCCGAATAGCCAGACCGAATTCACTAGCAGCAGGCCACGCGCCTCGCGTGCCTGATTGACGGGGTGGTCGTACCACGTCATCTGGATCTCGTTCTGGAACTTGCGCCAGGCGCGCTCCCGCTCGCCCTTGTGCATCCAGATGTCGATGTTGTGGCCGGTGGCGCGCTGCGGCGCGGCGGCAATGAGGTCGCCAAAGGGCGAATCGGCAACGTACCAGCGCGCGGCGTGCGTGGCATCGAGCGTGATACCCATCTCGTCGACCAGGGGGGCGATGGCGGCGCGCAGGGCGTCGGCGTCGGCGGCTTCCAGGCGGAGCTGCGCTGGGTCGAGCATCACCAGATGGTCCCGGGCGGCGTGGATGTGGACCGGCTGCAGGCAGGCCCAGGTACGCGTGTCGGCGGTGCCGCCGTCTGCCAGGCGCATGTACGGCGCCGAGGGCAACGGGGAAATGGGCAGCCCGGCGTGCTTGGCCAGCCAGCGCTCGTGCGGCAGCGTGGGCAGGTAGGCGTCGTCGTGGCGCTCGCGCTCGGCCTCGCGCGCACGTGCGAGCAACCTTTCCAGGCCCGGCAAGGTCAATTGACGGTAAGCGTCGTCGGCCACCTCGGCAGCGGGCGCGCAAAACGGGACAATCAGGGTGAGTTCAGGAATCATGGCTCCGAGATTGTAAACTTCCGGCTCGTTGGCCAGTGAGCCGGACAAATCACACCCACGGGGAACCCCCTTTGAAACTTCCATACGAATGGCAGATCGGCTGGCGGTATACGCGCGCAAGCAAGCGCGCCAGCCGCAACAGCTTCATCTCTTTCATTTCGCTCATCTCCATGCTCGGCATTGCGCTGGGGGTGGCGGCGCTGATCATCGTGCTCTCGGTCATGAACGGCTTCCAGAAGGAAGTGCGGGACCGCATGCTGTCGGTGCTGGCGCATATCGAAGTGATGGCGCCGAACAGTCTGCCGGACTGGCAGCGTACCGCCAATGAGGCGATGCAGAACAAGGAAGTCATCGGCGCGGCGCCCTACGTGGGCGCGCAGGCCATGATCACGCGCGACGAGGCGGTGCGCGGCGTGCTGCTGCGCGGGGTGTCGCCGGCGGACGAGCCGAAGGTGTCCGACATTGCCAAGGATTTCAAATCGGGCACGATCGAGGACCTGAAACCCGGCGAATTCGGCATCGCCCTGGGCAGCCAGTTGGCCAACGGCCTGGGCGTGCATCAGGGGGACAAGGTCACGCTGGTGGCGCCGCAGGGCACCATCACGCCGGCGGGCGTGTTGCCGCGCCTGAAGCAGTTCACGGTGATGGGCATCTTCGAATCGGGCCACTACGAG
Source organism: Ralstonia edaphi (assembly GCF_958350185.1). Lineage (NCBI taxonomy): Bacteria > Pseudomonadati > Pseudomonadota > Betaproteobacteria > Burkholderiales > Burkholderiaceae > Ralstonia > Ralstonia edaphi. The sequence goes on from NZ_CATWHI010000005.1 coordinate 146,766, forward strand.
TTCGACAGCTCGCTGGCGCTGGTCAACATGGAAGACGCCGAACGGCTGTTCCGCCTCGATGGCCCGACCGGCGTGCGTCTGAAGCTGGTCGACATGGACCGCGCCCCGCAGGTGGCCGAAGCCCTGTCGCGCACGTTGTCCGGCGAGCTGTACATTCGCGATTGGTCACGCCAGAACCGCAACTGGTTCGCCGCCGTGAAGACCGAAAAGAAGATGATGTTCATCATCCTCACGCTGATCATCGCCGTGGCGGCGTTCAACCTGGTGTCGACACTCGTGATGACGGTGACGGACAAGCAGGCCGACATCGCCATCCTGCGCACCATGGGCGCACAGCCGGCGTCGATCATGAAGATCTTCATCGTGCAGGGTGTGGCGATCGGGTTTATCGGCACGTTGCTGGGCGTGGGCTTCGGCACGCTCATCGCTTACAACATCGACGTGATCGTGCCGTTCATCGAGCGTCTCTTCCACGTGCAATTCCTGCCGCGTGACATCTATTTCATCAGCGAACTGCCCTCGGACCCCCGCGTGAACGACATTGCGACCATCGGCGTCATTTCCTTCATCCTCGCGTCGGTGGCGACGCTGTATCCAAGCTGGCACGCCTCGCGCGTGAATCCGGCGGAGGCACTGCGCTATGAGTGAGGCTGTCATGACTTCCATGGAAGCGCCGGCCGCGGCGCCGCAGGGTGTGGTGGTGCAAGCCGAAGGGCTGTCCAAGTCGTTCCGCCAGGGCGGCCTGAACGTCGATGTGCTCAAGGGTGTGGACATCCGCATCGGCGTGGGCGAGAAGGTCGCCATCGTCGGCGCGTCGGGCTCGGGCAAAAGCACGCTGCTGCATGTGCTGGGCGGGCTGGATGAACCGACGTCGGGTCGCGTTTCGCTGCTCGGCAAGCCGTTCACGGCCATGAAGGAGCGCGAGCGCAATACGCTGCGCAACCAGGCGCTCGGCTTCGTCTATCAGTTCCACCATCTGCTGCCCGAATTCACGGCGCTGGACAACGTCGCGATGCCGCTGCGCATCCGGGGCGTGGAAGAGGCGCAAGCGCGCCACACCGCACAGGCGATGCTCGAACGTGTGGGTTTGGGCCCGCGCACGGCACACCGTCCGGGCGAGCTGTCCGGCGGCGAGCGCCAGCGCGTGGCGATTGCGCGCGCGCTCGTCGGGTCTCCGGCTTGCGTGCTGGCGGATGAGCCCACCGGCAATCTCGACGATCACACCGCCGGTGAAGTGTTTGACCTGATGCTGGAACTCACACGCACGCTGGGCACGAGCTTTGTCATCGTCACGCACGATATTGAACTGGCCGGCCGTTGCGACCGCATCTTCCGCCTGCGCGACGGCCATCTGCACCAGGAGCGCTGAGCCGGGCGGCATGATCGGAAAAGGCGGATTCCAGAACGCTTCGCTTTCCGGTACGTTGCCGCCTTTCCCAACGCCGAACTGACCATGTGGATCGACACCCATTGCCACCTCGATGCCAGCGACTTTGATGCCGACCGTGATGCGGTCGTCGCACAGGCGCGTGCGACGGGCGTCAATCACATCGTCGTGCCGGCGGTGGCGCGCTGGAATTTCGACACGGTGCGGGCGCTGGCACATCGGCATGCCGGCTGCACTTATGCGCTGGGCATCCATCCGATCTACGCTGCGCAGGCCAGCGACGACGACCTGCTGGAACTGCGCCGCCAGGTTGCTGCGTCAATGGACGACCCGCGTTTCGTGGCCGTGGGCGAAATCGGTCTCGATTTCTTCATTCCCGATTACGACGTTGAACGGCAGAGCGCCGTGTTCCGCGCGCAATTGCGTATCGCACGCGAATTCGATCTGCCTGTGCTGATGCACGTGCGCAAGTCGCAGGATCAGGTGTGGAGCGCCGCCGCCAAGGCGGGCGTGCGCGGCATTGCGCATGCGTTCAACGGCAGCTCGGAACAGGCGCGTCGCTTTGTCGATTCCGGCTTCAAGCTCGGGTTTGGCGGCGTCTTCACCTTCTCCCGCGCCCACCGAGTGCGCCGGCTGGCGCAGGAAATGCCGATCGAGTCGATCGTGCTGGAAACCGACGCGCCCGACCTGGCCCCCGCCTGGCTTGCCGACGACCAGTTTGGCGAGCAGGGCGCCGTGCGCAATGCGCCCACGGAAGTCGCCCGCATTGCCGACGCAATGGCGCAACTGCGCGGCATCTCTATCGACGCGCTGGCCGACCAGGCGCGCCGCAACAGCATCGACGCCATTCCCCGCCTGGCAGCGCTCCTGCAAGCCTGACGCCCGCACATGCGTCTCGGGTTGATCGGCTTTGTTGCCGGCTGTGTTGCATTGCAGATGCAGGCGACGCTGCCGCCGGTGTGGCTGCCGCTTGGCGTGCTGGTGCTCTGTCTGTCGCTGGCCGGTGTCACGCGGCGTTTGCCGATGCTGTTTCCTGTGTTGCTCGTCGCCAGCACCATTGCCGCGGGCTTTGGTTGGAGCGATTGGCGCGCGCAGCAGCGCTTGGCCGTCGCGCTCAGTCCTGCGTGGGAAGGCAAGGACATCATCGCGACCGGCGTGGTGGCCGAGCTGCCGCAGACCGGTGATGACGCCACGCGCTTTCTCTTCCACATCGAATCCAGCAATGCGGGTGATGCCGTGCCGCCCCGCGTGCGCCTGTCCTGGTATGGCGCACGGACGTGGGGCAATGTGGGGGAGGAAGATGCAAAGCCAGACCGACGTGCCGGCATCCCCGATCTGCAGCCCGGCCAACGCTGGCAACTGACGCTGCGCCTGAAGCGCCCGCACAGCCTGATCAACCCGGGCGGCTTCGACGGCGAATACGCGATGCTCGCCGACAACATCCGTGCGGTCGGCTATGTGCGGACAGGCAAGCGCGCACAGAACATCGCGGTGGATGGGGCGGGCACTGGTTTCGGGATTGGCGTGGAGCGCTGGCGGGCCAGCGTGCGACGCCACATCCTCGATGCCTTGCCCGATGCGCGCTACGCGGCGGTCATCGTCGCCCTGGTGGTGGGCGACCAGAGCGGCATCGCCCGCGACGACTGGGAGCTGTTCCGCCGCACCGGCATCAGCCACCTCGTCAGTATTTCCGGGTTGCACATCACGATGATTGCCGGGTTGTTCGCAGCGCTGTGGATGGCGCTGTGGCGTCGGTCTTTCGGGCTGGCGCGCTGGCTGCGCACACCATTGCCGCTGCGCATGCCGGCCCCCCGTGCGGGCGCCATCGCGGCCATGCTTGCAGCGTTCGGCTACTGCCTGCTCGCTGGGATGGGCGTGCCGGCACAGCGCACGCTCCTGATGTTGTCTACCGTGGCCATCGCCCGGCTGACGGATCGCAATGTGCCGGCCAGCCTCTCGCTGTGCTGGGCGGCGGCCGTGGTGGCGGTGGTGGACCCGTGGGCGGTCATGTCGGCGGGGTTCTGGCTGTCGTTCGGAGCGGTGGCGATCATCTTCATCGCCGCGCAGATGGCGCTCGATGGTCGGGCCAATGATGGCAAAACAGATGGCTGGATCGAGCGCAGCCGGAGGGCAATGGCGGGCGCTACGCGGATCCAGTTTGCCGTCACGTTCGGCCTGTTGCCGTTGACCTTGCTCTTGTTCCAGCAGACCTCGGTGGTTTCCACGGCGGCCAATGGGCTTGCGATTCCCTCGGTGAGTTTTGTGACGACACCGTTGGCGCTGATCGGCGCGGCGCTCCCGGAGCCACTTGCGCAGCCCGTGCTGATGTTGGCCGAAGCGACCTTCCGCTGGCTCGTCGTTTGGCTTGAATGGCTGGCGACGCCGCGCTGGTCAGTCTGGGTTGCGCCGATTGCGCCCATGTGGGCGTTGCTGCTGTCGATGGCCGGCGCGGCGCTTTTGCTGGTGCCGGGCGGCATGCGCGCCTGGGCATGGCGCGCCCAGGGTGCCTTGCTCCTCTTGCCCCTGGTGCTGGCGCGCGTGCCGTTGCCATCGCCTGGCGAATTCCGGCTCGTCGCGTTCGACATCGGTCAGGGCGCTGCGGCGTTGGTCGAAACGGCTAACCATCGCCTCCTGTTCGATACCGGCCCGCGCTACAGCGACCACGCGGATGCCGCAGGGCGCGTCATCACGCCCTATCTGCGCGCCCATGGGGTGGATGCGCTTGACGCGCTTGTTGTCAGCCATGAAGACAGCGACCACGCTGGTGGCACCGAAACGGTGATCGGTGCGGTGCCGGTGCGCACCATGTTGGCGTCTTTACCTCCAGGGCATGCTTTGCGCGGCGTGGCCGACGAGAACGGGATTCGCTTTGCCGACTGTTTGGCCGGGCAAGCATGGACTTGGGACGGTGTTGTCTTTGAGGTGCTGCACCCCCGCCGCCTGCCGGCGCAACGCGAGCGCGTGTCCAGCAACGCCCGCAGTTGCGTACTGCGTATTGCCAATGGCCGCCACGCCGCTTTGCTGACCGGTGATATCGAAGCCGCGCAGGAAAACGCCCTCATCGCTGCCGAAGCGCCCGAGCCCCTGATGGCAGACATCTTGCTTGTGCCCCATCACGGCAGCAAGACAAGCTCCAGCGGCGCGTTCCTGAACGCGGTTTCTCCGCAGGTGGCGGTTTTCCAGGTCGGCTACCGCAATCGGTACGGACATCCGCATCCGCAGGTTTGGCAGCGCTACGTAGCGCGCGACATCGACGGTTTGCGCACGGACAAGACCGGTGCCGTCGTCATTCAGACCGACGGCGATGTGCTGGACATCCAGACCGCGCGCACCATGCGTCCGCGGTACTGGTCTTCCGCACAGGAAGTGGAACCCCTGGCAACGGCCACTGGCGACCTCGACGCCCAGCCGTGAAAACTTGGTGGCACAACGGGTTGGCCCCATTGTGGGGGGCAAAACCGCTGTGCTATAAAAACCACGTGCCGCGTACATCGCGCGGCGCCGTCAGGGGAGAAAAGCATGGCAGTCCGGTTCTACGATGAAATGCTCAACTGGCATGACGGGGACCGCAGCCCCCATGCCGCCGAACCGGCCCCGGCAGCGCTCGTCCAGCAGGGCGAGGTTCGCAGCCACTACGGACGTTTCGCCGAATGGCTGGGCGCGCAATCCGCCACAACGCTGCAGAACAAGCGCGCCGAGGCAGACCTGATCTTCCGCCGCGTCGGCATCACCTTTGCCGTCTACGGCGACAAGGACGAATCGAACAGCGGCACCGAACGTACGATCCCGTTCGACATCATTCCGCGCATCTTCCCGGCGAGCGAATGGGCGAAGCTCGAGCGCGGGTTGCGGCAGCGCGTCGATGCACTGAACCGCTTCCTGCACGATATCTATCACGAGCAGAACATCCTTCGCGCCGGTGTCATCCCGCCCGACCAGATCTACAACAACGCCCAATACCGCCCGGACATGCTTGGCGTGGACGTGCCGCGCGACATCTATGCGCACGTGGCCGGCATTGACATCGTGCGCGCCGGCGAGGGCGAGTTCTACGTGCTGGAAGACAACCTGCGCGTGCCTTCCGGTGTGTCGTACATGCTGGAAAACCGCAAGATGATGATGCGGCTGTTTCCGGAGTTGTTCGCACGCAATCGTGTGGCGCCCGTCGCGCATTACCCCGACATGCTGCTCGACATGCTGCGCAGCGTCTCGCCGCAGAACATTGCCGACCCGACGGTGGTGGTGCTCACGCCCGGCATGTACAACTCCGCGTATTTCGAACATGCGTTCCTGGCGCAGCAGATGGGCGTCGAGCTGGTGGAGGGGCACGATCTGTTCGTGCAGGACGACCATCTCTACATGCGCACGACGCAGGGTCCGCAGCGCATCGACGTCATCTACCGCCGTGTGGACGACGACTTCCTCGATCCGCTTGTGTTCCGTCCGGATTCTTCGTTGGGCGCCGCGGGGCTGCTGTCCGTTTATCGCGCGGGCAACGTGACCATCTGCAATGCCATCGGCACCGGCGTGGCAGACGACAAGTCGATCTATCCGTATGTGCCGGACATGATCCGCTTCTACCTCGGCGAGGAACCGGTCCTCAATAACGTGCCGACGTACATGTGCCGCCGGCCGGATGACCTGCAATACGTGCTCGACCACATGGGCGAGCTGGTGGTCAAGGAGACGCACGGCGCGGGCGGCTACGGCATGCTGGTCGGCCCGGCTGCCACGCAAGAGGAGATCGCGGCTTTCCGCGAGGTGGTGAAAGCCCGCCCCGATCAGTACATCGCCCAGCCAACCTTGGCGCTGTCGACGTGCCCGACGTATGTGGAAGCCGGTATCGCGCCGCGCCACATCGATCTGCGGCCGTTCGTGCTGTCCGGCAAGGACGTGCGCATGGTGCCCGGCGGCCTCACGCGCGTGGCGTTGCGGGCCGGCTCGCTGGTGGTCAACTCATCGCAGGGCGGTGGTACGAAGGACACCTGGGTGCTGGAGCGCTGAGCGCTCGCGCTGTGTCGCAACTGGCAGTCGATCAATCGCATATCGAATACGTAGAAGGGAACGCCATGCTCAGCCGCACCGCAGACCACCTTTTCTGGATGGCACGCTACACCGAACGCGCCGAGAACACCGCCCGCATGCTCGACGTGAACTACCAGACGTCGCTGATGCCGCAATCGGCCGAAGTGGCAGAGCAGGGCTGGTGGGCGATGCTCGATATTTCCGAGCTCACGCGAGTTTTTGCCGACCGCTACGGCTTGCTTTCGCGCGACGACGTGATTGACTTCATGGTGCGCGACATGACCAACCCGTCGTCGATCATGAGCTGCCTGCGCGGCGCCCGCGAGAACGCCCGAGCCGTACGTGGCTCGCTCACAACCGAGGTGTGGGAAACCATCAACACCACGTGGCTCGACGTGCAGCGCCTGATTGCCGAAGGCATGCTGCGCGAGGATCCGTCGCAATTCTTCGAGTGGGTGAAGTTCCGCTCGCATCTGTCGCGCGGCGTGCAGGTCGGCACCATGTTGACCGACGATGCGTTCCACTTCATGCGCCTGGGCACGTTTCTGGAGCGCGCCGATAACACGGCGCGGCTACTTGACGTGAAATTCCAGTCCACGCCCACGCGCGATGAAGCCGCTGCAGAGCAGGGCGACTTCTATCACTGGGCGGCCACGCTGCGCTCCGTGTCGGGCTTCGAGGTCTACCGCAAGATCTATCGAAACGTCATCACGCCGACGCGCGTGGCGGAGCTGCTGATTCTGCGCAGCGACATGCCGCGTTCGCTGCTGGCCAGCATGGACGAGGTGGTTGCGATTCTTTCGACCGTGCGCAACAGCCAATCGGCGGAGACCGAGCGCCGCGCTGGTAAACTGCACGCCGACCTGCGGTACGCCCGCATCGAAGATATTTTTGCGGTCGGCCTCCATGCCTGGCTGACCAACTTCCTGGAGCGGATCGGCGACCTGGGCAACGGCATCAGCCAGGATTTCCTGGTGCCGCTCGAGGTGGCGTGACGTGCAGGACATTGTGCATACATCGGGGCGCCGCTTTCGGGTGGCGCCCGTGTCATCGTGAAATACCAAATTCGACATACGACGGTCTACCGTTATGCCGAGCCGCTGCGCCACAGCGTGCACGAGTTGCGGCTGACGCCTCGCAGCGGCGAGCTGCAGCAGGTAGACAGCTGGCAGATCCACGCCCCCGGCAACCTCACGCGCGCCACCGACGGTTTCGGCAACGTCGTCCATCACTTCACGCTGGGCAACCGTACGGAAGACGTGATCATCGACGCGCGCGGCATTGTCGAGGCGTTTCCTTCGGGCTCGCCGGGCAGCCAGCGGTTTGTCGATGCGCCCGGGGAAGGGCGCTATCGCGTTTCGCCGCTGTATTTCCTGAGCGCCACGCCGCTGACTTCCGCGCCGCCTGAGATGATCGCCTTTGCGCGCGAGCACGCACTGGTGCCCGGCGACGCAGAATCTGCAGTGCGCCTGGCGCATGCCATTGCCACCCGCGTGCGTTACAAACCGAACACCACCCATGTCGGCACGACGGCTGCGGAGGCGTTTGGCCTGGGCACCGGCGTATGCCAGGACCAGGCGCAAGTGATGGTCGCATGCTGCCGGGCCCTGGGCGTGCCGGCACGCTATGTCAGCGGCTATTTCCATGCGGTGGGGGAAGAAGACCTCGCCAGCCACGCCTGGGCAGACGTCTGCCTCGATGCCGAATCGCACACGTGGTGCAGCATCGACGTCACCCACCAATGCTTTACCGATGCGCGCCACATCCGCTTGGCGGTTGGCCGCGACTATCAGTCCGCCGCACCGGTTCGCGGCGTGCGGCAGGGCGGAGGTGCCGAGACACTCGACGTCAGCATCTCCATTGAACCGCTGCCCGCCGACGCCGGAGTGAGCTGAGCTTCCCTTCCAAGCGCGCGGTTGGGTTCCGGTCGGCGCGCTAGAATGCCCTCATCCGACCGATTTTTCCGTTTGTTGCTTCGCCCATGACTTATTGCGTCGCCATGCGCCTGGACGCAGGCCTTGTGTTCCTGTCCGACTCCCGTACCAATGCGGGCGTGGACGCGATTTCCACGTTTCGCAAGATGACCGTCTTCGAACGCGAAGGCGATCGCGTCATGGTGCTGCTGACGGCGGGCAATCTCGCCATCAGCCAGGCGGTGCGTCAGGTGCTGACCGAAGCGCGCGGCAAGCCCCGCTCGCTCTGGACGGCGCGTGACATGTTCGAGGCAGCCACGATCGTTGGCGAGGCCGTGCGCGATGTCTACGACCGCGATGCCGCGGCACTGGCCAAGGCCAAGATCGACTTCAACGTCAGCATCATCTTTGGCGGACAAATCGGCGCAGAACGGCCGCGCCTGTTCAACGTCTACGCGGCTGGAAACTTCATTGAGGCCACGCCCGAGAACTGCTATTTCCAGATCGGCGAAGCGAAGTACGGCAAGCCCATCATCGACCGCGTCGTCAGTCCGGGGCTGCCGTTGGATGAAGCCGCAAAATGCGCGCTGATCTCGATGGATTCGACGCTGAAGTCGAATATTTCCGTGGGTTTGCCGCTGGATCTGCTGGTCTACGAGGCTGACTCCCTGCGCGTGACGCGCTTTGTCGCCATCGATGAAGAGAACCCCTATTTCGCGATGATTCGCGGCACCTGGGGCAAGCGTCTGCGCCAGGTGTTTGCCGAAATCGACGATCCCGATTGGGAAACCGGCACTTCGCCGTCGCACCCGCTGCGCCGGGAGGGGCATCCTTCTGCAGAAGTGGGCCCCGTGCGCATTGCACCGCCCGCGCCCGACACGCCCGCCGCGCCGGAACGCGCGCCCGCCCCTGTGCTGGAGCAGGTCTCCACGATGCAGCGCGTGGCCGGCGGAACGCAAAAGTCGCGTTGAACGGAAGAGGGACTTGCGATGCGCGATGTGATGCTTTTTTCGCATGCCAACGGCTTCCCCGTGGGGACGTATCGCAAGATGCTGGGCGTGCTGAGTGACGAATTCGACATCCGTGCCGTGGAACGCTTCGGGCATGACCCGCGTTTTCCGGTCACGCGTTCCTGGCCGGGGCTGGTGAAAGAGCTGCTCGCCGAAATCGATGGGCAGGCCGAGCCGGTCTGGCTGGTGGGGCATTCGCTCGGTGGTTTCCTGAGCCTGATGGCGGCGCTGCGCAGGCCCGAGCGCGTGCGCGGCGTCGTGATGCTCGATTCGCCGATCATCGCGGGATGGCGGGCCAAGCTGCTGCGCGTCGCGCAATGGCTGGACATCGATGAAAGCCAGTCGCCAGCCGCCGCGACGAAGAACCGGCGTCACCTCTGGCCCGATCGCGATGCCGTCTGGAGCCACTTCAAAGCCAAGCGGAAGTTCGATCGTTGGGATGAAGACGTGCTGCGCGACTACGTTGAGCACGGTACCGAGCCCACCGGCCGTGACCACGAACGCACACTGCGTTTCTCACGCGAAATCGAATACCAGATCTATCGGACGTTGCCGACCAACATGGGGCGCAAGGTGGCCGGCGGTACGGCGTTCCCGGTCAGTTTTGTGGCGGGCACGCGTTCGCGTGAGATCCGGCAGGTCGGACTGGGTGCCACGCGGCGCATCGTCGGCAGCAGGCTGCGCTGGATCGAGGGCAGCCATCTCTATCCGATGGAAAAACCACTGGAAACGGCCGGGTTGATCCGTGAGCTGATCAACGAAATGCGCGCCAACGCAGGCGCCATGCGGCACGCCGCGTAGGTGAAGCGGCCTCAAGGCAAATTCCACCGATCTGTCACGGATCGAAGGGGGGACCTTTGCTATAATCCGGCTTTCCCCGGCAAGCTAGGTCATGACCAAGTTCGTATTCGTTACCGGTGGCGTAGTGTCCTCACTCGGCAAGGGCATCGCCGCCGCCTCGCTCGCGGCCATTCTTGAGTCGCGCGGCCTCAAAGTCACCCTCCTCAAACTCGATCCTTACATCAACGTCGACCCGGGCACGATGAGCCCGTTCCAGCACGGCGAAGTGTTTGTGACCGAGGACGGCGCAGAAACCGACCTCGATCTTGGCCACTACGAGCGTTTCGTCTCGGCCAAGATGCGCAAGGCGAACAACTTCACCACCGGCCAGATTTACGAATCCGTGATCCGCAAGGAGCGTCGCGGCGAGTATCTCGGCAAGACGGTGCAGGTCATTCCGCATATCACCAACGAAATCCAGGCGTTCATCGAGCGCGGCGCCGCTGCATCGCACGACGGCAAGGCCGATGTGGCGATCGTGGAAATCGGCGGTACGGTGGGCGATATCGAATCGCTGCCGTTCCTGGAGGCCGCTCGCCAGATGAGCCTGCGCCTGGGCCGCAACCAGGTGGCGTTTGCGCACCTGACGCTGGTGCCGTTCATTGCCAGCGCCGGCGAGCTGAAGACCAAGCCGACCCAGCACTCGGTGCAGAAGCTGCGCGAAATCGGCGTGCAGCCGACCGCGCTGCTGTGCCGCGCCGACCGCCCGATTCCCGACGATGAACGCGCGAAGATTTCGCTCTTCGCCAACATGCCGCAAGACGCGGTCATCTCGGTGTGGGATGTCGACACCATCTACAAGATCCCGCAGATGCTCAACGAGCAGGGGCTGGATCGCATCATCTGCGAAGAGCTGCGCATCGAAGCGCCGCCGGCGGACCTGTCCGTGTGGGCGCACATGGTGCACACGCTGGAAAATCCGCAGCACGAGATCACCATCGGCATGGTCGGCAAGTACGTTGACCTGACCGAGTCGTACAAGTCGCTGATCGAAGCGCTGCGCCACGCCGGCCTGCACACTTCGACGCGCGTCAATATCGAGTACATCGATTCGGAAGAGCTCGAATCGGGCCATACGCAGGTGCTGGACACGCTCGACGCGGTGCTGGTGCCGGGCGGCTTTGGCAAGCGCGGTACGGAAGGCAAGATCCGCGCAATTCAATATGCGCGCGAAAAAGGCGTGCCGTACCTTGGCATCTGCCTGGGGATGCAGTTGGCCGTGATTGAATTTGCGCGCCATCTGGCCGGCATGAAGGACGCCAACAGCACGGAATTCAACGACGAGACCGAACACCCGGTGGTCGCGCTCATCACCGAATGGCTGGACCGCGATGGCCGCGTTGAAAAGCGCTCGGCCGACTCCGACATGGGCGGCACCATGCGCCTGGGCTCGCAGCGCGTGCCGGTTCAGCCGGGCACCAAGGCGGCAGCGATCTACGGTGCGGAAGTCAACGAACGCCATCGCCATCGCTACGAGGTGAACAACCACTACGTGCCGCAGCTGGAAAAGGCCGGGATGATCATCTCCGCCCGTACGCCGTCGGAAAACCTGCCGGAAATGATGGAACTGCCGGCGTCGATGCACCCGTGGTTCGTCGGCGTGCAGTTCCATCCGGAATTCACCTCGACGCCGCGTGACGGCCACCCGCTGTTCAAGGCCTACGTGGAAGCCGCGCTGGCGCATCACAACCAGACCGCGCAACGCGCTGTCGCCTAACGCGCTGGCGCACGGGAAATACGATGAAACTCTGCGATTTCGAAGTCGGCCTCGACAAACCGTTCTTCCTGATTGCCGGCACTTGCGTGATCGAATCCGAGCAGATGGCGATCGACACCGCCGGCACGCTCAAGGAAATCACCGGGGCGCTGGGCATTCCGTTCATCTACAAGTCGTCGTTCGACAAGGCCAACCGCTCGTCGGACGCTTCGTTCCGCGGCTTGGGCATGGAAGAGGGCCTGCGCATCCTGGCGGAAGTGCGCCGCCAGGTGGGCGTGCCGGTGCTGACCGACATCCACGAGATCGACGAGATTAAGCCGGTAGCGGAGGTCGTGGACGTCCTGCAGACGCCGGCGTTCCTGTGCCGCCAGACCGATTTCATCCGTGCTTGCGCGCAGAGCGGCAAGCCCGTCAACATCAAGAAGGGCCAGTTTCTCGCGCCGCACGACATGAAGAACGTCATCGACAAGGCGCGTCACGCGGCTCGCGATGCCGGCCTGCCGGAAGACAACTTCATGGCCTGCGAGCGTGGCGCTTCGTTCGGTTACAACAATCTCGTGTCGGACATGCGCTCGCTGGCGATCATGCGCGAGACGGGGGCGCCGGTGGTGTTCGACGCTACGCATTCGGTGCAGCTGCCGGGCGGCCAGGGCACCAGCTCGGGCGGCCAGCGCGAGTTCGTGCCGGTGCTGGCCCGTGCCGCCATCGCCGTGGGGGTTTCGGGTGTCTTCATGGAAACGCACCCTGATCCGGCATGCGCCAAATCAGATGGCCCGAATGCCGTGCCGCTGCGCCGCATGAAAGACTTGCTGTCAGTACTGAAAGAACTGGATGCGCTCACCAAGCGCAGCGGTTTCCTGGAAAATCAGTTCGACTGATTCTTCCGACCATCGGCGGCCCACACCAGCCGCCGCTGTCGTTTTCGGTTCCGCTCAGTTCAGCTTTCGTTTTGGCTTCCGGAGAGAGACACATGGCCGCTGGCTACATCCTCGCGTACGTGGACGTGACAGACCCCGTGCAGTACGAGCAATACAAGACGCTGTCGACCAAGGCCATGCAAGCGCATGGCGCCGAGCCGCTGGTGCGCGGCGGCAAGACCGAGCAACTGGAAGGCGAGTGGAACCCCACCCGCATCGTCGTGCTCAAGTTCCCGAGCTACGACGCTGCCAAGGCGTTCTACGACAGCGAGGAATATCTCGCTGCCCGCAATGCGCGCGCCAAGGCTGCCCACATGAACATGATCGTGGTCGAAGGCGTTTAAGCCGCCCGTCGACCTCGTAGCATTACCTGCTTTAAGACACCAAGAGGGATTTTCATGAGTGCCATCGTAGATATCATCGGTCGCGAAGTGCTGGACTCGCGCGGCAACCCCACCGTCGAATGCGACGTGCTGCTGGAATCGGGCGTGATGGGCCGTGCAGCGGTGCCGTCGGGTGCATCCACCGGCTCGCGCGAAGCCATCGAACTGCGTGACGGTGACAAGTCGCGCTACCTGGGCAAGGGCGTGCTCAAGGCCGTCGAGCACATCAACACCGAGATCTCCGAGGCCATCATGGGCCTGGACGCATCGGAACAGGCGTTCCTGGACCGCACCCTGATCGACCTGGACGGCACCGAGAACAAGAGCCGCCTGGGCGCAAACGCCATGCTGGCCGTGTCGATGGCCGTCGCCAAGGCCGCTGCTGAGGAAGCCGGCCTGCCGCTGTACCGCTACTTCGGCGGCTCGGGCGCGATGCAGATGCCGGTTCCGATGATGAACATCGTCAACGGCGGCGCGCACGCCAACAACAGCCTGGACATCCAGGAATTCATGGTGATGCCGGTCGGCCAGTCGAGCTTCCGTGAAGCCCTGCGCTGCGGCGCAGAGATCTTCCACGCGCTGAAGAAGATCCTGGCTGATAAGGGCATGAGCACGGCCGTGGGTGACGAAGGCGGTTTCGCACCGAACTTCGCCAGCAACGAAGAGTGCCTGAACACCATCCTGTCGGCCATCGAGCAGGCCGGCTACAAGGCTGGCGAAGACGTGCTGCTGGCGCTGGATTGCGCCGCGTCCGAGTTCTACAAGGATGGCAAGTACCACCTGGAAGGCGAGGGCCTGCAGCTGTCGTCGGAAGACTTTGCCAACTACCTGGCGAACCTGGCTGACAAGTTCCCGATCGTGTCGATCGAAGACGGCATGCACGAGAGCGACTGGGCAGGCTGGAAGGCCCTGACCGAGAAGCTCGGCAAGAAGGTGCAGCTGGTGGGCGACGATCTGTTCGTGACCAACACCAAGATCCTGAAGGAAGGTATCGAGAAGGGCATCGCCAACTCGATCCTCATCAAGATCAACCAGATCGGCACGCTGACCGAGACGTTCGCCGCCATCGAGATGGCCAAGCGCGCCGGCTACACCGCCGTGATCTCGCACCGCTCGGGCGAAACCGAAGACAGCACGATCGCCGACATCGCTGTTGGCACGAACGCCGGCCAGATCAAGACCGGTTCGCTGTCGCGCTCGGATCGCATGGCCAAGTACAACCAGCTGCTGCGCATCGAAGAAGACCTCGGTGATATCGCCAGCTACCCGGGCAAGTCGGCGTTCTATAACCTGCGATAATCCTTCGCAGTTTTGCCCCGCATGACTGTGCGACCGCCGCTCTGGCGGTCGCATGGTATTTGGGGCCCGAGTACCGCCAACGCTTGCCTCTATGCGCCTGATTACGCTGTTCCTGCTGCTGTTGCTGCTTGCCATCCAGTACCCGCTTTGGCTGGGCAAGGGCGGCTGGCTGCGTGTGTGGGACATGCAGAAGCAGGTGACGGCGCAGAATCAGCGCAACGCTGAACTGAAGCAGCGCAACGCCAAGCTCGAAGGCGAAGTGAAGGATCTGAAGGAAGGCACGGGCGCCATTGAAGAGCGCGCGCGCTATGAGCTGGGCATGGTGAAGGACGACGAAGGCTTCGTGCAGTTCGTCGCGCCGGCCCCGAAAACCAGCGAAACCCCGCCGCCGCCTCCTCCTCCGGCAGGACAGCAGCTGCATCACTGAGTCCGCTGGGCCACGCGCCCTGCATGCGCGTTCGTCTTGAAGACAAATTCCCGGATTTACCAGTAGTACGGATAGCCCCACACGGGGGCGCCGTAGCTGACGCCCCAGCCGCCACGGTGGCGCCATCCGCTGCCGTAGTACACCGAATAGCCTCCGTAGTATGGATACGGCGCGTAGTACGGCGTCGTCGCATAGGCGCGCGCTTCGGCATCGCGTCGGATGGCTTGATCGGATTCGCGTAGCGCCTTCGCATTCAGCGCGTCCAGCTTCTTGCGGTCTTCCGCCGATAACGCCACCGGTGGCGCAGCCTGCGTATCGTCCTGCAGCCGGGCGGTGTAAGGTGTGCCGCCCGGGCCACGCGGCACGGCGACGCAGGCCGAAGCCAGCAGTGCCGCACCAATCGGCAGTGCCAACGCGCGAGCGAAATTCAGGGATGGCAAGGACGAGGAAGTGAGCTTGAGCATGGTGCGTTCCGCAGCAAGCGGCAGATGACGGATCCGGCGATTTAGAGCGTGGGCGGCACCGATAAGTGCCGCGCGCCACGCGCACTTCATACTATGTCGCCGTGCTCAGTGGCGCTGGTCGGATGCGCTTTGGATACCTTGTGCGACGGTCTCCTGAGCGAAGAGCTGAGCACAGTCGACGGCGTCAAAGCTGTAGTGCTGGCCGCAGAATTCGCAGTCGATTTCCACCTTGCCACGCTCTTCCAGAATGCTGTCGACCTCGGGTTGACCCAGCGTGCGCAGCATGGAGCCCACGCGCAGCCGAGAGCACGAGCAGCGAAAACGCGGGCTCTGCGGCTCGAACATGCGGATGCCGGCGGCTTCCATTTCTTCCCAGTACAGCCGCTTGATCAGCGTGTCGATGGGCTGCTCGAGCAATTCGTCACGGCGCAGCGTCTCGCCGAGCTGGCAGACGCGTTCCCACGTGTCGAGGTCTTGCTCCTGCACGTCCTGGTGCAGCGGCTGACCGGTCTCGCCGACCTGCGCAGGCGCGTGGCCCGTGCGGCCTTCCATCGCACCGCCATACGAAGGCAAGCGCTGCAGCAGCATGCCCGACGCGACCTTGTTGTCAGCCGCCAGCCACAGGCGCGTGTCAAGCTGCTCAGAGCTTTGCATGTAGTGCTCAAGCACCTCGGTGATGCTCGCGAGTGGCCCGTTTTCGTCCGACAGCGGCACGATGCCCTGATACGGCTGCTGGCCCGGCAGCTTGTCTTGCGGATCCAGCGTGATGGCGAAGCGTCCGTTGCCGTGCACATTGACCATGGCGGCCAGCGTGGCGTCGTCGGCAATCTCGGCGCCTTCGGCAATCTTGGCCGTGGCGCGCATCGACAGGTCGGAGTTGCACTCGACGACCAGCATGTGCACCGGGCCGTCGCCATGCAGCTGCATGACGAGCGCGCCGTTGAACTTCAAGTTGGCCGACAGCAACGCGGCGGCGGCCATCATCTCGCCCAACAGCGTACTGACCGGGGCAGGGTAGCGGCGGCGGCCCAGCACCTCTTGCCACGTCCCTTCCAGGCGCACCAGTTCACCGCGCACGGGCGCGGCGTCGAATACAAATTTCTTCAGCTCGTCAGTCATCCATCGATCCGTTTCAGTTGCTGCTTGTACATCGCCTGGCGCACCGCATACGTTTCGGTGTTCAGGTGCATCTTGGCGATGTCGTCTTCCGTCAGTTTGCGCACGGCCTTTGCAGGCGCGCCCAGAATGAGTGTGCCGTCTTCGAAGACCTTGCCTTCGGTGACGATCGCGCCCGCGCCCACCAGACAGTTCTTCCCGATCACCGCGCGATTGAGCACCACCGCCTGGATGCCGATCAGCGAGCCCTCGCCAATCGTGCACCCATGCAGCATGGCCTGGTGGCCGATCGTTACGCGGTCGCCGATGTTCAGCGGGCAGCCCGGATCGGTGTGCAGCACCGAGCCTTCCTGCACGTTGCTGGCCTCGCCCACGGTAATCGGCTCGTTGTCGCCGCGGATGACGGCGCCGGGCCACACGCTTGCGCGTGCTTTCAGCTCCACGCGCCCGATGACGGTCGCTTCCGGGGCCACATAGGCGTTGGCGTCAATGGTCGGGGCAACATCGCCGAGTTGGTAGAGGGCCATGCGATCGGTCTCCAGAATCTGCGTAGGTGGGGGGAAAAGGGCGCGTCTTCAAGCTTGCCGGGCAAGGCAGGCCGATGCGTCGAACTAAAATGGCGGAAAGTCCAAATTGTACGCTGATGACCGCTCCGCAACCTCGCCACCAAACGCCCGCTGACACGCTCCGTCATGCTGCCCTTGCCGCGCTCTGTCTCACCGATCCGGCCAGCAAGGTGGACGCCACGCTGCGTCTGGGCGAGCGCGCCAAGAGCGTCGACGCCGCGCGCTGGGGCATTGATGAAGCCATTGCGGCTCCGGAAAGCGGTGTGCCCGGGCGGCCCGACGCTCCGGTGCTCGTGCCGCCTGCTGAGGTTCCGCGTCGCCGTGCGATCGATACGCCACGCGGTCGCGGCGCTTTGCTCCACGCGCTCGCGCATATTGAATTCAACGCCATCAATCTTGCGCTCGACGCCGTGTGGCGTTTTGCTGGCATGCCGGTGGCTTTCTACGAAGACTGGACGCGCGTGGCGGCAGAAGAGGCGACGCACTTTTCGCTGCTTTCCGCCCATCTGGCCACGCTCGATTGCCGCTACGGCGATCATCCCGCCCACGACGGCCTGTGGCAGATGACGGAGAAAACCGCCGCCGATCCGCTCGCGCGCATGGCGCTCGTGCCACGCACGCTGGAGGCGCGGGGGCTCGATGCTTCACCGCCGATCCGGGCCAAGCTCGCGCAGGCTGGCGACATGGCGGCTGCAGGCATCCTCGACATCATCCTGCGGGACGAGATTGGGCACGTAGCGGTCGGCAACCGCTGGTACCGCTGGCTCTGCGAGCGCGCGGGGCTGGACCCCGTGCCGACGTATCGCAAGCTGGCCGAGCAGTACGGTGCGCCGCGTTTGCGCGGGCCCTTCAACCTCGAAGCCCGGCGTCAGGCCGGTTTCGACGACGACGAAATTGCCGCGCTGGAAGCCTCGTTCTAAGCGCTACAGGGTTGTCCATCCACCGCTATAATCGCCAGAAAAAGAACGATCGTTCGATTTCTATTCGGTGACGGAAACCATGGACTCCACCACACAGCCTGCCGCACGTCAGGCCTCCCGCTCGACCTTTCTGCCCGTGCGCGGCCTGCGCTACCACATCCGCGAATGGGGCGAGTCGGGGGCGCCCATCCTCTTCCTGTTTCATGGGTGGATGGATGTGTCGGCATCGTTCCAGTTTCTGGTCGATGCGCTGCGCGAGCGCTGGCATATCGTGGCACCGGATTGGCGCGGCTATGGCCAGTCTGCCCGGCCCACCGATGCCCCCGGCGTCGAGAGCTACTGGTTTGCCGACTACGTGGCCGACCTTGAAGCCATCATCGATCACTATCAGCCGGAGGGGCAGGTGACGCTGGTCGGGCACAGCTTGGGCGCCAACGTGGTGTGCCTGTACGCGGGCATCCGGCCCGAGCGCGTTCGGCGTGTGGTCGACTTGGAAGGCTTCGGCATGTCGGCGTCGAAGGCGTCGCAGGCGCCGCGCCGCTATGCGCGCTGGCTCGATGAACTGAAGGACAAGCCGCGTCTCAACACTTACGCCACCGTCGAAGACGTCGCCGCGCGCCTCCAGAAAACGAATCCGCGTCTGCCGGCCGACAAGGCGGCATTCCTGGCGCAGCACTGGTCGAGCCGGAATGCCGAAGGCCGCTGGGAAATCCTTGGCGACCCGGCGCACAAGATCATCAATCCGCAGCTGTATCGGTTGGATGAGGTGATGGAAATCTGGCGCCGTGTTACCGCGCCCGTGCTGCACGTTGAGGCAGTCGATTCGCCCACACTAAAAGCCATTGCAGGCGACGTGCCGCTGGCCGAATTCAAGACGCGCTTTGCGGCGTTTCCTGATTTCCGTGAGGTGCTCATTGCGGATGCGGGCCACATGCTGCATCACGACCAGCCGGAGCAGGTGGCCGCGCTCATCGAAGAGTTCTGCATGCAGCGTTGAGCGGAAGCTCAATCAAGAAACCGCTGTGCCGTGCCCGGCGGCGGCAGGATGCAGGTGTCTGACCGCCCAAACCATCGATAGCGGTTGCGTGCGATGCGGCGGTAAACGGCGTCGCGCAGTCTTGCCGGGATCAACCAACCGATCCATGCCAACCGCCACGGCCAGCCGAGCACATGCAGGATGCGCAGGACGGCGGCGCTTTCCCGCCATGCCTGGCCGTCACGCACGAACAGGACGGTATCGACGTCATCCGGATTCACGCCAGCCTGCGCAAGCAATCGTCGCCCGGTCTCGCCTTGCATGGAGGCAAAACGCAGCATGCCTTGTCGATCATGTCGCAGCAGAAATTGGATCGAGCCGCTGCACAGCAGGCAGTGCGCATCGTAGACGACGATCATGCGCGCTCCGCCGTCGCCAGATCGAGATAACCTCGATACGCCGCCACCACGCCGAGCAACGGTACGCTGGCGTGGACGTTGAAATGGAAGCGGTCACCGTCACCGGACTCTTCGGCCAACACGGCAGGCCGCAGCCAAGCAGGGCACGGGATGCCGAGAAAGCGCAAGCCTTTCAGGCGCATCTGCAACACACCGTGATTCGCCTCCAGCGCAAAGAACAGACGCACCGCGCCGAGCCGCTCTGTGAGGCGCCCCTTGTGCAGGGATAGCGTCGAGCGCATCGTGTGGCGGGGGAAATGGCGCGTCCAGGCTTCTTCCGTGGCGCCAGCGTTGAGCGAGATGCGGATCGGGCCACGCGTCGGTGTCCGCGGCGTGCGAATGCACCATGCAAGCACGCGTGCGAGGCGCGATGCGGGCGGTTCCGTTTCGACCTCGCCGTGCAGGGTCACCGCGCCGGTCATTCGGTGGAATGTCTGCACGGCCGGCGCCAGTTCCGCATATCGCGCGCCCAGCACAGTTTCGTAGAGCGACGGTGCGCGCATGCGATAACTTATTCCGCCGTGACATGCAGCTTTGTCTGCAGCCCCGCATCGTTGCTCGAGTGCGTATGCACGAGCGTTTTGTCGGGGTTCGCGTAGCGATAAGCACGCCGCAGCGCCATCGCCACCTCGTGGAAGCCCGACAGAATCAGCTTCTGCTTGTTCGGATACAGCGCGATATCGCCGGCGGCAAACACGCCTGGGCGCGAGGTCTCGTACGCCGTTGTTTCCACCGTGATCCGGCCCGCGCGCATTTCCACGCCCCAGTTGGCAATAGGGCCCGGCTCGGAGACCAGCCCATATAGCGCGATCAGTTCATCGCAGGGCAGCACGGTTTCGCCGTCGCGCCCGCGGATGGCTGCGCTGGTGAGTGTGCCGTCGGGCGTGCTGTCCAGGCGCGAAAGCATGCCGAGCACGAAGTCCATTTCGCCGGCGGCGACGGCGGCGCGCATTTCAGCGACGCTCGCGTCGGCCGCGCGGAAGCCTTCTCGCCGATGGACCAGCGTCACGCGTGCGGCGACCTTGCGCAACGCGAGTGCCCAGTCGAGCGCGGAATCCCCGCCGCCGGCAATGACGACGCGCTTGCCCGCAAAGCGCGCGGTGTCGCGCACGGCGTAATGGAGATGGCGGCCTTCCAGCGCGGCCGCTTCAGGCAGGGCCACGCGTTGTGGCGTGAAAGCGCCGTTGCCCGCCGTGATCAGGACGGCGGCGCAGTCGAACACGTCCCCGGCGCTTGTCGTGACGCGAAAGCGCTGACCGTGCTCGGTTTCCAGCGTTTCGACGGTCTCAGCGCGTCGGTTGCAAAGAATGGGGTAGTTGAATGGCGCGCACTGGGCCATCAGTCGGTCGACAAGTTCCTGCGCAGTGCATGACACCAGCGCCGGGATGTCGTAGATGGGTTTTTCCGGGTACAGCTCCGTGCATTGGCCGCCCGGCCGGTCCAATGCATCCACGAGCACACACGACATGCCGAGCACGCCCGCCTGGAACGCCGCGAACAGGCCCACCGGCCCGGCCCCCACGACGAGCACGTCGATGCGTTGCTCCAAGGGCTGGGGGGAATCTGCGTTGAGGGTGGCGGCGGAAGTCATGGCAAAGCGTCGAGAACGAAACAATGCGGCCACTATAGCCCGCAGCAAGCGGCGCGCCGCGAACACCGTCACGGGCAGTCGGGTCTTCCGGATGCCAAACCGCGGCGGGATGGTCCCCCGGTTGCGCGCCGCAGCAGTAAAATGGCGGAATGCCAAATCTCTCCGCTGCCTCCGCCCGAAATGCTGATCTGCACTGCCATTCCACGGTGTCGGACGGCATGCTCGCGCCGCACGAAGTGGCCGCCCGCGCTGCTGCCCACGGCGTGACACTTTGGGCATTGACCGACCACGACGAAGTGAGCGGGCAGGCCGCAGCACGCGAAGCCGCGACGGCGCTGGGCATGGATTACCTCTCTGGTGTGGAGATTTCGGTCACGTGGGCAGGGCGCACGCTGCACATCGTCGGCCTGGGTATCGATCCGGAAAACGCGGATCTGGTGGTGGGCCTGGAGCGCACACGCTCCGGTCGCTGCGCGCGTGCCGAAGACATCAGCGCCGCGCTGGCCAAGCTGGGCATCGAAGGCGCCTATGAAGGCGCGTTGCGCTATGCCGGTAATCCGGACATGGTCTCCCGCACGCACTTCGCGCGCTTCCTCGTCGAGCACGGCCACTGCCGGGATATCCACGAGGTGTTCGACCGCTACCTCGGCGACGGCAAGCCGGGCTACGTGCCGCATCGCTGGGCACGCCTGGCCGATGCGATCAACTGGATCAAAGGCGCGGGTGGCGTCGCAGTGATGGCGCATCCGGGGCGCTACACGCTGTCGCTGGTCGAGCACGGCGCCCTGTTTGATGAATTCAAGGCGCTGGGCGGCGAGGGCGTCGAGGTCATCACCGGCAGCCATACACCCGACCAATACGCGCTGTACGCCGACGTTGCCCGCCGCTACGGCCTGCTGGCGTCGCGCGGTTCAGATTTCCACGGCCCGGGTGAGGGCCGCGTCGAGCTTGGCACGCTGCCGCCGCTGCCCGACAACCTGACGCCGGTCTGGAGCCGGTGGATGGCCTGAGCGCGCGACCTGCCATGTCCCAGTTCTTCCAGATTCATCCGACCACGCCGCAAGGGCGTTTGATTCGCCAGGCGGCGGAGATCATCCGCGCCGGAGGCCTAGTCGCGCTGCCTACCGATTCCTGCTACGCGCTCGCCTGCCATCTGGACGACAAATCTGCCGTCGAGCGCCTGCGGCGCGTGCGCGGCATCGACGAAAAGCATCACCTCACGCTGATGTGCCGTGACCTTTCCGAGCTGGCCACGTTTGCGCGCGTCGACAACAAGCAGTACCGCGTGCTGAAGGCGGCCACGCCGGGGCCGTTCGTCTTCCTGCTGGAGGCGACCAAGGAGGTGCCGCGCCGGCTTTCGCATCCGTCGCGCAAGACGATCGGCCTGCGCGTACCGGAACACGCGATCCCCCTGGCGCTGATGGCTGAACTCGGTGAGCCGCTGCTTTCCGCCACGCTGCAGCTGCCCGGCGACGACGAGCCGCTCAACGAGGCCGAGACCATTCGCGATCGGCTCGAAAAGCAGCTCGAACTCGTTATCGACGGCGGCCCAGCCCCGGCCGAACCTACCACCGTCATCGACCTGACGAGCGGCGAGCCCGAACTCGTGCGCCAGGGCCGGGGCGATCCTGCCCGCGTGGGCTTATAGGCGACGCCTTGGCGCGTGCTTCGGTAGCGCCGTCGTGCGGCGCGCGCTTGCTACAATAGCCCGCCTATGGACCCCACACTGATCCAGAACATCGCGGTTTACGCGATTCCCGTCCTGTTTGCCATCACGCTGCATGAGGCGGCGCACGGCTATGTTGCGAAGCATTTCGGCGACGATACGGCCTATGTCATGGGCCGCATCAGCATCAATCCGCTGCGGCACATCGATCCCATCGGCACGATCGCGATGCCGCTGCTCCTGTATTTCGCCACCAAGGGCGCGTTCGTGTTCGGTTATGCCAAACCGGTGCCGGTGCGCTTTGGCCATCTGCGTGATCCGCGCTGGCATGGCATGTGGGTGGCGCTGGCCGGGCCCGCCACCAACTTTGTCCAGGCGATCTTTTGGGGCGTGCTGGCAGTTGTGTTCGCGGTGGGCGGCGTGAACGAGCCGTTCCTGATCGGCATGGCGCGCGCGGGCATTCTCGTCAATATGGTGATGGCGGCGTTCAACATGTTTCCGCTGCCACCGCTCGATGGCGGACGCGTGCTGGCTGCGCTCTTGCCGCCCCGTATGGCGCTGGGCCTGTCGCGCATCGAGCCGTTCGGCTTCTTCATCGTGATGGCGTTGATCATTTCCAACGTCATTACCAATGTCTGGATGCGCCCCATCATGGCGCTGCTGTTTCAACTGCTGCAGTGGATTCTGAGTCCGCTGCAGATGCTGTTTTCCTGAGTCTTCAACTCCATTTCCCACATGTTTCCTGACCGCGTTCTCTCTGGCATGCGTCCGACCGGTGCGCTGCACCTGGGGCATTACCACGGCGTCCTGAAAAACTGGGTCCGGCTGCAAGCCGAATACCCGTGCTTCTTCTTCGTCGCCGACTGGCATGCGCTGACC
Organism: Ralstonia edaphi; assembly: GCF_958350185.1. NCBI lineage: Bacteria > Pseudomonadati > Pseudomonadota > Betaproteobacteria > Burkholderiales > Burkholderiaceae > Ralstonia > Ralstonia edaphi. Next base: position 170,320 of record NZ_CATWHI010000005.1, read on the forward strand.
ACGCACTACGAGTCGCCCGAGGTGATCGAGGAGTCTGTGTGGGAGATGCTGATCGACTGGCTGGCCGCCGGTGTCGATCCGACCCAATCCACGCTGTTCATCCAAAGCCGCGTGCCCGAGCATGCCGAACTGTTCCTGCTGCTCTCGATGGGCACGCCGCTGGGCTGGCTCGAACGCGTGCCGACGTACAAGGATCAGATCGAGAAGCTCAAGGAGAAGGATCTCTCCACCTACGGCTTCCTCGGCTACCCGCTGCTGCAGGCCGCTGACATCCTCATCTACCGGGCTGGCTTTGTCCCCGTGGGCGAAGACCAGGTGCCGCACGTCGAGATGACCCGCGAAGTTGCCCGCCGCTTCAACTACCTGTACGGCCGCGAACCGGGCTTCGAAGAGAAGGCGCTTGAAGCGGCCAAGAAGCTCGGTGGCAAGCGCGCCAAGCTGTATCTGGAGCTCCGCACGGCCTACCAGGAGCGCGGCGAAGACGAAGCGCTGGAGCAGGCGCGCGCACTGCTGGCCGAGTCGCAGAGCCTCTCGATGGGCGACCGCGAACGCCTGTTCGGCTACTTGGAAGGTGCTCGCAAGATCATCCTGCCCGAGCCGCAGGTGCTGCTGACCGAGGCATCGCGCATGCCCGGTCTTGATGGCCAGAAGATGTCCAAGTCGTACGGCAACACGATCCGCATGCGCGAGGACAAGGAAACCGTCGAGAAAAAGGTCCGCACCATGCCGACCGACCCGGCCCGCGTGCGCCGTACCGATCCGGGCGATCCGGACAAGTGCCCGGTCTGGCAGCTGCACCAGGTCTACTCAGATGCCGACACGAAGGAATGGGTGCAGAAGGGCTGCCGCAGCGCAGGCATTGGCTGCCTGGAATGCAAGCAGCCGGTGATCGAGGGCATCCTGCGTGAACAGCAGCCGATGCTTGAGCGCGCCCAGAAATACATGGACGATCCGTCGTTGCTGCGCGCCATCATCGCCGATGGTTGCGACAACGCTCGCAAGGTCACGCAAGAGACCATGCGCGAGGTGCGCGAGGCGATGGGTCTGACGTACAGCTGATGGGCCGTTGATGTCTGCTGCCGCATCGGAACCGCATACGCTTGCTGCGCCGTCGCCCTGGGTGGTGCGCTGGGCGGCTGAACTGCCGGCGGGCGCTTCCGTGCTGGACGTGGCTTGCGGCAGTGGCCGCCACGTGCGCTGGCTCGCGGCGCGCGGCCTGCGCGTGACGGGCATCGACCGTGACGCGGCTGCGCTTTCGGGCCTCGCCAGCGTCGCACAAACCATCGTCGCCGACATCGAAGAGAACCCGTGGCCGTTGCCTGCCGGAGCCACTTTCGATGCCGTCGTCGTCACGAATTACCTCCACCGACCGCTTTGGCCGCGCTTGCTGGCAGCCGTCGCGCCGGGTGGCCGGCTGATCTACGAAACCTTTGCCGCGGGAAACGAAACCGTCGGGAAGCCGTCGAACCCGGCATTCCTGCTGGCGCCGGGTGAATTGCTTGACGCGGTGCGAGGCCAGTTGCGGGTGATCGGCTACGAAGACGGTTTTCTCGCATCGCCCCGGGAGGCTTACGTGCAGCGGGTTTGCGCCGTCCGCCAGCCTGCTGGAGTGGTTGCGCCGCGCTACGCACTTTGAAGTTGCTGAGGACGACGTCTTACCCGTCTCTTGGCGGGTGTCAGATGTGGCGAATCGGTTCTGACGATCCGGTACAATCCGACTGTTTACGTTCACGCTTTTGTCTGCTTTCGAAACCATGATCCAGATTTCCGGCAGTCTCGTCGCCATCGTCACGCCCATGCACGAGGACGGCAGCCTTGATTTCCCGTCCCTGCGCAAGCTCATCGACTGGCACATCGCCGAAGGCACCGACGGCATCGTGATCGTCGGCACCAGCGGTGAATCGCCGACCGTGTCGGTGGAAGAGCACCGTGAGCTGATCCGCGTGGCGGTCGAGCAGGCCAACAAGCGCGTTCCCATCATTGCCGGCACCGGCGGCAACTCCACCACCGAGGCGGTCGAGCTGACGGCCTACGCCAAGCAAGTGGGCGCCGATGCCTCGCTGCAGGTCGTGCCGTACTACAACAAGCCGACGCAGGAAGGCATGTATCTGCACTTCCGCAAGGTGGCCGAGTCGGTGGATCTGCCGGTCATTCTGTACAACGTGCCGGGCCGCACCGTGGCCGATATGACAGTCGAAACGATGCTGCGTCTGGCTGAAGTGCCGGGCATCATCGGCGTGAAGGAAGCTACCGGCAACATCGACCGCGCGGCACACCTCATCAAGGGCGCACCGGCCTCATTCAAGATTTACAGCGGTGACGATCCGACGGCCATCGCGCTGATGCTGCTGGGTGGCCACGGCAACATTTCCGTGACGGCCAACGTGGCGCCGCGTGCCATGCACGAGCTGTGCGCCGCTGCCATGCGCGGCGACGTGGAAACGGCTCGCCGCATCCACATGCAACTGCTGTCGGTGCACAAGAACCTGTTCGTCGAATCGAATCCGATCCCCGTCAAGTGGGCTCTCCAGGCCATGGGCAAGATGGAAGGCGGCATCCGCCTGCCGTTGACGCCGCTGGCACCCCAGTATCACGAGGTTGTGCGCGCATCCTTGAAGGATGCCGGGCTGCTCTCCTGATTGTTTCAAGGCGCTTCTCAGGCCCTTAAGCCATCGTTCTCATCTGAAGGATCGCAAGTCAATGAAACTGCACCAAACCCGTCGCGGGGCTGTGGCGACGTCCGCTCAACTGTTGCTGGCCGCGCTGTCGGTTGCCCTGATTTCCGGTTGCGATACCGTCAATGAGGTGATGCAGCCGGACCGCATCGATTACAAATCGCAGGCCAAGAAGGGCCCGACGCTTGAGATCCCGCCCGACTTGACCGGCATCCAGGCTGATCGTCGCTATGCCGCACCGGACACGGGCACGACGACGCTGTCGGCGTACACGTCGACGGCGCCCAAGGTCACGACGCCGGGCTCGGGTACCGACAACGTGCTGCCTGCCGTGTCCGACATGCGCATCGAGCGTGATGGCAATCAGCGCTGGCTGGTCGTGAAGACCACGCCGGATGCCCTGTGGCCGCAATTGCGCACCTTCTGGCAGGAACTTGGCTTCCTGCTGGTGATCGACTCGCCCGAGACCGGCATCATGGAAACCGACTGGGCCGAGAACCGCGCGAAGATTCCGCAGGACATCATTCGCCGCACCGTCGGCAAGGTGTTCGACGGTCTGTACTCGACGTCTGAGCGCGACAAGTTCCGCACCCGCATCGAGAAGGGCCCGAATGGCACGGTCGAGGTCTACATCTCGCACCGCGGCGCGCAGGAACAACTGGTCGGTTCGTCCAAGGACCAAACCGTGTGGACGCCGCGTCCGGCCGATCCGGAGCTCGAAGCCGAATTCCTCTCGCGCCTGATGCAGCGCCTAGGCGCCAGCAAGGAGGCCGCACAGCAGAAGCTCGCGCAAACGCAGGCTGCGCACCCCGTGCAAGACGGCACGAAAGCCGAGCCGGCCCCGCGTACCGGCCCGTCTTTGCTGACGCAGTCGAATGGCCAGCCGGTCCTGCAGGTACCGGAGCCCTTTGATCGTGCTTGGCGTACCGTGGGTCTGGCACTGGACCGCGTGAACTTTACCGTGGATGACCGTGACCGTTCGCAGGGCGTGTACTTCGTCCGTTACGCTGATACGCGCGCCGAAGCGAACGCACCGGGCTTCTTCTCGCGCCTGTTCTCGGGCACGAAGATCGAAGATCTCAAGCGCGCCAAGCGTTACCGCGTGGTGGTGAAGGATGCCGGCACGTCGTCGACCGTGCTGGTCCAGAACGACGATGGCTCCGCGCAGACCGGCGACATCGGCAAGCGCATCCTGTCGCTGCTCGACGAGCAACTTCGGTAATCGGCATCATGCAGTACAGCTGCCTAGGTGGGCGATGACACTGAGATTCGCCAGCCTTGGCAGCGGCAGTGAAGGGAATGCGCTGCTCGTCGAATCCGCGAGCGGCGCGACATGCACGCGCATCCTGCTGGATTGCGGCTTCGGTATCCGGGAGACCGTTCGGCGGCTTGAACGCCTGGGCTGTACGCCGGAATCCCTGAACGCCATCCTCGTCACGCACGAGCATAGCGATCACGTTGGCAGCGCCTATGCGGTTGCCGCCAAATTCAATATCCCCGTCTGGACCAGCCACGGCACATATCGCGCGACCGAAAACCTACGCGGCGCCGACCGTGCAGCCGTGCGTTTCTGCCGCGCCGACGATGTGTTCTCCGTCGGCGATCTGCAAATCTTGCCTTACACCGTGCCGCACGACGCGCGCGAGCCGCTGCAGTTCGTCTTCAACGACGGTGCGCGACGCCTGGGTGTGCTGACCGATGCCGGGATGTCGACGGAATACCTTTGCACGCATCTGGCGGGCATGCACGCCCTCGTGCTCGAATGCAATCACGACCGCGAGATGCTGGCCAATTCAGCCTATCCGTGGTCATTGAAACGTCGCATCGGCGGGGATTTTGGCCACTTGGCCAACGACATAGCAGCTGCGATCCTCGCGCGTGTGCGCCACGATGGGCTGCATACGGTTGTGGCTGCGCATCTATCCAAGCAGAACAACACGCCGCAATTGGCAGCCGAGGCCATCGCCATGCCGCTGGGTGCTCGCGTAGACGACGTGCCGATCGCGGATCAGGAAGAGGGCCTGCTTTGGCGCACCGTTTGAGTGCGATAGCCTTCGCCGGAGGCTGCTTGTAAGATTCAGAAACAACTTTGAATGGCGGATGGGCGTTGTCGTTGCTGTCCGGATGTCGCAGCCCACTCGCCCATGAAAAAAGCCGACCCGAAGGTCGGCTTTTTCGTCTCGCGAGAAACGCGATTACTGCTTAGCAGCCGGAGCCGATGCAGCAGCGTCCGAAGCAGCCGGAGCAGCAGCGGCGTCCGAAGCGGCCGGGGCAGCCGGAGCCGATGCAGCGGCGTCCGAAGCAGCCGGAGCAGCCGGAGCGGCAGCAGCCGGAGCCGAAGCTTCAGGAGCGGCGGCCGGAGCAGCAGCTTCTTCCTTCTTACCGCAAGCAGCCAGAGCCACAGCAGCCATCAGCGAGGCGATCAGGAGAGACTTTTTCATTTTTTCGATCCTTAAACTGAATATGGAAAGCGGACAACAAAAAGGGCGATGAATAATTACCGGTAATTATCGCTCAGGTACTACACCTTCTTCTCTGCTGGCAGCCAAGCCGCACGAGGGCTGCTCGACCTGCAAGCTAGCGTCGGATTATAGCGACCTTTACCTACCATGTGTAGCCGAGTCGGGGCTGACGCACGTGCGATTCACACCGTTTTGTAACGATCTGTTTCAATGCGGAATCATCGCCGCGCGGGACCAGCGAGCCTTAGCCAGCCCTCTTCGTACCAGGCGTGCAACGTATCCATCAGATCTGGCAAGCCGGCTGCGGCATCCACGGAAGCTGCGGTCGCACAACGCGCGTCGGCCAACGCGGAAAGCCACGCAAGCAGCGTTCCCGAAGGTTCAAACGTATCGCCGTTGATCCAGAAGCGTTGCGCGTCATACAGCGCTTGCGTGCGCGCGTCTAGCACGATGCCTTCCTTGCGCGCACGAGCCGTGAAACGGGCAAGGGGCAGGCGGGGTTGCGTGACAAAGTCGACGTGATCCTTTGGTTCGGAAAGGTACGCGCCGAGGAACTCCCCAACAAGTTCGGGCGTCCAGCGCAACGCGTTGAGCTTCTGGGCAAGTGCCTTGACCATGGCTGCCGGCAGCTCGGCGGGGCGGGCGGTAGGTTTTTGCTCGGGGTCGGCGTAACGGCCCTCGAAGTTCGGGTCGTCTTCCAGCGTTTGGGACAGGAAGCCCAGGAAGTGACCAGCCAGTTCCCGGTACGACGGTGAGCGGAAACCAATCGAGTACGTCATGCAATCGCCTTCGGCCACGCCGTCGTGCGCGTAGTGGGGCGGCAGATACAGCATGTCGCCAGGCTCGAGCACAAATTCTTCTTCGGGCTGGAAATTGGCGAGGATTTTGAGGGGCAGATCGGGGATGAGCGTGAGGTCATCCTGTGCGGAGATGCGCCAGCGGCGCTTGCCGTGGGCCTGCAGCAGGAACACGTCGTACGAATCGAAGTGCGGGCCGACGCCGCCGCCGTCGGTTGCGAAGCTGATCATCACGTCGTCGAGCCGCGCGTCCGGAATGAACCGGAAGCGCTGCATGAGCGCCTCGACCGCCGGCTCGACGAGGTTCACGCCTTGAACGAGTACCGACCAGTTGCGCGTCTTGCGCGAGGGCAACGGGCGTTCGTCGAAGGGGCCGTGGTTGAACGACCAGCGCCCGCGCGATTGCGCGATCAGGCGGGACTCGACATCGGCGCGCTCGGCCAGGGCAAGGAGCCGCTCCGGCGATAGCGGAAAGTGCAGCGCGCGCATCTCTTCGGGCGACAGCGCCTGCCGGATCAGCAAAGGTTTTTTTTGCCAGTGCGTGCGCATGAAATCGCGCGGTGACAGCCCGCCGAGGAGTTGCGCGGGACGCTCCGCCGGAAGAGCGGGTTGGACGCCGCCATCGGCAGCGTATAATGGGACTTCGTTCATGGAGTGCGCAATTGAAAATCGCGAAGAATACGGTGGTGTCGGTGGCTTACAAACTGTCCGACGCGCAGGGCAACGTCATCGAGGAATCCGATGAGCCGATGGTGTATTTGCACGGCGGCTATGATGGCACGTTCCCCAAGATCGAGGAAGCGCTGGACGGCCAGGAGCAAGGCTTCGAGACCAAACTGCAGCTCGAACCGGACGATGCGTTCGGTGACTACGATCAGGAGCTGATCAAGATCGAGCCGCGCGATCGCTTTCCGGAACCGCTCGAAGTTGGGATGCAGTTCGAAGGCGTGCCCGAAGATGGCGACGAAGAAGACGCCATTGTCTACACGGTCACCGACGTGGCGGAAGACAAGGTGGTGCTGGACGGCAACCACCCGCTGGCCGGCATGGCGCTGCGCTTCGAACTGAAGGTCACTGAAGTGCGTGAAGCCACGGCGGAGGAAATCGAGCACGGCCACGTGCACGGTGAGAACGGCCTTGAAGTGGTGGACGAGGACGAAGACGACGACAAGCCGCACACGCTGCACTGATCGGCGCGTCCATCGAGATACGAAAACGGGAGCTTCGGCTCCCGTTTTTTATTGCGCCGACGCTGGCACGATCTCCGGCGCCGGGGCGGGCGTGTTGTCGAGGCGGCGGCTACGGATATGGAAGAGCGGCGTGCGGCCCGGCGTGACAGACACCTCCAGCCAGCGATCGAGCACCGGCGACCCATAGGTGCGCGCGCGCATGACGTGCGGATCCGGGCGGCCGTCTTCGTCCTTGAGCGGACGATCCAGCATGAAGGTCTGGCTGGCCCCGTGGATGAGGAGAACGGCACCGTCGTAATCGCGCGTGAGCGCTCGCAGCTGACGCTTGAGTGCCAGGTAGCCGTCATGCGAGCGGCGGCGCAACAAACCGTCGAGCAGGGTCGGTGCGCGGCGCCGTTCCCACCCGTCTTCAAAGAGCGGATCGGCCTGCATCATGACGACCACGCCCGCCATCCTGCGCTGGCGTGCGACGGCAAAGGCGCGGGCGAGCCATTGGCGGTTGGCTTCGAGACGGTCTTCGTATTCGCCGTTGCGCCCGCCCGCCGTCTTGTAGTTGTTGTTGTCGCCGGGCACGTTGAGCGTGACGAACAGCACGTCGTTCATCGTCCAGCGCGTGTTCTCGCGGTAGCTGCGGAACTTGGCCTGATCGGACTGGCGCATGACCGTCATGGTCCGCTGGCCGAGGGTGTTGTCGTCGGGGTAGAACAGCTCTCGCAGGCGCAGGAGGCGTTCCACCGGGTCGAAGCTGCCGGCCGCGGGGCGCTGGCAATCGCTCCAGTCGTGGTCGCCCGGGATGTAGATGACGGGCGCGATCAGGCTGTCGAGCAGATGGTGGCGCGCTTCGAGCAGGGCGTCGGAGCACGACTCATCGCGGCCCTTGAGGTTACCCAGATGAACGACGAAGGCCGGGTGTTCGGCGTCGATGGCGTCCAGCAGTGCGCGCGCCGGGGCGACGTCTTCAGCGCGCTCGGGCACGTTGCCGATCACGGTGAAGGTGAATGCAGCCGGCGTGTCAATTGCAGGCTTTGCGCCCTTGGATGCCGCCGGCAGCAGCATCGCCAAGGTCATGGCGATGCATTGAAGCGTGCGGGAAGCTGTGCCGGCGCGAGTCATGGAGTCACGCGGACGGGTTCGCCAGCGCCTTGAGCCGGTACAGCGCATCGAGCGCTTCACGCGGCGTCATGTCGTCGGGGTCGATTCCGGCGAGTGCTTCCGTCAGCGCGCTGTCGGGTGCTTCGGCGTCGGCATCGTCTTCGTCGTCGGCGGGCGTGTCTGCGGCGAGAGCAAACAGGTCGAGCTGAGGCGTGGCGCCGGTGTCGGCGGAATGCTGCTCCAGCCACGCGAGCCGCTTGCGCGCGGCGCGAATGACCGGCTGCGGCACGCCCGCCAGCTGCGCGACCTGCAGCCCGTAACTCTGGCTGGCCGGGCCCTCCTGCACGGCATGCAGGAAAACGATGCCGTCACCATGTTCGACGGCGGAGAGATGCACGTTGGCGGCCTGAGCAAACTCCTGCGGCAGTTGCGTCAGCTCAAAATAGTGCGTGGCGAACAGCGTGTGGCTGCGGTTGTGCGACAACAAGTGACGCGCGATCGCCCAGGCGAGCGCAAGGCCGTCGAACGTGCTCGTACCGCGGCCGATCTCGTCCATCAGCACGAGGCTGTTGGGTGTGGCGCGGTGCAGGATGGCGGCGGCCTCCGTCATTTCGACCATGAAGGTCGAACGACCGCCCGCCAGATCATCGGCGGCGCCGATACGGGTGAAGATGCGGTCGATCGGGCCGATGACGGCCGCTTCCGCCGGCACAAATGCGCCTACGTAGGCGAGCAGCACGACCAGCGCGGTTTGCCGCATGAAGGTCGATTTACCACCCATGTTCGGGCCGGTGATCAGCAGCAGCTTGCGCGCTTCCTGCAGCATGCAGTCGTTGGCGACGAACTGTTCGACTTGCTGTTCGACCACGGGATGGCGTGCGCGCGTCAGCTCAATGCCCGGGGCATCGGTCAGCGTGGGGCGCGACCACGACAGCGCATGCGCGCGCTCGGCGAGCGTTGCCAGCACATCGGCCTGCGCCAGCGCGGCGGCGATGCGCTTGAACTCGGCCAGATGTGGCAGCAGTTTCTGCAGCAACTCTTCGTAGAGGACTTTCTCGCGCGACAGGGCACGGTCCTGCGCGGACAACGCTTTGTCTTCGAACGCCTTCAGCTCGGGCGTGATGTAGCGTTCGGCGTTCTTCAGCGTCTGGCGGCGCCGGTAATCGTCCGGCACCTTGGCGGCCTGGCCGTTGGTGACTTCAATGTAGAAGCCGTGCACGCGGTTGTATTCGACGCGCAGATTGGCGATACCGGTGCGCTCGCGCTCCCGGGTTTCCAGATCGACGAGGAACTGGCCGCAGTTTTCCGAGATGTCGCGCAGCTCGTCGAGGTCGGCATCGTAGCCGCGAGCGATGACGCCGCCGTCGCGCACCATGGCCGCCGGCTCAGCCATTACGGCGCGCTGCAGCAGGGCGTGGGCGTCTTCGGGCAAGCTGAGCGCGGCGTACAGCTCGGTCAGCAGCGGAGCCGCGTCACTCTGCGGCAGTCCTTCGCGAATCTCGGGCAGGCGCGCCAGCGTGTCACGCAACGACGACAGATCGCGCGGCCGCGCCGACAGCAGCGCCAGCCGCCCGGTAATGCGCTCCACATCCGACAGCGTGCGCAGCGTCGCACGCAACGTTTGCCAATCGCTGCCTAGCAGCACTTCAATCGCCTGCTGCCGCGCTTGAGGCACGGCGCGATCCCGCAGCGGATGATGCAGCCAGTGGCGCAGCAGGCGGCTGCCCATGCTGGTCGCGCAGGTGTCGAGCAGCGAGAACAGCGTCGGCGATTCCTGCCCACGCAGCGTCTCGGTCAGCTCCAGGTTGCGGCGCGTGGCGGTGTCCAGGCCGATGAATTCGCTTTCGTGCTCGACGGTCAGGCCGATCACGTGACGCAGCGATTGCCCTTGCGTGGCTGCCGCGTAGTTCAACAGTGCGCCGGCGGCCGCCAGTGCGGCCGTCAACGTTTCGGCGCCAAACGCGACGAGGCTCGCTACGCCGAGTTGTTCACGCAGGCGGCGCGTGCCGGCTTCCACGTCGAAATGCCAATCGGGCAGGCGCGTGCGGGCGACATCAAGCTGGATTGTGTTGAGCGTCGCATCGTCGGCCAGCACTTCCGCGGGGCGGATGCGTTCGAGTTCGCGGTCGAGCTGGTCGGGGCTGCATTCCATCACGCGCAATTCGCCGCCGACGAGGTTGAGCCACGCCAGGCCCATCAGCGGCGCCGTGCCGCGCTTGCCGGGCAGGTGCGCGATGGCCAGCAGATGGTTGTTGACCTTGTCGGAGAGCAGCGCGGCGTCCGTCAACGTGCCCGGCGTGACGACGCGCACGACCTTGCGCTCGACCGGTCCCTTGGTCGTCGCCGGGTCTCCGATCTGCTCGCAGATGGCGACGGATTCGCCCAGCTTGACCAGCTTGGCGAGGTACTGCTCCGCAGCGTGGAACGGGATGCCCGCCATGCGGATCGGATGTCCGTTGGAACTGCCGCGTGCGGTGAGCGTGATGTCGAGCAGGCGCGAGGCTTTTTCGGCGTCTTCAAAGAAGAGCTCGTAGAAGTCGCCCATGCGATAGAAGACAAGCGTGTTTGGATGCCCAGCCTTCAAGCGAAGGTACTGTTGCATCATTGGAGTGTGCTTGTCGAAGGGGCCGTATTTCGGGTCGATCTCCAGAACCGGAGCGGAGTGTTCAGCCATGAGTACCAATGCGCAGCGCGCGGTCCGATGTCATGCGATCAGGCCGCGCGCGGAAGGTGTTGAATCGCGCAATTGTTGCATACCCGCGATGCTGCTTCACTGCTTATCGTCGGCGAGCCGGGCTTCCAGAAAGTCGAGAAAGCACGCAATCCGCGACGCCAGCTGCGTGTTGCGGTAGTACACCGCGTGAATTGACTGCAGTACCTCGACGGTGGCATCCGGCAGCACCTGCACAAGATCGCCGGCGCGGCGGTCTTCGGCGGTCATGAAGTCGGCCAGGCAGACGATGCCCGCGCCTTGCAGTGCGAGTTGGCGCAGGGTTTCACCGCTTGATGCCTTGAGCGTGGGCTCGATGCGCAGGCGGTCGCCGTGCGGGCCGCGCAGAGGCCAGAGATTCAGCGATTCCGGCTGCACGAAGCCGAGCAGGGCGTGCTTCTGCAGGTCATCCAGATGACGCGGCCGGCCGTGTGCTTTCAGATAGGCGGGGCTTGCCAGCACCCGTAGTCGCCGCGTGCCGAGCAGACGCGCGCGCAGGGTGGAGTCGCGCAGCGTGCCGATGCGGATCGCCACGTCGGTGTCTTCTTCCAGCAGGTCGATGATCAGGTCGTTGGTGTTCAGTTCCAGCTCGATCTGCGGATACTGTGCGCGGAAGTCCGGCACCAGCGGCGCCACCACGTGCAGCATGAACGGCATGGCGGCGTTGATGCGCAGGCGGCCGGCAGGCTGCTGGCGGCGCAGTGCCATCTGCTCCTCGGCCTCGTCGACGGCGGCGAGGATGCTGCGCGCTTGCGCCAGGAACGTGGCACCCTCGTCGGTGAGCGACAGGCGGCGCGTGGTGCGCGAGAGCAGGGTGGTGTCCAGCTTCTCTTCCAGGCGGCGCAGCGCCCGGCTTACACCCGACACGGTCTGGCCGAGTTGCTCCGCAGCGGCCGTGACGGAGCCCGTATCGACCACCGTGCGGAACGCGAGCAGTTCTTCGAGCGTGGTTTTCATCGCTGATTATCAATTTAAGATCAAAAGAATTCTGCCCAATGTGGCGCGATTTGCAAAGATCGGCGGGCGCGGGCGTCGCCGTGGGAGCGTCGAAATGCCGCGCAGCCGCTCCCCGCGCGGGTAGGCGCCCTCAAGGTTGGCGCTCTGCCTGCCGATAGACCATCCGGACCCCTAAAACCATAGTGGAACCGCGTTTGCGCAAACGGCGCCTCGCGGCTCCGCATCCGGAGACTCTGGAATGAGCAAGCTCAGCTTTCGCCAAAAGCTTTGGCTGCCGTTGGTCATCAGCCTTGTCGCGCTGACCTTGATCTCGGTATTCAACGCGTATCAGGCGCGCGAGATCCGCGTGGAGGAGCGCAAGAACAACCTCGTCAGCGTGACGACCATGGCCATGAACCTGGCCAAGCAGTACGACGACCTGACCAAGAACGGTACGTTGACCAAAGACGCCGCGCAGAAGGAGGCGCTCGACCGCTTCAAGGCGCTGCGCTACGACAAGGATGGTTACTTCACCATCACGAGCTCCAACAACGTGGTGGTGATGCACCCGATCAAGCCCGAGTTCATCGGCAAGGACCAATCCGGCTTCAAGGATGCGCAGGGCAATGCGGTCTACATGGGCCTGACCAACGCGGCCAAAGATCCCAAGGGCGGATTCACCAGCTACGTTTGGCCGAAGGTCGGTGGCACGGAACCGGTGCCCAAGACGGCTTTTGCAATGCGCTATGAGCCGTGGGACTGGGTCTTCTCGACCGGCGTCTACATGGACGACATCAATGCCGCATTCATGACTTCGCTGTACCAGACGGGCGGCCTGCTGGTGCTGGTGGGCGGTTTGCTTGTGTTGCTGGGCGGCATCGCGAACCGCGGCCTGCAGCGCACGCTCGGCGGGGACCCTGCCTACGCAGCCGATGTGGCCAATCGCATCGCCGGCGGCGACCTGACGGTCGAGATCGCCACCCGTGCCGATGACAACCATAGCCTGCTCTACGCCATGAGCCGCATGCGCGGCGCGCTGGTGCAGACCATCGGCCGCATCAAGGGCGCTTCGGAAACCATTGGCACCGCCACGCGCGAGATCGCCAGCGGCAACCTCGACCTGTCGTCGCGCACCGAGCAGCAGGCCAGCTCGCTCGAGGAAACGGCTTCGGCCATGGAGCAGCTGATGTCGACGGTGCAGCAGAATGCCGACAACGCCCAGCAGGCCAACCAACTGGCGGCGTCCGCCTCGGATGTGGCCGTACGCGGCGGCGATGTGGTGACGCGCGTGGTGGAGACGATGGGCTCGATCAACGCGTCGTCACGCAAGATCGTCGACATCATCGGCGTGATTGACGGCATTGCCTTCCAGACCAACATCCTCGCGCTGAATGCCGCCGTGGAAGCTGCCCGCGCCGGTGAGCAGGGCCGCGGCTTTGCCGTGGTGGCCGGTGAGGTGCGCAGCCTCGCGCAGCGCAGTGCCGCGGCCGCCAAGGAAATCAAGGCGCTTATTGACGATTCCGTCGTCAACGTGGATGCGGGCAGCGCGCTGGTGGAAGAGGCCGGCACGACGATGCGCGAAATCGTCGCGAGCGTGAAGCGCGTGACCGACATCGTCGGCGAGATTTCGTCGGCGAGCCAGGAACAGCGCTCGGGCATTGAAGAAGTGAGCCACGCCGTCACGCAGCTTGACGACGCTACGCAGCAGAACGCCGCGCTGGTGGAGCAGGCCGCCGCGGCCGCGCAATCGCTCGAAGAGCAGGCGGTGAGTCTCACGCAGGTGGTGGCGCAGTTCCGCCTCGATGCGCATGCGCTGCGTGCTCCCGCCATGGTGGCCAAGGTTGAAGCGGTGGTTGCGCCGGCCAAGCCTGTCGCGGTTGCAACGCCGGCTGCTCCGTCCGCCCCGGCAGCCGCCAAGGTTGAAGCGCCGCGCCGCGCGGCCGCCAAGCCGAGCACCGAGGCCACCAAGCCCCGGTTGACGTCGCGCAAGCCGCCTGTACTGCGCAAGGCTGCTGCAACGCCGGCTGACCGAATCGAAAAAGTCGAGAAGAGCCCGTCTGCACCTGCTGCCATCCCTGCGAGCCTCGCCAAAGCGAAGCCCCTGGTGGCCGCCGGAGACGACGGTGACTGGGAAACCTTCTGACCTGCAATTGACCTTCCCTCGTTGACCTCGCGCACGCAATCGCGTGCCTGCCCGGATCCCGGAGAAAAGATGGACCGCATTTTGAAGAACACCAGCGTGCGCGCTGGCCTGCTTGCGATTCTGATCACCTTTGCATCGATGATCGTCGTCGGGGCGGTGGTGGGTGTGCTGGCCCTTCGCACCACCAACACGGCTACCGAGCGCGTGCATGAGATTTCCGACCGCAGCATGCTGTTGAACGACGCGTACAAGGACATGCAGCGGGCGCGCACCGGCATGTCGCGCCTGTACAGTGTCCTGCGGGAGAACATGGATGACGCTGCCAAGACGGCGGCGCTCGCCAGCTCGGACAAAGGCCTGAAGAAGGCAATCGAACAGGTGGAGGCCTTCAAGAATGCGCCACCCATCGAAGGTGTAGACGAGTCGCTGCGCCAGGCGATCGTCCAGGCCGCACAGACGCACATCGAAGCCGTGCAGCGCGCCCTGGCGGCTTTGCGCGCCGGTGATGCCGCAGCCTATGCCCCGATCAATTACAAAGATGTGACCGATACCGGTGCGGCGTGGTCGGTGCAGATCGAGAATTTCCAGCAGCTCGTGAAGAAGCTTGCCAAGGACGAGGCCGACAACGGCCGCGCGCGCTATGAAACGATTCTGAAGTTCGTGGCGCTTGGTATTGCGATGGCGCTGGCGTTGATCGTGGCGGTGTTCTACGGGCTCAAGGCCTTCGTGATCACGCCGCTCAACGAAGCCGTGACCGTGCTGAGCCGCGTGGCTGAAGGCGATCTGGCGGTGCACGTCAAAACGGGCGGCCGCAATGAGCTCGGCCGCTTGCTGGCTGCCGTGGCCCGCATGCGCGAAAGCCTGGTGAACACCGTGCGCCAGGTACGCCACAGCTCCGATTCGGTCAACACCGGCGCGCACGAAATCGCCAGCGGCAACCTCGATCTGTCGACGCGTACGGAGCAGCAGTCTGCCTCGCTGGAAAAGACCGCCGCGAGCATGGAGCAGATGACCTCCACCGTGACCAACAATTCGGAGAATGCCCGTCAGGCCAGCGCGCTGGCGTCGAATGCGGCGGACCTCGCTTCGCGCGGCGGCGACGTGGTGCGCGGCGTGGTGGCCACCATGGACGACATCAGCGCGGGCTCGCGCAAGATGGCCGACATCATTGGCGTGATTGACGGCATTGCCTTCCAGACCAACATCCTGGCGCTCAACGCTGCCGTGGAAGCCGCCCGCGCCGGTGAGCAGGGCCGCGGCTTTGCCGTGGTGGCTGGCGAAGTGCGCGCGCTGGCGCAGCGCAGTGCTGCCGCCGCCAAGGAAATCAAGACGCTGATCGACGATTCGGTGTCGCGCGTGCAAGCGGGCCACACGCAGGTCGCGCAGGCCGGCGAGACCATCAACGAGACGGTGGAGGCCGTGCGTCGCGTCGCCAATATCGTTGAGGACATTGCTTCCGCCTCGGCCGAGCAGACGCAAGGCATCCTGCAGATCGGTCAGGCCGTGACAGAAATGGAGCAGGTGACGCAGCAGAACGCAGCGCTGGTCGAACAGGCCGCTGCCGCCGCGCAGTCGCTTGAAGAGCAGGCACAGAACCTCACGCAGGTCGTGTCGCAGTTCCGGCTGGATGGGGCCGAGATCGCCGCCATGGCCGCGACGAAACCCCAGAAGGTTGCAAAGCCTGAAGCCAAGGCCGCTGCAAAGCCGGCCAGCACGGCCAAGCCCGCGCGAACCGCGCTGCGCAAGCGTGAGCCAAAGATGGCAACTGCGCCGGCGGCTTCTGTGCCGGCAGCACCCGCCGCTGCCGTTTCTGCCGCTGCCCCGGCTCGCAAGCAACCGCTGGCTGTGGCTGGCGGCGGTTCCGACGCCGATTGGGAAACCTTCTGATCGGTCGCGAACTCAGGCTTCGAGCGCTGGGCCATCGATGCGTTTGGCCCAGCTTTCCACCTCGCCGCGCGCGAGGCGGCCCTCGACCAGCTTGCGCCATGACGGCGTGAGCGGCAGCGTCAGCATGTCGGCCAGTGCTGCACGGTCGAGCATGTTGCGGTAAAGCACGTCCAGCACACGCGACAGTGGCCATTGCGGCCATGGGCGCTCGAGCCATTCGAGCGTATCGCCCGCGCGGAGCGTGCCGCCTTCCAGTACCCGGTAATACCAGCCCGTGCGGCCCGTGTGTTGCACGCGGCGCGCCATGTCGCGCGTGTTGAAGCGGTCGTTGAGCTTCCAGCACGGCTGGCGCAGTTGCGACACTTCCAGCACCACGCTCCCCGCGCGCAGGCGGTCGCCCACACAGATGTCCGCTTCGCTGATGCCCGTCGTGCTCAAGTTCTCGCCGAACGCGCCGGGCTGGGCCAGCACCGGCTGTGCGCCGATATCCGCTTGCCAAGCCGCGTAGTGGTCGAACGGGTAGTGGTGAATCGCCTTGTCAGGGCCGCCGTGCACATGCAGATCGCCTTGCTCATCGCCCACGATGCCGTTGATGCCGACTTCCACCGCGTCGCGCACGGCGCGCTTGTCGATGGCGCTGCGGGAGCCCGGGCGCGTGTAGTCGACCGCGCGTCCGGTGAGGACGGTGTCGATGCGGATGGGGCCGGGCAGCGTCATGCGGCCTCCGCGCGATCCAGCCAAGCGGTAAAGACCTCGCGCGCGCGTTGCGACAGGCGTTCCGCGACGGCCGGTACCTGCGCCCGCAACGCACGTGGGTCGATGCCCGCCGCGCCGAGTTCCGCCGCATGCCCGATCAGCCACGCTTCCAGCTCCTCCAGATTTGCCTCCAGATGGAATTGCAGCGCGAGTGCGTGGTTGCCGATGGCGAAGGCCTGTTCTGAACAGACTGCCGTGAACGCCAGCCGTTGCGCGCCAGGCGGCAAGTCGTATCGATCGCCATGCCAATGCAGCACCGGCGTGCCGTCGGCCAGCGGCGCGAGCGGTGAGTCTGTGCCTGCAGCCGTGAGCGTGATGGGGGCAAAGCCGATCTCCTTCACGCCCATCGGCTTGACCGCCGCGCCCAGCGCCCGCGCCATCAGCTGCGCACCCAGGCAGATGCCCAGCAGCGGCTTGCGGGCCGCCAGCCGTTGCGTAATGGCGGCTGCTTCATCGCGTACGAACGGATACGTTGCATCGTCGTACGCACCGATCGGCCCGCCCAGCACGATCAGCAGATCGGCATTCACCATGTCGTCCGTCGGCACCGGCTGGACGCCTACGTCAACGGTGCGCACCGTGTAGCCGCGCGCCTTGAGGACCGGCTGGAGAAGGCCGAGGTGCTCGAATGGAACGTGGCGCAGGGCGAGAGCGGTTTTCATGGCAGGCGGTGGCGTTGAGGGGGGAGCTCATTGTGAATGAGGAGCGCAGCTGGAAAAAGCCGTGCAGCTGACGAGGGTTTGCTTTGCCGTCTCCGGCGCAGTGCGGCGGCGGAAGTTGCCGACTAAGCGTTGCTTACATCTGCTCTTAACAACGTGCATCGGTACCCCCTCGAAAAAGGCCGAGCGGGGGGATGCTCCTTCCTTAGCAGTTCATTAAGATCGCCGCTCGGCATACATGCGGGAAGCGCAGAGCCGATGTAGTCAAAACACAAATTCGATGAGAAAAGGGGTAAGGGAGTAATGCGTTCACTATCGAAACTGGCGCTGATCGGCATGGTCGCGCTGTCGGGTTGTGCCGTCATTCAAAAACCGATTCCGGCTTCGCCGGCGCTATTCACGGATCGCGAGTCGACTGTCGCCGTGGTCATGACAAAAATGCCGGAGCCCGCCGCGCGGATGACCGGCGCGCAAGGCATTCTTGATATCGCCATCAATCGCGGCCTGGCCAAGCCGATCGTCGAGCGCCTGCAAAAGCAGGATTTCTCTACGGTGGCAGCGCTGCCCAAGAAGATGGCCGAGGGATTGGAATCGCGGCAGATGAAAACGGTGCTGATTCAGGAGCCGCTCGATGTGGCCACGATGAGCCAGTTCACCGAAGGCTCGGGGGAGGGGATCGCTCGCCTCGACTATCGTCCGCTGGCGAAGAAGTACGATGCGCAACGCTTGCTGGTGCTCTCGCCGATGTGGCTCGGCACCACGCGGGCTTACCATGGCTTTCTCCCCCTGGGCGCACCGAGCGGATATGTTGCGATCGTTGGCCAGCTTGTCGATTTGAAGACGAACAAGCTGCTCTGGTATCAGTCGATCGAATCCAGCCAGTTCGCCGCGGGCGATTGGGATGAGGCGCCGGAATATTCGAACCTGATGAAGGCAGTCAGCAGCAGCACCGACGATGCGGCGAACCGGCTGCGTGCCTCGCTGTTCATGGAAGGTACGACGCCGACCGTGGCATCGGCTGCAGCAGCGACAACAACAACCGCAGCTGCGCAGCAGTAATGCTGTGGTGAACAAAAAAGCCCGCATAAAGCGGGCTTTTTTTATTGGTGGCTACTGGCAAGTAGCGCCGTAATCAAGCCTCAGCCTTCGACCGCGAAAACGGCGAGGTGATCTTGATCATCTGCACGAAAGCCTTCGGGTTGCCGGCCAGGATTTCACCTTGGTCGAGATAGCCCGATTCGCCGGTGTAGTTGCCCACCAGACCGCCCGATTCCGTCACCAGCAGCGAGCCGGCGGCCATGTCCCACTTGCTCAGGCCTTGCTCGAAGAAGCCGTCGAGGCGGCCGCAGGCGACGTAGGCGAGGTCAAGCGCGGCGGCGCCGGGGCGACGCAGGCCGGCGCAGTTTTCCGTCATGGTCGCAAACAGGCGGGTGTAGTCGTACAGGCCTTCCAGATCGCGGTAGGGGAAGCCGGTGCCGATCAGGCAGTCGGCCAGCTTGTCGCGGCGCGTGACGCGGATGCGGCGGTTGTTCAGGAACGCGCCGGCGCCCTTGGAAGCGGTGAAGAGCTCGTCGCGCGTCGGATCGTACACCACGGCCTGCGTGACGACGCCACGCTGCATCAGCGCGATCGATACGCCATATTGCGGGAAGCCGTGGATGAAGTTGGTCGTGCCGTCGAGCGGGTCGATCACCCAGACGTTTTCGCTGGCGGTTTCGCCGTCGGCCCAGGATTGGCCGGACTCTTCCGCTAGAATCGCGTGATCGGGGTAGGCAGTCTTGATGACTTCGATGATCGCCGCTTCAGCTGCGCGGTCGACTTCGGTGACGAAATCGTTGTGTTGTTTGCGCTCGGTGCGCAGGCTATCGACGTCGAAGGACGCGCGGTTGATGACGGTGCCGGCCTTGCGAGCTGCCCGGACGGCGATATTGAGCATCGGATGCATGTGGGATCTCCGCGCCTGGCGCGCCGATTTTTCGGAAGCGGCCGCAGGCGAAACAACACAACGAATTGTAGAAGAACGAGCGGCGGGCCAATCTCGCGATCCTGCCCGCCGTCAAAAGAGTGGCCGTATTGTATATGAACCCCGCCTCCGGCGCCCCGCGAATTGCGCCAATGAGCGCTCCAAACACCAACCCTGCCGACCCGGAAACGCTGCGCCAGCGCGCCGCGCGGTGCCGTTTCGTGCTGGTCGAGACCAGTCACCCCGGCAATGTCGGCTCCACGGCACGTGCGCTCAAGACGATGGGATTTGGCGAGCCCGGCAGCTTCGTGCTCGTCCGCCCACGCGAGGCCGACGCTCAACGCCACGCCGATGCCGTTGCCATGGCAAGCGGCGCCGACGACGTGCTGGCCGCCGCCCGGGTGGTCGACGACATTGGGGAAGCGCTGGCCGGTGCCTCGCTGACCATTGCATTGACTGCCCGCCCGCGCGAATTCGGGCCCCGCCGAATCGGCCCGCGCGCTGCGGCAGAAGAGGTGGCTGCATTGCTGGCCGCGCCGGACGCCACCGTCGCCTTCGTCTTCGGCAACGAGCGATTCGGCTTGCCCAACGAGGTGGTGGAGCGCTGCCACGTCGTTACACACATTCCGGCCAACCCGGCGTATGCCTCGCTGAACTTGTCGCAGGCGGTGCAGTTGATTGCGTACGAGGTCCGCATGGCGCTGCTGGCCGGCACCGGCACGGGCGACACCCGCATGGACGGCGTCGGCTTTGTCGGCGAGCCGGCCACCGCCGAGCAGATCGACGGGATGTTCGAACATCTGGAGCAGGGCTTGGTCGAGATCGGTTTTCTTGACCCGGCCCAGCCGAAAAAGCTGATGCCGCGCCTGCGGCGTCTGTTCGCCCGCACGCAGCTGGAGACCGAAGAGGTCAACATCCTGCGCGGGATCGCCAAGCGCATGCTGGGCCGCCGCGCCACAGCCACCACGCCACCCACCGGCGCTGCCGACGACTGTCGCTGACCGCCCTGAACGCCGCCCGTTGTTGATCAAACCGGGCGGCATCCCCCGCATGTCTGGTTAAAACCCTTGCCGCAGCGCGGTAAGGCAATGCCTTACACTGCCCTCAGCGCATCGCGCATATAGATATAACGATCCACACACCTCAAGATGTTCACACGCATTCGCGAAGATATCGGCGCCATCATGGAGCGAGACCCGGC
Organism: Ralstonia edaphi; assembly: GCF_958350185.1. NCBI lineage: Bacteria > Pseudomonadati > Pseudomonadota > Betaproteobacteria > Burkholderiales > Burkholderiaceae > Ralstonia > Ralstonia edaphi. The sequence goes on from NZ_CATWHI010000005.1 coordinate 190,791, forward strand.
CGCGCGCAGCCGCTGGGAAGTGCTGACCTGCTACCCGGGCCTGCACGCCATCATCGTCCATCGGGTCGCGCATGCGTGTTGGCACGGCGGTTTCCGGTGGCTGGGGCGGTGGTTCTCGCACCTCGGGCGTTTCCTTACCGGCATCGAGATCCACCCCGGCGCGACGGTCGGCCGGCGCGTGTTCATCGACCACGGCATGGGCGTCGTGATTGGCGAGACCGCTGAGATCGGTGACGACTGCACGATCTACCAGGGCGTCACGCTGGGCGGCACGTCGCTCTACAAGGGCGCCAAGCGGCACCCCACGCTCGGCAAGGGCGTGGTGGTCAGTGCAGGCGCCAAGGTGCTGGGCGGCTTTGTCATCGGGGACGGGGCGCGCGTCGGCTCCAATGCGGTCGTGCTCAAGCCGGTGCCACCGGGAGCCACGGCGGTTGGCATTCCGGCGCGCATCATCGAACGCGATGTGGCGACCGAGGCCCAGTCTGCGCTCAAGCAGGAGTTTTCCGCGTATGGCATTACGCCGGATGCGGACGACCCGGTATCGCTGGCGCTCAAGCGGTTGATCGACCACAGCGAGCTTCAGCAGGAGCGCATCGAGTCGATTCTTTCCGCGCTGGATCGCCTGGGCGCGCACCTGGAAAACTCGCCGAACGATCCGTTCGATGCGAGCGAGCTGAAGCGGATGCTCAAGTAAGCAAGGGCAGGTGGCGGCAGATCATGCCGCCACTTGCTCGACCGTCAGCGCGCCGTCCTGCAGCTTGAGGAAGCTGCCGCGCGGCTGTGCCTGATCGAAATCCCAGTCGGAAAGAACCCAGCGGTCACCGCTCGGCTCGTGATGCAGTTGCGGGCGGTGCGTGTGGCCGTGGATCAGCGTGCTGGAATTCGATGCCTTGAGCAGCGCGTCCACCGCTTCGGGGGCGACGTCGCCCATCATCGCTGCGGCGCGGGGCTCGCCGGCGACATTGGCGGACACGGCGCGGCCGGCTTCGCTTTCCGCGCGCATCTTCTGCGCGACCTTCAAGCGCCAGCGCAGCGGCATCGCGAGGAATATCCGCTGCACCCAGCGCTTGCGCGTCCAGTGGCGAAAGCGCATGTAGGCGGTGTCGCGCGTGCAGAGGGCGTCGCCGTGGGCAAGCACGATTCGCTGGCCGTCATCCGCTTCCAGCACGGTGGGGTCGGGTAGCAGCGTCGCCTGCGCAGCCATCAGAAAATGCTTGCCGAGCAGGAAGTCGCGATTGCCGTGCATGAACAACACACGTGTGCCAGCCGCTGAAAGCTCGGCGAGCAGGTTGGCGATGTGCTGGTGGAACGGATCGCCCAGTTCTTCATCGCCGACCCAGTATTCGAAGAAGTCACCCAGGATGACGAGCGTGCTTGCCTCGCGGGCGCGCGTGCGCAGGAAGCGCTCGAACGCGGCGGCGGTGGCCGGCATGCTGGCCGTCAGGTGCAGATCCGAAATAAAAAACACCGGCCCGGAAACCCGGACCGGTGTCTTCAGCGCGGAGGCCTGTGCGGCGTGCGCTGCGTCGATCATTCGATCACTTCAGCGCTTTCGATGATCACGTCTTCCATCGGCACGTCTTGGTGGAAGCCGCGGTTGCCCGTGCGCACCGAACGGATCTTGTCGACCACGTCCATGCCTTCGGTCACCTTGCCGAACACGGCGTAGCCCCAGCCTTGCGGCGTCGGCGACGTGTGGTTCAGGAAGTCGTTGTCGACCGTGTTGATGAAGAACTGGGCCGTGGCCGAGTGCGGATCGTTGGTGCGTGCCATGGCAATGGCGCCGCGTTCGTTCTTCAGGCCGTTATTGGCTTCGTTGTCGATCGGAGCCTTCGTGGGCTTCTGGTTCATCTTCTCGCCCGGCTCGAAGCCGCCGCCCTGGATCATGAAGCCCTTGATGACGCGGTGGAACACCGTGCCGTTGTAGTGGCCATCCTTCACATAGGAGACGAAGTTCGCAACCGACTTCGGTGCCTTCTCAGCGTCCAGGGCCAGGGTGATGTCGCCGTGGTTGGTGTGCAGCTTGACTTGGGTCATGGTGAATTCCTTGGGTGGGGCAAAAAGCGTTACTTGGAGACGACGGTGGCCGATTCAATCAAGATCGGCTTCACGGGCACATTCTGGTGCGGGAACTTGGTGGTGGTTTCCACCGCCTTGATCTTGTCGATGGTGTCGGTGCCCTCGACGACCTTGCCGAAGACGGTATAGCCGTAACCGTCCTGACCAGGGTAGTTCAGCATGTTGTTGTCGACCACGTTCACGTAGAACTGCGCGGTGGCGGAGTTCGGGTCCATGGTGCGCGCCATGGCGATCGTGTACTTGTCGTTCTTCAGGCCGTTCTTCGATTCGATTTCGACCGGCGGGCGCGTGTCCTTCTGCTTCATGTCGGGCGTGAAGCCGCCGCCTTGGATCATGAAGCCGTCCATCACGCGGTGAAAGATCGTGCCCTTGTAGAAACCGTCCTTCACATACTGCAGGAAATTGGCGACCGTCTTGGGCGCCTTGTCCGGATACACCTCAACGGTGAAATTGCCCATCGACGTCTTGAACTGCACGCGCGGCGCAGACGCGGTGGCTGCCGTGGCGGCGGTGGCCGTTACGGCGAGTGCACACACGAGTCCGGCAAAGAGAGAGCGAATACGGAGCATGGTCAGCGAGAGAGAACTTGGGGTGGGAAAAGCAGGATCGGCTGCGTCTTTTTATTGACGCTTGGCCGGCTTGGCGCTCACGCCGCTGGCTGCGGGCAGCGTGGTCGTCGCGGGTTTCGACGCAGGGCGTACACCCGGCAGATCGGGCAGGGCATCCAGGCGTGCACGCGCGGTGGCGTTCTTCGGGTTCAGCTTGATGGCGCTTTGGTACGACTGCGCGGCCAGGCGGACGTAGACATCGCCCAGATTGGATTGCGCCAGCGCATTTTCCGGCGCTACGCGGTTCGCCATGATCAGGCTGTCGCGGGCACGGAGGAGTTCGCCGCGCTCGGCATACAGCGCGGCCAGGTTGATGTACGGCTCGGGCAGCTCCGGGAAGTCCTGCGTCATCTGGCTGAAGGCCACGATCGCGTCGTCGGCGCGGCCCAGGCCGGCAAGCGCCACGCCGCGCTGGAAGCGTGCCTGCGCGTTGCGCGGCTGGGAGGCGACGTCCTTGTCCAACTCGGCCAGTGCCTCGGCGTATTGCTTCTTGGCCAACGCGTCGTCGATGCGCTTCTGGCGCGCGACCTGCGGCGCTTGCTGCGTGCTGGGCATCAAATCGGCCGGCAAGGCAAAGCCGGCGGTCTGGGCGAAGGCCGGTGCTGCCGACATGGCGAGCAGGCAAGCCAGGGTTGCAGCGGTCTGACGCAGCGGTCTGTTCATGAGAATCGGTTCCGTTATACTCCGGCGCATTCTAACAAACCGTCTTTGTGCGCAGCAGCGGCCGTGCGCACCGGGAAAGGTTCTTGACGGGGAGCATGCCAGGCGCACCGGCAGGCCGCCCCGTCAGCGCAGTTCCGGTAAGATATGCCGCTAGTTTTGCAGGCGCCTCGCCGGCGCCGATTGCCTCCAATTTAGTCCGCCCGCAACGTTGTACCTCGCATGCGCGGCGCGCTGAGTCTCCCGACACCGCTTCATGGAATCACTCAAGATCTACAACACGCTCGCGCGTGAGAAACAGACGTTCGTCCCCATCGAGCCCGGCCGCGTGCGCATGTACGTGTGCGGGATGACGGTGTACGACTACTGTCACGTGGGGCATGCGCGGGTCATGGTGGTGTTCGACATGGTGCAGCGCTGGCTGCGCGCGTCAGGTTACGAGGTGACCTACGTGCGCAACATCACCGACATCGACGACAAGATCATCAAGCGTGCGGTCGAGAACGGCGAGACGATGAGCGCGCTGACGGGCCGCTTCATCGCCGCCATGCACGAAGACGCCGATGCGCTTGGCGTGCAGCGCCCCGACCACGAGCCCCGCGCCACCGAATACGTGCCGCAGATGCTGAACATGATCGGCAGGCTGCAGACGAACGGTCTCGCCTATCAGGCCACCGACGGCGACGTGAACTATGCGGTGCGCAAGTTCCCCGGTTACGGAAGGCTGTCGGGCAAGTCGCTCGAAGACCTGCGTGCGGGCGAGCGCGTGGCTGCCAACGATGCCAAGCAGGATCCGCTCGACTTCGTGTTGTGGAAATCCGCCAAGGCCGACGAGCCGGCTGAGTCGCGCTGGGCCTCGCCGTGGGGCGAGGGCCGCCCGGGCTGGCATATCGAGTGCTCGGCGATGAGCTGCGAGCTGCTGGGCGAGCATTTCGACCTGCATGGCGGCGGCGCCGATTTGCAGTTCCCGCATCACGAGAACGAAATTGCCCAGTCCGAAGGCGCGACCGGCAAGACGTTCGTCAACACGTGGATGCACAACGGCTTCGTCCGTGTAAATGACGAGAAGATGTCGAAATCGCTCGGCAACTTCTTCACCATCCGCGATGTGCTGAAGGTGTACGACGCGGAGGTCGTGCGTTTCTTCATCCTGCGCTCGCACTATCGCAGCGACTTGAATTACAGCGACGCCCATCTCGATGATGCGCGCCATGCGCTCACGCGTTTGTACACGGCGCTCAAGGATGTGCCGGCAGCGGCGGGTGCCAAGCCCGACTGGAACGAGTCGCACGGCAAGCGCTTCCTGGAAGCGATGAACGACGATTTCAACACGCCGGTCGCCGTGTCGGTGCTGTTTGAGCTGGCGAGCGAAGTGAACAAGACGCGCTCGCCCGAACTGGCCAGCCAGCTGGCCGCGCTGGCCGGCGTGATGGGTTTGCTGGGCCGCGATCCGCACGCGTTCCTGCAGGGCGGCGTGTCGGCCGATGGCCTGGCCGCCGCCGAAGTGGAAGCGCGTATCGAGGAGCGCCGCGCCGCCAAGGCCGCTCGCGATTTCGCCCGTGCTGATGCCATCCGTGCCGATCTGCTCGCCGCCGGCATTGTCCTGGAAGACAAACCGGGTGGCCTGACCGAATGGAGACGCGCATGAACGCGGTGGCCAAGAAAGCCAACGTAGTGCGCAGCACCGCCGCCAAGAAGGCTCCGGCCGTGAAGGCGCCGGCTGCCAAGAAAACTGTCGGCAAGAAGGTGGACGGCGCGGCAAGCAAGGCGGTCGTCGCCACGAGCGCGCCGATCAAGGCCGCTAAAGTCGCCAAGGCTCCGGCAAAACGCGCGCCTGCGAGCAAGGTGCCGTTGCCCGAAACGCTCGCGACTGGCGAGACCTTGCCTGTGCCGGCAGAGGTGGTGCTTTCAGGCCCCCCCGAATACTGGCAAGAAGCTTGCGCTGACCTGATGAAGCGCGACCGTATCCTGCGCAAGATCATCCCGACGTATGGCCCGGCGCACTTGGCTTCGCGCGGCGACCCGTTCGTCACGCTTGCCAGGTCGGTTGTTGGTCAGCAGATCTCGGTCAAGGCCGCGCAGTCGGTGTGGGAACGCGTCGTGGCGGTGTGCCCGAAGCTGGTGCCCGCCCAATTCCTGCGTGCCGGTCAAGAGAAGCTGGCCGGCTGCGGTCTCTCGAAGCGCAAGGCCGAGTACATCCTCGATCTGGCCGATCACTTTCGCAACGGTACCGTGCACGTCGCCAAGTGGGCCGAGATGGAAGACGAGGATGTCATTGCCGAACTGACACAGATTCGTGGCATCGGCCGATGGACCGCGGAGATGTTCCTTATGTTCAACCTGATGCGGCCCAACGTGCTGCCGCTGGATGACATCGGCCTCATCAACGCGATTTCGCAAAATTATTTCAGTGGCGAACCCGTCACTCGCAGCGAAGCGCGCGAAGTGGCCGCCAACTGGGAACCGTGGCGCACCGTGGCCACTTGGTATATGTGGCGCAGTCTCGACACCGCGACCACCTATTGATCTGTTCATTTCGATGAAACGGAGCGCGTCGCCGCCGGGCGGTCAAAATCCGGTAGAATGCGCGCCTTCAAGAGCCTTTCAGAAGATCCATGAAAACAACCTTCCTGGAGTTCGAGCAGCCGATCGCAGAACTTGAGGCGAAGATCGAAGAACTTCGCTTCGTACAAGACGATTCCGCTGTCGACATTTCTGAAGAAATTTCCCGCCTGGCATCCAAGAGCCAGCAGCTCACCAAAGATCTGTACGCGAATCTGACGCCATGGCAGGTCGCGCAGATTGCCCGACACCCGCAGCGTCCGTACACGCTCGATTACGTCCGCGAGATCTTCACCGACTTCCACGAACTGCACGGCGACCGCACCTTTGCGGACGACCTGTCGATCGTGGGTGGTCTGGCGCGTTTCAACGGCCAGGCTTGCATGGTGATCGGTCACCAGAAGGGCCGCGACACGAAGGAGCGCGCACTGCGCAATTTCGGCATGTCCAAGCCCGAGGGCTACCGCAAGGCCAAGCGCCTGATGGAGCTGGCGGACAAGTTCGGCCTGCCGATCTTCACGTTTGTCGATACGCCGGGCGCATTCCCGGGCATCGATGCGGAAGAGCGCGGCCAATCCGAAGCCATCGGCCACAACCTGTTTGTGATGGCCGGCCTGAAGGTGCCCCTGATCGCCACCATCATCGGTGAAGGCGGTTCGGGCGGCGCACTGGCCATCGCCATGGGTGACTCCGTGATCATGCTGCAGTTCGCCACGTACGCGGTGATCTCGCCGGAAGGCTGCGCGTCGATCCTGTGGAAGACCGCAGAGAAGGCGCCCGAAGCCGCCGAGGCGCTGGGCTTGACGGCGCATCGTCTGAAGGCGCTGGGCCTGATCGACAAGATCGTCAATGAGCCGCTGGGCGGCGCACACCGTGATCCGAAGGGCATGGCGACGATGCTCAAGCGCGCGCTCGCTGAGTCGCTGCGCCAGTTCCAGGGCATGAAGACGTCGGAACTCCAGGCCCGCCGTCACGAGCGCCTGATGGCTTATGGCAAGTTCAAGGAAACCGAAGGTCGCTGATTCGTCGGCTGATCTCGTCAACAAGGTCGCACAACGCGTTGCCGCGTGTGCGGCCTTCGTTGTTTCTGGGGACGCTGAGCCGCCGACTGTGGCGATTGCCCTGTCAGGCGGGCGGGATTCCGCGGCGCTCCTGCACGCGTGTGCCGCGTGGCGCGACGCGGGCGCCCGCGTGCAGCTCGTGGCGCTCCATATTCACCATGGCCTGCATGCCGACGCCGATGTCTGGGAATGCGCGTGTCAACGCATGGCCGAGGCGGTCGGCGTGGCGTTTCATGCGCGTCGCGTCCACGTAGCGGTCGATGCCGGGCAGGGCGTTGAAGAGGCGGCGCGCGAAGCCCGGTACGCCGCACTCGAAGCGCTTTGCGAGGAGACGGGCGCCTCCATCCTGCTGACGGCCCATCATCAGGACGACCAGGCTGAAACGGTACTCCTGCAATTGATGCGCGGCGCGGGCCTCGATGGCCTGGCCGCCATGCCGATGGCGCGGGCGGGCGCGGTCACGTTGCTGCGTCCATGGGTCGACGCACCGCGCAGCGAGATCGAGCTGTACGCACATGCTCACGCGCTCAGCTGGGTCGAAGATCCGTCCAACACCGACGCACGCTACGCGCGCAATGCATTGCGCCCGCTGCTGGCAGGCATGGCGGATCATTTCCCCGCGTATCGCGAAGCGCTGTCGCGCAGCGCTGCGCATCTGGCGGAGGCCGCCGCGTTGATCGACGAGATTGCACAGGCGGACCTGACCCAAATCGCGTCGGCGAAGGAGCTGAACGTGGCCGCGCTGAATGCACTGTCCGTGCCGCGTCAGCGTGCGGTGCTGCGTGCGTGGCTGGCCAAGGCAGGCATGCGCGCGCTGCCAAGTCGACGTCTGGAGGATCTGCGTACGCAGTTGACTGACGCGCGAGATGACGGTGCGCTGCGCATTGAATTGCCGACTGGGCAGGTCAGGCGCTACCGTGGCGTTGCATGGATCGACGCTGGCGCCAGCGATATTCCAGAGCCGGCCGCAATTGCCATCGGTGCGGCGCTGTTCGAGCCGACGCATCTGGCTGAACAGCGCGTGACGTTGGACGCATGGGGCGGGACGCTGTTGTTTGAGCCCGTGGCAAGCGACGGTGTTGCTGCCCAAACGTTGCAAGCGCCGCTCCTTCTGACGCCCCGCCGTGGCGGTGAACGCATCGTGCTGCGCTCCGGCGCACCGTCCCGCGCGCTCAAACAGGCCTATCAGGAGGCGGGCATTCCGGCCTGGGAGCGCGAGCGGTTGCCCCTACTTTATGCGGGCGACATGCTCGTGTTCGCAGCTGGGCTGGGAATGAATCGAGCCGCCATGCACACCGGTGCTGGTTGGCAAATCACGTGGTCGGCCGGCGTCGAAGGTGCGCTCTGAAACACATCGTCACCGGTGATTTGCTTGCCGATCGATGTAAATTGCTGTATTTTCAAAAGCTTTTGCACCGCTTCGCCTCCTCCTGATCTTTCCAAGATGGCTCTCATCGTTCACAAATACGGTGGCACCTCGATGGGTTCGGTTGAACGCATCAAGAATGTCGCCAAGCGCGTTGCCAAGTGGCACCGTGCAGGTCACCAGATCGTGGTCGTCCCCTCGGCCATGTCCGGCGAAACCAACCGCCTGCTGGGTATGGCCAAAGAGATTTCGGCCCAACCCGACCCGCGTGAACTCGACATGATTGCCTCGACGGGCGAGCAGGTGAGTGTGGGTCTGCTGGCCATTGCACTGCATGCCGAGGGCATCGATGCCCGCAGCTACACAGGCTGGCAAGTGCCAGTGAAGACCGATTCGGCCTACACCAAGGCGCGCATTCAGTCGATCGACGATGAGCGGGTACGCGCTGATCTTGACGCGGGCCGCGTGGTCGTCATCACGGGCTTCCAGGGCATCGACAGCGAAGGTCATATCACCACGCTGGGCCGTGGTGGTTCCGATACCTCGGCCGTGGCCGTTGCCGCCGCGCTCGAAGCCGACGAATGTCTGATCTACACCGACGTGGACGGCGTCTATACGACCGACCCTCGCGTGGTGGACGATGCCCGCCGGCTGGACAAAATCACCTTCGAAGAGATGCTGGAAATGGCCAGCCTCGGTTCGAAGGTGCTGCAGATTCGCTCGGTGGAGTTTGCCGGCAAGTACCGCGTGAAGACCCGCGTGCTGTCGTCGCTGACCGACCCGCTGATGCCGCTCGACGTCGAGATGAACTCGGGCACGCTGATTACTTTTGAGGAAGATTCGAACATGGAAGCCGCCGCCATTTCCGGCATCGCCTTTGCCCGCGACGAAGCCAAGATCACCGTGATCGGTGTGCCGGACAAGCCCGGCATCGCTTATCAGATCCTGGGCCCGGTCGCCGACGCCAACATCGACGTCGACATGATCATCCAGAACCAGTCGGTGGAGGGTAAGACGGACTTCACCTTCACCGTGCCGCGCGGCGAATACCAGCGCGCCCTGGCGATCCTGAACGACAGCGTGAAAGCGCATATCGGCGCGGCCAGCGTGTCGGGCGACCCGAAGGTGTCGAAGGTGTCGGTGGTCGGTGTGGGCATGCGCTCGCACGTGGGCATCGCCAGCAAGATGTTCCGCACACTGTCGGAAGAGGGCATCAACATCCAGATGATCTCCACTTCGGAAATCAAGATCTCGGTGCTCATCGATGAGAAGTACATGGAGCTGGCCGTGCGCGCGCTCCATAAGGCGTTCGAGCTGGATCAGGCGTAATGGGCTGAGCTGAGACCGGATGGCCGGGTGGCGACCCGGGGCCATAGATTCTCACCCCATGTCATGCAGTTGTCGTTGACCGGGTGGGGTGAAGTGGCTAGAATACGCGCTTCGTTGCACGGGCTCCTTCGTGTGACGCAAGTTTGGGAGACGTGGCCGAGAGGTCGAAGGCACTCCCCTGCTAAGGGAGCATCCGGGCCAAAACCTGGATCGAGGGTTCGAATCCCTCCGTCTCCGCCAGTTTGGCGCTTCTCGCGGGAAGCGCGCATAACAGGCGGATGCGAGTCGAGCTGACGTGACGGCTCGCATTGCACTGCACGTCAAAAAGCCCGCATGGTTTGCGCCATGCGGGCTTTTTCTTTGTCTGCTCCCCACGCATGCGCCTTCCGGAGATGGCGCGCGCATGCGTGGGTGCATTAACGCATCAGCCTTGGCCGACGACGTCCGGCACACCGGCGGTCACGTTGAAGCCGCAGTCCACGTACGTGATCTCGCCTGTCATACCGCTGGCCAGATCCGACAGCAGGAACGCCGCCACGTTGCCCACTTCCTCGATGGTGACGTTACGGCGCAGGGGGGCCACGTCTTCCATGTACTTGAGCAGCTTGCCGAAATCCTTGATGCCGGACGCGGCGAGCGTCTTGATCGGGCCCGCCGAGATGCCGTTGGCGCGGATGCCCTTCGGACCCAGCGCGCTGGCCAGGTAACGCACGCTCGCTTCGAGCGACGCCTTGGCCAGGCCCATCGTGTTGTAGTTCGGGACCACGCGCTCAGCGCCCAGGTAGGTCAGGGCCAGCAGCGAGGCATTGGGCGAGAGCATCGGCAGCGCAGCCTTCGCCAGCGCGGGGAAGCTATAGGCCGAGATGTCGTGGGCGATACGGAACGACTCGCGCGACAGGCCATCCATGAAGTTGCCAGCAATCGCTTCGCGCGGCGCAAAGCCGATCGAGTGCACCAGGCCGTCGAAGTGGCCCCAGTGCTGGCCGAGGTCTTCGAACACCTTGGCGATCTGTTCATCGCTGCCGACGTCGCAATCAAACACCAGCTTGCTGTCGAACTCGGTGGCGAATTCGGTAATGCGGTCCTTGAAGCGTTCGCCGACGTAGGTGAAGGCCAGTTCCGCGCCCTCGCGCTTGCAGGCATTGGCGATGCCGTAGGCGATCGAGCGGTTGGACAGAAGGCCGGTAATCAGAATGCGCTTGCCAGCGAGGAATCCCATGGTTTCTCCATACAAATGTGGGGCAACGTCGCGCCCGTATGTTGCTGTGGTCACGCGTCACTGCAGCGGCGCAGCGGCGGTTTCCGGGGCACGAGGCAATTAGGTGGGCGCGATCATACCGGAAAGCGCGGGGCGCCTGCCCATTTGCGCGGTGCCGCACAATCCCTGTCAGCCTTGTCAATGCGGGACGATCCCGGGCCGGAATTGGTGGGATTGCCGTGGGAGGGCGTTAGAATCGTCGAAAACAGTTTTTCAGACAGCGATCAATCGGATCAACGCATGCAAGGACATTGGGGGCAAGGGGCGCAATGAGCGTGCGCGTTGTGGCACACAAGCGATTCATGGCGCTGTTCAGCCTGCTGGCGGCGATCTGCGCGACACCCGCCTGGGCGGCACACGGCTACGCCGAATATGGCGACCTCAAGTATCCAACGGGTTTCTCCAATTTCGGCTACCTGAACCCGAAGGCGCCCATCGGCGGCATGCTGCTGCTCGGCAATCCAGACCGCCGCACGAGCTTCGACAAGTTCAATCCATTCACGATCAAGGGGACGTCGGCACCGGGCCTGAATCAACTGGTGTTCGAAAGCCTCCTGATTACGAGCTGGGATGAAACCGCCAGCGGCTATGGCCTGCTTGCGGACGACGTGACGGTGGCTCCCGACGAACTTTCGGTCACGTTCCACATCAACCCGCGCGCGCGGTTCTCCAACGGCGATCGCGTGCGCGCGTCGGACGTCAAGTACTCCTACGACATGCTGATGGGCAAGGGCGCGAGCCCGGCTTACCGCAGCATGACCGCCGACGTGGCCAAGGTGACGGTGGTGGACGCCAGCACCATCCGTTACGACTTCAAGCGCAAGAACAAGGAGCTGCCGCTCATCGTCGGCGGCCTGCCGGTGTTCTCGCCCAAGTGGGGCCAGGGCAGCGGCAAGCCCGACGACCCGGATGGCGGCAAGGATGTCGCGTTCGACAAGCTGACCTTCCAGGATCCCGTTGCCAGCGGGCCGTATGTGATCGAGCGCTTTGATCCGTCGCGCGGCATTACCTTCCGTCGCAATCCCGACTACTGGGGACGCGATCTGAACGTGCGCCGTGGCTCGTTCAATTTCGAGCGCATCCAGTACAAGCTCTACAAGGACGAAACCGCCCGCCTCGAAGCCTTCAAGGCCGGCGAGTACGACGCCATGGTGGAATACCGCGCCAAGAACTGGGCCAAGAGCTATGTCGGCGTGAAGTTCCGCAGCGGCGAGTTGATCAAGAGCGAATTCCCGCATCGGAATGGCGCGGGCATGCAGGGCTTTGTGATGAACCTGCGGCGGCCGTTGTTTCAGGATCTTCGCGTGCGCAAGGCGCTGGCGTTGGCGCTCGATTTCGAATGGCTCAATCGACAGCTTTTCTACGGTGCATATCGCCGGCTCGACAGCTACTTCGCCAATAGCGAACTGGCCGCGTCGGATTCGCTCACGGGCATGCCCAGCAAGGGCGAGCTGGCGTTGCTGGAGCCGCTGCGCAGCAAGCTCGACCCCGAGGTGTTTGGTGTGCTGCCCGCACCGCCCTCGACGGATCCGCCGAGCTCACTGCGTGACAACCTGCGGCAGGCACGTCGCCTTCTGGCCCAGGCGGGTTGGACCTACGCCGACGGTGCGCTGCGCAACAGCAAGGGTGAGCCGTTCGTCTTCGAGATGCTCGACGATGGCGGCGCCATGAGCCGCGTCATGGCGGCGTATGCGCGCAACCTCGAAAAGCTCGGCATCCAGGTCAACCAGCGCATGACCGATTTCGCGCTCTACCAGAAGCGGTTGGAAGAGTTCGATTTCGACATGATCTCGCTGCGCTTTCCGGATTCGCAAAGCCCGGGCAACGAGCTGAAGGACCGCTTCGGTTCTGCGGCGGCTGACGAGGCCGGCTCGGACAACGTGATCGGCCTGAAATCGCCAGCCGTCGACGCGCTGATCGACGATGTGCTGCGTGCCGACAATCGCGACGAGCTGGTCACCGCTTCGCGCGCCCTCGACCGCGTGCTGATGCAGGGTTGCTATGTGATTCCGCACTGGTATTCGGCCTCGCACCGCGTGGCTTACAACAAGAACCTGATGTACCCGGATCGCTTGCCGTATTACTACTCGGCCGAGGCCTGGGTGCTGACGGCCTGGTGGCGGACGCCGGAATCCGCCCAATCGGCTGCCAAATGACCGCATCGGTGACACCATGTTCGCGTACCTGATCAAACGGTTGCTGCTCCTGATCCCGACGCTGATCGGCGTGATCACGCTCACGTTTGTCGTGATCCAGTTCGTACCCGGTGGCCCGGTCGAACAGATGATGATGGAGATGAAGGGGCGGGGCGCCGGCGGCGAGGCCAGCGGTGGCGGTGCCTTCGACTATCGTGGTCGTCGGGGCGTCGACGCCGAGAAGATCAAGGAGATCCGCGCCTTGTATGGTTTCGACAAGAGCCCCGTCGAACGTTACTTCCTGATGCTTGGTCGTTTTGCACGCTTCGATCTGGGTGAAAGCTACTTCCAGCACCGCAGCGTGTGGGATCTCATCAAGTCGAAATTGCCGGTGTCGATTTCGATCGGGTTGTGGACATTCTTTCTCACGTACCTGATAGCGGTGCCGCTCGGCATTGCGAAGGCGGTGCGGGCGGGCAGCCGGTTCGATCTGGTGACCAGCATCATCGTGCTGGTCGGCTATGCCATCCCGGGGTTTGTCCTTGGCGTGCTGCTGCTGGTGCTCTTTGGCGGCGGTACCTTCTTCCAGTGGTTCCCGATCCGTGGCATCACGTCCGACAACTGGGATCAGCTCAGCCTGCTGGGCAAGATCACGGATTACCTCTGGCACATCACGCTCCCCGTCATGGCGTCGGTGGTCGGCAGCTTTGCCGTCATCACCATGCTGACGAAGAACGCGTTCCTGGAGGAAATCCGCAAGCAGTACGTTCTGACTGCGCGTAGCAAGGGCCTGTCGGAGCGGCGCGTGCTGTGGAAGCACATCTTCCGCAACGCGCTGCTGCCGCTGGTGACGGGGTTTCCTTCGGCCTTCATTGGCGCGTTCTTCACGGGGTCGCTGCTGATCGAGCAACTGTTCTCGCTCGACGGCATGGGCCTGCTGTCGTATGAGGCCGTGATGCGACGCGATTATCCCGTCGTGCTCGGCACGCTGTACTTGTTCACGCTGATAGGCCTGGCGGCGCGGTTGATTTCCGACGTGTGCTACGTGCTGGTCGATCCGCGGATCCATTTCGGCTCGGTTGGGCGATAGGCGGGCCGGCGACCATGACTCAGTATTCGCGCACATCCACGCATGCATCCAACACGGCCGCACCACATCCGGTGCGCCACTCGCCGTCGCCGCTCAAGCGCGCGTGGCGCCGCTTCAAGCAGCATCGGCTGGGCTATTGGAGCCTGCTCATCTTCGTGGTGCTGTTCGTACTCAGCCTGGGTGCCGAGTGCATCTCCAATGACCGACCGCTGGTGGTCAAGTATCACGGCAACTGGTATTTCCCGATCGTGAAGGCCTACCCCGAGACGACATTCGGCGGGGATTTTCCAACTCCGACGGACTACCTCGATCCGTTCATTCGAGACAAGTTCAAGGAGCCGGGCAGCTTTGCGATTTACCCGCCCAATCCGTATTCGTACGAGACGCTGAACTACTTTTCGAAAGAGCCCAATCCGGCGCCGCCTTCTGCGGAAAACTGGCTCGGCACAGACGATCGTGGCCGCGACGTGTTTGCGCGGCTGCTGTATGGCTTCCGTGTGTCGGTGCTGTTCGGCCTGGCGCTGACGGTGCTCGGCGTGCTGGTCGGCACACTGACCGGGGCGCTGATGGGCTTCTTCGGCGGACGTTTCGACATGGTGTCGCAGCGGCTGATTGAAATCTGGAGTTCGATGCCGGAGCTGTATCTGCTGATCATCTTCGCGTCGATCTTCACGCCCAGTCTTGGGCTGCTCATCATCCTGTTGTCGCTGTTCGGCTGGATGAGTCTGTCGGATTACGTGCGCGCCGAGTTCTACCGCAACCGCTCGCTCGATTATGTGAAGGCCGCGCGGGCGATGGGTCTGTCCAGTTGGCAGATCATGTGGCGCCACATCATGCCCAACAGCCTGACGCCCGTGATTACCTTCCTGCCATTTCGCATGAGCGCGGCCATTCTTGCGCTCACGAGCCTGGATTTTCTTGGCCTCGGCGTACCGCCATCCACCCCGAGCCTGGGCGAGCTGCTTGCGCAAGGCAAGGCCAACCTGGATGCCTGGTGGATCTCGCTGTCGACGTTCGTGGTGCTCGTGCTGACGCTCGTCCTGCTGACCTTCATGGGCGACGCGCTGCGCGATGCCTTCGACACGCGCCTGTCATTCGCCCAACTGCGTACGCGCCAGAAACCGGCGGGGGTGAAATGACCCGCGTCGATCTGCGTTCCTCCACGCCGAAGTACGACGGTCCACTGTTGCGCTTGGATGACCTGTGCGTGCATTTCGAATCTGAACACGGCGAGGTGACGGAAGCCGTCAAGCATGTCTCGCTCGACTTGCACGCCGGCGAGCGCTTCGCGTTGGTGGGCGAATCCGGCTCGGGCAAGTCCGTGACTGCGCTATCGATCATGCGATTACTGGCCGACGCGCAATACAGCGGCCGCATCCTGCTCGAAGGCCGCGACCTCCTGGCCGCCAGCGAGCGCGAGATGCGCGGCCTGCGCGGCGCCGACGTCGCCATGGTGTTCCAGGAGCCGATGACTGCGCTCAACCCGCTGTACACGATCGGCAACCAGATCGTCGAAACGCTGGAATTGCACGAGGGCCTGGACAAGCGCGCCGCCAAGGCACGTGCGATTGCGCTGCTGGAACGCACCGGCATTGCCGAGGCGCCGCGCCGGTTTGACGCCTTCCCCCACCAGCTTTCGGGTGGCCAGCGCCAGCGCGCAATGATCGCCATGGCGCTGGCGTGCTCGCCGAAGCTGTTGCTGGCCGACGAGCCGACCACCGCGCTCGATGTGACGGTGCGCATGCAGATCCTGCAATTGCTGCGCGAACTGCAGGCCGAATTCGGCATGGCCATCATGCTGATCACGCACGACTTGAACATGGTGCGCGCGTTTGCCGAGCGCGTCGGCGTGATGGAGCGCGGCGTCTTGGTCGAAACCGGCAACACGGCCGACGTGTTTGCCGCGCCCCAGCATCCGTACACGATCCGGCTGCTCGAGAGCCGTCCGCAGCGCGACGTGCTGCCGCTGGTGCCGCTTGCCCCCGTGCTGCTTGAGGCCGACAAGCTGACGGTCACCTACGAACGCCATCGTCCAGGGTTTGCCGGCTGGTTCCGGACTGACCCGTTCACCGCGGTCGATGCCGTGTCGCTGCAGCTGCGCGAAGGCGAGACGCTTGGCATCGTCGGCGAATCGGGGTCGGGCAAAACCACGCTCGCGCAGACGCTGCTGGGGCTGCAAACGGCAAAGAGCGGCGACCTGCGTTTCCTGGGCAATTCGCTGCTGCGTATTTCGCGCGACGAGCGCCGGGCAGTGCGTGCGCGCATGCAGGTGGTGTTTCAAGACCCGTATGGATCGTTGTCGCCGCGCATGACGATTGAGGAAATCGTCGGAGAAGGCCTGGCGCTGCACCAACCGCACGTCAACGCCACCGAGCGCCGTCACCGCGTGATCGAGGCGCTGCGCGAAGTTGGCCTCGACCGCACAGCGCTCGGCCGCTACCCGCATGAATTCTCCGGTGGACAGCGCCAGCGCGTCGCCATCGCGCGTGTGCTGATTCTCAAGCCGCAGCTGCTGGTGCTCGATGAGCCGACTTCGGCACTCGATGTGTCAATCCAGCAGCAGGTGCTTTCGCTGCTGTCAGCCCTTCAGAAAAAGTACAACCTGTCGTATCTATTCATCAGCCACGACCTTGCCGTCATCCGCGCGATGTCACATCGCGTGGTGGTGATGAAGGATGGGAAAGTGGTGGAAGAGGGGGATACCGAAGCGGTGTTGGCATCGCCTTCTCACCCCTACACCTGCAAGCTGATGGCGGCTGCCTCACTCATCCCTGCCCGGGATAACCCGTAAAACGCACCGCGTTTGCCCCGAATCAGTGCAGTTTTGATGCGCTGTTTTTGTAAGAATGCGCATCCAAAGTCATGTCTAAGTGCCTGATTTGCATGTGGATTCCGATGAATTTGTAACGACCTTTGACAAGTCAAAGTGTCACTTTTATCATCCTGCGAGATTGTTTTAACAAGATTCGGACTGTTCTCATTTGCGGCTGCGTATGTTCGCCGCATCATTACGAGTTTCCGAGGGAGAGCCAATGCAGCATTTCGTACTTCATTCCATGGCGCGCCTAGCGGTAGGGGTTGTGATCGGTTGCGGCGTGATCGTGTCGAATGCAGTGCATGCTGATACGGTCTTCAAGGACACGGAAGTCCGCGCCGACGTCAAGCCCGAAGCCAAGCCGGGCCTCATCTCCAACGTGATGAGCAAGACCGGCGACGTCGTCATGAACGCCCTGGGCATGATCGGTCTGCGCTACCGTTTCGGCGGCAACACGCCGGAATCGGGCCTCGACTGCAGCGGCTTCGTCCGCTACGTTTTCAACGACACGTTCGGTTTCCTGCTGCCGCGTCGCGCCGTGGAAATGAGCCGTGTGGGCACCAGCGTGGACACGGCTGAACTGCGTCCCGGCGACTTGGTGTTCTTCAACACCATGCGCCACACGTTCTCGCACGTCGGCATCTACATCGGCGACAACAAGTTTGTGCACGCACCGTCCACCGGCAGCAAGATCCGCGTGGATGACATGACTGCCTCGTACTGGGTGACGCGCTACAACGGTGCCCGCCGCATCGAAGGCAACTCGGGCGCCGCAATCAAGGATGGCGCCGACAACTTTGTCGAGCAACTCAAGCGAGTCGATCCGAACGCCGCCGGCAAGCCGCTGGCAATGTACGGCGGTTGATTCGCTCGGGCCCGCTATCACGCAATAAAAAAAGACCGCTGCGGCGGTCTTTTTTGTTGTCCGCTGACCGGAGTGTCAGTGCGGCGGCAGTGGGGTGCCCACGATGGTCTGCGTCAAATGCAGCTTCTCCCGCAGCAGCGGCATGGCGGCCTGCGCGGCTTGCTCGCCTGCGAGAATCGCCTCGTTGCGGGCGGTAAAGTCGCTGCCCTTCACAAACGGCAGCGACGGCGTGATCACCACATCGGCCTGGGCCAGCTCCGTCTTGCTGATGCTCTGGCCCATGATGGCCGTCGTCTGAAGCAGCATGCTCGCCTGTCCTGACACCGCCTGGTTGGAGGGGTCCGCTGAGATGTTCACTGCAATCACGAACGTCGCGCCCATCTGCTTGACGTAGGTAACGGGCACGGGCGCCACCAAGCCGCCGTCCACATATTGGCGACCGCTGATCGTTACCGGCTGGAACACGCCCGGGATACTGCAGGACGCACGCACCGCCTGACCGGTATTGCCGCGCCGGAACAGGATCGGCTTGCCGCTCGCCAGGTCCGTCGCGACGATGCCGAGCGGAATGCGCATCTGCTCGATGCTCTTTTGCTTGACCAGCCGGTTGATGTATTTCTCCAGCGCCTCGCCCTTGAGCCAGCCGCCGAAGCGCGTGCCGAACGGCAATGCCCAGTCGGCGATCATGGCCTCGTCCATCTTGAGCGCCATGCGGTTCATTTCCAACCCCGACATGCCCGATGCGTAGATGGCCGCCACCACGCTGCCCGCGCTCGTCCCGGTGATGAAGTCGATCTGAATGCCCTGGGCTTCCAGCATCTTGATGACGCCGATGTGCGCAAAACCGCGCGCGGCGCCGCCGCCCAGTGCCAATCCGATCCGGACGGGCTGCGTGGCTGGCTGGGCCGTGGGCGGAAGTACAGCCGTGGCGGGCGTGACGGGCGTTTCAGTTTTGCCGGACGAAAAGCCCGTCACGGTGCAGGCGGAGAGCATCGAGGCGCCGGCGGCGCCCAGGAAGAGGCGGCGTTGCATGAGGAGGTTAGGGCGGTTGGGTATGTCGCGCAGTGATGTTCGGTCGTACTCGAGCGCGCTGCGGCCGGCCGCCATTGTGCCAAAGTTCGGCGACGGATCGGTCAGACTGGCGCAGCTCGGTTGCTATAATTTCGGTTTTGATAGAGGCCGCCCAGAATCCGCGCTCAGGATTCGATCGCGCGGCCTTATTCGTTCAGCCATTCCTATGACACAGCGCGTCCGCACTCGTTTCGCTCCAAGCCCCACTGGTTTCATCCACCTGGGCAACATCCGCTCGGCACTTTATCCGTGGGCCTTCGCACGCAAGATGAAGGGCGATTTCATCCTGCGCATTGAAGACACCGATGTGGAGCGCTCCAGCCAGGAAGCCGTCGACGTGATCCTGGAAGCGATGGCCTGGCTGGACATGGATATCGACGAAGGCCCCTTCTACCAGATGCAGCGCATGGACCGTTACCGCGCCGTGGTCGCGCAGATGGTTCAGCAGGATCTGGCTTACCCGTGCTACATGAGCACCGAAGAGCTGGATGCCCTGCGCGAGGCGCAACGCGAGCGCGGCGAGAAGCCCCGCTACGACGGCACCTGGCGCCCTATGCCTGGCAAGGTGTTGCCGACGCCGCCGGCCGGCGTGCAGCCTGTGATCCGTTTCAAGAACCCCATTGGCGGGAGCGTCGTGTGGGACGACGCAGTGAAGGGCCGCATCGAAATCTCCAACGACGAACTCGACGACCTGGTGATCGCGCGCCCCGACGGTACGCCCACGTACAACTTCTGCGTGGTCGTTGACGACATGGATATGCAGATCACCCATGTGATCCGCGGAGACGACCACGTCAACAACACCCCCCGCCAGATCAACATCCTGCGCGCGCTTGGCGGTACGCCGCCGGTCTATGCTCACTTGCCGACCGTGCTCAACGAGCAGGGCGAGAAGATGAGCAAGCGCCACGGCGCCATGGCCGTCACCGGCTACCGTGATGCGGGCTATCTGCCCGAAGCCATCGTCAACTACCTTGCCCGCCTGGGCTGGGCCCACGGTGATGCCGAGATCTTCTCGCGCGAGCAGTTCATCGAGTGGTTCGACCTTGAGCATTTGGGCAAGTCGCCCGCGCAATACAACCCTGAAAAGCTTGCCTGGCTGAACAACCACTACATCAAGCAGGCCGATAACGCGCGCCTGGCCGATCTGGTGAAGCCGTTCATTGAGGAGCTGGGTGGCAAGGTCGATGGCGGCCCTGTGCTGGCCGACGTGATCGCGCTGGTGAAGGATCGCGCCAACACGCTCCGTGAAGTCGCCCAGACGGCGCTGCTGTTCTATCGCACGGATATCACGGTCGAGCCGGAACTGGCTGCGCAACACCTCACCGACGACGTACGCCCTGGCATTGCCGCGCTGGCCGAGAAGCTGGGCGCATTGCCCGAGTGGAAACGCGAGGCCATTGGCGCCGCCTTCAAGGAAGTGTTGGCCGCACAGGGCTGGAAGATGCCGAAGCTGGCAATGCCGGTGCGCCTGTTGGTGGCGGGCCAACTGCAAACGCCGTCGATTGATGCCGTGCTGGAACTGTTCGGTCGCGACGTCGTTCTGCGTCGCTTGGCGGCGTGATCAATGCGGCTCAAAAATTTTTGCGAAAGGGTATTGCCAAGCGCTAAACACTTCCCCTATACTCTTGTTTTCGCTGCAACACGAAGCGAAATGCAGTAAGAAGCAAGCAGTAAAAGGCAGTACCTTGGGGCTATAGCTCAGCTGGGAGAGCGCTTGCATGGCATGCAAGAGGTCAGCGGTTCGATCCCGCTTAGCTCCACCAAAATGCCGGAAGATTCGATTCAAAAATAAATTTTGAAAAGAGGCTTCCAAAACGCAAAAAAGTTCGTTATAGTAGCGGACTTCGCTGCGTAAGACAGAAAGCGTTGCAAAACAGTTTCTGTCCCCTTCGTCTAGAGGCCTAGGACATCACCCTTTCACGGTGAGTACAGGGGTTCGAATCCCCTAGGGGACGCCAAAACAAGAGCTTAACCAGAAGCTCATTAGCAAAATCAGTCTCTAGCTGATTTTGCAACCGACACGGAGCGGTAGTTCAGTCGGTTAGAATACCGGCCTGTCACGCCGGGGGTCGCGGGTTCGAGTCCCGTCCGCTCCGCCAAATCAAAACCCGCTGCTTGCAGCGGGTTTTTTCTTTTGCGCTTTCTATTCAATTCCAGTCGATCCGGATTGATGTCGTTTTAAAGCGGCCGCGAATGGCTTGCTTTAATCGGCGGTGCGGCTGACGCGATTGAAATAGCTGAGCAGCAATGCACCGGCCACCATCAAACTGAGCGCATTGGCCGCCCAAAAGCCCGCTGCGCCACGCAGTGCCGTCGCAACGTCCCCTAGCAGTCCAAATCCGAGCACATAGCCGCCGCCCAGGCCTACGCCCCACAGTGAGAGCGCGTAGATAACGGTTGGGATGAGCGCGATCTTGTATGCGCGCAGGATAAACGCCGTCATGACCTGTAGCGCGTCAAACATCTGGTAGAAGGCGATGAAGGGCAGCAGGGGCACCGCAATCGCCAGGACAGCGGCATCGTGCGTGTAGAGGCCCACCAACTCCCGCCGCAGGAACAACACCGCCGCGCCAACGATGACCGCACACATCACCGCCAACCTGATGCCGTTCAACGAGATGCGCCGGGCCGCCACGCGATCGCGCGCGCCGATCGATTGCGCCGCCAGCGTAGACGTCGCGATCGACAGTGACAGCGGCACCATATAGGCAACCGCCCCCAGGTTGGCTGCAATTTGGTGTCCGGCCAGCACAACCGTGCCGAGGCGGGCGATGAAGATCGCCATCAATGTGAACGACGTGATCTCGATCAGATAGGTGAAGCCCATCGGCACACCCAGGCGTACCAGCGCCCACAGCCGTGCACGGTTGGGCGGCGAGTAGCGCGTGAAAATCGCGAACGGCCTGTAAGCCGGATTGCGCGTCAGGATGGCAATCGCTGCGGCAAACCATAGCCAACTGATGATCATCGAGGCGAGTGCGCATCCCGGGCCGCCCATCGCCGGGAGGCCCACGCCGCCATACAGGAAGAGCGCGTTCAGCGGCAACTTGATGGCAAGACCTGCCAGCTGCAGCACCGTCACCATCACGGGGCGCGACAGTGCGTTGTTCAGCGCAGAGTAGATCCGGAAGCCGAGCGCTGCGGGCAACGCGAGCGCTTCATACCGCAGATAGGCGGTGGCTTTCTCCGTGAGTTCCGGCGTGGCGTCCGCCAGTTGCAGGAGTGGGGCGGGGAACCAGAGGATCAGCATGCCGATCGCCGCGAGCACCAGTCCGAGCCAAACGGCCTGGCGCACTTCTTGGCCGATCTCGCTGTGCCGTTGCGCGCCGTACAGTTGTCCGGCGATGGGCGAGAGCGCTTGCAGTACGCCCATCAGGCTGATGTAGATCGTCACGTAGATCGATCCGCCGAGCCCGATGGCAGCGAGGTCTGCCGCAGAGGCGCGGCCGGCCATCGCCGTATCGAGGACGCCAAAGGCGATGACTGCCAACTGGCCGATCAGTACCGGCCAAGCCAGTGCGGTAATGCGGCGGACGTCGGCGACAAACATGGAGGTGCTGCGGAAGCGTTACTGGCGCAGTTTGCGTCGGCGTGTGGTTGCCGGGTTCGGCGGCGGATGCGTGGCCGCCGCGGCCTCGGTCAGGCGGTACATACGGAAGTGCTCATCGCGGTCGGCGGGGCGGCGGCCTTCCCAGATCAGGCGCCACTCGAAGTTGGAGACGCTCGTTGGTGCGCCGTAGTCGTATGGGTCGTGGCGCAGCAGGATGTCGCAGTTGTCTTCCGCATTGCCAAAACGGATGTGGCCGAAGTACGCGAACGACGCGAGCTGCGCATCGCCCATGCGGATCGGCTGCACACACGTGTAGGTGCGCGGCAGCGCCAGGGCGGCTGACTGCGCGACATCGCGGTAGGTCTTGGCGTAGTTGATGGTGGGCAGCCACAGCGTCATCATCAGCACCCACATCAGTGTGGTGCCGGCGGCCGAGATCACCACGGCACGCCAGATGGCCTTGGGCGCGCGCGATGTGCGCCAGACGACGATCAGCACCCACGCGGCAGTCACGAGCAGCGCGCATACCAGTGCGGTCCAGCTGAACTCGGGTCGATAGCCGGGCACGATGCGGTACACGTTGCGCGCAAGCTGAGGCGGGAAACCCGTCATCTTGGCGATCCACAGCAGCCAGAGCGTGCCGCCCAGGATGGTGAAGGCCAGCAGCGCAAACCAGTCGATTGCGCTGATGGCACCGCGCTTGAGCGTTGGCAGCGCGAACGTCGCCATCACGGCCATCGGCGGAATCAGCAAGAGGAAACCGTCGTCGCCCGGGTGAGGCTGCATGAGCAGCAATACAAATTGCGGCAGGAAGACAGCCAGCGGCAGCGTGATATGCGGAGCGGTACGCATGCCGCCCCAGCTCTTCCATGCCCATGCAGCCAGCGGCCAGACCGGCCATGCGAACAGCGGCAGGTTGCGCGCGACAAAGCCAAGCGAATGGGCCGTGGGGCCAGCATACTGATGGCGATCGAAGCGCGCCCATTCTCGAACGTACGTCACAGCGTCAGTCGGATTATTTGCCAGCAAGTACGCCATCGCCGGCCATGAGCAGCCGATAACGAGCGACACGGGCAGCGCCACTGTCAGCAGCGGGCGCAGCGGCACCACGCGCGTGGCGTGTGCGGCGATCAATACGGCCACCGTGATTGCCAATGGCAGGATTGGGCCGCCCGCCAGCGACAGGCAACCGATGCCGACGCCGTAGATGAGGCTGCCGTGCACCGGCTTGTCGAGCGCGCGGATCAAGCCATATACCGCGACCGCAACGAAGCACAGCGCCCCAACGAGCGGCGTCGTCTCGTGACCGCGCTGCGCCAGGCCTACGCAGGCGAGGAAGATCAGCAGCGCACCATCCGCAAGCGTACGGCCGTAGTCGCGCGTGTTGGGCTGGCCACCGAAGACGAATTCAAACGGTTGGACCTCCGCACGGCGCCCCAGCAGATAGGCGCCATACCAGATGCACGCGCAGGTGACGAAGAAGAAGAGAGCGGTGGCCAGGCGCGACGCATCTGCCGGCCCCAGCCATTGTCCGAAGAGGCGAATGAACGCCCCGCCGATCCAGAACACCAGCGGCCCCGATTGCACGACCGGGCGGCCGACGATGTTCGGCATCAGCCAGTCCAGCGCGTTGCCGGTGGCCAGCGTCCACATCGCGCCGAAGCCGGCGGCGTCTTCGTTCTTCCACGGGTCGCGCGAGAACAGCCCCGACAGGCCGTAGATGACGCAGATGGCGAGCAGCAGCCAACGCGGCAACTCGCGGGTGGCGGCGGCAGTCAGGCGGATGCGCGAGACGCGGGTGGTGTTCATCGAGTGTCAGACCAGGCGAGCCCAGCCGGGGTTGCACAGCGACGTGCGGATCGTAAAGAGGGGCCGAATCAACGGCCTACCATGTGCCGAGAAACAAAAAAGGCAGCCGGAGCTGCCTTTTTCTGACCACTAAGACGGTCTGCACTGAGCGGATCATGCGCTGAGCCGTCTCCGGCGCCGATATTACTTGGCAGCCTTGCCGATCTTGCTGCCGAACTTGTTGCGGAACTTTTCGACGCGGCCGGCCGTGTCCAGAACCTTTTGCTGGCCCGTGTAGAACGGGTGCGATTCGGACGAGACTTCGATCTTGGCCAGCGGATATTCCTTGCCGTCCAGCGTGATCATTTCCTTGGTCTGGATGGTCGAGCGGGTGATGAACTTGAAGTCGCTGGACATGTCCTGGAACACGACTTCGCGGTAATTCGGGTGAATGCCTTCTTTCATGATGGGCCCTGGGGTAGAGGTAGCCAATTCGCGGCGCGCTTCAGGTGCTCACAGGGTAGGAGCCACCGTGCGACCAGCCCTCGAATCACTTGCCGGGTGGAGAAACGAGAATTATGCCAGAGAAACAAAGGCTTGAGCAACGCGCTTGCCGCAAAATCCGTCGTGCCGGCGCATCGAAAAGTGACTAATCAAGCCTATTTCGATCACGGCGCGGCCAAGCGTTCGATCGTCAGCACGCCGTGGCCGTCCAGGTCCATCGTTTTGGTGTCGCCGATGCGCAACGAGGTGTCGAGGTTGCGTGTCCAGGTATCGACCCGGGCAGGGGCCTCCGCGTCAGGGGAGGGCTGGAACCGATGGAGCGTTACGCCGATGGAGAGTGTCTGAAACTCGCCCGACACGACCATCGGCCGCAGGGTGACGTCGACGCCGGTCTTGGCCCAGCGGTGACGTATGAATTGGCACGTGGTGGTGTCGCAGCCCTGCGGGATCGTGTCGTCGGGCAGGCCGGCGGCGAAGCGCGTCTCCCATTCTTTGCGCGGCATCGAACCGCCCACGTCGTACGTATGCGTACGTTCGAGCAAGGCAACGTGCTGCCCCGTGGTGGACGTGTCCGTCGCAAGCGTGACGCGTTTGGTTTCGGATTGCCCATCGAATTGCGCGGTGACGCTGAGGACCACGGGCACGGTGGGTTGTGCCAACACCGTACCGGCAGCGAGGCAGCTAGCGAGCAGCGTTGCACGAAGCGCTTGGCGAATCGTCATGGCAGGAAGCCCTCCTGGCGTTGTTCAGATTCCAGCACGCGCCGTGCCGGATCCTGCAGGTAGAAGGCCTGCAGGAGCGCGTACAACGACGGCAGCGTCTCTAGCATGGCCACCGGTTCGACGAAGAACACCTCCGACGCCACCGCAAAGAACTCAGCCGGATGCTCTGCGCCATAAGGGTCGAGCAACGACAGGATCGGATCGTCGCTCCACCGGCGCTCCGGAATCTGCTCGCAACGATGGGCAAAGGCGTCGTACTCGGCGTAGAGGTCATCGGCCCATTGCTCGCGGTCGACGCTGCCATGCAGGCGCGATGAAAACGCCGGGATGCCGTCCGATTCGCCGTTGAGCATGTCCAGCTTGTGCGCGAACTCATGCATGACCACGTTGTACGGCTGCGCGCCGGGCTCGGCCAGTGCGCCTCCGAGTTCGATGTCCTGCCACGACAGGATGACCGGGCCGTGCTCCCATGCTTCGCCGGCGGCTTCTTCGCGCACGTGGTGCACGACGCCGTCTTCGTCCATGACTTCCTTGCGGATGATGAACTCGCCGGGGTAGATCACCACACCGTGCCATCCCCCGTACCACGAGATGCCCAATTCCAGGATCGGCACACTTGCCTGCACGGCAATGCTGACCACCATCTCGTCGGTGAGCAGCAAATCGTGCGCGGTGGTGAACTCCTTTTCGGCGATGAAGAGCGTGGCCGTTTCACGCAGGCGTGCGAGGTCCGCGTCAGGCCAATCGAGCAGAAAGGGCAGGCCGTCGAGCGCGCGTGACCACAGCGCGTCGGAGATGGCGTAACGGGTCAGGCGCCGCGTGCGTGCGCGGCCTGAGAACCAGCGGAAAACGGACGAAAGCATGCGGCCAGTATATCGGCCGTCGCGTGCGACTTTGCGACGTGCGCTCTCGCTTTGGATGGAGTCAGGCGACCGAGAGCAGGCGCGCCCCGCGCTGATTGGCGACGTATACCGCCTCGGTGCGGCTGCGGACCTTCAGGCGCCGATACAGCGTGCTGATATGCGCCTTGGCTGTGGCCTCGGAGATGTTCAGCATGCGGCTGATCGTCTTGACCGGATGCCCGCGCGAGAGCAGCACCAGAATCTCGTACTGCCGCGGCGTAATGCCGAGCAGCTTTGGATCGGTTTGCGGGTCGCCTGCGAGCGCCGGGTTGGGCGCGCCGTCCAGACGCGATTCCGGCAGCAGCGCGCTGGCCGGAATGTATTGACCGCCCACGAGCACCAGCTCAAGCGAAGCCGCGATGACTTCGCCCGGCGAATGCTTGAGCGTGTACCCCGACAAGCCCATCTGCATGAGCGTACGGATAATGTCGGGCGATTCGGATTCAGCCAGCACGACCACGTGGCGCGCGTGCGGGCGGTGCATGATCTCGCCGATGGCCGACAACTCGTCGAGATGTGGCAGCGGCAGGCCGATCACAAGAAGACCTGCATCGGCATTGGTTTCGATGGCGTCGAACATCCCTTCGTCCGGTTCGACGACAGTGACGCCAGTGACGCCCTTGAGCGTCCGTAGCAGGTGCGCAATGCCTGTACGCACCAACGGATGGGCTTCGATCAAAACAGTGTTCATCGTTGTTCTCGACCTGTTACCGATCTTGCGAACATCCTTGTCGCCCAGGCGAGATACAGGCCGGAGCAGACCCCCGTTCCGAATCATTTTAGTGGCGGAAGTCAAAAATGACAGGCGCCACGGCCATGCCTCGGGACCCTCGTTGCTGCGTCCTGGGTACTGTAGCCCAGCGTTTGCCAGGGCGCGCAATTCGGCCACCGGAGAGCCTCCACCTGACTACCGCGGTTTTTATGGCGACCGCTGTTTCAGTCGCGACACAAAAAACGCATGCCATGCCGGGTTGGGTGGTTCTCCGTGTGAAAAATATCCCGTTAAAACAAGGCGTTAGCCGTCATGGCATGGATGTCGCTCTATACCCTTCGGGGAGGAGCGAGCCATGCCGACAATCGCGCAGCGCTGTGCTCGACGTTTGCCGTTCGGGTGGATGGTCGAGAAGACCGGAGTGGTCGCAAATCGCGCGGCCATGGTCGTCATGAAGCCGGCGCTCGCAGTAGACGGCGATCTCGTTATGCGGCGTGTCATCACGCTGCTGGTCGCCCTTCGAAGCGTTCTCGCCGATACGTTGCCGGCGCGACTCGCATTCGGTCCTATTCCCACCCGCGCATTCGATCCATCCACCGGTTCTGTCGTGTCCGCGCTCACGGACGGCGAACTGAGTACGTCGCATGCGTGGCTTAACAATCCAACGGCGACGGGGCTTGCGCAATCCCCCCGGAAGTGGGGTGTATCGAGGCATGTGCAGCTACCGCGCCGGATTACAGGCGCCGCGTCAGTCTCTCGGCGGCGGGCGTCATTGTTGATGCTCGCGAAGGCGCACCAAAATGTGGCGCGTTCGCAACGTGCAACGGACGGGGTGGCATCGTACCCGTTCAACGGTTTCGTGCTCCGTCCCCCGGCGGGCACTCTTTTCTTACTAGTCATCCTTCGCATGGGATCCCGATGCAAGCCAACCTGACCGCGTTTGCTGCGCTGGCGGCCTCCGTTTCGTCTGGTGCCGGCTGCCGGATTCAGTCCGTTGAACCAACTATTGGATGGACCGGATGAGGAGCTCGCGCGGCCAATTCGGTCTCGCCGCTTCTCCTTCTCCAAAGCGCATCCGGGACGCAGCATCAGCGCTACGCCCCGACGATCGGAATGAAAGCGATGCGACCAAGCCTAGGCCGGATGCAGCGGATGCTCTGCCCGAATGCCGTGCTTCTGCATCAACCGATACAGCGTGACGCGCGACACTGCCAGTTCGCGCGCCGTCATGCCCATATGGAAGCCGTTGCGGGCGATGGCCGTGCGAATGGCATCCGATTCGGCGCCTTCGCGTGCTTCTTCCAGCGTCTGGCCCGACACGGAGGCATAGCCTTCGAGATGCAGGTCGGCGGCCGAGATCTTGCGGTTGTCGGTCATCACCAGAGCGCGACGCACGCGGTTGATGAGCTCGCGCACGTTGCCCGGCCAGGGGTAATGCATCATCGCGTGGAGCGCGCAGGGCGTGAACCCGCGGATGCGGTGCGAGGCTTCGCTCGCGTGCTGAGCCAGGATGTGTTCGGCCAGCAGCACGATGTCACTGCCGCGTTCGCGAAGCGGTGGCACCGACAAGGTCAGCACGCACAGTCGATGAAACAGGTCGGTACGGAATCCGCCGTGGTGTTGGGCCGCTTCCAAGTCCACGTGCGTTGCCGAGATGATGCGGATGTCCAGCGGAATCGCCTGGTGTCCGCCCAGACGCGTGATCGTGCCTTGCTGCAGGAAGCGCAGCAGGCTGACTTGGCTCTCCAGCGGCAGGTCGCCGATTTCATCGAGGAACAGCGTGCCGCCGTTGGCGTGCTCCACCCAGCCGATATGACGCTGGTGCGCGCCGGTAAAGGCGCCTTTTTCATAGCCGAACAATTCGGACTGGATCAGATGCGGCGGAATCGCCCCGCAATTGATGGCGATGAACGGGCCGCCTGCGCGCGAGGACGCCTCGTGAATGGCCTGCGCGGTCAGCTCCTTGCCGGTGCCCGATTCGCCGGCGATGAAGGCCGGTGCGTTGTTTTGAGCGACCTTGCGGATCGCGCGAAACAGACCGTGCATGGCGGGGCACTCGCCCAGCATGCGCGCATGATTGGCCTTCGGCGTGGGCGTGACTTCCTGCGCGAGCGATGCCATGCCCCAGGCGTGACGCAGCGAATACGCTGCCTCGTCCGTGCGCAGCGGCATCTGCACGTAGTCCACGCAGTAATCGCGCACAAGCTGGCGCACGCGTTCGTGATTGAGCATGGCCGGCGGCAGCGCGGCCACCCAGCCCACATGCGGCACCTGCATGCATCGCTCGAGCAGATCCAGCTCCGCAGCCGAGAACGCACTGCCGAAATCCACCAACCCCGCCTTGGGAACGCCGTCACGAATGGCACAGCCCAGCTCACGCATCGAGGTCACGCGTCGCACCTGCCAGTCCGCACCCAGAATCGTTTCGTCGATCTCCCCCATCCCCGCGCGTGACGCCACTACGACGGTTCGGCACGCAGCAGTACATTCCAGCGACTCTTCGCGCATGGTTTCCCCCGTTCGATTTTTCGTGTGGTTTGTTCGTTGCCGAGGCGGCTCGGCCAGGGCAGGCTTGCAGTATGGTTGCCGCGTTTCTGTTTTGCGATGAAGTTTAAGGACGATGGTGGCAAACGCTTGCGCAGCGGCTTCGTAATGCAAATGAACTAGCGAATTTCACAACTTTGACGCGAGAATCCCCTGTAAAAACAGGCAGTTGACCCAGCAATAAAAAAGCGCACCACAACGGGTGCGCTTTTCGCTATGCAGGCAGGAGACTTAGCCGCCGCGTCGCATCATGTCGAAGAACTCGGCGTTGTTCTTCGTCGTCTTGAGTTTGTCGAGCAGGAATTCCATCGCCTCGACTTCATCCATGTCGTGGATGAACTTACGCAGAATCCACACCTTCTGCAGGATGTCCGGCTTGATCAGCAGTTCTTCGCGGCGCGTGCCCGACTTGTTCAGGTTGATGGCCGGGTAGACGCGCTTCTCGGCCAGGCGGCGTTCGAGGTGCACTTCCATGTTGCCGGTGCCCTTGAATTCTTCGTAGATCACGTCGTCCATGCGGCTGCCGGTTTCGATCAGCGCCGTGCCGATGATGGTCAGCGAACCGCCTTCTTCCAGGTTACGCGCCGCACCGAAGAAACGCTTCGGGCGCTGCAGCGCGTTGGCGTCGACACCGCCGGTCAGCACCTTGCCCGAGGTCGGCACCACGGTGTTGTAGGCACGGGCCAGACGCGTGATCGAGTCCAGCACGATCACCACGTCCTTCTTCAGCTCGACCAGGCGCTTGGCCTTTTCGATGACCATTTCAGCCACTTGCACGTGACGCACGGCAGGCTCATCGAACGTCGATGCCACCACTTCGCCGCGCACGGTGCGCTGCATTTCGGTCACTTCTTCCGGGCGCTCGTCGATCAGCAGCACGAACAGCTCGGCTTCCGGATGGTTCGTCGCGATGGCGTGCGCAATGTGCTGCAGCATCACGGTCTTGCCCGACTTCGGGCTTGCCACCAGCAGCGCGCGTTGGCCGCGGCCGATCGGGGCAATCATGTCGATGATGCGGCCGGTGATGTTTTCTTCGGCCTTGATGTCGCGTTCGAGCGTGAGCGGCTTGTTGGGGTGCAGCGGCGTCAGGTTCTCGAACATGATGCGGTTCTTGACCGCTTCGGGAGGCTGCGCGTTGACCTTGTCGACCTTCACCAGCGCGAAGTAGCGTTCGCCGTCCTTGGGCGTGCGGACTTCGCCTTCGATCGTGTCACCGGTGTGCAGATTGAATCGGCGGATCTGCGACGGGCTGATGTAGATGTCGTCGGTGCTGGCCAGATACGAAGTCTCGGGCGAGCGCAGAAAACCGAAGCCGTCGGGCAGGACTTCAAGCGTGCCATCACCGAAAATCGTTTCGCCCTGTTTCGCCTTCTTTTTCAGGATGGCAAACATCAATTCCTGTTTGCGCATGCGCTGCGCGTTATCGATCTCCAGCTGTCCCGCCATTTCCAGCAATTGGGACACGTGCAAGGATTTCAGTTCTGTCAGATGCATAGACGAAAGATGAGGGAAGGGCCCGAACGGGCGGCGAAACGAGAAACGGGGGAGGGGGGAAAGGTCGAGCGAACGCTCGGGGAAACAGATTGGCTGCCATCTTAGCACAACGCTGGCGAGCTTCCAGGCGGAAGTGCGCCAGCGTGTGTGGGGGGCAACGCGAAGGGTCGCCCGCAGCCGAAAGCGGCTTACAGGTGGCTGTCCAGGAATGCGGTCAGTTGCGACTTGGACAGCGCGCCGACCTTCTGAGCGGCCACAGCGCCATTCTTGAACAGAATCAGCGTCGGGATGCCGCGAATGCCGAACTTGGCCGGCACGCCCTGGTTCTCATCGACGTTGATCTTGGCGATCTGCACTTTCTCGCCGTAGTCCTTGGAAACTTCGTCCAGGATCGGGGCGATCATTTTGCAGGGACCGCACCATTCGGCCCAGAAATCGACCAGCACGGGTTTGTCGGACTTGAGCACGTCTGCCTCGAAGGACGCGTCGCTCACATACTTGATCTGTTCGCTCATGGCGGGAACCTCTGTTATTTCGTAAAAGCTGGCGACGTGCGCCGAACCCATACATTACACGATTACACGAACCAGCGTGTATTGGGACCACTGTCGGCGCGGGTGCTGCTGATATAGTACCGAGGCCCCCATTTTCAACCGATTTGACCGTTGATTGTGGCTATCGCATCGATAGCTGCAGGTCTTCGCTTTCCGGTATATCGCCATATTCCACGCATGCAGACGCTTGCCTTCGCGCCCGGCCCAGCATTCCTTTCCCGTGCCGCCGACGCTGCATGGCGCTTTCTGGATGCGCACGCGCAAACCGCCGGCAGCGCCACGATCGTCGTGCCGACCGCCGCTCAGATACCGGGCGTGCGCAGTGCCCTGCATGCCAGCGCGCAGGCGGCCGGCACGCCGCGTTTGCTGCCGCGCATTCTGACCTTGGGGCATTGGCTGCTCGATTTGCCACCGGAAGCAGGCTTGCCCGCCGCACGCACGCCGCTATCCCGATTGCTTGCGGTGCAGCAGGCCCTCAAGACGCAGGCTTGGCTGCGTGAAGCGCTCGGCGCACAGGACGATGCCGCCCTCTGGGGCGTCGCGCAGGTGCTCGTGACGGTGTCGGATGAGCTGTCGCAACGCTGGCTGACGCTAGACGCGGCGCACAGCGGCGCAGATGGACGGCCCGATGAGCTGGAGTCCGCGTTGGCCGAGGCGTTGGAACGCACCTACGCACAATTATCTGAACGCTTTCTTGGTACCGAATCGCGCATTGTGCTGACGTTCTGGCGCTTGCTGTCGGGCGCGACGGACCCGATTCCAATGCGGTTGCGCGCTATGCGGCGTCTGCTTGACGAACTGCACGGCCCCATCGTCTGGATGAGCCCGACGGACGCCGAGGCGGTCGACCTCGATTTTCTGCAGCGTGCCGCCGAGCGCGTGCCGGTGCTGAGCATCGGCTACGACTGGAATGCGCCCGAGACCGGCACATCTGCGGCGCCTTCCACGCATGCGGATTTTCGCGACTTGCTGCTGCACGCCTGGCCCGAGTGCGCGACGGCCGCACAGGCTGCGGACGATGGCGCCGATGCGCAGATGCCGGCGCCAATCCTGCGCATTGCCGGCGCCGCGCGTTTTGAGGACGAAGCGGCCTTCGCCGCGCATACGCTGGTCGATTGGCTGAACGCCGGGCGCCGCTCGTTGGCGTTGGTGGCGCAGGATCGCATCGTGGCGCGGCGTGTTCGCGCGTTGCTGGCGCGCGTGAACGTGCCGGTGCGCGACGAGACCGGCTGGAAACTTTCGACGACGCGCGCCGCTGCGGCGCTCATGCGCTGGGTCGACGTGGTGCAGGGCGACGGCGATACCGCGGCGCTCCTCGATCTCGTCAAAAGCCCATTCTGTTTGCGCGATGCAGATGCCGGTACGGCCACGCCCGCATGGGTCGCAGAGCTGGAGCGCCGGGTGCGCCGGCACAACGTTTCGGGCGGTTGGGGGCGATTGCGCCGACTGGTGGCCGACCGCTCCGCCAATGAAGCCGATGGCGAAGCGAAGGTCAGCCGCCTGGCCGATCGCCTCGGCGTGTTGGCCGACGAAGCCGCGCTGTGGCGCCGGGCAGGCAGCGCGACGCTTGACGCCTGGGTAACGCTGCTGGCAGGCACGCTCGATCGCCTGCATATGCGCACCGGCTTGCAGAACGACGATGCAGGCCGCCAGTTGCTGGACTGGATTGATCGTCTGCGCACATCGATACACGGCAGCACCGATGCGGGCGCGCGATTCTCGCTCACCGAGTGGCGTGCCTTGCTGTCGATGCTGCTCGAATCTGCGGTCTTCAGCGAGCCTTCACCGCCGGCGGACCGGCGCGTTGTCATCCTGCCCCTGAATGGCGCGCGCATGCGGCGCTTCGATGGCGTGGTGGTGGTCGGCTGCGACGATGCGCAGTTGCCCTCGGCACAGCCGGAGTGGCTGTTTTTCTCCAACGATGTGCGCCGGGAATTGGGCTTGCCCGACCGCGCCCAGCGCTTTGCGCAGCAGGCGCGGGACCTGGCCGAAGTGCTGCTCAATCAGCCCGAGGTGGTGTTGACTTGGCAACGCCACGGCGGACGCGGCGAGCCGCATCGGCTTTCCGGCTGGCTAGAACGTCTGCAACGCCGGTTGGCGGTGAGCGGTGTGCGTATCGATACGTCGGTCACGTTGCCCAGCCTGCAGACCACGAGCCAGCCGACCGACATGCCTGCGCCCTCCGCGCCGACGCTGGTGCCGTCCAAGCTCAGTGCGGCTGCTTACAACAGCCTGCGCCGCTGTCCTTACCAGTTTTTCGTCGGCCGCATGCTGCGCCTGGGCGAGTTGGAAGAGGTGTCCGATGAGCTGGAGAAACGCGACATCGGCGAGATTTTGCACGCGATCCTGCATCGCTTTCACCGGCAGCTGCTGGAAGCGCCGATGCACGATCCGGCGGATCGCCAAGCACTGCTGCAAACGATCACCGACGAGCAGTTCGGCCCGCTCCTGGCCGAGGATGGCAACGCGCTGCGCTTCTATCGGCGCTGGCTCGGCGTGATGCCCTCGTACTTGGCATGGCAGGCCGCGCGCGAGGCCGATGGCTGGCGCTTTGAGGCGGGCGAGGTCGATGTCGATACGTCCATCACGTTGCCGGACGAGCGCCCGCTGCGCCTGCGCGGTCGCATCGACCGCATTGACGTGCACGACGAAAACGGCGTGGCGGTGCTCGATTACAAGACGCAATCGCAAATGGTGCTCGTGCGTCGCGCCAAGACGCCGTTTGAGGATTGCCAGCTGCCGTTTTACGGCGTGCTCGACGCGCGCGCGGATTCCGGCGGCTGGGTTTCGCTGGACGGCGAGGCGCGCGGGGACAAGCGCGACGTTGCATTGCCCGACTTCACGCAAGTTGTCGACTGGTTGATCGAACAGATGCAAAAGGACATGACGGCCCTCGCAGCCGGTGCGCCGCTGCCGGCGTTCGGTGATGAATCGGCGTGCCGCTATTGCGCGGCGCGTGGCTTGTGCCGCAAGGGGTATTGGACCGACGGCGCGCCCCGCGAGCCGGAGGGGGCGGCATGAGCGATCACGCTTACGAACGCGACGGCGCGGCCGTCTCGCCCGAGGCTTTTTCGCGCGCGGCGTGCGATCCGCAGCGCTCGGTCGTGGTGGAAGCGTGTGCGGGCAGCGGCAAGACGTGGCTGCTGGTCACGCGCATGTTGCGTTTGCTGCTGGCAGGTGCGGCACCGTCCGACATTCTCGCCATCACGTTCACGCGCAAGGCGGCCGAAGAGATGCGCCAGCGTTTGCTCGACATCCTCGCGCAGCTGGCCAGCGCCGACGATGAAGGCGTCGTGCGAGAGCTCATCGCCCGCACGGTGGATGAGCGTGATGCGCCGGCGCTGATTGAAACCGCGCGCGGGCTGTATGCGCGCGTGCTGGAATCGCCGTCGCGCATGGCGATCGACACGTTCCACGGTTGGTTTGGTTCGCTGCTGCGGGGGGCGCCGTTGTCGTCCGGCGTGCAGCAGGGCGCGTCGTTGCGTGAAGACGCCGGGCGGCTGCGGCGTGAAGCTTGGGCGCCTTTCTGGCGCGGCTTGCTGGCCGAAGATCACGCTGAATTGCGCGCCGCGTATGAAACGCTTGCCGATTTGGTCGGCGATTTCCAGGCCGGTCGCCTGCTCGACGCCATGTTCCATCAGCGCAGCGATTGGTGGGCCTACAAGACGCAGGCGAGCGGTCGTCCGCTGGATGCGCTGGATGAGCTGCTCGGCGACGATGCGACGGTCGATCCGCTGATCGAAGCGCTGCAGGATGCGGCGTTGCTCGCCGACATGCTGCGCGTATCCGGCTGGCTCGGGCAGGGCGGTGCGGCCGAGGGCAAGCGTGCGGTGGCCATTGAATCTGCGGTCACCGCGGCGCGCGGAATGGACCTGTCGGATGAGGCCGCCCGCGCGCAGGCCTTTGACGTGCTGTTTGCCGCTTTCCACACGCAGGCCGGCAAGGCGCGCGCTTGCAAGCCGACCAAGGCGCTCATCAAAGCCGTCGGCGACGAGCACGCCCAAACGCTGGTGACCTTGCACACCACGCTCTGCGAGACGCTGACGACCATCCAGGCCCGCCGCCAGGAAGCCCGCGTGCGCGCCGTCAACGCTGCATTGTTTGCGCTGGGCGACGCACTCATCGATCGCTATCAGGCGTATAAGCGCCAGGCGCGGGCGATGGACTTCACCGATCTCGAATGGGAAGCGGCGCGCCTGATGCAGCAAGACGATACCGCCGCCTACCTGCAGGTGCGGCTCGACGCGCGCTACAAGCATCTGCTGCTCGACGAGTTTCAGGATACGAACCCGATGCAGTGGCGCATCCTGCAAGGCTGGCTGGCCGGCTATGCAGGCACCGGCATGCAGCCGAGCGTGTTTCTGGTGGGCGATCCGAAGCAATCGATCTACCGTTTCCGCCGCGCGGATGCGCGGTTGTTCGATGCTGCGCGTGAAATGCTGGTCGCCGAATTCAACGCGACCGTGCTGCGCACCAACCGCACGCGTCGCAATGCGCCGGCCGTGCTGGAGTGGGTCAACGCCGTATTCCTGCAGGCGCGGGCGCGCGGCGACTATCCCATCTACGCTGAGCAAAGCACCGCCGTGGATGCGCCTGTGGGCCAAGCGCTGCTGTTGCCGCTGGTGCCCGTGCCTGAAGTCGAGCAGGCCGACGAAGCTGCACCCCGCGATACGCTGACCGAACCGCGCGAAGAGGCCGGCGATTCGCAGCGATATGCAGAGGGCCGCCAAGTGGCCGCCTGCCTGCGCGCGTTGCACGTCAGCGAGCGCATTCGCGAAGGCGGTGTCGAGCGCCCTGTGCGCTGGAGCGATTTCCAGCTGCTCGTCCGCCGCAAGCGCTATCTCGCCGATTACGAACGCGCGCTGCGCGACGCGGGTGTGCCGTATTTGAGCCCGCG
Organism: Ralstonia edaphi; assembly: GCF_958350185.1. Classification (NCBI taxonomy): domain Bacteria; kingdom Pseudomonadati; phylum Pseudomonadota; class Betaproteobacteria; order Burkholderiales; family Burkholderiaceae; genus Ralstonia; species Ralstonia edaphi. Next base: position 227,360 of record NZ_CATWHI010000005.1, read on the forward strand.
CCGCGGCGGTCTGCTGGCGACGCTCGAAGCGCTCGATTTGTGCGCGTTGCTCGATTTCCTCATGACGCCGCAGGCCGATTTGTCGCTCGCGCATGTGCTGCGCAGCCCGGTCTTTGCCGCCTCGGACGATGATCTCATCGCGCTGGCGCAGTTTGGCGAAGGCGCGGTCGCACTGACATGGTGGGAGCGGCTGACCGCGTTGGCCGGACAGACCGACGCGCCGCCCACGTTTCGCCACGCGCATCGCATGCTGTCGCGTTGGCTGGCGGTGGCGCCCACACTGCCGGTGCACGATCTGCTGGATCACATCGTCTACACCGGCGAACTCAAGCGCCGCTACGCTGAGCGCGCACCCGCCGCCAATCGCGACCAGGTGCTCGCCAACGTGGATGCGTTTCTGAAGCTTGCGCTTGACCTGGACGGTGGCCGGTATCCGAGCCTGCCGAAATTCATGGCGGAGCTGCGCGCCATCCGCCAAGGCGACGAGGACGAAAGCCCCGACGAAGGCATGCAGGGCGACACGGAAGCGCCGGATGCCATCGACGCCGAAGTCGCCAGCGAAGGGCTCGACGCTGTACAGATATTGACCGTACATGCGTCGAAGGGGCTCGAAGCGCCGTTCGTCGTGCTGCTCGACAGCCACCACAGCGACGCGCGCGTCGACACCGCCGGGATCTTGATCGACTGGCCGCCCGGCGCGCCGGCACCCGCGCATTTCTCGGCGTTTGGCAAGACATCCGAGCGTGGCTTGGCGCGCGGGCCTCTCTTCAAGCAGGAAAACGAGCTTGCGGAGCGCGAGAACTGGAACCTGCTCTACGTGGCGATGACGCGCGCGCGGCAAGCGCTGATCGTTTCCGGCGTCGCCAACAAGCGTGATGCCACGGCGGCCCAATCTGTCGATGAGGGCGATGCGCCCGAAGTGGACGGCACGGCCAGTTGGTACACGCTGCTCGCTACGGCCGGGGTTGCGTCACCCGCGCCGAGGCTTGATGGCGCAACCGATTCGGCCGTCAATGCTGCCGCGGCGGAGGCTGTTTCTTACCACGACTTCCGCGCGCCGCTGACGGTGACGGTGCGTGTCGGTGCGGCGGGCGCATCCGCCGAAGGTCCCGCCGATATCGTCTTCGACCAAGGGGCCGTGGCGCAGGGCGAACTGCTGCATGCGGTGCTCGAACGCTTGACGCGCCGGGGATTGCCCGAGCAGGCGCCCGACGCCGAGACGATCGCGCGCTGGTTCGCCGCGACCGGCATCACGCAAGCCGATGCCACACGCGCCGCCGATGCCGTGCGCCGGATGCTTTCCGCCCAAGCGTTGGCGCATGTCTTCGACCCCGCGCACTTCGACGCCGCGCATAACGAGATCGAACTCTTCGGCCCCGACGGCGCGCTGTTGCGCATCGATCGCCTGATCGAACGCGGCAGCGACATCCTCGTGGTCGACTACAAGCTGCGCCTGCTGCCCGTCGAACGCGCCGCCTATGCGGACCAGCTGCGCGACTATGTGGCCGCCGTCGCGCCGATGTATCCGGGGCGCAGCGTGCGCGCGGGCGTGGCGACTGCGCAGGGGGAGTGGATCGACCTGGATGCCCTGCCCAAGCCGGTGCAGACGTCACACGACGACGGCCAAGGCGCGTTGTTCTGACGCGGGCAGGACAGACGAAAAGGGGAAGGGTGATGCGGAAGGGAAAAGAGAAGGGGGACGAGCCTGACCCTCGGCACTGGCGGAAAACGGCTGTGGCTGCTTCGTTCCCGACCTGACCAGGTTGACCGCGCCACCATGCGAGGAGGCCCGTCCGACCGCCATTGTAACCGACTCGCACGTCCTCACTTGAATATCCTTGCAATTCGCTCGGCGCGCATGGCGGTTGACCCCTCCAAAACCGCGTCGGAAATCCACCTCGCTTTGCTACAATCCGCCGCATGAGTTATCAAGTGCTCGCCCGCAAGTGGCGCCCTCGCGATTTCACCACGCTGGTCGGTCAGGAACACGTGGTGAAAGCGCTCACGCATGCGCTCGAACAGCAGCGCCTGCACCACGCATACCTGTTCACGGGCACGCGTGGTGTCGGCAAGACGACGCTGTCGCGCATCCTTGCCAAATCGCTCAATTGCGTCGGCGCGGACGGGCAGGGCGGCATCACTGCGCAGCCGTGCGGCGTGTGCCGCGCCTGTACCGAGATCGATGCCGGGCGCTTTGTCGATTACATCGAGATGGATGCCGCCTCCAACCGCGGCGTCGACGAGATGGCGCAGCTGTTGGACCGCGCGGTCTACGCGCCCACAAGCGGTCGCTTCAAGGTCTACATGATCGACGAAGTGCACATGCTGACCAACCACGCCTTCAACGCGATGTTGAAGACGCTGGAAGAGCCGCCCGAGCACGTCAAGTTCATCCTCGCGACCACCGATCCGCAGAAGATTCCGGTGACGGTGCTGTCGCGCTGCCTGCAGTTCAACCTCAAGCAGATGCCGCCGGGACACATCGTGTCTCACCTCGATCGCATCCTCGGGGAAGAGGGCATCGCCCACGAGCCGAACGCGCTGCGTCTGCTCGCGGCGGCCGCACAAGGTTCGATGCGCGATGCGCTGTCGCTCACCGATCAGGCCATCGCGTATAGCGCGGGCGAGGTCAGCGAAGCTGCCGTGCGCGGCATGCTTGGCGCGATTGATCAAAGCTACCTCGTGCGCCTGCTGGATGCGCTGGCCGACGAGAACGGCGCCGCGCTTGTCGAGATTGCCGATGAGATGGCTGGGCGCAGTCTGAGCTTCTCGGGCGCACTGCAGGACCTTGCATCGCTGCTGCAGAAGATTGCGCTGGCGCAGGTTGTGCCCGCCGCTGTGCAAGACGACTGGCCCGAGGCCGACGATGTGCGCCGCCTTGCCGAGCGGTTCGATGCGCAGTCGGTGCAACTGTTCTACCAGTTTGCCAACCTGGGCCGCAACGAATTGGCGCTTGCGCCGGACGAATACGCCGGTTTCACGATGACGCTGCTGCGTATGCTGGCGTTCCAGCCCGGGCAGTCGGGTGGGGACGCGGCGCCGCCTTCGGGCGGTGGCGGCGCGAAGCGGGCGATGCCGTTGGCGGCAACCCCTGCCGCATCGATGCGGCCTGCGGCTACTGCGACGGCGCCCGTGGTAGCGCCGGCCGCTCAGGTTGCGCCGGTGGCAGTGCGTCCGGAGCCAATGGTCGAGGCGCCGCGTGCGAGTTATCAAGCGACACCGGCGGCGCCAGCGCCCGTTGCAGCGGCTGTGCAGACGCCGGCTGCCGCGCCAGCGCGTCGTTCGCCGGCGATGGAAGCCTTGGCTGCCGCGCGCCAGGCGTCGAGTCGTGGCCGTGGTGGAGCATCTGCACCCGCCGCTACGCCGGTGGCCGCGCCAGCGCCTGTCGCACGATCTGCCCCTCCCGTTGCAGGCCCACGTCCGAATTCGGCTGCTGCGCCGGCATCCGTGCCGCAGCGCCGTGAGCCGCCGGTTGCGGCTGCCGCGCCTTCCGACGACGGCCCGCCGCCTTGGGATGAAATGCCGGGCGAATTGGCTCCACCGTCGCTTGAAGAGATGGATGCAGCCTTTGCCGGCTGGGATTCCGCTTCGAGCGTGCGCCCTGGGGCGCCTGAGTCGGTAGCACGTCCCGCACAGATCGAGGCGCCGGTAGCGGCACCCGCTCCGGCCAAGGCGGTCGCTCCAGAGCCGGTAGCGGCAGCTACACCGCCTGACCTGAGCGCCAGCGGTCTGACCACGTTCGACGGCAATTGGCCGGCGCTGGCAGCGAGCCTGCCGATTCGCGGTCTTGCCCAACAACTGGCTTACCAGAGCGAATTGGCGGCCGTGGAAGGCGTAACGATGCGCCTGCGTGTTCCGCTGCCCCCGCTGACCGACGCCAACGTCGTCGAGCGCCTGGAGGCAGCATTGACAGAACACTTCGGCACGCCCGTTCGCGTGGCGTGCGATATCGGGCCTGCACGCGCCACCGCGGCGGCTGTCGATGCCGAGCAGCGCGCTGAGCGTCAACGCAATGCCGAAGACGCCATCGCCGCCAACCCGTTTGTGCAGGCGTTGGTTCGGGACTTTGCGGCGCAGGTCGTCCCTGGTTCGATCCAACCGCACGCGCACTGAACCGCATCCCCAGACCTGAACATTGAACATCGGCGCGCCCACGGAGCGGCGCGCCTTGCATGACCCATTTCAAGGAGCAACGACCATGATGAAAGGCCAGATCGCCGGGCTGATGAAGCAGGCCCAGCAGATGCAGGAAAACATGAAGAAGGCGCAGGAGCAACTCGCCCTGATCGAAGTGGAAGGCGTGTCGGGCGCTGGCCTCGTGAAGGTGGTGATGACCTGCAAGAACGACGTGAAGCGTGTGTCGATCGACCCGAGCCTTGTGGCCGAAGGCGAGGACAAGGATCTGCTCGAAGACCTCATCGCCGCTGCGTTCAACGACGCCGTGCGAAAGGCCGAGGCCACCACGCAAGAGAAGATGGGCTCGCTCACTTCCGGCCTGGGCGGCATGGCGAGCATGTTGCCGCCCGGCTTCAAGCTGCCGTTCTAATCGACGCTGATCAGGATCGCGCCATGGTGCTGGAATCTGCGCTGCTGCACGTCAGGCCCGGCCAGGAGGCCGCCTTCGAGGCGGCCTTCGGTGAGGCGCGTCACCTCATCGGTGCGATGCGGGGGTTCGTTTCGCTGTCGTTGTCGCGCTGCATGGAGCGGGCGAGCGACTATCTGCTGCTCGTGCAGTGGCAGACGCTGGAAGATCACACCATCGGCTTCCGGCAGTCGCCGGAGTACCGGCGCTGGCGTGCGCTGCTGCACCACTTCTATGATCCGGTGCCGGAAGTGCTGCACCACACGACTGTTCTGGAGCACGCGTGATGCGTAACGCTCCAGGCACGCCGTCGGCGCTGCAGATGCTGGTCGAGGCCTTGCGCGTGCTGCCGGGGGTCGGCCCCAAGTCCGCCCAGCGCATGGCTTATCACCTGATGCAGCATGACCGCGAGGGCGCGGCGCAGCTGGCCCAGGCGCTGTCTGACGCGACGGAATCCATCCAGCATTGCAGCCGCTGCAATACCTTTACCGAGCAGGAAGTTTGCGAGACCTGCCTGGACACGCGCCGCGATGCATCGGTCCTGTGCGTGGTGGAAACGCCCGCTGATCAGATGATGATCGAGCAGACGCTGACGTATCGCGGTCAATACTTCGTGCTGATGGGGCGGCTCTCGCCGCTCGACAACATCGGCCCGAAAGAGATTCACCTCGAACGCTTGCTGGCCCGTGCGACCGATCCTGCGCTGGGCGGGCCGTGCACCGAGGTCATCCTCGCCACCAACTTCACCAGCGAAGGCGAGGCGACGGCGCACTACATCGGCGAGATGTTGAAGGCCCGCGGCATCAAGGCAACGCGTCTGGCGCGTGGCGTGCCGGTGGGCGGTGAGCTGGAATACGTGGACGCGGGCACCATCGCCCGCGCGGTGCTGGATCGGCGTCAGCTCTGAGCCGGCGCCGCTGAATGTCAGAACTCGGTATGCAGGCGCGTACCGAAAAATACGGCGGGGCCGCGATCCGCGTTGTAGCCGGGGTTGCGGATCCATTGCACGTCGGCGCTGATCCACAGGTGCTTGGCCGCCTGGAAGCTATAGAACGCCTCGACGATCTGCTCGGGCGCGTAGTTCAGCTTGCCGTCTCCCAGGAATACGCCCACGCCGCCTTGCTGCAGGTAGCGGCGGTGATCAGGGGATAGCATGTTGATGGCCGCGGCCAGGCCCACCGTGTCTTCCGAACGTCCCCATTTGCTGCCCTTGACGATCGTGCCGAACGACACCGAACGGTCGATTTCCGTGAAGGCGTAGGTTTCCGTCTTGCCATCCGCCCACGACGCACGAGCGAAGACGCCAATGTCGTCGTTGATCTGCTGTTCGCCGCCGATGCCGACACCGACCTTGGTGTTGTCGCGTCGCGTGAGGCTGACGTCCGGCGCGCTGCCTGTCGATTGACCCAGGGCGAGGGCATCGTTGTAGCGCGCCATATTGGTTCGGTTGCGGAACAGCATGACGCGCAGCTTGCCTGGCTGGCCGGCAAGCGTGTGGCTGCGCTCGACTTCAAAGACATCGCCGTAGTGGCGGCCGATGCGCGTGTCGAGCGGCAGGCCGTTGGATTCTTCCGGTTGGATGAAGCGGCCGATGCGGTACGCCCAATCGCCGTCGTAATACTCCAGGGCGGCGCCCCAGGTGTAGCCGCGGGCATCGGCGGCGTAGTCGAACGCGCCGTGCGTGAGGAATGACCAGTTCAGGAATTGCGTGCGCGGGTCATGTGCGTACGTGACGCTGTCGAACACGTCCAGCACCGAAAAATTACCTGCCGTAACGACCAGGCGACGCTTGTCGACCGGGCCGGCAAACTGGTTCATCTCGGCTTCCTGGTCTTCGGTGCCGCCGCCCAGGCCAACGGTCTGGCGGAAGAAGGCGCGTGCGCGGTAGAGCGTCGGATCCGGGCCGGCCGTCTTTGCCAGCTCACCGTTGGTGAATCCGGCCAGACCATGCAGGCCCGAGAACGGCTGACCGAGCGCCATTTCGGGGTTGATATGGACTTCGGCGCCTTGCCAGAGGCGCATGCCCAGATCAAGCGTCGTCGTGACCGAATAGCTCGTCGTCGACTTGCCCGACAGGCTGTTCGGCCCGCTGTACGGCGAGTGGAACGACAGGTCGTGCTGCCAGACGTACGTCGCCTGGCCGTGGACGGCAAAGCGGTCTGGATCGTTGATCGCCCACTTGCTGCTGTCATCTGGTGTGCTTTCAGCTGCCAAGGCGTGGCCGGCGCTCAGGGAGAGCGCGCACAGGGCAGTCAGGCGGGCAAGACGGAACGGAAGCAACATGGCAGCAAGCAGGGAGAACGCCGTTAGAATCCCTTCTCGGATCGGGGAACGGCCAAAAGCCCGCCATGTTAACCGTGGGCGGATGACGGCCGGATGAAACACGCAGGAAACATGCCCTGATATTGCATCGATGTTGTGTATTTCCCACCTTCAGCTCTCCGCGATGAATCTCGCCCGCTTCGATCTCGTCACCCTCGGCCTGTTTGTGGCGGTGGCCCGGCTGGGCAGCATCTCGGCTGGGGCCCGCCAATCGCACTTGGCCGTGGCCGCGGCGAGCAAGCGGATTTCCGATCTGGAAGCGGCCGTGGGCGCGCCGTTGCTGTATCGCCATGCTGCGGGCGTGGAGCTGACTGAAGCCGGCCAGGCGTGCTTCCGCCACGCCGTGGGCATCCTGCAGGACGTCGAGCGCATGGCGGGTGCGCTGTCGGACTTTGCCGCCGGCACGCGGGGGCTGGTGCGCGTGTGGGCCAACACCTCGTCGATTACGCAATTCCTGGCCGATGACCTCGCCGCGTTCATGCTGGCCAATCCGGCCATCCGCATCGCGCTGGAGGAGCAGGACAGCGGCGATATCGTCGCCGCGCTGCGCGAGAACCGGGCGGATCTCGGCATCTTCGCGGCCGGTACGCCGTGCGATGGGCTGCAATCGTTCGACTACCGCGAAGACGATCTCGCCTTGGTCACGCCGCGCGGTCATCCGTTGGCCGGGCGCAAGCAGGTCCATTTCGCCGACGCTGTGGATTTCGATTTCGTCAGCCTGCCGCCGGGCACGTCGCTGGCGGCCCAACTCGTCGACGAAAGCCTTCGGCTGGGCAAGCCGCTGCGCCTGCGCATCCAGGTGCGCAGCTTCGAAGCCGTCTGCCGGATGGTGGCCTCGGGCCTGGGCGTGGGTGTGTTGCCGCGCATCGCCGCGCAAGGGCATGTATCCAGCCTGCCGGGCGCCGGTCTGGCGCTCGTGGCGCTCCAAGACGAATGGGCGCATCGCCGCCTGCTGGTGGGCGTGCGCGACCCCGATGCGCTGACCAGCTCCGCGCGCCTGTTGATGACGCATCTGCTCGGCAGCCCCGCCGCACTCTGAATTCAACGCCTTCCATACGACCATGCCGACACAGGTTTTGCAGGACATCCGCGTGCTCGAACTCGGGCAACTGATTGCCGGGCCGTTTGCTGCCAAGACGCTCGCCGACTTCGGCGCACAGGTCATCAAGATCGAGCCGCCGGGGCAGGGCGATCCACTGCGCAAATGGCGGATGCTGCATGAGGGCACATCAGTCTGGTGGGAGGCGCAATCGCGCAACAAGCAGTCGGTCTGCGTCGACTTGCGTGTCCCGGAAGGGCAGGAAGTCGTTCGCAAGCTGGCTGCTGAAGCCGATGTGCTGATCGAGAACTTCCGCCCGGGGACGATGGAAAAGTGGGGGCTGTCGTACGAAGCGCTTTCCGCCATCAACCCGAAACTGATCATGCTGCGTGTGTCGGGCTACGGCCAGACGGGCCCCAAACGGGATGAGCCGGGCTTTGCGGCCATTGCCGAAGCCATGGCCGGCCTGCGCTATCTGACCGGCGAACCGGGGCGCCCGCCTGCCCGGGCGGGGCTGTCGCTTGGCGATACCATCGCCGGTTTGCATGGCGCGTTGGGCGTGCTGCTGGCGCTGTACGAACGCGATGCGCGCGGCGGCAAGGGGCAGGTGATCGACGTGGCGCTGTATGAATCCGTGTTCAACCTGACGGAGAGCCTGCTGCCGGAGTATTCGGTGTTCGGCGCGATCCGCCAGCCGGCGGGCGGGGCGCTGCCGGGTATCGCACCGTCGAACGCCTATCGCTGCGCCGGTGGCGAATACGTTCTGATTGCCGCCAACGGCGACAACATCTTCCGCCGCCTGATGCAACACATGGGCCGGCAAGATCTGGCTGACGATCCCGGCCTGGCCCGCAATGACGGCCGGGCCGCGCGTGCCGAGGAAATCGACGCTGCCATCAACGCGTGGACGAGCACGTTGCCCATCGCCGAGGTTCTGGCTGCGCTGCATGCGGCCGAAGTGCCCAGCGGCCCGATCTACACCATCGCCGACATTGCCGCCGACCCGCACTACCGCGCACGCGGCGTGATCGAAACCGTGCGTGCGCAGTCGGGCATCGAGGTCGAGATGCCGGGCGTGGTGCCCAAGCTTTCCGCCACGCCGGGCGCTGTGCAGGCGAGCGCGCCGCGCCTGGGCCAGCACACGCGGGACGTCCTGCGCGGCCACGGCCTGACCGATGCGCAGATCGACACGCTGGTTTCGCAGGGCATCGTTGCCGAAGCCAAAAGCTAAGCAGCTAGGACGATCCCGCATGTTGTGTTGCAAATCGTTGCGGTAATATCGCCGCCAAGGCAGTGAACGCCACAGAACAGGAGACAGGCATGGGGACACGAGTCATTGGGCGCTGGGCAAAATGGATGGGCGCAGCGCTGTGCGCGACAAGCCTGCTGGCTGCCAGCCCCGCCGTTCTGGCACAGGGCAAACCTGAAAAGAGCAAGGTCACCATCGCGGTGGGCGGCAAGGCGCTGTTCTACTACCTGCCGCTGACCATTGCCGAGCGCCTGGGCTACTTCAAGGACGAAGGCCTGGACGTTGAAATCGTCGACTTTGCCGGCGGTGCAAAAGCGCTGCAGGCCGTCGTGGGCGGTAGCGCCGACGTCGTGAGCGGTGCCTACGAGCACACGCTGGTGCTGCAGGCCAAGGGCCAGATGTACCAGGAGTTCGTGCTGCAGGGGCGCGCCCCGCAGATCGTGCTGGCGGTCAACAACAAGACGATGCCCAACTACAAGTCGATCGCCGACTTGAAGGGCAAGAAGATCGGCGTGACGGCGCCGGGTTCGTCGACCAACATCATGGTCAATTACGTGCTGGCGCGCGCCGGCATCAAGCCGAACGAAGTGTCGATCATCGGCGTGGGCCCGAGCAGCGGGGCGATTGCGGCAGTACGTGCAGGCCAGATCGACGCCCTGGCCAACCTGGACCCCGTGATGTCGATGCTCACACAGAAGAACGAAGTGCGCGTCGTCTCCGACACCCGTACGCTGGCCGATACCAAGGCCGTCTTCGGCGGCAACATGCCGGCCGGCTGCCTGTACGCGTCCACCGCGTTCATCCAGAAGAATCCGAACACGACGCAGGCGATGACCAACGCCATGGTGCGTGCGCTCAAGTGGCTGCAGAAGGCCGGCCCGTCGGACATCGTCAAGACGGTGCCGGACGCCTATCTGCTGGGTGACCGTGCGCTCTATCTGGCGGCATGGGACAAGGTGCGCGAGGCCATTTCGCCGGACGGCACGATGCCCGCCGACGGCCCCGCCACGGCGCTGCGCACGTTGTCGGAGTTCGATGCGGAAGTGAAGGGCAAGCAGATCAAGCTCGACCAGACCTTCACCAATACCTTCGTGCAGAAGGCCAACGCTAAGTACAAGTAATTTCGACAGGCTTTCAGCAACGCGCCCGGTTTCGCCCGGGCGCATTGCTTTTTGGACCGCAGACCATGCCGCATCCCGCGCTTTCATTCGATCAGATCACCTGCACGTTCATCTCGCCCGACACGCCGGGCCAGCGTTACACCGCCGTGCAAAACACCTCGCTGGAGGTACATGCCGGCGAGTTCGTCTCCGTGGTCGGCCCCACCGGCTGCGGCAAATCCACATTGCTGAATCTGGCGGCGGGGCTGTTGCAGCCGTCTTCCGGGCAGGTGCGCGTGTTTGGCGAACCGCTGGTCGGCATTAACCGCCGTGCCGGCTACATGTTCCAGGCAGAGGCGCTGATGCCATGGCGCAGCGCGCTTGACAACGTGATGGCCGGGCTCGAGTTCCGGGGCATGCTCGACAAGGAGGCGCGTGACCTCGCCATGTCGTGGCTCGCGCGCGTCGGGCTGGCTGGCTTTGAAGACCGCTACCCGCATCAGCTTTCCGGCGGTATGCGCAAACGCGTGAGCCTAGCGCAAACGCTGGTGCTCGACCCCGACATCATCCTCATGGACGAGCCGTTTTCCGCGCTCGACATCCAGACGCGCCAGCTGATGGAAAACGAGGTGCTCGACCTCTGGGCCGCCAAGCGCAAGGCGGTGCTGTTCATCACGCACGATCTGGACGAAGCGATTGCCATGAGCGACCGCGTGGTCGTGCTGGCCGCCGGCCCCGGTACGCATCCGATCGGCGAATTCACGATTGACCTGCCGCGCCCGCGCGATGTGGCCGAGATTCGCGACCAGGCCGGCTTTGTCGACCTGCATTCGCGCATCTGGGACGTCCTGCGCGAAGAAGTGCTCAAAGGCTATGCGCAGCACCGCCGCGTGGCTTGACCTGAATCTGATCGATTGCATCCATGGCTAACCGTCCGCTTTCTCCCTTTGCGCTGCGCACCTGGCAGCTTGGCCTGCTCGTCGTCACGTTGGGTGTGTGGCACTTCGCCACGCGCTCGCAGGAAGTTGCGTTCTTCTTCGGAGAACCGCTCATCGTTGCCCAGCGCATCTGGGCGTGGTTCGTCACCGAAGGCGATATCTATCAGCACCTTGGCGTGACGTTGGCCGAGACGGTGCTGGCCTTTGCCATCGGCACCGCCACGGGCCTGGGTGCCGGCTTGTGGCTGGCGCTGAGCCCGGCGGCATCGGCGGTGCTGGATCCGTACATCAAGGCGGCCAATTCGATGCCGCGCGTGATCCTGGCGCCGATCTTCGGCGTGTGGTTCGGGCTGGGGATCTGGTCAAAGGTCGCGCTGGCGGTGACGCTCGTGTTCTTCATCGTCTTCTTCAACGTCTACCAGGGCGTGAAGGAGGTGAGCCCCGTCGTGCTGGCCAATGCGCGCATGCTCGGGGCATCCCAGCGGCAACTGCTGCGTTTCGTCTATCTGCCGAGCGCAACGAGCTGGGTGTTCTCGTCGCTGCATACGTCGGTGGGCCTGGCGTTCGTCGGGGCGGTGGTGGGGGAGTATCTCGGTTCCGCACGCGGTGTCGGCTACCTGATCCTCCAGGCAGAGGGTACGTTCGACATCAACACGGTGTTTGCGGGCATCGTCGTGCTGACGGTCTTCGCGCTCGTCCTGGACTGGCTCGTCGGATTGATGGAAAAACGCCTGATGCGCTGGCAACCGAAGAGCGGCGAGACGGAAAAGCTCTGAGCGACGCAAACGTCACATCGACCCTGTCATGAGCGGGGTCATGCAACTAGACGGTCGGTCTACTACAATGCGACCCATCATGAGCAAGCACCCCGAACCCGTCACCGCTGAAGGCGCCGAAGCCCGGCACGACACCCGCGACCGCATCCTGGACGCCGGTGCCGAGCTGATCCTCGGGCGTGGCTTTTCGGCCGTCGGGTTGGCGGAAATCCTGGGCCGTGCGCAGGTGCCGAAGGGTTCGTTCTATTACTACTTCGGCTCCAAGGAAGATTTTGGCGTCGCCATGCTGGAGCGCTATTTCCAGGACTACGACGCGGGCGTTGTCAGCCTCTTCAACGACACGCGCATCGCCGCCCGTGAACGGCTGCTGCGCTATTTCATGGCCTGGATCGATCTGCACGAGCGCAGCGCATGCGAAGTCACGTGCCTAGCGGTCAAGCTGTCGGGAGAGGTGTCGGATTTGTCGGAACCGATGCGCAAGGTGTTGTCGAAGGGGATGACGCGCATGGTCGAGCGCATCGCCGCCGCAATCGAGGCCGGTGTCGCCGACGGTTCGTTGGCGCCCGTGCAGGACGCGCACGAACTGGCCGAAGGCCTGTACGCCATGTGGATGGGCGGTGCACTGCTGGCCAAGGCGCACCGCACGGTCGACGCGTTCAAGAGCTGCGTCGCGCAAACGGAAATGCTGCTGGCCAAGCCCAAACACTGACGTCGAACGAAACCGACTGCCGGCGAGGCACGTTCCTCGCTTTTTCTTTGATTCCGGTTCTAGATGACCGGTCGAATAGTGCATTTCAGGAGCTGATATGACTCAACAACTGCTGTCCCCGGTTCAGACCGGCCGTACGACCCTCGCCAATCGTGTCGTCATGGCGCCGCTTACGCGCTCGCGCGCCGGCCAGCCGGGTGACGTGCCGACCGAACTGAACGTGACTTACTACGCCCAGCGCGCAACCGCTGGCCTGATCGTCACGGAGGCCACGCAAATTTCCCGCCAGGGCCAGGGCTACGCCTGGACCCCGGGCATGTACACCGACGCACAGGAAGCCGGCTGGAAGGCGGTGGTGGATGCCGTGCATGCCAAGGGCGGCCGCATCTCGCAACAGCTGTGGCATGTGGGCCGCATCTCCAACACGCTGCTGCAGGAAAACGGCCAGGCCCCGGTCGCGCCGTCGGCCATCGTCGCCAAGGGCGCGCAGAGCTTTGTGGTGCAGCCGGACGGCACGCCCGCCAATGTGCCGACCAGCGAGCCGCGTGCCCTGGCCACGGAAGAAATCCCCGGTGTGATCGCGCAATACCGCCAGGCCGTGCTGCGTGCACGTCGCGCCGGCTTCGATTTCGTTGAAATCCACGCCGCCAACGGTTACCTGCTGCACCAATTCCTGTCGACCAACAGCAACCAGCGCACCGACCAGTACGGCGGCTCCCTGGAAAACCGCGCCCGACTGATTCTCGAAGTCGTCGACACCGCCATCGCAGAGATCGGTGCAGACCGCGTCGGCATTCGCCTCTCGCCGCACTTCGTCGCGCACGACATTGCCGATGAACAAGCTGAAGAAAGCGCGCTGTACCTTGCGCGCGAGCTGACCAAGCGCGGCATCGCCTACCTGCACATCGCCGAACCGGATTGGGCCGGCGGTCCCGAGCTGAGCAACGATTTCCGTCGCCAACTGCGCGATGCCTTCAAGGGCACGCTCATCGTGTGCGGCCAATACACGGCGGAAGAGGGCGAGCAGATGATCGCCTCCGGTTTGGCGGATGCCGTTGCGTTCGGTCGTCCGTTCATCGCCAATCCCGATCTAGTGGCGCGCTTCCGTGCCGGCGCATCGCTCAACAAGCCGGATCGCGCAACGTTCTACGGCGGCCAGGAAAAGGGCTACACCGACTACCCGACGCTGGAAGAAGCGGCCTGATCATCCGTTGCATCAAAGAAAAAAGCCGCGCAGGCGATCAACCTGCGCGGCTTTTTTTTGTTCAGCGCTGACGTTTTTAAGGCTGAATCACGACCTTGCCCGTCACCTTGCGCGCCGCCATGTCCAGCAGCGCCTGCGTTGTCTGCTCCAGCGGATAGCGCGCAGAGATATGCGGCCGGATCTTGCCTTCCTGCATCCAGCCGAGCATCTGCATCATGTTCGCCAGATTCGCCTTCGGCTCGCGGCGCGCGAATTCGCCCCAGAACACGCCCACCAGCGATGCGCCTTTCAGCAACGCAAGGTTCAGCGGCATCTTGGGGATCTCTCCGTTGGCAAATCCGACCACGAGGTAGCGGCCCCGCCAGGCGATGGAGCGGAACGCCGGCTCCGCGTAGATGCCGCCGACCGGGTCGTAGATCACGTCGGGGCCTTTGCCGTCCGTCAGTTCCTTGATGCGCTCGCGCAGGTCTTCGGTCGAATAGTTGATGACAGCGTCGGCGCCGTGGTCCTTGCAGACTGCGAGTTTCTCGTCGCTCGATGCCGCAGCGATGACGCGCGCACCGATCGCCTTGCCGATCTCGATGGCCGCCAGCCCGACGCCGCCCGCCGCGCCGAGCACGAGCATCGTTTCGCCGGCCTTCAGTTGCCCGCGATCGACCACCGCGTGGTGCGACGTGCCGTACGTCAGCGTGAACGCCGCGGCGGTGTCGAACGCCATGCCCGGCGGCATCGGCATGACTACCTTGGCCGAGGCCTTGACCTGTGAAGCAAACGCACCCTGGCCAAGAAACGCGATCACGTGGTCGCCCGCCTTCAGATGCGACACGCCTTCGCCGACGGCGTTGACCACGCCCGCGACTTCCGAACCGGGCGTAAACGGCAGCTCCGGCTTGAACTGGTACTTGTTCTGGATGATCAGCACGTCAGGAAAATTCACCCCCGCGGCCTTTACGTCGATCACGACTTCGCCGGCGCCGGGCGAAAGGTCCGGCAGCGTTTCGATCACCAGCGATTCGGGCGGGCCCCAGGTTTTGCAGACGACGGCTTTCATCATGTGTCTCCTCAACAGTCTTGCGTTGGATTGTTCGCCATCTCGCATGCATCGCACGCGATCTCGTCCGGCAGTGTAACCGAATAAAAGCACGGTCGTTCGATTTGGCCGAGTGCGATGAATCGCGACGCTTGTCGACGCATTTTTTGTAAGCGTGCAGAACGTGTGCAGGAGCACGATTCGCGAACGTTGCTCGGTTACAATCCGCGCCATGCATATTCTCATTGCCAACGACGATGGATACCTCGCGCCCGGGCTCGCGGCGCTGCATCGTGCGCTGAGCCCGCTGGGCCGCGTGACGGTGGTCGCGCCGGAGCAGAACCACAGCGGCGCCTCCAACTCGCTTACGCTGCAGCGTCCGCTTTCGGTGTTCGAGGCGACGGAAGGTGCCCAGAAGGGCTTTCGCTTCGTCAACGGCACGCCGACGGATTGCGTGCACATAGCCCTCACCGGCATGATCGAAGAGAAGCCCGACTTGGTCGTCTCCGGTATCAACCAGGGCCAGAACATGGGCGAAGACGTGCTGTATTCCGGCACCGTCGCCGCCGCCATCGAAGGCTACCTGTTCGGTATCCCGTCGATTGCGTTCTCGCAGGCCGACAAGGGCTGGACGCACCTCGACGCCGCCGAGCGCGTGGCCCGCGAGGTGGTCGAACGCTATCTGTCCGATCCGCTCGACGGGCCGGTCCTGCTGAACGTCAACATCCCGAATCTGCCGTACGCCGAGCTGGCAGGTTGGCGTGCGACGCGTCTGGGCAAGCGGCACCAGTCGCAGCCCGTGATCCGGCAGGCCAATCCGCGCGGCGAGCCGATCTTCTGGGTCGGTGCCGCCGGCGATGCAAAGGATGCGAGCGAAGGCACCGATTTCCACGCCGTTGCGCATGGCTTCGTCTCGCTGACGCCGCTGCAGCTTGATCTGACCGATACGGCCCAACTGCGCACCGTGCGCCGCTGGCAGACGCCATGATCGGCATGGTGGCTCATGTCTGAACGTCCGCGCGACCGGCGTTTTCCGTTGCCGCTCGATGCAGTGGTCGAGCGCAAGCCAGTGGAACGCCAGCGTGAAACGCGAATCTCGTCCGGGGTGAGCGCCGTGTCACGCCCGACGCCGGCGCGTGCGGCATCGGTCGAACGCGCGTCACCGATTTCCGCCCCGGCACCTGCGCCGCAGCGCGTGGCGGGGGTCGACGCGGCGGTTGGCGCCGTTGCTGCGAGCGCGGTGCAGGCCCGCACGGCGGCGGCGCACGCGGCGGCTGGCGGCATGGCGTCGGACCGGGCGCGTCAGGCATTGGTTGGCCGTGTGCAAGCCGGGGGCGTGAGCGACAAGCGCGTGCTGGCAGCCATTGGCACCGTGCCGCGCCATTTGTTCGTCGACGCCGGCCTGGCCTCGCAGGCCTACGAAGATTCCGCATTGCCCATCGGCCATCAGCAAACGATCTCGAAGCCGTCAGTGGTCGGGCGAATGATCGAGTTGTTATTGAGCGGGCGGCCCGACCGTACTGGCATGCCGCTCGCGCGCGTGCTGGAAATCGGTACCGGCTGCGGCTACCAGGCAGCGGTTCTGGCGCAGCTGGCCGACGAGGTGTACTCGATCGAGCGCGTTCGCCCGCTGCATGAAAAAGCCAAAGCGAACTTGCGGCCACTCCGCGTGCCAAACATCCGTCTGCACTATGGCGACGGCATGCTGGGGCTCCCGAAGGCCGCGCCGTTCGACGCCATCATCCTGGCGGCGGCGGGGCTGGAGGTGCCGCAGGCGCTGCTCGACCAGCTCACCGTGGGCGGCCGGCTGATTGCCCCTGTGGCCACCGACCGCACCAGCGGCCCGGCGCAGCAGCTCGTTCTCATCGAGCGCCGCAGCCGCTTCCAGTTTCACAGTACCGCGCTTGAAGGCGTTTTCTTTGTCCCGTTAAAATCAGGAACTGTTTAGCATGTTCATTTCCCGGAGCTCCATGAACCGTCCAAGCCCCGCACGCGCAGGCCGGCTCGCCGTGGCGATGGTGTCGGCCGCACTATTGGCGGCTTGCGCATCCTCCGGCAACCAAGCCCCTGTTCTCGATCGCACCTCGCGCGCCGGCAGCACCGGGGCCACGTCGCAAGAGCCGCCGCCCCCCGGCTACTATCGGGTCAAGCGTGGCGATACGTTGTACAGCATTGCCCTGCGTAACGGCCAGGCGCCCCGCGATCTGGTGGCCTGGAACAATATCGCCAACCCTAACCAGATCGAAGTCGATCAGCTGCTACGCGTTGTTCCGCCGAACGCAGATGTCAGCAGCACCGGGGCCGTCGTCACACCGGTTCGCCCGCCTAACACGACGACGCAACCGGTCGATTCGACGCCCGCCACGCCGCCGTCCGCAGTGTCGTCCAGCGCTCCTGCCGGGGCAACTGACAACGCAATCTCGCTGGCCTGGCCGGCACGCGGTTCGCTCATCAACCGTTTCGATGACAAGAGCAACAAGGGCATCGACATTGGCGGCAAACGTGGTGACGCGGTGGTCGCTGCCGACGACGGAAAAGTGATCCACGTTGGACCCTTGCGTGGGTACGGGAATCTTGTCATCATCAAACACAACGACACGTTCCTGACCGCCTACGGCAACAACGATAAGGTTCTGGTCACCGAGCAATCCACGGTCAAGAAAGGGCAGAAGATCGCCGAAATGGGCAGTACCGATGCGGATCGCGTGAAGCTTCATTTTGAAGTGCGCCGCAACGGTAAGCCGGTCGATCCGATGCGCTACTTGCCGCCTCAATAGAGGAATGCATGCCGCGCCAGAAAGCCGCCACGCCCGTCACCCCCGCCGATGACAACATCGACGCTGCTGTAGAGGGCCAGCGCACCCCAAATGGGCGCGCGGGGCGGCGTGCGCGCGGCGCGGCACAGCCTCCTGCTGAAGAGATCGAAGTCGTCGACGCGCTGGTCGACGATCTACCTGCCTCTGATTCTGCTGATCTCAACGACACGTCGGACAGTGCCGACGAGCCGGATGAAGAAGAGGAAGAGGGTGAAGAGGCCGAGGAGGTTGCACCGGAGGAAGATTTCCGCAAGGTGCTTCAGGCCGAACTGGCCGCCGACACGGTTCAGCATTATCTCAATCGCATCAGCATCAAGCCGCTTCTGACGCCAGCGGAAGAACTGCATTTTTCGACGCTGGCCAAGGCGGGCGAATTTGCCGCGCGCCAGGTCATGATCGAGCGCAACCTCCGCTTGGTCGTGAGCATTGCAAAAGGCTATCTGAACCGCGGTGTGCCGTTGCTCGATCTGATCGAGGAGGGCAACCTGGGGCTGATGCACGCGATCGAAAAATTCGATCCGGAGCGCGGGTTCCGCTTCTCGACGTATGCAACGTGGTGGATCCGCCAGAGCATCGAGCGCGCGATCATGAATCAGGCGCGTACGGTTCGTCTGCCGGTGCACGTGATTCGCGAACTCAACCAGGTGCTGCGTGCCAAGCGTCATCTGGAAAAGAGCGGTGTGGACGGCCGGGACGCGAGCCTTGAAGACATCGCTCACTTGCTCGGCAAGACCACGGAGGAAGTGCAGGACGTGCTCTCGCTCAACGAGCACACGACTTCGCTGGATACGCCATTCGATCTTGATCCGGGCACGAGCCTGCTCGATTTCCTCTCGGACGAGCATGGCGCCTCGCCGGATCAAGAGGTGGCACATCGCGAGCTTTCACTGCTGATGAAGTCGTGGCTTGCGCGCTTGTCCGACAAGCACCGCTATGTGGTGGAGCGCCGCTTCGGCCTCAACTACATCGAGCCTGCGACGCTGGAAGAGCTGGCCGCGGAGATGGGCCTGACGCGCGAACGCGTTCGCCAGATTCAGCAGGAAGCGCTGGTCAAACTCAAGCGCCATTTCGCTTCGCAGGGCGTGCGCAAGGACGCGGTGCTGTAAGGCGCCGCTGCCTCTCTTCTTTCTCCTCCAATTTCATTCAGTCGTTCCGCAGCTCCAGCAGCATCGGTTGGTGATCCGATGCTTGCGTGGTGCTGTTGACTTCCGTCCTCAGCACGCGCGGTTTCAATGGATCGCTGATCAGCATGAAATCGCACGCGTAGGCCGGTTCGGTCCAGCCGGTGCGGTCGTGCACGCCGAAAGTCGGCGGCTGCGGCGTTGTGCCGTGGGCAATCTCCCACGCGTCGTGCAAAGCGGGTTCCTGACTGAACGGCACGGTCGCCAGGCGTTTAGGCGTGGAGTCCGGCTTGCAGTTGAAATCGCCGCAAATGATGGTTGCGGCCGTCTGTGCGAGTGGGCGGAAAGGACCCGCTTCGGGCTCGGTGCCAAGCACAGACGGATGATCCGCACGCGCGCAACCTTCCACGTGGATGGCTCGCAGGGCATCGATTTGCGCCACGCGTTGACGCTCCGAGTAGTACTCCAGATGCGTGGTGATGATGCGCAAGGCACCAAACGGCGCCTGCACGGTCGCCTCGATGGCCATGCGCGGCATATACGGTGTGACATCCGCCGGACAAGGTAAAGCGTGGCGCCGGATGTGATGCACGGGTAGGCGTGTGGCAATCGCGTTGCCGAAGCGCTGCACATGCATGCCGTTGTGGCGCTCCAGCGCAAAGCCTTCGATCACGGTGTATTCGGGGCCAAGCGCGTCAGCGAGTTCAGTCCATTGATCGCTGCCCGGCCCGCCTGGCAGATCGCCGAAACCGGACGTGACTTCCTGGAGGCACAGCACATCGAACTCGGCCATCTCACGTGCTTGCGGGAGTTGACGCGCAATGCTGACGTGCCCGTCGGCGCCACGGCCCCACTGGATATTCCACGTCAGGATGATGGTGCCCATGCTGATCCTCCGGTGTCTTACAATGCCGCCCTTGTCCTCATTTTGCCCAGGCTCGCTCGTGTCTCAAGCTGCACCTAACGTCACGCCTTCCTCTTCTGTTCCAGCAACGGTCGCGCCGGACACGCCGCCCGCCAAGCCCCGCGGGCGCCGTAAGCCCGAAATGCCGGTGGCAGGCCCGCTGGACATCGTCTCGCTCGATGGCGAGGCGCGTGGCATCGGACGTTTGACGAACGAGGATGGCACGCCGGGGAAGGTTGTTTTCGTGGAAGGCGCTTTGCCGGGGGAGCGCGTGATGTACCGCAGTCACCGCGTCAAGCCTTCGTACGAGCAGGCGAGTGTGGTGACCATTCTGCGCCAGTCCGCTTCGCGCGTGACGCCGCAGTGCAAGTTCTTTGGGGTGTGCGGTGGCTGTTCCATGCAGCATCTGGATTCGCGCGCGCAGGTCGCGATCAAGCAGCGTGTGCTGGAGGACGACCTGTGGCATTTGGCCAAGCTGCGTCCGGATGTGGTGTTCCGGCCAATTGCCGGTCCGGATTGGGGCTACCGCTATCGCGCGCGCTTGACCGTGCGCCATGTTGCGGCCAAAGGCGGCGTACTGGTGGGCTTTCACGAG
This sequence comes from Ralstonia edaphi, assembly GCF_958350185.1. NCBI lineage: Bacteria > Pseudomonadati > Pseudomonadota > Betaproteobacteria > Burkholderiales > Burkholderiaceae > Ralstonia > Ralstonia edaphi. The sequence continues at coordinate 247,745 of NZ_CATWHI010000005.1, forward strand.
CGCAAGAGCAGCTATGTGGCGGACATGACGTCGTGCGAAGTGTTGCCGCCGCACGTATCCGCGCTGCTGGTGCCGTTGCGCGAGTTGGTGGGGCGCCTGTCGATCGTACAACGCATGCCGCAGATCGAACTGGCGGTCGGGCAGGACGTAACTGCGCTGGTATTGCGCAATCTGGAGCCAATTACCGCCGAGGATGAGGCCGAGCTGCGCGCTTTTGCCGATCAGCACAACGTCCAGTTTTGGCTGCAGCCCAAGGGGCCGGACACCGTTTATCCGTTCCATCCCGTCGACCGCACGCTGACGTACACGCTGCCGGAATTCGGCATCACGATGCCGTTCAAGCCGACGGATTTCACGCAGGTCAATCACCAGATCAACCGGGTGCTGATGTCGCGGGCGCTGAAGCTGCTCGACGCACAGCCGGGCGATCGGCTCCTTGACCTGTTCTGCGGTATCGGCAACTTCACGCTTCCGATGGCGACGCGGGCACGCGAAGTCATGGGCATCGAAGGCAGCGAGGCGCTCACCACACGTGCGCTTGCCAACGCCCAATACAACGGCTTAGACGCGAAGACAACATTCGCTTGCCGCAACCTGTTCGAGGTGTCGGCCGATGATATTGCCGCGCTGGGCAAGTTCGATCGGTGGCTGATCGATCCGCCCCGCGAAGGAGCGCTGGCTGTTTCCAAGGCGCTGGCCGAACTGTCGCAGCGTGGCGGTGAAGCGGCTGATTTGCTGCCGAAGCGCATCGTCTACGTGTCCTGCAATCCGGCGACGCTGGCGCGCGATGCGGGTTTGCTTGTACATGAAGCCGGCTATCGATTGGCCGGAGCGGGCGTGGTCAACATGTTCCCGCACACGTCGCACGTGGAATCGATGGCGGTATTCGAGCGCGACTGACCGTTCGTCGGGCGTCTCGCAGACAAAGAAAAACCGGCGCCTAGTGCGCCGGTTTTTTGCGCCATCGCTGGCGCTTATGAGGTTGAATTTCGCTTAGTTGCGATTCCCGCCAAAGATTCCCAGGATCGCCAGCAGGTTCGTGAAGATGTTATAGACGTCCAGGTAGATGGCCAGGGTAGCCGTCACGTAGTTGGTCTCGCCGCCGTTCACGATGCGCTGCACGTCGAACAGGATGTACGCTGAGAAGATCGCGATGGCCAGCACCGAGATCGTCAGCATCATCGCGGGCAGTTGCAGCCAGATATTGGCCACCGAGCCAACGATCAGCACCAGCACGCCCATGAACAGCCACTTACCCAGGCCCGAGAAGTCACGCTTGCTGACCGTGGCCACCGTCGCCATCACGCCGAAGATGACCGCTGTGCCCCCGAACGCCGTCATGATCAGTGACGCACCATTCGAGAAGCCCAGAATCATGCCGATCAGCCGCGACAGCATCAGCCCCATGAAGAACGTGAAGCCGAGCAGCAATGCCACGCCAACGCCGCTGTTCTTGAAGCGCTCAATGGCGTAGAAGAAGCCAAAAGCCACTGCCATGAAGATGACGAAACCCATCAGCGGGTTGCGTCCCATCAGGTTGAAGCCGGTAGTAACGCCGATCCAGGCACCGAGGATGGTGGGGATCATGGAAAGCGCGAGCAGCCAATAGGTATTGCGCAGCACGCGGTTGCGGACGGCCAACGCGCCGGCGGTGCCGGAAGCGCCAAAACCGTACGTGTTGAGTTGGTTGTCCATGCGAACTCCTTGGGTGAATGACATTGCAGACAATGCGACGACACAGCGAATGTGGCATCCGAAGCCCGCTTTTGCAAGCCGCCTCGTCCTTACTTGGAGAGTCAGCATGCCACGCGGTTCCGGCCGCAGGTGGGCGATCGCGATGGAAAATACCCTTCCTGGGTGACTTTTCGTGCTCTCAATAAGGGGATGCTAAGGCGTGTTCGTCAGGCCGACGGACCGCTCCGTGGTAAGTGACTATGTCGCCTCCCAGCGCTGCCAGCGTACGCGACATCCGGTTGCACCGGTTGACATCCAATCCAGTGCCCTCCCGTGTTAGAATCTAACGTTTATCTTTCACGTAACACCTTCATTTTTTGGAGTTTTTGATGGCGCTCGAACGCACTTTGTCGATTATCAAACCGGATGCCGTGGCCAAGAATGTCATCGGCCAGATCTACGCCCGCTTCGAAGGTGCAGGCCTGAAGATCGTCGCAGCCAAGATGATCCACCTGTCGCGCGCAGAAGCCGAGCAGTTCTACGCCGTGCACAAGGAGCGCCCGTTCTTCAAGGATCTGGTGGACTTCATGATCTCGGGCCCGGTGATGGTGCAGGCGCTGGAAGGCGAAAACGCAATCGCCAAGAACCGTGATCTGATGGGTGCAACCGACCCGAAGAAGGCCGAGAAGGGCACGATCCGCGCCGACTTCGCCGACAGCATCGACGCCAACGCCGTGCACGGTTCGGACGCTGCTGAGACGGCTGCCGTGGAAGTCGCGTTCTTCTTCCCGGGCCTGAACATTTACAGCCGCTAAGCGTCAACACTAGACTGGAATTGGTAGTTTCGGGTTGCAAGTCATGAGCGATGTGGTGAATCTCCTCGATTTCGACGCACAGGGTCTTCTCGCGTACTGCGAGAGCCTGGGCGAGAAGTCGTTTCGCGCCAAGCAGTTGCAGCGCTGGATTCACCAGTCGGGGGCGTCCGATTTTGGCGAGATGACCGATCTCGCCAAGTCGCTGCGCGAAAAGCTTGCGACCCGTGCCCACATCCAGGCACCGGCGGTCATTACCGACCACCTTTCGTCGGACGGCACGCGCAAGTGGCTGGTCGACGTGGGGCAGGGGAATGCCGTCGAGACGGTCTACATCCCCGAAGAGACGCGCGGCACGTTGTGTGTGTCGTCTCAGGCGGGATGTGCCGTCAACTGCCGGTTCTGCTCGACCGGCAAGCAGGGCTTCTCGCGCAACCTCAGTACTGGCGAGATCATTGGCCAACTGTGGATGGCGGAATTTGCCATGCGCAAGCAGCTCGGGCGCGGGCCGAAGGACGATCGCGTCATCACCAACGTGGTGATGATGGGTATGGGCGAGCCGCTCCTGAACTACGACGCCGTGGTGCCTGCTCTGTCGCTGATGCTGGACGACAACGCGTATGGCCTTTCGCGCCGTCGCGTAACGGTATCCACCTCGGGCGTGGTGCCGATGATGGACCGCCTCGCGCGCGATGTGCCCGTGGCGCTCGCTGTGTCGCTGCATGCATCCAACGATGCGCTGCGCGACGTGCTCGTGCCGCTCAATAAGAAGTATCCGCTGGCCGAATTGATGGCTGCCTGCCGCCGCTATCTGGAGTTCGCGCCGCGCGATTTCATCACCTTTGAATACTGCATGCTGGACGGTGTCAACGATACCGTCGAGCATGCCCGTGAACTGCTGCGCGTCGTGGCCGACGTGCCGTGCAAGTTCAATCTGATCCCGTTCAACCCGTTCCCGGAATCGGGGTTGAAGCGCTCGAACAATGAGCAGATCCGCCGCTTCTCGCAAGTGCTGGTGGATGCTGGCATTGTTACCACCATCCGCAAAACGCGAGGCGACGACATCGATGCGGCTTGCGGGCAGCTCGCCGGCGAGGTCAAGGACCGCACACGCCTTGCCGAGCGCGGCAAGTTTGGCAAGATCGTCGAGATCCCCGTGGTCGGGGCCGACTCCACTCACCGCATGGGTACCGCATGAAGCGTTGGTCGACTGCTGTCAGTCTGGTCTTCACGCTGGCAGCCGCCGGGTGCGCATTGTCGCCGCCGGTCCAGACACAGACACGAGAAGTCACGACCGCCCCCGATCAAAAGGCTGACGCCGGTCGTCGGGCTGCAATCCGATTACAGCTCGCGACGCAATACTTGGAAGCCGGCCAGAATGCGACAGCGCTTGAGGAAATCAAGAACGCCATCGCAATCGATCCAAACGTGCCGAATGCGTATCACATCCGCGCGCTGGCTTACATGAACCTCGGCCAACGTGAGCAGGCTGACGAGAGTTTCCGCAGCGCTCTGGCCGCGACACCGCAAGATGGTGACCTTCTGAACAATTACGGCTGGTTCCTCTGCTCGCAAGGTGGCAAGCCGGATCAGGGTATGGCGATGCTGCGCCAGGCCATCGAGGCCCCGGCCGCCGGCAGCCCAGCCAAGCCATGGACGAATCTGGGTGTCTGCCAGATGCGTCAGGGCGATCTGGATGGCGCGGAGAAGAGTCTGACGCGTGCCACCTACATCGACGCAAACAATCCGCTGACCAACCTGACATTGGCGCAGCTGTATTACAAACGCCGCGAATATTCGCGTGCCATGCCGTTTATCGAACGTGTGAACGGCCGGGGCAACCCGACGGCCGAAAGCCTGTGGCTAGGCGCTCGCATCGCACGCCGCCTCGGCGACACTTCACAGCAGAACGCATGGAGCGCGCAATTGCAGCGCCGCTTCCCCAATGCGCCCGAAGAGGCAGCATTCGAACGAGGAGCCTGGGATGACTGACCGCGACGTGGCAAGCGCTGCCGATTTCTCTCACGGCACAGCGCCTGCCTCGAATTCGTCAGCCGCATCGTCGCCGGAGCGCGACGATGCGCTGCGCGAGATTTCCGAACGCCTGCGTGCCGGCCGTGAGCGTCAGCGTCTGACGGTTGACGATCTGGCGACGCGCCTGAAGGTGGCGCCGGGCAAATTATTGGCGGTGGAATCGGCGGATGTCAGCGCGTTGCCTGACATGACGTTCACGAAGGGCCTCATCCGCGCCTATGCGCGGGCGCTGCAGGTCGATGTCGATGACCAGCTTGCGCGCCTGAACGCGCGTGCGCCGGTGACCAACATCGGCTTGCGTCCGGAGGGCGGGCTGGGTGAATCGTTCTCCGACAAGCCCAGCTTTGCAAAGCGTCGCGGCGGCAATGGCCGCTGGCTGATTGGCGTGCTGGTTGCTGTCATTGTGGCGGCCGGCGCGCTGGCCGGTATGGACCGTCTGAAGCAATGGTTCGCCACACAAACCGCAGCCACGCAGAACGCCGAATCCACTGCGAAGGAGGCGCCGACTGCGGAGCAAACCGCGCCCACGCAAGCGTCTCCTGTACCAGAGCAGGCTCCGGCGGAAACGTCGGCCGCTTCGATGCCAACACCGTTGACGCCTGTCACGCCGGCCGCTCCGACCTCGGGCGTGGTGACCGCGCCGTTGGCGCCGCCGCCTACGCTGCCGCGTTCGGACAACGGTGCTTCTCCGGCGCCCGCTGTAGCGGCTGCCAGTGCGAAGCCGGCTGTCCTCAATGTCGATGCTCCTGTCGCCGCTGCGTCGACAGAAGTCGCTAAGCCGGCTGAATCGGGCGCGGGCACGGTATCGGTGCGTTTCTCCGGTTCGTCCTGGTACGAAATCAAGGACAAGACCGGCAAGACGCTCGCCAGCGGCATCTCCAAGGAAGGCGACGCGCGCGATCTGAACGGCACACCTCCTTTCAAGGTTGTCTTCGGTAATGCGGAAGCCGTTGCATCGCTGGCCGTCGGTGGCGCACCTGTCGACCTTCAGAAGTACGCCCGCAACCGCGTGGCACGGGCTACGTTGCCCTGAACCGTTTTGTAAGTGGCGCGCGCCTGTAGGCGGCGCGCCTTGTCTGATCATGGAAATCTCCACGCCTCTCGATTGCGCTCCAGCCTTGGTGGGTCCGCTGCCGCGCCGGAACTCGCGCGCCGCGGAAATCCGCTGGGGTGACCGTGTCGTGCACGTTGGCGGCGACGCGCCAGTCTGTGTGCAGTCGATGACGAATACCGACACGTCGGACGCCATCGGCACCGCAATCCAGGTGAAGGAATTGGCGCGGGCGGGCTCGGAGTTGGTGCGTATCACAGTGGATACGCCCGCCGCCGCCGCAGCGGTGCCGGCCATCCGCGAGCAGCTCGACCGAATGGGCGTGGATGTACCGCTGGTCGGCGATTTTCATTACAACGGCCACAAGCTGCTGCAGGACTATCCGGAGTGCGCGCAGGCGCTGTCCAAGTACCGGATCAACCCCGGCAACGTCGGGCAGGGCGCCAAGCGGGACACGCAGTTCGCGCAGATGATCGAAATCGCCTGCCGCTACGACAAGCCGGTGCGTATCGGTGTGAACTGGGGCAGTCTCGATCAGGATTTGCTGGCGCGCATCATGGACGAGAATGCGCAACGCGCAACGCCGTGGGACGCTCGCGCCGTGATGGTGGAGGCGCTCATTACCTCTGCGATCCAGTCCGCGCAGAAGGCTGAAGAATTGGGCTTGCCGGGCAGCCAGATCATTTTGTCGTGCAAGGTCTCGGCCGTGCAGGACCTGATTGCTGTGTATCGAGAACTGGCGCGTCGCTGCAACTATGCGCTGCATCTGGGCCTGACCGAGGCCGGCATGGGAAGCAAGGGCATCGTCGCTTCCACGGCAGCGCTGTCGGTGTTGCTGCAAGAAGGTATCGGCGACACGATCCGCATTTCGCTGACGCCCGAGCCGGGCGCGCCGCGCGAGAAGGAAGTCATCGTTGCGCAGGAGATTCTGCAGACCATGGGTCTGCGCAATTTCACGCCGATGGTCATTGCGTGCCCTGGTTGCGGACGCACGACGAGCACGGTGTTTCAGGAACTCGCCGCGCGCATCCAGTCGTACTTGCGTGAGCAGATGCCGAAGTGGAAGACGCAGTACCCCGGCGTTGAAGAGATGAATGTGGCCGTGATGGGCTGCATCGTCAACGGCCCCGGGGAGAGCAAGCACGCCAACATTGGCATCTCGCTCCCGGGCACGGGTGAGTCGCCAGCGGCGCCGGTATTTGTTGACGGCGTGAAGGTTAAAACGCTGCGCGGCGAACGCATTACAGAAGAATTCCAGACGATCGTCGACGAATACGTGCGGACGCATTACGGCGCACAGGCCTCGGCGACAGTCTAAAAACGGCATCAGGCTTCGGGACTCGAAGTCGAAGCAGGAAACGACCGGCCGGCCCCGCATGGAGCCAAATGCGAGAGGCCGGTTTTTAACGTGACATCATGAGCGATACACAAAAACAACGCGTGCAGAAGATCGCCGGCGTCAAAGGCATGAACGACTTGTTGCCCAGCGACGCCCCGCTGTGGGAGCACTTTGACAACGCCGTGCGCAGCATGCTGCGCGCCTATGGCTACCAGCAGATCCGCACGCCGATCGTTGAGCAGACGCAATTGTTTGTGCGTGGCATCGGCGAGGTGACGGACATCGTCGAGAAGGAGATGTACACCTTCACCGATGCGTTGAACGGCGAACAACTCACCATGCGCCCGGAGGGCACCGCTGCCGCCGTGCGCGCCGTGATCGAGCACAACCTGCTGTACGACGGCCCGAAGCGCCTGTGGTACACCGGCCCGATGTTCCGCCACGAGCGTCCGCAGCGTGGTCGCTATCGCCAGTTCCATCAGGTGGGTGTGGAAGCGCTGGGCTTTGCTGGCCCCGACATCGACGCCGAAGTCATCCTGATGTGTCAGCGACTGTGGGATGACCTCGGCCTTGTCGGCCTGAAGCTCGAGTTGAACTCGCTCGGTCAGGCGGAAGAGCGCGCAGCGCACCGTGCCGATCTCATCAAATATCTGGAAGGTTTCCAGGACATTCTGGATGAGGACGGCAAGCGCCGCCTGTACACCAACCCGCTGCGTGTGCTCGACACCAAGAACCCGGCGCTGCAGGACATGGCCGCCGGCGCGCCGAAGCTCATCGACTACCTGGGCGACGAATCGCGCGCGCACTTTGAGGGTGTGCAGAAGCTGCTCAAGGCGAACAATATTCCGTTCACGATCAATCCGCGTCTGGTGCGCGGTCTGGATTACTACAACCTTACCGTCTTTGAGTGGACGACCGACAAGCTGGGCGCGCAAGGCACCGTGGCGGGCGGCGGTCGCTACGACCCCCTGATCGAGCAGATCGGCGGCAAGCCGGCCCCCGCGTGCGGCTGGGCGATGGGCGTGGAGCGCATCATCGAACTGCTGCGCGAGGAAAAGCTCGAGCCCGAAGCGCAAGGTTGCGACGTCTACATCGTCCATCAGGGCGATGAGGCGCAGGTGCAGGCGTTGGTCGCCGCCGAGCGGCTCCGCGACGCCGGCCTCGACGTCATCCTTCACGCCTCGCCGGAAGGCCGCAACGGTAGTTTCAAGTCGCAGTTCAAGCGCGCTGACGCAAGTGGCGCATCCTATGCGGTTATCATTGGCGACGATGAAGTCACTCAAGGTGTTGCGCAGATCAAGCCCCTGCGTGGCGATCCGACTGCGGATGCCCAGCAGACCGTGCCGTCGGACCAGCTGGTCGACCGCCTGATCGATGCCATGGTGGCCAACAACGACTAACCGCGGCAGTGCGTTCGCAGCGAACGACCGCGATTCACCTCCAATATTCAAGCTCTGCAAAGCATGGCCTACGATCTCGAAGAACAGGAACAGATAGAGAGTCTCAAGCACTGGTGGCGTGACAACGGCAACGTGATCACGTGGATCGCCATCGTGGTGCTGCTGGCCGTGGCCGGTTGGTTCGGCTGGAAGAACTGGCAGCGCAAGCAGGCCGGCGAAGCGTCGGTGCTGTACGAGCAGGTACAGAAGGCGGTTGATGGCAAGGACGCTGAAAAGATCAAGCGTGCCGCCACCGACATGGAAGACAAGTTTGGCGGCACGGCCTATGCGCAGATGACTGCTTTGGCCACGGCCAAGGCGCTGTACGAAGCCAACGATGCGGCGGGCGCCAAGGCGCAGTTGCAATGGGCGGTCGATCACGCGCGCGACGATGAGTACAAGGCGCTCGCCAAGCTGCGCCTGGCTGGGCTTCTGCTCGACGAGAAAGCCTACGATCAGGGCATCGCGCTAGTCTCCGGCGACGTTGCTCCGGCCTTTGCCGGCTTGTACGCCGATCGTCGCGGCGATCTGCTGGCCGCGCAGAACAAGAACGAAGACGCCCGCGCGGCTTACAAGCTGGCGTTGGAGAAGTTCGGTCCGGCTGATGCTTCGGCTCGCCAGATCGTGCAGTTCAAGCTGGATGCCCTGGGTGGTGCCTGATTGGCGTAACCCGAGCAATTCAACGCATAACAAAAGGATCCCGATTTCATGATTCACGCACTTGAGCAGGGTGGTGTCGCGCGCAGTGTTGCCAAGGCGGCACGCGTGGCAGTGCTGGCACTGGCAGCGACGGCTGTCCTTGGCGGTTGCTCGCTGTTCAGCAGCAAGAACAAGCATGAGCCGGCCAAGCTGAAGGACGTTCAGCAAGTGTTGGCCGTGCGCCAGGTGTGGAGCGTGAGCGTCGGCAAGAGCGGCCGCTACGTGATGCAACCGGCGGTGGCAGGCAACAACGTCTACGTGTCGGCGGCCGGCGGTACTGTGACCGCCCTGGATGGCGCTACTGGCCGCACCGTCTGGCAAGGCAAGGCGGATGTGGACCTGACGTCCGGCCCGGGCAGCGATGGCACGCTGACGGCGGTGGCAGGTGAGAAGGGCGCAGTCGTGGCCTTCGACGAAAAGGGCGCGCAGAAATGGAAGGTTGCCGTCAACGGTGAAGTCCTGACGGCGCCGCTGGTCGGTCAGGGGCTGGTGATTGTCCGCACGACGGATGGCCGCGTCCTGGGTCTGGACCCCGCCAACGGCGAACGCAAGTGGATCTATCAGCGTTCTCCGTCGGCGCTGAACCTGCGCAGCAGTCTGCCGATGATTTTTGCCGGCGATAACATCATCCTTGGTTTTGCCGGTGGCAAACTGGGTGCGTTGTCGGCCAGCAATGGCGCACTGCGTTGGGAGGCGGCCGTGTCGTATCCGCGTGGCGTATCGGAGATCGAGCGTCTGAACGATGTGACGGGCGCACCGTCGATCAATGGTTCGCAAGTCTGTGCGGCCAGCTTCCAGGGTCGCGTGGCGTGTTTTGATATCAGCACCGGTGCACCGCGTTGGGGCCGCGATTTCTCGTCGCCGACCGGTGTGACGCAAGATGAGGACGGGCTGTTCGCCGCCGACGAGAAGTCGATCGTCTACGGCTTTAACGCACAGAATGGCGCCGACCTGTGGAAGAACGACGCGCTGCTGTGGCGCGACCTCGGCACGCCGCTGGCCTTCGGCCGCGCGGTCATCGTCGGCGATTCCGAAGGTTGGCTGCATTTCCTGTCGCGTGACGACGGCAAGTTCGTCGCCCGCGTAAAAACCGACAGCAGCGCCATTGGCGCAGCCCCGGTGGTGGTCGGCCAGACGCTGGTTGTTCAGACCCGCGGCGGTGGCGTCTACGGCTACCTGCCAAAGTAACATTGGCCGCCTTGGCCCGAAGGGGCTGCGGCGGCACACGCATCACATCGGGGCGGCATCGCCGCCTTGAACTTGCGCCCGCGTACTCCGCGGGCGTCTTGCATCTGTGTTATCAGGCATTCGGCCGTACAGATGCCAACCGCAGTTGCAGCAACCGGAATTTGCCGTGGCGCCATTCGCGTGCGGCACACAAGCATGAAACCAGTCATTGCCCTCGTAGGGCGGCCGAATGTCGGCAAATCGACCCTCTTCAATCGCCTGACGCGCTCGCGTGACGCCTTGGTCGCGGATATCCCTGGCCTGACGCGCGATCGCCACTACGGTGAAGGCCGCGTGGGCGACCGTCCGTTCATCGCCATCGATACCGGCGGCTTCGAACCCGTCGCCAAGGAAGGCATCGTTGCCGAGATGGCCAAGCAGACGCGCCAGGCCGTGGTCGAAGCCGACGTCGTCATCTTCATCGTCGACGGCCGGCTGGGGCTGGCGCCGCAGGATCGCGTGATTGCCGACTACCTGCGCAAAACCGGGCGCCGCATTCTCCTGGCCGTCAACAAGGCGGAGGGCATGCGCTACACCGCCGTCGCCAGCGATTTCTACGAACTCGGCCTGGGTGACCCGGCTGCCATCTCGGCCGCGCACGGCGACGGGGTCAACGACCTTGTGGCCGAAGCCCTTGACCTGGCATTTGCCGAGCGCCCCGAGCTTGCCGAGGCAGCCGACGCGCACGACCACGGCACTCGCATCGCCATCGTCGGCCGTCCGAACGTGGGCAAGTCGACGCTGGTGAACGCGCTGATCGGCGAAGAGCGCGTGATCGCATTCGATATGCCGGGCACCACGCGCGATGCCATCTACGTGGATTTCGAGCGTAACGGCAAGCCTTACACGCTGATCGATACGGCAGGCTTGCGCAAGCGTGGCAAGGTGTTCGAGGCCATCGAGAAGTTCTCCGTCGTGAAGACGCTGCAGTCGATTGCGGACGCCAACGTGGTTGTGCTGATTCTCGACGCGCAGCAGGACATTTCCGACCAGGACGCGCATATCGCCGGCTTCATCGTCGAATCCGGCCGTGCGCTCGTGATCGGCGTGAACAAGTGGGATGGCCTGACGGGGCATGCTCGCGATCGCATCAAGCACGATATGGAGCGCAAGCTGCAGTTCCTGTCGTTCGCCAATGTGCATTACATCTCGGCCAAGGAGCGCACTGGCATTGGCGCGCTGATGAAGTCCGTGGACGCCGCCTATGCTGCCGCCATGGTCAAGCTGCCGACGCCCAAGCTCACGCGCGTGCTGATGGAAGCGGTTGAGTATCAGCAGCCGCGACGCGCAGGCGTCTCGCGCCCGAAGCTGCGCTACGCGCACCAGGGCGGTTCCAACCCGCCGATCGTGGTGATTCACGGCAATGCGCTGTCGAATATCCCCGAGACCTACCGCCGCTACCTGGAAGGGCGCTTCCGCGAGGCCTTCCAGCTGAAGGGCACGCCGCTGCGGATTGAATTTCGTACGAACAAAAACCCGTACGCCCAATCGAACGAATGAGCATCGCGCGGGCGGTGCTCTGCGGCGGGGGCGTGTGATGCTGGGGCATTCGAACGGGGGATCACCAAAAAGGCCGAGCCATTTCACATGGCGGGGTCATCGGTTTTCCGTTTGCTTTCCCTGATTTCTAAGGCTAAATTCTCGAGACATGGCGCTTGGTGTCTGCAAACCCCAGGCGCCATTGGCGTCATTTGGACGCGTCTGGCCGACTCTTTTGACGAACTTTTTTTGCGTCGCCTGCTTGAACCCGGGCTTCCTAGCCCCATAACCCACCACTAAACCTATAAATCTGGAGTGTGCCATGAGCAACAAAGGGCAATTGCTACAAGACCCGTTTCTGAATGCGCTGCGTAAGGAGCATGTGCCGGTGTCGATCTACCTCGTCAACGGTATCAAGCTGCAAGGCAACATCGAGTCGTTCGACCAATACGTTGTGCTCCTGCGTAATACCGTGACGCAGATGGTGTACAAGCATGCAATCTCCACCGTGGTGCCGGCTCGTGCCGTGAATTTCCGCGTGGACGAAGCGCCTGACGCCTGATTCTGCCTCGCTCCCGCCGCCCTCTGCGCGGCGGGACGCACCCACCCCGTTTCTCCCTTCTCTATTCCCCCGTTTGGCATCCCATCCCACCTCCAGCTCGGAGCCGACGCGCGCCATTTTGGTCGCCGTCGATTTCGGCAAGCATGATTTTCAGGAAAGTTTGAGCGAACTGGCCCTGCTGGCCTCGACGGCCGGTTCTGAGCCGGTGCGCGCCGTCACGGGCAAGCGCTCCAGGCCCGACGCCGCGCTGTTCATCGGCGCCGGCAAGGCGGAAGAGGTGAAGATCGCCGCAGACGAGGAGGATGCGGAAATCGTCATCTTCAACCACGCGCTGAGCCCGGCGCAGCAGCGTAACCTCGAGCGCTTTTTCGGTCGCCACGTGGTGGACCGGACCGGCCTCATCCTCGACATCTTCAGCCAGCGTGCGCAAAGCCACGTCGGCAAGGTGCAGGTGGAACTCGCACGCGTGCGCTATCAGGCGGCCCGTCTGGTCCGGGCGTGGAGTCACTTGGAGCGTCAGAAGGGCGGTGTCGGCCTGCGCGGCGGCCCCGGTGAACGTCAGCTCGAGCTGGATCGCCGGATGCTCGATGAGCGCGCCAAGCGTCTGTCGTCCGAGTTGGACAAACTGCAGCGTCAGCATGACACGCAGCGCCGTTCACGCAGCCGCAACGACGCTTTTTCTGTCTCGCTGGTCGGCTATACCAATGCCGGCAAATCGACGCTGTTCAATGCGCTGACGAAGGCGCGTGCGTATGCTGCCAACCAGCTGTTCGCCACGCTGGACACCACCTCGCGCCGGCTTTACCTGGAAGGGCTGGGGAATGTGGTGCTGTCGGATACGGTCGGTTTCATCCGCGATTTGCCGACGCAGCTGGTGGCGGCCTTCCGGGCCACGTTGGAAGAAACCGTGCACGCCGACGTGCTGCTGCACGTGGTGGACGCCGCCAGCACCGTCAAGCATGAACAGATGGAGCAGGTCGACCGGGTGTTGGATGAAATCAACGCCAGCGGCATCCCGCAGATTCTCGTGATGAACAAGATCGACGCGGCGGAGGAGCTGCGTGCGGCTGGCCCGCGCATCGAGCGCGACGAAACCGGCGCCGTACGGCGTGTGTTCGTTTCAGCCATCGAAGGCTCCGGGCTTGATCTGTTGCGCGAAGCGCTGGTCGAGACCGCGATTCGCCTGCGTGAGCACCCCGCGTCGCATGGCGGCGACTTCGATCCGCGCTTCGACACTCGCCGCGATTTGCCGCCGGAGCACCGTGACGAACTGTCGCAAAGCTTGCCGGGCAGCGGTTCTTCCGCCAAAGGTGACGAAGAGGGCTGATAGAATGGCCCGTTCCTTCTTCGCAGTCAGACAATCAGGACAAGCCCGACCGCTCATGCCCGAGATTTCGACCCAGTCTTCTTCCATGGCCTCGCCGCGTCTGGCGCGAGGTTTGTGGCACCGCTTGCGTGTGCTGCTTTCGCTGAACGATCCGCGCTGGGGTCGCGGCGATGACAACAATGCCGAGCGCGAAGACAAAGATGAGCCGAAGCGCCAAAGCAAGCCGCCCCAGGATGGTCCTCCGGACCTCGACGAGTTGTGGCGCGACTTCAATCGCCGTCTGAACAACCTGTTCGGCCGCAAGGACAGCGGTAACGGTAACGACGGCCCCACGCCGCTGCGTCCGGGTAACGGGCGTGGTGGCTCGGGGCTGGGCGTCGGCGTGCTGCTGGCGGTGCTGGTTGGCCTGTGGCTGGCGAGCGGTTTCTTCATCGTTCAGGAAGGCCAGACAGGCGTGATCCTGCAGTTCGGTCGCTTCAAGTATTTGGCAACGCCCGGTATCAACTGGCGCCTGCCGTACCCGATCGAGTCGCACGAAATCGTGAACCTGTCAGGCGTGCGCACGCTTGAAATCGGCCGTACGACGCAGATCAAGGACACGAACCTGAAGGACTCGTCGATGCTGACGCAGGACGAGAACATCGTCGACGTGCGCTTCTCGGTTCAATACAACATTGCCAACCCGGTCGATTACCTGTTCTACAACCGTACGGACCGCGGCGGCGATGAAGAACTCGTGACGCAGGCAGCAGAGACTTCGGTGCGCGAGATCGTCGGCCGCAACAAGATGGATGCTGTGCTGTACGAAGGTCGCGATGCCGTTGGGCGCAATCTTGCCGAGTCGATTCAACGCATTTTGTCGGCATACAAAACCGGCATCCGAATCCTCAGCGTGAACGTACAGAGTGTGCAGCCGCCCGAGCAGGTGCAGGCGGCGTTCGACGACGTGACCAAGGCCGGTCAGGATCGCGAACGTGCCATTTCCGAAGGCCAGGCTTACGCCAACGACGTGGTGCCGCGCGCCAAGGGTACGGCCGCCCGTCTGGGTGAAGAGGCGCAAGGCTACAAGGCGCGGGTCATCGCACGTGCCGAAGGTGATGCGGCTCGCTTTGCCTCGGTGCAACGCGAATATGCGAAGGCGCCGCAGGTTACGCGCGACCGCATTTATCTGGAAACCATGCAGGACATTTACGCCAACTCGACCAAGGTCATGGTCGACCAGAGCAATGGCAGCCTGTTGTATTTGCCGCTGGACAAGCTGATCGCGCAAACGCAAGGCGACACGTCGCGTCCGGCCGCTGCGCCTGGCGCCTCAGCGCAGGACAGCGGTTCTGCGCAGAGCGTGCCGACTCCCTCCAATCCGTCACCGGCCAATGACGCAGATTCGCGCTCGCGCGAAGCACTGCGCAACCGTGACCGCGATTCGCGCTAACAGGAGGGCACTATGAATCGTCTGATTTCTGCCTTCGTGGCGCTGGTCATTGCCCTGGCGGTGTTCTCGTCGGTGGTGTTCGTGGTGGACCAGCGGCAGTACGCCGTGGTGTTTGCCTTTGGTGAAATCAAGCAGGTCATCAAGGAGCCCGGGCTGCACTTCAAGCTCCCGCCGCCGCTGCAGAACGTTGTGTTCATGGATAAGCGCCTGCAGACCATTGATGTCGCCGGCGCCGATCGTTTCATCACGGCGGAGAAGAAGAACCTGCTGGTCGACTGGTTCGTGAAGTGGCGCGTGTCGGATCCGCGTCTGTTCTACGTGAGCTTCAAAGGCGATAACCGCCTCGCGCAGGACAGCATGACGCAGAAGATCAACTCCATCGCCCGCGATGAATTTGCGCGCCGCACGGTTTCCGACGTGGTCTCGACAGATCGTGAAGCTGTGATGCAGAGCATCCTCAAAGGCGTGCAGGAGTATGGCAAGTCTGTCGGCGTGGACATCATCGACGTCCGTCTGAAGCGGGTGGATCTGCTCGCCAGCGTGACGGAATCGGTCTATCGCCGGATGGAAGCCGAGCGCAAGCGCGTGGCCAACGAGCTGCGTTCGACGGGGGCGGCAGAGGGTGAAAAGATCCGCGCCGATGCCGATCGTCAGCGCGAAGTCGTCCTGGCCGACGCCTACCGCGATGCGCAGAAGATCAAGGGTGAGGGTGATGCCCGCGCCGCTGACATTTACGCCGATGCGTTTGGCCGTGACCCGCAGTTCGCGGCGTTCTGGCGCTCCATGGAGGCGTACCGCGCATCGTTCCGCGATCGGAAGGACGTGATGGTTCTGCAGCCGAACAGCGATTTCTTCAAATACATGCGCAGCCCGAACGGCGGCAGCTCCCCGGCAGCACCGGCTGCCCAGACGGGGCGCCATCGCTAGTACAATGCGTCGCTGATCATTTGAGGCGGACAGACCCCGGCTTGCCGGGGTTTTGTTCGTTCGCCAACCGTATCCCATGGAAGAATCACTCCCCACCGTTTTGCTGGCAGCGTGCGCGCTGGTGCTCGTGTTCGAGGGCATCCTGCCGTTCGTAGCGCCGCGGGCTTGGCGACGTGCCTTCCAGACGCTGACCGATCTGCCAGATGAAAAGCTGCGCGTGATCGGTCTGGTGTCGATGGCGATCGGGCTGATTCTCCTGCGATTGCTGCATCGCTAGCGCCCAGCGTTTTTACGAATTTCTGCCGTACCAAGACTCCCGAGCGAGACCGCCATGCCGACCAATTGGCTGCTGCCTGAATCCATTGCTGACGTGCTGCCTTCCGAGGCGCGCAAGATAGAAGAGTTGCGTCGCCGCATGCTCGACCTGTTCCGCACCTACGGCTACGAACTGGTCATGCCGCCGATGCTGGAATACATCGAGTCGCTGCTCTCGGGCACGGGTCATGATCTGGACTTGAAGACCTTCAAGCTTGTCGACCAACTCTCTGGTCGAACCATCGGCTTGCGCGCCGACATCACGCCGCAAGTTGCCCGTATCGACGCCCACCTGCTGAACCGCGCTGGCGTGACGCGCCTGTGCTATGCGGGTTCGGTGTTGCATACGCGTCCGAGTGGATTCCACGTCACGCGCGAGCCTCTGCAGATCGGCGCTGAAATCTATGGCCACGCGGGCCTAGAAGCTGATCTGGAGATCCAAGAGTTGATGCTTGCCGCGCTGTCGGCCGCGGGTCTGGCCGATGTGCGCCTGGACCTTTGCCACGTTGGCGTGGTGGCCGCGTTGCTGGAGCAGTCGCCGATTGCCGCGCGCATTCAGGACGATCTCTTTACCGCGCTGGCTGCCAAGGATGTCCCCGCTCTGCGCACCATCACCGCCGATCTGCCGCCGGCGCAGCGCGATGCCATCAATCTGCTGCCGGCGCTGTACGGCGGAGTCGATGTGCTCGCTCGTGCGCGTAAGCAGTTGCCCGCGCTGCCCGCCATCGGGCGTGCGCTGGACGACTTGGCAACGCTGGCCGAGCGCGCAGGTGGTGCGACCGTGAACATCGACCTCGCGGATCTGCGCGGCTATCACTACCACAGCGGAGTGATGTTCACTGCCTATGTCGCTGGTGTGCCGAATGCTGTGGCGCGCGGTGGCCGGTATGACAAGGTTGGTGAAGCTTTCGGCCGCGCTCGCCCGGCCACCGGCTTTTCCCTGGACCTACGCGAGGTTGCAGGCATTTCGCCAGTGGAAGCACGTGCCGCCGCCATTCATGCGCCGTGGTCGGGCGATGCCAAGCTGCGCGAGGCGATCGCCGCGCTGCGCGCCGCGGGCGAAATCGTCATCCAGTCGCTGCCAGGCCACCCGGAAGATCTGGAGGAGTTTGCCTACGACCGCCAGCTCGTGGAAGAGAGCGGTCGCTGGATCGTCAAGCCCCGCAACGCTTCGATCTGAAGCTGTTGCATAACGTTGTGTAAATACCCGGTAATTTCAGGGAAGCCCCTGGCAACAAGGGTAGAATACGTTTTTAACCCATCTGCAAATTCAACATGTCCGCACCAGCAGTGAGCCAAGGACGCAATGTCGTCGTCATCGGCACCCAATGGGGTGACGAAGGTAAAGGGAAAATCGTCGATTGGCTGACCGATCATGCGCAAGGCGTGGTTCGTTTCCAGGGCGGACATAACGCAGGCCACACCCTCATCATCGGCGGCAAGAAGACGATTCTGCGTC
This sequence comes from Ralstonia edaphi, assembly GCF_958350185.1. NCBI lineage: Bacteria > Pseudomonadati > Pseudomonadota > Betaproteobacteria > Burkholderiales > Burkholderiaceae > Ralstonia > Ralstonia edaphi. The sequence continues at coordinate 265,521 of NZ_CATWHI010000005.1, forward strand.
TGATTCCGTCGGGCATCATGCGCGACGGCGTCGCGTGCTACATCGGCAACGGTGTCGTGCTGTCGCCTGAAGCGCTGTTCAAGGAAATCGACGAGCTGGAGTCGGCTGGTGTGCAGGTGCAGAACCGACTGCGCATTTCCGAAGCGACCAACCTGATCCTGCCTTACCACGTGGCCATCGACAAGGCGCGTGAAGCCAAGCGCGGCGCCGCCAAGATCGGAACCACAGGCCGCGGTATCGGCCCGGCGTACGAAGACAAGGTGGCCCGCCGCGCGCTGCGCGTGCAGGACCTCTTCGACCCGGCTTACTTTGCCGAGCGTCTGCGCGAAAACCTGGATTTCCACAATTTCGTTCTGACGCAGTACCTGAATCACCCGGCGCTGGATTTCCAGCAGACGCTGGACGAGACGCTGTCTTACGCTGACCGCCTCGCTCCGATGGTGACGGACGTATCGGCCGAGCTGTTTGCCGCCAACGCTGCCGGCAAGAACCTGATGTTCGAAGGCGCGCAAGGCACGCTGCTCGATATCGACCACGGCACGTATCCGTTCGTCACGTCGAGCAACTGCGTGGCTGGCAATGCCGCTGCCGGTGCGGGCGTCGGCCCGGGTCAGTTGCATTACATCCTGGGTATCACCAAGGCCTATTGCACGCGCGTGGGTTCGGGCCCGTTCCCGAGCGAGCTCTATGATGCGGATAACCCCGCGCGCCAAGATCCCATCGGCGTGCGCCTGGCCAATGTCGGTAAGGAATTCGGGTCGGTCACGGGCCGCCCGCGCCGCACGGGATGGCTGGATGCTGCGGCGCTGCGTCGTGCGATCCAGATCAACGGCGTGTCGGGCCTGTGCATGACCAAACTCGATGTTCTGGATGGCTTGGAAACGCTCAAACTGTGCGTCGGTTACACGCTCGACGGCAAGCAAATCGACATCCTGCCGCGCGGCTCCGATGCCGTGGCGCGTTGCCAGCCGATCTACGAAGAATTCCCTGGCTGGAATACCTCGACCTTCGGCCTGAAGGAGTGGGACGCATTGCCCGAAACCGCCCAGGCTTACCTGAAGCGCGTCGAAGAAGTGGCCGGTATTCCGATCGCCATGATCTCGACCGGCCCTGACCGCGACGAGACCATCCTGCTGCGTCATCCCTACAAGGACTGACGCGCTGCTCCCAGATTCGCCCGGTGCTTCGCCGGGCGAATTTGCATGGAGCGCCGTTTTCATAGAACACGATAGCGGCAACTGACGCCGCATTTACGATACGAAGAGGTACACCATGAACCAGCCGATCAACGACGACTCGCACCTGTGGGTCTCCTGGGACGACTACCACGGTCTGATTGAGCGCTTGGCGCTCATCGTGCATGAGTCGGGCTGGAAGTTTGACAAGATTCTGTGCCTAGCGCGTGGCGGCTTGCGTGTTGGCGATCAGCTTTCGCGCATCTACGACCTGCCGTTGGCCATCCTGGCGACCAGTAGCTATCGCGAGGCCGCTGGCACGCAGCAGGGCGATCTCGATATCGCGCAGTACATCACGATGACGCGTGGCGAGCTGTCGGGCCGCGTGTTGCTGGTGGACGATCTGGTGGATTCGGGCGTCACGCTGGAGCGTGTCGGGCGTCACCTGAAAGAGCGCTATCCGGCCGTGACCGATGTGCGCACCGCTGTGCTGTGGCACAAGGCATGCTCGAAGATCAAACCGGATTACGCCGTGCAGTTTCTTGCGACCAATCCGTGGATCCATCAGCCGTTCGAGGAGTACGACACGCTGCGTCCCCACAACCTGGCGGCCTGGATCAAGCGCGGGAAGTCGCGTTCGGCCGGTAACGGCGAAACATCGGCGGCCTGACGCGTTGGTCGATTGCGTCGAGGTGTGAATGGAGTGGCGTGTGCGGCTTGCGTCGTGCGTGCCACTTCGGTAACCTGCTGTCACGGGCTGCAACATTGGCCCGAAACCCGCGTACGGATTGGCTTTGCAGGAATTGCCCAATGCGAGCTGCGCGGTTGATCGAAGCGTGGTGCGTCTTTGTGGGTGCACTAGGCTTCGAGCCCACCCAGTGTTGGGGCAGGTGAGGCCGGTGAGCCTGGCCGGGCCCTGGCGCGAAAGCCAAGACACAATGCACGTCGCCCTTCGCGGAATGTCGCATCAGCTGCTGAACAACAATCCGGTTGCGGAAAAGAAAAACGGCGCAACTTGCGTTGCGCCGTTCCTAAACTCTGGTGCCCAGGAGAGGACTCGAACCTCCACGGAGTTACCCGCTAGTACCTGAAACTAGTGCGTCTACCAATTCCGCCACCTGGGCAGGTGTGCGTGTACCGAAGCTGTAATTATTACGGGATCCAGCGATCCTGTCAACACTCTAGAAGAAAAAATTGAATCAACCGACTTATCCGATCCCGAGCCGCGAGGAAATCCTCGGTGTGCTGCGCACGTCGGGATCTCCGCTGTCTGCCACCGACATTGCCAAGGCGCTGTCGGTCACGCGCAAGGAGCATGACGGCTTTATCAAGCGTCTGACCGCCATGGAGCGGGATGGTCAGATCGAACTCAACCGCAAAGGGCGCTACGAATTGGCGCACCAGCCCAATTTCATCGAAGGCCGCGTCATTGGCCATCGCGATGGCTTCGGCTTCTTCGTGCGCGACGACGGCGAGCCCGATATCTTCCTGCCTGAGCGGGAGATGCAAAAGGCCATGCACGGCGACCGCGCCCTGGTGCGGGCCGTCGGCTACGATCGCCGTGGGCGTTCGGAGGGGCAGATCGTCGAGATCCTGCAGCGGGCCAACAAGCGTGTTATCGGCCGGTTGCTTTCGGAGAGCGGCACGCTGGTCGTGGCGCCCGAAGACAAGCGCCTGGGTCGCGACATCCTGATCGCACCGAAGGGGCAGGGCAAGGCCAAGGTCGGCCAGGTGGTGAGCGTGGAGATTCTGGAATATCCGGACCGCTACGTGCAGCCGATCGGCCGCGTGGTCGAGGTGCTGGGTGAGATCGACGACCCTGGCATGGAGATCGAAATCGCGGTGCGCAAGTACGGCGTGCCGCATGAGTTTTCCGAGCCGACGCAGCGCGAGGCAGAAGCGCTGCCCGACGTGGTGCGCGACGCCGATCTGGCGGGCCGCATCGATCTGCGCGATGTGCCGCTCGTCACCATCGACGGTGAAGACGCACGCGACTTCGATGATGCGGTCTACGCAGAGCCCGTCAAGATCGGTCGAACCAAGGGCTGGCGCCTGATTGTGGCGATTGCCGACGTGTCGCATTACGTGCGGCCCGGGCATCCGCTGGATGCAGACGCCATTGATCGCGCGACTTCGGTCTATTTCCCGCGCCGCGTGATTCCGATGCTGCCCGAGAAGCTCTCCAACGGTTTGTGCTCTCTGAACCCGGAAGTGGACCGGCTGTGCATGGTCTGCGATGCGGTGATCACGGCCAAGGGTGAGATCAAGGCTTATCAGTTCTATCCGGCGGTGATGCACTCGAAGGCGCGTCTGACCTACAACGAGGTCTGGGCGATCCTGTCGAACGTGAAGGGTCCGGAAGCGGCCAAGCGGGCGCCGCTGGTGCCGCATCTGCAAGACCTGTACGAGCTGTATCAGACGCTGCTCAAGGCGCGCCGCGAGCGTGGCGCGATCGACTTCGACACCACCGAGACGTACATCGTCTGCAACGCGCAGGGCAAGATCGAGCAGATCCTGCCGCGCACCCGCAACGACGCGCACCGGCTGATCGAAGAATGCATGCTGACGGCGAACGTCTGCGCGGCCGAGATGCTCGAGAAATACAAGCACCCGGCGCTGTATCGCGTTCATGCAGGCCCGACCGAAGAAAAGCTGCAGGCGCTGCGCGCATTCCTCAAAACCAGCGGCTTGACGCTGGGCGGCGGTGACAAGCCGCAGGCGGCCGATTACGCCGAACTCATGGAGAAGATTGCCGCACGCCCCGATGCGCCTATGCTGCAGACCATGCTGCTGCGTTCGATGCAGCAGGCGGTCTACAGCCCGGACAACATCGGCCACTTTGGGCTGGCGTATCCGGCGTATGCGCACTTCACGAGTCCGATCCGCCGCTACCCCGACTTGCTGGTGCATCGCTCCATCAAGGCGATCCTGAATCGCACGCGTTATGTGCCGGCGTTGGCGCCGGGCGTGCAGTTGAACAGTGCGCTATCGCCCAAGGCCCGTCGTCTGCAGGCCGAAGCCGAGAAAGGCGTGCCGGCGGCAGTCGTCAACAAGGCCAAGGTCGAAGCGATCTGGCATGAGCTTGGGGTGCATTGCTCCGCCAACGAACGCCGCGCCGACGAAGCCTCGCGCGACGTGGAAGCCTGGCTCAAGTGCTACTTCATGCGCGACAAGCTCGGCAACGAGTTCTCGGGCACCGTCAGCGCCGTCACCTCGTTTGGCATCTTCGTGCAGCTCGACGAGCTGTACGTGGAAGGCCTTGTGCACGTGACCGAGCTGGGCAGCGATTATTTCCAGTACGACGAAGCCCGCAACGAGCTGCGCGGCGAGCGGACGGGCATCCGTTATCGGTTGACCGACCGCGTGCGTGTGCAATTGCTGCGCGTGGATCTGGATGCGCGGAAGATGGATTTCCGTCTGATCCAGGAGCCGTCGACCAAGGCGCTGCGTCCGGCCAAGGTGACGGGCGCGCCCGAAGCCACGGCCGCGCGTCAGCCTGCAGCGGCGACGCCCGCGCCGGCGGTTGGCCGCAAGAAGCCGCGCCAGCTGGCAGCATTGCTGGGCGGTACGGCCAAGCCGGAGGAGTCGTTCGACGAGACGCTGGATCGCGTCATCGAAGAGCAGCCGGTGTTCGAGCCGGGCGGCCGCGCACTGCCCCCGGGCCATCCTCACGCCAAACCTGCGCGCAAGAAGCAGGCGGCGCGAGGCACGAAACCCAAGGGTGGCGCCAAGACCGCTGCGCCGCGCAAGGCGGCGGGCAAGCCTGCGCGCAAGACCAAGGGGCGTTAAAGCCGTTAAAGCGGCCGGGGAGCGAGGGCGGACGGGTACAATCGCGCCATGTCTAAATCCAAGCTCCTCATCGGCTTTCATGCCGTTACCGCCCGACTGCGCCACGGCGCCAAGTCGATCGACGAAATCTACTTCGAGGCCAACCGCCGCGACCGCCGCATGCAGGATTTCCTGAAAGCGGCGGAAGCAGCGGGCGTGCGCCTCATTCCTGCTGACGCCGACCGTCTGCGCGGCATTGCCGGCACCGACCGCCACCAGGGCGTGGTTGCCAAGGCAGAGTCGCTGTCGCTGGCGCTCACTCTCGATGAGCTGCTCGACGGCATCGAAGGCACGCCGCTGCTGCTGGTGCTCGACGGTGTGACGGATCCGCACAACCTCGGCGCTTGTCTGCGCGTGGCGGATGCCGCAGGCGCGCACGCCGTGATCGCGCCCAAGGATCGCAGCGTTGGAATCAACACGACGGTCGCCAAGGTCGCGAGCGGTGCGGCCGAGACGGTTCCCTACATCACCGTGACCAACCTGGCGCGCACGCTGCGCGAGTTGCAGGAGCGCGGTGTGTGGGTGATCGGCACGGCTGACGAGGCCGAACAGAATCTCTACCAAGCGGACTTCAAGGGCCCCATCGCCATCGTGATGGGCGCCGAAGGCGAGGGCATGCGCCGCCTCACGCGTGAGACGTGCGACGCGCTGGTCAGCATTCCGATGGCTGGCAGCGTGGAAAGCCTGAATGTGTCGGTGGCGAGCGGTGTGTGCCTGTTCGAAGCGGTACGCCAACGCGCGGCGGCACCTGCCAAGAAGTAATGAGCATCGAACCCACAGCCGTATCCGATGCGGCTGCATTGGCCCAGGCCCACGCCTGGATCGAGGCCGCCCAGCGCATCATGGTGCTGACAGGCGCGGGCGTCTCGGCTGAATCCGGTGTGCCGACGTTCCGTGATGCGCTCACCGGCCTGTGGTCGCGATTCAACCCGGAAGACATGGCCACCGAGGCCGCGTATCGCAAGCACCCGCGCACGGTGTGGGACTGGTATCAGGAGCGCCGCGAGCGCGTGCTGCAGGCGCAGCCGAACCCCGCTCATCTTGCGATTGCCGCGCTGGCGAAGCGCAAGACGGTTACGCTCGTCACGCAAAACGTCGATGGTTTGCATCAGCGCGCTGGCAGCGAAGGGGTGATCGAGCTGCACGGCAACCTTTTTGCGGACAAGTGGCTGGGTGGCTGCGGCAAATGCGATATCGCCACCGCCGAGCCGGGACGCCCACCCCGTTGTGCGACGTGTGGCGCGATGCTGCGCCCGGGCGTGGTGTGGTTTGGCGAACAACTGCCGCTGGTAGCGAACTACCGCGCTGAAGAGGCGGCCAATACGTGCGACCTTTGTCTGGTGGTCGGCACATCGGGCATGGTGTATCCGGCCGCCGGGTTGCCGGGGTTGGCGAAGGACCACGGTGCCAAGGTGATCGTCGTGAATCCGGAACCAAGCGCCCTGGATGCAACGGCCGATCTGGTGATCCACCAGCCGGCGGGCGAATGCCTGCCCGCCATGCTGGGATAAGACCCCGCTTTCTTCTTACGCCGCTGCGCGCAGCGGCTCAATCAACGCTTCCAACTTGATCGCGTCCGCCGCAAACAGGCGGATGCCTTCAGCAAGTTTTTCGGTGGCCATTGCGTCCGCATTCATGTGCCAGCGGAACGATTTCTCGTCGGCAGGCAGGCGCACGATGTTGGCGGCATTGGCGTTTTCCGGAGACAGCTTGCGTTCGACCGGCGCATCGGACTGCTGCAATTGGGCGAGCAGATCCGGGCTGATCGTGAGCAGGTCGCAGCCAGCCAGTTCGACGATCTGCGAGACATTGCGGAAGCTCGCGCCCATGACCTCGGTGGGGTAGTCGAACTTCTTGTAGTAGTTGTAGATGCGCAGGACGGACTGGACGCCGGGGTCGTTCGCGCCGCCTTGGGCGACCGGATCCCAGTTCGCGCCGGCATCCTTTTTGTACCAGTCGTAGATGCGGCCGACGAACGGCGAGATGAGCTGCACGCCCGCTTCCGCGCACGCCACGGCCTGGGCCAGCGAGAACAGCAGCGTCATGTTGCAGCGGATGCCTTCTGCGCGAAGCTGGTCAGCCGCGCGGATGCCTTCCCACGTCGACGCGATCTTGATCAGCACGCGCTCGCGGGCCACGCCTCGCGCCTCGTACAGCGCAATCAAATGCTTGGCCTTGGCGACCGTCGCTTCGGTATCGAACGACAGGCGCGCATCGACCTCGGTCGACACGCGGCCCGGGATGATCGACAGGATCTCGCAGCCAAACGCCACGAGCACGGCATCGATGATGTCCTCCACGCTGTCGCTGCGGGCGTCACGCACGGCTTGCTCCAGCAGCGGGCGGTATTCGGCTTTCTGCACGGCCTTGAGGATCAGCGACGGGTTGGTCGTTGCGTCGTGCGGTGCGTAGGCGCGCATGGCCTGGAAGTCGCCCGTGTCGGCGACGACGGTGGTGAACTGCTTGAGTTGATCGAGCTGAGTCATGAAGCGAGTCCGAAGTACGTTCCAGCGTTGCGCTGGAGGTGGAAGGATGAATCGATTGTACTCCGCAGGTTTCGCTCCGCCAGCCGGCCGGGAGCCATTCTATTGATCCGGTACACTACCGGGTTTTCCGATCCCGACCGAGTGTTTGCGATGACGCAGGATGAACTGAAGGCGCTGGTAGCGCAGGCCGCAGCAGATTACGTATTGGCCAACGTGCCCGAGGGCGCCGTGCTGGGTGTCGGCACCGGCTCGACCGCCAACCTGTTCATCGACGCCATGGCGCCGCACAAGGCACGCTTCGCCGGCGCGGTGTCCAGCTCCGAGGCTTCGACGCGCCGCCTGCAGGGCCACGGCTTCACGGTGCTCGACCTGAATGAGGTCGATGCCATCCCCGTCTACGTAGACGGGGCTGACGAGATCGACGCCTCGGGCGCCATGATCAAGGGCGGTGGCGGTGCGCTCACACGCGAGAAGATCGTTGCCTCGGTCGCCAGCGTGTTTGTCTGCATCGCCGACGGCAGCAAGCTAGTTGAAACGATGGGTGCCTTCCCGTTGCCGGTGGAAGTGGTGCCCATGGCACGTGCAGCCGTGGCGCGCCAACTGGCTGCGCTGGGCGGTCAGCCGCGACTGCGCATGACCAAGGAAGGCCAGATCTACAAGACCGATAACGGCAACGTGATCATCGACGTGGTTGGCCTGTGCATCGCCGATCCGAAGGGTTTGGAATCGGTGATCAACGATATTCCGGGCGTGGTGACGGTCGGCTTGTTTGCCAAGCGCGGCGCTAACGTGCTCCTGCTGGGTACCGAAGCGGGAGTGCAGCGTCGCGATTTCTAATCGGTGCTCGCGCATTGTCGAAAAGCTGCCCACGCAAATGGGCGGCTTTTTTTTTTGTGGTCGTTGCGGCGTGTTGAATTGGCGCTGCCCAAACAAAAAGCCGTTCAGTTTTGCGCTGAACGGCTTTTTTATGGGTAACGGCAGATCAGGCCGACGGCGGCGGCACGTAGCCGGCGGCTTCGTCTGCACCGTCCCCGAAGAAGTACTTTTCGGTCTGCTTGAGCAGGTACTGGCGTGCGCGCGAATCCGCCATGTTCAGGCGGTTTTCGTTGATCAGCATGGTCTGGTGCTTGAGCCAGCCGGCCCACGCTTCCTTCGAGACGCTTTGCCAGATTTTCTTGCCCAGTTCGCCGGGCAGGGGCGGGAAGTCGAGACCTTCGGCTTCCTTGTTGAGCTTGACGCAGTGGACCATGCGGGCCATGGGGATTCCTCTTGTGTGGCGGGAGCGCCGCTCAAGCGCGACGCAGGTGCCGCTATTGTAAAGGCCGGGCGCCGCCGGGCTTGGATTCCACGACGCGCGCCAAGGGTTTAGAGCTTCTTCATCAGCACCATCGAGCGCCGCTGCCAGTTGTACAGCTTGCGGCGGTCTTCGGGCAGGTCGTCCACGCTCGCGCGCACGAAGCCGCGCTTGAGGAACCAATGTTCCGTCCGCGTGGTGAGCACGAACAGGCGCTTGAGGCCCAGCGCACGGGCGCGCACTTCGGTGTGCTTGAGCAGGCGTTCGCCGTCGCCGGTGCCCTGACTGTCGGGGGAGACGATGAGACAGGCCATTTCGGCCATGCCGTCCTTCGGGTACGGATACAGCGCTACGCAGCCAAAGATGATGCCGTCGTGCTCGATGACCGAGAAGTTGGCGATGTCGCGCTCCAGCAGCCGGCGTTCGCGCGGCACCAGCGTGCCGTCCGCCTCGAGCGGTTCGATGAGCGACACGATGCCGCCCACGTCGTCGAGCGTCGCATCGCGCAGGTATTCCAGATCGGTGTGCGACACCATGGTGCCCACGCCGTCGTGCAGGAACAGCTCCAGCAGGATGCTGCCGTCCAGCGCAAACGGGATGACGTGTGCCCGGCGCACGCCACCGCGCATCGCCTTGACGATGTGCTGCAGGTAATAGGCGGTGTCGTGCGACAGGCTGCCGTCGCGCAGGCGCTCGATGGCCGTTTCCATCGACAGGTCCTGCTGCAGCTTGCCCACGCGGTCCATGATGCCCGGCAGCTCCGTGATGAAGATGAGCTTGTCGGCCTTGAGCGCCGTGGCGGTGTTGGCGGCCACGTCTTCCATCGACAGGTTGAACGCCTGGCCCGTGGGCGAGAAGCCCAGCGGCGAGAGCAGCACGATCTTGCGGTTGGACAGCGAGTGCTGGATCGACTCCGCATCGATCTTGCGCACCAGTCCCGTGTGCTGGAAGTCCACGCCGTTGACGATGCCCACCGGCCGCGCCGTCACGAAGTTGCCCGACACGACGGACATGCGCGCGCCGGCCATCGGCGTATTCGGCAGGCCCTGGCTGAAGGCGGCTTCGATATCCAGGCGCAGTTCGCCGGAAGCTTCCTTGGCGGATTCCAGCGCGGCGCCGTCCGTCACGCGCACGCCATCCACGAACTGGGTTTTCACGTTGCGCAGGGCAAGCTGTTCTTCCACCTGCGGGCGCGAGCCATGCACCAGCACGATCCGCATGCCCATCGCATGCAACAGGGCGACATCGTTGACCAGGGCGCCCAGCATGCCCGCCTGGACCAATTCGCCGCCAAAGCCGATCACGAACGTCTTGTCGCGGAAAGAATGGATGTACGGCGCCACCTCGCGCAGCCAGTGCACGAACTGCTGCTGTTCGGGCGTGGGTGGAATCGGGGCGACGTCGACGGAGGCTGGCGTGTGCGCCACCAGGGAAACGCCGGAGGCGGGGGCGGAGGAACGAGCGGTCACGGGCGGAGGAGGAAAAGCGGCACGGGGCGCGGGCCGGCATAGGAAAGATGCGCGGATTATAATCCCGCCCGATGTCAGATTCCCACGCCCAGCCGCCCCGGCCACGCCCGGCGGCGCCCTCCCAGAAATCGCCGAAAGACACGCCGCCGCCCGAGCGAAAGCCCGGCGGCAATGGTCGTCCGCAGCGCCGCCCAAAGCCCTCCGCGGAAGAGCTCGCCGCGGCGCTGGAGGCGCGCCGCGCACGTGCGAACCGTGTCCCGCCGATCACGTTTCCCGAAGCGCTGCCCGTGTCGGCCCGGCGCGACGAAATCGCCGAGGCCATCGCCGCCAACCAGGTGGTGATCGTCTCGGGCGAAACCGGCTCCGGCAAGACCACGCAGTTGCCCAAGATCTGCCTGTCGATCGGACGAGGCATTGGCGCGGGCGGCACCGGGCTGATCGGCCATACACAGCCGCGCCGGATTGCCGCGACGTCTACCGCCAAGCGCATCGCCCAGGAAATCGGCACGCCGGTGGGCGAGCACGTCGGCTTCCAGGTGCGCTTCAACGACACGCTGTCTGCGGGTGCGTCGGTCAAGCTGATGACCGACGGCATCTTGCTGGCCGAGACGCAGAACGATCCGCTGCTGCGCGCCTACGACACGATCATCATCGACGAGGCGCACGAACGCAGCCTCAACATCGACTTCCTGATCGGCTATCTCAAGCAGCTTCTGCCGCGCCGGCCCGATCTCAAGGTGATCATCACCTCGGCCACCATCGACGCGCAGCGGTTTGCCGAGCACTTTGCCGGTCCAAAGGGGCCAGCGCCGGTTATCGAAGTCAGCGGCCGGCTGTATCCGGTCGAGGTGCGCTACCGCCCGATCCAGCGCGACGAGAACGACAAGGAGCGCGATCTTTACGAAGCGCTCGTCGATGCGGTGGACGAACTGGCCCGTGAAGGCCCGGGCGACGTGCTCATCTTCTTGCCTGGCGAGCGCGAGATTCGCGAGGCGGCCGAGGCGCTGCGCAAGCACCATCCGGCACATACCGAGATCCTGCCGCTGTTTGCGCGCTTGTCCGTGCAGGAGCAGGAACGTGTGTTCCGGCCGTCCAACGCGCGTCGCATCGTGCTGGCGACCAACGTGGCCGAAACGTCGCTGACGGTGCCGGGCATTCGCTACGTGGTCGATACGGGGCTGGCGCGCGTGAAGCGTTATTCGTATCGCAACAAGGTCGAGCAACTGCAGATCGAGCCGGTATCGCAGGCTGCGGCCAACCAGCGCGCCGGTCGTTGCGGCCGGGTCGCCGACGGCGTCTGCATTCGCCTGTATGACGAGGCGGATTTCATTGCGCGGCCGCGTTTCACCGATCCGGAGATCCTGCGTTCGTCCCTGGCGGCGGTCATCCTGCGCATGAAGGCGCTGCGGCTGACGGATGTCGAGCAGTTTCCCTTCATCGAGCCGCCGCTGGGCCGTGCCATTGCCGACGGCTATCAGCTCCTGCAGGAACTCGGTGCCGTCGACGATGAAAATGCGCTGACTCCGCTTGGCAAACAGGTTGCCCGCCTGCCGCTGGACCCGCGCGTGGCGCGGATGATCCTGGCGGGGCGTGACCATCAATGCCTGCGCGAGATGCTGATCATCGCGAGTGCCTTGTCGGTGCAAGACCCGCGCGAGCGCCCGCAAGAACTGCAACAGCAGGCCGATCAGGCGCACCGGCAGTTCGCCGACGAAAAATCGGAATTCCTCGGCTGGGTGAAGCTGTGGAAGTGGTTTGAAGAGGCCATCGCGCACAAGAAGTCGAACAAACAATTGCAGGATCAGTGCCGCTCGCACTTCCTGTCGCATGTGCGGCTGCGCGAATGGCGCGACGTGCATTCGCAGTTGCATACCACGGTGGCAGAGCAGGGCTGGAAGCTCAACGAATCCGACCCGACGTACGAGCAGCTGCACTTGGCGTTGCTGACGGGCCTGCTCGGCAACATCGGTGTGCGCATCGAGGAGGCCGACGGTAAGGGCCGCGAGTACCTCGGCGCGCGCGGCATCAAGTTCTTCCTGTGGCCGGGTTCGGTCATCGCGCGCAAGGCGGGCAAGTGGGTCGTGGCAGGCGAGCTGGTCGATACCAGCCGTCTGTTCGGCCGTACGCTGGCGCGCATCGAGCCGGAATGGGTGGAAAAGGTCGGCGCGCACCTGCTGAAGGTGTCGTGGAGCGATCCGCATTGGGAAAAGAAGGCCGGCCAGGTGATGGCCTTCGAGCGCGGCACGCTGTACGGACTGCCGATCTATCAACAGCGCCGCGTGCACTTCGGGCCAATGCAGCCGAAGGAGGCGCGCGAGATGTTCATCCGCCGCGCGCTGGTCGACGGCGAGTTCGAAACGCGCCTGCCGTTCTTCACGCACAACCAGCGCCTGGTGCGCGAGATCGAAAACCTCGAACACAAGTCACGCCGGCAAGACGTGCTGGTGGACGACGAGCTGATCTACGCGTTCTACGACAGCCAGATTCCGGCGGACATCTACAACACCGTGTCGTTCGAGCGCTGGTATGCCGAAGCCGCCAGCGCGGGTGGCAAGAGCGGCCAGAAGCTGCTGTACCTGAATCGTGACGACCTGATGCGACACGAGGCGGCCGGCATCACCACCGACCTGTTCCCGAAGGTGCTGCCGATTGCCGGCATCGACATGGGCCTGACGTATCACTTCGAGCCCGGCAGCCCGCGCGATGGCGTGACGCTGACCGTGCCTCTGTATGCGCTCAACCAGGTGCCCGCGCAACGCACCGAATGGCTGGTGCCGGGCATGCTCAAGGAGAAGGTGCATCTGCTGCTGAAGAGCTTGCCGCAGAAGCTGCGCCGCCATTGCGTGCCGCTGCCCGACTACGCCGCGGGATTTGTCTCGCGCGTGCGGTTGGGCGATGGCGACCTGCTTGACCGCTTGATTGCCGACGTGCGCGAGCAGACCGGCATCGCGCTCAAGCGCGCCGACTTCAAGCTCGAAACGCTGCCCGCGCATCACTTCATGAATTTCAAGGTGATTGACGAGCACGGTCGCCAGCTCGACATGGGGCGCAATCTGGCCCAGCTGCGGGCGGAACTCGGCGGCCGCGCGCAGCAGACCTTCCAGTCGATCGCCGCGCAGGATGCCGCCGTGGCCGGCGCTCAGAACGACGGCGCCAAGCCCGGCAAGGCAGGTAAGAGCGGCAAGTCGGAAGCGCCGGCCAACGCCGCGCTGTACTCTGGCCTGACGACCTGGAATTTCGGCGAGTTGCCGGAACTGCTGGAAGTCCGCAAGGGCAACCAGACGCTGTTCGGCTATCCGGCGCTCGTCGATGCCGGCGACCACTGCGATGTGGAAGTCTTCGACGACCCGGCCGAAGCCGCGCGCATCCATCGCCTGGGCCTGCGGCGATTGTTTGCGATTCAACTGCGCGAGCCGTTGAAATACCTGGAAAAGAACATTCCGGGCCTGTCGCAGATGGCGATCCAGTTCATGAACCTCGGTACGCAGGATGAGTTGCGCGACCAGATCCTGGATGCCACGCTGGAGCGCGCCTGCCTGCAAGACCCGCTGCCGACCGATGACGCCAGCTTCGGTGCCCGCAAGGACGAAAGCCGCGCACGCCTGACGTTGTTGGCACAGGAAATTGCGCGGCTGGTCGGCGCGATCCTGGCCGAATACGCGCAACTGCCGCGCAAAATGCAGATCGCCAAGCCGTTTGCCGCGGCCACCGCCGATATCGACGCACAGCTCAGGACGCTGATGCACAAGCGCTTCATCGAGGCGACGCCGTATGCGCAGTTGCAGCACTTCCCGCGTTACCTGAAGGGCATCGCGCTGCGCATCGACAAGCTCAAGGCGGACCCGGCGCGCGACACGCAGCGCATGCAGGAGATGGCGCCGCTCATCCAGCAATACCAACGTGCCGAGAAGGCGCTGCGCGTGCAAGGGCAGGGCGGCAGCGACCCCCGCATGGAAGAGTTCCGCTGGATGCTTGAGGAACTACGCATCGCCCTGTTTGCACAGGAGTTGCGCACGCCGGTGCCGATGTCGGTCAAGCGGCTGCAGAAGGTGTGGGAATCAATGCAGCGGTAGCTCGCCGTGCGTTGTGGGGAGCGAGGAAAGTTCCCGCTTTCTTTTTTTGATTTGTGTCAGCGGTGGCGTAAATGCGAGCGTTAGAATGGCTGGCTAAGTTGCTGAATCTTCTCGTTATGTCTGCCTTGCGCGCCTCGTTTGCCTCCCGTTGGTTTTCCACGCTGGTCCTGTCGGCCGCTGCTCTGATGGCACCGCATGCGGCGCGTGCTGAAGTCGTCACCGTGCTGAACTCGGGCGACGCAACCGTCTCTTTGATCGACAAGGACACCCGCAAGGTGCTCGAGACGTTCCCGATCGGCAAGGAGCCGCACCACCTGATCGCGACGCCTGACGAAAAGTCGTTGATCGTCGCCAACGCCGTCGGCAACGACCTCGTTTTCCTTGATCCCGTCACAGGCAAGATTCAGCAGCGCGTGCCGCGCATCGACGATCCTTACCAGATCGGCTTCTCGCCTGACCAGAAGTGGTTCCTGACCACGGGCAACCGTCTGGACCGCATCGACATTTACCGCTGGGACGGCCATGCGCTGACCATCGCGAAGCAAATTCCAGCGGCCAAGACGCCCAGCCACATTGCCTTTACCGCCGACAGCAAGATCGCGTTCGTCACCGTGCAGGATTCCAACGAGGTGATGGCCATCGACCTGCCCACGCAGAACGTGATGTGGCGCATGACCATTGGCTCCGCGCCAGCCGGCGTGTGGGTGACGACTGACCAGAAATACCTGCTGGTCGGCATGACCGGCGCCGATTACGTCGAAGTAATCGACTGGCACACCCGCACCAGCGTGAAGCGCATCCCCACCGGCAAGGGCGCGCACAACTTCCGTGCGCTGGGCGACAAGCGCCACCTGTTCCTGTCGAACCGCGTGTCCGGCACGATCAGCATCATCGACCAGCAAACGCTGACCAAGGTGGGCGACATCACCGGCCTGCCGCCCGGCCCCGACGATATGGAATTGACCGCCGACGGCAAGCAACTGTGGGTGACCTGCCGCTGGGCAAAGCGCGTGGCAATCGTCGACGTCGCAAGCCGCAAGGTGGTGGAAGAGATCAAGGTTGGGCGCTCGCCGCATGGTATTTACTTCCGCACGCGCGCTCCGCTGATTTGAGCGTCACGAGACGACGATGAAATCCGGCCTGTCGATGTTGCGCGCTGCAGCTGCCACGGCTGCGCTGGCGCTGTGCGCATTGGCCACGGCTGCGCCCGGTGGGGTGAATGCCGGTGCGTGCAAGGGCACCGTCTACCTGACATTCGACACCGGCAGCATGAGCCAGGCGCAGTTGATTGCCGATACGCTGCGTCGTCATCGCATTCACGCCACGTTTTTCCTGGCCAACGAGAAAACCATCCACGGCGACAGCACGTTGGATGACGGCTGGGCACCCTATTGGAAATCGCTTGCCGCCGACGGCCACGCCTTCGGCACACACACCTTTGATCACGTCTACTACAAGGGCGAGGCCGGGGCAGGCAAGGTCCGTTTCCGCCCGCAGTTTGGCGAGCAGGGCGGACGCAATGTTGTGTGGGGCGAGCCTGAATTCTGTGCAGAGCTGAAACGCAGCGCCGAGCGTTTCAAGGCCATGACCGGTCAGTCGATGGACCCGCTGTGGCGGGCGCCAGGAGGTCATCTTTCGGCAACGACGGAAGGCTGGGCCAAGCAATGCGGGTTTGCCCACGTTGCCTGGGCGCCCGCCGGTTTCCTGGGCGACGAGTTGCCGTCGGAGCGTTATCCGAACGACGCGCTGTTGCAGAAGGCGCTATCCAGCCTGCGCGATGGCGACATCACCATGGCGCATCTGGGCATCTGGTCGCGCAAGGATCCGTGGGCGCCGGCGGATCTGGAACCGTTGATCATCGGCCTGGAACGCAAGGGTTTCTGCTTTGCCACGCTGCGCGATCATCCGCAGTACCAGGCCTGGTTTGCTGCCCACCCGGCACGCACAGCGGCACGCTGACATGTTCGACTGGATCGCCGACACCTTCACGCAAGCGCAGGACGTGCTCTTCCAGCACGTCGTGATGCCGATCACCTATGCCATCGGCCTGGGCGGTTACGTTGAAGATGCCTACCCAGGCACCGAGTGGCTGCTGATGGGGCTGGTGCAGATCGCGGTGCTGCTGCTGATCTTCCGCCCGCTGGAGCGCTGGCGTCCGGTGGAGCCGCTGCAAGACCGCAAGGCCGTGCGCGCCGACATCTTCTACACACTCTTTCACCGCCTGGGTTTCTTCCCGCTGCTGATGTTTTTCACGCTGCAGCCGCTAATCGACGACCTCGACGGCAAGCTGCGTTTCTGGGGCTGGGCGCATCTGAACGTCGAAGACTGGTGGCCCGGCGTCACGTCCGTCGCTGTCGTCAGCTTTCTGATCTACCTGGTGTTGTTCGACCTGCTCGACTACTGGTATCACCGTCTGTCGCACAAATTCCACTGGTGGTGGAACCTGCACTCGTTGCATCACAGTCAGCAGCAGATGACGCTGTGGTCCGATGACCGCAACCACATCCTCGACGATGTGCTGCATGGTGCGGTGTTTGCCATTGCGGCGCTGGTCATCGGGGTTGAACCCTCGCAATACGTGCTGCTGGTGGCCATTTCGCAGTTACTGCAAAGCCTGCAGCACGCCAACGTGCGGTTGCATTTCGGGTGGCTCGGCGACCGGCTGCTGATCTCGCCACGCTTCCATCGGCTGCATCACGCAATTGGGCTGGGGCATGAGGTGCCGGGCAAGCCTGGCGTGCTGGGCGGCTGCAACTTTGGCGTGCTCTTCCCGTGGTGGGACATGCTGTTCGGCACCGCCATCTTCTCGCCCGAGTACCACGCCACCGGTATCCGCGACCAACTTCCCGCGCCGCACGGGCGCTCGCGCGACTACGGGCGCGGCGTGCTGCGTCAGCAGTGGCTCGGCGTCAAGCGCCTGTTCGGTCGGGCGTAAAGCCCGGGCGGGGCAGCGCCTGCGTCATGTCCGCACGCTGTGCTAGGCTGTTCGCTCCCTGATTTCCCGATTCCTGCATGAACGACCTGATTCGCTCATTTGGCCGCGCGCTGCTTTCGCAACTGCATCCGCGCATGCTGTTCCTGACGGTTCTGCCGTTCGTCGTGGCTGTGGTGGTCTGGGGCGGCGTGCTGTATTTCGGCTGGGATGCCATGAACGGCATGGCTCGCAACGCCGTGGAAGGCTGGGCCTTTATGGGCTGGATCAAGAGCGGCCTCAACGCCATTGGCATGGCAGGCTTGTGGTCGGCCATCGCGCCGCTGCTCGTGATCACCTTGCTGGTACCGGTGATTGTCGTGTCGATTCTCGTGCTGGTGAGCGTAGCGTCGGTGCCGGTGGTCATGCGTTTTCTTGATCGCAGCTATCCGCAGCTTGAGCGTCGCAAGGGCGGCTCGGTGCTGGGCAGTCTGACGCATGCACTGCTATGCACGCTGGTGGTCATCCTGGTGGCCATCGTTACGCTGCCGTTGTGGCTGATTCCGCCGTTCTTCGCGCTGATCCCCCCGCTGCTGTGGGGTTGGCTTACATACCGCTTGATGACTTACGACGCGCTGGCTGACCACGCTACCGCTGAAGAGCGCCGCGCGATCATGCAGCGCTATCGGCTGCCGCTTCTGGGTATCGGCGTAGCCGTTGGCATGCTCGGCTCGGCACCGACGCTGCTGTGGGTCTCGTCGGTGGTGACGATTGTGCTGTTCCCGATCATCGCCATCGCCGTCATCTGGCTCTATGTGCTGATCTTTGTCTTCTCGGCGCTGTGGTTCGGCCATTTCTGCTTGCGCGCGCTGACGCGTCTGCGCGCCGAAGCGCCGTCTGCGCGCATGGTCGATGTCAGCGTGATTGAGGTCACGACCATCGACCTGCCTCGCGAATAATCAAAAAAACCATCGGAACTGACATGGCTTTCGGCATGATCATCATCGGCGACGAGATCCTCTCCGGCCGCCGCGAAGACAAGCACCTGCGCAAGCTGATCGAAGTGCTCGGGGAGCGCGGCCTGACGTTGGAGTGGGCCGAGTACGTCGGCGACCAGCCTGCGCGCATCACAAACGTACTCAAGCGTACGTTTGCCAGCGATGACGTGGTGTTCTGCACTGGTGGCATCGGCGCCACGCCCGATGACCACACGCGCCAATGCGCCGCTGCCGCACTGGGCGTGCCGTTGGAGCTGCATCCGGAGGCGCGTGAGCAGATCGCGCTGCGCATCGCCGAGTCGGCCAACGGCGACCCGGTCAAGGCGGATGTCTCAACGCCCGAAAACCAGCACCGCTTCAAGATGGGCGAGTTTCCGCAGGGCGCGCGCATCATTCCGAACAGCTATAACCGCATCCCCGGTTTCTCGGTCGCGCATCACCATTTCATGCCGGGTTTTCCGGTGATGGCGTGGCCGATGATGGAGTGGGTGCTCGACACCTATTACGCCGATCAATTCCACCGCGCGCCGCGCGAGGAGCGCTCGTTCCTGGTGTTCGGCCTGCCGGAGTCGCGGCTCACGCCGCTGATGGAGCGCATCGAAGCAGAGTTCGATGGCGTGAAGGTCTTCAGCCTGCCTAGCGTGGGCGACGCGGCGCGCGGCGAGCGCTATGCCCGCTCGCACATCGACCTGGGCGTGAAGGGAGCGCCGGAAGCCGTAGCGAGCGCCTATCTGGTGCTGCGAGAGGGCGCGTTGGCGCTGGGCGGAGAAATTTTCGAGGCGGGTGCCCCCGCCGGTTCCTGACGCCGTTTTCGTTAGGCGCCGTGCCAGGGCAGACCACGGAAGCACCAGCCTTCCACGGTCTTGCGGTGGCCTTCGGTGTCTTTGGCGCCCTCGAAACCCTCCAATACATCCATCGCGATAGCGTAGCCGGCCTGCGCGGCTGCAGCCGCAGCGTGCTTGGAGCGCGCCGCGCTGCGGCACAGGAACAGCACGGGAGCATCCTTGGGCACGGCCGCTTCCAGCGCGCTGAGGAAGTTGGCATTGCGCACGCCGCCCGGATACTGATTCCACTCCACATGCACGAACTGGCCGGGCGAAACGTCGGGCGTGCCCACCCAGTCCAGTTCTGCGCGCGTGCGCACATCCACGAGGCGCGCTTGCGGGTCCGCGGCCAGCAGGGCGGCAGCTTCTTGTGGCGACAGCGCGCCGAAGTACGGCAGCTGATCAGCCTCGCGGCGAGCGGCGGCGGCTTCCAGCAGGGACTCGCGGGTGAGCGTGGTGGCGGTCATGGCGATCTGGGGAAATAGGAAACAATCATTCTAGCGCCGCCGTCATAGGGCACGGGCGAAAATCCCAAAATTGGTGCGGTCGCACCATGAATGCACTTATACGGTGCTTTATGGGTTTTTCAGCACCTATTCGGTGCGTTGACTATTCTGCCAGGACAGCTTCAGCCCTTCCTCCGGTCCGGTCGTAGCGGCGCCAGTCGGGCGGTGTGGGAGGCCTGCGCACCGTGTCAGACATGGGCTGGCGCAGCCCTGCACTGTTTGCGGGAGCGCATGCCCCTTGGCGATCGGGAATTGGCATAGTTTCTGCTAAGATTCCCGCGGTCTTTTTCGGGGGCGTCCGTTCGTGTCGGATGACCTTGCTGGAAAGAAGATGTTTCGGAGTGAGGGCGAGTTGCGGCCGATTGCGCGGCGAACCGTCACACAACCGGCTCACAATACTTTGCGTTATTGCGCTACCAGGAGAATGGCATGTCCCAAAGCATTGCAGACGTGATGAAGCTCGTGAAGGAAAACGACGTCAAGTTCGTCGATTTCCGCTTCACCGATACCAAGGGTAAGGAGCAGCACGTCTCGGTCCCCGTTTCGCACTTCGACGAAGACAAGTTCGAAAGCGGCCACGCGTTCGACGGCTCGTCGATTGCCGGCTGGAAGGGCATCGAAGCGTCGGACATGCTGCTGGTCCCGGATGCAAACACCGCACACGTCGACCCGTTCTACGAAGAACCGACCCTCGTCCTGACCTGCGACGTGGTCGAACCGTCGGACGGCAAGGGCTACGACCGCGATCCGCGCTCGATCGCCAAGCGCGCTGAAGCCTACCTGAAGAGCACCGGCCTGGGCGACACTGCCTACTTCGGTCCGGAGCCCGAATTCTTCATCTTCGACGGCGTGACCTGGAACATCGACATGCAGGGTTGCTTCGTGAAGATCAATTCCGAAGAAGCTCCGTGGTCGTCGGGCAAGGACTTCGAACACGGCAACTCGGGCCACCGTCCGGGCAAGAAGGGCGGCTACTTCCCCGTCGCCCCGATCGACACGTTCCAAGACATGCGCTCGGAAATGTGCCTGATCCTGGAATCGCTGGGCATTCCGGTCGAAGTGCACCACCACGAAGTCGCAGGCCAAGGCCAGAACGAAATCGGCACGAAGTTCAGCACGCTGGTGCAACGCGCCGACTGGACTCAACTGCAGAAGTACGTGATCCAGAACGTGGCACACACCTACGGCAAGACCGCCACGTTCATGCCGAAGCCGGTCGTGGGCGACAACGGTTCGGGCATGCACGTTCACCAGTCGATCTGGAAGGACGGCCAGAACCTGTTCGCTGGCAACGGCTACGCCGGCCTGTCGGAATTCGCTCTGTACTACATCGGCGGCATCATCAAGCACGCTCGCGCGCTGAACGCCATCACCAACCCGGGTACGAACTCGTACAAGCGTCTGGTGCCGGGCTTCGAAGCTCCGGTCAAACTGGCTTACTCGGCACGTAACCGTTCGGCTTCGATCCGTATTCCGTACGTTGCGAACCCGAAGGGCCGCCGTATCGAGACGCGCTTCCCGGATCCGCTGATGAACCCGTACCTGGGCTTCTCGGCACTGATGATGGCCGGCCTGGATGGCGTGCAGAACAAGATCCACCCGGGCGAAGCTGCCGACAAGAACCTGTACGACCTGCCGCCGGAAGAAGACGCAAAGATCCCGACCGTGTGCTCGAGCCTGGATCAGGCCCTCGAGTACCTGGACAAGGACCGCGAATTCCTGACCCGCGGTGGTGTGTTCTCCAACGCCATGCTCGACGCCTACATTGAGCTGAAGATGGAAGAAGTCACGCGCTTCCGCATGACGACGCACCCGCTCGAGTTCGAGATGTACTACTCGCTGTAATCTGCGAGCGCCCCGAGCGATGTGTCGGGGCGAAGAGACGGTTGTGAGAGGAGGGGCGGCGCAGGTCGCCCTTCCTTTTTATGAAGCGGGGTTTTGTGGCTAGAATGATCGTCCGCCGGACTCCGGCGCCCGATCGACGTATCCGCCAGGTTCCATTCATGTTCCGTCCTTCCCCACGCATCGCATCCGGACTGCTTGCCGCCGCTGCGGCGGTGTTTGCCACGCTGTCTGTGCAGGCACCCGCGTACGCCGATGACGTCTATCTGTGCACCGGTCCGAACGGCGTGCCGGAGTACCGCAACAGCGGCAATGTGAAAGGCTGCAAGAAGTTGACGCTGCCGGATGTGGTGACTGTCCCTGGCACGCGCAGCCCGCGCAGTGCAGGGGCTGCACCCGCGCCGGCGCAAAACAATGCAGGCGGTGGTTTCCCCCGCGTGGACAACGCCACGCAGAAGGCACGTGACGGTGAACGCCGCCAGGTGCTGGAAGCCGAGCTGGCAGACGAGGAGCGCAAGCTCCAGGCGTTGAAGGCCGAATACAACAACGGCCAGCCCGAGCGCCAGGGCAATGAACGTAACTATCAGAAGTATCTGGACCGCACCGCGCAGTTGAAGGGCGACATCGAACGCAGCCAGGCCAATGTCGATTCCATCCGCCGGGAGCTGGGCAATCTCAAGGACTAGATGAACCATGCGTCGACTGATCCGCAAAGCGGCACGCCGCGATGAACAGGAACAGACGACGCCATCCGCGCCGTCAGCCTTCGCCACCGGCGTGGAAGTCTCCGCAGGTGCGCCCATCGACGGGCCGCCGCCGATTCCGTTTTCACATGGTGCACCGCCATCGTTCCCCGGGCTCGACGCGGTGCCCAATCCCATCCTCTTCGTCCGCCATCCGGCGCTGACGATTTTCTACGCCAATCCCGCCGCTGAAGCCGCGCTGGCCGTGTCCCGCCGTCAGTTGGTGGAGATGTCGTTGTACGAGCTGTTTGCCGATCCGTCGGAGCTGGCGGAGATGATCGCCACCGTGGCGGCTCGCCAGTTCGATGCCAAGCGGCGCGACGTGTCACTCGACCGTGTGGGCCATGAGCCGCTGCACGCGCACGCCGTGGTCGGTGCACTGGACTTTGCCCCAGGATCGGTGCTGCTTGAGCTGCTGCCGAACGAGCAGAAGATCCGCAGCGAGCGCGAGGAGCGCTTGCTGGACCTGACCTCTGCCAACAAAGAGCTGATCCGCAACCTGGCTCATGAGATCAAGAACCCGTTGGGCGGCATTCGCGGCGCGGCGCAGTTGCTGGAGTTCGAACTGCCGGAGCGCTCGCTGCGCGAGTACACGCAGGTCATCATCAAGGAATCCGACCGGCTGCAGACGCTGGTCGACCGCCTGCTCGAACCGCACCGGCATCCGCATATCGTGGGCGATGTGAACATCCACGAGGTGCTGGAGCGCGTGCGCTCCGTGGTGCTGGCGGAGTTCCCCCAGGGCCTGCGGATCGTGCGCGACTATGACGCGAGCCTGCCGGAGTTCCGAGGCGACAAGGAGCAGCTCATCCAGGCGGTGCTCAACATCGTTCATAACGCGGCACATGCGCTGGGCCCTCGCATTGCGCAGGGCGATGGCGAAATCATCTTGCGCACTCGCGTGGCACGCAAAGTTACGATTGCAAAACGTCTTTACAAGCTGGCATTGGACTTGCATGTAGTGGACAACGGTCCTGGTATCCCGGACGACATCCGCGAGCGAATCTTCTTCCCGCTGGTGTCAGGAAGGGAGGGGGGAAGTGGGCTGGGCCTGACACTCGCGCAGACGTTCGTGCAGCAGCACGACGGACTGATCGAATGCGAGAGCAGGCCAGGTCAGACGGATTTCCGCATTCTCGTGCCGCTGCATTGAGCGTCAGCTTCAACGACGCAGCGCGAGAAGGCCCAGGCGAGACGAAGTCAAGCAGACGAACCAACACATGAAGCCAATCTGGATAGTCGACGACGATCAATCCATCCGCTGGGTCCTCGAGAAGGCGCTCGCACGTGAGAGCCTGCTCTCGCGCAGCTTTACCAACGTGCGCGACGCGCTCAACGCGCTCGACGAAGAAACACCGCAAGTCCTGATTTCCGACGTCCGCATGCCGGGCGGTTCGGGGCTCGATCTGCTGCAGGCCATCAAGACCAAGCATCCCGGACTGCCGGTCATCATCATGACGGCGTATTCGGACCTGGACAGCGCCGTAGCAGCGTTCCAGGGCGGTGCGTTCGAGTACCTGGCCAAGCCGTTCGACGTGGATCGCGCGGTCGAGTTGATCCGCCGGGCGCTGGAAGAGAGCCTGCGCGAAGAGGAAATCGACGATCGCCTGAGCGATGCGCCGGAGATTCTCGGTCAGGCGCCGGCCATGCAGGATGTGTTCCGCGCGATTGGGCGGCTGTCGCAGTCGAACGTGACCGTGCTGATCACCGGGGAGTCGGGCACGGGTAAGGAACTGGTAGCGCGGGCGCTGCATAAGCACAGCCCGCGTGCGAGCGGCCCCTTCATCGCGCTGAACACGGCGGCGATTCCGAAAGACCTGCTCGAATCCGAGCTGTTCGGCCATGAGCGTGGCGCCTTTACGGGCGCGCAGACCATGCGCCGCGGGCGCTTCGAACAAGCCGAGGGCGGCACGCTGTTCCTCGACGAAATCGGCGACATGCCGTTCGATCTGCAGACGCGGTTGCTGCGCGTGCTGTCGGATGGGCATTTCTATCGCGTGGGCGGTCACAACCCGCTCAAGGCCAACGTGCGCGTCATTGCGGCTACGCACCAGAATCTTGAAACACGGGTCAAGGACGGCCTGTTCCGCGAGGACTTGTTCCACCGCCTGAACGTGATCCGTCTGCGCTTGCCCGCGCTGCGCGAGCGCCCGGAAGACATCACGCTGCTGGCCCGCCATTTCCTGCAGAAGAGCGCCAAGGAGCTGGGCGTGGAGCCCAAGCGCATGTCGGACGATGCGCTGGCACATATCGCCACGCTGCCGTTCCCCGGCAACGTGCGGCAACTCGAAAACCTCTGCAACTGGTTGACCGTGATGGCGCCGGCGCAGACCATCGAGGCCAAGGACCTGCCCGCTGACCTGGTGCGTGGCAATGCGCAGATGCTGCCGGCCATGGGCGATGCCCCGGCGCGCCCCGCCTTCATCGGCGAGCCGTCGCATGGTGGCGAACCGTATGGCGTGACGCCGTCGGTCGATACGTTGCTTTCGACGACTTCAGTAGGGGCATCCATCGCTGCAGGCTGGGAGCGCGCGCTTGCGGGCGAGGCCAAGGCCATGCTCGAGGCTGGCCAGCCCGATGTGATGGACGCGCTCACGCGTCGCTTCGAGAAGGCGATCCTCGAGGCTGCGCTTGGTGTCACGCGCGGTCGTCGTGTTGAGGCTGCAACGCGGCTGGGCATCGGCCGCAACACCATCACGCGCAAATTGCAGGAGCTGGGCTTCGACTGACGCACCGTCAGCAGGGCCAGTCCACCGAATATCGTCGAGCTTGGCGATTGGGATTGGGCGGATTTCCGATATGGGAATCCGCCTCTTTTTTTTGTGCGTGAATAGGGGTGCGCTTAGTGCAGCTTGTGCTTCAACTGGGACAGTTCTTCGTGGGCGCGCATCACGGCAGATTCCACGGACTGGTCTACCTTGCCGGTGGCGTTCTGGCAGGCCATTTTCGCGCGATCGGAATACGCTTCCAGCCTGTCGACGGCCTCGACGAAGGTCTGCTGGTCTTCAGCACCTTCCAGCCGTGAGTGGCATTGGCGGGCTTGGTCATCCAGTTGCTGGATCGATTGCTTCAGCGAGTCAGGCACGTCCTTGTGCGACGCACAGGTCCGGGCCAGTTCGGCGATGGTGCTTTCCGCATGTTCAAAACGCTGGCGCAGTTTCTCTGTTTGCATAGAGGGCTCCTGTCGGTTGCGTGAAAAGGCGTCGCGCCGCATGCACCGTTGTGAGGCCGTCACATGGTGCAAAGCGGTGCAACGCCCAATTTCGGCGCAAGCGGCGTGCCGTGTGCGGCAGACAACGCCAAACTCCAGTTCGTGTCGCGGTACGAGGATTTCGCCTCAGGCGCGCGGCGCGGGCAGGGCGAGGGATCGCGCTTCCAGGATGCGCTCGGCGACTTCGGCAAAGCCGCCGCCGCCTTCGGCCTCGGTGAGGTACGCCGGTGGCATGGGCAGCGTATCGATCACGTCCAGTACATTGGCCACGCCCACCGAAAGTGGGAAGAACTCGAACATTGCCGCATCGTTGGCGGAGTCGCCTACGAACACCCAACGGTCGCGCTCGGCATGTAGGTCAAGGCCGAATGCGCGGCGTGCGAGCGATACGCTGGCGCTCAGCTTGTCGTGCTTGCCGAACCAGCCGTTGACGTGGATCGAGCTGACGGTGGCATGCATCCCGTGCGTGCGCATGATGTCGACGATGTGCTGTACGGCGTGCTGCGGCAGCGGCGGGACTTGCTCGGCATGATCGACAGCCAGATCGGCAGCGTGCCACGCCTGGTCCGTCGCCAGGGCTGAGCCCGGCACTGCGCGCCGGATCTCCGCACCCACTTCACGAATGCGCTCCAGATTGCGTGCGCGTGTTTGGGCGTCGTCGACAAAATCGGTCGCCAGATGCCCGCGCGAATCGACGCGCATGGCAAACGCGCCGTTTTCGCCGATCACGGCATCGACGGGCCACAGCCGCGCAATGACTTCGCACCAGGCAATCGACCGGCCCGTGACCGGCACGACCTTGATGCCAGCCCGATGCAGCCGCTCCAGCGCGGAGTACGTCTGCGCGGGAAGCTTCCCCCTCGTGGTGAGGGTTCCATCCACGTCGGTGAAGACGCCTGTGATATTGCGCAGTGCATCATCCGGGAGCTGATGCAAGGGCAGCGGAACACGTCGCTCGGCGATGACCGGCGTGGTTTCAGGCGAGTCCGGAGCGGCAGGAGTGGCGGGTGGGGCGAGCATGCTGCGGGTGCAATAGAGAGTGTCTTCAATCCATTCTAACGGCCGTTGCAAGCCAAACCTTGGAGGGATTTCCCGATTTCTTTGTGACAGAAAGCCAAGTAACATCCCGCTGTCATAAAAATGACCGACCGTGCATTTACAGTCGGCGCGCCGTGGGCGGAGCGAGGGAGCCCGCCGGGTCGAAACAAGGAGAAATGATGTCGATCAAGAAGATTGCGGGGGCCGCAGCAGTACTGGCCGCGTGTACGTTTGCGCAGGGCGCGTACGCAGTGACGGAAATCCAGTGGTGGCATTCGATGGAAGGCGCCTTGAACGACAAGGTGAACGAGATCGCCACCAAGTTCAACGCCAGCCAGTCCGACTACAAGATCGTGCCGGTCTACAAGGGCCAGTACGATGAATCGCTGGCGGCGGGCATCGCGGCCTTCCGCGCCGGCAATGCACCGGCCATCCTGCAGGTGTTCGAGGTCGGTACCGCAACGATGATGAACGCCAAGGGCGCTATCGTGCCGGTCGCCAAGATCATGAAGGACGCCGGCGAGAAGTTTGACCCGAAGGCCTACGTGCCGGCCGTGGCGGGTTATTACACGTCGAACAAGGGCGAGATGCTGTCGTTCCCGTTCAACAGCTCGACGACGATCATGTATTACAACAAGGACGCCTTCAAGAAGGCCGGCCTTGACCCGAACAAGCCGCCCGCAACGTGGCAGGAAGTGGCTGTCGACGCGGCCAAGCTGAAGGCAGCGGGCGTGGCCTGTGGCTACACGACCGACTGGCAGTCGTGGGTGCATCTGGAGAGCTTCTCGGCGTGGCACAACGTGTCGTTCGCCACGGAGAACAACGGCTTTGGTGGTGCCAAGGCTCGCTTGAACTTCAATGGCCCGGTGCAGATCAAGCACATCGAGAACCTGCAGGACATGCAGAAGAAGGGCTACTTCACCTACGCCGGCCGCAAGGACGAGCCGAAGGCGAAGTTCATCGCCGGCGAGTGCGCCATGCACACGGGTTCGTCGGCAGCGCTGGCGAACATCCGCAAGAACGCCAAGTTCAGCTTCAGCCCCGCACCGCTGCCGTACGAAGCCGGCGTGCCTGGAGCCCCGCAGAACACCATCATCGGCGGCGCTTCGCTGTGGGTGATGGGCGGCCACAAGGCTGAGGAGTACAAGGGCGTGGCGAAGTTCTTCACGTTCCTGTCGCGTCCCGAAGTGCAGGCCGACTGGCACCAGTCGACGGGTTATCTGCCTGTGACGCTGGAAGCGTATGAACTGACGAAAAAGTCCGGCTACTACGACAAGAACCCGGGCGCCGATGTGGCCGTCAAGCAGATGATCGTCAAGACGACCGACAAGTCGCGCGGCATCCGTCTGGGCAACTTCCCGCAGATTCGTCAGGTGATCGACGAAGAGCTGGAATCGGTCTGGGCCGGCAAGAAGACGCCGAAGGAAGCGCTGGACACGGCTGTGTCACGCGGCAACGAGCTGCTCGTCCGCTTCGAAAAGACCGTCAAGGAATAAGCGCCGATTCAGCGCTCGTCTAAACCGCCGGCCTCGTGCGCTTGCACCGGCCGGCGGTGCGTTTTTGGAATGTCGCATGGAAAAACGCGTCGTTTTTCGATCGCGCTGGTTGCCGTATGTGCTGGTGGCCCCGCAGATCGTCATCACTCTGGTGTTCTTCTTCTGGCCGGCCGGGCAAGCGCTGTATCAGTCGCTGCTGCGCCAGGATGCTTTCGGCATCAACCTCGAATTCGTGTGGCTGGAGAACTTTCATGATCTCTTCAACGATCCGACCTACCTCGGGTCGTTCCAGACCACAGCCGTGTTCGCCATTGGCGTCGCTCTGGTCGGTCTCGGCACTTCGCTGGCGCTGGCGTACTTTGCCGACCGTGCGCTGCGTGGCGCCACGTTCTACAAGACCCTGCTGATCTGGCCGTACGCGATTGCGCCGGCCGTTGCGGGCGTGCTGTGGAGCTTCCTCTTCAACCCCTCGCTGGGCATCGTCTCGTTCGTGATCCGCAAGTTGGGCGTGGACTGGAACTTCGTGCTCAACGGCGGGCAGGCGCTGACGCTGGTGGTCATCATCGCGGCCTGGAAGCAGATCAGCTACAACTTCCTCTTCTTCCTCGCGGGTCTGCAAAGCATTCCGAAGTCGCTGATCGAAGCGGCGGCCATTGACGGCGCCGGGCCGTGGAAGCGCTTCTGGTCGATCGTGTTCCCGCTGCTGTCGCCCACCACGTTTTTCCTGATGGTGGTGAACGTCGTGTACGCGTTCTTCGACACCTTCGCCATCATCGATTCGGTCACGCAGGGCGGGCCGTTCAAGGCGACGGAGACGCTCGTGTTCAAGGTCTACCAAGACGGCGTGCGCGGTCTCGATATCGGCGGATCGGCGGCGCAGTCGGTGATCCTCATGGGCCTGGTGATCGTGCTGACGATCGTCCAGTTCCGCTATGTCGAACGCAAAGTCCAATACTGAAAGGAGGGCACCGCACCATGATTGAACGCCGTCCGTTCCTGGACTTCCTCACCCACGTCGTGCTGATTCTCGGTGTGATCGTCGTGGCGTTTCCGGTGTACGTCGTGTTCGTCGCGTCGTCGTTGACGGCCGAAGACGTCCTGCAGGCGCCCATGACGCTGATCCCCGGTCCGCACCTCATCGAAAACTACCGCACGGTGCTCACGTCGGGCATGGGCAACTCAGCCACGCCGGTCGGCACGATGCTCATGAACAGCCTGATCATGGCGCTGGGCATCTCGCTCGGGAAGATCGCGATCTCCATCATCTCGGCCTTCGCGATCGTCTATTTCAAGTTCCCGCTGCGCAAGACATTCTTCTGGCTCATCTTCGTCACGTTGATGCTGCCGGTGGAAGTGCGGATCCTGCCCACGTACAAGGTCGTGTCGGATCTTGGCATGCTGAACAGCTACGCGGGCCTGACGATTCCGATCATCGCCTCGGCCACGGCAACGTTCCTGTTCCGGCAGTTCTTCCTGACGATTCCCGATGAACTGGCGGAAGCTGCGCGCATCGATGGCGCGGGGCCGCTCAAGTTCTTCTGGGATGTGGTGCTGCCGCTTTCGCGCACCAGCATCGCGGCACTGTTCGTGATCCAGTTCATCTACGGCTGGAACCAGTACCTCTGGCCGCTGCTGATCACGACAGAAAAGAACATGACTCCCATCGTGCTGGGCGTGACGCAAATGATCTCCCGCTCCGGCGATTCCGCCACCGACTGGAACCTGCTGATGGCCACCGTGATGCTGGCCATGCTGCCGCCCGCGGCAATCGTGATCGGCATGCAGCGGTGGTTCGTGAAGGGCCTCGTCGAAACCGAAAAGTAAAAGAAGCAAGATGGCAAAACTTTCGCTACGCAACGTCCAGAAGCACTACGCCAACCTCCAGGTCGTGCACGGCATCGACATGGAAATCGGCGACGGGGAGTTCATCGTCATCGTCGGCCCGTCGGGCTGCGGCAAGTCCACGCTGCTGCGCATGGTGGCGGGCCTCGAGCCCATCACCGGCGGCGAAGTCTGGATTGGCGACCGCGTCGTCAACGAACTTGAGCCGGCCGAGCGCGATATCGCGATGGTGTTCCAGAACTACGCGCTGTATCCGCACATGAGCGTGTTCGACAACATGGCCTACGGGCTGAAGATCCGCGGCTTGCCCAAGAGCGATATTCAAGCCCGTGTGGAGCAGGCCGCGGGCATTCTCGAACTGGGCAAGCTGCTGGATCGCAAGCCGCGCCAGCTCTCGGGCGGCCAACGCCAGCGTGTGGCCATGGGCCGCGCGATCGTGCGTGAGCCGGCCGTGTTCCTGTTCGATGAGCCGCTCTCCAACCTTGACGCCAAGCTTCGCGTGCAGATGCGCCTGGAGCTGAAGGATCTGCATCGCCGTTTGCGCACGACGAGCCTGTACGTCACGCACGATCAGGTCGAAGCGATGACGCTGGCCGATCGCATGATGGTGCTCAACGGTGGCCGGGTCGAGCAGATCGGCACACCGCTTGAGGTGTACTCGCGTCCGGCGAGCACGTTCGTGGCCGGTTTTATCGGCTCGCCGCCGATGAACCTCGTGCCCGTGTCGCGCAACGCCGGTGGCGACACGCAGATCCGGGTGGATGGCGCGAAGCAGGGGGATGCAGCCGCCACGCTCGGCCACTTGCCGATGGGCCTTCATCTGCCCGAGCGCGCGCTGATGGGTTTGCGCCCCGAACACATCGAACCATGCTCCGCTGACCAAGCCATCGCCTTGATCGACGTACGCGTGGTCGAAGCGCTCGGCGCGGACGCGTTTGCGTACGGCACGCTGGCCGGTCATCCGGTCGTGGTTCGTCTTGAGCCGCACGCCAGCGTCAAGGCTGGTGACAAGCTGCCGATCACCGCCTCGGCCGAGCACCTGCACTGGTTCGATCCGCAAACCACGCGCCGCATCGAGGCCCTGGCATGACGGGCGCGCGCGCCTTGCCGGCCTGGCCGTATCCGCGTGCCATCGCGCACCGTGGCGCGGGCAAGCTGGCGCCCGAGAACACGCTCGCGGCGTTCCGCCATGGCGCGTCGTTCGGCTACCGCATGTTCGAGTTCGACGTGAAGCTCGCCGGCGACGGCGCATCGGTCCTGCTGCACGACGCCACGCTGGATCGCACCACGAACGGCGCCGGCCGCCTTGATGCGCTCACGCTTGCGCAGATCGCGCAACTGGACGCCGGCAGTTGGCACAGCCCTGCCTACGCCGGCGAGCCAGTGCCCACGCTCGCAGCCATCGCGCGCTACCTGCGCGCCAACAACTTCCTGGCCAATATCGAGATCAAGCCGGTGCCTGGCGCGGAGTGGCGCACGGGCGCCGCTGTCGCGCTCGACGCCCGCACGCTGTGGGCCGGCGCCGACGTGCCGCCGCTGCTGTCGTCGTTTTCCGAAGACGCGCTGGCAGCCGCACGCGAGGCCGCGCCGGAATTGCCCCGCGCATTGCTGCTCGACAAACTGCCTGCCGATTGGCTTGATCGCCTGCACGCTTTGGATTGTGTTGCCCTCGACGCCAATCATCGCGAACTGACACCCGAGATCATTGACGAGGCACACGCCGCGGGGTTTCGCGTGTGCTGCTATACCGTCAACGACCTGGATCGCGCGCAGTGGCTCTGGGGTGCAGGGCTGGACGGCCTGATCACCGACTGGGTCGACCGTATTTCGCCCGCCTGAATGTGATGGAAGCATGGCTTTGACGTGGCATAACAACGGTCCTTTGTCACGTCAAAGAATCGGAATATTGCTTATAAACATGCTATGCTTCCCCTCCGTGAAGACTTAGGTCCTTCCCGCACAACTTGTCTGTAAAAGCTGTCTCGGTACCTCCTTTCTGCCTTGCGCGATCCGGTCCGACCAGGTGATTTCAGGCGATTTAGTTTGCGATCCGCTAACCGGTCAAGCCGTGTCGCGGAAGGTTGATGAACCCGCTGAACTCCGGCAGACCCGGAGAAAAGTGAGCGCCCCATGACAGAGCTGTATAAGCAGTACCTGGACACTTCGTACCTGTCCGGCGGTAACGCCGCCTACGTTGAAGATCAGTACGAAGCGTATCTTCAAGATCCCACGTCCGTTAGCGAGGCACTGCGCGCGTACTTCGATGCGCTGCAGAACGTCCCCGCCGTCGACGGTTCCAACGCCCGGGATATCCCCCACGCCCCCATCGTCACCTCGTTCGCCGAGCGCGCCAAGCATGGCCCGATTAGGACGATCGTCGCGTCTGCCGATTCCGACATGGGTCGCAAGCGCGTGGCGGCAACGCAGCTGATTGCCGCGTACCGCAACGTGGGCCTGCGTTGGGCCGATCTTGATCCGCTCAAGCGTCAGGAGCGCCCCCCGGTTCCGGATCTGGACCCGGCTTTCTACGGTTTCACCGAAGCCGATCAGGACATCGTTTTCAACGCCAGCAATACGTATTTCGGCAAGGAATCGATGAGCCTGCGCGAGCTGCTCAACAACCTGCGCGAAACGTACTGCGGTTCGATCGGCGCGGAATTCATGTACATCAGCGACCAGGCACAGAAGCGCTGGTGGCAAGAGCGTCTAGAAACCATTCGCTCCAAGCCGACGTTCTCGGCTGAAAAGAAGAAGCACATCCTGGAACGCCTGACGGCCGCTGAAGGCCTCGAGCGCTTCCTGCATACGAAGTACGTCGGTCAGAAGCGTTTCTCGCTGGAAGGCGGCGAGAGCTTCATCGCGGCCATGGACGAACTGATCCAGCATTCCGGCGCCAAGGGCGTGCAGGAAATCGTGATCGGCATGGCCCACCGCGGCCGTCTGAACGTGCTGGTCAACACGCTGGGCAAGATGCCGGCGGACCTGTTTGCCGAATTCGAAGGCAAGCACGTGGACGACCTGCCGGCCGGCGACGTGAAGTACCACAAGGGCTTCTCGAGCGACGTGACGACCCCGGGTGGCCCCGTCCACCTGTCGCTGGCGTTCAACCCGTCGCACCTGGAAATTGTCAACCCGGTCGTGGAAGGCTCGGTCAAGGCACGTCAGGAGCGTCGCGGTGACAAGCACGGCGCGCAAGTGCTGGCTGTGCAGGTGCACGGCGATGCGGCCTTCGCAGGCCAGGGCGTTGTGATGGAAACGCTGAACCTCGCGCAAACGCGTGGTTACGGCACGGGCGGCACGATCCACATCGTCATCAACAACCAGATCGGTTTCACGACGTCGGACCCGCGCGACTCGCGCTCAACGCTGTATTGCACCGACGTGGTCAAGATGATCGAAGCGCCGGTCCTGCACGTCAACGGCGACGATCCGGAAGCCGTCGTGCTGGCCATGCAACTGGCCGTGGACTTCCGTACCGAGTTCCAGAAGGACATCGCGGTCGACATCATCTGCTTCCGCAAGCTCGGCCACAACGAGCAGGATACGCCGGCGATGACGCAGCCGCTGATGTACAAGAAGATCGGCACGCACCCCGGCACGCGCAAGCTCTATGCCGACAAGCTGGTCACGCAAAACACGCTGAAGGCCGAAGAGCCGGACGCCCTGGTGCAGGAATTCCGCGCCGCCATGGACGCGGGCAAGCACACGGTCGACCCGGTCCTGTCGAACTTCAAGAACAAGTTCGCAGTGGATTGGCTGCCGTTCCTGAACCGCAAGTGGACGGATGCTGCGGATACTGCTGTGCCGATGGCCGAACTCAAGCGTCTGGCCGAGCGCATCACCGCCATCCCCGATCACTTCAAGCTGCACCCGCTGGTTGAGAATGTCGTCAACAACCGCGCCAAGATGGGCAAGGGCGAGCTGCCGCTGGACTGGGGCATGGGCGAGCACCTGGCCTTCGCATCGCTGGTGGCGTCGGGCTACCCGGTGCGCATCACCGGTCAGGATGCCGGCCGTGGCACGTTCACGCACCGCCACGCCGTGCTGCACGATCAGAACCGCGAGCGTTGGGACGCCGGCAGCTACATCCCGCTGCAGAACGTGTCGGAAAGCCAAGCGCCCTTTACGGTGATCGACTCGGTGCTGTCGGAAGAAGCCGTGATGGGCTTCGAGTACGGCTACTCGTCGGCCGAGCCGAACACCCTGGTGATCTGGGAAGCCCAGTTCGGCGACTTCGCCAACGGTGCGCAGGTCGTGATCGACCAGTTCATCTCGTCGGGCGAAGTGAAGTGGGGCCGTGCCTCCGGCCTGACGCTGATGCTGCCGCACGGCTACGAAGGTCAAGGTCCGGAGCACAGCTCGGCACGCCTGGAGCGCTACCTGCAGCTCTGCGCAGACCACAACATGCAAGTGGTGCAGCCGACCACGCCGGCGCAGATCTTCCACCTGCTGCGTCGCCAGATGATCCGGATGTTCCGCAAGCCGTTGATCATCCTGACGCCGAAGTCGCTGCTGCGCAGCAAGGACGCTGTGTCGCCGCTGTCGGATCTGGCCAAGGGCCATTTCGAAACGGTGATCGCCGATACGACCGAAGATCTGAACGCCGCCAAGGTCAAGCGCGTCGTGGCCTGCTCGGGCAAGGTCTACTACGACCTGGTTAACGCCCGCAAGGAACGTGGCCTGACCGACACGGCCATCATCCGTGTGGAGCAGCTCTATCCGTTCCCGCACAAGGCGTTCGCAGCCGAGCTGAAGAAGTATCCGAACCTCGCTGAAGTGGTGTGGTGCCAGGACGAGCCGCAGAACCAGGGTGCCTGGTTCTTCGTGCAGCACTACATCCTCGAGAACATGACCGAGGGTCAGAAGCTGGGCTACGCAGGCCGTCCGGCATCGGCATCGCCGGCCGTGGGCTACTACGCAAAGCACAACGAGCAGCAGAAGGCGCTGATCGATGCCGCATTTAGCAAGCTCAAGGGCTTCGTGCTGAACAAGTAAGCGACCTCTGTACCAAGGCGGCAGCTTCGGCTGTCGCCTTGACGCATCTTCGCTCCCGAATTCCACCGTATATCGAATTAGCGCGGCTCCCGCACAAGAGGAGCACGTGCACATGAATCCAAGGAACCACCGAAATGGCTATCGTTGAAGTCAAGGTCCCGCAGTTTTCCGAGTCCGTTGAAGAAGGCACGCTGATCTCCTGGAAGAAGAAGCCGGGCGAAGCCGTGGCGCAGGACGAAATCCTGATCGAAGTCGAGACCGACAAGGTCGTGCTGGAAGTACCAGCCCCGTCGGCTGGCGTGCTGGCTGAAGTGCTGGTGGCGGACGGCGCAACCGTGACGTCGGAACAGCTGCTGGCCAAGATCGACACCGAAGGCAAGGCAGGCGCCGCCGCTCCGGCTGCTGCTGCACCGGCTCCCGCAGCTGCTGCACCGGCACCGGCTGCTGCCGCTCCGGCGGCCGCTGCAGCAGGTGGCGTGGCCATGCCGTCGGCCGCCAAGCTGATGGCTGAGAACAACCTGTCGGCTGGCCAAGTGGCCGGCACGGGCCGCGACGGCCGCATCACCAAGGGTGACGTGCTGGGTGCCGTCGCTGGTGGTGCCAAGCCGGCTGCTGCTGCCGCTCCGCAGGCCGCACGTCCGGCGCTGCAGCAAGTGGCTGCACCGGTGGACTTTGCCGCCCTGGGCGACCGCCCGGAAGAGCGCGTGCCGATGAGCCGCCTGCGCGCCCGTATCGCCGAGCGCCTGGTGCAATCGCAATCGACCAACGCCATCCTCACCACCTTCAACGAAGTCAACATGAAGCCGGTGATGGACTTGCGCGCCAAGTTCAAGGACCAGTTCGAGAAGACCCACGGCGTGAAGCTGGGCTTCATGTCGTTCTTCGTGAAGGCGGCTGTCCACGCGCTGAAGAAGTACCCGGTCATCAACGCATCGGTTGACGGCAACGACATCGTCTACCACGGCTACTTCGACATCGGTATCGCTGTCGGCTCGCCGCGTGGCCTGGTGGTGCCCATCCTGCGCAATGCCGACCAGATGAGCCTGGCCGATATCGAGAAGAAGATTGCCGAATTCGGCCAAAAGGCCAAGGACGGCAAGCTGACGCTGGACGACCTGACTGGCGGCACGTTCTCGATCTCGAACGGCGGCACGTTCGGCTCGATGCTGTCGACCCCGATCATCAACCCGCCGCAATCGGCCATCCTTGGCGTGCACGCCACCAAGGATCGTGCCGTGGTGGAAAACGGCCAAGTCGTGGTTCGCCCGATGAACTACCTGGCTATGTCTTATGACCACCGCATCATCGACGGCCGCGAAGCCGTGCTGGGCCTGGTGGCGATGAAGGAAGCGCTGGAAGACCCGGCCCGCCTGCTGCTGGATCTGTAAACCTGCCTACGGTCCTACTGCACGCCCCGATCTTGACCTTGCGATGCCCGCCGTACCCATGTACGGCTGCCGATTCTGGCAAATTCGTCAGGCCAACCTCGGGCCGCTCGCTACGGACCGTGAACAGGTTTAAACCGACTGTTGTCGTTCCCGCCTGAGCGGGAACGACGGACTAAAGGATTTCTCCATGAGCAAAGAATTTGACGTGCTGGTGATCGGCGCCGGCCCCGGCGGTTACATCGCCGCCATCCGCGCTGGTCAGCTGGGCCTGAACGTGGCCTGCTGCGAAGACAACCCCTATGACGATCCGAAGGGCGAGCCGCGCCTGGGCGGTACCTGCCTGAACGTCGGCTGCATTCCGTCGAAGGCGCTGCTGGCCTCGTCGGAAGAGTTCGAGAACGTGAACCACCACCTGGCCGACCACGGCATCACGGTGGATGGCGTCAAGGTCGACGTGGCCAAGATGCTCAAGCGCAAGGACGACATCGTCGGCAAGATGACGAAGGGCATCGAATTCCTGTTCCGCAAGAACAAGGTGACGCTGCTCAAGGGCCACGGCAAGTTCGTCGGCAAGACCGACGCCGGCTATCAGGTCGAGATCGCAGGCAAGGCCGGCGCGGAAGTCGTGACCGCCAAGCACGTGATCATCGCCACCGGCTCGAAGGCCCGCCATCTGCCGGGCGTGAAGGTCGACAACGTGACCATTGCCGACAACGAAGGCGCACTGAAGTTTGGCGAAGTGCCGAAGAAGCTGGGCGTAATCGGCGCTGGCGTGATCGGCCTGGAGCTGGGCTCGGTGTGGCGCCGTCTGGGTGCAGAAGTGACGATCCTCGAAGCGCTGCCGAGCTTCCTCGGCGCGGCTGACGAATCGGTTGCCAAGGAAGCCAACAAGCTGCTGACCAAGCAGGGCCTGAAGATCAACGTCGGCGTGAAGGTCGGCGAGATCGAATCGTCGGCCAAGGGCGTGAAGGTCAACTACACCGACGCTGCCGGCGCTGCGCAAGTGCTGGAGTGCGACAAGCTGATCGTGTCGATCGGCCGCGTGCCGAACACCGACAACCTGGGCCTGGAAGCGATCGGCCTGGCGGCGGATCAGCGTGGCTTTATCGAAGTGGACGAGCACTGCGCGACGAAGCTGCCGAACCTGTGGGCGATCGGTGACGTGGTGCGCGGCCCGATGCTGGCGCACAAGGCAGAAGACGAAGGCGTGGCCGTGGCCGAGCGCATCGTCGGCCAGAAGCCGCACATCGACTACAACTGCATTCCGTGGGTCATCTACACCTACCCGGAAATTGCATGGGTCGGCAAGACGGAGCAGCAGCTCAAGGCCGAGGGCCGCGAGATCAAGGCTGGCCAGTTCCCGTTCATGGCGAACGGCCGCGCGCTGGGCATGGGCGCTTCCGACGGTTTCGTGAAGGTCATCGCCGATGCGAAGACCGATGAAATCCTGGGCGTGCACATCGTCGCAGCCAACGCCTCGGACCTGGTTGCCGAAGCCGTGGTGGCGATGGAGTTCAAGGCTGCAGCCGAAGACATCGGCCGCATCTGCCATCCGCACCCGTCGATGTCGGAAGTGATGCGCGAAGCTGCGCTGGCCGTCGACAAGCGTCAGCTCAATATGTAAATCGCAAGCCGCAAGGCAAGCACGATGCCCGGTGAATCCACAAGATTGCCGGGCATCGGTCCATTTGGGCCCGCAAACGGCGCCCCAAGCAGATCAAGCAGATGAACGTCCAGGAAACCTACCTACAGGAACTGAAGGCGCGCGGCTATCGGCCTGACGAAGCGCAGCAACGCGCTGTCGATCGCCTGCAGCGGTGCTACGACGAATGGGTTGCCTACAAGGCCCGTCGTTCGAATGCGCTGCGCAAGATGCTCGTGCGCCCTGATTTGCCCCGTGGCGTCTACATGTGGGGCGGGGTGGGGCGCGGCAAGTCGTTCCTGATGGATGCGTTTTATAGCTGCGTGCCGGTGGTGCGCAAGACGCGTCTGCACTTCCACGAGTTCATGCGCGAAGTGCATCGTCAACTGGAAGAACTGCGCGGCCGGGCGGATCCGCTGGACGAACTGGCGCGCCGCATCGCCAAGCGCTACCGCCTGATTTGCTTTGACGAATTCCATGTCAGCGACGTTGCCGACGCGATGATCCTGCACCGCTTGCTCGATCAGCTCTTTGCCAACGGCGTGCAGTTTGTCATGACGTCCAACTATCGGCCGGACTTGCTGTATCCGGACGGCCTGCACCGCGAGCGTGTGCTGCCGGCCATTGCGCTGCTGCAGGAGAAGCTCGACGTCCTCAACGTCGACGCAGGCGTCGATTACCGCAAGCGCGCAATGGAGCAGGTACAGGCGTACTACACGCCGCTGGGCGCCAAGGCCAACTCGGCATTGCGCGATGCATTTGCCGCCGTGGCGGGAGTGCCGGACGAATCGCCGGTGCTGCGCATCGAGCATCGTGAGATTCGGGCAGCCCGTAAGGCCGGCGGCGTGGTGTGGTTTGACTTCGCCACGCTGTGCGGGGGGCCGCGGTCACAGAACGATTACCTGGAAATCGCCTCGCGCTTTCACACCGTCATCCTGGCCGATGTGCCGAAGATGACGCCGCGCATGGCGTCCGAGGCGCGCCGCTTCACGTGGCTGATCGACGTGTTCTACGACCACAAGGTCAAGCTGCTGATGTCGGCGGAGGTGCCGGCAGACGAGCTGTACACAGAAGGCCAGATGGCGAACGAATTCCAGCGCACCGTGTCGCGCATCGTCGAGATGCAGTCGCGTGAGTACCTCGAGGCACCTCGCCGCGAGGTGGATACGTCGCTGACCTGATTTCGCCTGGCGCCGCGCCCCCGGGGCTCAGTGTGACGTCGGCGGCGGGTTGCGGTGCGACGGCGGTGCCTGCGATGTCCGCAGGGTTGCGCCAAAGAAGTCCTGCGGCAGGCGCTCGGTCTTGCGGTTGACGTTGCGGAACGCGCCTTCCACCAGCATGGGCGCGACATTGCTCACATCGGTTTGCGACGCCATCGTCACGTCTTCGGTAAAGCCGCGTTCGCACAGTTCGCGGCCCGACACGGAATCGAGCAGCCACGCTTTCATCATGCCGGTCTGCGACGCCTCTCGATAGATCGCACGGGCGGCGAGGGCCTCGGGCGACAGCGCTTGCGGCAGGAACCCTGCCACGGTTTCCGACAGGTGATGCACGATCGCACCGGCCGCGAGCCAATCTTCCAGGGCCGGGCGCAGGCTGCCGTCGGCCCAGCGTTCTCCTGAGGCGACCACGGCCACGCGCCGGCCCAGCCGCGACGCAGCCTCTGCGACGGCGCGCGCGTTGCGCAGGCAACCCGCAAACGTCGGCGTCGAGCCGGTCGCCAGTGCCAGCGTTGCCCCATTGGGCGAGGGCAGGACCAGACTGCTGCCGGCTGGCAACTCCCGCAGCGACGCCGGCGAGAGCGTATAGCCCGCCTGGCCGCGGTTGTACCCCGCCAGCATGGCGCCAGCGCGGCGCGCGAACGTTTCGGCGCTGGCGTCGCGCCATGGATACGGATAGATGCGTGCCCCGCGCGCCACAGCCACATCCACACAGGTGCAGAAAGACAGCACGTCCACCACGATGACGGCGTCGCAATGCGGCGCCAGCGTGGAGGCGCCGTGCTCGCCCCATTCACAGTGGATGTTGTACAGGCTGAATTCGGTTGCCATGTCGCCCCTCCTGTTTGCTCCGGTGCAGCTATTCACTATAGGCGGCCTGTTTTTTTATGGGGAGGGGAGGTTGCCGAGAGTGCGCTGAGGGTCGCATGTCCCGTCGGTTCTTATTGCCGCGGGCTTGATGCGCATCAAGGGCGCGCCCGGGGATGCTGGCTAGCATCGTCTTCATAATGACGACGACATTCGCCCCCACCGATTCAACCGCGCCGGTTGCCGGCACAAGCTCGCCTATTGGCCCGAGAGGGGCAGTCGCGTCGGACGTCGTCACCTGCTATCACTGTGCATCGCCTCTGGACGGCGCTACCGCACTCCATGCCGACATCGGCGGCAAGTCTCGGGAATTTTGCTGTGCCGGTTGCCAGGCTGTCGCGCAAACGCTGCACGCTTCCGGCATGGGGCACGTCTATGACGGCCCAATCGCCTTCGCCAAACCCATCGAAGGAGACCGCCGCGCAGAAGCCGAGGCGGTTTGGGCAACCTACGATCTGCCGGTCATGCGTGAGCGCTTTGTGCGCCCCCGCGCAGACGGCACTGAAGAACTTTCCCTGGCCATCAGCGGCATGCGCTGTGCCGCATGCGTCTGGCTGATCGAGCGGGCGCTCTCCCGTGTGCCGGGCGTGCGTGAGGCCACCGTCAATTACGCGACGGAGCGGGCGCGCATCGTCGGAGATGCCGGAGCAATGCGGCTGTCCGCGGTATTCGCCGCCATTGCCGACGTCGGATATGAAGCCTGGCCCGATCAGCCATCCGCCCGCCGCACTGCCGAGGCACGTGAGCGCCGCAGCCTGCTGATCCGCCTGGGATTGGCGATGCTCGGCATGATGCAAGTGATGATGTACGCATGGCCGGTGTACCTGCACGGCAGCGACATCCCCATGAGCCAGACACGGTTGATGCAGTGGGCGAGCCTGCTGCTGACCGTGCCGGTGGTATTGATTTCTGCGCGGCCCATTTTCGTCAACGCGTGGCGGCAGGTCAGGCACGCGCACGTCGGCATGGATGTGCCCGTGGCGCTTGGGATTGGCGCGGCGTTCATTGCCAGCGTGGTCGCCACCCTGCGCGGTCATGGTGAAACGTATTTCGATTCCGTGACGATGTTCGTCGCGTTTCTGCTGGCCGCGCGTTATCTCGAACTGCGTGCGCGGCAGAGCGCGGCTTCCGGCGCCGAAGCACTGGTCCGTCAGTTGCCAGCCACCTGCAGACGCGTCAATGGCGAAAGTGGTGCGCTCGAAACCATCCCTGTGGCCAGCTTGCAGCAGGGCGATTGCGTGGAAGTGCGCGCCGGTGAGGTGCTGCCGGCAGACGGCACCATCGAACACGGCACCACCGAGATCGACGAATCGCTTCTCTCCGGTGAAAGTGTGCCGCGCCCGCGCGACGTGGGCGCGATCGTGCTGGCAGGCAGCTACAACGTGGTCAGCGCGATTCGCGTGCGTGTGAACCGCGTAGGGGCGCAGACACGGCTTGCTGCCATCGTCGATCTGCTCGATCGCGCCCTGACGGACAAGCCGCGCATGGCCGAGCTTGCTGACCGTGTGGCCGGGCGCTTCGTGGCAGTGCTGCTCGGCTGGGCGTTGCTGACTGCGATTGCATGGTGGTGGATCGATCCGGCACGCATGTTTGCCGTCACCGTGGCGGTGCTGGTGGTGAGCTGCCCGTGTGCGCTGTCGCTGGCCACGCCGTCTGCGCTGGCTGCGGCTAGCGGTGCGCTGGCCCGGCGCGGTGTGCTGGTCACGCGGGGCCACGCCATCGAAAGCCTTGCAGCCGTAACCGATGTGCTGCTCGACAAGACCGGCACGCTCACCGAGGGACGTTTGCGCTTGCTGAGCATCGAGACCTTCGCCGATGTCGATGCCGAGCACTGCCTCGCATTGGCATGCGCGATGGAGCAATCCGAGAACCATCCGATCGCCCAGTCGTTGCGCGCTGCGACCTCAGACGCAATGCCGTTGCCTGAGTTGGGGCGCGTGACGAATGTGCCGGGGCAGGGCGTGTATGCCATGGCTGGGAACAGGTTGATGCGTTTGGGCACGCAGTCGTTTGCCGCGGTGCGTTACGCAGATCAGCCCATTGCGTCGGTCCGTTACGGCGCCGAAGCGCCCATGGAGGAGGTGCCGCCGCCAGCCGCATGCACGTCGGTCTGGCTCGGCCGCGATGGCCAACCGCTTGCGCGCTTCACGCTGGCCGATACGCCACGTGCCGATGCACCCGCATGCCTGAGCGCGTTGCGTGCACAAGGACTGCGCTTGCACCTCGTCTCAGGGGATGCGCCTGAGACGGTGCACTGGTGGGCCAATCGCCTCGGCATCGACCACGCCGAAGGCGGAGCCAGCCCCGAAGATAAGCGCGCCTACGTGCACAAGCTGCAGGCGGACGGCGCTCGTGTGCTGGCCGTCGGCGACGGAATCAACGATGCGCCACTGCTCGCACAGGCGCAGGTGTCAATCGCCATCGGATCGGGTGCGCCGCTGGCCCAGGCCGGCGCCGACGCGATCCTCACCGAGCCGCGCCTGTACGCGATCAGCGAGGCCGTATCGATTGGCCGCCGCACGTTGCGCGTGGTGCGCCAGAACCTCGGCTGGGCCTTTGCCTACAACGCGATCAGTATTCCGCTCGCCACGCTGGGATGGCTGTCGCCACTGGTTGCGGGCATTGGCATGTCGGTGTCATCCCTGCTGGTGGCGCTCAATGCGTGGCGCTTGTCGCGCGCGGTCTAGGAGGGCTGCCATGGAAACCCTGTTCCTGTTGATTCCGCTGTCGCTGATGCTGGTGGTGGCAATTGTCGGGGTGCTCTGGTGGGCCGTTGGCTCGGGACAGTACGACGATCTCAAGGCGCCTGCCGAATCGATTCTGCTCGACCCTGATACCCCCGTGCGTGACGCAGTGTCGCGGGACGGAACTACTTGACCACGTTGGCTGGGGTGCCTTGATGCACGTCAAGACCCGAATGTCGCCCCATTCTTAACATGACCCTATCAAACCAACACTCTCGGGGAGCAAGCATGCAATCGTCCAGCGCGTTGCAGCCCACCCAGACCTTCAACTACCGCGTTGTTCGCCAGTTCTCGATCATGACGATCGTCTGGGGCATCGTCGGTATGGCGGTCGGTGCGCTGATCGCGGCCCAGTTGATCTGGCCGCAACTGAATTTCGGGGTGCCCTGGCTGACCTACGGCCGGCTGCGTCCTCTACACACGAATGCCGTCATCTTTGCGTTTGGCGGTAGCGCGCTGTTTGCGACGTCTTACTACATCGTGCAGCGGACCTGCCAGGTGCGCCTGCTTTCCGACAAGCTCGCTGCCTTCACGTTCTGGGGCTGGCAGGCAGTGATCGTGGCGGCGGCCATCACGCTGCCGCTGGGCTACACAAGCTCGAAGGAATACGCCGAGCTCGAATGGCCGATCGACATCCTGATCACCGTGGTGTGGGTGGCCTATGCGATCGTCTTCTTCGGCACGATCGCCAAGCGCAAGACCCGCCACATCTACGTGGCCAACTGGTTCTTCGGCGCCTACATCATCACGATCGCGCTGCTGCATATCGTCAACAACGCTGAGCTTCCTGTGTCGCTGTTGAAGTCGTATTCGGCTTACGCGGGCGTGCAGGATGCGATGGTGCAATGGTGGTATGGCCACAACGCAGTGGGCTTCTTCCTGACCACCAGCTTCCTCGGCATGATGTATTACTTCGTGCCCAAGCAGGCCGAGCGCCCGATCTATTCGTATCGCCTGTCGATCGTGCACTTCTGGGCGTTGAACTTCACCTACATGTGGGCCGGCCCGCACCACCTGCAATACACGGCACTGCCCGACTGGGCGCAGTCGCTCGGCATGGTGTTCTCGCTGATCCTGCTGGCGCCGTCGTGGGGCGGCATGATCAACGGGATCATGACCCTCTCGGGTGCCTGGCACAAGCTGCGCACCGATCCGATCCTGAAGTTCCTGGTGGTGGCACTGTCGTTCTACGGCATGGCGACGTTCGAGGGCTCGATGATGTCCATCAAGACCGTGAATGCGCTGTCGCACTACACCGACTGGACGATCGGCCACGTGCACTCCGGTGCTCTGGGCTGGGTGGCAATGATCACCATCGGTTCGATGTACTACATGATCCCGCGCCTGTTCGGTCAACAGAAGATGTACAGCACGCGCCTGATCGAGGTGCACTTCTGGGTGGCGACCATCGGCGTGGTGCTCTACATCGCCGCCATGTGGGTTGCCGGCGTGATGCAAGGCCTGATGTGGCGTGCCACCGAGGCTGACGGCACGCTCACCTACAGCTTTGTCGAGGCAGTCAAGGCAACGTATCCGTTCTACCTGATTCGCTTGGCTGGCGGCCTGTGCTTCCTGGGCGGCATGCTGCTGATGGCATTCAACGTGTTCAAGACCATCCAGGGCAGCAAGGCAATCGATGCACCGATTCCTCAATCCGCCCAGACCCCGATGGTCGCGGCTCAGTGAGGAGGGGAACATGAGCAACCAATCCAACAAGTTTTTCTCGCACGAGACGCTGGAAAAGAACATCGGCTTCCTGATCGTGCTGACGCTGGTGGTGGTCAGCATCGCGGGGCTGGTGCAGATCGTGCCGCTGTTCTTCCAGCATTCGACCACTGAACCGGTCAACGGCATCGCACCGTATTCGCCGCTGCGGCTGGCGGGGCGCGACATCTACATCCGCGAAGGCTGCGTCGGCTGCCACTCGCAGCAAGTGCGTACGCTTCGCGCCGAAACCGAGCGCTACGGCCACTATTCGCTGGCGGGTGAATCGGTCTTCGATCATCCGTTCCTGTGGGGTTCCAAGCGCACGGGTCCGGACCTGGCGCGTGTGGGACAGCGCTACTCGGATGACTGGCATCGCATCCACCTGCGTGATCCGCGCGAGGTGGTGCCCGAGTCGAACATGCCGTCGTATGCGTGGCTGTCGAAGACGCCGCTGGACAACAGCGACATCGAAAAGAAGATGCACGTCCTGCGCCAGCTCGGTGTGCCGTACACG
The DNA here is from genome assembly GCF_958350185.1 of Ralstonia edaphi. Taxonomy (NCBI): domain Bacteria; kingdom Pseudomonadati; phylum Pseudomonadota; class Betaproteobacteria; order Burkholderiales; family Burkholderiaceae; genus Ralstonia; species Ralstonia edaphi. The sequence continues at coordinate 310,334 of NZ_CATWHI010000005.1, forward strand.
GATGCACAGATCGCCGGTGCGCGCGAGCAACTGGCGGGCAAGACGGAAGAGGACGCCGTGGTCGCCTATCTGCAAGGCCTCGGTGTGGAACTGCGCAACGTCCGCGACGTGGCTGTCGGGCCGGCTGCTGCACCTGCCACCGTTGCTGCCAAGGAGTGAGCCATGGCCATGCTGAGTGCAATTGCGACGGCCGTCTTTCTCGTGCTGTTCGTCTGCATTACCTGGTGGGCGTTCTCTGCGCATCGCCGCGCTGCGAATGCGGAATCGGCCATGCTGCCGTTCCTGCTGCCCGATGAGGCCGAGGTCGCCGGTGCGCGCGCAGACGCGTCGCGCCCGCATCAATAAGGACACAGAATCATGAGCGACTTCATTTCGGAGTTCTGGGGGTATTACATCGCAGCGATCGCCCTGGTCGGCATCGTGTGGTGTGTCTGGCTGCTGTTCTCCCAGCGGCGTATTCAAGTGGCACCGGGGCACAGCGCCGGTGAAGATACCGGCCACGTCTGGGACGGCGATTTGCGCGAACTGAACAATCCGCTGCCGCGCTGGTGGATGTGGATGTTCCTGCTGTCGTGCATCTTTGCGTTGGGCTACCTGATCCTGTACCCGGGTTTGGGTGCATACGGCGGTGTGCTCGGTTTCTCCACGCGTGGCGAGCTGGCCTCGCAGCGTGCGGCGGCCGAAGCGCAGGTCCGCCCGCTCTATGAGCGGTACGCCGACATGGACATCAAGCAGATCGCCGCTGATCCGCAAGCCCATGAGATCGGCCAGCGCCTGTTCCTGAACAACTGTGCGCAGTGCCATGGCTCGGACGCTGGCGGCTCGAAGGGCTTCCCGAACCTGACCGACGGCGACTGGCTGTACGGCGGCGAGCCGGACACGATCCTGACCACCATCACCAAGGGGCGTCACGGTGTCATGCCGTCGCTGGCGGCAGTGGTGGACGGCAATCAGGCTGTCAACGTGGCCAATTACGTGCGCTCGCTGTCGGGCCTGTCTTACGACCCCATCAAGGCGGCGCGCGGCGAACCGACGTTCAAGTCGGTCTGCGCGGCCTGTCACATGGCCACCGGCAAGGGCAATCAGGCCCTGGGCGCACCCAACCTGACCGACCGCGTCTGGCTGTACGGCAGTTCGGAAGCGACCATCGTCGAGACCATCCTCAAGGGCCGTGACAACACGATGCCGGCACACGAGAACCTGCTCTCGCCGGAGAAGATCCGCATGCTGGCGGCCTATGTCTGGGGTCTGTCGAATAGCAACACGAGTCACACGCAATGAGCGACAAAGAACCAGCCTGGCGCCCCATGACGCCCGCCACTGCGGCGGCGGGCGCCGAGGATGCACCGACCGAGCAGATGCTCTATGAGGTGCGGCGCAAAATTTATCCGCGCGCCGTCACCGGCGCCTTTGCGCGTTGGCGTGTCTGGCTGGTGCTGGCCACGCAGGCCATCTTCTATGGCTTGCCGTGGTTCCAGTGGAATGGTCGCCAAGCCGTGCTGTTCGACCTGGGGGCGCGCAAGTTCTACCTCTTTGGCCTCGTGCTGTGGCCCCAGGACGTCATCTATCTGACGGTGCTGCTGGTGCTGTCGGCACTGGCGCTGTTCCTGTTCACGGCGGTGGCAGGGCGGCTCTTCTGCGGCTATGCCTGTCCGCAGACGGTCTACACCGAAATCTTCATGTGGATCGAGCGGCATATCGAAGGGGACCGCTTTGCCCGCATCCGGCTCGACGGCGAGCGTTGGAGCCTGCGCAAGCTGCGCCTCAAGGCAGCCAAGCATTCGGCCTGGGTTGTGATCGCGCTGTGGACCGGGTTCACCTTCGTCGGCTTCTTCACGCCAATCCGCGACCTGGGCATGGAGACATGGACGCTGTCGCTCGGCCCTTGGCAGACTTTCTGGATGCTGTTCTACGCATTCGCGACTTGGGGCAACGCCGGGTTCATGCGCGAGCAGGTGTGCCGCTACATGTGCCCGTACGCTCGTTTCCAGAGCGTGATGGTCGACCCCGACACCTACGTCGTTACGTATGACACCCAGCGCGGCGAGCCGCGCGGCAGCCGTTCGCGCAATGCCGATTTCGAAGCGCAAGGTCTGGGTTCGTGCGTCGACTGCAGCATCTGTGTACAGGTCTGCCCGACCGGCATCGACATCCGCCAGGGGCTGCAATACGAATGCATTGGTTGCGGCGCCTGCATTGACGCCTGCGATCAGGTCATGGACAAGATGCGCTACCCGCGCGGTCTGATCCGCTATACGTCGGAACGGGCGATGCGCGATCGGCTCAGTTCGAAGGAAGCCCGTCGGCATCTGCTGCGCCCGCGCGTGCTGATCTACACCGGCATCATGCTGGTGCTCATCACCGGGTTCATCGTGGCGTTGGCCATGCGCCAGCCCCTCAAGGTTGACGTGATTCGCGATCGTGGTGCGCTGGCCCGTGAAGTGGACGGCGGCAAGATCGAGAACGTTTATCGCCTGCAGCTGATGAACGCCTCCGAGCATCCCATACGCGTGACGATCACCGCCGAGGGCATGCCGGAACTCGACGTGCAGGGCGGTCAGGGCGAATCCACCACACTGGAGCTTCCGCCAGCGGCCAACCGCTTGCTGCCAGTGCGCGTGCGCCGGCCGGCAGATGATGCTGCTCCGGGCTCGCACAAAATCCGTTTCGTCATCCACGCAGACAGTGGTAGCGACAGCCTCGTGCTGCGCGAACCCTCGAGCTTCATCGTGCCGCGCTGATGCGGCATCCCCAACAGGAGGCAACGATGCACGCAACGCAATCTTCCGCACAGGCCCGTCCGTGGTGGCGCGAGCCATGGCCGTGGCTGCTGATGGCAGGGCCGTTCGTCGCCATGATCGGCTGTGGCGTCACCATCTGGTTGGCGATGTCGCATCCCGATGCCGTCATTCACGATAACGTCGTGCGGCGCGGTTTGGTCGTCGAAAAGACGATCGCCTCGCCCACGCATGCCATTCATGCGGAGGCCCGATGAAGCGTCGACTGCTGATGTGGATACTGTGGCCGGCATTTCTGTCGGCCGCGCTGGCTGAGCTTGTGGTTTTTGCGGTGGTCGATCCTGCCGATCTGCGCTTCTTCGGCGAGCAGATCACGGTGTCGGCCCAGGCGGTCTACACCGTGTCGTTCTTTGTATTCTGGTTGCTGTGCGGATTGTCGAGCGCGCTGACGCTCTATGTGTCGCCGGGCATCGGCAAACTGGAAGCGCATGAACACCCGCTCGTTTGAGCGGGCGCCATAAGAGGCGGCTTAGGCGGCCTGACCGCTCATGACCTGGCGCAGGCCCGCCAGGTCGATCAGCTTGACGTGGCGTTGGCGGATCTGAATAAGACCCGCTTCGGCAAAGCGCGAGAACAGGCGGCTGACGGTTTCGAGCTTCAACCCTAGATAGCTGCCCAGTTCTTCGCGGCTCATGCGCAGCACAAATTCGGTCGACGAATAGCCGCGCTGGGCAGAGCGCTTCGAGAGATTGAGCAGGAACGCGGCGAGACGCTCTTCCGCACGCATGGAACCGAGCGTGAGCAGCATCAGATGATCCTGCGAAATTTCCTTGCTCATGATGCGCAGGAACTGATGCTGCAGCGAAGGCAGCCGGCGTGACAGCTGTTGCAGCTCGTCGTAGCGCACCACGCAGACCTCGGTGTCTTCGAGCGCGGTGGCGTCCGACACGTGGCGCATATCGCCAATCCCGTCGAGCCCGACGATTTCACCCGGCAGATGGAACCCCGTGATCTGGTGTCGACCGTCTTCCAGCGTCAGATGGGTTTTGAGCGTGCCGAAACGAATACCGTACACCGCTTCCAGCGGCTCACCCAGGGAGTAGAGCGATTGCCCCTTCTTAATGCGGATGCGCTCGCCGACCAAATCGTCCATCTTGCGCACATCGTCCGAGTTCATTCCCACCGGCAGGCAGATCTGCCCGAGTACACAGGTGGAACAACGCGAGGCTTGGTCGGTAAGTGCGATTCGAGTGAGCACGGGTGGGGGCGACTGAATTTCGAGAAAGTGAAATGAGTAATTCTTGTGGCGCAACTCAGCCTTATTATAACGGTGACCTCCTTGTCCTCGGACATTTCCGATGCGGCAAAACGCGGCAATTACGCTTAGTTCGCAACAGTAAAACGAAAACTTTGGCCCATATCAAAAGAGCGTCAGAAAGATGAGTGCCGCCGCGCTGCTGAGCGTTTTCCTGATTGCGCTGCTGGGCGGTGTGCATTGTCTGGCAATGTGCAGCGGTATCGCCCTCGCGGCCGAACGTGGCGCCGTGGCAGTGCGGATCGTGTCCCGTCGCCGGCTATGGTTCGAGCAGGTCGTCATGCATGCCGGCCGGCTGACCACCTATGCGCTGCTTGGCGCGATCATGGGTGCGATGGGCGCGACCGTCTGGCGCCAGCAATGGCTGCCGATTCAACGTGGCTTGTTCGCGTTTGCCAGCGCGTTGCTACTCGCCTACGGGATTTTGCTGCTCGTGCGTTCCGCCGGAGATGTGTGGCGCAGTGTATGGCTTGAGCGCTTGCTCGGCCGGTTTGCTGGAGCTCTGTCTCAAGGGGCCGCCATGCTGGGCAGCAGGCTACAACGTCAGCCGCCGTTGCTGCGCCGCTATGTCACGGGTATGGCCTGGGGGCTGGTGCCGTGCGGCATGGTCTATGGCGCATTGGCTGTGGCGTTGCTGGCAGGCAACGCCGCTTCCGGAGCCGTGGTCATGCTAGCCTTTGGGGCGGGTACGCTGCCCAACCTGCTGATGATGTCGGGCCTGGCAGGCTGGCTGCGCGGACTGTCCCGCCGGCGATGGGCGCGCGGCGCCGCCGGCGTCGCCATCGCCGGGTTCGGAATCTGGGGGTTGGCGCACGCGATCTGGCTTCCTGAGATGCTGAACGCACACGGATTCTGTCTGGTGCTGTAAGCGTTTAAAGCGCGCGCCAAATGCCATCCGGTCTGGGACGGGGACCTAGGTCATCTTCCCGGTTGCGGCGTCGCCGGAAATTGCCCTACAATCGACAACAATTCGATTCGCCAACCGCGCAAATCAACAATCCCAAGCGCGGTGCCAAGCGATGCCATCCAGCGGTAGAGTCACCCTGGACAGTCGATTCGGGCGGGCTGCCATTCTTCTCGGTAGTCGTCCGGTGCAGTATCCGTCCCCATGGCGGCGGAAGAAATTGCCCTTGTGGTGCCTGACCGGCACCGGATCAACTCGCTCCTCCGGCCCTACTTTGCGGGCACAGCCACTGCGTTTCGGTGCAGGGTCCAATTGAATTAATTGGCCTTCGCGCGCCGGGCCCGGGTGGGCAAACAGCATTCAGAAATGCCGCGTGCTTCGCGGCGGGACGACAAACCTCAAGCGTGACGGCGACTGGCCGCGCGCGAGCAATGACGAGCCGCTCAACCCGATGAATACCCAAGAGGCGAAGATCGTCCTCGAGACCGCGCTGATCTGCGCGCAGGACCCGTTGCGAGTCAATGACTTGCGCAAGCTGTTCGATGAAGATGTTTCCGCAGATACCATCCGTGTGCTGCTCGAAGAGCTGCGCCAGGACTGGCTCAATCGCGGTGTCGAACTGGTTGCGCTGGCCTCCGGCTGGCGTTTGCAGAGCCGCCCCGAGATGCGTGTGTATCTCGATCGCCTGCACCCGGAAAAGCCGCCCAAGTACTCGCGCGCCGTCATGGAAACGCTGGCGATCATCGCGTATCGCCAGCCCGTTACGCGCGGTGATATCGAAGACATTCGCGGCGTGACGGTCAACACGCAGGTCATCAAGCAGATCGAAGACCGCGGCTGGATCGAAGTCATTGGTCATCGTGACGTGCCGGGCCGCCCGGCGCTGTATGCGACGACCAAGCAGTTTCTCGACGACCTCGGCCTGCGCTCGCTGGATGAACTGCCGCCGTTGGAAGATGCCCGCGCCCAAGCGCAGGCAAGCCTGCTCGAGCAGGGCGCCATCGAATTCGAGGGCGGCGCAATTGCAGTGGAAGAGTTGACGGCGATGGTCAACGACGCGCCGGAAGGTGCCGAAAGTGCAGACGTTTCGGTGGCGGAAACCTCGGAATTGCCGGTGGTCGAGGCGCCTGTCGAGGTGGCTGCTGAAACGCCGGCGCAGTCGGAGGTGGTCGCGAGCCAGGAACCGGCCCTGGAGGCCGAATCGCAGGCGGTGAGTGCGACCGAGGTCGCGTCCGAAGACGAACACAAAACACCGGCCGAGCCGCCTGCGGCTCCTGCCAATGAACATTCATAACGCCATGTCCGCCGCGCAGTCGGCGCATGGCTTGAACCCCTAGATTTGAAAGACGTTGTGAGCACCCAGCCAGACTCCATGGATACACGTATGCCGGCCGACGCCGACGCTCAGCCGCCGCGACAAGACGGCGGTGATGGGACTGAGGCCGCGCCTCGTCGCAAGGGATTGCGCCGCGGCTTGCGCAACCTGGTGGCTTCTCGCCGCCAGCAGCAGGATGGTCGCCCCGAAGGCGAAGCCGCTGATGCGGGTGGTGCAGACGCCGGCCAGCCGGCGCAACCGCGCAAGAGCCGCACCCCCCGGGCACGCAAGCCGAAAGAGGCGGCCGGTGAGTCGGCGGTGGTTACCGCAGAAGGCGTTGTGCCGACGGAGCAGGCGCCCGCCGAGGGGCAGGGCGAGCGACGTGGCCCGCGCGGCCGTTTCGGCAAGAACCGTCGCCGCCAGGGCGAAGGCCAGCCGGCAGAACGTGCCGAGCGCAGCGAGCGCACGGAAGGCGCAGCCGGCAAGAACGCCGGTGGTCGTGGCAAACAGCAGAACCGCAACGGCAAACCGCAGGGCAAGGCTGGCGGCCAGAATCAGAATCGTGGCGGTAAGGGGTTGAAGGGCGGCAAGGGCTCGGAAGACGTCTTCCAATATGTGATTTCTGGTGCGTATGACTCGGAGACCGACACCGGCGGCGCGTCGCAGCCTCCCAAGACGCGCGAACTGACTTCTGACGACGACGCGCCGAAGCTGCACAAGATCCTGGCTGATGCCGGACTTGGCTCGCGCCGCGACATGGAAGACCTGATCCTGCAAGGGCGCGTCTCCGTGAATGGTCTGCCGGCCCACATCGGCCAACGCATTCTCGCGACCGACCAGGTGCGTGTGAACGGCAAGCTGATCCAGCGCAAGCTTCCAAACAAGCCGCCGCGCGTGCTGCTGTATCACAAGCCGGCCGGTGAAATTGTCAGCCAGTCCGATCCGGAAGGCCGTCCGACCGTGTTCGATGCGTTGCCGCGCATGAAGACAGGCAAGTGGGTTGCCGTCGGTCGCCTCGACTTCAACACCGAAGGCCTGCTGATCTTCACGACTTCCGGCGACATCGCCAACCGTTTCATGCACCCGCGCTATGGCGTTGAGCGTGAATACGCAGTGCGTACGCTCGGCGAATTGACTGAGACTGACCGCCAGAAGCTGCTGCACGGCATCCCGCTCCAGGACGGCGAAGCCAACTTCCTGCGCTGCGTCGACGGCGGCGGCGAAGGTGTCAATCACTGGTATCACGTCGCCCTGACCGAGGGCCGGAACCGTGAAGTGCGTCGTATGTTCGAGGCGGTCAACCTGACCGTGTCGCGACTGATCCGTACGCGCTATGGCAGCTTCGTGCTGCCGCGTGGGCTCAAGCGCGGCCGTTGGCAGGAGGTGTCGGCAGAGGATGTGCGTACGCTGATGGGCACGCTCGGCATGAAGGTGCCGACGGCCAGTTCCGGTGGTGGGCAAGATCGCCAGGGCAACCGTCGCCGTGGGCCCGCGCCGGTGCTGATGGGGCCGATGTCGTCCGGTTTTGCCGGGGAAGCGAACTTCCAGTCACGCGGAATGGGTATCGAGAACGGCAATCGTGCGCAGCCCGCGCAGCGCCGTCCCTCCAGCCCGCGTCAGCCCGATCCGATGCAAACGTCGATGGGCTACATCAATGTGGGCGGACCGACCACGCTGACAGCGCGCACCCGTATGGGCGAGCGCACGAACGGTCGCGGCGGCGCGGTCGGGGGGGGTGGTATGCGTGACGGCAATCGCGTGCCCGGCAACAAGCGCCCCGGAAAGAGCGGGGGTGGCATGCCGAACGGCAACAAGGCGCCGCGCGGTGGCGGCAAGCGCGGCGGTAAGCGCTGAAAAATGCGGGCGTTGTGTGCGGCAATCGTCGCAACGCCCCATTTGGTGGCAGCTGCGGGGCAGTTTTGCGTTTTGCCTCGAGGCGTATTACAATGTGAGTCTAATCAAAAGTCATCCTGTAGAAGATGGGCGAATGATATGGGCGTTGCGCCCATTTTTTTTTGCTTCGGCAGGGTGGCCACACCGGGAAATTCTTCAGGAAAAACGTGCATCTGACTGATCTGATTGAGAAAACCCTCACCGCCATGGGTTATGAACTGGTGGAAGTGGAGCGCGCGCCCGCCGGGCTGCTGCGCGTGTATATCGATCAGGCAGAGAACGGCATCGTCATTGAAGATTGCGAAAAAGTGAGCCATCAGCTCACACGCGTGTTCGAGGTTGAAAACGTCAACTACGAACGGCTGGAAGTGTCGTCGCCGGGGCTGGACCGCCCGCTGCGCACCCTGGCCGACTTCACGCGCTTCGCTGGCCTTGAGGTCAAGGTGACGCTGCGCTTGCCAGTGGGCGGGCAAAAGAATTTCACGGGAATCATTCAGGCTCCGACGGGCGAGCCGGGCCAGGAACGAATCGGCCTCGAGTTTGAGGGCAAGGAAGGCCCCGCGCTGCTGGAATTCACGCTGTCGGAACTCGACCGCGCCCGGCTGGTGCCCGTGCTGGACTTCAAAGGAAATCGAAACAAAGGGAACAAGCAATGAGCCGCGAAGTTCTGTTGCTCGTCGATGCGCTTGCGCGCGAAAAAAACGTCGACAAGGATGTGGTGTTCGGGGCGCTGGAGGCCGCATTGGCTTCTGCGACCAAGAAGCGCTTTGAAGAAGACGTGGATGTGCGCGTGGCGATCGACCGTGAGTCGGGCGAACACGAAACCTTCCGTCGCTGGCTCGTCGTTCCCGACGATGCAGGCCTGCAGGAGCCGGACAAGCAGATTCTGCTGTTCGAAGCCAAGGAGCAGAATCCTGATCTGGAAGTCGACGACTTCGTCGAAGAGCAGATTGAATCGGTCGAGTTCGGCCGCATCGGCGCGCAGGCTGCCAAGCAGGTGATCCTGCAGCGCATCCGCGATGCCGAGCGCGAGCAGATCCTGAACGACTACCTGGATCGTGGCGAGAAGGTCATGACCGGCACGATCAAGCGCGCCGACAAAAAGGGCCTGATCGTTGAAACCGGCCGTGTCGAGGCGCTGCTGGCCCGCGACCAGATGATCCCGAAGGAAAACCTGCGCACGGGCGACCGTGTCCGCGCGTACATCCTGAATGTCGACCGTACCGCACGCGGCCCGCAGATCGAGCTTTCGCGCACGTGCCCCGAGTTCCTCATCAAGCTCTTCGAAAACGAAGTGCCGGAAATGGAACAGGGCCTCCTGGAGATCAAGGCCGCCGCGCGCGATCCGGGCGTGCGTGCGAAAATCGCGGTCGTTGCACACGACAAGCGCATTGATCCGATTGGCACTTGCGTCGGCGTGCGCGGCACCCGCGTGACCGCCGTGCGTAACGAGGTTGGCGGCGAAGCCGTAGACATCGTGCTGTGGTCGGAAGATCCGGCGCAGTTCGTGATCGGCGCGCTGGCGCCGGCGCAAGTGCAATCCATCGTCGTAGACGAGGAAAAGCACAGCATGGACGTGGTGGTCGACGAGGAGAACCTCGCCGTGGCCATCGGCCGGAGCGGCCAGAACGTTCGCCTGGCGTCGGAGTTGACCGGCTGGCAGATCAACATCATGACGCCGGCAGAGTCTGCGCAGAAGCAGGCTGAAGAAAGCTCCGTCGTTCGCCAGTTGTTTATGGCGAAGCTGGACGTGGACGAAGAGGTTGCGGACATCCTGATCGAAGAGGGCTTCAGCTCGCTCGAAGAAGTGGCCTACGTGCCGCTGCAGGAAATGCTGGAAATCGAAGCGTTCGACGAAGACACCGTCAACGAGCTGCGCAACCGCGCTCGCGACGTGCTGTTGACGATGGAGCTGGCGAAGGAAGAAAAGGTCGAGAAGGTGTCGCAAGACCTGCGCGACCTCGAGGGGCTGACCCCGGAGCTGATCGGCAAGCTGGCCGAGGGGAACATCCAGACGCGTGACGACTTGGCCGAGCTGGCCGTGGACGAATTGGTCGAGATGACCGGCGTCAACGAAGAACAGGCCAAGGCGCTGATCATGAAGGCGCGTGAACACTGGTTTTCGTGAGTCGCATAAGCGTTGACCGTTTATCGCAATCCTCACTGAAACCAAGCATCGAAAGGGTTTGAATGGCAAGCACAACAGTTGCCCAACTCGCTGGCGAATTGAACCGTAGCGCATCGGCGTTGCTGGAACAATTGCAGGCCGCGGGCGTGCAAAAGGCGACGCCGGAAGACGTCATCACCGAATCGGACAAGACCCGTCTGCTCGACTATCTCAAGCGAGCACACGGCAGCGCCGAGGATGGCGCGCGCAAGAAGATCACGATCACCAAACGCGAAACCAGCGAGATCCGCCAGGCGGATGCCACGGGCAAGACGCGTACCGTGCAAGTGGAAGTCAAGAAGAAGCGCGTGCTGGTCAAGCGTGATGAGCCGAACGCGGCACAGGCAGAATCGGAGGCCGCAGAGGCCGCGCCGGTGGTCGATGCCGAGGAAGTCGCGCGTCGCGAGGAAGAACAGCGCCGCCAGGCCGAATTGCTGGCCCGCCAGGAAGCCGAGCTGAAGGCACGCCAGGAAGCGATGGAGCGCGAGGAAGCCGAGCGCCGCGCCCGCCAGGAAGCCGCCGAAGCCGAGCAGAAGCGTCAGGCTGAACTCGCCGCCAAGAAGGCGGAAGAGGAAGCCGTGGCTGCCCGCGCTGCCGCTGAAGCCTCGGACGAAGCCCCGCGCCGCAAGGCCGAGGAGGACGCCGCACGCCTGGCAACCGAACGCGAAGCCGCGCAGAAGGCCGCCGACGAAGCGCGCGTCGCCGCCGACAAGATCAAGGCCGAGGAAGACGCTGCGCGCAAGCGCCGCGAAGCTGCTGAAGCCGAAGCCCGCGCGATCCGCGAGATGATGAGCGCCCCGGCTCGCGTGCTGAAGACGCCTGCCGAGCGCAAGGCCGAAGAGGTCAAGAAGGCCGAGCAGTCGGGCACGCTGCACAAGCCGGTCAAGCCGGCTGGCGAAGCACGTCCGGCTGCTACTGCCAAGAAGCCGGCTGCCCCGGCTCCTGCAGCTGCTGCACCGAGTTCGCCTACGGGTGACAAGAAGGGCGGTCGTGGCAAGTCCGGTTGGCAAGACGATAACCGTACCGGCAAGCGTGGCGGCCTGAAGACGCGCGGCGACACTGGCGGCGGTGCCGACGGCTGGCGCTCCGGCTCCAAGGGCGGCCGCAATCGCCATGGCGACGACAACCGCAATGCATTCCAGGCGCCGACCGAGCCGGTCGTGCGTGAAGTGCACGTGCCGGAAACCATCTCCGTGGCCGATCTGGCGCACAAGATGTCGGTCAAGGCCGCCGAGGTCATCAAGCAGATGATGAAGCTCGGCCAGATGGTCACGATCAACCAAGTGCTGGACCAAGAGACCGCGATGATCGTGGTCGAGGAAATGGGCCACCAGGCGGTTGCGGCCAAGCTGGACGATCCGGAAGCGCTGCTGATTGGCGGCGTGGAAGAGCCGACGAACGCTGAAGCCGAAACGCGTCCGCCGGTCGTGACCGTCATGGGTCACGTCGATCACGGCAAGACCTCGCTGCTGGACTACATCCGTCGTGCGAAGGTTGCGGCGGGCGAAGCCGGCGGCATTACGCAGCACATTGGCGCGTACCACGTCGAAACCGATCGCGGCGTCATTACGTTCCTGGACACCCCGGGTCACGAGGCCTTCACGGCCATGCGTGCACGCGGTGCCAAGGCAACCGACATCGTGATTCTGGTAGTGGCCGCCGACGACGGCGTCATGCCGCAGACGAAGGAAGCCATCGCCCACGCAAAGGCGGCTGAGGTGCCCATCGTGGTGGCGATCACCAAGGTCGACAAGCCCGAAGCCAACCCCGACCGCGTCAAGCAGGAACTGGTGGCTGAGAGCGTGATTCCGGAAGAGTACGGCGGCGATGTCCCGTTCGTGCCGGTGTCCGCCAAGACTGGCGAAGGCATCGACAGCCTGCTGGAAAACGTGCTGCTGCAAGCCGAAGTGCTGGAACTGAAGGCGCCGGTCAACGCGCCCGCCAAGGGTCTGGTCGTGGAAGCGCAGCTGGACAAGGGCAAGGGGCCGATCGCAACGGTGCTGGTGCAGAGCGGTACGCTCAAGCGCGGCGACGTCGTGCTCGCAGGCACGGCCTACGGTCGCGTGCGCGCCATGCTCGACGAAAACGGCAAGCCGGCGAAGGAAGCCGGTCCGTCGATCCCGGTGGAAATCCAGGGGCTGTCGGAAGTGCCGGGCGCCGGCGAAGAAGTGCTGGTGCTGCCGGACGAGCGCAAGGCGCGCGAAATCGCGCTGTTCCGCCAAGGCAAGTTCCGCGACGTGAAGCTGGCGCGCCAACAGGCTGCGAAGCTGGAGAACATGCTCGAGCAGATGAGCGAAGGCGACGTGAAGTCGCTGCCGCTGATTATCAAGGCCGACGTGCAGGGTTCGCAGGAAGCACTGGTGCACTCGCTGCAGAAGCTGTCGACCGACGAAGTGCGGGTACAGATCGTGCACGCCGCCGTGGGCGGTATCACCGAGTCGGACGTCAACCTCGCAACCGCGTCGAAGGCCGTCATTATCGGCTTCAATACGCGGGCCGACGCAGGCGCGCGCAAGCTGGCCGAGCATCAGGGCATCGACATCCGCTACTACAACATCATCTATGACGCTGTGGATGAGGTGAAGGCCGCGATGTCGGGCATGCTGTCGCCGGAAAAGCGCGAAGAGACGACGGGTTTGGTGGAGGTGCGTCAAGTCTTCCACGTGCCGAAGGTTGGCGCGGTGGCCGGCTGTATGGTGCTGGACGGCTTCGTCAAGCGCAATTCGCTGGTGCGGGTGCTGCGTGCGAACGTGGTCATCTTCTCGGGCGAGCTCGATTCGCTCAAGCGCTTCAAGGACGATGTGAAGGAAGTGAAGCAAGGCTTCGAATGCGGCCTGTCGATCAAGAACTTCAACGACGTTCAGGAAGGCGATCAGCTCGAGATCTACGAGATCACCGAGGTGGCGCGTACGCTGTAATACGTTGGCCGGACACTGCGGTGTCCGGTTCGATTTGCGACGGTGGCCCGGGCGCGTCCCGCGCCACCGTTTTGTCTTTTGGGGCCGGCCGGCGCGCGCTGGCGGCGCCCATGCGAGGAACATACTATGCCGAAGAAATCGGGATCGGCCGCTGGCCGCAACGTGCGCATTGCCGACCAGATCCAGCGTGATCTGGCCGAATTGATCCAGCGCGAAATCAAGAACCCGGCAATGGGTCTGGTGACGCTGCAATCTGTCACGCTCACGCCGGACTACGCGCACGCCAAGATCTATTTCACGGTGCTCGGTGCCGAGCCGGAAGTCGCCGGCGCCATCCTGAACGAGAAGGCGGGCTACCTGCATTCGCTGCTGTTCAAGCGCCTGCATATCCATACCGTACCGACTCTGCATTTCCACTTTGACGGTTCGGTCGAGCGCGGTATCGAGATGTCGCGACTGATCGACGAGGCCAACGCCACGCGCGCCAAAGACGACTGAAGATGGCTGAGCCACATGCGCCCAAGCCACAGAAGCCGCCGCGTCGCGACGTGCACGGTGTGTTGCTGCTGGACAAGCCGATCGGTTGGTCGAGCAACGATGCGCTGGTCCGTGCCAAGCGCCTGCTGTGGGCCAAGAAGGCTGGGCATACAGGGACGCTCGATCCGCTTGCCACGGGGTTGCTGCCGCTGTGCTTTGGTGAGGCGACCAAGTTTTCGCAGGATTTGCTGGATGCGGACAAGACGTACGAGACCGTCGTGCGTCTTGGTATCAAGACGAGCACTGCGGATGCGGAAGGCGAGTTGCTGAGTGAGCGCCCGGTATCCGTCACGCGGGAGCAACTGCAGGCTGCCATCGGACGCTTTGTCGGCGAAATCGATCAGGTGCCGCCGATGCACTCTGCGTTGAAGAAGGACGGCAAGCCGTTGTACGAATACGCGCGCGCGGGGCAGACCGTGGAACGTGCTGCGCGGCGGGTCACGATCCACTCGATTGACGTGTTGGGGACGGATCTGGAGTCGGCGGAGCCGACGATTACGTTGCGCGTGTCCTGCAGCAAGGGGACCTACATCCGCACGTTGGGTGAAGACATTGGCGAGGCGCTGGGTTGCGGCGGACATCTGGTTGCACTGCGTCGCACCCAGGTGGGCAACCTGACACTGAATGGCGCGGTGACACTCGAAGCGTTGGACGCTGCCGCCGAGGATGCGCGCGCTGCATTGCTGGCACCCGTCGATGCGCTGTTGCAGACCCTGCCGCGCGTGGAACTGGATGCGGAAGAGAGCCGTCGTTTCTTGCATGGCCAGCGCTTGCCGTTGCGACTGGCGTTGCCGAATGCGGATCAGGTGCGCGTCTACGGCTTGCGTGACGCGATTGCCGTGGATGCCGGTGCGTCGCTGCTCGGTGTGGCTGCCTGGCAAGACGGTGTATTGCGACCGGAACGGCTCGTCCATCTTTAAGTCGGACGACTGACCAAAAAAAGCCACGCAGCTACGCGTGGCTTTTTTGTTTGCGCGATATTGGATCAGTGCGCGCCGGCCGCGGCTTCGGCGCCTCCGGCTGACTTCGCCGGCTTTGTCAGCCAGATGAAGACGATCAGCACGATAAACAGCACGGCCGAAATCCAGAAGATGTCGTTGGCCCCAAGCATGGCGGCCTGCTGCGAGATCACGCGTTCAATCGCGCCGTTGGCTTGCAAGTTCGGCATGCCCAGCTGCGTGTACTGGTTGATCGAGGACGCATACGCCGGGTTGTAAGGATTCACGTGTTCGACCAGTTGCGCGTGGTGCAGGGCAGAGCGGTTGTCCCACACCGTGGTTGAGATCGAGGCGCCGATGCCGCCGAACATGATCCGGACGAAGTTCGACAGCCCCGATGCCGCCGGAATCCGCTCGGGCGACAGACCCGACAGGATGATCGACGTGAGGGGGATGAAGAACATCGCCATGGCAGCCCCCTGGATCAGCGTCGGGATCATCAGCGTCCACGTATCGACCTGCACGGTAAAGCGCGAGCGCATCCAGAACACCAGCGCGAAGGTAATGAACGCTGTCGTCGCCACCCAGCGTGCGTCCATCTTCGGCAGGTTCTTGCCGATCACGGGCGACAGGATGATGGCGAAGATGCCCACCGGCGCCATGATCAGGCCCGCATCGGTAGCGGTGTAGCCAACGATGGTCTGCAGCCACAGTGGCAGGATCACGAGGTTGCCGAAGAACAGGCCGTACGCCACCGAGATGGCGACGACGCCCGCGCTGAAGTTGCGCCCCTTGAACAGCGTCAGGTCCACCACGGGGTGATCTTCGGTCAGTTCCCACACCAGGAAGAATGCGAAGCCCACGATGGCAATGACCGTCAGCACCACGACCTCGGTCGAGTTGAACCAGTCGAGCTCCTTGCCGCGGTCGAGCATCAACTGCAGCGAGCCGACCCACACGATCAACAGCGCCAGGCCGATCTTGTCGATCGGTAGCGAGCGCGTCGGCGATTCACGGTCCTTGTAGATGACCCACGTCGCGTAGGCGGCCAGGATGCCCACCGGGATGTTGATGTAGAAGATCCAGGGCCAGCTCATGTTGTCGGAAATCCAGCCGCCGAAGATCGGCCCCATGATCGGCGCGACCAGCGTGGTCATCCCCCATAGTGCCAACGCCATTGAGCTTTTGGCGGGCGGATAGGTCGACAGCAGCAACGATTGCGACAGCGGAATCATGGGTCCCGCCACGGCGCCCTGGATGATCCGGGCGGCGATCAGCATGCCCATATTGGGCGCCAGCCCGCACGCCCATGACGACAGGACGAACAGCATGATGGACGTGACGAACAGGCGCACTTGCCCGAAACGCTGCGTCAACCACCCCGTCAGCGGCACCGAGATGGCGTTGGCCACCGCAAACGAGGTGATGACCCACGTGCCCTGGTTCGGGGCCACGCCCAGGTCGCCCGAAATTGCGGGGATCGACACGTTGGCGATGGACGAATCCAGCACGTTCATGAAGGTGGCCAGCGACAGCGCAACTGTGCCGATCGCCAGTTTGGCGCCGGTCAGCGGCGGTAGCGGCTTGGGCGCGGCAGTTGCCATGCGTCAGACCTTGGGTGCGGGTTGTGAATTGCGCGGAGCCGATGCGGCCGGCACGTTGGCAGCCGCCGGTGCCGTGGCACCGCCGCGTCCGGCATTGGCGCTGATGATGCTGGCGATGACCTGATCTGCATCCTTGCCGGCCTGGTCGTACACCGTCGTTTGCAGCGGCGACGCCGTCGGCGCGGTAGCCAGACTCTGACCACCTTCGTTATGGATGTCGACCTTGGCTTCCATCGACAGGCCCACGCGCAGCGGATGGTCCTTCAATTCCTTCGGATCGAGCGACACGCGCACCGGCAGGCGTTGCACCACCTTGATCCAGTTGCCGGTAGCGTTCTGTGCCGGCAGCAGCGAGAACGCCGAGCCCGTACCCGCCGAGAAACCGACCACCTTGCCGTGGTACGTCACGCTGCTGCCATACACGTCAGCCACCAGTTCAACCGGCTGGCCGACGCGCATATGGCGCACTTGGACTTCCTTGAAGTTGGCGTCCACCCAGAGCTGGTCCAGCGGCACGATTGCCATCAGCGGCGTGCCCGGGGCGACGCGCTGGCCGACCTGCACCGAACGCTTGGCCACATAGCCCGTGACCGAAGCCGGCAGGCTTGTACGCGCATAGGCGAGGTAAGCCTCGCGGACCTTGGCCGCGGCTTGCAACACGTTCGGGTGGCGCTCCAGCGTGGTCTGCTCGGTCAGCACGCGGTTGCCCTGCAGTTGCTCCTTGGCGGCTTCCAGTGCGGACTGCGCAGCCTGCACAGCGGTCTGTGCGTGCGAGATTTCTTCCTGTGACACAGCGCCCGTACCGGCGATCTGCTTGCGGCGTGCCAGGTCGTCCTTGGCCTTGGCGAGATCGCTTTCGCGCATGGCCAGGGTGGCGGTGTACGCGCTGGTGTTCGAGTACAGCGTACGCACCTGGCGCACCGTTTGCGCGAGCGCGGCTTCGGCCTGCTCGAGCGCAACGCGTGCGTCGGCACGGTCCAGTTCGATCACGGGCTGGCCGGAGGTGACAAGCTGCGTGTCGTCGGCGCGAATGGCCACCACGGTGCCCGCCACTTGCGGGGTTACCTGAACCACGTTGCCTTGCACGTAGGCATCGTCGGTCGACTCGAACCAGCGGCCGTACAGGCCCCAGTAGAGGCCGTAGCCGACGCCGGCAACCACCAGTGCGGCGGCCAGCGTGGTCAGCATGCGCTTGCGCTTTCCGTTGGCATTGCCGTTACCGGTGGGCGTTGCCGCGGGGGCTGCGGGGGCGGGAGCAGCGGACGGAGCGGCTTGGGGCTTGTTGTCACTCATGATGTTGGCTCGAAAGAATGCGTTGGAACGGTCGGTTCAGTTCAATTCAGTTCAATTCAGTACAGGTCAGCCATGCGATGCGGCAGTCTCGGGCTTGGCGCCCGGCAGGTCTTCTGCCGTGTAGCCGCCGCCGAGGGCCTTGATGAGGGCCATCTGCGCGTCAAGTCGGCGTGCCTGCAGGTCGGTCGCGAGCTTGCGTTGCTGCAGCACGGTTGTCTCCGCATTCAGCACGACCAGCTGGGTGCCGAGACCGGCGCTGTAGCGCGTGCGGGCAAGGCTGTAGGCGCGCTCGGCTTCGCTCAAGGCGTTGCGCTGGATCGTGATCTGCGAATCGATGCTGTGCAGCGTGGTGATCTGGTCAGCGGTGTCGTGCAGCGCCTCGGTCAGCGTCTGGTTGTAGCTCGCGACAGCAGCGTCATAGTTCGCGTACTTGCCGCGCAGATTGGCGCGCAGCTTGCCGCCCTGGAAGATCGGCAACTTGAGCGCCGGGCCGATACCGAGCTGACGCGATGCGCCAAGCAGCAGGTTTTCCGGAGCAATCGAAGCGAGCCCGAGGAATGCCGTCAGGCTGATGTCCGGCAGGAACTGCGCCTTGGCCACGTCGATATCTTTCGACGCGGCTTCCACGCGCCAGCGCGCGGCCACGAGATCCGGCCGCCGGCCGATCAGGTCGATGGTCAGGTTGTTCGGCAGCTTGGGCGTGGCTTGTGCGAGCAGCGTGGGGCGCGCAATCGCCAGGCCGCGGTCCGGGCCTTTGCCCAGGAGTGCGGCCAGCTGGTTGCGGGCGAGCGTAATTTGCTCGTCCACCTGCTCGAGTTCCGTTTGTGCCGCAGCGACGTTGGCGCGCGCCTGCGTCGTTTCGACTTGCGTATCCAGGCCGGCACGCAGGCGTTGGCCTGCCAGGTTCGTCAAGTCCTTGCGCTGCGCGATCGCACGTTCGGCCACGTCGCGCTGCGCGTAGAGCGCGGCCAGCTTGGCGTAGGTGCGTGCCACCGTGGTCGACAGAATCAGTCGCGAAGCCTGGCTCTCCGCTTCCATTGCTTTGTCGTCAGACAGCGCGGCTTCCAGCGCGGAGCGATTCTTGCCCCAGAAATCCAGGTCGTAGCTCACGCCGAGCTGGATCTTCGATTCTGTAAACCAGCGGCCAGCGAGCGGCGTGCCTTCAAACATGTCGTATTCCGACAGGCGCTGACGCGTCATGTCGGCATCGAGCCCGACGCTCGGATACAGATTGCCGCGCACCACATCGGCCATCGCACGCGAAGCACGAACGCGGGCAAAAGCGACCTGCAGGTTGGGGTTGTCCTTGATCGCCTCGTCTACCAGAGCGCGCAGTTGCGGATCGTTGAACTGGTCGACCCAATTCTGCGAAGGCCACTGGCCACCTTGTGAAGGCAACGATTGCGCGCTCGCGAGCTGCCCGGGCGCGGTCAGCGTCTGCGTGCTGTGCGAATTGCCGAGGTTGGCGCAGCCGGCCAGCACAGCCAGCGTCACGGCGGAGAGCGCCACGCCCAGGCGCGCCGGCCATTGCGCGCGCGTGTTGCCGGCGCGGCTTTGGGGCGAAAGTGCCTGAGGGGCGGAGTTCAAGGCGTTCATGTTGTTTGATGTATCAAGCGATCGAGGAGGGCGTTCGGGGCGGCTGGTGCAATGTCGGATAGAGCGACGTCAGTGATCTGCGGGGCGCGCGCGATGGCCTTCCGTGGCGGCGCCGTTGCTGAGAATGCGCTTGAGAAGCTCGCGCAGCGTATCGACGTCAGCCGGTGTAAAGCCGGCAAAAAAGCGGTTCAGCACGTGCGTGTAGATGGCCGGCATCCGGTCGGCCAAGTCACGGCCGGCTTCGGTCACCTCCAAGTGCACGACGCGGCGGTCGGACTCGCTGCGCACGCGCTCGATCAGGCCGCGCTTTTCCATGCGGCTCAGCATGCGCGTGAGCGAGCCGATGTCGGTGTTCAGTTCGCGGCCGAGGTCGGTGGCCGTCTGGCAGCGGCCGTTGGCGAGCAGCACCAGGCAACTGGCCTGGGAATGCGTCACGTCCATCGCAGCGACTTCCTGCTCGATCGCCATGGACAGCGCTGTCTTTGCGCGCCCCACGAGATAGCCAACGCTTTCACACATGCGGTAGTCCTCCACCCGGAAGAGCGTTCCGGCAGCAACTTCGGTGGCGGGTCTTGTTTGTTCGGACATCTTATGTATGCACAATCATTGTCCGGACAAATATACGAATCGACGCACCAAACGGCAAGGTGCCGAACATGTGATTTCAGTTTTAGAAATAATTGGTGATCTTTGATCCACTCGTGCAACGCCCCTTCATCGATTCGTCAAGGAGTGTCATCTCTTGCGCATCGCAGCATGCTAGAATGTCAGGTTATTCCGCGAGCTGAATTTGGGTGCTGTCCCGGGCTCGTGTCACGTCTTTTCGAGTTCACATCCCATGCGCGCGCTTCGCAACATCGCAATCATTGCCCACGTCGACCACGGCAAAACCACACTGGTCGACCAGCTCCTCCGCCAAGCCGGCACGTTCCGCGAGAACGAGCAGATCGCCGAGCGCGTGATGGATTCGAACGACATCGAAAAAGAGCGCGGCATCACGATCCTGGCCAAGAACTGCGCGGTGGAATACAACGGCACGCACATCAACATCGTCGACACGCCGGGGCACGCCGACTTCGGCGGTGAAGTGGAGCGTGTGCTGTCGATGGTCGACGGCGTGCTGCTGCTGGTGGATGCCCAAGAGGGCCCGATGCCGCAGACGCGCTTTGTGACGCGCAAGGCGTTGGCCCTGGGTCTGAAGCCGATCGTGGTGGTCAACAAGGTGGACCGTCCGGGCGCACGTCCGGACTGGGTGATCAACGAGACCTTCGAACTGTTCGACAAGCTGGGCGCCACTGACGAGCAGCTCGACTTCCCCATCGTGTACGCCTCGGGCCTGAACGGCTACGCCGGCTTGACCGACGATGTGCGCAGCGGCGACATGAAGCCGCTGTTCGAGACCATTCTGGAGAAGGTGCCGCAGCGTGACGACGACCCGAACGGCCCGCTCCAGCTGCAGATCATCTCGCTCGACTATTCGAGCTACGTCGGCAAGATCGGCGTGGGCCGTATCACGCGTGGCCGCGTGCGTCCGCTGCAGGACGTGGTGGTCAAGTTCGGTCCGGAAGGCGCGCCGATCAAGGGCCGCATCAACCAGGTGCTGAAGTTCCGCGGCCTGGAGCGCGAGCTGGTGCAAGAAGCGGAAGCCGGCGACATCGTGCTGATCAACGGTATTGAAGAGCTGGGCATCGGCTGCACGGTGTGTGCGCCGGACGCCCAGGACGCGCTGCCGATGCTGAAGGTGGACGAGCCGACGCTGACGATGAACTTCTGCGTCAACACCTCGCCGCTGGCGGGCCGCGAAGGCAAATTCGTGACGAGCCGCCAGCTGCGCGACCGTCTGGACCGTGAGCTGAAGTCGAACGTGGCACTGCGCGTGAAGGACACCGGCGACGACACGGTTTTCGAAGTGTCGGGCCGTGGCGAACTGCACTTGACGATTCTGGTGGAAAACATGCGCCGTGAAGGCTACGAGCTGGCCGTGTCGCGCCCGCGCGTGGTGTTCAAGGAAATCGACGGCGTGAAATGCGAGCCGTTCGAACGCCTGACCGTGGACGTGGAAGACAGCCACCAGGGCGGCGTGATGGAAGAGCTGGGCCGCCGCAAGGGCGAACTGCTCGACATGGCGTCGGACGGCAAGGGCCGTACGCGTCTGGAATACCGCATTCCCGCCCGTGGCCTGATCGGCTTCCAGGGTGAATTCCTGACGCTGACGCGTGGCACGGGCCTGATCAGCCACATCTTCGACGACTACTCGCCGGTCAAGGAAGGCGACCTGGGCGAGCGTCACAACGGCGTGCTGATCTCGCAGGACGACGGCGCTGCCGTGGCCTACGCGCTGTGGAAGCTGCAGGATCGCGGTCGCATGTTCGTGTCGCCGGGCGACGCGCTGTACGAAGGCATGATCATCGGCATCCACAGCCGCGACAATGATCTGGTCGTCAACCCGATCAAGGGCAAGCAGCTGACCAACGTGCGCGCGTCGGGTACCGACGAAGCCGTGCGCCTGGTGCCGCCCATCCAGATGTCGCTGGAATACGCGGTGGAGTTCATCGCCGACGATGAGCTGGTGGAAGTCACGCCGAAGAGCATCCGCCTCCGCAAGCGCCACCTGAAGGAACACGAGCGCAAGCGCGCATCGCGTGAAGAAGCGGTCTGATCGCCAGTCGATCTGCCAAGAAGAACGCCCCGAGGTTTCGGGGCGTTTTTTTTGCTCGGCGATGACGCTCGCGTTATGCCTGAACGCGGGCGAAGGCTTGCGCCAGATCGTCGATCAGGTCTTGCGGGTCTTCCAGTCCGATGTGCAGGCGCACGATCGGGCCGGCGGCGGACCAATCCGTGCAGGTGCGCGTGCCCGCCACGTTGCTGACAGTCGCCAGGCTCTCGAACCCACCCCAAGAGGCGCCGATGCCGAACAGCGTCAGCGCGTCGACAAAGCGCGCGGCGGCTTGCGGATCGGCTCGAGCGAATTCGAATGAGACCAGTCCGTTGGTGCCGGGGCAATCGCGTTGCCAGAGGGCGTGTCCGGGGTCCTCGGGAAGGGCGGGGCAGAAGACCCGCGCGACTTCCGGCCGTGCCACCAGCCAGCGTGCAATCTCCAGCGCATGGCGTTCATGCATGGCGAGGCGCGCCGCCAACGTGCGGGTGCCGCGCAGCACGAGATAGGCATCGTCAGGGCTGACCGCCACGCCCTGCGCGTCGCACATCGTGGCGAGGGTTTGCCAGCACGCCTGTGTGGTGGTGACTGTGCCCATCATCACATCGGAGTGGCCGCTGAGGTATTTGGTCGCTGCCATGACCGAAACGTCGGCGCCGAGCGCGAGCGGACGGTATTGCAGGCCCGAGCCCCACGTGTTGTCGGCGACGACCAGCGCTCCATGGCGATGCGCGATCTCGGCGAGCGCAGGCAGGTCGCACATCTCGTAGACGAGCGAGCCGGGGCATTCCACGTAGACGAGCCTGGTCGTCGGCCTGAGTTGCTGTGCGACATCGGTGCCGTCGGCGCGGAAGTACGTCACCTCCACGCCCCAGGGGCGCAGGAACGTATCGACGAAATGGCGCAGCGGCTGGTAGACGCAATCGGCAATCAACACATGATCGCCAGGGCGCGCGAACGCGAGGAACACCATGGAGATGGCAGCCAAGCCGGTCGGGAAGAGTCGCGTGCGATACCCGCCTTCGAGTTGCGCGACGACGTCTTCCAGCGCGAAGCCCGTCGGGTTGCCGCGCGCGCCGTAGGTGAACATGCGTTCGGTGCCGCGGCGGCGGCGTGCGTCGTTCATGTCGTCCATCGAATCGAACAGCACGGTGGAGGCGCGCACGACGGGCGGGTTGACGGCCCGGCCGCCTTCAAACGCCGGCGAGGTGCCGCCTTTGACCAGGCGGGTGGCCAGTCGTGGCTCCGTTTTCTGCGATGACATGGTGTGTAGATCCTGTCGGTTGCGTGTCATGGCTGTACGGCAGCGGCGCCCACGCGGAAGGCGCCAAGTTCCTGCGCATCGAGCTGGGCGAGGAGGCCGGTTTCCCAGGCCAGGTATTGCCTGGCCGCAGCCTTGTTGCCGTCGTGCCGATCATGCACGAAGAAGAGATAGTCGATGCAATCGGCGTCGGGCGGTGCGCTGTCGGAACCTTCGGTGGCGTAGCCGGCGGCAGTCCACGCGGCAATGCCGCCGGCCAGCAACTTGAGACGCGATGCGGCCTGCGGCGCGCGTGCAGCCCAATCTGCCGCGGCGAGCTGTGCGATGCGCGGGTCGTCGGCAATCAGGACGGTATCGCGGTCAGCGGCCAGGGCCGGCAGGCGCGGGCGAATGGCCCAAGTGGCGCCAGGCACATGGGCACGGCGGAAGGTCATGCTGGGACGCAAGTCGATGACGTGCACGGTGCCTGCCGCCAGCGCGCCGGCAAGTGCCTGCGCGCTGATCTCGGGCAACGGCTGCGGCAGCGCCGTTGCGGGCGCCGGCAGGCTCGCATTGCTGTTCAACCCGTCACGCAGCACATAGGCATCGTGGCCGAGTTGCCGCAGCCAGCTTGCAACGATTGGCGCGCGCACGCCGTCGGCGTCGAACAGCACAAGGCGGGCATGGCGCACGCCGACGTACTGGTCGGTTGCCTGGATCAACTGGCCGCCCGGCGCATGCTGCGCACCCGGCAGGCTGCCCTTGGCGAATTCCTCGGGTGTGCGTACATCACACAGGAAAAGGCTGTGTTCGCCTTCTGCAACCCAGCGTGCGAGCGTGGCCGCATCCACCTCGGGCACGGCAAAGCGTGTGGCGAGTTGCTGGCTGGCCTCGCGCATGTCTTTGACGGTGGCCGGGGCAACGACATCGGGATAGCGCCGCGTGCTGCCTTGCTCCAGCGGCAGGTCTTCCAGATACCAGCCTTGCGTGCCGTTCTCCAGGGCCATCACCGGGTTTGGGATGCCGAGGTTGATCAGCGTCTGCGCCCCGATGATGCTGCGCGTGCGGCCCGCGCAGTTGACGACGATCGGCGTTGTCGCGTTGGGTACAAGCTCGCGGATGCGCAGCCCAAGCTCGCCGTTCGGGCAGCAGATCGATGACGGGATCGTCATCTTCAGGTATTCGCTGACGGGGCGGCCATCGACGATGACGACGTCGTCGCCGCGTTCACGCATGGCCGCAAGTTCGCGCGCGGTGACGCGCGGCGTGTGGTACGCCATCTCGACCAGTTCACCGAAGGTTTTGGACGGCACGTTGACGCCGGCAAACAGCGTGAAGCCTGCGTGCGCCCAGCCTTGTGCGCCGCCTTCAAGTACGTGCACGCTGGTGTAGCCGATGGCGTTCAGGCGTTCGGCCGCGCGCTCGGCAACGCCGTCGTTGTCGTCATAAATGACCATGCGCACAGCGCGACGAGGCGCGAGGCGCGGGGCGTCGATCTCAAGACGGCTGTACGGCAGCGGGATGGCGTAGAAGAGGTGGGCTTCGCCGTATTGGCCGTGCTCGCGCACGTCGAACAGCGCGATCTCGGCGCCGTCGTGCAGCCACGCTTTCAGGGTCTTGGCGGTAACGAACGATGTCATATCGATGCGAAACGAATCAAAAGGGTGAACGACGCCCTCCGCGCACGCAGCGCGGATTGCAGGCAACGCGATTCGGGTTGTGGTTGGCCGGTTAGCGGCGCGTCTTCACGCCGATGCCCATGGTCTGATAGCGGCCGGTTTCGAGGTCGAACGTGATGCGCTCGGTCAGCGTTTCGAGCGCGCGTCCGTACATGTGCAGATGGCGGATCGGCGCCTCGCCCTTGATCTCGACGGCGTGGATGTCTTCGGCCGCCAGCGCGATGCCGGTGCCGGGCTCGACGACGACGGTGTCGGTCATTTCCAGCGTGCCGACACCGGGCGTGGCGCGGTCGTCGGTACGGCGGTAGACATAGTTGTATTCCGTGCCGTCCACCGCGGCGATGCAGGCCCACGTGGTGTGGTTGTGCGGCGTGATCTTCTTGCCGGGGCGCATGACGTTCAGGTACAGCGCATACGTCTGGTCGGCATCTTCATGGATCAGGTAGCGGGCTTGCAGCTCGCCGTCGGCGGGGGCCGGGAAATCGGTGTCTTGCCAGAACTCGGTGCGCGCGGCGAGGCCTTTGACCTCTTCGAGCACGTCGGCCAGGGCGCGACGCGTTTCACCTTCGGGCGCGAGCGCGGCTTTCATGGCTGCAATGGCATCGGCCACGGCCGCTTGGCGTTGTTGAGGAAGAGACGTGGTCATGAATGGATTCTCCTGAGGGATTGGGGCGCCTTGCGTTGTATTTCGCGGCGTTGTTGTCGTTGTCGTTGTCGGTGTCGGCATCAGGCGACGAGTTCGGCAATGCGTGGCGCAGGTCGCAGAACGTCTTGCAGGAAGCGCTGTGCGCGAGCGTGCTTCGGGCGGCTGAAGAACTGGTCGGGCGGCGCGTCCTCCAGCAGCTGGCCGTGGTCCATGAACCAGACGCGGCTCGATACGTCGCGCGCGAAGCCCATCTCGTGGGTCACGATCATCATCGTGAGCCCGTCGCCGGCCAGCTCGCGCATCACGTGCAGCACCTCTTGCACCATCTCGGGATCGAGCGCGCTGGTCGGCTCGTCGAACAGCATGAGCGGCGGCTTCATCGCCAGCGCCCGCGCAATGGCCACGCGCTGCTGCTGGCCGCCCGACAGGTTTGCGGGCATCGCGTCGATCTTGTGAGCCAGGCCCACCTTGGCAAGCAGCGCCTCGGCCTGCGCCGTCGCTTCGTCGCGCGACAGACCGAGCACCTTGGTCGGCCCGAGAATCAGGTTCTGCCGCACCGAAAGGTTCTGGAACAGGTTGAAGTTCTGGAACACGAAGCCGATGCGCGCACGCAGTTCATTGACGCGCATGTCGCGTGCATGGACATCGCGCCCCTCGAAGCGGATGCATCCGCCCTGGATGGCCTCCAGCCGCGTGACCGTGCGGATCAACGTGGATTTGCCCGAGCCCGAGGGCCCGCACACCACGACGACTTCACCGCGCGCGATGGTGGCGTGGATGCCTTTGAGCGCGTGGTAGTCGTCGTAGTACTTGTCGACGTTTTCAAATGCCAGCATGGGATGGGGTCTCCGGCAGGGTTTGTTCCTAGGCCAGCCCGGCGCGATGGCGGGCAATGCGGCGCTCCAGCTGTCCCGCGAACCGCGAGATGGCGAAGCACAAAACGAAGTAGAAGGCTGCCAGCACGAGAAACGTCTCCAGCGGCTTGGTCAGCGTGATGGTGTTGACCTGCGCGGCCGAGTACGTCAGCTCCGGCACGCCAATCACATAGGCGAGCGACGTTGCCTTGATGATCGACACGAACTGGTTGACGATCGACGGCAGCATGTTGGTCAGCGCTTGCGGCAGCTGCACGTAGCGCATGCTCTGCAGCCACGACAGGCCATTCGAGCGCGCGGCTTCCATCTGCCCGCGCGGCAGGCCTTCGAGCCCGGCGCGCACGATCTGCGAGAGGAATGCGCTTTCGTAGACGATGATTGCGCAGACGGCCGTGGTGAACGCCGACACCTCTTTGCCCACCAGCAGCGGCACCGCAAAGTACGCCCAGAAGATGATCATCAGCAGCGGAATGCCGCGCACCAGGCGCGACCACACCCCGGCAATGCGACGCAGCCAGCGCCACGGGCTCACGTGTGCCAGCCCGATCAGCACCGCAATCGGGAACGACATCACCAAGCCCAGCACCGAGAGCACCAGCGTCACCGCCACGCCGCCGAGCGGCCCATTCGGCCACGACCCGACCAGGAACAACGCCAGATAGTCATGCAGGATTTCAAGCATGGCGTCAGACCCCCAGCGGCGTCGTTCGACGGTTGGCCACGCGTTCAGACAGTGCCATCAACGCGAGCGTGCCGAGCAGATATAGCAGCGTGGCGATGAGGAACACGTCGAACGTGCGGAAGGTGAGGTTGTCGATCTGCCGGGTGCGGTAAAGCAGTTCATGCACGCCGATGGCCATCGCCAGCGAGCTGTTCTTGAACAACAGCAATGCCTGGTTGAGCAGCGCGGGCAGCGCCACGCGAATCGCCTGCGGCAGGATCACGTAGCGCAGCGCCTGCAGATGCGTCAGCCCGATCGACCACGCCGCCTCCTGCTGCGTATGCGGAATCGCACGCAGGCCCGAACGCAGGTCTTCGGAGGTGAACGCGCCGGAGTTCAGCGCCAGGGCAATCGCCGCAAAGAAGAATTCGGTATTGCCGGCGTTGATCCAGGCTTTGAGCGATTCCGGCAGCAACTGCGGCACGCCGAAATACCACACCAGGATCTGCACCAGCATCGGCACGTTGCGGTGGTATTCCACAACCACGATGACGAACGCCTTAAACACGCGCACCGGCAGCGCCCGCAGTGTTGCCAGCGACACCCCGACGGCGATGGCCAGCAGGCCCGAGACGACAAACAGACGCAGCGTGGTCAGAATGCCGTCCCGCAAGAGGTGCAAATAGCCGTCTTCGAGCAGGAAGGAGAGATCGAACATGTCGGCCGCCCGGGGCTTACTGCGGCTTGATCGGTTCGACCTTGTAGTCGCGCCAGAACTTGTAGACCGACTTGGCGCCGAGCCACTTGTCGAAGCTCGTCTGCAGGCCGCTCGACTGGTCGTAATCCGCCAGCACCTTGTTGACGGCGGCCATGAGCGCAGGCTCGTTCTTGTTCATCACCACGCCCCAGCGCTCTTCATAAACCGGCGCGTTCAGCAGGCGATATTGCTGGCCGCCTTTCTGCGCCGCCTCGTTGGCAAAGCGCGCCAGCACGAGCTGCCCCGCCACGAGCCCATCGACCTTGCCTTGCTGCAACGCCAGATACGCTGATGAAATATCGTGGAACGTCAGCAGCCGCGAATCCGGCAGGCGCGTCACAGACACCGCCGCCGAGCTGGAGCCTTCCGAGGCGGCGATCTTCTTGTTGGCGAGCTGATCGAGCGTCTGGATGGGCGAGTCCGCCCGCACCAGCACACGGATCGGTGCCACGAAATACTGGTTGCTGAAATCGACCTGCGCGGCGCGCGCCGGCATCCACGCCACGGCAGCGGCCAGGACATCCACGCGATGCGTCTTCAGTTCGGGAATGCGGGCATCGGTCGACAGCGCGCGGTGCTCCAGCTTGACCCCCAGGCCCTTGGCCAATGCGTTGCACACATCCACGTCAAAGCCGACGATCTGCCGCGTTGCGGCGTCGGGAAAGGCATACGGCTCGCTGGCGTTCTGAGTGCCGCAGACGAGCGTGCCGCGCGACTTGATGTCGGCCAGCGCGTCAGCATGCGCCACGCTCGCCACGCCCAGCGTGCCCAAGGTGAGCGTCGCCGCGGCCTGTGCCCATTTCCATACCCACATGGTGTTCCTCCTTTGTATGCAACCGATTCTGTGTCGGACCGCGATGTCCCTGCGGCTCGGGTGTCTGCCTGAACGTATTGTTCGTTCAGTGTTATTTGTATTTCCGGCAGGTTATCGGCCAGAATTGCGCAGAACAATTTAATTTTTGGCTGGAATCGATTAGGAACTCTGAAGTATCGGGGCCGAGATGAGAAATCTGGACATCGATCTGCTGCGCACATTCGTGGCGATCGCACAGCACGAAACGTTTGCCGCGGCAGCCGCGCGGGTGGGGCGCACGCAGTCTGCGGTCACGCAGCAAATGCAACGGCTGGAGGAGGAAATGGGCTGTGCGCTGTTCGAAAAACGCGGCCGCCACAAGACGATGACGCCCGATGGCGTGCGGCTCGTTGCCTATGCGCACAAGATTCTGGCGTTGAACGACCAGGCCGTGCAGGTGATCCAGACCGGTGGCCCGATCGAGAAAATCCGCATCGGCTCACCGCACGACGTGGCCGATTCGATCCTGCCGAATCTGCTGCGGCGGTTGTCCAAGCTGTCGCCGGAATTGCAGATGGAAATCAACGTTGGCCGCAGCCCGTTCCTGATGGACGCGCTGCGCGACAAGACGCTCGATCTGGCGATCTCCACGCGCTATGACGATGCCTTTCCCGGCATCAAGCTGCGCACGTCGCCGATGGTGTGGATCTGCGCGGAAGACTTCATCTTCAATCCCGCCGCGCCGGTGCCGCTGGTCATGGCCGACGAGCTGAGCCTGTTCCGGCAGCTGTCGATCGAATGCCTGGACGCGCACCACATTCCGTGGCGCACGAGTTATCTGTCGCCCACGCTGACGGGCATCAAAGCGGCGATCAGCGCGGGGCTCGGCGTAACAGCACGCACGACCGAATTGCTCGACGCAAACATGCGCGTGCTGACCGAAGCCGATGGCCTGCCGCGTCTGCCTGAAGTGGCGTTTTACCTGTACGTGCAGCCGACGTGCACGAGCGCCGTGCTGCGCGATCTGTTCGATTCCACCGATCGCGTCGCCACCCGCTTCGGGCCGCCGTTCATGTGAGCGGCATCGCCTCGGCCGTGACCGCAGCGCGCGGGCTGCGCCACTCGGGCGGTTTCCACAGGTAGCGAATGTCCCTGTCGCGGAACACGTCGGCCCACATGTCGCGCCATTCGTGGAAGGTGAGGGTGATCGGGTTGTGTGTGTGGACCTGCCGCGTGATGCCGAAAATGGGGGCGTCCTCCTCCGGCACGAAGCTGCCGAACATGCGATCCCAGATGGTGAGCACGCCGGCGTAGTTGCGGTCGATGTACTGCGGATTCTTGGCGTGGTGCACGCGATGCACCGACGGCGTATTCAGGTATTGCCCGAGCCACCGCCAGAAGCCCGCGTAGCGCGAATCCAGCGCCCCCAGCCGCGTATGGACGAAAAACTGGAACGCCAGGTTCAGGCCCACGGCCAGGATCACCCAGTCCGGCGTAAAGCCGATCCATGCAAGCGGAATCCAGAACAGCCACATGCCGGAAATCGGATAGGTCAGGCTCTGGCGGAATGCTGTCGAAAAATTCATGCCTTCCGACGAGTGGTGCGTCACATGCGACGCCCACATCCAGCGCACGCGATGGCTGGCGCGGTGGAAGAAGTAGTACAGAAAATCCTGCAACAGCAGAAGCAGCACGAATGACCACCACGTTTCAGGCACCGCGCGCAGGCCGTGGCTGTACGTCCATGCGTACACCGTCTTGATCATCAGCCACAGGAAGAATGCATCCGACGCCTGGTGCATGAGCGCGAGGCAGGCGTTTGAAACGGTGTCCTTGAAGCTGTAGACGGACGGGTCGCGCTTGCGCCAGTACCACGCCTCGGCGCCGATGGTCAGCAGGAAGACCGGCGCGAAGGCCAGCAGAATCAGGCCGGGGTCGAAACTCGACGCGCCCGGGGCGGCGTTGGCAGGGGTCATTGGATTGTTGTGATGTGTGTCGTCTCCAACCGGCAGGTATACGCCCAACACCCGCGCTGCGAAAGGGGGCACGCTAGAGCCCTTCCTCGCTTCAATACGCGGTCGTGTACAGTGCGAGCCGTGATTTCCACAACAACATCCGAGACATGCAATCCACCGCTTCCCCCGCGCCCCAGGCTGAAGTTCAACCCAACGTGATCGCCGAAGTACGCGGCGGCATCGGCTGGCTGACGCTGAACCGGCCGCAGGCGCTGAACGCGCTGTCGCTGGAGATGATCCGCACGATGTCGCATGCGCTGCTGGCGTGGCAGCACGATCCGGAAGTCCACGCCGTCATCCTGCGTGGCGAGGGCGGCAAGGCCCTGTGTGCCGGCGGCGACATCCGCTTCTTCCACCGCGCCGCCACGGCCGGCGACCCGCAGCTCATCACCTTTTTCACCGAGGAATACCGCCTCAACCACCTCATCTTCAGCTATGCCAAGCCGTATATCGCGCTGATGGACGGCGTGGTGATGGGCGGTGGCATGGGCATCTCGCAAGGCGCATCGCTGCGCGTGGTGACCGAGCGCACGAAGATGGCCATGCCCGAAACCAACATCGGCCTGTTCCCGGATGTGGGCGGCGGCTGGTTCCTGGCGCGCGTGCCGGGCCATGTGGGCGAATACCTGGGCGTGACGGGGCAGATGATCGAAGCGGCTGACGCGCTGTCGGTCGGCCTCGCCGATTGCCACGTCACTACCGAGGCGCTGGCGTCCATCGTCCAGCGTTTGCGCGACGGCAACTGGAGCAGCGGCGAGCAGATCGCCGCGTGCTTTACCGAAGCCGCATCGGCGCCCGATGATGCCAAGGCCATCATCGCGCCTCACCGCGAGGCGATCGATGACTGCTTCAGCCAGGGCAGCGTGCAAGGCATCTTCGCGGATCTGGCCGGCAGCACGGATGCCGAATGGGCCGCGCAGACCGCGGCGCACATGGCCAAGCGCTCGCCGTTGATGATGGCGGTGACGCTGGAGCTGATCCGCCGCGGCCGCCACACCACGCTGGCCGATGAGCTGCGCCGCGAACTCGACATGATGACGCACGTGTTTGCCGAAGGCGACGGTATCGAAGGCATTCGCGCGCTCGCCGTCGACAAGGACCATGCGCCCAAGTGGAAGCACGCCAGCATCGACGCCGTGCGCGAGGACGAAGTCGCCGCCTTCTTTGTTTCGCCTTGGCGCCGTGAGCAGCATCCGCTGCTGGGGCTGTCGGACTAGAACCGGTAAACTGCGCGCCTGGATGTTGAATCGTTGACTTGCTGTGACCGCTGAACGCCCCACGCCCAACCCCCGCCGCTTGTCGGTGGCGCCCATGATGGATTGGACGGACCGCCATTGCCGTTTTTTCCATCGCCAGATCTCGCGCCACACGTGGCTCTACACGGAAATGGTGACCACCGGTGCGCTGCTGCACGGCGACGTGCCGCGTCACCTCGATTTCGACGAAGTCGAACATCCCGTGGCGCTGCAGCTTGGCGGCAGCGAACCTTATGATCTGGCTCAGGCCGCGCGCCTCGGCCAGCAGTGGGGGTACAAGGAAATCAACCTCAACTGCGGCTGCCCGTCGGAGCGCGTGCAGCGAGGGGCGTTTGGCGCGTGCCTGATGGCTGAGCCGAAGCTCGTCGCGCAGGGCGTCAAGGCGATGCGGGATGCGGTGTCGATTCCGGTCACGGTCAAGCACCGCATCGGCATCGACGCCATCGAAACCTACGATTTTGTGCGGGATTTCGTCGGTACCATCGCCGAGGCCGGCTGCGAGACATTCATCGTCCACGCGCGCAATGCCATCCTCAAAGGCCTGAGCCCGAAGGAAAACCGCGAGATTCCGCCGCTGCGCTACGAAGTCGTTTATCAGCTCAAGCGGGATTTCCCGCATCTGGAAATTCTGCTCAACGGCGGGGTGCAGACGCTGGAGCAGATCGACACGCATCTCGCGCACGTTGATGGCGTCATGATCGGCCGCGAGGCGTATCACCATCCGCACCTGATGGCCGCGTTCGATGCGCGGTACTACGGCGCAGGCACCGAGGCCCCCACGCGCGCCGAGGTGGAAGACGCGATGATTCGCTACGTCGGCCGCTGGGTTGAGCGCGGCGGCTACGCGGGGGCGGCGGTGCGGCACATGCTGGGGCTGTATCGCGGCGTGGCCGGGGCGCGTGGCTGGCGGCGCGTGCTGTCGGATTCCAAGGCGCTCGGCCGCGTGAAGACGTTGGCCGACGCGCATGCGTTGTTCGACGAAGCGCGGGCGCACCTGCGGCGCGGCGAAGAATCGAACGAGGAGGCGGTAGCGGTTTGATGCAGAGGAACGGGGCGCTGCCCTGACCGCTGAATGCAAAAAAGCCCGCTTTCGCGGGCTTTTTCTTGAAACTTGGGGTGACTGATGGGATTCGAACCCACGACAACCAGAATCACAATCTGGGACTCTACCAACTGAGCTACAGCCACCGTTGTCACTTGAACAGCGCGTTGCCGTTCAAGGAAACAGCGATTATACAAACATTCTTTGGACTTGCCTAGAGGGTTTCGCAACGGAGTTCAACGAGCCTCCGCCACGACCGTTCCTTGGTGGTACACCACCTTCCAGCCATCCGCCGTCCGCCGCCACAACGTCGCCCGCCGCGTTGTCCGGTTCGACTGCACCAGCGTGTAGGTCAGCAAGTAGTTGTCCGGCGCGATCTCCTGGCAGCGGAAATCACGCGTTTGCCAGAAATCCTCGCCGATATGGCCGTGCCGCGCATCGAGAACGCCGAGCACATAGCTGCGGCTATAGCGTTGGCCTGATGCGCCGGTTTCCCAGAAGTCTTCCGTGGTCATGCGCTCGAAGTCTTCGCGGCGCGTGCCGAATTCTGGGCGATGGAAGATGGGCTCGCGCCGGCGCAGTTCTTCGAGCACGTTCAGCAGACCAGGGGCGGTATCCAGAGACGGTTCCATGCGGCAGGCCTCCTTGGAAAGCTCCCAGCATACCGCGCAGTGGGCGTGGCTTAGCGTTTTTCGCGCTGCACAATGCGTGGCTCGCGCTTCGCCCCTATGATGGCGCCTTCGCCTTTCCCGGAATCCACTTCGATGCAACGCACTGCCCGTATTGGCCTGTCTTCGCTGACGATCGCACTGTCGCTGGCTTGCGGCGCCGGCGCCTTTGCCGCCACGCTTCAGAAACCGCAGCTTGACGCGCTGCTCGCCGCCGAACAATCCAAGGCATCGGCTGACCTGAACAGCTTTCTCGCGGCAGCCGCGAAGGCGGATCCGCAAGTCGCCGGCAGTGTCGCCGCGTACCAGAAGAAGGCCCAGCTTGCCGGCGATGACCTCGTCAACATTGGGCGCCTGCTGGGTCTGTACAACCGCCTGCACAACCAGCAGGCCGTGATTGCGTCGATCGAGAAGATGGTCGCGCTGCCCACGGTGCGCGACGACAAGATCCCGCAGTACGAAAACCCCGCCATCGTCGCGTTTGGCAAGCTGGTCGAGGGCATGGCGCGAGACTTCGGCCTGAAATACCGCAACGTCGACAACCGCGTCTTTGAAGTCACGTTGCCAGGCACCGGCTCGGACGAATTCGGCATTCTGACCCACGCCGACGTTGTGCCCGCAAAGGCGGAGGAGTGGGTGCTCGGCGACGGCACCAAGCTCGATCCGTTCAAGGTCACGCGCGTCGGCAATCTGCTGTACGGCCGCGGCACGATTGACGACAAGGGTTCGATCGCCGCCGCGATGTATGCCATGAAAACGGTCAAGGACAGCGGGGTGCCGCTCGCCCGCACGATCCGCCTGATGATCGAAACCACCGAAGAAACCGGCGGTGACGGCATGAAGTACTACCGCGAGCACACCCAATTGCCCGCGTACAACATCGTGCTCGACAGCAAGTATCCGGCCGTGGTGGCAGAGAAAGGCACGGGCGCATTGAAAGTCTTCTTCCCAGCGCAGGCTGGCGATGCTTCGCACACAGCCATCGTCGCGATGACGGGCGCGGCGTCGGCCAGTTCCATCCCACAAACGGCCACGGCCACGCTCAAGGGCGGAGATCTGGGCGTGGCCGCCGCCGCGCTCGAAGCCAAGCGCGACGCATTTGTGAACAGCCTAGCGGCGCAAGGCAAGTTCTCGATCGACATCGCGCGCACGGCGGACAGCATCGTGGTGAAAGCGACCGGCACGTCGGCGCACGGCTCGCGTCCGGAAGAGGGCGTCAACCCGCTGCCGCGCCTGGCGCTGTTCCTGCGTGCAGCCGATCTCGGCCTGGCAGACAACGCCTACGCCCACGCTGTGCGGTATCTGGCCGATGTTTACGGTACCGATTACCTTGGCAACACCATGGGCGTCGCCTACAAGGATGATTTCATGGGCCCGCTGACCATTTCACCCACCGTGATCGGTGACAAGAATGGCCGCGTGGAGGTGACCGCCAACGTGCGCATGCCGCGCGGCAAAACGCCCGACGCACTGCGCGGCGAGATCGCCGGCAAGATCAACGCATGGGCCAACGCCAACCATGTCGCCGTTGAGATCAACCACGATCAGGGCAACTGGATGGCGCGCGATCCGAAGGGCGCGTGGCTGTCGACGCTGCTCAACATCTACGGCGACACCACTGGCCTCGATGCCAAGCCCGTGCCGACGGCCGGCAGCACGACGGCCAAGCTGATGCCGAACGCCATCAACTTTGGCCCCGCCATGCCGGGCAAGAAGTACACCGCGCACAACGCCAACGAGTACAAGGAAGTGCCGGACCTCGACCTCGATATGCAGATGTTCACCGAGATGCTGGTGCGCATCGGCAATCTGCAGTCGATGCAGTAACCGTTGGAGGACGGCCATGAACATCATCCGCGCCAAGTCGTTCACTGCCGAGCGTGCCTGGGGTGCGCTCGATATTGCCAATATGGGCGGCATTACTACGCGCCTGCACTGGACGGACCAGCCTTATCGCTGGCACGTAAACGACGGCGAGGAGGTGTTCGTGGTGCTCGACGGCACGGTCGACATGCATTACCGCGAAGCCGGTGAAGAGAAGGTCGCGACGCTGGAGCCCGGCGACATTTTCTTCGCCGGTATCGGTTGTGAGCATGTGGCGCACCCGCGTGGCGAGGCTCGGATTCTCGTCGTCGAGAAAGCGGGAAGCGTTTAGCAGCTCGCCGCCCGGTTAGGACAAAAAAAAGCCCGCGATGTGCGGGCTTCGAATTCAGCGATCTCATTGCCCCTGAGGGCATTGGCAATACTACTGTCACGTACGCCAAACAACATCCGGGTAAACGTCCGTTTTGCTAGTGGAACACCGTCGAATGTGCCGCTGCAGCAACTTCCGGACAGAAAAAACAGCCCGCTCAAACGGCGGGCCGAAAATCAGTTGAAGAAAGCCCTGTCCTCAGGGCACGGCAAGTGTATGAAATCAGTTGCGGCGGCAGCATTGGGGTATGCCCTGATCGGGCGCCGCAATGCGGTTTGCAGCCCTTGCCCGTCTTTCTTTTCCTCAGCAGCTTTCAGCCCCAGCGGCACGTGAGCCCACCGGGATCGCATCCAGCATGCGGCAGATGGCGGCCATGCTGCCGACCATCGTACGGCGCTGCTCCCCCTGATAGATGCGCACGCCCTGGGTTTGGCGGAAGGGCACCGGCTGTACCGGGCGGCGGCGGGAAGACATCGATCCGAGTCGCATGACAGACCTCGTGAGTTCGGGTGGAAAAGCGAGTGGCAAGACTCCGCCCTGGCGAGCCGATGGCTCACCTCCAGGTTGGATCAAACAGCGAAGATTTGGCGCGGAGATGCGCCGAAGACTTATGGCGCGGCAGGCCGGATCAGACCGACGGCCAAGCCCTCCAGGTGAAACTCATCGCGATCCAGATCAACATGGATCGGTTCGAAATCGGGGTTCTCGGCGATCAGCTCGACATGTCGGCCCTTGCGCTGGAAACGCTTGACCGTGACGTCATCGCCCAGTCGAGCCACGACGATCTTGCCGTTGGCCGCTTCAGCGGCGCGCTGCACGGCCAGCAGATCGCCGTCCAGAATGCCGGCGTCGCGCATGCTCATGCCACGCACCTTCAGCAGAAAATCGGGCTGCGCAGAAAACAGCGACGGATCAACTTGGTACTGGCGATCAATGTGCTCTGCTGCGAGGATCGGGCTCCCGGCGGCCACGCGGCCCACCAGAGGCAGTGTCAGCTGCATCAACCCCATCGACGGCAGCGAGAACTGATGCTGCGACGTGTCGCCTGCCGCCCGCAGCCGAATGCCCCGCGAGGCGCCCGGGGTCAGTTCGATCACGCCTTTGCGTGCCAGCGCACGCAGGTGTTCCTCGGCTGCATTGGGCGACGAGAAGCCGAACTCCGCGGCAATCTCGGCGCGCGTGGGTGGAAAGCCCGTGCGCTGGATCGTCTGGCGGATCAGGTCGTAAATCTGCTGTTGGCGGGGGGTGAGGGTGGCCATCGGCGTACTGTATATTTGAACAGGTGCTGTGATTTTATACAGTGACGCAGGAAGCGCAAGTGATTTTGTTGTGACCTGTTGCGCGCGCGCCCAGTCCTTCTGATCGGCGTCAAAACCTACGCGACTGGTTAG
Organism: Ralstonia edaphi; assembly: GCF_958350185.1. Classification (NCBI taxonomy): domain Bacteria; kingdom Pseudomonadati; phylum Pseudomonadota; class Betaproteobacteria; order Burkholderiales; family Burkholderiaceae; genus Ralstonia; species Ralstonia edaphi. The sequence continues at coordinate 347,425 of NZ_CATWHI010000005.1, forward strand.
AAGCTTATGCGCAATCCATGCAGGCGCGGCCGGAGGGAATCGCATAAAATCAAGGCCTTGACCGATTTATTGCATCGCCACATAGCCCGATGGAGCCTCGTTGGGCCGGCCCGAACGTCACCATGTCCGCCTTCAATCAAGAGACCGTTCTGAGCGTCCATCACTGGAATGACTCGCTGTTCAGCTTCAAGACCACGCGCGATCAGGCGCTGCGCTTCCATAACGGCCACTTCGTCATGATTGGGCTGGAGGTCGAGGGCAAGCCGCTGATGCGCGCCTACAGTATCGCCAGCCCGAACTACGAAGAGCATCTCGAGTTCTTCAGCATCAAGGTGCAGAACGGCCCGCTGACGTCGCGACTGCAGCATCTGAAGGTGGGCGACAAGCTGCTGGTGAGCAAGAAGCCGGTCGGCACGCTCGTGCTGGATGACCTGCTGCCGGGCAAGAACCTGTACCTGTTCGGCACCGGCACTGGCCTCGCGCCGTTCATGAGCATCATCCAGGACCCGGAAACCTACGAGCGCTTCGAGAAGGTTGTGCTTTTGCACGGCGTGCGGCAAGTGAGCGAGCTGGCCTATGCCGACTTCATCACCCGGGAATTGCCGAACAACGAATTCTTCGGCGATCAGGTGCGCGAGAAGCTGATCTACTACCCGACCGTCACGCGTGAGCCGTTCCGCAATATGGGCCGCCTGACGGATCTCGTCGACAGCGGCAAGCTGTCTGCCGACATCGGCCTGCCCCCGATGGACCCGGCAGTCGACCGCGCCATGATCTGTGGCAGCCCGGCCATGCTGGAAGACACCTGCAAGCTGCTCGATGCCCGCGGCTTCAAGATCTCGCCGCGCATGGGCGAAGCGGGGGACTACGTGATCGAGCGCGCCTTCGTCGAGAAATAATCGATACGGCTTCCGCTGCAAACGCCGGCCTGTGTGCCGGCGTTTTGTTTTTGCCGGCGCCGAGGGCTATCCCGCGTCGGCAAAGGCGGGGCGGGCGGATACAATGCGCGCCTTGCCCACCACGCATGTCTGCAACGATGTCCTTGCCTACCATCGCCATCCTCGCCACCGGCGGCACGATCGCCGGCTCTGCTGACGACGCTGGCTCCGCCGCACGCTATCGCGCTGGCGCCGTCCCCATCGATCAACTGCTCGCTGCCAGCAAGCTTGGTTTGGAGCGCCTCGCCAACGTGCGCGCCGAGCAGGTCGCCCAGATCGACAGCAAGGACCTCACGTTCGACGTATGGGAAAAGCTCGTTGGACGCATCCGTCATTGGATCGACGTCGAACGTGTGGACGGCGTGGTCATCACGCACGGCACCGACACGCTGGAAGAAACCGCCATGTTGCTGCACCTGACGCAGCAGACCGATACGCCGATCGTTCTGACGGCGGCGATGCGGCCGTCGACGTCGCTGTCTGCAGATGGCCCACTGAACCTGCTGAACGCGGTACGGCTCGCCGCCAGTCCGTCCGCGCGCGGACGCGGCGTTCTGGTAGCGCTAAATCAGCGCGTGCATGCCGCGCGCGATGTGCAGAAGGGTCACACCTATGCGGTGGAGGCGTTTGTCTCGCCGGATGCGGGGCCGCTGGGTTTCGTGCTCGACGCCCAGGTGCAGTTTCAGCGTGCAGCGCAACGTGTGAGCGCAGAGGATGTCCTGCCGATGCCGCCCACGGGCCAGTGGCCATGGGTGGAAGTGCTGGCGAGCTATGCGCAACCCGATGCGCGTGTCGTTGATGCGCTGGTGGCTGCTGGCGTGAAGGGGCTCGTGATTGCCGCAACTGGCGCCGGGTCCATCCATGCCAATCTTGAGGCGGCGCTGAACAGGGCGAGTCAGCAGGGCGTTTTCATACTGCGTTCCACGCGTACAGGGGCAGGCGTGGTGCCTGCCCAGCCGGGCGCGGAGCGCTGGGCATCGAGTGGCTCGCTCAATCCCTATAAAGCGCGTGTGCTGCTGACGTTGCTTCTGGCCTCGGGGCGCGCCCAGGCAGAAGTTGCCTCCCTGCAGCAAGTCATTGATCGATATTGAAAAAATCGCCAAAGCCTGCGTATAATGGCAGGCTAACCAACCTTGCTGCACCGGAGTGTGACGCCCGGGCGGCTTAATCCACAAGGAGCGTCAATGCGTCATTACGAAATCGTATTCATCGTCCATCCGGACCAAAGCGAGCAAGTGCCCGCGATGATCGAGCGCTACAAGAGCACGGTCACTACGCAGGGCGGCCAAGTGCACCGCGTCGAAGACTGGGGCCGCCGTCAACTGGCCTACATGATCCAGAAGCTCGCGAAGGCTCACTACGTGTGCCTGAACATCGAGTGCGGTAAGGAAACCCTGGCTGAGCTCGAGCACGCGTTCAAGTTCAACGACGCTGTGCTGCGTCACCTCATCGTTCAGACCAAGAAGGCTGAAACGGCGCCGTCGCCGATGATGAAGGAAGTCGCACGCGAAGAGGCCAAGAAGGCCGCCGCTCAGACCGAACAGGCCGCCTGATGCCGCGCGCGGTGCTGCGCAAGCCTGATCGCGCATCACCAGCATGAACGAAACCCACGGGGACAACGCCATCAACCGCCTGCAGCTCGTCGCCACTCTGGTCGAGCGCGAGGTGATGCGATACACCCCAGCCGGCGTGCCGATCGTCAATTGTCTGCTGGCCTACAGCGGACAGGCGGTCGAGGCGCAGACAGTGCGACAGATCGAGTTTTCGATAGAAGCACTGGCAGCCGGCAAGATGGCTTCCGTTCTGGATCGCATCGCTCCGGGCACTGTCCTGGATTGCGTGGGATTCCTGGCTCGCAAGCACCGCAGCGGTAAGGCACTGGTCTTTCACATCTCCGGATGTAACGTATTCGTAAAGGATTGAATCATGGCATTCATGAACAAGAAGCAGCGCGACGCGAAGAACAAGAAGCGCTTCCAGCAGCAAAACCCGTTGTTCAAGCGCAAGAAGTTCTGCCGCTTCACCGTGGCCGGCGTTGAGCAGATCGACTACAAGGATCTGGACACGCTCAAGGACTTCATCGGCGAAAACGGCAAGATCACCCCGGCCCGCCTGACCGGCACGCGCGCGATCTATCAGCGCCAGCTGGACACGGCCATCAAGCGCGCACGTTTCCTCGCGCTGATGCCGTACACCGATCAGCACAAGCACTAATCAGCGGGATAAGGAGAACTCACAATGCAAATTATTCTGCTCGAGAAGGTCGTCAACCTGGGTAACCTGGGCGACGTGGTGCGCGTGAAGGACGGTTACGCTCGTAACTTCCTGATCCCGAACAAGCAAGCCCGCCGCGCTACGGATTCCGCCATCAAGGAATTCGAAGCCCGCCGTGCTGAGCTGGAAAAGCTGGCTGCTGAAAAGCTGGCCGCTGCGCAAGCCGAAGGCGAAAAGCTGAACGGCCTGACGCTGCAACTGTCGCAAAAGGCTGGTGTGGATGGCCGTCTGTTCGGCTCCGTTACCAACCACGACATCGCTGACGCACTGGTTGCACAAGGCTTCAAGGTCGAGAAGGCGCAAGTGCGTCTGCCGAACGGCCCGCTGAAGACCGTGGGCGACCACCCGGTCGTCGTGTCGCTGCACACCGACGTGGCAGTTGACGTGAACGTGTCGGTGCAGGGCGAGTCGGTCTAAGCACGCACGCAGTACCTCGCGGCGCCCGGGTCACCCGTCGACGCGAGTCAAGAAGGCAGGGACGAAAGTCTCTGCCTTTTTTTGTTGTCCTTTGTGTCAGGGGTTCAGATTGAAGACTGAGCAGCGCCGTTATAATCCGGCCATGAACGCGCCCTCCGATCCCCAGCTCGATTCCCTCAAGGTGCCGCCGCATTCCATCGAGGCCGAACAGTCGGTGCTCGGCGGGTTGCTGCTGGATAACGCCGCCTGGGATCGCATTGCCGATTTCATCAACGAGCACGATTTCTACCGCTACGACCACCGGCTGATTTTCCACAACATTGGCAAGCTGATCTCGCAGGCCAAGCCGGCCGACGTGATCACGGTGTACGAGCAGTTGCAGGCCGCCGGCAAGGCGGAAGAGGTGGGCGGCCTGGCCTACCTGAACGCGCTGGCGCAGAACACGCCGAGCGCCGCCAACATCCGCCGATATGCGGAAATCGTGCGCGACCGCGGCGTGCTGCGCCAACTCGTGACGATTGCCGACGAGATTTCTGCCGGCGCCTTCAACCCGCAGGGCCGCGACGTGCGCCAGCTGCTGGACGAAGCCGAATCCAAGGTGTTTGCGATCGCCGAAGAAGGTTCGCGCGGGCAGAAGGGCTTCCTGGAAATCCAGCCGCTGCTGACGCAGGTGGTCGAGCGCATCGACGAGCTGTACCACCGCGACAACCAGAGCGACATCACCGGCGTGCCGACGGGCTTTGTCGACCTCGACCGCATGACCAGCGGTATGCAGGGCGGCGATCTGATCATCGTGGCCGGTCGCCCATCGATGGGTAAGACGGCGTTCTCGCTGAACATCGGCGAACACGTTGCCGTGGAGCAGGGCTTGCCGGTGGCCGTGTTCTCGATGGAAATGGCGGGCACGCAGCTCGCCATGCGTATGTTGGGCTCGGTCGGTCGATTGGATCAGCACCGCCTGCGTACCGGCCGCCTGCTCGATGAGGATTGGCCGCGCCTGACGCACGCCATCCAGAAGATGAACGACGCGCAGCTCTTCATTGACGAAACGCCCGCGTTGAATCCGATGGAGCTGCGTGCGCGCTCGCGCCGGCTTGCCCGGCAATGTGGGCAGCTCGGCCTGATCGTCATCGATTACCTGCAGCTGATGTCGGGCTCGGGCGGCGGTGAAAACCGTGCGACCGAAATCTCGGAAATCTCGCGCTCCCTGAAGGGCCTGGCGAAGGAACTCAACTGCCCCGTGATTGCGCTGTCGCAGTTGAACCGAAGCTTGGAGCAGCGCCCGAACAAGCGGCCGGTGATGTCGGACTTGCGTGAATCCGGCGCTATTGAACAGGATGCCGACGTGATCCTGTTCATCTATCGTGACCAGGTGTATAACCCCGACTCTCCGGACAAGGGGACGGCCGAAATCATCATCGGTAAGCAGCGTAACGGCCCGATTGGTACCGTTCGTCTCACGTTCCTGGGCGAATACACGAAGTTCGACAACTTCACCGGGGGCAATGCCTTCTTTGACAACGATACGTAACGTGTAATACGTGTCGGCCGGTCACAACGTGCCGCGTGTCGCGGGGCCGGTTCCGGTAAAATATTGCGTTTTAATGACAGCGCCGGCGGTGATCCCGTCCGGCGCTGTTTTTACGACTCCTGCTTTTTCCGTTCCCAAGGATCATCATGTTCGGTCGCTTCATGCCCACCGAAGGCAAGTTTTTTGAGTACTTCAACCAGCACGCCGAGTGCGCCGTCAAGGCGGCCCATGCGCTCAAGGATCTGGTCAATGACTTGCCCAATGCCGAAATGCATGCACGCAATGTGCAGAACTTTGAAAAGAAGGCCGATCGCATCACGCACGACACGATCGAGCTGCTGCACAAGACCTTCATCACTCCGCTCGACCGCGACGAGATCCACAAACTGATCACGACGATGGACGACATCCTCGACCTGATGGAAGACGTGTCGCTCACCATCTCGCTGTACGACGTGACCAACGTGACGGACGAAGCGCGCCAGCTCGCGACCATCTGCGTGGCATGTTGCGAGGAGGTCCGCAAGGCCGTGGCGCTGCTCAACGACATGAACAACGGCCGCCAGATTCTGACCATCGCGCAGGAAATCGACCGCCTCGAGTCCGAAGCCGATCGCGTGATGCGCGCTGCCATGGCGAAGCTGTTCCGCACCGAGAACGACATCAAGCTGCTGATCAAGCTCAAGGCGATCTACGAGCAACTGGAGAGCGTCACCGACCGTTGCGAGGATGTCGCCAACATCATCGAAGGCATCGTGCTCGAAAACGCCTGACGAGACGACGCCTCATGCATACGCTTCAGATCAGTCTCTGGGTGGTCGTCCTGCTGGTGGCACTGGCCATCGTGTTCGACTTCATGAATGGTTTCCACGACGCCGCAAACTCCATCGCGACGGTGGTGTCGACCGGCGTGCTCAAGCCGCAGCAGGCGGTGGCGATGGCTGCGGCCTGCAACGTGATCGCCATTTTCATCTTCCACCTCAAGGTGGCAACCACGGTGGGGCGGGACACCATCGATCCGTCCATCGTCGATCATTACGTCATCTTCGGGGCGTTGGTCGGCGCGATCGCGTGGAACATCATCACGTGGTACTACGGCATTCCGTCGAGCTCGTCGCATGCGCTGATCGGTGGCTTGGTGGGGGCCGCCGTGGCCAAGTCTGGCACGGGCTCGCTGGTGGCCAGCGGCTTGCTCAAGACCGTGGCGTTCATCCTGATTTCGCCATTGCTCGGTTTTATCCTGGGCTCGCTCTTGATGGTGGCGGTGTCCTGGCTGTTCTTCCGAACGCCACCATCCAAGGTGGACCGATGGTTCCGGCGCTTGCAACTGCTCTCCGCCTCGCTGTACAGCCTGGGCCACGGCGGCAACGATGCGCAGAAGACCATCGGCATCATCTGGATGCTGCTGATTGCCGGTGGCTACGCCTCGGCCACTGCAACCGAGCCGCCGATCTGGGTCATCGTCTGCTGCTATGTGGCGATCGGCTTGGGTACGCTGCTGGGCGGCTGGCGGATCGTCCGTACGATGGGGCAGAAGATCACCAAGCTCAAGCCGGTCGGCGGTTTCTGCGCTGAAACCGGTGGCGCCATGACGCTGTTCTTCGCGTCGGCGTTGGGCGTGCCGGTGTCGACCACGCATACCATCACGGGCGCCATCGTCGGTGTCGGTGCGGCGCAAAAAGCTTCCGCCGTGCGTTGGGGGGTGGCAGGCAACATCGTCTGGGCGTGGGTGTTGACGATTCCCGCGTCTGCGTTCATGGCCGCGATCGCCTGGTGGATTGGCCGACACGTCCTGTAACGAAAGCCGGCTGCTGATTCACAGCGAAAAACGAAACGCCCACCAAACCGGTGGGCGTTTCGCATTGGCGCGAGCGATGCGCTATTGCGTGGCGAAGCGCGCGATGGGATCGTCGTCCGCGGGCGGCGTTACAGCCGGCGGTATCCGCGTCGACATCAGACTCTCGGCTTGGGCCTCGCGCGTGCGGGCGAGGGTGCCGAGCGGGTCATCGTCGATCGGGCGGGCAGGGCTGGCAGGTGCCGGTGTGATTGGCGTGTTGGCGGGCGCGGGTGCATCCGGCAGGTTGCTCGCTGCGACGACGCGGCGCGCGCCCATGTAGCGGCTTGCCCAGTACGACTTGGTCATGTCTTCCAGGCGCACCGTGCCGCCCGTGGCCGGTGCATGAACAAACCGGTTCTGGCCGACATAGATGCCCACGTGCGAATTGGGCTGGCCGGTCGTGTTGAAGAAGACGAGGTCGCCCGATGCAACTTCGCGACGGTCGAGCGAGGTACCGCGGCGGCCCATCTCGGCGGCGGTGCGCGGCAGGTTCACGGAAGCGGCGCGCTGCACGACGTAGCGCACCAGTCCGCTGCAATCGAAGCCGCTGTCGGGCGTATTGCCGCCGTAGCGGTAGGGCGTGCCGACCAGCGCCATGGCTTCGATGGAAATCTCTTCCAGACCCGCACTCGGATCCTGGATGGGCGCGCCGCGTGTGCGCAGGCCTTGGTCACGGGAGGCAGTGGAACGTGTGGGCGTTGACGAGCAGGCGGACAGCAGGCAGACCAACGCAAGCAGGGCTGTGCCTGCTAGCCGGGTATTGCCATAGGAAGAGCCGTACCGCGTCAGCATGCGCCATCAGGAGAGTCCGGATAGCGAGCATGCTATGCGCGCCGCGTCAGAAAGCCAAACTGCGTGTTGGCGAGGCGCAACGCCAAGCGGGGCGCGGGTCTGCGGATTTGGCCCTGATGGCGTCGCGTTTTGCGGGGAGTTTTACCAGCGTAGTTGGACGTTACGCGTGCTGCCGGTCTGCACCGTCGCCCGTTTGGTGGTGCCTTGGTATGTGGCGATGACGTTATAGCTGGCCGGCGGTGCCTTGATCAGACAGCGCGGGCCATCGGCGCGAAAGCTTGCGACCTCCTTGCCGTGCCGCGTGAGCTGGACGTCCACGTCGGCCAGATACTCGCCGCGCGCGCCTTGCGTGAACAGCAGCGACAGGTTGTAGTTGCGCGCTTCACTGTTCAGCGCTTGCTGCTCGTCTTGTGCAACGCCGCCGCAGACGTAGCTGATCTGGCCGGCGGTCTTTGGCGTGAGGGTGTCGGCAAGCGCAACGGAAGCGCCGGCGGACAGCATCATCGCCAGCGCAGCCGACGTCAGGGTCAAGCGCGATCGGGTCTGCAGGTTTGGCTGCATGGGCATCGTTGGCCTCCATCAGAGAAAAGAGAGGTGCCAGACGTGCAGCAAAAAAAAGGCCGCGCAAATGCACGGCCCGATGGCACAACGGTTTGCGGCAGACAGCTTTGCCGCGCGGTGATTCCTACAGCACGTCCGACGCGTGATCTGCGAGCCGCGAACGCTCGCCGCGCGCCAGCGTGATATGCCCGCTGTGGCTCCATCCCTTGAAGCGATCCACCACGTAGGTCAGGCCTGACGAACCTTCCGTCAGATACGGGGTATCGATCTGCGCGATGTTCCCCAGGCAGACGATCTTGGTGCCCGGGCCCGCGCGCGTGACCAGCGTTTTCATCTGCTTCGGCGTCAGGTTTTGCGCCTCGTCGATGATCAGGAACTTGTTGACGAAGGTGCGGCCGCGCATGAAGTTCATGCTCTTGACCTTGATGCGCGAGCGGATCAGTTCCTGCGTGGCTGCGCGGCCCCATTCGCCGGCGTTGTCGTCGGATTTTTGCAGCACCTCCAGGTTGTCGTCGAAGGCACCCATCCACGGCTGCATCTTTTCTTCTTCCGTGCCGGGCAGGAAGCCGATGTCTTCACCCACGGGCACCGTGGCGCGCGTGATGATGATCTCGTTGTAGAGCTTCTGATCCAGCACCTGCTCCAGGCCCGCCGCCAGTGCCAGCAGCGTCTTGCCTGTGCCGGCTTGGCCCAGCAGCGAAACGAAATCGACTTCCGGATGCATCAGCAGGTTCAGCGCGAAGTTCTGCTCGCGGTTGCGCGCGGTCACGCCCCAGACGTTGTTCTTCTGGTGCGTGTAGTCCTTGAGCGTCTGCAGCACGGCGGTCTTGCCGTTCAGCTCCTTCACCTGCGCATACAGCGGCAGGCTGCCGTCATTCGGCTCCAGGAAGACGAACTGGTTGACCAGGAACGACGGCACCAGCGGCCCGGACAGGCGATAGAACGTCGTGCCCGTCTTGGGGTCCTGCCAGCTCTCGATGTTCTTGCCGTGCTTCTGCCAGAAGTCCGCCGGCAGGGCCATGATCCCGCTGTAGAGCAGGTCGGTGTCTTCCAGCACGCGGTCGTTGAAATAGTCCTCCGCCGGCAGGCCGAGGGCGCGCGCCTTGATCCGCATGTTGATGTCTTTGGACACCAGCACGACCGATCGATCCGGACGCTGCTGCTGCAACGCGGCCACGACGCCCAGGATCTGGTTGTCGGCCTTGCCCTGCGGCAGGCCGTCGGGCAACTTGATGTCGTTCAGGCGCGTCTGGAAGAACAGGCGCCCCTGCGCATCGCGGTTGCCGAGCTTGGCGAGCGGCAGGCCGTCATCCATCGCTCCATCGGTGCCGCCCACAAGCTGGTCGAGCGTGCGGCTGACCGTGCGGGCATTGCGCGCGACTTCGCTCATGCCCTTCTTGTGGTTGTCCAACTCTTCCAACGTCATCATCGGCAGATAGACGTCGTGCTCTTCAAAACGGAAGAGCGATGTCGGGTCGTGCATCAGCACGTTGGTGTCGAGCACGAACAGCTTGGTCGGGCCTTCGTCGCGGCGGGCGCGGCGGCGGGCAGCGGTTTCGGTTGATTTGCCGGTCGCGCTCACTTTGTCGACCGCCTTGGCCAGAATGCCGGCGTGTTCGCGCGAACTGTCTTTCGCCATGGGGGACGCTTCGCCCGAGCGGGCGCGTGCCGTGCTGGCAGCATTGCGTTTGGGTTGCGCACGGCCGGTTTCTGACAACGCCTCGCGCTCGAGCGCTGGCACCGGTTTTCGAGGTTCCTGACCCGCCTTCGGCTTTCCGGCTTTGCTGAAAGGCTTGAATTCAGCCGGGTCGAGCAATTGGGCTGGCTGGGTGGGCATGGTCGGCAGCGGCATGCTTCGATTACCTCTCTGGGTGGAACGACGACGGAACACCGTCCCCGCACAAGGCGGGGCGGTGCAGGCGGAAAACGCGAGAAAACGGATGGGCGCGTCGCAGCATTTGATGCACGGACGACGGCCACAAAAAAGCCGCCATGACCTGCGAGAGGTGGGGCGGCCTAGGGGAACGCCACGACAAGCTGCACGATTCGGACGTTCTGCCCGGCCTGGCTGCCGGGAAAAACGCAGAAGCGGTATCAGGCCAACTTGGCCGCCGGTACCGTCGTGGGCTATCGGAATGGCATCCGGATTTCGTACTCATCGGTTCCGACTGTATCGGAAGCGTTTGTGATTTGCAATCGGTCACATGTGACGTGTGGCGCCGTCCAAACTGCGCCACGATTGATGATGAAATCAACGGAAAAGCAAGCGCCTGCATGCCGTGCACGGCGCTTTCTGCGCGATGGGCTTTTACGCGCGGTTATAACGCGCGCACCGCCGCCAGCACATCGTCCACGTGGTTGGGCACCTTCACACCCCGCCATTCCTTGCGCAGCACGCCCTTGCTGTCGATGAGGAATGTGCTGCGCTCGATGCCGCGCACGTCCTTGCCGTACATCTTCTTCATCTTGATCGTGTCGAAGATGTTGCAGACGGCTTCGTCGGCGTCAGAGATCAGCTCGAACGGCATCTCGAGTTTCGCCTTGAAGTTTTCGTGCGATTTCAGACTGTCGCGCGAGATGCCGAACACCACGGCGCCAGCCGCTTCAAACGCGTCGTACTGGTCGCGGAAGTTCATCGCCTCGGTGGTGCAGCCGGGCGTGTTGTCCTTCGGATAGAAATACAGCACGACGATCTTGCCGCGCTGCGATGCCGGCGAAAACGTGATGCCGCTGGTGGCTGGTGCGGAGAAATCGGGAAGAGGCTTGTCGATCGTGACGGGCATGGTGTGTTCCGGAAAACCTCGGGAAGAGACAGGAAGCTCGTGGACGAGCAATGCTGAGGCACTGCGCCAGCCGCCAAACCGGCGATCGGAAGGATCAGGCCGGCTGAACGATCAGGCTGCCGCTGCGGCCGGCAACTTCGCCCCACGTGACGGGTTGCACGGGCAGGGTACTGCGATCGAGCGTTGCGTAGTAATCGCCCATCGACCCAAGCCGATGGCCCTGTGCGCGCCAGCCTCGCAGCAACTCGCGGAAGATCGGGGCGAGTTTCTGCCCTTCAAGTTCCGCATGCAAGGTGAATACCTGGTCGCGGTCGGACTCGGTCATCTTCAAAATGTGCCGGGCGACGTTGTCGAGGGTGATGTCTTCCACGCCGATCAGCTCGTCGAGCGTGGGCAGCGTGGTCGGCAATTGCACGTGGTTCAGCGCCTTGCCGTCAACGCTCGGGATGTACGGATGCGTGCCCCGGCCGTCGGAGGCGTAGGCCATGCCCCAATTGTCGATCTGGCGGAAGGCGTGGTCGTTCATCTGCCAGCCGGCAGCGCCGTGCGTCACGGGGGGCTTGCCGAATACCTGGATGAAACGCGCGTGGGCGGCGGTCATTTGGCGGGCGGTCCAGCCGGCATCGCGCTGGCGCACGTTGTCTTGCCACAGCACGTGGTCCCACGTGTGGATGCCGGTCTCGAAACCTGCCTCGGCAATGCCCCGCATTTCGCCAGCGGCTTTGCGGCCGATGTCGGGGCCGGGCAGCAGCACGCCGTACATCAGCGTGCGAAGGCCGTAATGCTCGACGACTGACGTGCGGGAAACCTTTTTCAGGAAACCGGGGCGGAAGGCCCGGCGCAGCGCCCAGCCGGTGTGGTCCGGGCCGAGGCTGAAGAGGAAGGTCGCGCCCGCCTCGTGCTCGCGCAACATGCGCGCGAGGTTGGGCACGCCTTCGCGGGTGCCGCGCAGGGTGTCGACGTCGATCTTGAGAACGATGAGAGCCATGAACCTGCGCGGGGGTGTTGCCTTTACTTGTTGCCGTTGCCGTCTTCGACCAGGCTGCGGGCTTCAGCCACGTGCGTGCGATACGCTTCGAAGATGTTCGCCAGCGCGTCCTTCATCACCGTGGTCGGCTTCCAGCCGAGATCTTCCATGGTGTTGGCGATCTTCGGCACGCGGTTCTGCACGTCCTGGTAGCCGTTGCCGTAATAGGCGCCGGAGGTCGTTTCCACCAACTGGACCTGCTTGGCGGTGTCTTTGTATTCGTCGATCTGGGCGGCCTGTTCCAACATCATGTTGGCCAGTTCGCGCACCGAGTAGTTGTTCGACGGGTTGCCGATGTTGTAGATCTTGCCCGAGGCCACGCCGTTCTTGTTGGCGATGATGCGCACCAGTGCGTCGATGCCATCGTCGATATACGTGAACGCGCGTTTCTGGCTGCCGCCGTCGACGAGCTTGATGTTCTCGCCGCGCACGATGTGGCCGAGGAACTGCGTCACCACGCGCGACGAACCTTCCTTCGGGGTGTAGATCGAGTCGAGGCCCGGGCCGATCCAGTTGAACGGACGGAACAGCGTGAAGTTCAAGCCTTCCATGCCGTAACCCCAGATCACGCGGTCCATCAGCTGCTTGGAGCAGGCGTAGATCCAGCGTGGCTTGTTGATGGGGCCGTAGATCAGCGGCGAGGCTTCCGGATCGAACTCGGAATCGCTGCACATGCCGTAGACCTCGGAGGTCGACGGGAAGACGAGGTGCTTGCCGTACTTGGCAGCCGAGCGAACGATCGGCAGGTTGGCTTCAAAATCCAGCTCGAACACGCGCAGCGGGTCTTTGACGTAGGTTGACGGCGTGGCGATGGCCACCAGCGGCAGGATCACGTCGCACTTCTTCACGTGATACTCGACCCACTCCTTGTTGATGGTGATGTCACCCTCGAAGAAATGCATGCGGGGGTGGTTGACCAGGTCGCCCAGACGCTCGGTCTGCATGTCCATGCCGTAGACCTCCCAGTCGGTGGTCTCCAGGATGCGCTTGGACAGGTGGTGGCCGATGAAGCCGTTGACGCCGAGGATCAGTACTTTTTTCATGAAGGCAAACTCAAGATCAGGAGAGGGCGAGCTGGCTGGCGAGCTGCTGCGCGGTCACGACAGACGTTCCGCTGGCAGCTTGGGGCTCGACGCGCCAGAGCTCGTGAATGGCGATGGCTCCCCCATCGCCGCACACGCCGAACATCGCATTATCCACGACGTGCAAGCCCGGCGGCAAATTCGTAAAGTTTTGATGCGCCAGGCGGGCCCGCGCCACAATGTAGCGTTCGCTGCCGGCGTCCGTAAAGGCACCGGGGTAGGGCGGCGCCACGGCACGGATCAGGTTATAGACCTGCTGGGTCGGCTGGGACCAGTCGATGCGGCCGTCTTCGGGCTTGCGGCCGCCGAAGTAGCTGCCGTTGGCCAGTACGTTCGGGTGCTGCGGGATTTGCCCGGCAATCATGGCGGGAAGTGCGCGCCACAGCGTTTGCTCGGCCGCCACGGTGGCCTTTTCAAATACTTCGTGGGCGGTGTCATCCGGCAGGATCGGCACGATGGTCTGGTCGACGATGTAGCCGGCATCCGGCTTTTCGACCATTTCATGCAGGGTGGCGCCGGTTTCGGTCTCGCCGTGCAGCACCGCCCAGTTGATGGGCACGCGGCCGCGGTACTTGGGCAGCAGGGAACCGTGCATGTTGAACGCGCCAAATTTGGCGAGGCTCAACAGGCGCATCGGGATCATATGCCGGTAATAGAACGAAAAGATGAAGTCCGGCGCAATGGCGCCGATGCGCGCTTGCAGGTCTTCGCCGTTTGCGTTGTCCGGCGTGATGTAGGGGATGCCCAGCTCCTGGGCCGTGGCGCGCACGCTGCCGAACCAGATGTTTTCAGCAGCGTTGTCCTCATGCGTCACGACGAGTTCGACCTGAATGCCGCGCGCGGCCAGCACGCGCAGGCAACGTACACCGACGTTGTGATACGCGAAAACGACGGCGCGCCGTTTGGTGTCAGAAGTCATGCGACACCTCGCTGCGTGCCCGCCTTCAGGTCGGCGGCACCGGCTTCATGCAGGTGCGAGGTTTCTTCCAGCACGCCCTGCACCAGATAGCGCGGGCGCTCGCGCACTTGTTGATAAATCCGGCCGATGTATTCGCCGAGCAAGCCGATACCGAACAGCAGTACGCCCATCAGGAAGAACGTGATGGCGAACAGCGTGAACACGCCCTGGACTTCCGCGCCCAGGACGAAGCGGCGTATCACCAGCAGAATGAACAGGACTGCCGAGGCGAACGAGAGCAGCATCCCGATCGCCGAGAACCACTGCAGCGGCACCACCGAGAAGCCCGTCACCAGATCGAAATTCAGGCGTACGAGCTTGTACAGCGAGTACTTCGACTCGCCCGCGAAGCGCTCTTCGTGGTCGACTTCGATTTCGGTGGGGTTCTTGCTGAAGGTGTAGGCCAGCGCCGGGATGAAGGTGTTGACTTCGCGGCAGCGGTTGATGGTGTCGACGATGGTCCGGCTGTAGGCGCGCAGCATGCAGCCCTGGTCGGTCATCTTGATGTGCGTGATGCGCTCGCGAAGCGAGTTCATTGCGCGCGACGCGGTGCGGCGGAACCAGCTGTCCTGGCGCACGCGGCGGATGGTGCCGACGTAGTCGTAGCCTTCGTCGAGCTTTTCGACCAGGCGGCCGATTTCTTCCGGTGGGTTCTGCAAGTCGGCATCGAGCGTGACGACGCGTTCGCCGCGCGCATGTTCGAAGCCGGCCAGGATGGCCATGTGCTGGCCGTAGTTGCCGTTGAACAGCACGACGCGCGTGCTGTCCGGGCGCGCGCGGAACTGTTCGGCCAGCATGGCGGCGGAGCGGTCGCGGCTGCCGTCGTTGACGAACACGACCTCATACGAGATGCCGAGCGCGTCGAGTGCGGGATACAAACGCGCAAACAGCGCGGCGAGCCCGTCTTCTTCGTTGTAAACAGGAATGACGACCGAGAGAGCGGGTGTCTTCATTATTGGATTATTGGTACTGGGCGCAAAGTTGGTGGACCGCGCTGACCACGCGATCCACGTCGGAATCTTCCATGCCGGCAAACATCGGCAGCGTCACGATGGCACGGCCGATGCGCTCGGCCACCGGGAACATGCCCGGCTTCCAGCCGAGTTCGCGATAGAGCTTGAACAGGTGAATGGGCGGGTAGTGCACGCCCGCGCCGATGCCCAGCGTCTTCAGGCCGGCCATGAAGCCGGCGCGATCGACCTTCAGGCGGTCCAGCGGCAGCACGATCTGGAACATGTGCCAGTTCGTATTCGTAAAGTTCTCCACCGGCAGTTCGACACCGAACGACTCGATGTCGGCCGCGCGCATGCCGGCAAAGTAGCGGCGGGCCAGCGCAGCGCGTCGGGCAGTGACGGCTTCCAGCTGAGCGAATTGCCCCAGGCCGATCGCCGCATTCACGTCGGTCAGGTTGAACTTGCCGCCCACCAGATCGACTTCCATGCCGTCAAAGCCGGTGCGCACGACGCCCTGCAGGCGATACTTTTCGGCCAGCACGGCTTCTTCGGGCGTGTTGAGCACCAGCGCGCCGCCTTCGATGGTCGTGATGTTCTTGTTGGCCTGGAAACTGAAGCTGACCAGGTCTCCGATCTCGCCGATGCGCTTGTCGCCCCAGCGCGAACCAATGGCCTGTGCGGCGTCTTCCACCACGCGCAGTTTGTGGCGGCGGGCGATGTCGTACAGACGGTCCATATCGACGGGCAGCCCCGACAGATAGACCGGAATGATCGCCTTGGTGCGCGGCGTGATGGCGGCCTCGACCTTGTCCAGGTCGATGTTGCGCGTCACGGGGTCGATGTCGACGAAAACAGGCTTGGCGCCGACCGTCAGCACCACGTTGGAGGTGGCGACCCACGAGATCGGCGTGGTGATCACTTCATCGCCGGGGCCGATGCCCGCGATGCGCAGCGCGACTTCCATCGTGGCCGTGCCGTTGGCGAATGTGCGGACGATACGGCCGCCGAAGTATTCCGACAGCGCGGCTTCGAATGCGGCGACCTTGGGCCCCGAGGTGATCCAGCCCGAGCGCAGCACCTCGGCCACGGCAGCGATGGTCGCTTCGTCAATGGTCGGACGCACGAAGGGCAGGAAGGGAAGCTCGGCAGTGGCGGTGGTTTGCGTCATGACTTGAATGAGGTTGGAGGCTGGGTGTGGGCGGATCGGCTCACGAACGAGCCAGCACAAGGACGCCGACGAGAATGATCGCGATGCCGATCAGGCGCTGCACCGTCAGCACTTCGCCAAACAGATACCACGCCAGGAAGGCGTTGACCACGTAGCCCAGCGACAGCATCGGATACGCGATGGTCACATCCACGCGCGACAGCCCGAGAATCCACACCACCACCGAGATGACGTAGCACGACAGACCGCCAATGATGGGCCACTGCGTTGCAAGCTTGATGCCGATCGGCAGGATGTTGTCGGCCGAAAACGCGAAGCGGCCGATGTTGTTGACGCCTGCCTTGAGCAGCAGCTGGGCGCAGGCATTGAGCATGACGCCCGTCAGGATCAGCCCGAAAGTGACCAGATTCATGTGTTCTTTTGATGTTTTGCAGACTGCGGCGGTTTCCCCGTATGAACGTTCTCAATCCCGCCGCCGGGGCGCATGTTACGACAATTCCGCTTGCGCGCCCCTTTCGAGAATCCGTGGCGGTAAAACCTAGTTGCGCCGGACGATCACGCGGCGGGCATCGCGGGCGATCACGATCATCGGTACGCCTTGGGCCGTCAGTCGATCATAGGTCCCCGGCCCCATCATGGCGACGGCCTGGCCGCCGGCTTTCCAGCGCGCTACGAACCCTTCGGTGGTCGGTACCCACTTGGACGGCTCCTGCTCCACGCCGAAAGCCAATTCGTCGGGTTCCTGCACCATGATGGTGGGCCTGCCGAGGTAAAACGGCATTGTATGGTCCAGACGCTCCACCGCATAGAACGGCACGTCGGGCTTGAGCCACGGCCGGACGGCAGGCACGAGATCGATACCCGACATCGAGCGCCCGAAGGCTTCGTGGCCGAGCATCGCAGCTGTAAACGTCAGGAACCACGCGCACGCGAACGCGACCACGCTCTCGAAGCGCCGGCCCGCCAAGCGAATGGCGAGCCACGTGAACGCAGCTCCCGCCGCAAATGCCACGGCTAGGAATACCGCAAAGCGGGAAAACACTGCATTCGGGTACATGCCGGACGACATCGTCGCCACGTAACCGCTGGCTGCGAGGCCGACCAGCGCAAGCGCCAGGAAGGCCTTGAGTTGCCAGCGCCACGCGCGCTCGCTGGTTTGCTCCAGTACCAGGGACGCCAGAATCGCGAGCGCTGGAATGATCGGGAAGATGTAACCCGGCAGCTTCGAGTCGGAAATGCTGAAAAACGCGAAGATCAGAACGGCCCACAGGCCGAGCACCAGCGTGGGGCGGAAGCCGTTGCTGGCGGTTTCGGCACGCGCCATGGTCAGCCGTGCGGCGCCGGGCAATTGCGCTAGCCAAGGCAGGAAACCGGCCACCAACAGCGGCACGAAATACCAGAGCGGGGCATTGCGGTTGTGCACGGTCGACGTGAAGCGCTGGAAATGCTCGTGCACGAAGAAGAACCAAGCGAATTCCGGGTTGCGCAAGGAGATCAACACGAACCACGGCGCGCCCACGGCAAAGAAGATGATCAGCCCCGTCACGAGATGCAGGCGCTTCCAGAGCGCCCAGTCGCGCGCGACCAACGTGTAGACCACCAGCACAAAGCCGGGTAGCACCACGCCGATCAGGCCCTTGCTCAATACCGCCAGGGCCATCGACGCCCAGCAGGCCCACATCCAGCCGCGCTGCTGCGCGCGCGTCGCATCCGGATGTTGCGCCAGCAACAGCGAGCCCAGCGCCATCGTCATGCAGCCGGCCACCCCCATGTCGAGCGAGTTGAAGTGCGAGCCGACGTTCCACAGAGGCGCACTCACCAGCACCAGGCCGCTGATGACGGCCGTCCGCCTGCCCCACCAGCGCGCCGCCGCCAGCATCGTGAAAACAATGCCGACGATGCCTGAAAGCGCGGTGAACAGTCGCGCCTGCCAGTCGCCAATGCCGAACAGCGTATAGGCGAGCGCGGTGCCCCACATCTGCAGCGGCGGCTTTTCGAAGTACTTCAGGGCGTTGTAACGGATGGTCACCCAGTCGCCGGAGACGAACATCTCGCGCGCAATTTCGGCGTAGCGGCCTTCGTCGGTGGGGATCAGGTGCCGGTAGCCCAGCGTACCGAGCCAGACGGCCAGGAACGCAGCAGCCAGCAGCCAAAGAGAAGCGTTGCGCCAGGGGAGGGTGGGCGCTTGAGCGGTGCGGTCGATCGGCATGCGGTCAGGCGCGCTCGATCAGCAGGGCGGCGGCCACCTTGCGGCCTTCCAGCATCAGAATGTTGTATGTGCGGCCGGCGGCCTGCAGGTCCATGGCGTCCACGCCGATGCGCTTCTCGGTGAGCGGCACCGTCAGCCGCGGGTGCGGGAAGCGCAGCTTGTTGCCTGTCCCGAAGATCACCACTTCAGCGCCCAGTTCAAGCAGGCGGGAGAAATGTTCGGGCGTCAGGTCTTCAAAGCGCGCAAGGTCCCACGGCACCACGGCGCCCTCCGGCATCACCAGCACGGAGTGCTCGTAGCGCACCTTGTTGATTTCGATATACCCGTCGCCATAGCCGGTGACGGTATTGAGGATGATCGACGAATCGGATGAATGGAGCTTCAAGGCGGGAATCCCATCGGGCGCGGTGCCTGCGGCGCATGCGGCGGCGCGCTGGCAGAGGCGCTAGGTTTCAGACGTCCGGGCGGGTTTCGCTGCGTTGCAAAAATGCCCGCCTAAGTCTGTCATAATGGGCTAAATTATATCTTTTTCTCTCCTTCGCCCGCCGCGCCATAAGCGATGCCCGGCAAGGAATAAGCGCAGCGGTGCCTGCCGCTGTGTGGCGTTACCGTCGCCGCTGTGCTGTGCCACAGAATGCCCGTAGTTCAAGCCCGTTCAACGTCGCCCATCGCCGCCTTGCCCGTGAAAACGATCCAGAAATCCGCCAAGCTCAACAACGTCTGCTATGACATTCGCGGCCCCGTGCTCGAAAAGGCCAAGCAGATGGAAGAAGACGGCCACAAGATCATCAAGCTGAATATCGGCAACCTCGCCCCATTCGGTTTCGATGCCCCGGAAGAGATCCAGCTGGACATGATCCGTAACCTGCCGAATTCGGCCGGCTACTCGGATTCCAAAGGCATCTTCGCGGCGCGCAAGGCGGTGATGCACTACACGCAGGAACAGGGCATCAAGAACGTCACGCTGGACGACATCTATCTGGGCAATGGCGCGTCCGAGCTGATTTCGCTGGCCACCAACGCGCTGCTCGACGCAGGCGACGAGCTGCTGCTGCCGGCTCCCGACTACCCGCTGTGGACCGCCGTGACGAGCCTTTCGGGCGGCACGCCGGTGCACTACACCTGCGACGAGGCCAACGGCTGGATGCCCGACCTGGACGACATCCGCGCGAAGATCACGCCCAACACCAAGGGCATCGTCGTCATCAACCCGAACAACCCGACCGGCGCGCTGTATTCGGACGAACTGCTGCTCGGCATCGTTGCCATTGCGCGCGAGCACGGCCTGGTGATCTTCGCTGACGAGGTGTACGACAAGGTCTTGTTCGACGACAACAAGCACACGGCGATCGGTTCGCTGTCGGAAGACGTGCTCACCGTGACGTTCAACAGCCTGTCGAAGAGCTACCGCTCGTGCGGTTACCGCGCAGGCTGGATGGTCGTGTCTGGCGACAAGCGCCCGGCCAAGGATTACATCGAAGGCCTGAACATGCTGTCGTCGATGCGCCTGTGCGCCAACGTGCCGGGCCAATGGGCGATCCAGACTGCGCTGGGCGGTTACCAGAGCATCAAAGACCTGGTGGCGCCGGGCGGCCGCATGCGCCGTCAGCGTGACCTGGCGCACGAACTGATCACCGCCATCCCCGGCGTGACCTGCGTGAAGCCCAAGGCTGCGCTGTATATGTTCCCGCGCCTGGACCCGGCCGTGTACCCGATCGAAGACGACCAGACCTTCATCCGCCAGCTGCTGGAAGAAGAGCGTGTTCTGCTGGTGCAGGGCACGGGCTTCAACTGGCACTCGCCGGATCACTTCCGCATCGTCTTCCTGCCACACGAAGACGACCTTCGTGAAGCGATCGGCCGAATTTCGCGCTTCCTGGAGCGGTACCGTCAACGTCACGGTACTGGCATCCGGGCCGCATAACATCGGTCTTCCGCCAGATCAGTAATTGCGGGGCAGACCGAGGTGTCTGCCCTGTGTGTTTTTTGCCTCTCCGCTTTTTCGTTTTTCTACGACACGTCTCATGAATCCCATCAAGATCGGCCTGCTCGGGCTCGGTACCGTCGGTGGCGGTACCCTCAAGGTTCTGCAACGGAACCAGGAAGAAATCCGCCGTCGCGCGGGTCGCGGCATTGAAGTCGCCATGATTGCCGTGCGCAATCTCGACCGCGCGCGCGCCATCGTGCAGGAAGCCGGTGCGACCGTGCCGGTGGTGAACGACCCGTTTGCGATTGTGGATTCGCCCGAGATCGACATCGTCGTGGAGCTGATCGGCGGCTATGACCTGACGCGCGAGCTGGTGCTGCGCGCCATCGCCAATGGCAAGCACGTTGTCACCGCCAACAAGGCGCTGCTGGCCGTGCATGGCAACGAGATCTTCAAGGCCGCGCAGGACAAGGGCGTGATGGTGGCGTTCGAAGCCGCCGTGGCCGGGGGCATCCCCATCATCAAGGCACTGCGCGAAGGCCTGACGGCCAACCGCATCGAATGGATCGCCGGCATCATCAACGGCACCACGAACTTCATCCTGACCGAGATGCGCGACAAGGGTCTGGATTTCGATACCGTGCTCAAGGAAGCCCAGCGCCTGGGCTACGCCGAGGCCGATCCGACCTTCGACATCGAGGGCTTTGACGCCGCGCACAAGCTGACGCTCATGAGCGCCATCGCGTTTGGCGTGCCGGTGCAGTTCGAGCGCGCATACGTGGAAGGCATCACCAAGCTCGAAGCCGTCGACATCCGCTACGCCGAAGAACTCGGCTACCGCATCAAGCTGCTGGGCATCACGCGCCGTGCCGAGGCCGGCATCGAGCTGCGCGTGCATCCGACGCTGGTGCCGGCCAAGCGCCTGATCGCCAACGTGGAAGGCGCGATGAACGCAGTGGTCGTCAACGGCGATGCCGTGGGCCCGACGCTGTACTACGGCAAGGGCGCCGGCGCCGAGCCGACTGCTTCGGCCGTCGTCGCCGATCTGGTGGACGTGACGCGCCTGCACACGGCGGACCCGGAACACCGCGTGCCGCATCTGGCGTTTCAGCCGGACGCGCTGTCCGATACGCCGGTGCTGCCGATCGACGAAGTGCGTTCGAGCTACTACCTGCGTATGCGCGTGGCGGATGAAACCGGCGTGCTGGCCGACATCACGCGCATCCTGGCCGAGGGCGGCATCTCGATCGATGCCATGCTGCAGAAGGAATCGCGCGAAGGCGAGCCGCAGACCGACATCATCATGCTGTCGCATGTGACGGTGGAGAAACGCGTGAACGCCGCCATCGCCGCCATCGAAGCGCTGCCGACCGTGCTGTCGAAGGTCACGCGCATCCGCATGGAAGAACTGAACTAAGCGCAGGACACGAGCATGCAATACCGATCGACCCGCGGCCACGCAGAGCCGCAAAGTTTCTCCCGCATCCTGCTGGGCGGCCTGGCGCCGGACGGCGGCCTGTACCTGCCCGAGCAATATCCGCAAGTCAGCGCTGAAGAGCTGACCCGCTGGCGCGACCTGCCGTACGCCGACCTCGCGTTTGAAATCCTGCGCAAGTTCGCCACCGACATTCCCGAAGACGACCTGCGCGCACTGACCCGCCGCACCTACACGCCCGAGGTCTACTGCAACGCACGCGCCGGCGACAACACCGCCGACATCACCCCCCTGCACAAGCTGGGCGAGGAGGGCGGCACGTCGCTGTCGCTGCTGTGCCTGTCGAACGGCCCGACGCTGGCCTTCAAGGACATGGCGATGCAGTTGCTGGGCAACCTGTTCGAATACGCGCTCGACCGTGAGCATGCCGAGCTGAACATCCTCGGCGCCACCTCCGGCGACACGGGCAGCGCAGCCGAATACGCCATGCGCGGCAAGCGCGGCGTGCGCGTGTTCATGCTGAGCCCGCATCGCAAGATGAGCGCGTTCCAGACCGCGCAGATGTTCAGCCTGCAAGACAAGAACATCTTCAACATCGCCATCGAAGGCGTGTTCGACGACGCGCAGGACATCGTCAAGGCGGTGTCGAACGATCTCGACTACAAGGCCCGCCAGAAGATCGGCACGGTCAACTCGATCAACTGGGCACGCGTCGTTGCACAGGTCGTCTACTACTTCAAGGGCTACCTGCTGGCCGCCGCGAAGATTGGCGACAAGGTGTCGTTCTGCGTGCCGTCGGGCAACTTCGGCAATGTTTGCGCCGGCCACATCGCGCGCATGATGGGTTTGCCCATCGACAAGCTCGTCGTGGCTACCAACGAGAACGACGTGCTCGACGAGTTCTTCCGCACCGGCACGTACCGTGTACGTTCGGCCGCGCAGACGTACCACACCTCCAGCCCCAGCATGGACATCAGCAAGGCGTCGAACTTTGAGCGCTTCGTGTTCGATCTGCTGGATCGCGATCCGGCGCGCCTCGCGCAGCTCTTCCGCGACGTGGACGAAAAGGGTGGGTTCTCGCTGACGGGCAAGCCGGAGTTCGAGCGCATCGCCGAGTTTGGCTTTGTCTCGGGCCGCAGCTCGCACGAAGACCGCGTCGATACGATCCGCGATGTGTTTGCCACCTACGGCACGATGATCGACACCCATACCGCCGACGGCGTGAAGGTGGCGCGCGAGAACCTGACGCCAGGCGTCCCGATGGTGGTGCTGGAGACGGCGCTGCCGGCCAAGTTTGGCGACACCATTCGCGAAGCGCTGGACCGCGAGCCGGAGCGCCCGGCTGGCTACGCCGATATCGAATCGCTGCCGCAGCGCTTCGAAGTCATGCCGGCAGACGCCGACCGCATCAAGGTCTACATCGCCCAGCACACCGGTCTCTAAAGCGATGGAAGCAGTGCCGGATGACGTCGCCGGAGCAGCGTTCGAGCGCTGCCTGCACGACATCCGCGCCTGCCGCGAGTGCCAGGGCGCATTGGCACACGAGCCTCGCCCGGTGGTCGTCGCGGACCGCCGCGCCCGCGTCCTGATCATCGGGCAGGCGCCGGGCCGCATCGTCCACGAGACCGGCATCCCCTGGAACGACCGCTCGGGCGACCGCCTGCGCCAGTGGCTACAGTTTTCGTACGACGATTTCTACGCCGACCGGCGCATCGCCGTGGTGCCGATGGGTTTCTGCTTTCCGGGCACCGGCGCGAACGGCGATTTGCCGCCCCGCCCGGAATGCGCGCCCAAATGGCACCGGCCGCTGCTGACGGCAATGCCCGATGTGCGGCTTGCCCTGCTGGTGGGCACCTATGCCCAGCGCAACTACCTCGACGTGCCGCGCGACTGGTCCTTGACCGACGTCGTGCGCAACGGGCCCGTGCACGACGCGGACGGCCGCGTGCTGTTCCCGCTGCCGCATCCGAGCCCTCGCAACCTGGCCTGGTTCAAACACAACCCGTGGTTCGACGCGCACATCGTGCCGGCGCTGCGGGCGGCGCTGGCCGACGCATTCGCTTGATACGCCTGGGCTGATGCATGGCATCGGCCTGGAACCGATACAATCGAAATCTCCTTTTCGATTCCGCTTTCCCATTCCCGCATGTCCGCCAACGATGCTCCCGCCGTCAAACCGTCCTTGCTGACGCTCGATGCGGCGCTGTCGCAACTGCTTGCCGCAGTGCGCGCTTTGCACGAGACCGAAACCGTGTCGACGTTGCATGCCAACGGGCGTGTGCTCGCTGAGGCTGTGCGCAGCACCCTGAATGTGCCGCCCGCCGACAACACGCAGATGGACGGATACGCCGTGCGCGCCGCCGACATCACTGCGCCGGGCACGCGCCTGAAGGTGGCGCAGCGCATTCCTGCCGGCCATGTCGGCCAGCCGCTGAATGCGGGCGAGGCGGCGCGTATCTTTACCGGCGCGCTCATCCCGCCGGGCGCCGATGCGGTCGTCATGCAGGAGCAATGCAAGGCTGACCCGGACACGGGCACCGTCGTCATCGACCACGTGCCGGAATCCGGCGAATGGATCCGCCGCGCCGGCGAAGACATCGCTGACGGCGCCGAAATCCTGCCGCGCGGCACGCGCCTCGGCCCGCAGCAACTTGGCTTGGCAGCTTCGGTCGGCTGCGCCAATCTGCACGTCGTGCGCCGTCCGCGCGTGGCCGTGTTCTTTACCGGCGACGAACTTGCCATGCCCGGCGAGCCGCTCAAGCCCGGCGCCATCTACAACTCCAACCGCTTCACGCTGCGCGCGCTGCTGGAAAACCTCGGTTGCGACATCACCGATTTCGGCATCGTGCCCGACACGCTACAAGCCACGCGCGACACGCTGCGCGAAGCGGCCGAGGCGCACGACCTCATCATCACCTCCGGCGGCGTGTCGGTGGGAGAGGAAGACCACATCAGACCGGCGGTGGAAGCCGAAGGGCGCCTGAACCTCTGGCAAATCGCCATCAAGCCGGGCAAGCCGCTGGCCTTTGGCGAGGTGCGCCGCCCCGAAGGCATGGTGGGCGGCCCGACCGCTTTTTTCATTGGCCTGCCGGGCAACCCGGTGTCGAGCTTCGTCACCTTCCTGCTGTTCGTGCGGCCGTTCATCCTGCGCCTGCAGGGTGTGGCCGACGTGGCCCCGAAGCGCATCCCGATGCGCGCCGACTTTGCGCTGCCCAAGGGCGATCGCCGCAACGAGTTCCTGCGTGCGCGCATCAACGCGGGCGGCGGGCTGGACCTCTTCCCGAATCAAAGCTCGGGCGTGCTGACCTCCACCGTGTGGGGCGATGGCCTGATCGACAACCCGCCCAATCAGCCGATTGCACCGGGCGATGTCGTCAGCTTCCTGCCGTTTGCAGGCCTGGTGTAAGGAGCGATGACCGTGCAGATTGAGCTTCGTTTCTTTGCCAGCGTGCGTGAACAGCTGGGGACCTCGCAGGAGCAGGTGGTTGTGCCGGAAGGGGTGCGCACCGTGGGTGATGTGCGCCGCTGGCTCGCGCAGCGCGGCCCGGTCTGGGGCGAAACGCTGGCCGAAGGCCGTGCGCTGCGCATGGCGGTCGACCACCAAATCGTGCCGGCCGATACCGCCGTGCACGACGGCTGTGAAGTCGCTTTCTTCCCGCCCGTGACCGGCGGCTGAGCGCAGGAGACCAAACATGTCCGTCCGCGTGCAGGAAGCCGACTTCGACCTCGGCGCCGAGATTGCCGCGCTGCGTGCCGGCCGCCCGAACATTGGCGCGGTGGCCAGCTTCATCGGCACCGTGCGCGACATCAACGACGGCACCGGCGTGTCGGAGATGGAGCTGGAGCACTATCCCGGCATGACCGAAAAGGCGCTCGCCGACATCGTCAGCGCGGCCATGCAGCGCTGGGAGCTGATCGACGCGTTGGTCATCCACCGCGTTGGCAAGCTGAAGCCGCAAGACCAGATCGTGCTGGTGGCGGTGGCGTCCAAGCATCGCGGCGAGTCCTTTGCCGCGTGCGAATTCATCATGGATTACCTCAAGAGCGAGGCGCCGTTCTGGAAGAAGGAACAGACGCCCGAAGGCGCGCGCTGGGTCGATGCGCGTGTCACTGACGACAAGGCGCTCGCCCGCTGGGGCATTGCCACCTCCAACGCCGCGACACGCACGGCTGATCAGCCCGGCGCATCGGCGCAACCCAACGACTACGAATAACAAGGACGCGACCGCATGAGCGGAATGGGCTTTCTGGCAGTTGGGGTGGGTGCTGCGCTGGGAGCCTGGTTGCGCTGGGCGCTCGCCGTCTTGTTGAACGCCATCAATCCGGCCTTGCCGTACGGCACGCTGGCAGCCAATCTGGTGGGGGGCTACCTCATCGGCGTCGCGGTGGGTGTTTTCGACACGCACGCGGGGTTGCCGCCGGAATGGCGTTTGCTGGTCATCACCGGTTTTCTGGGCGGGCTGACGACGTTCTCGACGTTTTCCAGCGAGGTTGTTGCCAACATCCTGGCCGGCGACCACCTGATGGGCGCGCTGCACATCGTGGCGCATCTGGGCGGCTCGCTGTTCCTCACGATGCTCGGTCTCTGGACTGTGCGCACCTTCAGTTGATCGCAAGCCCCGCCTGCAAATCGAGTTGCGAATGAGAAGTTTGGTTCACATACTGGTAGTGCCTGCGGTGGCTTAGGGACGTCCGGACGTCCAGTAGGGATGTGCAGTATCGAAGGCCGCCGCGGGTTTGCTTTGTGTTGTTCCATCCATAACGAGAAGGAGACGCAATGAAACCCACCCGAACGGCGCGCCTGCGACGGCACGTCTCGCCCAGCAACCTGATCGCCGCCGGTGCCGTGCTGCTGGCCGGCTGCGGCGTGTTGAGCGCCTGCGGCGGCAGCAATGACGGCAACAACGTGCCGAGCAATACCAAACCGGCCTTTGCCGGCAAGGTGACCGTCAACCGGTACGACGGCGTATCGGACGACCTGCTGACCGCCGGCCTGGGCGCCAGCGGCCTTGCCTCGGCCACTGCGCCCACCATCGCCAACCCCACCGCGCCCACGGCAACCGAGCTGCGCCGCCTGGCGATCTACGCCAACTACCGCGCGCTGGTCGACACGGCGGCCAAGGGCGGCTACGGCACGCTCTATGGCCCGAACGTCGACGCGAGCGGCAACGTCACGCAGGGCTCCGGCATGATCGCCGGCGCCGAATACGTGACGTACTCCGACGACGGCACCGGCCAGCAGAACGTGGTGCTGCTCGTGCAGATTCCGGACAGCTTCGACGTCAACAACCCCTGCATCATCACCGCCACCTCGTCGGGCTCGCGCGGCATCTACGGCGCGATTTCCACCGGCGAATGGGGCCTCAAGCGCAAGTGCGCCGTCGCCTATACCGACAAGGGCACCGGCGCCGGTCCGCACGACCTGGCCACCGACACCGTCGCCCTGCAGGACGGCACGCGCACCACGCGCAGCGCAGCCGGGTCGAACGCGCACTTTGCCGCGCCGCTCACCAGCAGCCAGCTCGCCGCCTTCAACGCGGCCACGCCGAACCGGCTGGCGTTCAAGCACGCGCATTCGCAGCGCAACCCCGAGAAGGACTGGGGCCTGTTCACGTTGCAGGCCGTGCAGTTCGCGTTCTGGGCGATCAACGACAAGGTCTCGGCGACGAGCGGTGCGCTGGTCGGCAGCGCGCTGCCGGTGCGTCCGGACAACACCATCGTCATCGCGTCGAGCATCTCCAATGGCGGCGGCGCAGCCATCGCGGCGGCCGAGCAGGACACCGGCGGGTGGATCGACGGGGTGGCCGTCGGCGAGCCCGGCCTGAACCTGCCGCCCAACACCGGCGTGCAGGTCGTGCGCGGCGGCACCACGCTGCCGACGACCGGCAAACCGCTGTTCGACTACGTGAGCTACGCCAATGTGTTCCGGCTCTGCGCGGCGTCGTCAGCGAGCGTTGCCACGGCACCGGCGCAGGCGTTCTTTGGCAGCCTCACGACGTTCCCGGCGGGCGCCCAGGCCAACCGCTGCGCCGCGCTGAAGGCGGCCGGGCTGCTGACCTCCACCACGGCGGCTGCCCAGGCTGACGAAGCCCTGCAGAAGATGCGCGCCTATGGCTGGGAGCCCGAGTCGGATCTCGTGCATGCGTCGATGTCGTTTTACGAGATCGATCCATCGGTGGCGACCACATTCGGTAATGCACTCTCGCGCGCCAGCGTGACCGACAACCTGTGCGGATTGAGCTTCGCGGCAACCGATGCGTCGTTCCATCCGACGGCGGTGAACGCCACGGCGCTCGCGCAGATGGCGGCGGTCGGCAACGGCATTCCGCCCACCTCCGGGGTGCAGCTCGTCAACAACAACGCCCAGGGCGGGCCGACGCGCAGCAACCAGTCGATCGACTCCACCGGCACGCAAGCCGCCAACCTCGATGGCGCGCTGTGCCTGCGCAACCTGCTGACGGGCGCCGATGCCGCTTCGCAATCGTTGCAGACGGGGATCAGCCAGACGCTGCGCACCGGCAACCTGCAGGGCAAGCCAGCGTTGATCGTGCAGGGCCGCAACGACGCGCTGCTGCCGGTCAACCATGGTTCGCGGCCGTACCTGGGGCTGAACGCCAAGGTGGAGGGCGGCTCGAGCAAGCTGTCGTACATCGAGGTGATGAACGCGCAGCATTTCGACGGCTTTATCGACCTCGTGCCTGGCTACGACACGCTGTTCGTGCCGCTGGTGCTCTATGAACAGCGCGCGCTGGACGCCATGTACGCCAACCTGAAGAACGGCACGCCGCTGCCGCCTTCGCAGGTGGTGCGCACCACCCCGCGCGGTGGCACGCCCGGTGCTGCACCGGCCATCAACGCGGCGAACGTGCCGAACTTCACCAGCACGCCGGCTGCGGGCGACCGCATCTCGGTGAGCGTGTCGGGCGGTGTGGCGACGGTATCGGTGCCGAACTGATGCGATAGCCAAGACGATTTTGGCGCACTTGGGGCGGCGGCGTGCCAGCAGGCGCGCCGCCGTTTGTTCTGGCGCAAATCTGCATCAAAACCCGCGTTTCCACGCTTGAAATGCCACCGAAGCTCCCTATCTTTCGGAGCAGTGAAACATTTTCCGCAAGGGGTTTTTAATGCGTTTGGACAAACTGACCACCCGCTTCCAGGAAGCGCTGGCCGACGCGCAGAGCCTGGCGCTGGGCAACGACAATCCGTACATCGAACCCGTCCATCTGCTGCTGGCCATGCTGCGCCAGCCGGATGGCGCGACCAAGAACCTGCTCGCTCGCGCGGGCGTGAATACGGGTGCGCTGGACACCGCGCTGGACCGCGCCATCAAGAACCTGCCGCAGGTGCAGGGCGGCGAACAGGTTCAGGTCGGCCGCGATCTGGGCAACCTGCTGCAGCAAACCGAGAAGGAAGGCATCAAGCGCGGCGACCAGTTCATCGCCAGCGAGCTGTTCCTGCTGGCCGTGGCTGACGACAAGGGCGAGGCCGGCCGTATTGCGCGCGAACACGGCCTGTCGCGCAAGCCGCTCGAAGCCGCCATCGACGCCGTGCGCGGCGGTCAGACCGTCGGCAGCGCCGAGGCCGAGAGCCAGCGTGAAGCGCTCAAGAAGTACACCATCGACCTCACCGAGCGTGCACGCATCGGCAAGCTCGACCCCGTCATCGGCCGCGATGACGAGATCCGCCGTGCCATCCAGATCCTGCAGCGCCGCACCAAGAACAACCCGGTGCTGATCGGGGAGCCGGGCGTCGGCAAGACGGCCATCGTCGAAGGCCTGGCGCAGCGCATCGTCAACGGCGAAGTGCCTGAGAGCCTGAAGAACAAGCGCGTGCTGGTGCTCGACATGGCGGGGCTGCTGGCCGGTGCCAAGTACCGCGGCGAGTTCGAAGAGCGCCTGAAGGCCGTGCTGAACGACATCGCCAAGGAAGAGGGCCAGACCATCCTCTTCATTGACGAGATCCACACCATGGTGGGCGCGGGCAAGGCCGAGGGCGCGATGGACGCCGGCAACATGCTCAAGCCGGCGCTGGCACGCGGTGAGCTGCATTGCATCGGCGCGACCACGCTGGACGAATACCGCAAGTACATCGAGAAGGACGCTGCGCTGGAGCGCCGCTTCCAGAAGGTGCTCGTGGGCGAGCCGAGCGTGGAGGCGACCATCGCCATCCTGCGCGGCCTGCAGGAGAAATACGAACTGCACCACGGCGTGGAGATCACCGACCCGGCGATCGTGGCCGCGGCTGAACTCAGCCACCGCTACATCACCGATCGCTTCCTGCCGGACAAGGCCATCGACCTGATCGACGAGGCTGCGGCGCGCATCAAGATGGAAATCGACTCGAAGCCCGAGGCGATGGACAAGCTCGACCGCCGCCTGATCCAGCTGAAGATCGAGCGCGAGGCCGTGAAGAAGGAAACCGACGAAGCCTCGCAGAAGCGCCTGGAGCTGATCGAGCAGGAGATCGAACGCCTGCAGAAGGAATACGCCGATCTGGACGAAATCTGGAAGGCCGAGAAGGGCGCCGCGCAAGGTGCGGCTGCGCTCAAGGAAGAGATCGACAAGATCAAGCTGGAGATCACCAAGCTGCAGCGCGAAGGCAAGCTGGAGAAAGTGGCCGAACTGCAATACGGCAAGCTGCCCGAGCTGGAAGGCAAGCTGAAGGCCGCGACCGCCGCCGAGTCGGCCGGCCAGAAGCAGCCGAACAAGCTGCTGCGCACGCAGGTGGGTGCCGAAGAGATTGCCGAAGTCGTCAGCCGCGCCACGGGCATCCCCGTGTCGAAGATGATGACCGGCGAGCGCGAGAAGCTGCTGAAGATGGAAGACCGCCTGCACGAGCGCGTCGTCGGCCAGGACGAGGCCGTGCGCCTGGTGTCGGATGCCATCCGCCGCTCACGCGCCGGCATTGCGGACGAGAACAAGCCGTATGGCTCGTTCCTGTTCCTCGGGCCCACGGGCGTTGGCAAGACCGAGCTGTGCAAGGCGCTGGCAGGCTTCCTGTTTGATTCGGAAGACCACCTCATCCGCATCGACATGAGTGAGTTCATGGAGAAGCATTCCGTGAGCCGCCTGATCGGCGCGCCGCCGGGTTATGTCGGCTACGAGGAAGGCGGTTACCTGACCGAAGCCGTGCGCCGCAAGCCGTACAGCGTGGTGCTGCTCGATGAAGTGGAGAAAGCGCACCCGGACGTCTTCAACGTGCTGCTGCAGGTGCTGGACGACGGGCGCCTGACCGACGGCCAGGGCCGCACGGTCGACTTCAAGAACACGGTGATCGTGATGACGTCGAACCTCGGCTCGCAGCTCATCCAGCAGATGGCGACCGAACCGGCGGATGTGATCAAGGGTGCCGTGTGGCAGGAAGTGAAGACGCATTTCCGGCCCGAGTTCCTGAACCGGATCGACGAGGTGGTGGTGTTCCACGCGCTGGACCAACGCAACATCGAATCGATCGCGCGGATTCAGCTCAAGCGTCTGTCCGCACGCCTGGCGCAGATGGACCTGGCGCTGGAGATCAGCGACGAGGCAGTGGCCAAACTGGCATCAGCGGGTTACGACCCGGTGTTTGGGGCACGGCCGTTGAAGCGGGCGATCCAGCAGCAGCTTGAGAATCCCGTGGCACGGATGATCCTGGAGGGCAAGTTCGCGCCCAAGGATGTGGTGCCGGTGGATTATCGGGATGGGCAGTTTTCGTTTGATCGGGTTGTGCACTGAGGCTGTTTAGTGGTGCGTTGAAAAGCCGCTCCGGATCGTTCCGGAGCGGCTTTTTTGTTTTGGGGTTTTTTGTTGGTGGTGCATCTTTGTTTCACCCCCTGCCGGGGGCGACTCACTTTCTTTGTCTTGCCAAAGAAAGTAAGCAAAGAAAGGCGCGCCCGAGATGGCGACCCACTCCTTGAATTTCTGTAACCGGGCGGGGAAGGAGGCAAACTCGCTGCGCTCAGACAGGCCTCCTTCCTTTATCCGCCCGCTTACAGAAATTCAAGGCGCCATCAAGGGCAGGAACGTCAACGGCCAAACCAGTGGTTTGCGTGTCCTGTCGGAGTTTCGTTTCTTGCGGTGTGCTGCTTCGCTTCGCTCGCTATCTCAACCTGCTCTTATTGCTTTGCCTCGCGTCTTGCCGCACATCGCACTACTGCGGTTGTGCTTCGATGGTGTGGCCGTACCTTGCCCTAGATGGCGCCTTGAATTTCTGTTGCAGAGAGGAAAAAGGAAGGGAAACTGTCTGAGCGAAGCGAGTTTTTCCCTTCCCCTCTCTGCGACATAAATTCAAGGAATCCTTCGCCATCTCGGGCGCGCCTTTCTTTGCTTACTTTCTTTGGCAAGACAAAGAAAGTGAGTCGCCCCCGGCAGGGGGTGAAACAGAGATGGACCACCAACAAAAAAACCCGGGGCAAGGAAGCCCCTTTGGAACACGGAAATCCTGACACTCCCCCCGCGACCCCAAAACCCTCAAGCCCCACCGTCTAAGACCCAAACTCCACCCTAAAACCCTCAAGTCCCACGCTCCAAGTCCCGAACTCCACCCTAAAACCCTCAACCTCCACCCCCAAACCTTCAATCTCGACCCCCAAACCTTCAATCTCGACCCTCCGACATCCAAGCCGAGCGAAAAAAACCGCCGCCTTCGACCCTCCAACACTCAAGCGTCACCCTAAAACCCTCAAGTTCCACCCTCCAACCCCCAAGCGCCACCCAAAAACAGTCGACCCAACGTCTCTCCAAGGCCCGACCTCCACCCAAAACCCGTGGAGTCCCGCTGTCCAAGGCCCAAGCTCGGGTTTCCGACATCCAACGCCGAGGGTTTGACCCTCAAGCACCAAGCTCGCATGCCCGCTCACCGCCCTTTGCACTGCATCCGCGCAGCCCCCAACCCCGCCTTTATGCAAAAAACGATGAACATTCCCTGAAACCATTCGTTCCCCGTACAAGACCCGCTCGGTAGTCTTGCTCCTATTCCAAATCCATCAGAGATCAGAAACGGAGCTGCAAGATGATTCGCAAGTTTGTTTTCAACACGCTTGTACGTGCTACAGCGGCTGCCATCGTGGCGGGGGGAACCGTGGGTGCGCATGCGGCAACGACACTGCTGAACGTGTCGTACGACCCGACGCGCGAGCTGTACAAGGAAATCAACACCGAATTCGCCAAGAAGTGGAAGGCCGAAACGGGTGAGGACATCACCCTGCGCGCTTCGCATGGCGGTTCGGGCAAGCAGGCGCGCTCCGTGATCGACGGGCTGGATGCCGATGTGGTGACGCTGGCGCTGGGCTATGACATCGACGCGATCGCCGAGCGCGGCCTGACCGGCAAGGACTGGCAGAAGCGCCTGCCGCACAACGCCTCGCCGTACACGTCGACCATCGTCTTCCTCGTTCGCAAGGGCAACCCGAAGGGCATCAAGGACTGGAATGACCTGGTCAAGCCGGGCATCGCCGTCATCACGCCGAACCCGAAGACCTCCGGCGGTGCACGCTGGAATTACCTGGCCGCCTGGGCCTATGCGCTGAAGCAGCCGGGCGGTTCGGACGCCACCGCCAAGGATTTCGTGCAGAAGCTCTACAAGAACGTGCCGGTGCTCGATTCGGGCGCGCGCGGTGCAACCACCACCTTTACCGAGCGCGGTATCGGCGATGTGCTGATCGCATGGGAAGACGAGGCGCTGCTGGCGGCGCGCGTGGAAGGCAAGGACAAGTTTGACGTGGTGGTGCCGTCGATTTCCATCCTGGCCGAGCCGCCGGTGGCGGTGGTAGACAAGGTGGCCGACAAGAAGGGCACGCGCAAGGCCGCTGAGGCGTATCTCAAGTTCCTGTACACGCCGCAAGGGCAGGAGATCGGTGCGAAGAATTTCTATCGCCCGACCGACCCGGCCGTGGCGAAGAAGCACGAGAGCGAATTCCCGAAGGTGAAGCTTGTGACCATCGACGACACGTTCGGCGGCTGGCAGAAGGCGCAGAAGACGCACTTTGCCGACGGCGGGCAGTTTGACCAGCTCTATCAACCGGGCAAGTAAGGCCCACACGACGTAACGACATCGGGTGATCCGCATCATGCAAATCCTGACGATTTCCGGCAGCCCTTCGGCGCAATCGCGATCTGCGCGCCTGCTGGGCCACGTGCGTGCGCAGCTCGAACGCGCCGGCGAGCAGGCGGACCACCTGGACCTGCGCAGCCTTCCGGCCGACGCGCTGCTCGGCGCGCAGGTGTCGGCCCCCGCCATCGCCGATGCGGTGGCGCGGGTGGAAGCGGCAGGCGTGGTGATTCTCGCCACGCCGGTCTACAAGGCGGCCTACAGCGGGCTGCTCAAGACATTCCTCGATCTGCTGCCGCAGAGCGGGCTGCGCGACAAGGTCGTGCTGCCGATTGCCACCGGCGGCAGCCTCGCCCATACGCTGGCGATCGACTATGCGCTGCGCCCCGTGCTGACGGCGCTGGCGGCGCGTTCGATCCTGCCCGGCATCTTTGCAGTCGACTCGCAGATCGTTGTGGCAGATGACGGCGTGAGCGTCGACCCAGCGCTGCAGCAGCGCTTGGATGACGGCGTGGAGCGCGTGCATCAGGCACTGGCGCTGGCACGGCATCCGGCCGTGGCGCAGGTCATCGTTTCGAGCCGCAGCGCGGTGCGCGCCACGTTCCAGGCCGCCGACGCAGAACGAATGCGATGTCTGGCGTGATGCGCTGACCGCGCCGCCTTACACACGCGCTCACTGCTTTCCCGTTGTTGTCACGCCGCGCAGCCGCTGCGCGCGGATCGTGCCGCCCATACACCCCGCATCGACCGGACTTGCCATGAAAACCCATTCGCCCCTGCGCAGGACTTTGACCATTGCCGCCACGCTGCTTGCCACGCTCGGCGCGCCCGCCGCATTTGCCAACAGCGATGCGGCGCCCCCGACCGCCGCCAAGCAGCTGCGCATCGGCTATCAGAAGTACGGCACGCTGACGGTGCTCAAGGCGCGCGGCACGCTGGAAAAGCGCCTTGCCGCGCAGGGCATCGAAGTGAAGTGGACCGAGTTTCCGGCGGGCCCGCAGTTGCTGGAAGGCCTGAACGTGGGCGCCATCGATTTCGGCACCACGGGTGAAGCGCCGACGATCTTCGCGCTGGCTGCCGGGGCGCACCTCGTCTACGTCGGCAACCAGCCGCCCGCGCCGGCCGGCGAGGCGATCATCGTGCCGAAGACTTCGCCGCTCAAGAGCGTGGCCGATCTCAAAGGCAAGCGCGTCGCCTTCAACAAGGGCTCCAACGTGCATTACCTGCTGGTGAAGCTGCTGGAAAAGGCCAACGTGCCTTACAGCGATATCCAACCCGTGTACCTCACGCCCGCCGATGCGCGTGCCGCCTTCGAGCGCGGCGCCATCGACGCCTGGGTGATCTGGGACCCGTTCTTTGCCGCGGCTGAGCAGCAGCTGGGCGCGCGCGTGCTGGCCGACGGCACGGGCGTGGTCAACAACTCGCAGTACTTCCTGGCCTCGAAGGGCTATGCGGGCGCGCGGCCCGATGTGCTGAACATCGTGCTGGATGAACTGAAAAAGACCGACACCTGGGCCGCGGCCAACCCGAAGGATGTGACGACCATTCTCGGCCCGCAGCTCGGCCTGGAGCCGGCCGTGGTGGCGCGTTCGGTGTCGCGCATTGCCTACGGCATCCAGCCGGTCGGGGCCGAGGCGCTGGCCGACCAGCAGCGCATTGCCGATACGTTCCACACGCTCAAGCTGATCCCGCGTCCCGTCAAGGTGGCCGATGCGGCGTGGCAGCCGACGACGCAGCAAGCTGCGCGCTGATGGCCATGACGATCGACATCCAACGCCGCCGCCTGCTGGGCGCCACCGTGGCGGGCGCATCGCTGGCCACGCTCGGGCCGGTCGCGCACGCTGCCAATGCCGCAACCGCCGCCCCAGCGGCTGGCGGCCTGCCCAAGGTGACGCCGCCCGCGCAACTGCGCATCGGTTTCCAGAAGAGCGCGGTCAACCTCGTGATCGTGAAAGAAAACCGGGCGCTGGAGCAGCGCTTTCCGGGCACCAAGATCAGCTGGCTGGAGTTTCCGGCCGGGCCGCAGCAGCTCGAAGCGCTGTCAGCGGGCAGTCTCGACCTCGCCATCACGGGCGATACGCCGCCGGTGTTCGCGCAGGCTGCCGGCAAGGATTTGCGCTACGTGGGCGTGGAGCCGCCCAAGCCGGACAGCTCCGCCATCCTCGTGCAGCAGGATTCGACGCTCAAGACGCTGGCCGACCTGAAGGGCAAGCGCGTGGCGCTGCAGAAGGGTTCGAGCGCGCATTTCCTGATCGTGCGGGGCCTGCAGAAGGGCGGGCTGAGCTTTGCCGACATCCAGCCCGTGTACCTGACGCCGGCCGACGCGCGCGCCGCCTTCGAGCGCGGCAGTGTCGACGCCTGGGGCATCTGGGATCCGTACTACGCCGCTACGGAACTGGCGATCAAGCCGCGCGTGCTGGCCACCGGGCGCACGCTGTCGTCCAACAACTCGTTCTACTTCGCGCCGACGGCCTTTACGGAAAAGCACGGCGACACCATCGCCGCCATCTTTGCAGAGCTGTCGCGCGCCGATCGCCTCGTGCAGGAGAACCGCAAGGAAGCCGCGCAGCGCATTGCAGATTTCTCCGGGTTGTCGCTGGCGACGGTGCATCTGTTCCTGTCGCGCCGGCCGCCTTCGCCCGTGCGGCCGGTCACGCCCGAAGCGGTGGCCGAACAGCAGCGCGTGGCCGATGCCTTCCACGGGCTGGGGCTGATTCCGCGCCCGGTCAAGCCGATCGAACTGGTCTGGCACCCGACCCCGGCGCAACTGGCCATCGCCCGCGCTTGAGTTGTTGCGTTGATCTGAGAACAACACAGTCCAAGGAGCTGTCATGCAAGTTTTCTGGTTCATCCCGACGCACGGCGACAGCCGTTATCTCGGCACTGCCGAGGGCGCACGTCAGGTCGATCAAACCTATCTGCAGCAGGTGGCCGTAGCCGCCGATACGCTCGGCTACGAGGGCGTGCTGATTCCCACCGGCCGCTCGTGCGAAGACCCGTGGATCGTGGCCGCGAGCCTGATTCCCGTCACCAAGCGCCTGCGTTTCCTGGTGGCAGTGCGCCCCGGGCTGATGGCACCGACACTGGCCGCCCGCATGGCCGCCACGTACGACCGTCTGTCGAACGGCCGCTTGCTGGTGAACCTCGTCACCGGTGGCGACCCGTCGGAGCTGGCCGGCGATGGCCTGTTCCTGGACCACGCGCAACGCTACGAAGCCTCGGAAGAATTCATCCGCATCTGGCGCGAAACGCTGGCGGCCAGCCACGAAGGCGCCGCGCTGGATTACACCGGCAAGCATCTCAGCGTAAAGGGCGCAAAGGTGCTGTATCCGCCCGTGCAGCGGCCGCATCCGCCGGTGTATTTCGGTGGGTCGTCGGAGGCGGCGCACGAACTGGCAGCGGAGCAGGTCGACACGTATCTCACCTGGGGCGAACCGCCTGCCGCCGTGGCTGAGAAGCTGGCCGACGTGCGGGCGCGCGCTGCCAAGCATGGCCGCACCGTGCGCTTCGGTATCCGCCTGCACGTGATCGTGCGCGAGACGGATGAAGAAGCCTGGGCCGCCGCCGACAAGCTCATTAGCAAGCTTGACGACGACACCGTTGCGCGCGCGCAAGAGGCTTTCCGCAAGATGGATTCGGCCGGCCAGCAACGCATGGCCGCGCTGCATGCCAATGGCGTCAAGCGCACGCGCGCCGATCTGGAGATCAGCCCGAACCTGTGGGCCGGCGTGGGCCTGGTGCGCGGTGGTGCCGGCACGGCGCTGGTGGGCGATCCGCAAACCGTGGCCGCGCGCATGCAGGAATACGCCGAGCTGGGCATCGATACGTTCGTGCTCTCGGGTTATCCGCATCTGGAAGAGGCCTACCGTTTTGCCGAACTGGTGTTCCCGCTGTTGCCGCGCTCGGTGCGCGACAAGCTGCCGGGCAACGTGCTGAACGGCCCGTTTGGCGAAGTGATTGCCACGGGCATCGTGCCGCGCGTGGCGGCAAGCTGAGCCTGGGAGGACACGCTCATGGCATCCGAATCGAAACCGAAGACAAACACGTTCCTGCGCACCGCCCGGCAACGCCTGGCGCCGTGGATCGTGCCGCTGCTGCTGCTGGTGCTGTGGCAGGCCTCGGCCCAGTGGGGCTGGCTGTCGAACCGCATCCTGCCGGCACCGCTGGACGTGGCGAAATCCGCCGTAGCGCTGGCACGCTCGGGCGAGCTGTGGACGCACGTGGCCGTGAGCACGTGGCGCGCGCTGCTGGGCTTTGCGATCGGTGGTTCGCTGGGGCTGGCGCTGGGCTTGCTGACCGGCACCTTCCGCACCGCCGAGACGCTGCTCGACACCACGCTGCAGATGGTTCGCAACATCCCGGTGCTCGCGCTGATTCCGCTCGTGATCCTGTGGTTCGGCATCGACGAATCGGCCAAGTTGTTCCTGGTGTCGCTGGGCGTGTTCTTCCCGATCTACCTGAATACGTATCACGGCATTCGCTCGGTCGATCCGGCCCTGGTGGAGATGGCACGCAGCTACGGGCTCTCGCGTGCGCAGCTGTATCGCGAGGTGATCCTGCCGGGGGCGCTGCCGCAGATCCTGGTGGGCGTGCGGTTTTCGCTCGGCCTGATGTGGGTGACGCTGATCGTGGCGGAGACGGTGTCTGCGCAGGCCGGCATCGGCTACATGACGATGAATGCGCGCGAGTTCCTGCAGACCGACGTGGTGCTGCTGGGCATCCTGCTGTACGCGCTGCTGGGCAAGCTGGCCGATCTGCTGTCGCGTGCGCTGGAGCGCTTCTGGCTGCGTTGGCACCCTGGTTATCAAGCAGCGGCCTGAGGCTGAATTGGAGAGACGCATGCAAAGCAACGCTACCGAACACGCCGCGCTGGCCGGCACCGCCCTGCACATCGAGCACGTCGTCAAACGCTATGGCGACCGTGAAGTGCTGCACGGCATCGATCTGGACATCACCCCGGGCGAGTTTGTCGTCATCGTCGGGCGCAGCGGCTGCGGCAAGAGCACGCTGTTGCGGCTGATCGCCGGGCTGGAAGGCATTGACGACGGCCACCTGCGGCGCGATGGCGAAGCTGAAGACGGCCTGCACGACGATGCCCGCGTGATGTTCCAGGATGCGCGCCTGCTGCCGTGGAAAAAGGTGCTCGACAACGTCGCGCTCGGCCTGCCGAAAACACAGCGTGCGCAGGCCGCTGAAGTGCTCGCGCAAGTCGGTCTGGCCGAGCGGGCAGGGGAATGGCCGGCACGGCTGTCGGGCGGGCAGCGCCAGCGCGTGGCATTGGCGCGTGCGCTGGTGCATCGGCCGCGCCTGCTGCTGCTGGACGAGCCGCTGGGCGCGCTCGACGCGCTCACGCGCATCGACATGCAGAACCTCATCGAAGGCCTGTGGCAACGCCTGGGCTTTACGGCCGTGCTTGTCACGCACGATGTGGCCGAGGCGGTGGCGCTGGCCGACCGCGTGGTGCTGATCGAAGACGGCCGCATCGCGCTGGACGAGCGCATCGACCTGCCGCGTCCGCGCCATCGTGGTTCGCCCGCGTTTGCCCGGCTGGAAGAAGCGATCCTCAACCGCGTGATGCAGCGCAAGACCGATCCGAACGAAGTGACCGATGTGCGCCCGCACACGGCGTGGGCATCACCCTTCGACGTGTCTGCCACTGCGGTGCGCTGGGCCGTGTAAGGCGCTGCAAACCTTTCTCCTGAAAACATTCATTGGCACGTAGTGCCGTTGTCACCTAAGAAGGAACATCATGAGCATTCAAGCGATTAACGTACGCAACCAGTTCCGCGGGCAGATCAAGGAGATCATCCGGGGCGACGTGCTCTCGGAGATCGACGTGGAGACGCCGGCCGGCATCGTCACCTCGGTCATTACGACGCGCTCGGTCGACAGCCTTGGCCTGAAGATCGGCAGCGAAGTGGTTGCGCTGGTGAAGGCGACTGAAGTCTCGATCGCCAAACTGTAAGGACGGGGAGGAGACGGCGACCCAACAAGGAGCCTCACCCATGAGCCTGATGCACACCACAGCACTCGCACAATTTCTCGGCACGCTGCCGAGCGCCCCGACGCCGGATCGCCATTTGTG
Source organism: Ralstonia edaphi (assembly GCF_958350185.1). NCBI lineage: Bacteria > Pseudomonadati > Pseudomonadota > Betaproteobacteria > Burkholderiales > Burkholderiaceae > Ralstonia > Ralstonia edaphi. Next base: position 387,429 of record NZ_CATWHI010000005.1, read on the forward strand.
GCGTGATGCCACCGGCCGCGTGCAGGGTCAGTTCTTCCACTGCGCGCTCACCAGCCTGTTTGAACCGGTCTGGCAGCTTGCCGCCGATGGCGCGCTGACGCCCGCCGGCCACGAAGCGCTGATGCGCACGTGGACGCGCGACGGCGATCTGGGCCTGAACCCGTGGAAGGTGTTTTCACTGGCGTCGGATGACAGCACGCTGGTTGAACTGGACCGCCTGTGCCGGCTGGTGCATACGCTCAACTATTTTTCGCGCACCGATGCGGGGCGGCTGGTCGTCAATGTGCATGGCCGGTTGCTGGCAGCGGTGGCGGCCGACCACGGCAAGGCGTTCCACCGTGCGGTGACGGCGCTGGGGCTGCACCCGGAGCAGTTCGTCATCCAGGTGCCGTCGACGGCGAATGACGATCTGGGGCTGCTGCTGTTCGTGGTGGACAATTACCGGCGCAACGGTTTTGCCGTCGCCGTGCAGGCGTCGGACCCGGCGGAGGCTGGCGCGCTGCTCGTGCATGCCAAGCCCGCCTATCTGAAGCTCGATGCGCGGCGCGATTGGCGTACGCGGAACGTGGTGTCGCTGGCCGATTCGGCACGCGAGCTGGGCGTGACGCTGGCCTTGCGGCGTTGCGAGCGCCCGAGCGACTTGGAACTGGCCCGTGCTGCCGGTATCACGTATGTGCAGGGCAGCATCCTGCCCGGCGCGGAAGCTGAGCCGGACGCGGCCCCCGCGCCCCAGGTGGTGCCCATGGCGCAGGCGCCGCTGGTGCAACAGCAGCAATCCGCCGCCGGCCTTTCTCTGACGCAATGAGCACGACATGGCACGCAGCGCACCCGCAACCGCATCGGACGCACCCGCCTGGCAGTGGCCGGCTGACGCCGTCTTCCTGACCGTTCCCGGCTTGCATGGCAGCGGCCCCGGCCACTGGCAGACGCGCTGGGAGCAGCGCTTCCCGGCATGGCGCCGCGTGGAGCAGACGGATTGGTCGACGCCTGACCTGCCGCGCTGGTCTGCCCGTGTGGGCGAGGCGGTGCATGCGGCGCTTGCCGAGCGTCCGCCCACGCGCAGCAGACGCCCGGTCATCCTGGTGGCGCATAGCTTCGGCTGCCTGGCGTCATTGCATTGGGCGGTGCAGACCAAGGAGGCGGTGGCCGCGGTGCTGCTGGTCGCGCCGGCCGATCCGGACAAGTTCGGCGTGCGGGATCTGCTCCCCGGCCGCACGCTGCCGTTCCCGGCCACGCTTGTCGCCAGCCGCAATGACCCATGGATGCCGCAAGGCAGCGCCATCGACTGGGCCGCGCGTTGGGGCACGGAGTTCGTGGATGCCGGCGAGGCCGGCCATATCAACGCCGATTCCAACCTCGGTGAATGGGACGCAGGCCTGACCTTGCTCGATCGGCTGATCGGCCGCGCAAGTGCGCAAGACACCACCCGCGACGGCGCAGACTGGCAAGCGCAGTGGGATGTCTTACCGAGCACCCCTTATATCTAAAACGATGATGCACATGCGCAAATATTCGTTTTCGTCATAAGAACGGTCCGCCACAATCGGTTCATCTGCATATCGGCCGCAGTGTTTTGCTCTGCGGCCATTTTTATCGGTGCGCTGATGAGCCTGCCTTCCGCGTTTTTTTCCTCCAAGCGGCGTAAGCCCGCCAATGTGCTGCCCGGCTTCGGGCTGGCGCTGGGCTTTTCGCTGCTCTACCTCGCGCTGATCGTCCTGATTCCGCTGTCGGCAACGGTCCTCAAGACGCTCACCATGACGTGGGACGCGTTCTGGACGACCGTCACCGCGCCGCGCGTGGTGGCGTCGTACAAGCTGACGTTCGGGGCTTCGCTGATCGCGGCGGTGATCAACCTCGTGTTCGGGCTGATCGTGGCGTGGGTGCTGGTGCGCTATCGCTTTCCGGGCAAGCGGCTGATCGATGCGCTGGTCGACCTGCCGTTTGCGCTGCCGACTGCGGTGGCCGGTATTGCGCTCACCGCGTTGTACGCGCCGAATGGCTGGATCGGCTCGCGGCTGGAACCGCTGGGGCTGAAGGTCGCGTTCACGCCGCTGGGCATCGTGGTGGCGCTCACGTTCATCGGCCTGCCGTTTGTCGTGCGCACGGTGCAGCCGGTGCTGGAAGATCTCGAGGCCGAACTGGAAGAGGCGGCGGCCAGCCTGGGCGCCACGCGCTGGCAGACCTTCACTCGCGTGATTCTGCCGACCTTGCTGCCCGCATTGCTGACCGGTTTCGCGCTGGCCTTTGCGCGTGCCACCGGCGAATACGGCTCGGTCATCTTCATCGCCGGCAACATGCCGATGGTTTCCGAGATCACGCCGCTGATGATCTATTCCAAGCTGGAGCAATTCGATTACGCGGGCGCCACGGCCATTGCCGTCGTCATGCTCGGTATCTCGTTCACGCTGCTGCTGGTCATCAATCTGCTGCAAGCGTGGACGCGCCGCCGCGGCAATCGCAATGACGCCATCGAGCGTGCCCCCGAACCCCCGACCGCCAACGCGGCAGCTGGAGCCTGACATGGCCGGTACTGTTTCCCGTCAACTTGGTCAGGCGCCCGCTGGTGGCCGCCGGGGCGCCACCGCAGAATCCGCCTGGGTGCGTGCAACGCTGATCCTCGTTTCGTTCGTGTTCCTGGCGTTGTTCCTGTTCGTGCCGCTGGCGAGCGTGTTTGTCGAGGCGTTCAAGAAGGGCGTCGATGTGTATGTCGAGGCGTTGATCGAGCCCGATGCGCTTTCGGCGATCTACCTCACGTTGACCACCGCAGCGATTGCCGTGCCGCTGAACGTGGTGTTTGGCGTGGCGGCGGCATGGGCGATTGCCAAGTTCGAGTTTCGCGGCAAGAACCTGCTGCTGACGTTGATCGACTTGCCGTTTTCGGTGTCGCCCGTCATTGCCGGCCTGATCTACGTGCTGCTGTTCGGCGCGCAGGGCTGGTTCGGGCCGTATCTCTCCGATCACGATTTCAAGATCATTTTTGCGGTGCCGGGCATTGTGCTGGCGACGGTGTTCGTCACGTTTCCGTTCGTGGCGCGCGAGCTGATTCCGCTCATGCAGGCGCAAGGCAGCGAAGAGGAAGAGGCCGCCATCGTGCTCGGCGCCTCGGGCTGGCAGACGTTCTTTCGCATAACGCTGCCGAACATCAAGTGGGGCCTGTTGTACGGCGTGATCCTGTGCAACGCGCGGGCGATGGGCGAGTTTGGCGCGGTGTCGGTGGTGTCGGGCCACATTCGCGGGCTGACCAACACGATGCCGCTGCACGTGGAAATTCTCTACAACGAATACAACTTTGCGGCCGCGTTTGCCGTGGCGTCGCTGCTGACATTGCTGGCGCTTGTGACGCTGGCGCTGAAGACGCTGGTCGAATGGCGCAGCCGTCGCGAGCTGGCTGATGCAGATGCCGGCGTGGGCGAAGGTCCGGGCGCACGCATCGCACCGTCATCGTCGATTTCGAACTCGCACATCTCCGTGCAATCTCCGCTGGAAGGGGCAGCATGAGCAGTAAGCAGGGGCCCCGCGCGGCGGGGATGCGCACGACCGCGAATGTTGCCGGTCACCGACACCGCGACGGGCGAGATAGCGATATATGTAAGGAGGTGAACGCAGCATGAGCATCCAGGTTCAACACATCACCAAGCGCTTTGGCAACTTCGTTGCCCTCAACGATGTTTCGCTCGACTTCAAGCAGGGCGAACTGACTGCGCTGCTGGGCCCGTCGGGCTGCGGCAAGACCACGCTGCTGCGCATCATCGCGGGGCTGGAGCATGCCGATTCGGGCACGATTCACCTCAACGGCGAAGACGCATCGGACCAGCATGTGCGCGAGCGCCAGGTCGGCTTCGTGTTCCAGCATTACGCGCTGTTCAAGCACATGACGGTGTTCGAGAACGTGGCGTTCGGCCTGCGCGTGAAACCGCGTGCGCAGCGGCCGAGCGAAGCGCAGATCCGCGCGAAGGTGAAGGAACTGCTGGAACTCGTGCAGCTGGATTGGCTGGCCGATCGTTACCCGCCGCAGCTGTCTGGCGGGCAGCGTCAGCGGATTGCCCTGGCGCGCGCGCTGGCGGTGGAGCCGCGTGTGCTGCTGCTCGACGAACCCTTCGGCGCGCTCGATGCCAAGGTGCGCAAGGAGCTGCGCCGCTGGCTGCGCCGCCTGCACGACGATCTGCATGTCACGAGCCTGTTCGTTACGCACGACCAGGAAGAGGCGCTGGAAGTGGCCGACAACGTGGTGCTGATGAACCGCGGACAGGTGGAGCAGGTCGGCAGCCCCGATGCGGTCTACAACACGCCGGCCACGCCGTTCGTCTACGGCTTCCTCGGCAACGTGAACCTGTTCCACGGCCGCCTGGAAGAGGGCGAGGGCGGCAGCGTGCTGCACGTGGGCGATTCCGCCATCGCCGTGCCGTCGGGCGGTGTGGATTCGTCCCGCGCCGATCAGGCCGTGGCCTTCGTGCGCCCGCATGAAATCGACCTGGAGCGCTATGCGCCGGGCGCCGAGGGCATTCCCGTGACGCTGCGCCGCGCGCTCACGCTGGGCGCCATCGCGCAGCTGGAGCTGGAGCGCGAAGACACCGACGACATCATCGAAGTCTCCCTGCCCATCGAGCGTTTCCGCATCGAGGGCTTCCGTGAAGGCGAAACACTGGTGGTGCGCCCGCGCGCGATCCGCGTGTTCGCGCAAGGCAATGCACGGCCCGTCGCGCAAGCCGCCGTGTAACACGACGCTCCGACGACAACCAAATACGAGAGGACACGAGCCATGAACTTCCAGCAACTGCGTTCCATCCGCGAGGCGGTGCGCCGCCAGTTCAACCTGACCGAAGTCGCCAACGCGCTGTACACATCGCAGCCCGGCGTGTCGCGGCAGATTCGCGAGCTGGAGGATGAGCTTGGCGTAGAGATTTTCGAGCGGTACGGCAAGCGTTTGACGGGCCTGACCGAACCGGGCCGCGAGATCGTCCGCATTGTCGAGCGCCTGCTGCTCGAAGCCGAAAACCTGCGCCAGGCCGGCGAGGAATTCTCCGCCCGACAATCCGGCCGCCTGACCGTGGCGACCACGCACACGCAGGCGCGCTATGCGCTGCCGAAGGTGGTGCAGTCGTTCCGCAAGGAATACCCGCACGTCACGCTGGCGCTGCAGGAGGCGTCGCCCTCGCACATCGTCGAGCTGCTGCTGACGGGGCAGGCCGATATCGGTATCGCCACCGAAGCCGTGGCCAACGAGCCGGGGCTGACGTCGTTCGAGGCGTACCGCTGGCGCCACGTGCTGGTGGTCAGCCCGGACCATCCGCTGACGAAGAACCCGCTCCCGACGCTGGAAGACGTGGCGCAATACCCGCTCATCACGTACGACGCGGGCTTCACGGGCCGGCGCAACATCGATGCAGCATTTGCCAGCGCCGGCCTGCACCCTGAGATCGTGCTGACCGCCATGGATGCCGACGTGATCAAGACGTACGTGGCGCTGGACGTGGGCGTGGGCATCATCGCGTCGATGGCGTATGACGGGCGCAAGGACGACAACCTCGTCTGCATCGGGGCCGATCACCTGTTCGAGCCGAACACCACGCGTGTGGCGGTGCGCCGTGGCGCGTACCTGCGCGGCTATGCGCATGACTTCATCGGGATGTTCGCGCCGCACCTGTCGCGCGAAACGGTGGCGGAAGCGGTGGCTTCGACGGTGGTGACGCAATCCGCGCGGGAGGCGCTGGCGGCGTAATCGTCCCCCCGGGGCGGACCCGGTTGCGCACCGTTCATCCGTCCAATCCCGCCATTCGTCGCATCGGCATGGCGTCTGCCTGGGCGCCATTCCTATACTGCGGACATCTTCGGTTCCCCCAGAGACCGCCATGTCCGCCGCGCCCTACACACAGAACGCCCAATCCGCTGAATCCGACGCCGCGCTGCTGCGCCGCGCGCGCCACCACGCCGGCGCGCGCCTGGGTTTCCGGATTCATCTGCTGTCTTTTCTGGCCGTGAACGCCGGGCTGGCGGCGATTGCGCTGTCGCGCGGCCAGTTCTGGTTTGTCTGGCCGCTGCTGGGCTGGGGGCTGGGCCTGGCGGCACACGGCCTGAGCCTGGCCTGGAGCCGGGGCAACGGTTACCAGCGGATGGTTGACCAGGAACTCGCCCGTTTGCGTGAGCAAGCCGGCCGCCGGTGATGCGGGAAACCCCAAGCTTCAACGCCGGAGAACCCTCCGGTAAGATCGCCCGCATGTTCGCCAATGTGTCGTTTCCTTCGCTTGCTGACTGCCTGCGCCTGGCCCGGCGTTGGGTGATCCGCTACGCCGCCATCATCGTCATCAATACGCTGATCGCGGCTGTGCTTGCGTTCGGCATCCGTCCGGAAGAGACGTTCTGGAAAGACTTCGTTTTCAGCCAGGCGATCGGGCTGGCGATGTTCTCGCTGATCGGGATCCCGCGCCACGTGCTCTGGGGCGACGGCCCGCCGAACAAGAAGGTGTTTCCGTGGATCATCGTGGGCGCAGTGCTGATCGGCGTGCCGCTGGGGCAGTGGATCGCGCGGACGATCCTGTGCCTGAACAGCCCCAACGCAGAACCCTGGCGCGCGGACAGCCTGCGCATGAGCTTCATCATCGCCATGCTGGCCGCGCTTGGGGCAACGTATTACTACTGGTCGCGCGGCAAGCTCGCGGCACTGCAGCGCCAGGCCGCTCTCGACGCCCTGGAGCGCGAAGAGGCCGAGAAGCAGGTGGTGCGTGCGCAGCTGATGGCGCTGCAGGCGCAGATCGAGCCGCACTTCCTCTTCAACTCGCTGGCGCACGTCGATGTGCTGATTGCACGCGACCCGGCCGCCGCGCGGCGTCTGCTGCAGCATTTGATCGGCTTTCTACGCAGCTCGCTCTCGCACGCACGCGCCGAGCAGTGCACCCTGGCGCAGGAATTTGCGCTGCTGCGCGCGTATCTCGACATCCAGGCGCTGCGCTTCGGCAGTCGGCTGCGGTTCTCATTGGCGCTGGACGATGCCATCGCCAACATCGTCATCCCGCCCATGCTGATTCAGCCGCTGGTGGAAAACGCCGTGGTGCACGGCATCGAGCCCGCACGCGAGGGCGGTGAGATTGCTTTGTCAGCGCGCCTGGCTGCCGGCAATGACGGCGAGCGCCTCGTGCTGGAAGTGCGCGACACGGGCGTCGGCTTCGGCAACGACGGTGCCACGGGCTCGGGGCTGGGGCTCACGCACGTGCGTGAACGCCTGTCGCGCCTGTTTGATGGCGACGCGCGTCTGACGATCACCGAGACCGTGCCGCACGGCGTGACGATCATCGTCGAGCTGCCGTTGTCGCACGAAACGGCGCCTGCACCGTCTCAACCCGACGCGCCGGAATGGCGCTGCCGCTTCTCGCGCGCCGCCGCCAACGCCACTGCCACCGCTGCGCCGTCTTCGCGCGCACCCGCCGGAACCTGATCGATGCCTGCTTCCCCCCGCTTGCTGATTGCCGACGATGAACCGGCGCTGGCTGAGAACCTCGTCGCCGAGCTGACGGCGCTGTGGCCCGATGCCACGCTGCTGCCGGCCGTGCACGACGGCCAATCGGCGCTCGATATGATTGACGACGCGGCCGACGGGCAGGCGCCTGATGTGGTCTTTCTCGACATCCGCATGCCGGGGTTGTCGGGCATCGACGTGGCGCGCGAGCTGTCGGCCAGGGAAGACCGGCCGCTGGTTGTGTTCGTCACCGCGTATGACCAGTTCGCACTCGACGCCTTCGAGCAGGCCGCGGTCGACTACGTGCTCAAGCCCGTGCAGACCGAGCGCCTGGCCGAGACCGTCAAGCGGCTGAAGGACCGGCTCGGCACGCGCCCGAACGGCAACGCCGCCGCCACTGCCGCCACGGACCCAGCGCAGACGCTGGCTGAACTCGTCGAGCGCCTTGCCGGGCTGCAGGGCGCGGCCCAAACGCGAGCCACGCCGCAGGGCGGTTATCTGCGCTTCATCAAGGCGCTGGTCGGGCAGGAGGTGCGCTTCATTCCCGTGGACGACGTGATCTACCTGGAAGCGACCGACAAATACGTCAACGTGGTGGCCGGCAGTGGCGAATCCCTCATTCGCACCAGCCTGCGCGAGCTGCTGACCCAGCTCGACCCCGAGCACTTCTGGCAGGTGCATCGCGGTACGGTGGTCAACGTGGCGCATGTGTCGAGCGCCGTGCATCTGTCGCTGGGCCGTCTGGGGCTGAAGATACGCGGGCGCACCGAGACGCTGCCCGTCGCGCGGCAATACGCGCATTTGTTCCGGCAGATGTAGTCGCCGCAGCGGCGGCTCCGCTATGATCCTTCGTGTCATCAACGGATCGAGAGAGCGAGAGCACCCGCCATGGAGACACCCGCCGCACGCCCTGCCAGCAACGTTGCCGAGCCACGCCACGGCGGCCAGATTCTTGTCGATGCACTGCTGGCCCACGGCGTCGATTTGGCGTTCTGCGTGCCGGGCGAGAGCTACCTCTCCGTGCTCGAAGGCTTCTACCAGCGCCGCGACCGCGCACGCTTTATCGTTTGTCGGCAAGAGGGTGGCGCCGCCAACATGGCCGACGCCTACGGCAAGCTCACCGGCCGCCCCGGCATCGTCTTCTGCACGCGCGGGCCGGGCGCCACCAACGCCAGCATTGGTGTCCACACCGCATTCCAAGACTCCACGCCCCTGATCCTCTTCATCGGGCAGGTCGGCCGCGACTTCGTCGATCGCGAAGCGTTTCAGGAAATCGACTACCGCCGCATGTTCGGCCAGATGGCCAAGTGGGTCGCGCAGATCGACAGCGTCGAGCGCCTCCCCGAATACATCGCACGCGCCTTCCAGACCGCCACCGCGGGCCGCCCCGGCCCGGTTGTGCTGGCGTTGCCGGAAGACATGCTGACCGAGGTTGCGACCGTGCCGGATGTGCCGCCAATGCCTCGCGCGATGGCGTGGCCCAGCCCGCATGACCTTGCCCAACTGAAGACGCTGTTGCAGAACGCCGAGCGCCCGTTGCTGCTGCTGGGCGGCTCCGGCTGGACGCCGCAAGCGGCCGCCCGCATGCAAGCCTTTGCCGAGCGCTGGAATTTGCCTGCTGGCTGCGTGTTCCGCCGGCAAGACCTGTTCGACAACCGCCACCCGAATTACGCCGGCGATGTCGGCATCGCCATCAACCCGAAGCTCGCGGCGCGCGTGAAAGACGCCGACGTCGTGCTCGCCATCGGCACACGCTTGGGCGAGATGACAACCTCGGGCTACACGCTGTTCGATGTGCCGCGGCCCAAGCAGACGCTCGTTCACGTGCATGCCGGCGCGGAAGAGCTGGGGCGTGTCTACCAGGCCGACCTGATGATCCACGCGTCGATGCCGGCGATTGCCGAGGCGCTGGATGGCGTGTCGCCGGATGCGCCGCCGCGTTGGTCTGAGTGGACAGAAGCCGCCAACGCCGACTACCGCGCCAACATCGCGCCGCCGCCGTTCGGTGGCAAGGGCATCGACATGGCCCGCGCCATGCAGTGGCTACGTGAACGCCTCCCGCAGAACAGCATCCTGACCAACGGCGCAGGCAACTACGCCACGTGGCTGCATCGCTTCTACCAATATGGCCCGCTGGCGGCCGGCTCGCGTACGCAGCTTGCGCCCACGAGCGGCGCGATGGGCTATGGCGCACCCGCTGCGGTGGCAGCCAAGATCATCTGCCCTGACACGCCTGTCATCTGCATGGCCGGCGACGGCTGCTTCCTGATGAACGGCCAAGAGTTGGCGACCGCCATGCAATACAACGCGCCGGTGATCTTTATCGTGGTCAACAACGGCATGTACGGCACCATCCGCATGCACCAGGAGCGCGAGTATCCCGAGCACGTGAGCGGGACCGAGCTGCGCAACCCCGACTTCGCCGCGCTGGCCAGAGCCTACGGCGCCGAAGGGCACACGGTGCGCTCGCTCGAAGGCTTTCAGTCGGCCGTGGAAACCGCGCTGGCGGCAAGCGTTGCGTCCGTCATCGAAGTGCAGACCGATCCGAACATCATCAGCCCGCGCGCAACGATCGATTCGTTGCGGGCACAGTCGCGCAGTTGATTCCGCTTTCATTTTTCGTTTTCGCCAACGCCATCCACCCATTGCCATGACGATGATTCCTGTAACCGACCTGTGCGACATGCACGAAGACAAGCTGGTGTACGGAAGCCTGCGTGTGCTCACGCCGGTCTTCCGCAGCTTTGGCAAGCGCGCCGCGTTTGCCGGCCCGGCTTCCACGCTGAAGGTGTTTGAGGACAACGGCCTCGTACGCGCCGCGCTGGAAGAGCAGGGCGCTGGCCGCGTGCTGGTGATCGACGGCGGCGGCTCGCTGCGTTGCGCGCTGGTCGGCGGCAATCTCGGCAAGCTGGCCGAAGAGAACGGCTGGGAGGGCATTCTGCTCAACGGCTGCGTGCGCGATACGCGCGAGCTGGCCGAATGCAACGTCGGCATCCACGCCCTGGCGGTGCATCCGCGCAAGAGCATCAAGAAGAACGCCGGCCAGCGCGAGGTGGGCGTGCAGATGCCGGGCGCATACATCCAGTCCGGCGAGTGGGTCTATGCCGATGAAGACGGCGTGCTGGTTTCGCAGGACATGCTGGAATGAGCCGCGCCAACGCCGTCCACGTGTTCGTCTACGGCACGCTGCGCGCCGGTGAGGCGAACGACCTGCGGGTTGCTGCTGCAAAGCGCGGCATTCCCGAGCCGGAGCTGCTCGGTACGGCCATGTTGCACGGCCGCCTGTACGACTTTGGTGCGTACCCCGGCCTCGTGCTGGACCCGACCGGCACCGCCGTGCGCGGCGATGTGTATCGGATCGACGCGGCGCTCGTTCCGGTGCTGGACGAGATCGAAGAGGTCTACCCGGGCGGGGACGCGCTGTTCCTGCGCGAGAACCACGCCGTCATGCTGGGCAGCGAACCGGTCGACTGCATTGTGTATCCGGTCAGCCCCAAACACATTGCTGGGCGCGCTGTGATCACGTGCGGGGATTGGGTGACGCATCGCTTGGCGCGTGCCTGAGGCGCCCTTTACGCTCCAAGAAAACGCCGCCCATGCGGCGTTTTTTATTGGCGGCGGGATGTGACGAGCAGTTCTTTTGTTTTTTCATAATGCGGAAAGGCTTTTTGGTCCGCAAAAATTCCGCATCGCACAGCACCATCGCCGCCTTTCATCATAGAAAAAATCTTTCCGCATCATGGAATGATGGCGATAAGTCTTTGAAAGATAAAGAAGAAAAACTTCTGTCAGGCAATAGGTTCCCCTTGTTGCGCTGCACTCGCCGTTTCTACACTCTTATATAAGACATATGACTTGCGCCACCCAGCGGCACCCCAAGAGGGTGCCAGCGGCGCAAGGTGCAGAGTGAGTTACCGGTTTTTATTTGATGGATGCGATCAAACAGGAGAGTGCGATGTCACGCGAACTCGAAGTGCAAAAGCTGCAGAAGGAATGGGATACCAACCCGCGTTGGAAGGGCATCAAGCGTGGTTACACCGCTGAAGATGTCGTGCGCCTGCGCGGTTCGCTGCAGATTGAGCACACGCTGGCCAAGCGTGGTGCCGAAAAGCTGTGGGACCTGATCAACAACGAGCCGTTCGTCAACGCCCTGGGCGCACTGACGGGCAACCAGGCCATGCAGCAGGTGAAGGCGGGCCTGAAGGCGATCTATCTGTCGGGCTGGCAGGTGGCGGGCGACGCCAACAGCAACGGCGAGATGTATCCGGACCAATCGCTGTACTCGGTGGATTCGGTGCCCAAGGTCGTCAAGAAGATCAACAACACGTTCCAGCGCGCTGACCAGATCCAGTGGTCGGAAGGCAAGGACGACATCGATTTCTTCGCGCCGATCGTGGCCGATGCGGAGGCCGGTTTCGGCGGTGTGCTGAACGCGTTCGAACTGATGAAGGCCATGATCGAGGCCGGTGCCGCAGGCGTCCACTTTGAAGACCAGTTGGCCGCCGTGAAGAAGTGCGGCCACATGGGCGGCAAGGTCCTGGTGCCGACCCGCGAAGCCGTGAGCAAGCTCGTGGCCGCCCGTCTGGCTGCCGACGTGATGGGCGTGCCGACCGTGCTGATCGCCCGCACCGACGCAGAAGCTGCCGACCTGCTGACCACCGATGTGGACGAGAACGACAAGCCGTTCTGCACCGGCGAGCGCACCGTTGAAGGCTTCTACCGCACCAAGCCGGGTCTGCAGCAAGCCATCTCCCGTGGGTTGGCGTATGCGGAAGTGGCCGACCTCGTGTGGTGCGAGACCGGCAAGCCGGATCTGGAATACGCCAAGAAGTTTGCCGAAGCCATCCACGCCAAGTTCCCGGGCAAGATGCTGGCCTACAACTGCTCGCCGTCGTTCAACTGGAAGAAGAATCTGGATGACGTGACGATTGCCCGCTTCCAGAAGGAACTCGGCGCGATGGGCTACAAGTTCCAGTTCATCACGCTGGCCGGCTTCCATGCCCTGAACTACTCGATGTTCAACCTGGCGTACGGCTATGCCCGCAACCAGATGAGCGCATTCGTGGAGCTGCAAGAGGCCGAATTCAAGGCGGCGGAAAAGGGCTTCACCGCCGTGAAGCATCAGCGCGAAGTCGGGACGGGTTACTTCGACGCGGTGACGCAGACCATCGAACGCGAGGCGTCGACCACGGCGCTGAAGGGCTCGACGGAAGACGAACAATTCTTCGAAGAAACGGCGCAAGCCAAGAAGGTTGCCTGAGGTTGCCGACGCATCCGGCATCCGGGCAGCAGGGCCAGCCGTGCTGACCACACGCTGGCCTCTCGAACCGCGTTCCCTTCAGGGCGCGGTTTTTTTTCGTCTATCGCGATTGCGGCGTGTTGCTGCGTTGCCCGTCAGGCGCGCTTGAAGATCGATTCCAGATCCAGCGCCGACGTGGGAGTCGCGTGCAGGTCGAGCGAGTGCTCGATGTGCTCCAGATGCTCGCGCATCAGGTCGTGCGCACGCTTGGCATCGCCGGTGGCGATCGCTTCGGTCAGGGTGTCGTGCTCGTGCTCGGGGCAGGCGGGCAGGCCGGGGCGGTCATAGAGCGTGATGATCAGGCAGGTGCGTGACACCGCCTCCCGCGTCAGCCGTTCCAGCACATGGTTGCCGGCCATCTCTGCAATGAGGACGTGATATTCGCCGGACAGACGGATGGTGGCCGCCCGATCGCCGCGTTCGCGTGCGGTGTGTTCAGCTGCGATGTGTTCGCGCAGGCGTTTGGCTTTTGCCGGCGTGCACGCGTTTGCCAGCATGCTGGCCAGTTCGGGTTCGATGATGCGGCGCGTCTGGAAAACGTCGCGCGCCTCTTTCACCGAAGGCTGCGCGACGAACGCGCCCTTGTTCGGCACGAGGGTCACCAGATGCTCATGCGCCAGACGCGCCAGCACCTGGCGGATGCGCGGCCGGCCGGCGCCCGTCGCTTCGCACAGCCGTTCTTCGACCAGCTTGGTGCCGGCCGGCAGTCGGTGCTCCATGATGGCCGTCAGCAGGCCCTGGTAAATCGGTTCGGCAGCTGGTTGGCTGTCGGCAGGTTCCCGTGCGGGTGCGGGCATGGCAGGTGGCGGTGCAGAAGAAAAAGCGGAATGGTGCATGGTAGCAAATGCGCCACTCCGCTTTGCGCTACGCCAACGCAAACGGGGCAAGCATCCCTGTATAGGGTTTCGGAAGCGGCCGGGCCCAGTCGCCGCGCTTGCTGGTGGAAAGCCGCATGCCGACCAGTGCTTCGACCAGCTTCACGGCAGCCACCACGCCGTCGATGACGGGCACGTGCAGCTCGGCGCTCAGGTCTTCGCACAGGTCGGCCATGCCGGCACAGCCGAGCACGATGCAGTCGCTGCGGTCTTGCGCAAGCGCGCTGCGGCAGGCTTCCAGGATGATCTGGCGCGCGTTCGAGCCGGGCTTCTCCAGATCGAGCACGGGCAGGTCGCTTGCATGGACGTTGCGGCACGCATGCCGCATGCCGTAGCGCTCGGCCAGGTGCCAGGCCATGCCGACGGTGCGCTCGAGCGTCGTCACCACGCTGAAGCTGTTACCGATCAGGCTGGCCATGTGCATGGCCGCTTCGGCGATGCCAATGACCGGGCCGTGCGCGAGTTCACGCGCGGCGTAGAGGCCCGGGTCGCCAAAGCAGGCAATGACGTAGGCATCGGCGCCATCGCGTTCGCCGTGGCGGATTTCTTCCAGGATGCCGGGCACCGAGAGCGCTTCGTCGTAATGGCTTTCGATGGAAGCCGGGCCCATCTTCGGGCTCACCGCCGTGATGCGCGTGCCCGATGCGGCCGCGGCTTGCGCGCAGCGGCCGATGAGCGCGGTCATGCTCGTCGTGGTGTTGGGATTGATGATGCGGATGTCCATGTCGTTGATGCGTGGATGACGCCGGTTAGCGGGAGAGGGTGCCTTGCTTGCGGCTGAGCACGGTGTAGAGCACCAGCGCGATGCCCACGCCGATGAACCAGCTGTAATTGGCCAGCACATGCAGCCGTTCGAAGACCACGCACGCCATCGGAATCAGCGCGGACGGGATCATCGTCCAGATGGCGGCGGGGTTGTAGCCGTTGCGGTACCAGTAGCGGCCCGTGGGGCGCAGGGTGTAGAGATCGTCGACATGCACCTGCTGGCGGTGCACGAAGTAGTAGTCCGCGATCAGGATGCCGAACAGCGGGCCGATGAACGCGCCCAGCACGTCGATCGTGTAGTGGATCACCTCGGGGTTGTTGTAGAGGTTCCAGGGCGTGATGAAGATCGACGCGACTGCCGCGATCATGCCGCCCGTACGCCAGCTGATGTGCTGCGGCGCCACGTTGGAAAAGTCGAACGCCGGCGACACGAAGTTGGCGACGATGTTGATGCCGATGGTCGCGATCATGAAGGTGAGCGCACCCAGCACCACGGCCGTGATGTTGTCGATGCGGGCAACCACGGCGACGGGGTCGGAGATCATCTCGCCAAACACCGGCAGTGTGGCCGACGTGGTGATGACCGTCAGCAGCGCAAAGCCGAGAAAGTTGACCGGCAGCCCCCAGAAGTTGCCGCGTTTGACGGAGGTGAAATCCTTGCCGTAGCGGGAGAAGTCACCGAAGTTCAGCATCGGGCCGGAGAAGTACGACACCACCAGCGCGATCCCGCCGAGCACCACCGGCACGGCATCCCAGCCCTCGTATTTGAGAAAGGAAAGCGTCAGGTTGATGTTGTTCCAGCCGGCCTTGTGCACGAGCCATGCGGCCAGCGCGATCATCACCACATACACCGCCGGGCCCGCCCAGTCGATGAACTTGCGGATCGATTCCATGCCGTGCCAGAACACGAACGCCTGCAGCACCCACAGCAGCATGAACGCCGCCCAACCGAGCGTCGACAGGCCGACAAAGCCGTGCTGCGCTACGTCGGCATACGGCGCGAGCTGCGGCATGAACTTCAGCGCCAGCACGATGAACGCGCTCGATGCCAGATAGGTCTGGATGCCGTACCACGCCACCGCTATCAGCCCGCGGATGATGGCCGGAATGTTCGCGCCCCGCACGCCGAACGACGCGCGACAGATCACCGGATACGGCGTGCCGGTCGCCTGGCTGGGTTTGGCGACGAGGTTGCAGAACACCTGCACGATCACGATGCCCACCAGCAAGGCAAACAGCACCTGCAGGCTCGACAGACCGAGCGAGAACAGGCTCGCCGCCGTCAGATAACCGCCCACGCTGTGCACGTCGGACATCCAGAACGCGAAGATGTTGTAGGTGCCCCAGGTCTGCTTGCGTAGCGGGGCGAGATCTTCGTTGGTGAGCCGCGGGTCGTAGTGCGGCTTGATGATGACGTTGGAATGCGCGTGCGGCGATTCAATCGCCTGCGCCGCCGAAGCGGTGGTCGTGGTCATGCTGTCTCCTTTGGTTTTTTTGCCGGTTTCAGGACCGGGCGATCTTGTGCGCAAGAATGTACACAACTTGTTTTTGTTTTGTGTACAAAGTTGTATGCGTCAGGAAGCCAAGAGTCAAGGAGAAAAAAAAGCCGCCTGAAAAGGCGGCTGGATATCGTGCTTGCGGGGGGAGGGCGCTTCAGCGGTAGACGATCACCGGAATCTCGGTATGCGTGAGCACCTTCTGCGTTTCGCTGCCGAGCAGCAGCCCGGCGAGCCCCCGCCGGCCGTGCGAGGCCATGAAGATGACGTCGCAGCCATGGCGTTCGGCCGCGTCGATGATGCCCATGTACGGGACGGCGAAGCAGCTCATGTCGGTGTCGCACGTGATGCCGGCGCTGACGGCGGCGTCTTCCACGTCCTTGAGGACTACGCGCGCCTGCGCTTCGACGCGCTCCTTGAACGCCTGGGGTGTCTCCACCACGATCTCGGAAAACGGCGTGTACGGGTATTCCTCCAGGCAGGTGTAGGCCGTCAGGCGCGCGCCCAGCGTCTTGGCAAAGTCGAGCGCCCCTGCCACCGCCTTGCGCGACAGCTCGGAACCATCGGTCGGGATGAGGATGTGCTGGAACATGCGGCCTCCTGAGGTGGGATGCGGGAAGACGTTCTTGTCTTGATTGTAGGCCGCATGCGGTGTTTCACCCACTCGGGGTGAGTGCTAATCCATCCCGATCAAGGTATCTGCCCGGCGCCAGTAGGCCGGGTTGCCGTACGTGTTTTTGAGGAAGTCGATGAACAGGCGCACGCGCAGCGGCAGGTGCTTGCGCTGCGGGAACACCGCGTGGATGCCGATCGGCGGCGCTTCAAAGGCGTCGAGCACCGTCACCAGCTTGCCTGTGGCGATGTCGTGCCCGACCTCCCACCATGAGCGCCACGCCAGGCCATACCCTTGCAGGCACCACTCGCGCAGCACGGCGCCGTCGGTACATTCCATCGTGCCCGACACCTTCACGGTGACAGCCTTGCCGCCTTGCTGGAAGACCCAGCCGCGCTGCACGTTGGCGCTGGCGCCAAAGGCCAGGCAGTTGTGCGCGGACAGCTGCTCCACCTGCGTCGGAACGCCACGGCGCTCCAAGTACGACGGCGCGGCCACCACCACCCGGCGGTTTTCCCACAGGCGGATCGACACGAGGCTCGAGTCGGGCAGGTCGCCCAGACGGATCGCGCAATCGAAGCCTTCGTTGACGAGGTCGACGACGCGGTCGCCCAGGTCCAGCGTCATCGAGACATCCGGATGCGTCTCGATGAAGTCCGGCACCATCGGCGCGACATGACGGCGGCCGAAACCGGCAGGTGCGGTCACGCGCAGATGCCCGCTGGCTTTCACGCCACCGGCCGAGACGCTGGCCTCGGCGTTATGCAGGTCATTGAGAATGCGCTGGCAATCTTCGAGGAACGCCGATCCCTCGAACGTCAGCGTGATGCGCCGCGTGGTGCGGACGAGGAGTTTGACCCCGAGGCGTTCTTCCAGCGCGTCGATGCGGCGGCCGATGATGGCAGGCGCCACGCCCTCAGCGGCGGCGGCGGCAGATAGGCTGCCGCGTATTGCGACGGCGACAAAGGTTTCGAGCTGCTTGAAATGATCCATGCCTGATGTATACCGTGCCGACCGGGGCCTGCGGGATTGTGACGAATATAAAGGTTATCACTCGTCATTCCGTCGGTAAAAGTTAAAGATCAAGTGACCATTGCCGTCTTTGTGCGGTGCGTCAGCTTTTCTACAATGGCCCTCGTTGCGAAGGTCGGCAAGGCGTTCTGCGTAATGAAACGTCAATTGCGGGCCTTCGGGTCCGTGGAGCTTCAGATGGGTTCGATTCGCGCGGTGGTTTTCGATGCCTATGGCACGTTGTTCGACGTGTATTCCGTGGCCGCGCGCGCCGAGCAACTGTTTGCGGGCAAGGGCGAAGCGCTGTCGGTGCTGTGGCGCGACAAACAGATCGACTACACGCGCATCCGCTCGCTGGCCGGCCCGTCGGGCGAACACTACAAGCCGTTCTGGGACATCACCGTCGATGCGCTGCGCTATGCGGCGGCACGCCTCGGCGTCGAGCTTTCCGCCCACGACGAGGCCACGCTGATGCGCGAATATGCGTGCCTGTCGGCGTTTCCCGAGAACGTGCCTGCGCTGCGCCGCCTGCGCGAGATGGGGCTGCCGCTGGGCATCCTCTCCAACGGCAACCCCCAGATGCTCGACATTGCCGTGAAGAGTGCCGGCATGTCCGGGCTGTTCGATCACGTGCTGTCGGTCGATGCGGTCAAGCTCTACAAGACCGCGCCGCAAGCCTATGCGCTGGCGCCACAAGCGTTTGGTGTGCCGGCGGAACAGATTCTGTTTGTCTCGTCCAATGGCTGGGATGCCTGCGGCGCGACGTGGTACGGCTTCACAACGTTCTGGATCAACCGCCTGGGGCATCCGCCCGAGGCGCTCGACGTGGCGCCCACCGCGGCCGGCCACGACATGCGCGATCTGCTGCAGTTCGTGCAGGCAACACAAGCGACGTAAGGCATTGCATTTAATCGGTCCAACCATAGGGCCGAACCCGTTCAACCCTCACATCATCCTCTGGAGAACAACCATGGCGCTCACGCTGCCCCAAGGCATGGAGATCAAGGCCGAGATTCTGCCGGCCTACGAAGACATTCTGACCCCCGAAGCGCTGGCGCTGGTCGCCAAGCTTCACCGTGCCTTCCAGCCGCGCCGTAAGGAGCTGCTGGCTGCGCGCGTCGAGCGCGCCAAGCGCCTGGACGCCGGCGAGCGCCCGGATTTCCTGCCGGAAACGAAGGCTGTGCGTGAAGGCGACTGGAAGGTCGCCCCGATCCCGCCGGCACTGCATTGCCGCCGTGTGGAAATCACTGGCCCGGTCGATGCCAAGATGGTCATCAACGCGTTCAACTCGGGCGCGGACAGCTACATGACCGACTTCGAAGATTCGAACTCGCCGAGCTGGCACAACCAGATCCAGGGCCAGGTCAACCTGAAGGCCGCCATCCGCCGCACGCTGACGCTGGAGCAAAACGGCAAGATCTACAAGCTCAACGACAAGATCGCCACGCTGCAGGTGCGTCCGCGCGGCTGGCATCTGGACGAGAAGCATGTGCTGATCGACGGCGAGCGCGTGTCCGGCGGCATCTTCGACTTTGCGCTGTTCCTGTTCCACAACGCCAAGGAGCAGATCGCACGCGGCGCCGGCCCGTTCTTCTACCTGCCGAAGATGGAAAGCCATCTGGAGGCGCGTCTGTGGAACGACATCTTCGTGATGGCGCAGAACGAGATCGGCCTGCCGCAAGGCACGATCAAGGCCACCGTGCTGATCGAGACCATCCTCGCCGCGTTCGAGATGGAAGAAATCCTGTACGAGCTGCGTGAGCACAGCGCGGGCCTGAACGCCGGCCGCTGGGACTACATCTTCTCGTGCATCAAGAAGTTCAAGGTCGACAAGAACTTCTGCCTGGCCGACCGCGCCAAGGTGACGATGACCTCGCCGTTCATGCGTGCCTACGCGCTGCTGCTGCTCAAGACGTGCCACAAGCGCGGTGCACCCGCCATCGGCGGCATGAGCGCGCTGATCCCGATCAAGAACGATCCGGAGAAGAACGCCATCGCCATGGCCGGCATCATCAACGACAAGAAGCGCGACGCGACCGACGGTTACGACGGCGGCTGGGTGGCACACCCGGGCCTGGTCGAGCCGGCCATGAAGGAATTCGTGGCGGTGCTGGGCGACAAGCCGAACCAGTTCGAGAAGCAACGTCCGGACGTGGAAGTGAAGGCTGCCGACCTGCTGGACTTCCAGCCGGAAACGCCGATCACCGAAGCTGGCCTGCGCATGAACATCAACGTCGGCATCCACTACCTGGGTGCCTGGCTGGCCGGCAACGGTTGCGTGCCGATCCACAACCTGATGGAAGATGCCGCCACGGCGGAAATCTCGCGCTCGCAGGTGTGGCAGTGGATCCGCTCGCCCAAGGGCAAGCTGGAAGACGGCACCAAGGTCACGGCTGAACTGGTGCGCAAGCTGATCCCGGAAGAATTGGCCAAGGTGAAGGAGACGGGCGCGGTGGGCCAGTTTGACCGCGCTGCAGAAATCTTCGAACAGATGTCGACGTCGGAAGACTTTGCCGAATTCCTGACGCTGCCGCTGTACGAAGAAATCTAAAAAAAATCGCTCACGGTCCTACTGCGCGCCCCGATCTTGGCTCTGCGATGCTCGCCGTACTCATGTACGGCTGCGCTTCTCGCGCCAACCTCGGGTCGCTCGCTACGGACCGTGAACGCTTTTTAAGCGACGCTTGGGTCGCAACGGAAACGCCGGCTGGGGCAACCCGCCGGCGTTTTTCATTTGGCGCAAGGCAGGCCAAGCCGCGCGATAATGTCACGAAATCTTGTGGAGGCCGCTTTGCGCTTTGAACACCTGGTGGAAGTCAACGATCCACTGAACCCCCTCATCGACACGCTGACCCTGAACCAGATCTGGCAAGGCCTGGTGCTGCGCGTGCGCGAGCAAACCGAATTTGTCGAAAGCCTGGACGAATGCATCATCACCGCTGAAGGCGACGGCTGGGTCGAGCGCGAACTCGTGTTCGGCAAGGCGCGCATCCAGGACCGCGTGACGCTCGAGCCGCACAAGCGCGTGACCTACACCACCGCAGCCACCGGCGAACACGCTGGGGGCTCGCTGACCATGACGATCGAGAGTAACGAGGCCAACGCGGCGTTCATCCGTTTCGTCTACGACACCACGCTGCCCAACGCCGACGAAACCGGCGACACGCGCTACGCCGAGATCGTCAAATCCGCCTACCGCGAATCCGACATCGACACCGTGCGCCGCATCCGCGAGATCGCCGCCACCGGCCGCCTCGGCTGACGTGTCGCACCCCGGCCGGCGCGGGAGGAGGCGCCGGCCGGGTTTGCTCTGCCTGCACCCTGGTCGTCTCACATATCACGACAACGAGACCATGACGACATTCACGCCCACCCTGGAGGCGCTGCGCGCGCGTTACGGCGAGCGCTTCAAATGGCTCGTTCTCTTCACGCTGATGGTGGGTGCGGTGTCGTCCGTCATCTCCGCCACGATCGTGAACGTGGCGATCCCTGATCTCAGCCGGCATTTCGTGCTCGGGCAGGAACGCGCGCAGTGGGTGTCAGCCAGCTTCATGGTGGCGATGACGTTGTCGATGCTCCTCACACCGTGGCTGCTGCTGCGTTTCGGACTGCGTCGTACGTTTATCGGCGCGTTGCTGCTGCTGGGTGTCGGCGGGCTGGCGGGTGGCCTGTCGCCCAATTACGAAGTGATGATCGCCATGCGCGTCGTGGAAGGGATTGCAGCCGGCATCATGCAGCCGCTGCCCAACATCCTGATCCTGCGCGTGTTTCCGGAGCGGGAGCAGGGCAAGGCGTTCGGCCTGTTTGGCTTTGGTGTTGTGCTGGCGCCGGCCGTGGGCCCGAGCGTCGGCGGTTTCCTGGTGGAGTTGTTCGGCTGGCGCTCGATCTTCTTCGTGGTGATGCCCTTCACGCTGATCGGCTGGGCGATGGCGCGGCGCTTCATGGCCATCAATTCGTCGATGGCGGGCGAACCCAAGCCGCTCGATTGGCGTGGCCTGCTGCTGATCGGCGGTGCGACCGTCACGCTGCTCAACGGACTGGTCGCGCTGCACGGCGATGTGACGCACGGCGTTGTGCTGATGCTCGTGTCGGCCGTGTGCCTGGCGGGCTTCGTGTTCTGGCAGCGGCGGGTGGAGTCGCCGTTGCTCAACCTGCGGCTGTTCAGCTACCGGCAGTTTGCGATGGGGGCGGTCGTGGCCTTCATCTACGGGGCGGGGCTGTACGGCTCGACGTACCTCGTGCCGGTGTATATGCAGGTGGCGCTGGCCTATGCGCCGTCGCGCGCCGGGCTGGTGCTGCTGCCCGCCGGCCTCGTGCTGGCCGTGACGATCATGCTGGCTGGGCGGCTGACCAATCGCATCGAGCCGTTCCGGCTGGTGTCCTTCGGGCTGGCAGCGCTGGCGCTTTCGTTCTTCCTGATGGCGACCAACACCCGGGCAACGAGCTACTTGCTGCTGATCGCCATCGCCGTCATCGGACGGATCGGGCTGGGTTTCGTGCTGCCGTCGCTGAGCCTGGGCGCCATGCGCGGTGTCGATTTCACGTTGATCGCGCAAGGCTCCAGCGCCGTCAATTTCCTGCGCCAATTAGGCGGGGCGATCGGCGTGTCGGCCACCGGTATCTTTCTGCAATGGCGGCTCGCCACGCGCGGTATCGAAACGGTGCACGGTGCGGCAGTCGACCCCGAGGCGCGCATCCTGGCCTTCGACGAGACCTTCGTCTTTCTCGGCACGCTGTGCGCACTGGCCGTGCTGGCTGCATGGCGCATGCGCCGCCGCGAGCTGCCGTCCGCCATTCCTGCAGCGCAATAAAAAACCGGGCACGAGGCCCGGTTCTTCGTTGGCGATTCGACGATCAGGTCGTTGCGCCGCTCTTCAGTTCTTCGACGAGGTCGATGTATTTTTGCTTGGCCTCGTCCTGCGACGTGCCTTTCAGGCCTTCCCACGCCTCGAATTTGTAGCGGCCGACGATGTCGGTAAAGCCCGGCTTGTCGCCGTGCGCATCGCCTTCGGCGCCTTGCTTGTACAGCGCGTACAGGCGCAGCAGCGTCATGTTGGCGGGGCGCTCGGAGAGGCCCTTGACGTCGATTTGGGCTTGGTCGAAACGGGCTTGCAGGTCGCTCATGATGATTCCCGGCTGAAAACAATGGTCTGGCGATGATAGCGCCGGGGTTCGGCGGTCGGGCCGTTTGAATTCGAGGACGGCTTCGGTTTTCTGCGCGACGTTTGGCCCGGTTTTCCGAGGCGCAGCCACGGGTTTGCGCATTCAGGCGCCACACCAGCCGGTACAATGCCGCCATGCCCTGGATTCTTGCTTTCGATACCTCCACCGAGTTCTGTTCCGTCGCCCTTGGTGACGGCACGCGCACGCTGTTCCGCCATGAACACACCGGCCCGCGCTCCAGTAGCCGCGTACTGCCGGCGGCTTCCGAATTGCTGGCCGAGGCGGGCATCGCCCTGGCCGATTGCGCTGCGATTGCTTTTGGCGCCGGGCCGGGTTCCTTCACGGGGCTACGCACAGCGTGCGGCGTGGCGCAGGGTTTGGCGTTTGGTGCGGATCTGCCGGTCGTGCCCGTCAACTCGCTTGTTGCCTGTGCCGAGCAGACGCGCGCAACGTTGCCCGCCGGCACGGCTGTGACCATCGCCCTCGATGCGCGTATGGACGAGTGCTACTGGGCCAGCTTCATTCCCGCCGATGCCGCGCAGGACGCATCCGGCTGGCATGCGCTTTCCGCCATCCAGGTCAGCGGGCCCCAAAACATTGTCGCGCCGTCGCAGCCGTATTGGCTGGCGGGCAATGCCGCCGCGGTGTTCGGCGATCAGTTGAGCATCGCTGCAGGGGCCGCCGCTGTGTTGCCCGAGGTCGCGCCGCACGCCCGGGAAATCATCGCCGTGGGTCTGCGCCTCCTGGCCGCCGGCCATACCGTGCGGCCTGAAGATGCGGCGCCGCTCTATGTCCGTGACAAGGTCGCGCTCACCATTGACGAGCGACAAGCGGTGCAGCAGGCCAAGGCTGCCGCAGGTACCCAGCCATGAGCCTGATCGACAACGCACTGGCCCGCGTCATCACGCAGACGCCGCTGCCTGCGGGCTGGCGCGCAGAGCGCATGACAGCGCTCGATCTGGCAGGCGTTGCGGCGGTGGAGCAGGCGGCGTTCACGTTTCCCTGGTCGCGCGGCAACTTTGAGGATTCGCTCAAGTCCGGCCACCTCGGCATTGTTTTGCGTGATGGCGGCAACGAGGTCGCGGGCTACCTGATCCTCATGCCGGTGGTGGACGAGATGCACCTGCTCAACGTGACGGTGGCACCGGCGTGGCAACGGCAAGGCCTCGGCCGTTGGCTCATGCGTCTGGCCACGGCGCTCACGTTGGTGCATGGCTTCGGCAGCCTGCTGCTGGAAGTGCGTCCCTCCAATACCGGCGCGATTGCGCTGTATCACCGTATCGGGTTTGCCGAGATCGGCCGGCGCAAGCGCTATTACCCGGCCGAAAACAACACGCGCGAAGATGCGCTCGTCATGCGCATGGTGTGCGAGGCGAGCGGGGTGGAGGCCGCATGAATCGTCGATCCCGAATGCTGGAAGCGCTGGGTGTTTCGACCGAATGGACTTTGCGCGGGGCTGGGCCGGCCGAGGTGGAGGCCGTCAAGGCGTCTGTCGCCGAGCCGGTCGCCGTGGAGGTGGAAGTCGATTCGTTTGTCGCTGCCGAGTCCGAACCGGTGCGAGTTGAGCCGCCTGTCATGGAGGCGGAGGTGCCATCCGACACGGCTGCCCCACGCGCCCAGCGCATCGCCGCGTTCGATTGGGCACAGCTCGAAGCCGCCGTTTTCAACTGCACCTCGTGCAAGCTGTGCCAAGGCCGCACGAACACCGTTTTCGGCGTTGGCGATCGCGAGGCGGAATGGATGCTGATCGGTGAGGCGCCTGGCGAGCAAGAGGACAAGCAGGGCGAACCGTTCGTCGGCCAGGCCGGCAAGCTGCTCGACAGCATGCTGCGATCGATCGGCCTGTCGCGCGAGAAGGGCGTGTTCATCGCCAACGTGCTCAAATGCCGCCCGCCGGGCAATCGCGACCCGGAGCCGGACGAATCGGCCATGTGCGATCCGTATCTCAAGCGTCAGATTGCGCTGGTCAAGCCGCGCATCATCGTGGTGCTGGGGCGCATTGCGGCGCAAAATCTGCTGCAGACGCAAACGCCCGTCGGCAAGCTGCGCGGCAAGGTGCACGAAGTGGAAGGCGTGCCGGTGGTGGTGACCTATCACCCGGCCTATCTGCTGCGCACGCTGACGGACAAGGCGCGTGCCTGGGAAGATCTCTGCCTGGCGCGCAAGGTCTACGCGGAGCGCGGCGGCCAGTAGTTGCCCGCCGGTGCGGCGGGCACTGCGTCAGTGGTGCTTGTCTTCGCCGATGAGCGCGGCGGTATGGAAGAGCTTCTCGTTGACGCGGTGCCGGCGCATGACCAGCGCCATCGTCAGGCAGACGAAGACACCGAACGACACGATCACCACGCCCACCGACACATTCAGCTTGATGAGCAGCGCGTACAGGCACAGCATCAGCAGCACCGAGACGTTTTCGTTGAAGTTCTGCACCGCAATCGAGTGCCCGGCCGAGAGCAGCACGTGCCCGCGATGCTGCAGCAGTGCGTTCATCGGCACCACGAAAAAGCCCGACATGGCGCCCACCAGCATCAGGAACAAGTAGGCGATCATCATGTACAGCGGCAGCTTCATCGCGCCGATGTGGAATGTGATCTCGGGAATCGTATGCTTGGTGTAGAACGCCATCAGCATGACCACCGCGCCCATTGCCACGCCCACTGGCAGCACGTCGAGCGAGCGGCGCAGCGGAATCTTCACGGCGGCAGCCATGGCGCCGGCCGCCACGCCCACTGCCACCACCGCTTGCAGAATGGCACCCTGCGACAGGTTCAGCTCCAGCGATTGCTCCGCCCACTTCAGCACGATGAATTGCAGCGTGGCGCCCGCGCCCCAGAACAGCGTCGTCACCGCCAGGGATATCTGGCCCAGCTTGTCGTGCCACAGGGCGTTGAAGCAGTCGGCAAACTCCGAAATGAGACGTACCGGATTCTTTTCCTGCTGCGGATACCGTGCACCGGTATCGGGAATGCGCGTGTTGAACAGCGCCGCGATCAGGTAGATCACCATGATCACCAGCATGGCCGCTTCGGCGGGGGTATCGATGCGCTCGAGCCCGGGAATGTCGAACGACAGCAGCCAAGCCGACACATGATTGGAAATCAGCGCCCCGCCCAGCACGGTGCCCAGGATGATCGAGCCGACGGTCAGCCCTTCGATCCAACCATTGGCGGCGACAAGTTTTTCAGGGGGAAGGAGTTCGGTGAGGATGCCGTACTTGGCGGGCGAATAGGCCGCTGCACCAAAACCGACCACGCCATAGGCGAGCAGCGGGTGCAGACCGGTGAGCATCACGCCGCAACCGACCAGCTTGATGGCATTGGTGATGAGCATCACCTTGCCCTTGGGCCGGGAATCGGCAAACGCGCCGACGAAGGCGGCAAGTAGAACGTAAGAGAGCACGAAGAACAATTTGAGCAGCGGGGTCATCCACTGCGGCGCATGCATCTCTGTCAGAAGGGCGATGGCGGCAATGAGCAGCGCATTGTCGGCGAGCGACGAAAAAAACTGTGCCGCCATGATGGTGTAAAAGCCCTTCTTCATACCTTCGAATTCGTCCCCGTAGACCGCGGTGCCATGTTCGTCTTCACGTCCTGCCGGCAGCGTGCCGGCACTCGGAAGCGCCCCCCGGGGGTGCCGGCCAAGCGGTGCGTCGGCTGACCGGCCGCGCAGCGCACAGGTGCGCGGAGCCGGCATTGAAGCCAGCGCCCGCGAGGGCTCCCCTGATTGTGGTTCCCTTGGACGGGGCCCTTGCGGTGCTGCAAAACACGCATCGCCGGGCAACCTCGGGAATCTTCACTGACAGGCGTTCGGGCCATGCGTTCCGCCCGCAGCTTGTTTTTGATCTCGCCTGTTTGCATGGTCAAACCGGATGTGACGCCACAGCGCAAAAAGAAGTGGCTGGTGCCCAACTTTCTCCATGCCCGCAGCGCATCACGACGGTTTTCCCATGCCTAAATTGAACGGCTTTATATCACGAAACTTGTGCCCTTCCGGTGACGGCCGCGCACTTTCTTTTTTGGCACGCTGATGACAGACGCGAACCAGTTAGCGTCCTGTGGTCAAATAGAACGCTCATCGCGTGAGCCCGGGCGCACGGCCCGCTCACAGCCTGTTTGCCTGTTGCATTGCAGCACCGACGCCGCGCCACGAGCGCGCCATCGCATTCACGTTTTGCAGGTTTGCCGTCATGCCAAGACCCATCCAGGCCGTCATCCACGGCCCAGCACTTGCCAATAATCTCCAGGTTGCCCGCCGCCACGCGCCCAACTCGCGCGTGTGGGCCGTCGTCAAAGCCAACGCGTACGGTCACGGCATCGAACGCGTATATGAAGGCCTGCGCCAGACCGACGGTTTCGGCCTGCTCGATCTGGACGAGGCCGTCCGCCTGCGCCAGCTCGGCTGGCAGGGGCCGATCCTCCTGCTCGAAGGTTTCTTCAAGCCGGAAGATCTGGCCATCGTCGAGCAGTACCGCCTGACCACCACCGTCCACTGCGAAGAGCAACTGCGCATGCTGGAACTGGCACGCCCGAAAGGGCCCATCAGCGTGCAGCTCAAGATCAATACGGGCATGAGCCGCCTCGGCTTCGCGCCTGCCGCCTACCGCGCCGCCTGGGAGCGCGCCCGTGCCATTTCGGGCGTCGGCACGATCGTTCACATGACGCATTTTTCCGATGCCGACGGCCCGCGCGGCATCGAGCATCAACTCATCGCGTTTGAACAGGCCACGCAAGGTTTGCCGGGCGAAGCGTCGCTCTCCAACTCTGCGGCGACGCTGTGGCATCCGAAAGCGCATCGCGACTGGGTGCGCCCGGGCGTGATCATGTACGGCGCATCGCCGACGGGCGTGGCGGCGGACATCGACGGCACGGGCCTGATGCCGGCCATGTCGCTCAAGAGCGAGCTGATCGCCATCCAGGATCTGCAGCCCGGCGCGACGATCGGTTACGGCTCGCGTTTTGTTGTGGAGCACCCGATGCGCATCGGCATCGTCGCGTGCGGTTATGCCGACGGCTACCCGCGTCATGCGCCCGGTTGGGACGGCAACCATACGCCGGTGCTGGTCGACGGCGTGCGCACGCATATCGTGGGCCGCGTGTCGATGGACATGATCACCGTCGACCTGGCTGGCGTGCCCGAAGCGCGTGTCGGCACACCGGTCACGCTGTGGGGCGAAGGTTTGCCCATCGACGACGTCGCGCAGGCGTCCGGCACCGTCGGCTATGAGCTGATGTGTGCATTGGCGCCGCGCGTGCCGGTGTCGGTTGAACCGGTCAGCACGGCAGAGGCCGGCGACCTGGGCAAGGCTGCCTGAGCGCAGCATCGTCAATACAAAGATCAAGCGGCGGCCGCCCATGCGCGGCGCCGTAAGCAGGGGGTTGTTTGGCCAAGAGCAAGACGGTCTATACGTGCACCGAATGTGGCGGCACGGCACCGAAGTGGGCGGGGCAGTGCCCGAATTGCCAGCAGTGGAACACGCTGGTGGAAACCGTCGCGCAGCCGACGTCCGGCGCCGGCGCGCGTTTCCAGTCGCTGGCATCGAGCGCGACGGTGCGCAAGCTGTCGGACATCGACGCGGTGGATGTGCCGCGCTTCTCCAGCGGCATCGACGAGTTTGACCGCGTACTGGGCGGCGGCCTGGTCAGCGGCGGAGTGGTGCTCATCGGCGGTGATCCCGGGATCGGCAAATCGACGCTGTTGCTGCAGGCGCTGTCCAACCTGTCGACCGACCGGCGGGTGCTGTACGTAAGCGGCGAAGAATCCGGCTCGCAGATCGCGCTGCGTGCACGGCGCCTGGGCATCGAAAGCCCGAACCTTGCGCTGCTGGCAGAAATCCAGCTTGAGCGCATCCAGGCGACCATCGAGACGGAAAAGCCGGAAGTCGTCGTCATCGATTCGATCCAGACGCTGTATTCTGAGGCGCTGACCTCGGCGCCGGGCTCCGTGGCCCAGGTGCGCGAGTGCGCGGCGCAGCTGACGCGCATTGCCAAGCGGCTGGATGTGACCACCATTCTGGTCGGCCATGTGACCAAGGAAGGCGCTCTGGCGGGCCCTCGTGTGCTCGAACACATTGTCGATACGGTGCTGTATTTCGAGGGCGATACGCATTCCGCCTACCGGCTGGTGCGTGCGTTCAAGAACCGTTTTGGCGCCGTCAACGAGTTGGGCGTGTTTGCAATGACGGAGCGCGGCCTGCGCGGCGTGGCGAATCCGTCGGCGCTGTTCCTGTCGCAGCACGAGCAGGTGGTGCCGGGTTCGTGCGTGCTGGTAACGCAGGAAGGCACGCGGCCGCTGCTGGTCGAAATCCAGGCGCTGGTGGATACGGCCAACGTGCCGAATCCGCGCCGCTTGGCGGTGGGGCTGGAACAGAACCGGCTCGCGATGTTGCTGGCGGTGCTGCACCGTCATGCCGGCATTGCGTGCTTCGATCAGGACGTGTTTCTCAACGCGGTGGGCGGCGTGAAGATCACCGAACCGGCGGCGGACTTGGCGGTGCTGTTGGCGATCCACTCGTCGATGCGCAACAAGGCGCTGCCGCGCGGGCTGGTGGTGTTCGGCGAGATCGGCCTGGCCGGGGAAATCCGCCCGACGCCGCGCGGCCAGGAGCGGTTGAAGGAAGCCGCCAAGCTGGGCTTCTCGATTGCCGTGATCCCGAAATCCAACGCCCCCAAGCAGGCGATCGACGGGCTGGAGGTCATTGCCGTCGAGCGCATTGAGCAAGCCATTGACCGGGTGCGCTCGCTGGAGGCTTGATCGTTCAATATTTCGCAACGGTATCGCTGATGCCATTTGAAAATGCATGTGCCGTTGCGATGCGATAATCCGCCAACTTTTCTCCATGACTCCTCTGAACTGACGCCGCCATGCAAGCCAACTCGCGCGCCTTTTTCCTGCTGATTGCCGTGATCTCCTTCGGGGTGGTCGGCTATGCGCTGTACCTGCAGCACGTTGAGGGGCTGCAGCCATGCCCGCTATGCATCCTGCAGCGGTTTGCGTTCCTGGGCATCGGCGTGTTCTCGCTGCTGGCGGCGCTGTCGTCGGCCACGCGGCTGCTGTGGCACGGGCTGGGCATGCTGTCGGGGCTGGCCGGACTGTGTGTGGCGGGGTACCACGTATCGCTGCTGCTGAACCCCAAGGCAACGTGCGGCATCGATCCGATCGAGAACTGGGTCAACGCGCTGCCGACTGCCAAATGGTTGCCGCAGGTCTTCGAAGCCGATGGCCTGTGCGTCGGGCCGATGCCGCCGGTGCTGGGCCTGTCGGTGCCGGTGTGGTCGCTGATCTGGCTGGTGATTCTGTCGCTGACGCTGGTGGTGGGGATGATCCGCCGCGAGCGCCGCTGAGCTGGGGCCGCCGATCATGCAACGCGTGCTGGTGAGTGCCTGCCTGCTGGGCCAGCCGGTGCGCTATGACGGCGGCACGGTCGCCACCGAGGGCGGCATCCTGGCATGCTGGCAGATGGAAGGCCGTATCGTGCCGATGTGCCCGGAGATGGCCGGCGGTTTGCCGGTGCCGCGTCTGCCCGCGGAAATTCACGGCGAGGGCGGTGGCGCGGCGGTACTGCGCGGCGCAGCCAGTGTCGTCGAGCACCACGGCCATGACGTTACGGAAGCGTTTGTAAGGGGCGCGCAACGCGCCCTGGAGGCGGCGCAGTCTGCCGGCGTGCAAGTCGCCGTGCTCACCGAGCGCAGCCCGTCTTGCGGTTCTGCATTTCTCTACGACGGGACGTTTTCCAGCCAGTTGCAGGAGGGCGAGGGCGTGACGGCGGCGCTGCTGCGCCAACACGGCATCCGCGTGTTCAGCCAGCACCAGCTGGAAGAAGCCGGGCGCCTGCTCGATGCGCTCGACGCGCAGGACCGCGCCGATTCGTCAATCGGCAAACCGTAGCGGCAAGGCGAGCTGCACGGGCTCGCCGTTCTCCTTCACCACGCTGTTGCGCTCGACAAAGAGCGGATGTTGCAGCGCTTCTTCCATGCGCAGCACGGGCGTGACACAGCAATCGGCATCGGCAAAACGCGCGGTCCATTCGGCTTGCGTGGCGGTCAGGAAGAGCGCAGCAAGTTCGTCGCGAATGGCGTGTGCGTCATCGCCGCCGACGCGCTGGCCGAGCGCCCAGTGCTGCGCTTTCCATTCGGGTTTTTCGATGACCTCGCACATCGCCTGCCAGAACTTCAATTCGAGCGCGCCGACGGCCATGAAGCGATCGTCCGCCGTGCGATATACGCCGTAGCACGGCACGCCGCCATTGAGCAAATCGGTGCCCGCAGGGCTGGCCTTGCCGCGCGTGCCGACGGCAAAGAACGCCATCAGGTTGTGCGCGAACACCGAGTCCGTCATCGATACATCGACGTAGCGGCCGCGGCCCGTGGCGCGCGCGTCGACCAGCGCGGCCAGGATGCCGACCACCGCCGTGAGGGCGCCGCCCAGCAGGTCGCCGATCTGCACGTTCGGGACGATGGGCGTGCCATCCGCGCTGGCGAGTTGATCGAGTATACCCGCATAGCCGACGTAGTTGATGTCGTGGCCGGCCGCTTGCGCCAGCGGGCCGTCCTGGCCGTAGCCGCTGATGGAACACATGACGAGCGCCGGGTTGGCCGCGCGCAGGGTGTCCCAGCCGACACCGAGGCGCGCCATGACGCCAGGGCGGAAGCTTTCGATCAGCACATCGGCGTGGCGTACGAGTTCGATGAGCGCGTCGCGGTCTTCTGCGCGTTTCAGGTCGAGCCGCATTTCGGTCTTGCCGCGATTGAGCGAGCGGAAGAACAGGCTCGGGCGTTCAGCCGCGCGGTCAGCGGAGGTGCGCATCATGTCGCGCGCGTAGTCGCCGGGGCCGGGGTCTTCGATCTTGATGACTTCTGCGCCGAGGTCGGCCAGGTGGCGCGTGGCGGCCGGGCCGGGCAGCAAGCGCGTGAGGTCGAGCACGCGCACGCCGGTCAGTGGCTGATGCGTTGCGGTGTCCGGCGACGGCGATGTCATCAACAGGTCTCCTTGGCCGGACGCGCCAGCCTCAATTGATTTGTTCGAGTTGTTCGTGCAGCTCGAGCCAGCGTTCTTCCAGCTCGTCGAGTTCGGCGTTCAGTTCAGCCTGGCGGCGCAGGCTTTCCATCATGCGTGCCTTGTTGGCCTCCTCATACGCGGCGCCATCGGCGAGGAAGGCTTCGAGTTCTGCCTTTTCCTTTTGCAGCGGCGCCATGCGTTTTTCGATGGCGTCGACGTTCTTCTGCAGCGGCTTGCGCAGCGCATTCAGGCGTTGACGTTCGGCGGCCTCTTCGCGCTTCTGGTCGCGGCGGTTGGTGGCCGGTGCGCCATCTGCATCGGCCGAAGCCGCCTGTGCGCCCGCGGCTGCGCGCTTGGCCGCGGCTTGCTTGAGCAGCCAGTCGCGGTAGTCGTCCAGATCGCCGTCGAACGGGGCGACGGTGCCCTGGCCGACGAGCAGGAACTGGTCGGTCGTGGCGCGCAGCAGATGCCGGTCGTGCGAGACGAGGATCAGCGTGCCGTCGAACTGGGCGAGCGCCATCGTCAGCGCTTCGCGCGTGTCGAGATCCAGGTGGTTGGTCGGCTCGTCGAGCAGCAGCAGGTTGGGGCGCTGCCAGACGATCAGGGCGAGCGCCAGGCGCGCCTTCTCGCCGCCCGAGAACGGCTCGATGGGCGACGTCGCCATGTCGCCGCGGAAGTTGAAGCTGCCGAGAAAGTCGCGCAGTTCCTGCTCGCGCACGTCGGGTGCCAGCCGCGCCAGATGCAGCAGCGGCGAGGCGTGGTCGTCGAGCGTTTCGAGCTGGTGCTGGGCGAAGTACCCGATCTGCAGCCCCTTGCCGCGCCGGATCGTGCCGGACAGCGGCGCCAGCGTCTCGGCCAGCGTTTTCACCAGCGTCGACTTGCCCTGGCCATTGGCACCCAGCAGGCCGATGCGCTGGCCGGTCTGGATCGAAAACGTCAGGTGTTTGAGGATGGTGATGGGCTCATCAACGCTCGGGCCGGGATAGCCGCAATCGACGCCTTCAAACGTGAGCATCGGGTTGGGCGCCGCCTCAGGCTCGCGGAATTCGAACGAGAAGCCCGCCGCCGCATGCACGGGCGCGAGGCGCTCCATGCGCTCCAGCGCCTTGACGCGGCTCTGCGCCTGCTTGGCCTTGCTGGCCTTGGCCTTGAAGCGCGTGATGAACGATTCGAGGTGCGCGATCTGCTTCTGCTGCCGTGCGTACGACGCTTCCTGCAGCGCCATCTGCTGCAGGCGCTGCGTCTCGAACTGCGTGTAGTTGCCGCCGTAGCGTTTGAGTTTCTGGTTCTCGATATGCAGCGTGACGTTGCAGACGCCGTCGAGGAATTCGCGGTCGTGCGAAATCATGACGAGCGTGCCGGCGTAGCGCGACAGCCAGTCTTCCAGCCAGACCACCGCATCCAAATCCAGGTGGTTGGTCGGCTCATCGAGCAGCAGCAGGTCGGACGGGCACATCAGCGCCTGCGCCAGATTCAGGCGCATGCGCCAGCCACCGGAGAAGCTCGCCACCGGCTGCGACGTCTGCGCCATCGTGAAACCGAGACCGAGCAGCAGCGCCTGCGCGCGCGCCGGTGCGGTGTAGCCGTCGGCATCGGCAAAGGCGGTGTGGGCTTCGGCCTGTGCGTGGCCGTCGTGCGCCGCTTCGGCCGCGGCGAGGCGGCGTTCGATGTCGCGCAGGCGGGTATCGCCGTCGAGCGTGTAGTCGAGCGCGCTGCGGTCGACTGCCGGCGTTTCCTGCGCTACGTGGGCGACCTGCCAGGTGGGCGGGATGGCGACTTCGCCGCCGTCGGCGTGCAATTCGCCGCGCAGCATCGAAAACAGCGTGGATTTGCCGCTGCCGTTCACGCCGACAAGGCCGACCCGTTCACCGGGGTTGAGGGTTGCGGTGGCGTGGTCGAACAGCACCTTGGTGCCGCGCTGGAGGACGAGGTCGTCGAATCGGATCACGAAAAACTGCGCTTGAAGGCAAATCGGAGAAGGCTGCGATTGTAGCGTGCTGCGTCGCACGATCCTGCGCGCCGGAGGCGTTTGGACTGGTGCATTGCACCGTACCGAAGCAGCGGTCGCCCGCAATCTGTGCGGCGGCATTGGACCTAGGGAAAACCATAGGTCTTCATGAAAGTTTTTTTCTTTACACGGCCGATTCGTGAAAATACATTTACACAAAATTTTCACGGCCCAGGAACATGGCGAAATCCACCAGCAAGCGCACGGATGTGTCGAAAGGCGCATTTGCCGCCGATGCGACGGTCTCCGAGCGCATTGGAGCGGCCCTTGCCACGCTCACGCCGGCGCACCAGCGCATGGCGGAATACGTGCTGGCGAACCCGTTCCGCGCGGCCACCATGCGCATCGACGAGTTTGCCGCCGCGGTCGACATGTCGATTGCCACGGCCAACCGTTTTGCGCTGGCGCTGGGCTTTGACGGCTATCCGCAGTTCCGCGCGGGGCTGCTGCGCGGCTTCGAGGCGACGCTCGCGCCGGTGGAAAAACTGCGCCACGAGCTGGCGCGCCCGGCCACCAGCGCGGAGATCTTCGCGGCCTCGCTCAACGAAGACATCGCCAACCTCGACGCCACGCGCCGCATGCTCGACGCCGCTGCGTGCGAACGCGCGGTCGACGCCATCCTCGGCGCACAGCGCATCTACGTGATGGGCTTTGGCGCCAGCGGCTATCTGGCGGGCCTGCTGCGCCATGGGCTCGATCTTTACTGCGACACGGTGATCTCCGTTTCGCAGCCGGGCGGCGCATCGGATGCGGCGCGCCAGCTGCGCAAGATCGGGCCGAAGGATCTGCTGATCGCCATCGCATTCCCGCGCTATGCGGCGGACACCATCACGCTGGCCAAGCAGGCCGGCAAGCAAGGCTGCCAGCTGCTGGCGCTGACCGACAGCCCCACGTCGCCGCTCGCGCCGCTGGCCGACATTGCGTTGTATGCGCGGCCGGAGCGGCAGTTCTCCGCCACGTCCGACACGGCTGCCGTGGCGCTGTTCGAAGCGCTGTGCGGCGCGGTGGCGCATCGCTCGGCGCATTCGCTGGAATCGGCCGAACGCCTGACTGAATTTGTGCTGCCGTGGCTGCATACCGCCCCGGCGCCGCGCGCCAACGACGCCGCGAACGCTCCCGGCACATCGACGACCACCCGACGCGGCCGCAAACGCACCGCTGAAAACTGATTTACATCGAGCCACGCATGACTACGCCCATCCTCGCCATTCATGGCGGCGCCGGCACCATCACCCGCACGGCCATGAGTGCCGACAAGGAAGCCGCCTACCAGCAGGCCCTGAACGACATCCTGGCCGCCGGGCAACGCATTCTCATGGACGGCGGCAGCGCGCTGGATGCCGTGACCGAAGCCGTGCGCTTGCTCGAGGAGTGTCCGCTGTTCAACGCCGGCAAGGGGGCGGTGCTCACCAGCGCCGGCACGTACGAACTCGATGCGTCGATCATGGACGGCGCCACGCTGGCGGCCGGCGCAGTCACCTGCGTCAAGCGCCTGCGCAACCCGATCCTTGCGGCCCGCGCGGTGATGGAGCGCAGCGAACACGTCTTGTTCACCTCCGAAGGCGCCGAGGCGTTCGCCCAAGCGCAGGGCCTGGAGTTTGTCGAGCCCGACTACTACTACACCGAAGCGCGCTACGCCCAATGGCAGCGTGCTCGCCAGCAAGACGGCATGGCGCTGCTCGATCACGATGCCGCGTCGCTCGTGGCCAAGGAAGCCGCGCCCATCGACCCGGACAACAAGTTCGGCACCGTGGGCGCCGTGGCATGCGACGCGCAAGGGCGCCTCGCGGCCGCCACCTCCACGGGCGGCGTCACCAACAAGAAGGTTGGCCGCGTGGGCGATACGCCCATCGTCGGCGCGGGCTGCTTTGCGAACAACGTGGCTGCGGTGTCGTGCACGGGCACGGGCGAGATGTTCATCCGTGCCGTGGCCGCCTATGACGTGGCCGCGCAGATGGAATACGCCGGCAAGTCGCTGGCCGATGCCACCGACGACGTGGTCATGCGCAAGCTGATGGCCATCAACGGCCGCGGCGGGCTGATTGCCGTGGACGCGCAGGGCAACGTCGCGTTGCCGTTCAACACCGAAGGGATGTACCGCGGGTTCGCGCGCGGGGCCGAAGCGCCTGTCGTGTCGATCTACCGGTAAGCAGCAGCCCAGCAGAGAAGCGAGCAGGACAGCAGGAGATTTGTCGTGACAGCAACCAAACAGCCCAGTGCCGGCAGCGTCATTGCCATGCCCGATCAGCGCGTCGTGCAGGTGCAAGACCTGAGCGTGCGCTTTGCCACGTCCGAACGCGTGGTCGACGCGGTGCGCAACCTGTCGTTCCATGTCGACCGCGGCGAGACGCTGGCCGTGGTGGGCGAATCGGGTTCGGGCAAGTCGGTGACGTCGCTGGCGCTGATGCGGCTGGTGGAGCACGGCGGCGGCAAGATCATCGGCGGGCAGATGCACCTGCGCCGCCGCAACGGCGAAGTGCTGGACCTGGCCAGCGCCAGTCCCGCGGCCATGCGCGGCGTGCGCGGCGCCGATATCGCGATGATCTTCCAGGAGCCCATGACCTCGCTCAACCCGGTGTTCACCGTGGGCGAGCAGATTGCCGAATCGATCCGCCTGCACCAGGGCAAGCCCGCCAGTGAAGCCAAGGCCGAGGCGCTGCGCATGCTGGAGCTGGTGCGCATTCCCGAGGCGCGCAATGTGCTGGGGCGCTATCCGCACCAACTGTCGGGCGGCATGCGCCAGCGCGTGATGATCGCGATGGCGCTGTCATGCAAACCGTCGCTGCTGATTGCGGATGAGCCGACCACCGCGCTGGACGTCACCATCCAGGCCGAAATCCTGCAACTGATCCGCGCGCTGCAGCAGGAGCTGCACATGGCCGTGGTGTTCATCACGCACGACATGGGCGTGGTGGCGGAAGTGGCCGACCGCGTGCTCGTGATGTACAAGGGCGACCGCGTGGAAGAGGGCCCGTCGGCCACGGTCTTCGCACAGCCGGCGCATCCGTATACGCGTGCGCTGCTGTCGGCGGTGCCGCGCCTCGGCTCGATGCAGGGCACCGATGGCCCGGCGCGCTTTCCGCTGTTGCGTGTGGATGGCACGGCCGCAGCGGTCGACACGACACCGCAACCGGCGGCGTCGCACGATGTGCAACCCATTTTGCGTGTGCGTGATCTCGTCACGCGCTTTGACGTGCCCACGGGCATCTTCGGCCGGGTCACGCGCCGGGTGCATGCGGTGGAGCAGGTCAGTTTCGATCTCTACCCTGGTGAGACGCTGGCGCTGGTCGGCGAATCGGGCTGCGGCAAGTCGACGACGGGACGGTCGCTCTTGCGTCTGGTGGAGTGCCAGAGCGGCAGCATCGAATTTGCCGGCCAGAACATCGGCGAGTTGAAGGGGCCCGCGCTCCAGACGCTTCGCCGAAACATCCAGTTCATCTTCCAGGACCCATTCGCCTCGCTGGACCCGCGCGTGCCGGTCGGCTACTCCATCATGGAGCCGCTGCTGGTGCACAAGGTGGCCTCCGGCAAAGAGGCACAGCAACGCGTGGAATGGCTGCTCGACAAGGTGGGCCTGCAGGCCGCGCATGCGTCGCGCTATCCGCACGAGTTCTCGGGCGGGCAGCGCCAGCGCATCTGCATTGCGCGCGCGCTGGCATTGAACCCGAAGGTGGTGATTGCCGATGAGTCGGTGTCCGCCCTGGACGTGTCGATCCAGGCGCAGATCGTCAACCTCATGCTCGATCTGCAGAAGGAGTTTGGCGTTGCGTTCCTGTTCATCTCGCATGACATGGCGGTGGTGGAGCGCATCAGCCATCGCGTGGCGGTGATGTATCTCGGCCAGATCGTCGAGATCGGCCCGCGCCGCGCGATCTTCGAAAACCCGCAGCATCCCTATACGAAGAAGCTGATGTCGGCCGTGCCGATTGCGGACCCGGCACGCCGTCACCTGAAGCGTGAACTTTCCACGCACGAAATTCCCAGCCCGATCCGTGCCGTTGGCGACCTGCCGGTGGTGCAGCCGTTGGTGCAAGTGGCGCCAGACCACTTTGTTGCCCGCCATTCGATTGGCGGCGCGTATTAATCGCAATACAGAACGCAGTGAGACGTCATCTTTGATGAGGAGGAAGGAAATGTTCAATCGCTTTGCCCACCGAGTCGCATTCGGCCCGCGCGCAGCCATGGTTGCCAGCGGCCTGGCCCTGGCGGCATTCACCGTGCCGGCCTTTGCCGCCAAGGACGCCGTGATGGCGGTCTACTCGACCTTCACCACGATGGACCCGTACGACGCGAACGACACGCTGTCGTTCAGCGCCGCCAAGTCGTTCTATCAAGGCCTGTTCGGCTTCGACAAGGACATGAAGCTGGTCAACGTGCTGTGCGACAGCTACGACGTCAGCAAGGACGGCCTGGTCTACACGTTCAAGCTGCACAAGGGCGTGAAGTTCCACGACGGCACCACGTTTGACGCCAACGCCGTCAAGGCCAACCTGGACCGCGTGACGGACCCGGCCAACAAGCTCAAGCGCTTCGTGCTGTTCAACCGCGTGGCGAAGACCGACGTGGTCGATCCGTACACCGCGCGCGTGACGCTCAAGGAACCGTTCTCGCCGTTCATCAACGTGCTGGCGCACCCGTCGGCGGCCATGATTTCGCCCACGGCGCTCAAGAAGTACGGCAAGGACATCGCCTTCCACCCGGTCGGCACCGGCCCGTTCGAGTTTGTCGAATGGAAGCAGACCGACTACCTGAAGGGCAAGAAATTCGACGGCTACTGGAAGCATGGCCTGCCGAAGATCGACACCATCACCTGGAAGCCGGTGGTCGACAACAACACGCGCGCCACCGTCATGCAGACGGGCGAAGCCGACTTTGCATTCACGATTCCGTTTGAACAGGCAGCGGTGCTCAAGAGCAGCCCGAAGGTTGACCTGATTGCCGCGCCGTCGATCATCCAGCGCTATGTCAGCTTCAACACCAACGTGAAGCCGTTCGACAACCCGAAGGTGCGTCAGGCAATCAACTACGCCATCAACAAGGATGCGCTGACCAAGGTGGCGTTTGCGGGCTACGCCGTGCCGTCTGAAGGTGTGGTGCCGCCGGGCGTGGACTACGCCGTCAAGCTGGGCCCGTGGCCGTACAACCCGGCCAAGGCGAAAGAGCTGCTGAAGGAAGCGGGCTACCCGAACGGCTTCGAGACGCAACTGTGGTCCGCCTACAACCACACGACGGCGCAGAAGATCATCCAGTTCGTGCAGCAGCAACTGGCGCAGGTCGGCATCAAGGCCTCGGTGCTGGCGCTGGAAGCCGGCCAGCGCGTCGAGCGCGTCGAAAGCGTGCCGAAGCCCGAAGACGCCGGCGTGCGCATGTACTACGCAGGCTGGTCGTCGTCGACGGGTGAATCGGATTGGGCGCTGCGTCCGCTGCTGGCATCGGAAGCCATGCCGCCCAAGTCGTTCAACACGGCGTACTACAAGAACGAGCAGGTCGATGCCGACATCGCCGGCGCGCTGCGCACGACCGATCGCGCAGAGAAGTCGAAGCTCTACACCGACGCGCAGAAGCGCATCTGGGAAGACGCACCGTGGGCCTTCCTGGTGACGGAGAAGATCGTCTACGCGCGCTCGAAGCGCCTGTCGGGTGCGTACGTGGCACCGGACGGTTCGTTCAGCTTCGACGACATCGACATCAAGCAATAAGTCTCATTGCCGTACCGGCCCGCGCAGCCGTTGCGCGGGCCCTTGCATTTGAATTGCCGCCTGCGGTGGATTTGCCATGCTGAACTACTTCATTAAACGTGTGCTGGGCGTGATCCCGACACTGCTGATCGTGGCAGTGCTGGTGTTCCTGTTCGTGCACCTGTTGCCGGGCGACCCGGCGCGACTGGCTGCCGGCCCCGAAGCCGACCCGGCCACCGTCGAGCTGGTCCGCGCCGATCTGGGGCTCGACAAGCCGATGCACGAGCAGTTCGTGCGCTTTTTCGGTAACGCGCTGCGCGGCGAGTTCGGCAACTCGATCCGCACCAAGCGGCCGGTGAGCGAAGAGATTGGCGAACGCTTCTGGCCGACGCTCAACCTGACGATTGCCAGCATGGTGTGGGCGGTGATCTTCGGCATGGTGATCGGCATCACATCCGCCGTGTGGCGCAACAAGTGGCCGGACCGCCTGGGTATGACGCTCGCCGTGTCGGGCATCTCGTTCCCCGCGTTCGCACTGGGTATGCTGCTGATGGAAGTGTTCTCGGTGCAGCTCGGCTGGCTGCCGTCCATCGGCGCAGATACCTGGAAGCACTACATCCTGCCGTCGCTCACGCTGGGCGCAGCGGTGGCCGCCGTGATGGCGCGCTTCACGCGTGCATCGTTCGTGGAAGTGCTGCAGGAAGATTTCGTGCGCACCGCCCGTGCCAAGGGCGTGCGCGAAACGGTGGTGGTCATCAAGCATTGCCTGCGCAACGCGATGATCCCGGTGGTGACGATGATGGGTCTGCAGTTCGGCTTTCTGCTGGGCGGCTCGATCGTCGTGGAAAAGGTGTTCAACTGGCCGGGCCTCGGGCGCCTGCTGGTAGATGCGGTGGAGATGCGCGACTACCCGGTCATCCAGGCCGAGGTGCTGTTGTTTTCGCTGGAGTTCATCCTGATCAACCTCGTGGTGGACATGCTGTACACCGTCATCAACCCCACCATCCGCTACAAGAAGTAAGGAGGCCGCCATGACCCAAGCCGCAAGCCAGGCGGTCGCACCGCAAGCCGCCACCGAACCCGTCCGCACCCCGTGGACGGAGTTCTGGCGCAAGTTCCATAAGCAGCATCTGGCGATGGGCGCAGGTGTGTTCGTGATCGCGCTGGTGTTGATCGCCATCCTCGCGCCGCACATCGTGCCGTTCGACCCGGAAAACTATTTCGACTACGACGCGCTCAACGCGGGGCCGTCGGCGCAGCATTGGTTTGGCGTCGACTCGCTGGGCCGCGACATCTTCAGCCGCATCCTGATGGGCACGCGCATCTCGCTGGAAGCGGGCTTCGTGTCGGTCATCATCGGCGCCATCGTGGGCACCATGCTCGGCCTGTTGGCCGGCTACTACGAAGGCTGGTGGGACCGCATCGTCATGCGCATCTCCGACGTGCTGTTCGCCTTCCCCGGCATCCTGCTGGCCATCGGCATCGTGGCCATCCTGGGCAACGGCATGATCAACGTGATCTTTGCCGTGGCGGTGTTCAGCATTCCGGCGTTTGCGCGGCTGGTGCGCGGCAATACGCTCATGCTCAAGCACCTGACGTATGTAGAAGCCGCACGCAGCATTGGCGCGTCGGACTGGACGATCATCATGCGGCACATCCTGCCGGGCACGATTTCATCCATCGTCGTGTACTTCTCGATGCGGATCGGCACCTCGATCATCACCGCTGCGAGCCTTTCGTTCCTGGGCCTGGGCGCACAGCCGCCCACGCCGGAGTGGGGCGCGATGCTCAACGAGGCGCGCGCCGACATGGTGACCGCGCCGCACGTGGCGATCTTCCCGAGCTTGGCCATCTTCCTGACCGTACTGGCGTTCAACCTGCTGGGCGACGGCCTGCGCGACGCGCTGGATCCGAAGATCGACCGCCGTTGATATGCCGATCCGCCTTCCTGCCATCGGCACGCTGCCGGCCGGCACACGCAATAGCATCACCGACGTGGCCGGCGTCACCGTCGGCCACGCCACGATTGCCGGCGGCGACATCCAGACCGGCGTGACCGTGGTATGCCCGCACGCCGGGGACCCGTTCCTCGACAAGGTGCCGGCCGCCAGCGTCGTGCTCAACGGCTTCGGCAAGAGCATCGGCCTCGTGCAGGTAGACGAACTGGGCGTGCTGG
The DNA here is from genome assembly GCF_958350185.1 of Ralstonia edaphi. Taxonomy (NCBI): domain Bacteria; kingdom Pseudomonadati; phylum Pseudomonadota; class Betaproteobacteria; order Burkholderiales; family Burkholderiaceae; genus Ralstonia; species Ralstonia edaphi. The sequence goes on from NZ_CATWHI010000005.1 coordinate 428,954, forward strand.
AAACGCCGATTGCGCTGACCAACACGTTTGCCGTGGGCGCCGTGGCGCAAGCGCAGATCCGCCAGGCGGTTGCCGCCAACCCGCAGATCGGCCGCGCATGGTCGACCGTCAATCCGCTCGTCTTTGAATGCAATGACGGCTACCTGAACGACCTGCAGGCGTTTGCCGTGCAGGACGTGCACTACGACGCGGCCTACGCTGCGGCAGCCCAAGCGTTTGAGCAAGGCGCGGTCGGGGCAGGGCGCGGGATGTCGTCGTTTGGCGTGAAGGGCGGCATCGGTTCTGCGTCGCGCGTGGTGACGCTTGCCGACGGCACGCAGCGCACGGTGGGTGCGCTGGTGCTGTCCAACTTTGGCGTGACGGAAAACCTGACGCTTGCAGGGCGCAACGTCGGTGCGGAGCTGGCAAAAGCGCTGGCCGCCGGCACGCCGACGCCCGAGAAGGGCTCGATCATCATGCTGCTCGCCACTGATGCGCCGCTCGATGCACGCCAGTTGCGCCGCCTTGCCTTGCGCGCTGGCGCCGGGCTGGCGCGTACCGGCTCGGTCTTCGGCCATGGCAGCGGCGACATCGCACTCGCGTTCTCTACTGCCTACACCGTGCCGCACGAAGGCACACGCGCCATGCCGGCCGTCGCCATGACCCACGAATCGCACCTCGACCCGCTGTTCCAGGCCGCCGCTGACAGCGTCGAACAAGCCATCGTGCACGCGCTGTTCCACGCAACCGCCGTCACCGGCCGCGACGGCAACACGCGCCGTGCATTGACCGAATTGATCTGACCTGACGCCATGCGAATCCTGATTTCCGCCGACATCGAAGGCGTGGCCAACGTGTTCCACCCCGAGCAGACGCGCGCCGGCAACGGCGAATACGAACGCGCCCGCCGCTGGATGACCGCCGAAGCCGACGCCGCTGTGCGCGGTGCCTTCGACGGCGGCGCCACGGACGTGCTCGTCAACGATTCGCACGGAGGTTTCCGCAACCTCATCCCCGATTCCATCGACCGCCGCGCACGCTTCGTCCTCGGCAAGCCGCGCTACCTGAGCATGATGGCCGGCGTGGACGGCTGCGATGCCGTGTGCATGATCGGCTACCACGCGCGCGCCGGCAGCCGCGGCGTGCTGGCACACACCATCAACAGCTTCGCGTTTGCGCGCGTGTGGTTCAACGAACAGGAACTGGGCGAAGCCGGCCTCTACGGCGCCCTGGCCGGCGAGCGCGGTGTGCCGGTGGCCGTGGCCAGCGGCGACGACGTGTTCATCAAGGAAACCAAGCCGCTGCTGCCGCACACCACGTTTGTCGAGACCAAGCAGGCCGAAGGCCAGAACGCCGGCACATCGCTCTCGCCCGAGCAGTCGTGCGAAGCCATCTACGCAGCGGTGAAAGCCACGGTACGGCGCGGCCATTTCAGCATGCCGCTGCGCCTCCAGGCACCGATCGTCTGCCGCCTGCAAACGCAAACACCCGCATTGGCCGACCTGTTCTGCCAATGGCCCGCCCTGGAGCGCATCGACGGCACGATGCTCCGCTTCGCCGCCGACTCCGTAGAACATGCCGTACGCATGCTCAATAGCCTCTCCGCCATGTCGGCGATGCTGCGTTAAGCAGCAGCTCAGCACATCACAGCGCCAACCCTCGCACTCAGACGGTTTGGTCGTTGACGTTCATGCCCTGGATGGCGCCTTGAATTTCTGTTGCAGAGAGGAAAAAGGAAGGGAAACTGTCTGAGCGAAGCGAGTTTTTCCCTTCCCCTCTCTGCGACATAAATTCAAGGGGAAGTCGCCATCTCGGGCGCGCCTTTCTTTGCCTACCTTTCTTTGGCAAGACAAAGAAAGTAGGTCGGCCCCGCCAGGGGACGAAACAGGGATAGACCAAAACCGCCAACCCCAGCGTAAACTTCAGGACATCCAACCCCGAAGGAGCCCCCCATGACCCGCGCACTCACACTCACCACGTTGCTGTGTGCGCTGGCAGTCGTCACGGTAACCGCCTGCGACCGCCGCCCATCCCCCAACCCACCCGCGCCCCAAACATCAAAAGCCGAAAAGGCCGCCGCCGCGCTCGCCAAGGCCGCTGCAGAATTCAAATGCCCCGCGCCCTCGGGCCGCTTCATGATCGACGACGGTACCAACCGCGGCCCCAAGCAACCCGTGCGCACCAACTGCACCACCGCCTACGCCACCTGCGACGCCCAGTCGCAAGCCGTCTTCGACCACTGCCCGAGCGGCCAGGTGTTCGATAAGCGCTTTTCGATCTGCGTCGTGAAAGACGCCTGTGATGAGGTGAAGTCCTGACGCTGTTTTGGTTGCTTCGGCTGTGACGGCCGTTGCGGCCTCGCCGAAGTGTTGCACTCGGCGCGTCGGGTTCCGAACGTCAAATGCGGGGTTCAAAACCCGGTGCATGAGGTTCTGAACCGCAATCATCGAGTCCAGAACCTGAGCTGTGAGGTTCAGAACGCGATGACTCGGCGTTCCGAACCCCACACATGGCGTTCGGAACTTCAATTGCAGCGTTTGGAACCGGAAACGCGGCGTTCGTAACCCGGACCATGGCGTTCCGAACGCCAACCTGCCGAGTTCCGAACCCCAAGCGTGCGGTTCGGAACCCCGTGCCCTTAAAGCGCCTCGCGCGTCACCAGGAACACCTGGTCTTCGCCCGCGCTGGTCGGCAGCCAGACCAGGTCGAGATCGGGGAACGCCGCCTCAACGTTTTCACGCTCGTTGCCGATTTCCACCACCAGCACGCCGTGCGGCTTGAGGTGGCGCGGTGCGTCGGCGAGGATGCGGCGCACGATGTCCATGCCGTCGTTGCCGCCGGCCAGCGCCATGTGCGGCTCGGCACGGTACTCGGGCGGCAGCGCCTGCATCGACGCCTCGTTTACGTACGGCGGGTTCGTCAGGATCACGTCGTAATGCACGCCCGGCGGCAGCGGCGCATACAGGTCGCCCTCGTGCAGGCGGATGCGGTCTTGCAGGCGGTATTCGTCGACATTGCGATTGGCCACCACCAGCGCATCCGGCGACAGGTCCACCGCGTCGATCGTCGCATTGGGCCATTGCAGCGCCGCCAGGATCGACAGGCAGCCTGAGCCGGTGCACAGCTCCAGCACGTCGGTCGGGCCATCTTCCTGGTCGATCCACGGTTCCAGCCCGTCTTCGAGCAATTCGCCGATGAAGCTGCGCGGCACGATCACGCGCTCGTCCACGTAGAAGCGCATGCCGTGCATGAACGCCTCGTGCGTGATGTACGCGGCGGGCACGCGGTCGACGGCGCGGCGCTCGATCACCTTCAGTACGGCCGCCACTTCTTCGGGCAGCAGGCGCGCGTCCATGAAGGGCTCCAGCGTGTCGATCGGCAGGTGCAGCGTGTGCAGGATCAGGTAGGCGGCTTCGTCGTAGGCGTTCTCGCTGCCGTGGCCGAAGACGAGGCCAGCCGCGGTGAATCGCGACACGGCGTAGCGCAGCAGGTCGCGCACGGTGGTGAACGGGTGGGAAGCGGGGAGGGTAGGCGTGGTCATGGGTGACGTGAGTTGGCTCAGCGTTGGGTGACAACGAGCAGGTCGACGTAGGCCACGTCGAGCAGGTCGGATTCGGCAATGCCGAGCGCGTGCATCAGTTGGTGGGCAATCTTTACGCCGTCGTCTTCGGACTGCGTATCGCGCAGCACGACTTCGAGTTCGACGAAATCGCCGAGGTCTTTCACCGCATCGACATGAATGCGCGTCTGGCCGGCGAGGTACAGCTGGCGCACCTTGATGACCCGGCCGGCCGTGCCGATGGCGGCGGCCAGCGTGTCGCGCAGGGCATCGGGCGCGCTGGTCGGAACGATGTGGTAGTCCGACACGCGCGGGCCGGCGCTGTTGGCACGGAAGTAGTGGATCAGCTCCCCGCGCTCGGGCGAGAACTGCCGCAGCTTCAAGCGCCCGTTCGCGCAGGCGAAGAACGTGTCGTCCTGCTCGATGCGCTCGGGGCCGGAATCGGCGATGGCGGCCGCGCGTTCAATCAGCGCAGCCACATCGCACACACGCGCCTTGATCTCGACGTTGCGCGCCATCGGGGCAACCTCAGGCGATCAACGTTTCCAAGACGCGGCGATACACGTTCTTCAGCGGCTCGATAAACGCCACTTCGACGTGTTCGTCGATCTTGTGGATGCTCGCGTTCGGCGGGCCGAACTCGATCACCTGCGGGCAGATCTTGGCGATGAAGCGGCCGTCCGACGTGCCGCCCGTGGTCGACAGTTCGGTCGTCACGCCGCACTCGGCCTGGATGGCGGAGGCGAGGGCTTCGGACAGGTCGCCGCGCTCGGTCAGGAAGGGCTCGCCGCCCAGCGTCCAGTCGAGCGTGTAGTCGAGGCCGTGCGCATCAAGAATGCTGTGCACGCGCGCTTTCAGGCCGTCCGGCGTGCTCGCGGTCGAGAAGCGGAAGTTGAAGTCGATCGTGACGTGGCCGGGAATGATGTTTGTCGCGCCCGTGCCGCCGTGGATGTTCGACATCTGCCAGGTCGTCGGCGGGAAGTAGGCATTGCCGTCGTCCCACTTGGCGGCGGCCAGCTCGGCCAGCGCCGGGGCGGCCAGGTGGATCGGGTTCCTGGCCAGATGCGGGTAGGCGATGTGGCCCTGCACGCCATTCACCGTGAGCTTGCCCGAGAGCGAACCGCGTCGTCCGTTCTTGACCATGTCGCCGAGTGTGGAGACCGAAGTCGGCTCGCCGACCACGCAGTAGTCGAGGCGCTCGCCGCGTGCGCGCAGCAGGTCGCACACCTTGACGGTGCCGTCGTGCGCCGGGCCTTCTTCGTCGCTGGTGATCAGGAAGCCGATCGAGCCGGCGTGGTCCGGATGCTTGGCAACGAATTCTTCCGAGGCCACGACGAAGCCGGCAATCGATGTCTTCATGTCGGCCGCGCCGCGGGCGTAGAGCTTGCCGTCACGGTGCGTGGGCTCGAACGGATCGGAACTCCATTGCTCCACGGGGCCGGTCGGCACCACATCGGTGTGGCCTGCGAAAACGAGCAGCTTGCCGTCGGTGCCGGCGCGGCCGCGCTTGACGGCCCACAGGTTGGTCACCCGAAAGTGGTCCGGGCCGCTGATCACGGTTTCGCATTCGAAGCCGGCCGCGGTCAGGCGTTCGATCAGCACGTCCTGGCAGCCCTTGTCTTCGGGCGTGACGGAGCGGCGGCGGATCAGGTCTTCAGTGAGGGCAAGCGTGGGCTGCATGTTCGACATGACGACAGTCACGGTGATGTTGTTGTGGTTAGAACAGGGCGGCGTACTGATCCGCCGAGAAGCCGACGTTGACGCTCTTGCCGTGCACGAGCACCGGACGCTTGATGAGCGACGGGTTGGCCTGCATCAGCGCGATGGCGCCGGCTTCGTCTTCGGCGCGGGCCTTGTCGGCGTCAGACAGAGCGCGCCATGTGGTGCCCTTGCGGTTGAGCAGCGTGGTGAGCGGCACATGCTTGAGCCAGCCGGCCAGCATGTCGGCGCTCACGCCTTGCTTCTTGAAATCGTGAAACGTGTAGGCAACACCGTTCGATTCGAGCCACGTGCGGGCTTTCTTCACGGTGTCGCAATTGGGGATGCCGTGCAGGGTCGTCATGGTGGGATTCGCAATCAGTGTCGAGATGCTTGCAAGGCAAACGAGAGGGCGACAACGGCCAAGGCAAAACCGATGGACGCCAGCCATGTCATGCGCTTGAGGCGGCGCTCCAGGCGCGCGGCTTCGTCGCGCAGTGCGTCGATGGTGATGGCGTGCTGCTCAGCCAGCAGCTTGACGGATTCGGCCTGCTGCAGGATCGCCACTTCCAGCTCGGCGATGCGTGTATTTGGATCGGGCGCGGCGCTTTCTGCGCGGGCAGCTTCGGTGCCGGTTTTCTTGCGGTTCTTGAACTTGTCGATGGTCTTGTTCGCCTGCTCCAGGATGGTGGGCAGCAGCGACAGGACAGTACCGATGGTGTTTGGATCAAGACCCATGATGCGTTGGCGTAGCTTGCCGAAACGGGAGCCGGTGGCATTGCGTTCGGACATGGCCGCACTTGAAGTGGTTGGCATGCCCGCAAGACTAGCAGGCATGCCTTGCGCAGGCGCTTAATCGCCGCGCAGCAGCTCGTTCAGGCCAACCTTGGCGCGCGTCTTGGCGTCGACCTTCTTGACGATCACGGCGCAGTACAGGCTGTGCGAGCCGTCCTTCGACGGCAGGTTGCCCGCCACCACCACCGAGCCCGCCGGAATGCGGCCGTAGCTGACTTCACCGGTTTCGCGGTCGTAGATCTTGGTCGATTGGCCCAGGTACACGCCCATCGAGATCACCGAGTTTTCTTCAACGATCACGCCTTCCACGACTTCCGAGCGGGCGCCGATGAAGCAGTTGTCTTCGATGATGACCGGGTTGGCCTGCAGCGGCTCCAGCACGCCGCCGATGCCCACGCCGCCCGACAGGTGCACGTTCTTGCCGATCTGCGCGCACGAACCGACGGTGGCCCACGTGTCGACCATCGTGCCTTCGTCAACGTAAGCGCCGATGTTCACGTACGACGGCATCAGCACGGCGTTCTTGGCGATGAACGAGCCACGGCGTGCCACTGCCGGCGGCACTACGCGGAAGCCACCCGCGGCAAAGTCTTCGGCCGTGTAGTTGGCGAACTTGCTCGGCACCTTGTCGTAGAACTGCGTGAAGCCACCGGCAGCCATCGGCGCGTTGTCTTCCAGGCGGAACGACAGCAGCACGGCCTTCTTGATCCACTGATTGACGATCCACTCGCCGTCCTTCTTCTCGGCCACACGCAGCGCGCCGCGATCGAGCTGGCCGATCACGTTGGCGACGGCTTCGCGCACATCGGCCGGAGCGGACTTGGGCGACAGGTTGGCGCGGTCTTCCCACGCTTGATCGATCAGGGATTGCAGTTGTTGCGTCATGGTCTTGTTGGCTCTCGGAGAGGAAACAGAAGAGAAAAATCAGGTTCAGCGTTGCTGGCAGAACTCGACGATGCGGCGCGCACCTTCCAGGCATTCGTCCACGCCGGCCACTAGCGCGATGCGCACGTAGTCCTGGCCCGGATTCGTGCCGTGCGCCTCGCGGGCGAGGTAGCTGCCCGGCAGGACGGCGACGTTCTTGGCGGCCAGCAGCTGGCGTGCGAATTCGGTGTCCGACAGGCCCGTGCGCTTGACGTTGGCCCACAGGTAGAAGGCTGCATCGGGCAGGGCCACGTCCAGCACCTCGGCCAGCATCGGCGTGACCTGCTGGAACTTCTTGACGTACTGCGCGCGGTTGTCGCGCACATGGGTCTCGTCGTTCCACGCCGCGATGCTAGCGGATTGCACCGACGGGCTCATCGCGCTGCCGTGATACGTGCGATACAGCAGGTACGCCTTGAGCAGCTTGGCGTCGCCGGCCACGAAACCGGAGCGCATGCCCGGCACGTTGGAGCGCTTGGACAGGCTCGAGAACATCACCAGGCGATCAAAGCCGCGGCCCAGTTGGTGCGCGGCCTGCAGTGCGCCCAGCGGCGGGTTGGCCTCGTCGAAATAGATTTCGGAGTAGCACTCGTCCGACGCAATGATGAAGCCGTATTCGTCCGACAGCGCGAAGAGCTGCTTCCAGTCTTCGAGCGTGAGCACGGCGCCGGTCGGGTTGCCGGGGCTGCATACGAAGACGAGTTGCACGTTGCGCCATTCGTCGGGCGTGATCGCGGCGAAATCGGGCGCATAGTTGCGCGCCGGGTCGCTGTTGGCGAACAGCGGCGTGGCGCCGGCCAGCAGTGCCGAGCCTTCGTAGATCTGGTAGAACGGGTTCGGGCACAGCACGCGGGCGCCGGGCTTGCTGCCGTCGATCACGGTCTGCGCGAACGAGAACAGCGCCTCGCGCGAGCCGTTGACGGGGATCACTTCGGTGGCCGGGTCGACCTTCGGCAAGCCGTAGCGGCGCTCCAGCCATGCGGCGATGCACTGTCGCAGTGCATTGGAACCGAGCGTCGTGGGATAATTCGCCAGCCCGCCAAGCGCCGCCGTCAGCGCGTCTTTCACCAGGGCCGGCGTCGGGTGCTTGGGCTCGCCGATGCCGAAGCTGATCGGCGCATGGACGGCGCTGGGCGTGACGTCCTTCACAAGCGCTTTCAGTTTCTCGAACGGATACGGCTGGAGGGCGGACAGGCGCGGATTCACGGTGTTGGGCGGCGGTGTTGGGCTGGTCAGCGGGCAAGCTTGGCGCTTGCCGGGAAGCCCGAAATTATACGGCCAACGTGTGCTGGCCGCCCCAAGACAATGCTGCATGCGGCGGATTTCCGCCGTTTTTTTATTGCTTAGATGACATCGATAGCCTCCTCGGCGGACGCTTCCGCTCACCACGAGCCGCAATGGGCGGCGGCACTCTTCATCCTGCTGGGCGCCTCGGTCTGGGGTATTTCCTGGTATCCGTACCGCCTGCTGGCCGGCTGGGGGCTCGGCAGCATGCTGGCATCGTCGATGACGGGCGCGGCTGCGGCTGTGCTGGCTGCCGTGGTGCTGCGTCGTCACTTTTCGACGTTTCAATGGTCGTGGCTGATCCCAGCGCTCGGGATTGCGGCGGGCATCACCAACGCGGGCTTTGTCTGGGGCACGGTGCACGGCACGGTCATGCGGGTGCTGCTCCTGTTCTATCTGACGCCCGTCTGGACTGCGCTGCTGGCACGCCTGTGGCTGCACGAGAGGCTGGGCTGGCGTGGCGGTGTGCTGCTCGCGCTGGCGCTGTCGGGCGCGGTGATGATGCTGTGGTCGGGCCAAGCCGGCACGCCATGGCCAGGCTCAGCGGCGGAATGGGCGGGGCTGATTGCGGGGCTCGCTTTTGCGTGCAACAACGTGCTGTCACGCCTGGCGGGGCAGCGTCATCCGACCATGCGTCCGGAGATGCGGACCGTGGTCGTCTTCACCGGCTGCGCGCTGGTGGGCTTTCCGGCTGCGCTGATGCTCGATGGCGTGCGCGCGGTGCCGGCGGCTTTCTCACAGAGCAATACGTGGCTGCTGCTGGCGGGCATGGCCTGCGTGCTGGTCGGCGGCAATGCGATGGTGCAGCGCGGCCTGCAACGCTTGCCGGCCAATCGTGCGGCGCTGCTGATGCTGTTCGAAATCGTGGTCGCGGCTGTGTCGTCGGCGCTGCTGACGGCTGAGCGTCTGTCCCCCCAGGAGATGGTGGGCGGCGCCTGCATCATCCTGGCGGGCGCGCTGTCGGGGCTGTCGCGGCGCAAGTAGGCCGCCGGCGTTTCGCCAACCAACCAAGGAGTTGCCGATGTTGCTTCGTTCGATTTCCATCGCGCTGACGTTTGTGCTGTCGACGGCCGCGCACGCCGCTCCGGCGGAGACCGGCCCCGCGTATGGCCCGCGCCTGGAAGGCTTCGATTACCCGGCGCCCGTCAAGCTCTTCAAGTTCGAGTCGCAGGGCAGTGCGCTGGAGATGGCGTATCTGGACGTCGCGCCCAAGCAGCCCAATGGCCAGGTAGCGGTGCTGCTGCACGGCAAGAACTTCTGCGCGGCCACCTGGGAAGGCACCATCGCCGCGCTCACGGGCGCCGGCTACCGCGTGATCGCCCCGGACCAGATCGGCTTCTGCAAATCGAGCAAGCCGCGGGCGTATCAGTACACGTTCCAGCAACTGGCGAGCAATACGCATGCGCTGCTGGCGTCGCTCGGGATCGAGCAGGCGATCATGATCGGCCATTCGACGGGCGGCATGCTGGCGACGCGCTACGCGCTGATGTATCCGAACGCGGTGTCGCGGCTGGTGATGATCAACCCGATCGGCCTGGAAGACTGGAAGACCAAGGGTGTGCCGCCCATGACGGTCGACCAGTGGTTTGCGCGTGAGAAGCAGACCACCGCCGAGCGCATCCGCGCCTACGAGCAATCCACGTACTACGCCGGGCAATGGCGCACGCAATACGAACCCTGGGTGCAGATGCTGGCCGGCATGTACCGCGGCCCGGGGCGCGATCTGGTGGCGTGGAATTCCGCGCTGCTGTACGACATGATCTACACGCAGCCCGTCGTCTATGAGTTCGGCCAGGTGCGCCCGCCGACGCTGCTGCTCATCGGCCAGAAAGACACCACCGCCATCGGCAAGGACGCGGCGCCGCCCGAAGCACGGGCGCAGCTGGGGCATTACCCTGAACTGGGCCGTGCCGCCGCCAAAGCCATCCCGCGCGCGACGCTAGTGGAATTCCCGGATGCAGGCCATGCGCCACAAATCCAGGATCCTGATGCGCTGCACCATGCGCTGCTTGACTGGCTTGCCACGCCGGAGCCTTCGCGCACCCGCCGGCCCGACTGACGCCGTTTGTCATAAAGGTGAAACTGCTTACAAATCCGCAGCAATTTGGCCTCCCGCGCCGCAAATTTCGTGCATTTTTGTAGCGATTTGGTTGGCGGGAGGCTGGGGTGCGAATGGTATGATGGCGCCATCCGCGCCCCTGGGGTGCGCCTTGTCAGTCCGCGCCGCACGGCGCTGGTGTGACGGTAAAGGCGCGCTCCTGGGGCGCCCGCTTTATCCCTTTTCTGATCCCTTCGAGACGAACACAACGTGCGCCTCTCTTCGATCAAGCTCGCAGGCTTCAAGTCTTTCGTCGATCCGACCAATTTCCATGTTCCGGGCCAGCTTGTCGGCATCGTCGGTCCGAACGGGTGCGGTAAATCCAACATCATCGACGCCGTGCGCTGGGTGCTGGGCGAATCACGCGCCGCAGAACTCCGCGGCGAATCGATGCAAGACGTCATCTTCAACGGCTCGACCCAGCGCAAGCCTGCTGGCCGCGCCAGCGTCGAGCTGGTCTTCGACAACGCGGAAGGCCGCGCCGCCGGCCAGTGGAGCCAATACGCCGAAGTGGCGGTCAAGCGTGTGCTCAGCCGCGACGGCACCTCGTCGTACTTCATCAACAACCAGGCGGTGCGCCGCCGCGACATCCAGGACATCTTCCTGGGCACGGGCCTCGGGCCGCGCGCCTACGCCATCATCGGGCAGGGGATGATCTCGCGCATCATCGAGGCCAAGCCTGATGACATGCGCATCTTCCTGGAAGAAGCCGCGGGCGTGTCGAAGTACAAAGAGCGCCGCCGCGAAACCGAAAACCGCCTCTCCGACACGCGTGAAAACCTCACACGCGTAGAAGACATCCTGCGCGAACTCGGCTCCAACCTCGAAAAGCTCGAGGGCCAGGCCGAGGTCGCGCAGCGCTTCCAGGCGCTGCAGGCCGACGGCGAAGAGAAACAGCATCTGCTGTGGCTGCTCCGCAAGCGTGAAGCGCAGGCTGAGCAGGAACGCCATCAGCGCGCCATCGAACAGGCACAGATCGACCTGGAAGCGCAGACCGCGCAGTTGCGCCACATCGAGGCCGAACTGGAAACGATGCGCGTGGCGCATTACGCGTCGTCCGATGCGATGCATGCCGCGCAGGGCGCGCTCTACGAAGCCAACTCCGAAGTCAGCCGCCTGGAAGCCGAGATCCGCTACGTGGTGGAATCGCGCAACCGCATTCAGCAGCAGATCGCCACGCTGACCGCGCAGCAGGAGCAGTGGCACACGCAGGGCGAGCAGGCGCAGGAAGACCTCGCCGCCGCTGAGGAAGAATTGGCCATGGCCGAGGAGCGTGCCGCGCAGGCCGCCGAGGACGTCGCGCGCAAAGCCGACGAACTCCCCGCCATGGAAGCGCAGTGGCGCGACGCGCAGACCGCGCTGAACGACCAGCGCGCCGCGATCCTGCAATCGGAACAGGCGCTCAAGCTCGAAGCCGCGCACCAGCGCAATGCCGATCAGGCCGTGCTGCAGCTTGAGCAGCGTCGCGAACGTCTGACGCAGGAGTCCTCCGGGCTCGACAAGCCGGACGACGTGCAGCTCGAAACGCTGCGTGCCGAACTGGCCGAGCAGGAAGAGGTGCTGGCCGAAGCGCAAGCCGCGCTGGAAGACGCCGAGACGCAGGTGCCGCAGCTCGACGAGGCACGCCGCGCCGCCCAAGACCGCGTGCAATCGGAAGCCGCCGCGATTGCCAGCCTGGAAGCCCGCCTTGCCGCGCTCAAGCAACTGCAGGAGAACGTGCAGACCGACGGCAAGGTCCAGCCGTGGCTGGCCAAGCACGAACTGAGCGAATTGCCGCGCTTCTGGAAGAAGCTGCAGATCGAGCAGGGTTGGGAGCCCGCACTCGAAGCGGTGCTGCGCGAGAAGCTCGGCGCGCTCGAAGTCTCGAACCTCGATTGGATCAAGGCGTTTGCGGCCGACGCGCCGCCCGCCAAGCTCGCCTTCTATGCGCCGCCGCCCGCTGCGCGTCCGGTGGAGGCGCCGGCCGGGTTGCGTCCGTTGATGTCGCTGGTGCAAGTGACGGAGCCCGGCATGCGGGCCGTGCTGCAAGACTGGCTGGCCGACGTCTATATCGCCGACGACATGCAGGCTGCGCTCGCCGCGCGCCAGACGCTGCCGGAAGGCGGCACGTTTGTCGTCCAGGCTGGGCACCTGATTGGCCGGTCGTCCGTGCAGTTGTACGCGCCTGATTCCGAGCAGGCCGGCATGCTGGCGCGTGCGCAGGAAATCGAAAACCTGAGCAAGCAGGTGCGTGCGCAGATGCTGTTGGCGGACGAAGCCAAAAGCGCCGCCGTGCGCGCTGAAGCGGCGTACAGCCAGGCCAGCCAAAACCTCACGCAGGTGCGGGCTCGCGCCGAGCAGGCCACGCGCCGCGTGCACGTGTTGCAGATGGACGTGCTCAAGCTGTCGCAGGCGATGGAGCGCTACAACGCGCGCAGCGGCCAGATCGACAGCGAGCTGGAAGAGATTCGCGCGCAGATCGAAGAGCAACGTGCCATCCGTGCCGAATCCGAAGCGACGTTCGAGCAGCACGACGCGGCGCTCGCCGACATGCAGGCGCGTTTCGAAGATAACCAGCAGGCGTTCGAAGCGCTGGAAGTTCGCCTGAGCGACGCGCGCAACGCCTTGCGCGATCAGGAGCGCGGCGCACAAGAGGCGCACTTTGCCGAGCGCAATCTGCAGAACCGCATTGCCGAACTGAAGCGCAACATCCAGGTGGCGAGCGACCAGGCGCAGCAGATCGTGCTGACGCTGGAAAACGCGCGTGCCGAGCTGGAAACCATCAACGAGCAGACTGCGCATACCGGACTGCAGGAAGCGCTGGAGCGCCGTGCCGAGAAGGAAGAAAAGCTCGGGCTGGCGCGCATGGAACTGGATGCGCTGACCGCGCAACTGCGCACGCACGACGAGCAACGCTTGACCGCCGAGCGCGCCCAGCAACCGCTGCGCGATCGCATCACCGAACTGCAACTGAAGGAGCAGGCCGCGCGCTTGAACCAGGAGCAGTTCACTGAGCAGCTCACCGCTGCCAACGTGGACGAAACCGCATTGGCCGAACGCCTGACGGGCGACCTGAAGCCGTCGTACCTGCAAGGCGAAGTCACGCGCATCAACAACGCCATCAACGCGCTCGGCCCGGTCAACATGGCCGCGCTCGACGAACTGGCGGCGGCGCGCGAGCGCAAGGGCTTCCTCGATGCGCAATCGGCCGATTTGACCGACGCCATCACCACGTTGGAAGACGCCATCCGCAAGATCGATCAGGAAACACGCGCGCTGCTGCAAGGCACGTTCGACCAGGTCAACTATCACTTTGGCGAGCTGTTCCCGACGCTGTTCGGCGGCGGCCAGGCCAAGCTGATGATGACGGGCGAAGAGATTCTCGATGCGGGCGTGCAGGTGATGGCGCAGCCGCCGGGCAAGAAAAACTCGACCATTCACCTGCTGTCGGGCGGCGAGAAAGCGCTGACCGCCATTGCGCTGGTGTTTGCGATGTTCCAGCTCAATCCGGCCCCGTTCTGCTTGCTGGATGAGGTGGATGCGCCGCTGGACGACGCCAACACCGAGCGCTACGCCAACATGGTCAAGCGCATGTCCGACAAGACCCAATTCGTTTTTATTTCTCACAACAAGATTGCGATGGAAATGGCGCAACAGCTCATCGGTGTGACCATGCAGGAACAAGGTGTGTCCCGGATCGTGGCGGTGGACATGGATGCCGCGCTGACCATGGCGGAGGCGGCATAAATGCAGGACAACAACCTGGTGATGGCCCTGTTGGGCGCAGGCGTGGTCTTTGTGCTGGTGATCGTTGTCTACAACCAGTGGCAGATCCGCAAGGCGCGCCGCCCCGAGGTATACAACCCGACCGTCGACGAGACGCCCCGCGGCGAAGGTTGGACCGAGCGCGCCGAACCTGCCCTCGGCGGCGAGCGCGATGAAATCGACCGCGTCGAACCGCGTCTTGAGCCGGGGTTCTCGGCGAAGACGCATACGCCTGCCACGGGCAGCGCCGAAACCGAAGCCGGCGTGATCGGCGCTGAAATCACGCCTTCGGCCGACGATGCCGCGCTCGAAACGGCCGAAACGGAAGAGGTTGCCGAGCTTGCGCCGGGTTCGCTGGAGCCGGCCAATGGCGTGATCGATCCGCTGATCGATTGCATCGTGCCGCTGCATCCGGAACGCGAAGTGTCGGGCGACCGCCTGCTGCCGTCGCTGGCCAAGCTGCGCCGCGCGGGCACCAAGCAGATCCACGTAGAAGGTTTGAACCCCGCCGCCAATGCGTGGGAAGCCATCCGCGCCGGTCAGCGCTACCTTGACGTGCAAGTGGCCGTGCAGTTGGCCAACCGTACGGGCCCGCTGAATGCGCTGGAGTTCTCGGAATTCATCAGCGCGATCGATCCGCTGTCGGAAGCGGCCGATGCCGTGCCAGAACTGCCGGACATGAACGAGACGATTTCCAACGCGCGCGAACTCGACGCGTTTGCCGCCGAGTGCGACGTGCAACTGGGCGTGAGCGTGATCTCCGACGGGGCGCCGTGGTCGGCGGCGTATGTGCAGACGGTGGCCACGCAGGACGGACTGGTGCTTTCGCGCGACGGCACGCGCTTCACGCGCTTCCACGCCGGTGCCGATGGCGTGCAGCGCGCGCTGTTCACGCTGCAGTTTGGCGACACCAATTTCCTGCGCGATGACCTGACCGTCAAGGCGGGTCGTCAGATCACGCTGTTGCTCGATGTGCCGGTAGCGGAAGAGGCGAGCAAGCCCTTCAAGCTGGTGTGCGAATACGCCTACACCCTGTCGCAGCGCATGGGCGCACAGGTGGTGGATGACAACCTGCGTCCGCTGACGGAGCAATCGTTCGTCGCCATCCAGAAGCATCTGCGGGTGCTGTACGACAAGCTCGAAGCGCGCGGCATCCCGGCCGGTTCCAGCACCGCGGTGCGCTTGTTCAGCCACTGACGAGCCCGCGATGAGCAAGATTGCAGAACCCGCGTCCGGCGCCACACCCGAGGCGCGGGCAGCTTGGCTGCGCGCCGAGCTGAACCGCTACGCCCACGAGTACTACGTGCTCGACCAGCCCAGCGTGCCCGACGCTGAATACGACAGGCTCTATCGCGAGCTGGAAGCGCTGGAATCCGAACATCCCGAGCTGAAGACGCCCGACTCGCCCACACTGCGCGTCGGCGGGGCGGTCCTGCCCGAGTTTGCGGCGGTCAGGCATGTCATTCCCATGCTGTCGATCCGCACCGAGACCGACACCACCGCCAACGGCGCCCGCGCCTTTGATGCCAGCGTACGCCGCGAGCTGGGCCTCGACGATACCGACCCGCCCGTCGAATATGCCGCCGAGCTGAAGTTCGACGGCCTGGCGATCAGCCTGCGCTACGAGCGCGGTTATCTCGTGCAGGCGGCCACGCGCGGCGACGGCACCACGGGCGAAGACGTCACGCAGAACATCCGCACGATCCGCCAGATTCCGCTGGGGCTGTCGCCTCTTGATGGTCATGTGCCCGACGTGCTGGAAGTGCGTGGCGAGGTCTACATGCGCCGTGACGACTTCGAAAAGCTCAACGCACGCCAGCGCGAGCGCGGCGACAAGACCTTCGTCAATCCGCGCAACACCGCGGCCGGCGCTGTGCGCCAGCTCGATCCGAAGATGGCTGCCGAGCGCCCGCTGTCGTTCTTCGCCTATGGGCTGGGCGAGGTGGTCGGCTGGAAGGGCATGCCCGATACGCATTCCGGCATGCTCGACGCGCTGCAGGCGTTTGGTTTTCCGGTCAGCACGGAACGCGCTGCAGTGAAGGGCGGACACGGGCTGGTCGAGTTTCATGACGCCATCGGTGCCAAGCGCGACAGCTTGCCGTTCGACATCGATGGCGTGGTCTACAAGGTCAACTCACTCGCGCTGCAACGCGAACTCGGCTTTCGCACGCGTGAGCCGCGCTGGGCGGTCGCGCACAAATATCCGGCGCAGGAAGCGCTGACCACGGTGGAGTCGATCGGCGTGCAGGTTGGCCGCACGGGCGCCATCACGCCGGTAGCGCGGCTGGTGCCGGTGTTTGTTGGCGGGGTGACGGTCACCAACGCCACGCTGCACAACGAAGACGAAGTGCGCCGCAAGGACGTTCGCGTTGGCGACACCGTGATCGTCCGGCGCGCCGGTGACGTGATCCCCGAGGTGGTGAGCGTGGTGCTCGACCGCCGCCCGATGGACGACGTGCCGGGCAGTGACTTGTTCGATCCGAAGCAGCAGCCGAAGTACCCGCCGTTCGAACTGCCGAAGACGTGCCCGGTGTGCGGCTCGCATGTCGTGCGCGAAGAGGGCGAGGCGGTGGCCCGTTGCTCGGGCGGTCTGTTCTGCTCGGCGCAGCGCAAAGAGGCGATCCGCCACTTTGCCGGCCGCCGCATGATGGACATCGAAGGCCTGGGCGAGCGTTACATCGACAACCTCGTCGAGCTGGATTACGTGCACGGCATCGCCGACCTCTACAAGCTCAAGCTCGAAGACTTCCTGGAGATGAAGCGCCGCGCGGATGAGCGTGATGGCGTGACGCCCGAGACGGTTTCCTCCGGCAAGATCGCCACCAAGTGGGCCGAGAATCTGCTGGAGGGCATCCAGGCCAGCAAGACGCCGCCGCTGGCGCGCTTCCTTTTTGCGCTGGGCATTCGCCACGTGGGCGAGTCGACCGCCAAGACACTCGCGGACTGGCTCGGCAGCCTGGCCATCATCCGGCGCGCACCCGCGCCGCTGCTGCTTGCGCTGCCCGACGTGGGCGCCACGGTGGCTGAGGCCATCGCCGACTTCTTTGCCGAGCCGAAGAATCAGCAGGCGCTGGATGCGCTGCTCGAAGCCGGTGTTGTGCCGCAAGGGGAGCACGCGCCCAACGCGAAGCTGCGCGAGAAGCTGGAGCCGGCAGAGCTGTACGCCACGCTCGGCGTGCCCAAGCTGACGGCCACGCGTGCGAAGCAACTGGCTGTGGCAGCGCCAACGCTTGCCCAGCTGGCGAGCGTGGGACCCGAGCAGTTGGCTGGCCTGCCGGCGGATGTGGCTGCGTCGCTGCTCGAATGGCTCGCCTCGCACGACCATCGCGCGCAATTGACGAAGCTCGACGCGTTGCGCGACGAGTTGCTCGCCACCATGCCCGCCGAAGCCGCCGAAGAAGGCCTGCTGGCCGGCAACACCGTCGTGTTGACCGGCACTTTGCCGAACCTCACGCGTGACGAAGCGAAGGCCATGCTGGAAGCGGCCGGCGCCAAGGTGTCGGGTTCGGTGTCGAAGAAGACCGACTTCGTTGTCGCCGGAGAAGACGCCGGCAGCAAGCTCGCCAAAGCCCAGGAATTGAACGTGAAGGTTCTGGACGAAGCGGGTATGCTCGCGCTGTTAAAAAATCCGGCGGGAGACCAGTCATGATCCGAAACATCCTCAAGATGGGCGACAGCCGGCTGCTGCGGGTGGCCAAGCGGGTCGAGCGCTTTCACACGCCCGAATTGACTGCCCTGATCGAAGACATGTTCGACACCATGGATGCGGCGCGCGGTGCAGGCTTGGCCGCGCCGCAGATCGGTGTGGACCTCCAGGTCGTCATCTTCGGGTTCGATCGCAACGATCGGTATCCGGATGCACCGGCCGTGCCGAAGACCGTGTTGATCAACCCCACCATCGAGCCGCTGTCGGACGAGATGGAAGACGGCTGGGAGGGTTGCCTCTCGGTGCCCGGCCTGCGTGGCGTCGTGCCGCGCCATACACGCCTGCGCTATACCGGCTTCGACCAGCACGGCCACGCCATCGACCGCATTGCCGAGGGCTTCCACGCCCGCGTCGTGCAGCACGAATGCGATCACCTGCAGGGCGTGCTGTACCCCATGCGCGTGAAGGATTTCACCCGCTTCGGCTTTACCGAAGTGCTGTTCCCGGAATTGCCCGCCAATCACGACGACTGATCGCGACTGCGGGAGCGTCGGACCTGCGGGGGCGGGTAGGCGTGTGTTTCATCCACCACGGAGACGATATGAAGCGCGATGGTTTGAGGGGCTGGCGCGGGCTGGCGCTTGGGGTCGCCATGACGGCGATGCTGGGGTTGGCTGCGTGCGCGGGGCCGCAGGCGCCCGAAACGACGGCGGCCGCACCGGTTGCCCAGAAGCCTCAGGGGCCGGTCTGGCAACGCGTGCATCTGGGCGCGGATGCTATGGCCTACGATTTCCCTGTCTACGCCAACCATCCGCTTGATGGCGACCTGCGCGGCATCCGCGAAGTCGTGTTCGTGCAGCACGGCCTGCAGCGCAACGGCAACGACTACTACACCGCTGGGGCCGATCTGCTTCAGGCGAGCGGCCGCAATCCCGAGGAAGTCCTGCTGATCGCCCCGAACTTTCCCGGCACGCCCGATGAAGGCAAGGGCTTCGACGGCATGCCGGTATGGTCGGTGGATGGTTGGATCGGCGGCTTCAACGCCACCAACGCGCCGTACACGGACCTGAGTTCGCTCAAGGTGCTCGATGACCTGATCGGCTACGTGACCGACCCCGCGCGTGCGCCCAACGTCAAGCGCGTGACGGTGGCAGGCCATTCGGGTGGCGGCCAGATCGTGCAGCGCTACGCCGTGCTCAACAACGTGGACGAGGCCATCCGCAAGCGCGGCATCGACCTGCGCTACGTCGTCGCCAATCCGTCGTCGTATCTGTATTTCACGCCGGAGCGACCGCGCGGCAAAGGTTTTGCGCGCTACAGCACCAGCGTCTGCCCGGACTACGACCACTACAAATACGGCATGGTCGACATGGTGCCGTATGCCGCCGGCAAGACCGGCCGTCAGTTGTTCAACCGATATGCGCAGCGCCACGTGACCTACCTGGCCGGCACGAACGACAACGACCCGAACCACCGCGTGCTCGACAAGCTGTGCGGTGCCGAGGCCGAAGGTCCGACGCGCCTGGACCGCGCGCGCAACTACTGGCGCTACGAACACCACATGGCGGGGCGCAAGCGCGTCAACCACCAGGCGCACGAAGTGGTGGGCGTAGGCCACGACCAGGCGAAGATGTTCGGCTCGCGTTGCGGCGCGCAAGCCGTGTTTGGCATGCCCGCATCGGCCAACACCACCGGGGCAGCCTGTCAGGCTCCGCGTCTCTGACTTAGGTGGCAGGCATAAAAAAACCGGTCAGCGTATTGCGCGCTGACCGGTTTTTTCTTTGCGGCAGAGGCTGCCTCAGAACTTCTCGAACGGCCCCAGGAATCGCCACTGGCCGACCGGCAGGTCGCCCAGCACGATGCTGCCCATGCGGATGCGCTTCAGGCCCACCACTTCCAGTCCCACCTGTTCGCACATGCGGCGGATCTGGCGCTTCTTGCCTTCACGCAGCACGAAGCGCAGCTGCTCTTCGTTCTGCCAGCTCACCTTCGCGGGCTTGAGTGCTTCGCCGTCGAGCGACAGGCCAAAGCGCAGCTTTTCCATCAGCTCTTCCGGGAACACCTTGGAGATGTCGCGCTCGACCACGCCGTTCGGCGAATGCCACACCACGCGCACCAGGTATTCCTTCTCGACCGTTGAATCCTCGCCGATGAGGTGGCGTGCCACGCGGCCGTCTTGCGTCAACACCAGCAGCCCGGTGGAATCGATATCCAGTCGACCGGCCGGCGCCAACGCCCGACGCTGCCACGGCGCGAAGCGCTTGCGTGTGGGGTCACCTTCCCATTGGTTTTCCGGCACGAACAGCGAAATCGCCGGCTGATAGCCGTCTTCTGCCTGGCCAGACACGTAGCCGACCGGCTTGTGCATCAGCACGGTCACGCGCTCGCCTTGCTCCGAACGCGCTGCGTGGTGGATTTCGATGATCGAATCCGGCTTGACGCGCGAACCCAGCTCGGTGACGGGCTCGCCGTCCACCAATACCCAGCCGCGCGGAATCCATTCATCAGCCTCGCGGCGTGAGCACAGGCCCAGTTCGGACATGCGTTTGGACAGACGGACCAGTCCGCTCGATTCGGTTTGCGCGGCCTGGCGCGGTGCCTGCTCCTCGGCATGACGCGGAGCGCGCTCCTCACGCTCGCGCTCGGGCCGTTGCGGACGCGCCGGACGGTCTTCGAAGCGGCGCGGCGGACGGTCGTTGTCAAAACGGCGCGGAGGGCGTTCGTCATCGAAACGACGCGGTGCGCGGTCATCGCTATAGCGGCGGGGCGGCCGCTGCTCATCGTCGAATCGACGCGGCGCGCGTTGGTCGTCGCCATAGCGGCGCGGGCGCTCGCCGTCGAAACGACGGGGCGGCCGTTGATCGTCGCCGAACTTGCGTGGCGGGCGATCCTCGAACCGGCGCGGCGGGCGTTGCTCATCGTCGAAACGACGCGGCGGACGCTCATCATCAAAGCGTCGCGGGGGACGTTGGTCGCCATCGCGGCGCGGTGCGCGTTGATCATCGCCGTAGCGGCGCGGGCGTTCGTCATCGAAACGACGGGGCGGGCGTTGATCGTCGCTGAACCTGCGCGGCGGACGTTCATCGTCAAAGCGCCTCGGTGGGCGGTCGTTGTCGAAACGGCGCGGAGGACGCTCATCGTCGAACCGGCGAGGCGGGCGATCTTCGAAACGACGCGGCGGACGCTCATCATCGGAGCGACGGGGCGGCCGTTGGTCGTTGTCGAAGCGTCGCGGAGGACGTTCGTCGTCGAACCGGCGGGGCGGGCGATCTTCGAAGCGACGCGGCGGACGCTCATCGTCAGAGCGGCGGGGCGGTCGTTGCTCGTCGTTGAACCGGCGCGGCGGGCGCTCGTCGTCAAAGCGTTGCGGCGGGCGATCGCCTTGCATGCGGCGTGGCTTGGCGTCGCGCGTCTGGCCATCGTCGTCGCGGCGGGGCGGGCGTGCCGGGCGCGCAGGCTTGCCGGTGCCTTCTTCCGGCTTGGGGCGGCGTTGCGATGGGCGCAGCGGCTGGCGCTCGCGGTTCAGGTCGGACGAGCGCAGCGGCTTGCCGGTCGAACGTACGGCATTGCCTTCGTCATCGCGGCGCACGCCGAGCGTGGTGCGCTTGCCCGGGCGGGTGGCGCGCTGCGTCGGGTCGCTGGCGCGGCGCTTGTCGTCGTCGCCCGGAAAATCATCGGAATCGGTAGTCATGAATCTAGACCGGTAAGGCTGGCGCTCAGATGGCGAGCGCATCGAGCAGCTCGCTTTCAAGCTCGAGCTGCAGTTTGTTGTCCTGGGTCAGGCGGGTGCCGTCGACCAGGAAGATGTCTTCCACGCGCTCACCAAGCGTGTTGATGCGCGCGGTGTGCACCGACACGCGACGGTGTGCGAGCACGCGGGCAATGGCGTAGAGCAGACCGGTGCGGTCTGTCGCAGAAATGGAGAGCAGGTAATACTGGCCGCGCTCGTCCGCACGCAGGTCGACGCGCGGCTTGATCGGGAAGCTGCGCGACTGGCGCGAGATGCGCCCACGCGGCGGCTCGGGCAGGGCGGTTTCGCGCGAGATCTGCTCGGCCAGTTCATGTTCGACGAGCGTGATGATGTCGCGGTAATGGCCGGGCTCCACCAGGCCGCTGCTGGGGTCGGCCACCTGGAAGGTGTCGAGCGCGTAGCCGTGTTTGGTGGTGTGGATCTTGGCGTCCAGAATCGTCAGGCTCTTGCGCTCGAAGTAGCCGCAGATGCGCGCAAAAAGATCGGGCCGATCCGGCGAATACACCGCCACCTGCAGGCCAACGCCCGCCGGCGAAATGCGCGCACGCACGATCGGGATTGTCGTGTCGACGCGGTTGTAGAAGTGCCGCGTGAACCAGGCAATGTCGCGCGCGTCGTGACGCAGGAACACGCCAACGTCGAGCTGTTTCCACAACGCCTCGTGCGCGGTGTCGTCGAGTGCGGCCAGGCGCAGCAGCGCGCGCGCTTCTTCCTTGCGGCCTTCGAGCACCGCGTGCGGGTCGGTGGTGGCGCCGCCCAGCACACGCAGCGTCATGCGATACAGATCTTCCAGCAGCTTGCCTTTCCACGCGTTCCAGACTTTGGGGCTGGTGCCGCGGATGTCGGCAACGGTGAGCAGATACAGCGCGGTCAACCGACGTTCGGTGCCGACCAGGTCGGCGAAATGCCGGATGACTTCGGGGTCGCCGAGGTCCTGCTTCTGCGCGACCTGGCTCATGGTCAGGTGGTGCTCGACCAGCCAGACGATCAGGTCGGCGTCTTCCTTGGCGATGCCGTGTTCCTTGCAGAAGCGGCGTGCGTCGGACATGCCCAGCACGGAGTGGTCACCGCCGCGTCCCTTCGCAATGTCATGGAACAGCGCCGCCACGGTCAGCACCCACGGCTTGTCGAAGTTCGCCATGAGCTGGCTGCAGAACGGGAACTCGTGCGTGTGCTCGACGATGGAGAAGCGCCGGATATTGCGCACCACCATCAGGATGTGCTGATCGACCGTGTAGACGTGGAACAGGTCGTGCTGCATCTGCCCGACAATGCGGCGGAAATTGACCAGGTAGCGGCCGAGTACGCTGGTCTGGTTCATCAGGCGCAGCGCGTGCGTGATGCCCTGCGGCTGCTGCAGGATCGACAGGAACAGCGCGCGATTGGCCGGATCCTTGCGCCATTTGGCGTCCATCAACGTCCGGGCGTTGTAAAGCGCGCGCATCGTGCTGGCCGCCAATCCCTTGATGCCGCGCGTCTGCTCGTACAGCAGGAAGGTTTCCAGGATCGCCGTTGGCTCGCGCTGGTAGAGATCGGCGTCGGCAATCTCGAGCATGCCTTGTCGCTCGACAAAGCGATCGTTGATCCGCCGCGTGATACCCAGCTCGCTCGGGAACAGCCGCGCCTCGATGTTCTGCAGCACCACGGTATTGAGCTGCGTGACGGCCTTGGCGACCCAGTAATAGCGGCGCATGAGCTGTTCGCTCGCGCGCTTGGCGGTAGTCGGGCGGTAGCCGAACGATTCGGCCAGTTGCGTCTGCAGGTCGAACACCAGCACGTCTTGCCGGCGCCCCGCCAGCAGGTGCAGGCGTGCCCGCACGGTTTTGAGCAAGCGCTCATTGCTTGCCAGCTCCTGCGCTTCACGGCGCGTCAGCAGGCCATTGGCAAGCAGCTCGTTCCAGCTCGAACCGAAGCCGGCCGCGCGCGTCATCCACAGAATGACTTGCAGGTCGCGCAGGCCGCCAGGGCTTTCCTTGCAGTTCGGTTCGAGCGAGTAGGGCGTGTCCTGGTACTTGGCATGCCGCTGACGCATCTCCAGCAGTTTCGACTGGAAGAAGTCGGCCGCGTCCAGATGGCCCTGATAGTGCGTCTCGAACGTGCGGTACAAGCCTTCGTCGCCGGTCAGTAGACGCGCTTCCAGCAGCGATGTGCGTACCGTGACGTCCTGTGCCGCTTCGTTGATGCACTCGTCGACCGTGCGCACTGACGAGCCGATGTCCAGCCCCATGTCCCAGCAGCGGCCGATGAAGGCCTCCAGCCGCGCCTCCAGTGCCTTGTCGGCGGTGCCTGGCAGCAGCAGGAGGATGTCGACGTCGGAATACGGGAACAGCTCGCCGCGCCCGTAGCCGCCCACGGCAATCAACGCGCAGTCGGCTGGCATCTGCTCTTCCCGCCAGAGCCGCACCAGCGCACGGTCCACCGCGCGTGCCAGCTTGGTCACGAGCTGCTGAACATTGGCGTGCTGGTCGAACTGCGCGAACAGCTGCGCGCGCTCAGCTTTCAGGGCGTCACGCGGTTGGACTTCTTCGGCAGGGGCGGCGGCAGCGGAGGGCATGAGTGGAGCGTGAATGAAACAGCGACCGGAACGAGCCGGTCGCTGCTGGTGTTGAGCCGGTGTGGGGGCGAGATCAGCGTGACGGTGCTGCCGCTGGCGGCGCGGCTCGCCCGCGATGATCAGGCCGTGGCCGGCGCGCCTTCGTGTACGAATTCGGGTGCCGGCGGCGTCAATGCCGATACAGTCAGCACTTCGTAGCCGGTTTCCGTCACCAGAAGCGTGTGTTCCCACTGCGCCGACAGGCTGCGATCGCGCGTCTTGACGGTCCACTGGTCGGGCATCGTGCGGATGTCGCGCTTACCTGCGTTGATCATCGGTTCGATCGTGAAGATCATGCCGGCCTTCAGCTCCATCCCGGTACCGGGGCGGCCGTAATGCAGGATCTGCGGATCTTCGTGGAATTTCTTGCCGATGCCGTGGCCGCAATATTCGCGCACCACGCTGTAGCCGGCGGCTTCGGCGTGCTGCTGGATCACGTGGCCGATGTCGCCGAGGCGGGCCCCCGGGCGCACTGCGGCAATGCCCTTCCACATGCATTCGAACGTCACCTGCGTCAGGCGCTTGGCCAGAATCGACCCTTCGCCCACAACGAAGGTGCGGCTGGTATCGCCGTAATAGCCTTCCTTGGTGATGACGGTGATGTCGAGGTTGACGATGTCGCCGCTCTTGAGCACCTTGTCGCCGGGAATGCCGTGGCAGATCACATCGTTGACCGACGTGCAGATCGATGCCGGGAATGGCGGATAGCCCGGCGGGGCATAGTTCAGAGGCGCCGGCACGGTGCCTTGCACGTCACGCATGTAAGCGTGGCAGAGCTGGTCCAGCTTGCCCGTGGTCACGCCGGGCACGACGAATGGGGTGATGTAATCCAGGACTTCCGACGCAAGCCGGCAGGCCACGCGCATGTGCGCAATGTCTTCGGCGGTGTGAATGGTAACGGCCATGCTGTGACTCTTTCTGCACGCAAGCGCAAAGCGCCGCGTCGTGGCTAAAGCATGAATTATCGCACCAAAGCACGCCGGCCGGGGTTTTCGGGCGCTGCGCGCCAGCCTCGGCCCGTTTGCCGCGAATGCTCGGAAGGTATTGAGTCGATTGGCTTTTTGCCGCTATAATCGCCGGCTAAGCAGTTGCCGGTCGTGTGGCCGGTGGCGCTTGAAATCGCGAGCCGCTTCACCGCGGGTGTTTTTCGTAACGCATGCGAAAAATGTCTGAGGCGGCTTTAGACCTAACCCGACTGGAGAATTTCATGTCCGTGACCATGCGCGAAATGCTGGAAGCCGGTGTCCACTTTGGCCACCAAACTCGCTTCTGGAACCCCAAGATGGCCCCCTACATCTTCGGCCATCGCAACAAGATTCACATCATCAACCTGGAAAAGACGCTGCCGATGTACCAGGACGCACTGAAGTATGTGCGCCAGCTGGCAGCCAACCGGGGCACCATTCTGTTCGTCGGCACGAAGCGTCAATCGCGTGAGATCCTGGCTGAAGAAGCGGCTCGCGCAGGTATGCCGTTCGTCGACAGCCGCTGGCTCGGCGGCATGCTGACCAACTTCAAGACGGTCAAGACCTCGATCAAGCGCCTGAAGGACATGGAAGTCGCCAAGGAAGCCGGCGCGACCGAAACCATGAGCAAGAAGGAAGCGCTGATGTTCGAACGCGAAATGGACAAGCTGGTGAAGTCCATTGGCGGCATCAAGGACATGGGCGGCATTCCGGACGCCATCTTCGTGGTGGACGTTGGCTACCACAAGATTGCCGTGACCGAAGCTGCGAAGCTGGGTATTCCGGTGATCGGCGTGGTCGACACGAACCACTCGCCGGAAGGCATCGACTACGTCATCCCGGGTAACGACGACTCGAGCAAGGCTGTTGCGCTGTACGTGCGCGGCGTGGCCGACGCGATCCTGGAAGGCCGCGCAAACGCGGTCCAGGAAGTGGTTGAAGCCGCTCGCGGCGGCGACGACTTCGTCGAAGTCCAAGAAGGCTAATACACAAGAAGGCGCGCGCCCGCCGCATTGCCGAGCGGGAAGCGCGTCAGGCCATATCGGTGATGTTCTGCGAAGGCGGTGCATCCGAGGTGAAGGCCAGACAGGGGCGCGTAATAAACGCCCCTTTTTTTTAATTTGTCATGCGGATGTCCCACACGCGTCGTATCTCGTGGGGCGACCGGATGGAAACCGGACGACAGGCCGGCGTGCAGCGAAGACGCAAAGACCTTTCAGCGCGCGACCGGACGACGATCTGAAACAAGGAGCATGAAATGGCGGCAATTACCGCAAGCATGGTTGCAGAACTGCGCGCGAAGACCGACGCGCCGATGATGGAATGCAAGAAGGCCCTGACGGAAGCCGAAGGCAACCTGGAAAAGGCCGAAGAAATCCTGCGTGTGAAGCTGGGCAACAAGGCAGGCAAGGCCGCCTCGCGCGTTACCGCTGAAGGCGTGGTGGCGGCTGCAGTGGAAGGCACGACCGGCGCGCTGGTCGAAATCAACTGCGAAACCGACTTCGTCTCGAAGAACGATTCGTTCCTGGCCTTCGCCAACTCGGTGGCTGCACTGATCGCCAAGAACAACCCGGCTGACGTTGCCGCTGTCGGCGCGCTGCCGCTGTCGCAAGACGGCTTCGGCCCGACCGTTGAAGACGTGCGCGTGGGCCTGATCGGCAAGATCGGCGAAAACATGACGATCCGCCGCTTCCAGCGTTTCGACGGCACCAAGCTGACGTCGTACCTGCACGGCGCCCGCATCGGCGTGATGGTGGCGTACGAGGGTGACGAAGTTGCGGCCAAGGATGCGGCCATGCAGGTTGCCGCCATGAAGCCGGTGTCGCTCTCGGCTGACGACGTGCCCGCAGATCTGGTTGCCAAGGAGCGCAGCGTTGCTGAGCAGAAGGCTGCCGAATCGGGCAAGCCGGCTGAAATCGTTGCCAAGATGGTGGAAGGCAGCGTGCAGAAGTACCTGAAGGAAGTCTCGCTGCTGAACCAGCCGTTCGTGAAGAACGACAAGCAGACCGTTGAGCAGATGCTCAAGGCCGCCAACACGACCGTGAAGGCTTTCACGCTGTACGTGGTGGGCGAAGGCATCGAGAAGAAGCAAGACGACTTCGCTGCTGAAGTGGCTGCCCAAGTGGCCGCCGCCAAGCAACAGGCGTAATGCTGCAGCGGCCGTTTCCAACGGTGCGGCGATTCACCTTCCGGCGCAGGCCGGCAGGGGGCGTTTCCACCGTTGGCGCAGCCGTATAATGCCAAACAGACAGGGCACCGAAAGGTGCCCTGTTTGCAGGTGCAGCCTGCTTGCGCGGGCATCGTTGGGGATTTTCCCGACGGCTTCCGCGCAAGAAGGTTGCGGGATGTGCGAAGTCCCCGCTTTGCACGTCGTTGTCATCTCCGCAGCGTCATTTCCCCCTTTCCTGTCTCCCCTACCAGGAATCGTCACGAGGATCTCCATGCCTGCCTATAAGCGCGTTCTACTCAAACTTTCCGGCGAAGCCCTGATGGGCGACGATGCCTTCGGCATCAACCGCAGCACCATCGAAGGGATGGTCAACGACATCGCTGAAATCGTGAAGCTGGGCGTGCAGGTAGCAGTGGTGATCGGCGGCGGCAACATCTTCCGCGGTGTCGCGGGCGGCGCGGCCGGCATGGACCGCGCCACGGCCGACTACATGGGCATGCTGGCCACCATGATGAACGCGCTGGCCCTGCAGGACGCCATGCGTCACGCCAACCTCGAAGGCCGCGTGCAATCGGCGCTGCGCCTTGACCAGGTGGTCGAGCCGTACATCCGCCCCCGTGCGATTCGCCAGTTGGAAGAGGGCAAGATCGTGATTTTTGCGGCCGGCACCGGCAACCCGTTCTTCACGACCGACACCGCCGCTGCGCTGCGCGGCTCGGAAATCGGCGCCGAGATCGTCCTCAAGGCCACCAAGGTCGATGGCGTGTACACCGCCGATCCGAAGAAAGATCCGAGCGCCACCCGCTACACCACCATCACTTTCGATGAAGCCATTTCGCGCAACCTGCAGGTGATGGATGCGACCGCCTTCGCGCTGTGCCGCGACCAGAAGCTGCCGATCAAGGTCTTCTCGATCCAGAAGCCCGGCGCGCTCAAGCGCGTCATCCTGGGTGAAGACGAAGGCACGCTGGTGCACGTCTAAGGCCAGCGGCTAGCCTCGTTGCAGGCGCCTTTTTTACCGTTCGCTGACCCCGCTTGAATGGCGTTGGCGAGCGGCTTCCATGTAAAATCGTCTATTGTCTTTTTGGTCTTGCCGGTGCCCTGTGTCGTGTTCCGGGGCACAAGTTCGGCAGACCGCCGTTATCGTTCGGAGGAAGTATGAGCGTCGCCGATGTCAAAAAGAATGCCGAGCAGAAAATGCAGAAGTCGATCGAGGCTCTCAAGGCGGATCTGGCCAAGATCCGCACTGGCCGTGCCCACACCGGTCTGCTCGATCATGTGCAAGTCGACTACTACGGCTCGATGGTGCCGATCAGCCAAGTTGCCAATGTGACGCTGGTGGACGCACGCACGATCGGCGTGCAGCCGTGGGAAAAGAAGATGGTGCAAGCCGTCGAGAAGGCCATCCGTGAAGCGGACCTCGGCCTGAACCCTGCCACGATGGGCGACATCATTCGCGTGCCGACCCCCGCACTGACCGAAGAGCGCCGCAAGGAGCTGACCAAGGTCGTGAAGGGCGAGGGCGAGGATGCCAAGGTTGCCGTGCGCAATCTGCGTCGCGATGCCAATGAACAGCTCAAGAAGCTGGTGAAGGACAAGGCCATCTCGGAAGACGACGAGCGTCGCGGTGGTGACGAAGTCCAGAAGCTCACCGACAAGTTCGTCGCCGAAATCGACAAACTGGTCGCCGAGAAAGACAAGGAAATCATGACGGTGTAAGGCCGTCTCCCGTCGCCGGCGCATTGGGCGCAGGTGGCGGGAAGCCCGATTCATGCATATCAGTTCCACACTGGCGGTGCCGGACACCGCCGACACGCCGCGCCACGTTGCCGTCATCATGGACGGCAACGGCCGCTGGGCCACCGAACGGCACCTGCCGCGCGTGGCCGGGCACAGCCGCGGCCTCGATGCCGTGCGCGCAACCGTTGAAGCAGCGGCACGCCGTGGCGTCGGTTACCTCACCCTGTTTGCCTTCAGCTCCGAAAACTGGCGTCGTCCGGCCGAGGAAGTCACTTTCCTCATGAAGCTGTTCATGACGGCGTTGCGTCGCGAAGTGGGCAAGCTCCACGACAACGGCATCCGCCTGCGCGTGGTGGGCGATCTGGCGGCGTTCAGCCCGCGCATCCAGCTTTTGATTCGCGAGGCTGAGGCCAAGACGGCTGCCAACCCTGGTCTGACGGTCACGATCCTCGCCAACTACGGCGGGCGCTGGGACATCCTGCAAGCCATGCGCGCCTTGTTGGCGGCGCAGCCTGGCATTGCGCCTGAGGCCATTACCGAAGAGATGCTGGCGCCGTATATGGCACTGTCCTACGCGCCGGAGCCGGATCTGTTCATCCGCACCGGTGGCGAGCAGCGCATCAGCAACTTTCTGCTGTGGCAGCTTGCCTATTCGGAGCTTTACTTCACCGATCGCTACTGGCCCGACTTCGATGCAGCAGAACTCGATCGCGCCTTTGCGTGGTATCGCAACCGCGAGCGCCGCTTTGGCCGTACCAGCGCGCAGCTCGAGCCCGACGTTCCCCCCGCGCTATCCGCCGGAGCCTGACACATGCTGCTGACTCGCGTCATTACCGCTGTCTGCCTGCTGATTGTCATCCTGCCCATTCTGTTCTTCGCGCCGCCCGCCGGCCTGGCCGGGTTGGTGACGGTATTTGCAGCCCTCGCCGCGTGGGAGTGGGGGCGTCTCGTCCGCCTGCCGGGCTGGTGGGGGCCGATTCTCTATGCCGTTGTTGTCGTCATGCTGACGATCGCCTGGCACGACATTCCCGTTCGCGGCGATGTGCAGCCGCTGTTCCACGGCGCAGTCATCGCCTGGGTGATCGCCTGGGCGCTGCTGGCTGGGGGCGTGCGCGAGCTGCACGGCACACGCAGGATCGTTTTTACGCTGCTGGGCTTGGTGATGCTGCCGGCGTTTGTGCATGGCGCCATTGAATTGCGCACGCACGGCGTTGCCTTTCTGCTGTCGGTCGCGTTGCTCGTGTGGGCGGCCGATGTGGGTGCGTATTTTGTCGGCAAGGCCATTGGCCGCCGTAAGCTTGCACCGACCATCAGCCCTGGCAAGTCGTGGGAAGGCGCGATCGGCGGTGCCGTGCTGGTCGCCGTGATTGCCACCGTGGCCGGCGTCACGCACTGGTTTGCGCCGACGTGGTTTTCGCACCAGTTTGACCAGCGCGGCGCCGTCGTCGCCCTGGTGCTGACCATCTTCCTCGTGGCCGCAAGCGTGGGTGGCGATTTGTTTGAATCCCTGCTCAAGCGTCAGGTCGGCATGAAAGACAGCAGCCGCCTGTTGCCCGGCCACGGCGGCGTGCTCGATCGTATCGACGCGCTGCTGCCGGTGTTTCCGCTGGCTGCGCTGCTGATTTCCTGAGGCGTCTGAACATGATGCGTTTGACCGTTCTTGGCGCCACCGGCTCCATTGGCGACAGCACGCTCGACGTGGTGCGCCGTCATCCCGACAAGTACAGCGTTTTTGCGCTGACCGCCAACGCGCAGGCCGACAAGCTCGCGGTGCTCTGCCGCGAGTTTCGCCCGAAGATGGCGGTGCTTGGTTCGGCGGTCGCGGTGGATGCATTGCGTGACCAGCTCGGCGCAGAGGCCGCCGGCATCGACATCCGTTTCGGCAGCGAGGCATTGGAAGAGGCTGCGGGCCACCCCGACTGCGATGCCGTGATGGCGGCCATCGTCGGCGCAGCGGGGTTGCGCCCGACACTCGCGGCTGTGCGCGCCGGCAAGCGCGTGCTGCTGGCCAACAAGGAGGCGCTGGTCATGTCCGGCGCGCTCTTCATGGACGCGGTGCGTCAGCATGGCGCCACCGTGCTCCCGATCGACAGCGAGCACAACGCCATCTTCCAATGCTTGCCCCAGCAAGTTCCGCAGTTCGGACGCGGTGTATCGCGCATCGTCCTGACGGCATCAGGTGGTCCGTTCCGCACGCGCGCCGTGGAGTCCCTTGCGGACGTCACGCCAGATCAGGCTTGCGCGCATCCGAACTGGGTGATGGGGCGGAAGATTTCGGTCGATTCCGCCACCATGATGAACAAGGGGCTGGAGGTGATCGAGGCGTACTGGCTGTTCGGCGTGCCGGTCGAGCATCTCGAAGTCCTGATCCACCCGCAGAGTGTCATCCATTCGATGGTTGGCTACGACGATGGCTCGGTGCTGGCGCAGCTCGGCAACCCAGACATGCGCACGCCGATTGCCTACGGCTTGGCCTATCCCGACCGCATTGAAGCTGGCGTTCCGCTGCTCGATCTCGTCACCACGGGCGCACTGACGTTCGAGGCGCCAGATCTACGCCGCTTCCCGTGCCTGGCGCTGGCCTTCGACGCGCTGCGCGCCGGTGGTACGGCACCTGCTGCGCTGAATGCGGCCAACGAGGTGGCTGTCGAAGCATTTTTACAGCGCCGCATCCGGTTCACCGAGATCGCTGCCGTGGTGGGCGACACGCTCGCCCGCACGTCTGTCGTGCCCGCCGACTCGCTCGACACCGTTTTTGCTGCCGACGCCCAAGCGCGTCAGCAGGCCGAGCGCTATATCGCGACCGTATGCGCGCAACTGCCGGCCGCGTGAAAGCGCCCCGTCAGAGCAAGCGGGTAACATAGCGGCTTCGCGCGGGCCAGCCCCGCGCGTGCCCTTCAGTGCATCCGGAGAAGGTTTTGCAGACCGTTTTAGCGTTTGTCTTTGCGATCGCGGTACTGATCGTCATTCACGAACTGGGCCACTACAGCGTCGCGCGCCTGTGCGGCGTCAAGGTGCTCCGGTTTTCCGTTGGCTTCGGCAAGGTGCTGTTCCGCCGTGTCGGCCGTGGGCCCGACCACACCGAATGGACCATCTGCGCCATTCCGCTGGGCGGCTACGTCAAGATGCTCGGCGAGGGCTCGCGAGACCCGGAGAAAGACCCGCCCATCCTCCCGGAAGATCTCCCGCGCACGTTCGACCACCAGCCGGTTTACAAGCGATTCGCCATCGTCGCTGCGGGCCCGATCGCCAATTTCCTGCTGGCCATTGCGCTCTATGCAGTGCTGGCATGGGTGGGTGCGATCGAGCCGGTGCCGATTCTGGGCGCGCCGCCGCCGGGCAGCATCGCCGCGCAGGCCGACCTGCGCGCAAGGGACCGCGTGATCGCGATCGGCACGGACGGCGAAGCGCCGGCCGCCGTGCGCAGTTGGAGCGATGTCCGCATGCGTTTGTACTCGGCTGGCATCGCCGGGCGCGACGCGCTTGTGCAAGTGCGCGGCACCGATGGAGTCGAACGTACCGTCCGCCTGCAGGGCTTGCCGAGCGCTGCCCGTACGCCGCAGGCCGACGTGATTGACCAGATCGGTTTGCGCCTGCTCGGCGGCCCCGTCACCATCGTCGACGTCCTGCCGGGCAGTGCCGCGGCACGCGCGGGGTTGCGGGCGGGTGACCAGATCGTGCGCTTCGCGGGTCAGCCGGCCGATCAGGCGATGGACCTCATCCGCCAGATCCGCGCCATGCCCGAGCAAAACGCGTCGATCGATATCCTGCGCAATGATCAGCCCATGACGTTGCCCGTTCGCCCGGATGCAGACGCCGATCCCAAGAACCCGACAGGCCCGAAGATCGGCAAGCTGGGTGCACAACTCAACCAGAAGGTGGAAACGGCGATGATCCGGGACGAGCCGGTCGCCGCCTTGCGTCATGCCGTGGGCGAGGTCTGGCGGACTTCGGTGCTGTCGCTGCAGGTGCTCGGCAAGATGATCGTCGGTCAGGCATCGCTGCAGAACCTGAGCGGGCCGATCACGGTGGCGGACTTTGCGGGCAAGGCGGCAAGCCTTGGCTGGCAGACGTTTGTGAGCTTTCTCGCGTTGATCAGCGTCAGTCTCGGCGTGCTGAACTTATTGCCCGTTCCGGTATTGGATGGGGGGCATTTGCTGTATTATTGCGTGGAATTTTTGACTGGCCGACCCGTGCCGGAATCCTGGCAAGCAGTCCTTCAGAAGATCGGCGTCGCCTGCATCCTGCTTCTCACTTCGCTCGCCCTGTACAACGATTTGAGTCGGTTGTTTTTGACTCGAGGCTAGACCGTATTCAAATTGGGTCGGTAAGCCGCATCGTTGCCACCGGCGTGAGCGGGCAACTCAGGGTTTTGAAAACACTCAGAAGTGGATTCCGATTGAATCCAACTAGG
Source organism: Ralstonia edaphi (assembly GCF_958350185.1). NCBI lineage: Bacteria > Pseudomonadati > Pseudomonadota > Betaproteobacteria > Burkholderiales > Burkholderiaceae > Ralstonia > Ralstonia edaphi. The sequence continues at coordinate 462,314 of NZ_CATWHI010000005.1, forward strand.
GGATTAGATTGATCAGACAACATCGCTTCCCGCTCAGCGTGCTGGCGGCTTCCGTGCTGACCGTCACTGCCGGTCAGGCTCATGCAGTGGAGCCGTTCGTCGTCAAGGACATTCGCGTGGAGGGGGTGCAGCGCGTCGAGCCGGGCACCGTGTTCGGCTATCTGCCCGTGAAGGTGGGTGAGACCTTCACCGACGAGAAGGGCGCCGAATCGATCCGCGCGCTCTATAACACCGGCTTCTTCAAGGACGTGCAGATCCGCTCCGAAGGCAACGTGCTGGTGGTGCGCGTGGAAGAGCGCCCGGCGATCTCGCAGCTCGAGTTCATCGGCTTCAAGGAGTTCGACAAGGAAGCGCTGCGTCGTACGCTGCGTGGCGTGGGCGTAGCCGAGGCCCGTTACTACGACAAATCCCTCATCGACCGCGCCGAGCAGGAAATCAAGCGCCAGTATGTTTCGCGCGGCTACTACGCGGCCGAGGTGACGACGACCGTGACGCCGGTCGACGCCAACCGCGTGTCGATCACGTTCACGGTGGACGAAGGTCCGACCGCCAAGATTCGCCAGATCAATATCGTCGGCAACAAGGCCTTCAAGGAAGGCGACCTGCGCGACGAGATGCAACTGTCCACGCCGAATTGGCTGTCGTGGTACACCAAGAACGATCTGTACTCCAAGCAGAAGCTCACGGCTGACCTTGAAGCACTGCGCTCGTTCTATCTGGATCGCGGCTACCTGGAATTCGCCATCGAGTCGACCCAGGTGTCGATCACGCCGGACAAGAAGGACATCTACCTGACGCTGAACATCCACGAGGGTGAGCAGTACAAGGTGTCGGACATCAAGCTGACCGGCGAACTGCTCGGCAAGCAGGCCGAGATGGAGAAGCTCATCAAGCTCAAGCAGGGCGATGTCTTCTCGTCGGCCAAGCTGTCGTCGACGACCAAGTCGATTACCGACCTGCTCGGCACGTACGGCTACGCTTTCGCCACCATCAATCCGCAGCCGCAGATCAACCAGTCGGACCGCACGGTGGCGCTCACGTTGGTGGTCGATCCGGGCCGCCGTGTCTATGTGCGTCGCGTGAACGTCGTCGGCAACAGCAAGACGCGCGACGAAGTCGTGCGCCGCGAAATGCGCCAGATGGAAGCGTCGTGGTTCGATGGCGAGAAACTGCAGTTGTCGCAGAATCGCGTGAACCGCACCGGTTACTTCACCGATGCCAACATCACGACGGAAGACGTGCCCGGCACGACGGACCAGGTCGATGTGAACGTCAACGTGACCGAAAAGCCGACGGGCCAGATCAACCTGGGCGTGGGCTTCTCGTCGACCGACAAGCTGGTGCTGTCGGCTGGTATCCGTCAGGACAACGTGTTCGGCTCCGGTACGAGCCTCGGCCTGGATGTGAACACGTCCAAGTCGAACCGCACGATTGCGGTGACGCAGTTCGATCCGTACTTCACGGTGGATGGCATCAGCCGTTCGACCGAACTGTACTACCGCACGTACCGCCCGCTGTACTACACGGGTGACCAGGACTACCGCGTTGTGCAACAAGGCGGCAACGTCAAGTTTGGCGTGCCGTTCTCCGAAACCGATACCGTCTTCTTCGGCATCGGCTACGAGCGCACGACCATCGACGTGACGACCAACACGCCGCTGGCTTACCAGAATTACGTCGCGAAGAACGGCCGCATCACCAACAACTTCCCGATCACCATCGGCTGGTCGAAGGATCAGCGTGACAGCGCATTGGTGCCGACGCGCGGCCGCTATCAGCAGGCCAACCTGGAATTCGGTATCCCGGGCGGCGATCTGCAGTACTTCCGTGCGTACTACCAGCACCAGTACTTCTACCCGCTGTCGAAGTCGTTCACGATGGCGTTCAACAACGAAATCGGTTACGGCCACGGTTACGGCGGCAAGGATTTCCCGGTCTTCAAGAACTACTACGCGGGCGGTATCGGCTCGGTGCGCGGTTACGAAACCAGCACGCTGGGCCCGCGCGACGCCAACGGCGTGGCCATTGGCGGCGCCAGCAAGTTCGTCGGCAACGTCGAATTCATCTTCCCGCTGCCGGGTTCTGGCGTGGACCGCACGGTTCGCCTGTTCACGTTCTTCGACTACGGTAACGTGTTCGCCGAAGGTCAGCCGTACAAGCTGGGCGACATGCGCTACTCGACTGGTTTCGGTCTGTCGTGGCTGTCGCCGATCGGCCCGCTGAAGATCAGCATGGGCTTCCCGATCAAACGCAAGACCGAAGATCAAACGCAACGCTTCCAGTTCCAGATCGGAACTGCATTCTAATGACTGCATTCATCATGAAATCCACGCGCATCACGTTGTCCCGCATGGGCGTGTCCGCTGCTTTCGCCGCACTTGCCGCAGCCAGCTTCGCGCTGCCGGCCACGGCGCAGGAAGCGCGCATCGCCGCCGTCAATTCCGAGCGTATCCTGCGCGACTCGCAACCGGCCAAGGCCGCCCAGGCAAAGCTGGAAACGGAGTTCGCCAAGCGCGACCGCGAACTGCAGGACATGGCCGCCAAACTGAAAGGCATGTCGGACAAGCTGGACAAGGATTCTGCCGTGTTGGCCGATTCCGATCGCACCCGCCGTCAGCGTGAACTGTCGGACCTGGATCGTGACTTCCAGCGCAAGCAGCGCGAATTCCGTGAAGACCTGAACCAGCGCCGCAATGAAGAGCTGGCCCAGGTGCTCGAGCGCGCCAATCGCGTGATCCGCTCGATCGCAGAGCAGCGTAAGTACGACCTGATCGTGCAGGAAGCCGTGTACGTGAACCCGCGCATCGACATTACGGACGAGGTGCTGAAGGCGCTGAATTCGCAATCGGCCAAATGAGGTTGTTCGCATGTCGTTTTCGCTTGGTGAACTTGCTGCGTCGCTTGGCGCGACCGTCCAGGGTGACGCAGGCCTGATCGTCAAGTCGATCGCGCCGCTGGATCAAGCGGGCGCTGATCAGCTCGCTTTTCTCTCCAATCCGCTGTACCTCAATCAGGCTGTCAGTTCCGGCGCGGGCGCGATTATCGTGTCGCCCCGCGATCTGGAAACGCTCGAAAGTCAGGGCCACGCTGCTGGCCGGAACTGGCTGATTGCGGCCAATCCGTATGCTGCGTTTGCTCGTGTCGCCCAGCGCTTCGTTGCGCTGGCGGCGCGCCCCGTTGTGCCGGGCATCCACCGCACTGCCAGCGTGGAACAGGGCGCCACGGTGCCGGCGTCGTGCTCCATCGGTCCGAACGTCACCATCGAAGCCGGTGCTGTGCTCGGCGAGCGGGTGCGCATCGCGGGCAACAGTTTCGTTGGCGCCGGCGCGCGTATTGGCGAGGACACGTTGATCTACGCGAACGTTTCGATCTACCACGGCTGCGTGGTCGGGGCGCGTTGCATTCTGCATAGCGGCGTCGTGATCGGCGCGGATGGCTTCGGCTTTGCCCCGGACTTCGGTCCGCAGGGCGGCGAATGGGTGAAGATTCCGCAGGTTGGCCGAGCCGTGATTGGCGACGACGTGGAGATCGGCGCGAACACCGCCATCGACCGCGGCGCGATGGCCGATACGGTGGTCGAGCAAGGCTGCAAGATCGACAACCAGGTGCAGATCGCGCACAACGTGCACGTGGGCGCCTATACCGTGATCGCCGGCTGCGCTGCTATTTCGGGCAGCACGAAGATCGGGCGCTACTGCATCATCGGCGGCGCGGCCAATTTTGCCGGCCACCTGACCATCGCTGATCGCGTGACCGTCTCGGGCGGCACATCCATTACCAAATCCATCACCAAGCCCGGTGGCCATTTCACCAGCGTTTTCCCATTCATGCCGCACAGCGACTGGGAGCGTAACGCGGCCATCGTCCGAGGCCTGACGCGCATGCGCGAACGGTTGCAACAACTCGAACAGCGGGTCAAAGACCTGCAGCAACAATCATGACCGAAGCAACGAATGCGACGAGCGCCAACCCCAGCGTCGTCTGCGATTTCAACATCAAGAAGATTCTCGACCTGCTGCCGCATCGCTACCCGATGCTGCTGGTGGACCGCGTGATCGCGCTGGAGCCGCGCAAGTCGATTACGGCCATCAAGAACGTGACGTTCAACGAGCCGTTCTTCAACGGGCACTTCCCCGGCCATCCGGTCATGCCGGGCGTGTTGATGCTTGAGGCGCTGGCGCAAACCGCTGCGCTGCTGACCTTCGGCGAGGCAGACCACGAGCGCAAGGAAAATCAGCTCTACCTGTTTGTGAGCATCGATGGTGCCCGCTTCAAGCGGCAGGTGATCCCGGGCGACCAGCTCGTGATGACGGCTGAGCTGCTGCGCTCGAAGAGCGGTATGTGGAAGTTCAAGGTGTACGGCAAGGTTGACGGCGAAGTCGCCGTGGAAGCCGAAATCATGTGTGCCGTGCGCGAAGACAAGTCCAAGGGCGAGGCATGACGCAAGCACAGAAGATCCACCCGACCGCGCAGATCGATCCGAAGGCCGAACTGGATTCGAGCGTCGAGATCGGTGCGTTCACGGTCGTGGGCCCGAACGTGCGCATGGGCGCGGGCACGCGCGTCGGCCACCACACGGTGGTGGAGGGCTACACGACGCTGGGCCGTGACAACAGCATCGGCCACTTCGCATCGGTGGGTGGCCGCCCGCAGGACATGAAGTATCGTGATGAGCCGACGCAGCTGATCGTCGGCGATCGCAATACGATCCGTGAATTCACCACGATCCATACCGGCACGGCGCAGGATGCCGGCATCACGTCCATCGGCGACGACAACTGGATCATGGCCTACGTGCATATCGCGCACGATTGCCGCGTGGGTAACCACACGGTGTTCTCGAGCAACGCGCAGATCGCGGGCCACGTGGAAGTGGGCGACTGGGCGATCCTCGGCGGCATGTCGGGCGTGCACCAGTTCGTGCGCATCGGCGCGCATGCCATGCTGGGTGGTGCATCGGCGCTGGTGCAGGATGTGCCGCCGTTCGTGATCGCCGCCAGCGACAAGGGCGGCAACAAGGCCGCACCGCACGGCATCAACGTGGAAGGCCTGCGCCGCCGTGGCTTTACGGCCGAGCAGATCACCGCGCTGCGCCAGGCGTACAAGCTGCTCTACAAGAGCGATCTGAGCTTTGATCAGGCCAAGGCGGAAATCGCCGCGCAGATCGCTCAGGCGGATGACGCCCCGACACGCGAGGTGTTGACCGCATTTGCTGATTTCATTGCCGCCACCAAGCGCGGCATCGTGCGTTGAGCGAGCAGCCACAGAACGCCATGCCGGTGCGCCGCATCGGCATGGTGGCCGGCGAGGCTTCCGGCGATTTGCTGGCCTCGCTGCTGCTGAAGGGATTGCACGCACACTTGCCTGCCGACATCGCCTACAACGGCATCGGCGGGGCACGCATGGCGGAGCAGGGTTTCCAGTCGAACTGGCCCATGCACAAGCTGTCGGTCAACGGCTACGTGGAAGTGCTCGGCCAGCTGCGCGAGATTCTCACGATCCGCAAGGAACTCAAGCAGAACCTGCTGACTGCGCCCCCGCTGGCGTTCATCGGCGTGGACGCGCCCGACTTCAATTTCAACGTCGAGATCGCCATGCGGCAGGCGGGTGTGCCGGTGGTGCACTTCGTGAGCCCGTCGATCTGGGCTTGGCGAGCGGGTCGTATCAAGACGATCGCCCGGGCCGTCGACCATATCCTCTGTTTGTTCCCGTTCGAGCCCGAGATTTACGCCAAGGCCGGCATTCCGGCCACGTACGTCGGGCATCCGCTGGCGGACGAGATTCCGCTGGTGCCCGACGTGGAGGGCGCTCGCACGCGCCTGGGGCTGCCGTTGGGCCGCAAGGTGGTTGCGGTGCTGCCGGGTAGCCGGAATTCCGAAGTGAAGCATCTCGGGCCGACGCTGTTTGCGGCGATGTCGCGCATGCAGGCGGTCGAGCCGGATCTGGCGTTTGTGCTGCCGGCGGCCAATGCGACGCTGCGCGAGCGCATCGATGCCATGCGCGCGGAGCATCCGGGCCTGCATCTGTGGGTCGTCGATGGTCAGTCGCACGCCGCCATGGAAGCGGCTGACGTGATCCTGCTGGCGAGCGGCACGGCAACGCTGGAAGCGGCGCTGTACAAGAAACCGATGGTCATCACCTACAAGGTGCCCTGGTTGACCGCGCAGATCATGAAGCGCAAAGGCTATCTGCCGTATGTTGGGCTGCCGAACATCCTGTCCGGCCGCTTTGTCGTGCCAGAACTGCTGCAGGATGACGCAACGCCCGAGGCACTCGCGCGCGAAACGCTGCTGCAGCTGAGCGACCATGGCAACGCCACGTTCCTGCGTGAACACTTCACGCAGATGCACCTGACGCTCAAGCAGAACATGGCCGAGATCGGCGCGAAAGTCGTGGTCGATCTGCTGCGCAGTCGCGGTAAGCTTTGAGTCCATGGCTTCCCGCAAACCGAATCCCGATCAGCTTGGCCTGCTGCTCTCGCAAGAGCCGGCGGCCAAGCGCGCGCGTCGCATCCTGTGCGGTGTGGATGAGGCTGGCCGCGGGCCCTTGGCCGGGCCGGTGACGGCTGCAGCGGTCGTGCTCAATCCGCGCAAGCCGATCAAGGGCTTGGCCGACTCCAAAATCCTGACTGCCAAGAAGCGTGAAGCGCTGTACGACGAAATCGTCGAAAAGGCGCTCGCCTGGCACGTGGCGGAAGCCACCGTCGAAGAAATCGATCGCATCAACATCCTGCACGCGACCATGCTCGCCATGCAGCGCGCGGTGCAGGGCGTGGCTGCACTGGGCACGCTGCCCGATCTCGTGCAGGTGGACGGCAATCGTTGCCCGCAAGTGGCGTTTGCGGTGGAGGCCATCGTCAAGGGCGATGCGCTGGTACCCGCCATTTCAGCGGCATCCATCTTGGCGAAGGTGACGCGCGATCGCCAGTTGGCCGCGCTGCATACCGAATTTCCGCTCTACGGTTTTGACGTCCATGCCGGCTATGGCACGCCGCAGCATCTCGCCGCGATCGACCTGCATGGCGTAACGCCGCATCATCGCCGCTCGTTTGCACCGGTGCGTCGTGCGTTGGAGGGGATGAGCGCGATCAGCATCGAAACCGCCGCTGCAGGCAGCGCCTGGGACGACTGACCTTTTTCCGCTGGGCCCATTCGTGAAGCACATCACTTCCCGCGACAACGCGGTGTTCAAGCATCTCAAGGCGCTTTCGGGCTCGACGCAGCATCGTCGGCGCGCGGGGCAATCCGTGCTCGATGGCGTGCATCTCGTCATGGCATATCTGGATGCGGGCCATATGCCGGCGCAATGCCTGGTCTCGGAGCGCCATATCCGTCACCCGGAAGTGGCCGCGGTGCTCGATCGCGTCGATCCGGACACCGTCATCCTGCTGGCGGACAACCTGTTTGGCCAACTCACCACCGTCGTCAACGGCGTCGATCTGATGGCGCTGGTCGAGACGCCGGAGGGCAAGTTGCCGCAGACGATCGATGCAGACTGCGTCGTCCTCGATGGCATTCAGGACGCGGGCAACGTTGGTTCCATCCTGCGGTGTGCGGCCGCCGCCGGCGTGCGCGATGTGTTCATGACACCGGGCTGCGCGTTCGCGTGGTCCGCAAAGACATTGCGCGCCGCCATGGGTGCGCATTTCCACCTGAATATCGTTGAGCACTGCACCTTCGAAAGCGTGCATTCGCGGCTTCAGGTGCCGCTGTTGGCGACCTCGTCGCACGCAAAGCAGGCGGTGTTCGATGTGCCGCTCAATGCACCTGTGGGTTGGGTGTTCGGCAACGAAGGCGCGGGCGTGTCGGAGGAATGGCTTTCTGCCGTGACGACGCCCGTCACGATTCCACAGCCGGGCGGCATGGAATCGCTCAATGTGGCTGCCGCAGCAGCGATCTGCCTGTTTGAGGCCGTGCGACAACGCCGCGCGGGTTAGCCCTCTCTTTTTTCTGTCGGTTACCGGTCCTACGGCGTTTTCAAACGCCAGAAAAGTCCCGCATTGACTTTGACATTGAGTAATGGAACATTGAGCGCGGTGCCATCGAGCGCCCTCGATACCCAGACTCAAGGAGACCGGCATGCCGAACCCCACCCTGGCGCGCGTCCATGTCGACGAACTCGCCCAGTTTCGCGAAATCCAGCAGCTCGCTTACGCGTGCGTCGAAGCCGTCGGCGGCATGCTGCGCCCCGGCATGACCGAGAAGGACGCGGCCAAGCTGCTCACCGAGTGGCTTGGCGATCGCGGCGTCCATGACTGGCTGCACAAGCCGTTCGCGTGGTTTGGCGACCGCACCGCGTTCCAGGGCTTGTCGGGCCTGACGCATATGGCCGGCTTCAACCTGGCGTTCTTTCCGTCGTCGCGGCGGTTGGAAGAGAACATGCCGGTCATCCTGGACGTGGCGCCCGTGCGCAATGGCGTGATCGCCGATGTCGGCTATGCCACGTGTCTCGGCGAAAACGCCATCCTCGAGCAGCTGCAGGACGACTTGATGGCGCATCGTGAGTTGATCGTGCGCTTGATCCGCGAGCGTCGGTCGATGGCCGACGTGGCCCGTGCGGTGGACCAGCTTTGCATGAGGCAGGGCGTGGAGCCGCGTCACAAGGCGTATCCGTTCAAAGTGCTGGCGCATCGCGTGGCCAAGCTCGACAGCCCATCGAAGCCGCGTTTCGTTGCGCGCTTCGGGCTGAACGCCACGCGCAACCTGATCCTCGACCAGGTGCGCAGCGGCAAGCAGGAAGGGTGGTCGCCGCTGTGGTCGATCGATCGTCGATCCGAACACGCGCCGGTGCCGGGCCTGTGGGCCGTCGAGCCGCACCTCGGCTTCCATGGCGTCGGGGCCAAGTTCGAGGAACTGCTCGTCATCACCGAAGACGACGCCTACTGGCTCGACGACGATCTGCCGCACGTGCGTCGCTGGCAGCAGCGTCAACTCGCGCAGCAACGCGCCGCCTGACGCACGCGGAGGCCCAGATGAAAACGCTTCTTGAAGAGGCCCCGCTGGCGTTGTTCGAATCGCCCGCAGCGGTTTCGCCCAACGACTATTCGGAGCGGATGGTGCAGTCCGGCAGCGTCTCGCTCGCCGTCAAGACGTGGGGCAATCCGGCGCATCCGACCGTCGTGCTGGTGCACGGCTATCCCGACAACAGCGAGGTCTGGCACGAGATGGCACCGCTGCTCGCGCGCGACTACTACGTCGTTGCCTACGACGTGCGGGGTGCAGGCCGGTCGAGTTCGCCCAGCGGGATGCGCAATTACACCTTCGCGCGGTTGACCGATGACTTCATCGCCGTGATCGAAGCGCTGAGCCCCGGCAAGCCCGTGCACCTGATCGCGCATGACTGGGGTTCGATCCAGTCGTGGGAATTCGTGACAGAGGCGCGCCTGCGCGGCCGCATTGCGTCATACACGTCGTGCTCGGGGCCGTGCCTGGACCACGTCGGGCACTGGATGCGCGCGCGACTGCTGCGCCCGACGCCGTCGTCGCTGGGCAAGATGCTGGGCCAGCTCGTGCGATCGTGGTACGTGCTGCTGTTCCATTTGCCGATCGTGCCGGAACTGAGCTGGCGCCTGTGGCTGGGGCGGGCGTGGCCGCGCGTGCTGCGTCGTGTCGAGAAGACCGTCATCGAGCCGCGCCCCACGCAGACGGCCGATGGCGTGCGTGGTGTGTCGCTGTATCGCGCCAACTTCATCCGCAGCCTGTTCACGCCGCGCAAGCGTGTCGCACATGCGCCGGTGCAGGTGATCGTGCCGATGCTGGACAAGTACGTCAGCCCCGCGTTGTCCGAGGACCCCTCGCGCTGGGTGCCGCAGTATTGGCGCCGAGAGGTTGTGGCCCGGCACTGGCTGCCGGTCACGCATGCCGCCCGCATGGCCGAGATGGCGCGCGAGCTGATCGAGCACGCCGAAGGTAAGCCGGAATCCGAAGCACTGCAGCGCGCGCGTCAGCAGGGCGAGCGCAAGCCGCTGTCCGGCAAGCTCGCTGTCATCACCGGGGCCGGCAGCGGCATCGGTCGTTGCGCGGCGCTGGAATTCGCGGAGCAAGGCGCAGCCATTGTCGCCGTCGACATTCGTGCCGAGGACGCCGAGCGCACCGCCAAGCTCATCTGCCTCACTGGCGGCAAGGCGTGGGCGCGTACCGTCGACGTGGGCAACGCCGAGCAGATGGAAGCGCTGGTCGATTGGGTCGGCAAGGAGTTAGGCGGCGCCGACATCGTCGTCAACAACGCGGGCATCGGCATGGCGGGCGGCATTGTCGACACGTCCGAGCGCGATTGGCAACGCATCCTGCACGTGAACGTGTGGGGAGTGATTCACGGCGCCCGGCTGTTCGCCAAGCAAATGGTGGCGCGGGGGCAGGGCGGGCACATCCTGAACACCGCATCAGCAGCGGCGTTTGCGCCATCGCGCGATCTTGCCGCCTATGCCACGACGAAGGCCGCGGTGCTGATGTTGTCCGAATGCATGCGTGGCGAACTGGCCGGGCAAGGCATTGGCGTGTCGGCCATCTGCCCCGGTTTTGCAGAGACTGGAATCATGGCCTCCACGGTCTACACCGGCACGACCGAGGCACAGCAGGCGCAACTGCGCGCCCGCGCGACGAAGCTCTATCAACTGCGGGGCCTCAAGCCCGAAACCGTCGCGAAAGCGATGTTTGGCGCGATTCAGCGCAACAAGCCCGTCGTCACGATCGGTATCGAGGCGCATTCGTCACGCTTCATCTCGCGCTACGCGCAATGGCTCAGCCGGCTGATCGCGCGCGTGAGCATGGCCGGGCATTGAACCCGCGCCGACAAGAACATCAGGAGACCACCATGACCGCGCCCGATTACTTCATCAAGGCCCGCCACGTCCGTTTCGACTGGAAGGACACGCCCATCCAGTGGATTCCTGGCGATCCGTCCAGCACGCACATCATCAACATCCTGAACCTGCTCTTCCCCGCCGGCGAGTTGTGGTTCTGCCGCGTCTACAACAAGGCGCTGCCGCTGATTGCCGACGCGAAGCTGCGCGCCGACGCCGAGGGCTTTCTGCGCCAGGAGGCCGTCCATTCGCGCTCGCATGGCGGCGTGCTGACGCATTACTACAAGGACCACGGCATCGATACCCAGCCTTTCACCAAGCGGCTCGACTGGCTGTTCTCCAAGGTGCTCGGCGAACAGCCGCTGGGTCTGAAGATCGGTCACACGCGTTTCTGGCTGCGGCAGCAACTCGGTATCATCGCCGCACTCGAGCACTTTTTCGGCTATCTGGGCAATTGGGTGCTCAACGCAAAGGGGCTGGACGCCGCCCAGGCCGATCCCGTCATGCTGGACCTGTTGCGCTGGCATGGCGCGGAGGAAGTCGAGCACCGTACCGTCGCGTTCGACATCTTCCGCCACATGGGCGGCACGTATCTCGAGCGCTGCTTCCACATGCTGACCACGATCCTGCTACTGCTGTATTTCCTGATGACCGGCTTCCGTTTCATGTACAAGCGCGATCCGGACGCGGGCAGGTTTCCCGGCTTCATTCGCGGCTGGTGGCATGGCTCGCGGCGTAACTGCCTGCCCTCGTTCTGGAAAATGCTGGGGGCCGCGCTGCGCTATTTCCGGCCGAGCTATACGCCGCATCATGAAGGTTCGACCGAGCAGGCGTTGGCCTATCTGGAAACATCGCCGGCAGCGCAGGCCGCGGCGCACGGCGGCAACTGGGTGCGCGATCGCGCCTGACCGGCACAGAAAAGCAAAACGGCCGGTGCAATGCCGGCCGTTTTGCTTGTGCTTTGGCGTCCTGCGCTCAGTAGTTGCCGTGCTCCATCTTGATGTCCTGCAGGATCGTCGTGGCAATCTCCTCGATCGACTTGTGCGTTGACGACAGCCACTTGATGCCCTCGCGCCGCATCATCGCTTCGGCCTCGTTGATCTCGTAGCGGCAATTTTCCAGCGCGGCGTATTTGCTGCCTGGGCGACGTTCATTGCGGATTTCCGACAGGCGCTGAGGGTCAATCGACAGCCCGAAAATCTTGCTCTTGTAGTCGTACAGCACGGTGGGCAGCTTGCCGCGCTCGAAATCATCCGGAATGAGCGGATAGTTGGCCGATTTCACGCCATATTGCATCGCCAGGTACAGGCTGGTCGGCGTCTTGCCGCTGCGCGATACCCCCACCAAAATCACATCCGCCTCGGCCAGGTTCTTGTGTGACTGCCCGTCATCGTGGGCAAGTGAAAAATTGATCGCTTCGATGCGGTTCTTGTACGCCTCGGTGTCAGCATTCTGGTGAAAACGCCCGATGGCATGCGTGGACTTGAGGTTCAGCTCCCTCTCGAGCGGCTCGATGAAGGTCTGGAACATGTCCAGGATGGTGGCCTTGGCCCGATGGACGATCTCGTTTGCCTCGGCATCCACCAACGTGGTGAAGACAATCGGCCTCACCCCTTCGACGTGAAACGCCTCATTGATCTTGGCGACTGCAACATGCGCCTTGTCGATCGTGTCGACAAATGGAATCCGCACCTGGCGGAATTTCATCTCAAACTGCGCCAGGATCGAGTGGCTGAAGGTTTCTGCAGTGATCCCGGTGCCATCCGACACGATGAAAACGGTCCGGAAAGGTGTCCGGTTGGGAGATGCGGAGGCGAGGTCGGTCATCGAAAAGGAGGGGTTTTTCCAGCACGCCGGCAGGAAATCGTGCTGCGGCACGGTAGAATAGCGGCGATCGTTTAGCTAAGCAATTCGGGCCAATTGCCTGTCAGGCGCTGCCGCGGCGGCAGTCTTGGCACGGCTTCCGGATGATTTAGCCAAGCGATTCGTACGGCCAAACCACAACAAGAAAGCCCCGTGCGCGTCCGACCGGTTTTTCACTTAGTTTAGGGGCTTGTATGACTAACCTGTCGCAAGACGGCGCCTATGTGCTGCCGTTCGAGCAATTGCGGATGACCGATGTCGAGGTCGTTGGCGGTAAAAACGCTTCGCTGGGCGAGATGATCTCCCAGCTGGATGGCGCCGGCGTGCGCGTTCCGGGCGGTTTTGCCACCACGGCACTGGCGTTCCGCGATTTCCTTGCACACAACAACCTGACCGAGCGCATCTCGCAGCGTCTGGCCAGCCTCGACGTCGACGACGTCAAGGCGCTGGCTGTCGCCGGCAAGGAGATCCGCGAGTGGGTCGCCACCGCGCCGTTCCAGCCGCGTCTGGAGAAGGAGATTCGCGAGTCGTACGCTCGCGTGTCGGCCCGCGAAGGCGCCGAGGCATCGTTCGCCGTGCGCTCCTCGGCCACGGCGGAAGACCTGCCGGACGCTTCGTTTGCCGGCCAGCAAGAGAGCTATCTCAACGTGCTGGGCATCGACGACGTGCTCGACAAGATCAAGCACGTGTTCGCTTCGCTGTACAACGACCGTGCGATTTCGTACCGCGTCCACAAGGGCTTTGCCCACGACGTGGTCGCCCTGTCGGCCGGTGTCCAGCGCATGGTCCGCTCGGACTGCGGCGCCTCGGGCGTGATGTTCACCATCGACACCGAATCGGGCTTCCAGGATGTCGTCTTCATCACCTCCAGCTACGGCCTGGGCGAAACGGTGGTGCAGGGCGCTGTGAACCCGGACGAGTTCTACGTCTTCAAGCCGACGCTGGCTGCCGGCAAGTACCCGATCATCCGCCGCTCGATCGGCTCCAAGCTGATCAAGATGGAGTTCACTGCGCCGGGCGAAGAAGGCCGCGTGAAGACCGTCGACGTGCCGGGCGAACTCCGCAACCGCTACTCCATCAATGATGCCGACGTGGCAGAGCTGGCCAAGTACGCCGTCATCATCGAAAAGCACTACGGCCGCCCGATGGACATCGAGTGGGGCAAGGACGGCAAGGACGGCAAGATCTACATCCTCCAGGCCCGCCCTGAGACGGTGAAGAGCCAGGCGCACGGCAAGGTCGAGCAGCGTTTCCGCCTGAAGGGCTCGGCGCCGGTGCTGACCACCGGCCGCGCCATTGGCCAGAAGATCGGTACGGGCCCGGTGCGCGTGATCAACGATCCGGCTGAAATGGAACGTGTGCAGCCGGGTGACGTCCTGGTTGCCGACATGACCGACCCGAACTGGGAACCGGTGATGAAGCGCGCCTCGGCCATCGTCACCAACCGTGGCGGCCGTACTTGCCACGCAGCCATCATTGCGCGTGAGCTGGGTGTGCCGGCGGTGGTCGGCTGCGGCGATGCGACCGACCTGCTGAAGGACGGCACGCTCGTGACGGTCTCGTGCGCCGAAGGCGACGAAGGCAAGATCTACGACGGTCTGCTGGAAACCGAAATCACGGAAGTCCAGCGCGGCGAAATGCCGACGATCAGCACCAAGATCATGATGAACGTCGGCAATCCGCAACTGGCGTTCGATTTCTGCCAGATCCCGAACGGCGGCGTGGGCCTGGCGCGTCTGGAATTCATCATCAACAACAACATTGGCGTTCACCCGAAGGCGATCCTCGACTACCCGCAGGTCGACAGCGACCTGAAGAAGGCCGTGGAAAGCGTGGCCCGTGGCCATGCCAGCCCGCGCGCGTTCTACGTCGACAAGCTCGCCGAGGGCATTGCCACCATCGCAGCGGCGTTCTATCCGAAGCCCGTGATCGTGCGCCTGTCGGACTTCAAGTCCAACGAGTACAAGAAGCTGATCGGCGGTTCGCGCTACGAGCCGGACGAAGAAAACCCGATGCTGGGCTTCCGCGGCGCCTCGCGCTACATCGCCGAAGACTTTGCCGAAGCCTTCGAGATGGAGTGCCGTGCCATGAAGCGCGTGCGCGACGAGATGGGCCTGACCAACGTTGAAGTGATGGTGCCGTTCGTGCGTACGCTGGGCCAGGCCGAGAAGGTTGTCGAGCTGCTGGCCAAGTACGGCCTGAAGCGCGGCGAGAACGGCCTGCGCCTGATCATGATGTGCGAAGTGCCGTCCAACGCGATCCTGGCCGAACAGTTCCTGCAGTACTTCGACGGCTTCTCGATCGGTTCGAACGACCTGACGCAGCTCACGCTCGGCCTGGACCGCGACTCCGGCATGGAGCTGCTGGCCAAGGACTTCGATGAGCGCGATCCGGCGGTCAAGTTCATGCTGCAGCGTGCCATTTCTACGGCGCTGTCGATGAACAAGTACGTCGGCATCTGCGGTCAGGGCCCGTCCGACCATCCGGATTTTGCCGAGTGGCTGGCCAAGGAAGGGATTTCGTCGATCTCGCTGAACCCGGATTCGGTGGTCGACACATGGCAGAAGCTCGGTACGGTTTAATTCCGGCCTAGAGTGTCGTAAGACGAGGCGCGTATCCTGACGGATATGCGCCAACAAGACCGCGAAGTGCCCGGTGGCGTCCAACGCTGGCGGGGGCCGAGCGACATGCCCCCGCAGACGTGCAGCGTCGCGGGGGTTTTTTATGGGATTCAGGGAGAGGGAGTATGTCGGCTCAGACCGTCTGGTTTTCTCTGGCCGTGCTGCTCGTCATCGGCGAGCTGATGACGGGGACGTTCTATCTGCTGATGGTGGCAATCGGCCTCATCGCAGGCGGTCTTGCGGCGCTGATCGGCCTTGCGTTTCCTGCCCAGGCTGTCGTGGCCGCCATCGTGGCGGTGTTCGGCATCGTCGGGCTGCGGCGTACGCGCTACGGGCGGACCACGCGCGAGAATGCCGCACGCAATCGCAACGTCAATCTGGATATCGGCGAGATGTTGCGCGTCGATGCCTGGTCGCCGGAGCGCCGCGCGCGCGTGCAGTATCGCGGCGCGGCGTGGGATGTCGAACTTGCACCGCACGCGCCGGCCACGGCCGGTGAATTCCGGATCGTCGAAGTGCGTGGCAACGTGCTCGTCGTCGCGCCCAAATAACACGCAAATAGCACCTAAAACAACCAACAAGCTCAACCACGGAGGTTCTATGTTCGAGCTGGGGACTCTCGCGATCATCGTCCTGTTTGCCGCCGTCGTGCTCATTGCGCAAGGCATCAAGATCGTGCCGCAACAGCACGCCTGGATTCTGGAGCGGCTGGGCAAGTATCACGCGACGCTCTCGCCGGGGCTCAACATCGTGCTGCCCTTTGTCGACCGCGTGGCCTACAAGCACGTGCTCAAGGAAATCCCGCTCGACGTGCCGAGCCAGATCTGTATCACCAAGGACAACACGCAGCTGCAGGTGGACGGCATCCTGTATTTCCAGGTGACGGACCCGATGCGGGCATCGTATGGCTCCAGCAATTTCGTGATCGCCATCACGCAGCTCGCGCAGACGACGCTGCGCTCGGTGGTCGGCAAGCTGGAGCTGGACAAGACGTTTGAAGAGCGCGATTTCATCAACCACAGCGTCGTCAATGCGCTGGATGAGGCGGCATCCAACTGGGGCGTGAAGGTGCTGCGCTACGAAATCAAGGATCTGACCCCGCCGAAGGAAATCCTGCACGCCATGCAGGCGCAGATCACGGCCGAGCGCGAAAAGCGTGCGCTGATCGCCGCATCGGAGGGTAAACGTCAGGAGCAGATCAACCTGGCATCTGGTGCGCGCGAGGCCGCTATCCAGAAATCCGAAGGGGAAAAGCAGGCCGCCATCAACAAGGCGCAAGGCGAGGCGGCGGCAATTCTGGCGGTGGCCGAGGCCAATGCCCAGGCGATCCAGAAGATCGGTCAGGCCATTCGCACCGAGGGCGGTATCGATGCCGTCAACCTGAAAGTGGCGGAAGAGTATGTGAGCGCGTTCGGCAACCTGGCCAAGCAGGGCAACACGCTCATCGTGCCGGGCAACATGGGCGACCTGAGCACGATGATTGCGTCAGCATTGACGATTGTGAAGCAGCAGCGGCCGAGCGCGTAAAGGTGGGCAAGCGAGAGGGCTCAGGCCTTCTCGCGCATGAGGCGCGCTTTTTCGCGCTGCCAGTCGCGGTCCTTCTCGGTTTCGCGCTTGTCGAAAAGCTTCTTGCCCTTGGCGAGGCCGATTTCGCATTTCACGCGGCCACGCGTGTAGTGCAGGTTGAGCGGCACGAGCGTGTAGCCGCGTTGCTCCACCTTGCCGATGAGCTTCTTGATCTCTTCGGCGTGCAGCAGCAGTTTGCGCGTGCGCACGGGGTCTGGATTGACATGCGTGGAGGCCGATTGCAGCGGGCTGATATGGGCCCCGATCAGGAACAGCTCGGCGTTACGAATGACGACGTAGCCTTCCTTGATTTGCGCACGGTTGGCTCGGATGGCTTTCACCTCCCAGCCCTCGAGAGCCATGCCTGCCTCGTAGCGCTCCTCGATGAAGTAATCGAAGAAGGCCTTCTTGTTGTCGGCGATGGTCATACGTTGGAATATGCGGTGCGCGCATTGGGGTGATGATCCCTGCATGCGCTGCGATAAAATGGCGAGTTTAACAAATCCGCCGCAATCCCAACCGGGGCGCGGCGCGCAAAGCTTTCGGATCACGCATGGCAGACGTTGAAAAAACCGTGTTGATTGGCTACTCGGCCGAACAGATGTTCGACCTGGTCACCGACGTCAAGGATTATCCGAACTTTCTGCCGTGGTGCGGCGGCGTGGAAATCTACGAGCAGACGGAAACGTCACTCGACGCGCGTGTCGATATCGCTTTCAAGGGCATCCATCAGTTCTTTCGCACGCGCAACGTGCAAACGCGGCCCACCCGCATCGATATGACGTTCGCAGACGGGCCTTTCAAGTCGTTCACCGGTTTCTGGATCTTCACGCCGCTGCGCGCGGATGCCTGCAAGATCAACTTCCACCTGCATTACGAGTTTTCCAGCGTGATTCTGGAAAAGCTGATCGGCCCCGTGTTCAGCATGATTGCGAATACCTTCGTCGATTCATTCGTCAAACGCGCCGAGGCGGTGTATGGCGAGTCCTGAATCCGGGTCCGTGATTGACGTGATGGTCTGCCTGGCGACGGTCACGCCGCCGCGGCTCGTCAATGTGCAAGTGCCGGCGCAGGCGACGGTGGCCGACGCCGTGCGCGCGTCCGGCTTGCTCAGCGGCCTGGATCTGACCATCGATACCTGCCGGCTGGGCGTCTACGGCAAGCGCAAGACGCCCGATGCCGCATTGCATGCGCGTGACCGGGTGGAAATCCTGGGCGCGCTGATCGCCGATCCAAAGACCGCACGTCGGCGGCGCGTGCAGAAAGTGCGGGCCACCGGCACGCGCGAAGGGCTGAAATGGCTGCGCAACGAGGCGCCGCCCAAGGACGACGTCCTCGAGTAAGTCTTAGTCTTAGCCGCAGTTCTGGTCCAGCACGGCCTGGTTGCGCTGAATGGCCTGGGCGCGCTGGTTGTCATCCATATACGAAAGCGACCCATCCGGCTGCGGCGTGGCATAACGGCGACCGCCTTGCAGGTAGGCGGTGTCGGCGCGAAGGCGCTGGCATTCTGCCTGTTTGCGCTGGGCCTGCTCCGCCTGCTTGGCCTCGTCCTGTTCCTTCTTGGCGCGGTCGGCCATGCGCTTGCGCAGTTCTTCGTCCGGGTTGGACGCGGCGACGCCGGAGGCCGGCTGGCCGGGTTTCGCGGCTGCGTTCGGGTCTGCCGCCTTGACGCCCGAGGCCGGCGCAGACAACGCTTCATAAGCCGTCGCCGTGCGGCTGTTCGGGTTGCGGATGATGCGGCTGGGCGGCACCGACGGCGGCGGTGCGGCGTCGCTGTAGACCATGTGGCCCTTGTCGTCGCGCCATTGCCAGGCCCATTGCGCCTGGGCAACCGGGCAGGCAAGGGCGATCAGGGCAGCAGTGGCAGGCAACAGGACGTGCAGTCGTTTCATGGAGTTCTCGTTCGTGGACTGCCGACGGCGCGCTGGCCGACCCGACGACGGCCCCTCGACGCGCACGGGAGCCCGGTGGCGTGATCGCCACTCGCCAATCTACGCCGACGGCCTGGCTCGGCCTGTCGACTCGCCCCCCGGCAAGGCGCCCAGTTTATGCAGACTTGTCGTCGGCGTGCAAGCGCACCGACCAGCCGACGCCCAGGATCAGCAAGGCGATTGCGGCGATCTCAAGCGGGCGTGGCCAGCGGCCGTCGTACACAAAGCCATATGCCAGCGCAAACAGTGTCTCGAACACGATCATCTGGCCCGACAGCGTGAGCGGCAGCCGTCGCGAGGCGATGTTCCACAGGTTGTTGCCGATCAGCGACGCGCCAAGTGCCACGGCCGCATTGACCGCCCAGAACGTGCCCCAGGCGCGCCCGCCGGCGCCCATCCATGCTGTGCCCACCGTGAGCAAAGCCACCGTGATCAGCGCTGCCGACAGAATGCCGCTCGAAATGCCATATAGGGCAGACCATTCGTTGCTGGAAAAATGCGGATTGCGCTGCAGGTAGCGGGCGTTGTCGACGGCGTACCAGGTCCAGCTGCACAGCGCGCCGGTCGCACAGACGATGCCGGCAATGCGCTGCCAGATCGGCCGGACATTGGCCGCCGCAGCGGTGGCCTGATGGCCAAACAGGTCGACATTGATGCAGACAATG
The DNA here is from genome assembly GCF_958350185.1 of Ralstonia edaphi. NCBI lineage: Bacteria > Pseudomonadati > Pseudomonadota > Betaproteobacteria > Burkholderiales > Burkholderiaceae > Ralstonia > Ralstonia edaphi. The sequence continues at coordinate 481,761 of NZ_CATWHI010000005.1, forward strand.
CCCGCAGCCACCACGAGCAGCGGCCAGATCAGCCGGGAAAGCGGCACAGCGCCGTGGTCCCGCCGCCCCAGGACCGTGACGGTGATGGGCAAGATGCCGATGATCAGCGAGGTGGGCGCGACTCCGGCCAGTTGCACGGCGAAGGCCAGGAGTACGTAATAGATAAGGTTGCCGCTGCAGGATTGTCTGACGAGCGCCAGGCAATCGGCGCGCGTTATCTTGCGGGCAATGCGGGGGAGGATCGGGCCGGCCGCAATGGCCGCGATGAGGCCGTAGGCGAGGTAGCGGCCGAGGGTCAGTTCCCACGGTGAAAAGGCGGGCAGCGCGCGGGGCGCAATAAAGACCATGCCCCACATCGCCCCGGCCAGCAGGGCGCACAATACGCCAATTCCCATTCGAACACTCGCGAGGCTGATTCGGCGCGGCCGCTGGCGGCGCAGGGCGCTGGAGGTGCGTGCGCGAAGAAAAATTTATCGAGCATAGCACGGGTCTCTACAACCGTGGGGCGAATTCCCGTATAATCCGATTTTGCGCCTAGAGGAAATTGCTATGCGTCTTGTCCAGAAAGCACTCACGTTCGATGATGTGCTGCTCGTCCCGGCCTACTCGGCCGTCCTGCCCCGCGATACGTCCCTTCGCACCAAGCTCACCCGTTCGATCGAACTCGCCATTCCGCTCGTCTCCGCCGCCATGGATACGGTCACGGAAGCGCGGCTCGCCATCGCCATGGCGCAGCAAGGTGGCATCGGTATCGTCCACAAGAACCTGAAGCCGGAAGAACAGGCGCGCGAAGTCGCCAAGGTCAAGCGCTTTGAATCGGGCGTGCTGCGTGACCCGATCACCATCGGTCCGGACATGAAGATCCGCGACGTGATGGCGCTGTCGGCCCAGCACGGCATTTCGGGCTTCCCGGTGCTGGAAGGCAAGAAGGTGGTGGGCATCATCACCAACCGCGATCTGCGTTTCGAAGAGGAACTGGACGCCCCGGTGCGCGCCAAGATGACGCCGAGCGAGAAGCTCGTCACCGTCAAGGAAGGCGCCTCGCTGGAAGAGGCCAAGCGCCTGATGAACAAGCACCGCCTGGAGCGCGTGCTGGTGGTGGGCGAGGCTTTCGAGCTGCGCGGCCTGATCACCGTCAAGGACATCCAGAAGGCCACCGAATACCCGCTGGCGTCGAAGGACGAGCGCGGTTCGCTGCGCGTGGGTGCGGCGGTGGGCGTGGGCCCGGATAACGATCTGCGTATCGACTTGCTGGTCAAGGCCGGCGTGGACGTGATCGTGGTGGACACCGCGCACGGTCACAGCCAGGGCGTGCTGAGCCGCGTGCGCTGGATCAAGGACAACTACCCGCAAGTGCAGGTGATCGGCGGCAACATCGCCACGGGCGACGCTGCCAAGGCGCTGGTCGACCACGGTGCGGATGGCGTCAAGGTCGGTATCGGCCCGGGCTCGATCTGCACGACGCGGATCGTTGCTGGTGTGGGCGTGCCGCAAATCTTTGCCGTGTCCAATGTGGCCGAGGCACTGAAGGGCACCGGCGTTCCCCTGATCGCCGACGGCGGTATCCGCTACTCGGGCGACGTCGCCAAGGCGCTGGCTGCCGGCGCACACACCGTGATGATGGGCGGCATGTTTGCCGGTACGGATGAATCGCCGGGTGAGGTGTTCCTGTTCCAGGGTCGCTCGTACAAGAGCTACCGCGGCATGGGCTCGGTAGGCGCGATGAAGGACGGCGCTGCCGACCGTTACTTCCAGGAAGACAACACCGCCAACGTCGACAAGCTGGTGCCCGAAGGTATCGAGGGCCGCGTGCCTTACAAGGGCTCCGCATTGCCGATCGTGCATCAACTCACGGGCGGCGTGCGTTCGTCGATGGGCTACTGCGGTTGCGCATCGATTGCCGAATGGCACGAGAAGGCGCAGTTTGTCGAGATCACCGCTGCCGGCATGAACGAATCGCACGTGCACGACGTGCAGATCACGAAGGAAGCGCCGAACTATCACCGCGACTGATCGCTTGTCGATCATCGCAAACAAGATAGAAGGCAAGCAGTACTGCCGCCGGGGTGCGCGGGCGCTCCGGCTGAATCAACCGGCGGCCGAAGCACGGGCGGCCGCCCGCAACTGGAGACGATGATGAAAGCGCTATTGCGACTCGTTCTGTTTCTGGATGCGGCTGTCGCACTGTGCGTCGGTCTCGTCCTGCTGGCTTCACCGATGACGTCCATCTTCGGCGCGCTGCAATTGCCGCAGCCGGAGCCTGCGATGTACGGCCAGCTGCTCGGCGTCACGCTGATTGGCGTGGCCTGGCTGCTGTGGCACGCCACCGTCAACGGTCAACTGACGACCGCCGTGGCGCAGGTGGTCGGTCATGTGAACCTGGCGGTCGCCGTGCTGGTGATCGCCTGGTTGCTGTTCTTCCACCTGCCGGTGGACGGCGCAGGCCGCATCTGGCTGCCGACGTTTGCGGCGGTGCTGGCCGCGTTTTCCGCTGTGCAGATTCCCGCCTCGCGCCGCGTGCGCACCCATGAGCGCGTGCGCGCGCAGAAGGCCCGTGAAGATGCCGCGGCCGCGCGCGAACGCGAACGCGCAGAAAAGGCGCAACGCAAAGAACCTGGCTACATGCCGCCTCCGGGCTACGGCCCCGGCACTGAAGTCGACACGATTGCCGATTCCATTCCTCCACAACATGCACGACAAAGTCCTCATCCTTGATTTCGGCTCGCAGGTCACGCAACTGATTGCGCGGCGCGTGCGTGAAGCACACGTCTATTGCGAGATCCATCCGAACGACGTGTCCGACGCCTTCGTGCGCGAGTTCGCGCCCAAGGCGATCATCCTGTCCGGCAGCCACGCCAGCACCTACGAAGACCATCAGCTGCGCGCTCCGCAGGCCGTGTGGGACCTGGGCGTGCCGGTGCTCGGCATCTGCTACGGCATGCAGACCATGGCCGTGCAGCTGGGCGGCAAGGTGGAGTGGAGCGACCACCGTGAATTCGGTTACGCCGAAGTGCGTGCGCATGGCCACACCCGCCTGCTCAAGGACATCCAGGATTTCGCCACGCCGGAAGGCCACGGCATGCTCAAGGTGTGGATGAGCCACGGCGACAAGGTTGCCGAGCTGCCCCCGGGCTTCAAGCTGCTGGCCTCGACGCCGAGCTGCCCCATCGCCGGCATGGCCGACGAGGCGCGTGGCTACTACGCCGTGCAGTTCCACCCGGAAGTCACGCACACCGTGCAGGGCCGTGCGATGCTCGAGCGCTTCGTGCTGGAGATCGCCGGTGCCAAGCCGGACTGGATCATGCGCGACCACATTGAGGAAGCCGTCAAGCGCATCCGCGAGCAGGTCGGTGATGAAGAGGTGATCCTCGGCCTGTCGGGCGGTGTCGATTCCTCCGTGGCAGCGGCGCTCATTCACCGCGCGATCGGTGACCAGCTGACCTGCGTGTTCGTCGACCACGGCCTGCTGCGCCTGGACGAAGGCAAGATGGTGATGGACATGTTCGCCGGCCGCCTGCACGCCAAGGTCGTGCACGTGGATGCGTCTGAGCAGTTCCTCGGCCACCTGGCCGGTGTGACGGACCCGGAAGCCAAGCGGAAGATCATCGGCCGCGAGTTCGTCGAGGTGTTCCAGGCCGAAGCCAAGAAGCTCAGCAACGCCAAGTGGCTGGCACAGGGCACGATCTACCCGGACGTGGTGGAATCGGGCGGCACCAAGACCAAGAAGGCAACGACCATCAAGAGCCACCACAACGTGGGCGGCCTGCCGGAAACGCTCGGCCTGAAGCTGCTCGAGCCGTTGCGCGATCTGTTCAAGGATGAAGTGCGCGAGCTGGGCGTGGCGCTCGGCCTGCCGCACGAAATGGTCTATCGCCATCCGTTCCCGGGGCCGGGCCTGGGTGTGCGTATTCTGGGCGAGGTCAAGCGCGAATATGCAGACCTGCTGCGCCGTGCCGACGCCATCTTCATCGAAGAGCTGCGCGGTACCAAGGCCACGGCGCAGGACGCTGCCGCCGGCCTCTGCGGCGAAGGCGATGTCGGCAAGAGCTGGTACGACCTGACCAGCCAGGCGTTTGCGGTGTTCCTGCCGATCAAGTCCGTCGGCGTGATGGGCGATGGCCGTACATACGACTACGTGACGGCGTTGCGTGCCGTGCAGACCACCGACTTCATGACCGCACATTGGGCGCATCTGCCGTACACGCTGCTGGGCCGCGTGTCGAACCGCATCATCAACGAGGTGCGTGGTTTGAGCCGCGTCGTGTACGACGTGTCGGGCAAGCCGCCTGCGACGATTGAGTGGGAGTGAGGTTTTCTCCCCAAGTGGAAAGAAGCCCGCATGACGCGGGCTTTTTTTTTGCTCAACGTCTGCGCCAAGCGGACCAAAGGTGGCGCGCTATGCAATATTTGTTGACACATCCACGGAACACCTGTAGAACCAATCCCCGCAGGATCTTCAAGCAGTTACTCCGATGTTCTGGGTCGTCACGCCACGCGGTACTTCCTTTGCTCCATGTTTCTTCCTTGATTGTCGTGCCTGGTGAGCACAGGCTCATACAGAACTTTTTAGGATATCCAACATGGAAACCGGCACAGTAAAGTGGTTCAACGACTCCAAGGGCTTCGGCTTCATCACCCCGGACGCAGGCGGCAACGATCTCTTCGCCCACTTCTCTGAAGTTCAGGGCAGCGGGTTCAAGTCCCTCCAAGAGGGCCAGAAGGTTCGCTACGTTGCAGGCGTTGGCCAGAAGGGCCCGGCTGCCACGAAGATCGAAGCGATCTGATCGCTCTCATCTGCCAAGAAAAAACCCCGCATCGCGGGGTTTTTTTTCGGCTAAACGCATGCGCCACGGCTCGCCTATGCCGCCTGCTTGCGGGGCCGCCGTACCGCGCGAATCTTCCCCGTGGTGCCGCCGCCGCAAAAGAACTGATCGGCACCGTTCGATTCCAGCCCCGACACAGTGATGCCGGCCGGCATATCAAGCTGCTCCAGCACTTCACCGGTTTGCGGATCAATGTGGCGCAGCTCGCTCGTATCGCCTTCCCACGTCGCGTGCCAGAGTTCTCCGTCGACCCAGGTGACGCCGGTCACGAAGCGGTTGGATTCGATGGTGCGCAGCACCTTGCCGGTGTCCGGATCGATCTGGCGGATCTTGCGCTCGCGGTAATGACCGACCCACAGCGTGCCTTCGGCCCAGGCGAGCCCTGAGTCTCCGCCCGCACCGGGCGCTGGAATCGTGGCGAGCACGGTGCCGGTTTGCGGGTCGATCTTCTGGATGCGGTCTTCGGCAATCTGGAACAGGTGGCGCCCGTCGAACGCGGTACCGGCATGAGCGGGCACGTCGATGGAGCGCAGTGCCTTGCCGCTCTCGGGGTCGAGTTCCTTCAACTGGCCGCCGGCAGCAAACCAGACATGCTGACCGTCGTAGGTCACGCCGCCTACGTTTTCAGCGCCGGGGAAGGGGCCGTATTCGCGCACGACTTCGGCGGTGGATCGTTTCATGTGGGGCTCGCTGGATTCGGTTGTGGAGTCTTCATCCTAGTCACTTGGCAGCGGCGCAGGGAGTAACAAGGTGGTCGCGAATCCGGGTACCGGCGGCGTCACCCAACGGCGCGCGCGCCCGCGTCCGAAGAACTGCACCTTGCCGGCGGCGGCCAATGCGTCGAGCGCGCGCTGTACCGTGCGCTGGCTGGCCCCGAGCGCCAATGCCAATGCAGAGCTGGACCACGATTCCCCATCGGCCAGGCACGCCAGCACGGCGGCATATTGCTCGTCGACGGGCTGTGCGAGCACGACAACGTCTTGCGCAGCATCGGGTTGCAGTGCGAATCCTCGCTTGGTCGCCTTGACCGTGCCCAACGCACCCAGCGCCGTGCGCAAACGGCCAATCTCCACGCGCAGGCGCACGCGGTGCGAGTCGTCGGGATGCCGGGTGCGGAATGCGCGCGCGATGAGGGCGTCTCGGGGCACGTCTTCTGGCCATGCCTCAGCCAATGCCCGCGCCAGCGTGAAGAGCACGGGCCGCGTGGCAAGTGGAACGACGGCATCGGTCTGCCGGATGGCGAGCCGGCATGCGTCCACTACCAGCGCGTCTGACGCAAAAAGGGCTTCGACATCATCGAGACGCAGGACCCGTTCTTCGCCGCGCGAGATGAGTCGCGCAGCCGGTGCGCTCAAGGCCTGGGCGGCACGTTCCACTTCGGCCGTGAGCGTCGGGATGCCGGCCTGACGCGCCGCGAGATCGGCGTCGTTCAAGGCTGCGCGTGCGGCGGCGGTCTGCAAACGTCGGATGGCAATGCCCGCGACGACGAGCGCATGCGCCGCCCGCAAGACCGGAGGAAGATGCGCCGGGCTTAGCGCAGCGAGCGCGGCCTCGGCGTCATCCAGGCGGCCGATCAGCAGCAGGCGCCGGATGCCGAGATACCGCGCGTGTGCGGCGTTGACGTGATCGCCGTGCGCCTCGAGCGTGGCGCATGCGGTGTCGAGGGTTTTGGCGGGCCAGCCCAGATCGCGCGAGGCGAGGGCGACTTCGGCTTCTGCGACGATGCAGCGTGCGCGTGCCACGGCCTCGCGGGCGCCGAATGCACGGGCTGCGCGACGGAGCAACAGCTTGGCGCGGGCCAGGTCACCGAGCTGCGCCATGGCGATGCCGCGCAGGGCGAGTGCGGGCGCGTCGTCACGCAAGGCGACGCGGTTCAGCGCTCCGAATGGGTCACCGGCGGCGAGTGCGCGGGCTGCAGCCGTGATCAATGAATCCATTCGAATCCCGCCACACTTGTCACTCCCGCCGTTCGAGGTCGGCGCCTAATCTAGCACACGACCACTCACCCAAAAACGGAGGCAAGCATGAGTGCAACACACCCGACAGCAACCCGCGCAACCTGGCTGGCAGAGCGCATTGAACTGCTCAAGGCCGAGAAGGAACTCACGCGCCGCAGCGACGAACTCGCGCGTCGCCGGCAGGCACTGCCGTGGGTTCGCATCGACAAAACCTATCGCTTTGAAACCGAGAACGGCAACGCCTCGCTGGCCGATCTGTTTGGCGGACGTTCGCAACTGCTGGTCTATCACTTCATGTTCGGGCCCGACTACAAGGCGGGCTGCCCATCGTGCTCGATGATTGCCGACGGCTTCGATGGCTTTGTCACGCATCTGGCGAACCACGACGTCACGCTGATGGCGGTGTCGCGCGGGCCACTGGCCAAGCTGATCGAGTATCGGGAGCGGATGGGTTGGGGCTTCCCGTGGGCGTCGTCGGTGGGGAGCGATTTCAACTACGACTTCAACGTCTCGATCACGGAAGACCAGCAGCGCGCCGGCAGCGCCGACTACAACTACGTGCGCGGCAGCCACGTGATGGATGCATCGGACTTGCCCGAACCCGTGCAGCAGTTCGCCAGCATGTGCGGCACCGATGCGCCCACCTACGTGCGCGACCGGCCCGGCATGAGCGCGTTCGTGCTGGAAGATGGCGTCGTGTATCACACGTATTCCACCTACGCGCGCGGGCTTGACGGCTTGTGGGGCGCATACCAGTGGCTGGACCGCGCGCCGCTGGGCCGCAACGAAACCGGTGTCTGGTGGCGTCGCCATGACGAATACGCTCAGCAGCGTTGAGGCGTCGCGCGAGCATGCCGTGTCCGAGCGCGGCTTCGTGGCCGTCTCGGCATTGCTGTTCATCGCCAGCGCGACAGCGACGATAGCGTGGTGCAACGCCATGCCGGGCATGACCGAACTGCCGATGGCCTGGATGCCGATGTGCGGCCGGACGTGGTGGAGCTTTGCCGCGTCCTTCATTGGCATGTGGACAGGGATGATGATGGCGATGATGCTGCCGTCATTGCTGCCAATGCTGCGGCGGTATCGCATTGCGCTTTACCTGACGGGCAAGCCGAACGTTGATGCGCTGACGGCGTTGGCAGGCGCGGGGTACTTCGCGGTGTGGGCGCTGGTCGGTGCGATGGTCTTTGCGCTAGGTGCTGCGTTGGCCCAGCTTGAAATGACGTGGCCGGTGTTGGCGCACGTGGTGCCGTTTGCCAGCGGCGCGGTTGTTCTTGCGGCGGGCGCACTGCAGTTCAGCGCATGGAAGGCGCGCCAGCTTGCACGGTGCCGTGCAGTGGCGGCGCCTGGGCGCGCTGCATGGCGATTTGGCTTGCGCCTCGGCCTGCGCTGCGCCGCGTCGTGCGCGAGCCTGACGGCAATCCTGCTGGTGACCGGTGTGATGGATCTGCGCGCAATGGCGGCTGTGTCAGCGGCGATTACGCTGGAGCGCCTGGCACCTGCGGGACAGCGTATGGCCCGCTGCGTTGGCGCGGTTGCCATCGGCGCCGGGTTGTTCTTGATGTTGCGCGCCGCGTTGCCCTGAGGCGTGCCGCGTACACGCGTTACATCACCGCGCCAAGCTGCCACGGCACGAACTCGTTGTCGCCCAGGCCATTGAGTTCGCTCTTGGTGCGCGTGCCGGAGGCAGTGGCCAGCATCAGCTGGAACAGCGCCTCGCCGGCTTGCGCGATGCTGAGGCGGCCATCGACGATGCCGCCGCAGTCGTAGTCCATGTCGAGTTCCATGTGCCGATAGAGCGTGCTGTTGGTCGCAAGCTTCAACGACGGCACTGGCTTGCAGCCATAGGTGGACCCGCGGCCCGTTGTGAAGCAGATCAGGTTGGCCCCGCCTGCGACTTGGCCCGTGGCAGACACGGGGTCGTAGCCGGGCGTGTCCATGAACACGAGGCCGTGCGCGTGCACCGGCTGCGCGTATTCATACACGGCCATCAGCCCGCTGCTGCCGCCCTTGGCGACCGCGCCGAGGGATTTTTCCAGGATGGTCGTGACGCCGCCGGCCTTGTTGCCGGGCGAAGGGTTGTTGTTCATGTCGGCGCCCAGCGTGCGGGTGTAGTGCTCCCACCAGGCCAGCCGGTTCATCAGCGCATCGGCCACGGCAGGTGTGGCAGCGCGTGCGGTCAACAGGTGTTCCGCGCCATAGATCTCGGGCGTTTCAGACAGCACGGCCGTGCCGCCATGCCGCACCAGCAAATCGACCGCGGCGCCCAGCGCAGGGTTGGCGCTGATGCCGGAGTAGCCGTCGGACCCGCCGCATTGCAGGCCCACCGTGAGGTGGCTTGCGGGGACTGTGCTGCGTTGTGCCTCGTTCGCGATCGGCAGCATGTCGCGCAGCATGGACAGGCCGGCCGCAATGGCTTCACGCGTGCCGCCTTCTTCCTGGATCGTCAGCGATGCAAACAGGCCGGGTGTGCGCGCCCCTAGCATCTGCACGAGCGGCGCGACCTGGTTGACTTCGCAACCGAGACCAACGATCAGCACGCCGGCAAAGTTTGGGTGGTCGGCGTAGCCGCGCAGCGTGCGCTGCAGCAGTTCCAGGCCTTCGCCGTTGCCGGCCATGCCGCAGCCGCTGCCGTGCGTGATGGCGACCACGCCATCCACGTTGGGAAATGCAGCCGCCTCTGCCTGGGCCGCTTGCACGATATGCCGGCACACGGTGGCCGAGCAATTCACGCTGGAGATGACGCCAATGAAATTGCGCGTGCCGACGCGGCCATCCGCCCGCACGTAACCCTCGAACGTGGCAGGCGTGTCGACGGGAACGGTGGCGCGGTACGCGTGGCCCACGGCGTGCTGGGCAGACGAGTGCGCCATGCCGATGTTGTGGACGTGCACATGCTCGCCCGCACGAATGGCCGCTGTCGCCACGCCGATGACCTGCCCATATTTGTGCACCGGCTGCCCCACTGCGATGTCGCGCAACGCGACCTTGTGACCGGCGGGAATGGCATCGCGGGTGGTCAACCCGGCGTTGAGTGCTGCGCCGGGCGCGAGCGCCACGCGCGCGACGGCCACGTCGTCGTCAGGGGCAAGAAGGATGAGGGGTGCGTCGGACATGATGCTTTGCAGGTTCAATTCGGATTGGCCAGCGCGGCGTTCAGGCGCGGCTGGGGCAGTTGCAATCCCAACTGCCGCGCGAGCGCGACGATGGGCGCCAGGCGCCGCTGCTTCTTCTGCGCGTGGTTCTGCGCGATGTCGGCTAGGCGGTGGGCAAGGTAAGGATTCAATAGCCGTTCGCGCAGCAACACGAGATAAGCCTCTGCAGCCTCACGCTTGTCCAGCGCTGCGAATACGGGAACGATTTCGTCGTGCCACAGGGCTTCCAGCTCCGGCCGCAGGCGCGCGTCTTCCATGGCCTGCGCGACGGTCATATCGGCGGGGTGCGCATCTTCGCGCCAACGCTCGGCCAGAAACGTGTGGCCCGCGTTGAGCAGAAAGAGCTTGAGGCGCTCGTGATGATCGAGTTCATCCGTCAGCACGATGGCCGGGTGTGTGCAGGGCAGCATCAGCCCAGGGCGGCGTTCGATGGCCCACAGGGCATACGGTTCAGCCACGGCGCCCACGGGGTGCAATGCCTCGGAGACGATGCGGTCTACGAGCGAATTCGCCCACACGCAATGTGTGCGCAGCCATTCGACGAACGCGGCGGGCAGCGCCCATTGCCGTGCCAGCGCGCAGACCGTTGCGCACAGCGTGTCGCCATTGCGCTCGATCAGTTCGCACGGAAACAGCGACAGCGGCGCCTGCGGCTGTCGCAGCCAGCGGCCGAGCAGCAGCGCCACCAGTTTCGCGGGGAAGCTGCGCGGCACGCGCGATGGCTGCTGTATCAAGCTGGCATCGTCGCGCGGGTCGAGCTGGTAGCCCTGGTCGGCGGTGTTGGACACGACGACCTGCACATCTGTTGCCATGAGTTCGCGCAGTTGCTCCCAATCGGCGTCGGCCTGCAAGGCGCGCTGCACGGCGCGGCAGGTGACAGTCTGGTCAACGGGTGCGCCGTCTCGCAAGCCGCGAATGCGCACCGGGTAACCCGCGCCGCCGGCAAGCGCCGCCACACGCGCGGCACTGGCCGGGTTGGCGGTCGTCTGTACGACCGTGATGCCGCCCAGCGCTTGTCCCGCGTCGAGCGCTTCCGACACGAACAAGTCGACGTGCGCCTGCAGGAAGCGGCTCGTGCCGAACTGGAGGATCGGCGCCGTCATGCGCTCAGCACTCCACGATGGCTTTCACCACGCCGGCGGCGGGATCGAGCAGCGTCTTGAAATGCTTGGGCACATCCGCCAGCGCCATGCGGTGCGTGTTCAGTGCGGCGGGAATCTTGCCCGCGCGCATGGCGTCGAGCACGGTTTCAAAGTCTTCCGTGGTGGCGTTGCGACTGGCGAGCAGCGTGGTCTCGCGTTTGTGGAATTCCGGATCGGAGAACGAGATGTTGGCCGCCACCACCGAGATCAACACATACGTGCCGGCATGCGCCACAAAGCGCAGGCCGCGCTCCATGGCCTTCGGATTGCCCGTGGCATCGAACACGACGTCATAGAACTCGTTGTCCGTAAGCGCGGCGAGTTGCGCTTCGTCGGTATCGCCCAGCGCAACGCTGGCATCCACGCCGAGTTGCTTCGTCGCAAAGGCGAGGCGGTCCGCGCGGGAGTCCAGCGCCGTGACCATCGCGCCGCGCAGCTTGGCGAAGATCATGGCGGCCATGCCGATCGGGCCGGCGCCGACCACCAGCACGCGCTGCCCGGCGCGCACCTGCGCCCGACGCACGGCGTGCGCGCCAATGGCCAGAAATTCCACCATCGCGGCCTGATCGAGACTGACGCCGTCTGCCTTGTGCACGAAGGCTTGCGGCACGCTCAGGTATTCCGTGAAGGCCCCGTCGCGATGCACGCCCAGCACCTGGATATTGACGCAGCAGTTTGTCCGGCCCTGGCGGCATGCAACGCAGTGGCCGCAGGACAGGTACGGCATCACGTACACCACGTCGCCCTTGCTCAGGGCGCTGCCGGCGGGCGCCTGTTCGACGATGCCCGACAGCTCATGCCCCATCACGCGCGGGTAGTTCAGGTAAGGCTGATTGCCGGTGAAGATGTGCAGGTCGGTGCCGCACACGCCCACGCGTTTGACGCGCAGCAGCACTTCGCCGTCGGCGGGGCTCGGGACGGGCCGGTCCAGTGCGCGCAGCGTGCCCGGCGTTTCGCAAACGACGGTCAGCATGATGCGGCTCCCGCCGAGGTAGCGCCGCCAGTCTCCGCCTGGCGTGGGCCTTGAATAAGTTGTGTATGGGCGCGTGGCAATGACAAACGGTGAGTCACCTTCCGGTCTCCTTGAGTGGGATGAGGTGAGGGCGATTGCGTGCGTGTACTGCGCCAAGTTGAGGGAAATGGTGCGCGGCTCCCACAACTGGTCATGCCAAACAGGCCTCACCTATTGGTCAGGCCAATTTAACATCTCGCGTGAAATTCCTGGAGGGGGGAAACCCTGATGCCGGAAATCCCTTGTTTTCAAGGGGGCAAGGCGCGGTGGTGAGATATTTGGTCAGACCGCTTTGAGAGGCGGGCGGAGTGGCGTAGATGCGCCCAAGCAGGGGGGCGCAGCCACAGGCGGGCCGCGCATGGAGAAGGGGCTTACTGCGGGGCGTCTTGCTGAATGGCGCCTGCGATCCAGCGTTCTTCCGACGCCCGCAAGTGCGCCCGCATGGCGGTTTGCGCCGCGATCGGGTCGCCGGCCTGCAGCGCCTTGAGAATCTCTTCGTGTTCATGCACGGCTGCATGCCAGCTGGATTCGCCCTCGGCATGGTCGCGGATCGCCATGGCGAGCGGGTCATGGCGGCTGTCGAACAGTTCCGCCACGAATCGGCTCAGGACTGAATTGCCGGCGGTCTCGGCAATCAGCATGTGGAACTGGCGGTCGGCGTCGGTGGGCGACTTTCCGCTCGATGCGAGTTTCTTCATGCGGTCGATGGTGCGCTGGAGCTTGTCGAGCGTGGCGGCCGTCAGCCGCCCAGTGGCAAGCGTGATGACATCGCCTTCGAGCACGGCCCGAGCCTGCATCAATTCAGAAGGGCTTTCGCCGAGCGACGGAATGGCCGCGCTTTCGCTGACCGCGCTTGCGTCTTGCACGTAGACGCCGGAGCCCATGCGGATTTCCACTTGGCCGCCAATCTCCAGGGCGATCAGCGCCTCGCGCAACGACGGTCGCGACACGCCCAACGTCTGCGCCAGTTCGCGCTCGGGCGGCAGGCGTGTGCCCGGGCCCAGCTTTTCTTGTTGGATCAGCGCGAGGATCTGCGCGGCTACAGATTGGTAAAGCCGCTTTGGCTCTGTCTGCTTCATTGTGGTGTGATTTTTGGCGCGGGCATTACCGCGTTGGGGTCTGTTTCGAGTCTAGCATGCGCACCGCGAGCCGTTGTCTACACTGGTGTCGGCAGCAGTTCAGGGTTTGCACTAGTGGTCAGGCAGGTACGTTATAAGTGATATTGGCTTGACCAAAAAATGCACGACCCGATCGAAACGTTCCAAACTGGACTTACCAGTGCGTCGAGCGGAAGATCAGAGCCGCGCAACACAACGGAGACCACGATGAGCAGTGCTGATGCCGTGCCTACGCACGTAAGCAGCTCCAGATCGTCGATGCCGCAAGAGATCCTGTGCTTGCAGCGCATCGGCAAACGCTTTCCCGGCGTCGTTGCGCTGGATGGCGTGAATCTGGATCTGCGTGTGGGCGAAGTCCATGCCATCTGCGGCGAAAACGGTGCCGGCAAATCCACTCTGATGAAGATCATCAGCGGCCAGTACACGGCGGACGATGGTGCCATCACTTACTGCGGCGAGGCAGTGCGCTTTACCTCGACCTCCGAAGCGCAGGCGGCGGGCATCGCCATCATCCATCAGGAACTGAATCTCGTGCCGCATCTGTCGGTGGCGGAGAACATCTTCCTGGCGCGCGAGCCCAAGCGCGGCCCGTTCATTGATTACCGCAAGCTCAACACGAACGCACGCAGCTATCTGCAGCGGATCGGTCTGGCCGTCGAGCCGACTACGCTGGTCGGCGCGTTGTCGATCGCGCAGCAACAGATGGTGGAGATCGCCAAGGCGCTCTCGCTCAACGCGCGTGTGCTGATCATGGACGAGCCGACGTCTTCGCTCACGGAATCCGAAACCGTCCAGCTGTTTCGCATCATCAAGGAGCTGCGCGCTGACGGCGTGGCGATTCTGTACATCTCGCACCGGCTGGACGAGATGGCCGAGATCGTCGATCGCGTGACGGTGCTGCGTGACGGCCGCCATATCGCCACGAGCGATTTCGCTTCCACCAGCGTCAACGAGATCGTCGCGCGGATGGTCGGTCGCTCGCTCGACGATGTGTTTCCCGCGCGCAAATCGGTGCCGACCGACGAGGTCTTGCTGCGTGTCAATGCGCTGAGCCGGGCAGGCGTCTTCGGCCCGGTGTCGTTCGAGCTGCGCAAGGGCGAGATTCTTGGTTTTGCCGGCTTGATGGGCGCGGGCCGCACGGAGGTGGCGCGCGCCATTTTCGGTGCCGAGCGGCTCGATTCCGGCTCGATCATGCTGAGCCATATGGGCGATCAGCCGGTCACGATCCGTTCGCCGCGCGAGGCGATCCGGCAAGGCATTGCCTACCTGTCGGAAGACAGAAAGAAGGACGGGCTGGCGCTCTCGATGCCGGTGGCCGTCAACATCACCCTGGCCAACGTGCGGGCGATTTCCTCGCACGGCTTCCTGCGCTTTTCCGAAGAGACCGCCGTGGCGCAACGCTACGTGCGCGAGCTGAACATCCGCACGCCGTCGGTCGGGCAGACGGTGCGCAATCTTTCCGGCGGTAATCAACAGAAGATCGTGATCGGCAAGTGGCTGTATCGCGGTTCGCGCATCCTGTTTTTCGATGAACCGACGCGCGGCATCGACGTGGGCGCCAAGTACGCGATCTATGGATTGATGGACCAACTTGCCGCGGACGGTGTCGGCGTCGTGCTGATCAGTTCGGAGTTGCCGGAACTGCTGGGCATGACCGATCGAATTGCCGTCTTTCATGAAGGCCGCATCACCGCAGTCCTGGAAACACGGAAGACCAACCAGGAAGAAATTCTGCATTACGCATCAGGACGAACCCATGCTTGAAATGACATCAGATCAGCCGCAGCCCGTGAAGACGCAGCGCAAGCAACACCACCGCGACTTGATCCAGAAGTTTGCAGCGCTCGGCAGCCTTGTGGCGCTCGTGATTGCGTTCTCCGCCACCAGCGCGGCCTTCTTTTCGGTCGGCAATTTCATGACCGTCGCACTGCAGGTCACGTCGATTGCCTACCTGGGCGTGGCCGCCACGTGCGTGATCATCACCGGCGGCATCGACCTGTCGGTCGGTTCGGTGCTCGCGCTCTCGGGCGTGGTGGCCGCCTTGCTCGTGAAGATGGGCGTGCCGGTGCCGCTGGCCATGCTGGCCGGTGTGGCCGTCGGCGCCGTGTGCGGATGGGTCAACGGTATCTGCATCACGCGGATGGGCCTGCCGCCGTTCATCGCCACGCTGGGCATGATGCTGGTCGCGCGCGGCCTGGCCCTGCAGATCACGGGCGCCCGTCCGGTCTCGGGCCTGGGCGACGCCTTTGGCGAACTCGGCAACGGCGCACTGTTCCGCATCTCGCACATCGGCGCAGACGGCTTTCCGGACACGGTCTTTCCCGGCATTCCTTACCCGGTGGTGATCATGCTGGCGCTGTTCGTCGCCGTGTCGGTGCTGCTGTCACGGACTTCGCTCGGTCGCCACATTTACGCGGTCGGCTCGAACGCGGAGGCGGCGCGCCTGTCCGGCGTGAACGTGCAGGGCGTGAAGCTGTTCACGTATGTGCTCTCGGGCTTGCTGGCCGGGATGACGGGCTGCGTGCTGATGTCTCGCCTCGTGACGGCGCAGCCGAATGAAGGCGTGATGTACGAGCTGGATGCAATTGCCAGCGCCGTGATCGGCGGGACGTCGCTGATGGGCGGTGTCGGAACGGTCTCGGGCACGGCCATCGGCGCGTTCGTGATCGGCGTGTTGCGCAACGGGCTCAACATGAACGGCGTATCGAGTTTTATCCAGCAGATCATCATCGGCGTGGTCATCCTCGGCACCGTCTGGATCGATCAGCTCAGAAACCGCAAGTTGTAAGAGCCGCTAACAAAATTGTCCTGGCTAGGCGTGCCGACGCAGACAGTACATGTAGTACCGAATGTTCGTCACCTCGGGAGGCGCAACGACGCCAGGGCGGTTTTGTTGGCGGCTCTAAGTCGAGAAGTTCAAACCAAAACCAAGGAGTGAGACATGAAGAAGCTTTCCGTGCTGGCGGTGGTTGCAGCAACGTGCGCACTGTTCTCTGCCTATGCGCAGGCGGCAGGCGGTGAAATTGCCGTGATCGTGAAATCGGCAAATTCCAACTACTGGCAGAACGTTCAGAAAGGCGCGACGGCCGCCATGGGCAACGCGAAGGGCTACACGATGACCTTCCAGGGGCCCGCTGCCGAATCGGCCATTGCCGACGAAGTGAACATGGTCGAGAACGCCGTCAACCGGCATGTGGCGGGCATCGTGCTCGCGCCGTCGGACCCCGACGCGCTGGTGCCGGCGATGAAGAAAGCGTGGGAAGCGCACATCCCCGTGGTGCTGATCGACTCGATGGTGTCCGATTCCGGCAAGCAGTATTACCAGTCGTTCCTGTCGACGGACAACACGAAGGCCGGTGAGCTGTGTGCGAAGGCCATGATCGAGGCCGTCGGCCAGACCGGCAAGATCGCCATCATGTCGTACGTGCCGGGCGCCGGCTCTGAAATCGGCCGCGTGGGCGGCTTCAGGAAATACATCGAGACGCATTCGAAGCTGCAGGTCGTCGGGCCGTTCTATTCGCAATCGCAGATGGCGACGGCACTGAACCAGACGACGGACGTGCTGGCCGCCAATCCCGATTTGAAGGGCATCTTCGGTGCGAACGAGCCGACGGCCGTCGGGATGGGGCGCGCGCTGCAGCAGTCCGGCAAGAGCGGCAAGGTGGCGGCCATCGGCTTTGACGGCAACCAAGATCTGCAGGGCTTCGTGCGCGACGGCACGATCCGCGCCATCGCTGTCCAAAGCTCGTACCAGATGGGCTACAAGGGCATCGAAACGGTCGTCAGCGTGATCGAGAAGAAGCCCGTACAGAAGCAGGTCGACACCGGCGTGATGATGGTCAACAAGCAGAACCTGGATTCGCCTGAAGCCAAGAACGTCCTGTACTGACGAGGCATCGCGACAAGGGGCGTGGCGGCGTGTCGTTCACCGCCATGCCGGCTGCATCTCCTTCCTGAACGGCGCAGTGCTTTTCACTCCATTGCCGGAACGGACCATCGCCAACGTGGCCCGCGCCGGAACGCAGACGCAATGAGACTCCAAGGAAAACGCATCCTCGTGACGGCGGCCGGGCAGGGTATTGGCCGGGCCAGCGCGATGATGTTTGCAAGAGAGGGCGCGCAGGTGCTCGCCACCGATATCAACGCAGAAGCGCTGGCCACGCTGGCAGAGACCGCCGGCGTGCGCACCCTGCGCCTGGACGTGACAGACGCCAACGCCGTCGCCGTCCTGGCACGCGAGGAAGCCGCCTTCGATGCGCTGTTCAACTGCGCGGGCTTCGTGCACCCGGGCAGCATCCTCGAATGTTCGGAAGACGACTGGGCGTTCTCGTGGCAGCTCAACGTGACGTCGATGTACCGGCTGACGCGTGCGCTGCTGCCGAAGATGCTCGACAACGGCGGCGCCTCGATCATCAACATGGCCTCCGCCGCGTCCAGCGTGAAGGGCGTGCCGAACCGCTTCGTGTATGGCACCACCAAAGCCGCCGTCATCGGCATGACCAAGGCGATTGCCGCCGACTTTGTGGCGCGCGGCATCCGCTGCAACGCCATCTGTCCGGGGACGGTGGAGTCTCCGTCGCTCGAGCAGCGCATTGCCGCGCAGGCGCGCGAGCAGAACGTGTCGATCGACACCGTCCGCGCAGCCTTCGTTGCGCGCCAGCCGATGGGCCGTGTCGGCACGGCAGAGGAGATTGCCGCGCTGGCGACCTACCTCGCTTCGGATGAGTCCCGCTTCACGACCGGCACCTGCTGCGTGATCGACGGCGGCTGGTCGAACTGATTTGGCTTGATTGATTGCAGTAGCTGATAACGACAACACGATGAAACTCCTCCGTTACGGCCCCAAGGGCCAGGAAAAGCCCGGCCTGCTCGACGCGCAAGGTCAAGTGCGCGACCTGTCGGGCGTGATTGACGACATTGCCGGCGCGGCGCTGCTGCCCGAGAGCCTGGCTCGCCTGCGCGCGCTCGACATCAGCCGCTTGCCGATCGTCGATGGCACACCGCAAGCGGGCCTGCGCCTGGGCGCCTGCGTGGGCAACGTCGGCAAGTTCATCTGCATCGGCCTGAACTATTCCGACCATGCCGCCGAGACGGGCGCCGAGGTGCCTGCCGAGCCGGTCGTCTTCGGCAAATGGACGAGCGCCATCTGCGGCCCGAACGACGATGTGGAGATCCCGCGCGGCTCGGTCAAGACCGATTGGGAAGTCGAGCTTGGCGTGGTGATCGGCAAGGGCGGCCGGTACATCAGCGAGGCCGATGCGCTCGCGCATGTGGCGGGCTACTGCGTCATCAACGATGTGTCGGAGCGCGAATATCAGCTCGAGCGCGGCGGCACGTGGGACAAAGGCAAGGGCTGCGACACGTTTGGCCCCATCGGCCCGTGGCTCGTCACCGCCGACGAGGTGCCCAACCCGCAGGCGCTGCATCTGTGGCTGGAGGTGGATGGGCATCGCTACCAGAACGGATCGACGTCGACGATGGTGTTTGGTGTGGCGCATCTCGTCAGCTATCTGAGCCGCTTCATGAGCCTGCAGCCGGGCGATGTGATTTCCACCGGCACGCCGCCGGGCGTGGGGCTGGGGCAGAAGCCGCCGGTCTACCTGCGCGCGGGCCAGACCATGCGCCTGGGCATCGAGGGCCTGGGCGAGCAGCGCCAGCGCACGGTGGATGCACAAGGCTGAAAGCACGCGTTCCGCATTCCGCAATCCCGAACACGATACTCATGACCATCATCCGATCCCTGCGCGTGCTGGACGTGCGCTTTCCGACCTCGCAGCATCTCGACGGCTCTGACGCGATGAATCCGGACCCGGATTACTCCGCGGCCTACGTGATCCTGGAGACTGACCAGCCGGGCCTGGAAGGCCATGGCCTGACCTTCACGATCGGTCGCGGCAACGAGGTGTGCTGCGCCGCCATCGCGGCGATGCGTCATCTGGTGGAAGGGCTCGACCTCGACTGGATTCGTGAAGACATGGGCCGCTTCTGGCGCCATGTCACGTCCGACAGCCAGCTGCGCTGGATCGGCCCGGACAAGGGCGCCATTCATCTGGCGACGGGCGCGGTCGTCAATGCGGCGTGGGATCTGTGGGCGAAGGCGGAAGGCAAGCCGCTGTGGCGCCTGGTGGCCGATCTCACGCCCGAAGAGTTCGTGCGCTGCATCGACTTCCGCTACATCACCGACGGCATCACGCCCGAAGAAGCGCTGGAGCTGCTGCGCAAACAGGTGCCCGGCAAGGCCGTGCGCATCCGCACGCTGGAGCAGGAAGGCTACCCGTGCTACACCACGTCCGCCGGCTGGCTCGGCTATGACGACGACAAGCTGCGCCGCCTCTGCCGCGAGGCGGTCGACAGCGGCTTCCGCCATATCAAGCTCAAGGTCGGGCGCGATCTGAAGGATGACATTCGCCGCGTCTCTATCGCCCGTGAAGTGCTGGGGCCGGACCGCGAATTGATGATCGACGCCAACCAGGTCTGGGACGTCAAGGAGGCCATCGACTGGGTGCGCGAACTCGGTTTCGCCAAGCCGTGGTTCATTGAAGAGCCGACCAGCCCGGACGACGTGGAAGGCCATCGCAAGATTCGCGAAGCCGTCACCCCCGTCAAGGTCGCTACCGGCGAGATGTGCCAGAACCGCATCCTCTTCAAGCAGTTCATCATGCGCGGCGCGATTGACGTTGTGCAGATCGATGCGTGCCGGCTGGGCGGCGTGAATGAAATCCTGGCTGTGCTGCTGCTGGCCGCCAAGTACGGCCTGCCGGTGTGCCCGCACGCTGGCGGCGTGGGCCTGTGCGAGTACGTGCAGCATCTGTCGATGATCGACTACATCTGCGTGTCGGGCACGCGAGAAGGCCGCGTGGTCGAGTACGTCGACCACCTGCACGAGCACTTTGTCGATCCGTGCGTGGTGCGCAATGCCGCCTATCTGCCGCCGCAGGCTCCCGGTTTCTCCATCACGATGAAACCGGCATCGCTTGAGCAATACCGCTTCCGGGGCTGATGCGATGACGGATCCTGCGCTGCCCGTGCCGCGAATAGACGCGCACCAGCATTTCTGGCGCTATCGCCCCGAGGCGTATTCGTGGATCGGTCCCGGCATGGAAGCCCTGGCCGAAGACCGCCTGCCTGCCGACCTGCTGCCGGAGCTTCGGGCGCAACGCCTGGACGCTGCGATCGCCGTGCAGGCGCGCGGCGTGCGAGAGGAAACGGATTTCCTGCTCGAACTCGCCGCTGCGCACGACTGGATTGTCGGCGTGGTGGGCTGGGAAGACCTGCATGCCACCGACCTTGAAGCGCGCCTCGAGGCAAGGAGCGGTGACCACAAGCTGGTCGGCTTCCGGCACACCGTGCAGGACGAACCGGACGTCGCGGCGTTCTTGTCAGACCCGGCATTCGAGCAGGGCGTCGCGCTGCTGCAGCTCTGGGGCTACACGTACGACGTGCTGGTGTTCGGTCATCAGCTTGCGCCCGCCGTGGATTTCTGCGGTCGGCACGATCACCACTGGCTGGTGTTGGACCACCTCGGCAAGCCGCCGCTGGAGGCGTTCGAGCGTGACGCACAGGCCCTGGCGCGCTGGCGGGCCGCGCTGGCACCGCTCAAGGACATGCCGCATGTCGCGTGCAAGCTTTCCGGCTTGCTGACCGAAGCCGACTGGCGAAAGGGCGTGACCGTGCGCGACGTTCAGCACGCTCGCCAGTGCCTTGACGTGGCACTCGACGTGTTGGGCCCAGGTCGCGTGATGTTCGGCTCGGATTGGCCCGTCTGCCAGTTGGCGGCGTCGTACGGCACGGTGTACGACGTGCTGCACGTCTGGGCCGAAGAGCGGCTCAGCGCCACCGAACGCATCGATCTCTGGGGTGGCACCGCCGCCCGCTGCTACAACCTGCAACTCAAGGCTTGAACCATGGATTTGCATCTGCAAGACAAAGTCGTCATCGTCACGGGCGGCGCGGCCGGCATTGGCGCGGCCATCTCGCTGCAACTGGCAGCCGAGGGCGCCATTCCCGTCGTCTGTGGCAAGAGCCCGATGGCCCCGGCGTTTGAAGCCGAACTGATGCATCGGCAGCCGAAGGCACGCTTCTTCCAGTTCGATCTGGAGGATGAAGTCGACTGCCGGGGCATGGTGGAAGAAACCGTGCGCGCGTTCGGGCACATCGATGGTCTTGTCAACAATGCAGGCATCAATGACAGCGTGGGCCTGGACGCCGGCCGCGACGCCTTTGTGCGGTCGCTCGAAAAGAACCTGATCCATTACTACGTCATGGCACATCTGTGCGTGCCACACCTGAAAGCGAGCCGAGGGGCCATCGTCAATATTTCGTCGAAAACGGCGCTGACGGGGCAGGGCAATACGAGCGGGTACACCGCCGCAAAAGGTGCGCAGCTGTCGCTGACACGGGAATGGGCGGCGTCGCTGGCGCCGGACGGCGTGCGCGTCAACGCGGTCATTCCGGCCGAGGTGCTGACGCCGCTGTATGAACGCTGGATCGCCACGTTCGACAACCCCGATGCCAAGCTCGCGGCGATTACATCGAAGATTCCGCTCGGCCAGCGCATGACCACCGCCGACGAGATTGCCAGCACCACGGTCTTCCTGCTCTCTGCGCAGGCCTCGCATACGACGGGCCAGTGGGTGTTTGTCGACGGCGGCTACACGCACCTCGACCGTGCCCTGACGTGAGGCTGCCATGCGCTACTGCCTCGCTCTGGACCTGAAAGACGACGCGGCGGTCATCGCCACGTACGAAGCCCACCATCAACGCATCTGGCCCGAAGTCGCGCAACACCTGCGCAAGCACGGCGTGACCGGCATGGAGATCTATCGCCTAGGCACCCGCATGGTGATGCTCATGGAGACCGACGACGCCATCTACGACGCCGACCGCATGGCGCTTGCCACCGAAACGGACCCGAAGATCCGCGAATGGGAAGCGCTGATGTGGCAGTTCCAGGCGCCCACCCCGTGGACGCCCGCCGGGCAGAAGTGGACGCCGATGCGCCGGATCTTCGATTTGCAACAGCAACCGCAGTAGAAGCAATTCCGGCCGTGGCCGGCATGACACCAGAGAGAGGAGATGACAATGAAGAAACGAGCCACCCTGCCGCTGTGTGCGGCAATCCTGTGCGCGGCTGCTGGCGCGGCGCATGCACAAACCAACGTCACGCTGTACGGCCGCGTCGCCAGCGGCATCGACTACCAGAACAACGTCGCCCCCACCGCGACCTCGCCGGGCGGCAGCCTCTGGCGCGCCGCCGACAACCAGTGGGGGACCAGCATGTTCGGGTTCATGGGCAAGGAGGATCTGGGCGGTGGCCTGCAGGCGCTCTTCCGGCTCGAATCCGGCTTCGGCGCGGCGCAGGGCCGGACCAACGGCGATGCGCTGTTCAATCGCCGTTCGTATGTCGGCCTGTCCAGCCCGACCTGGGGCACGTTGACGGCCGGTAAGAACCTCTTCATCAGCAACGACGTCTGGTTCCTCGACCCGACCGGCCAGCAGTTCATCGGCTCGGCCACGCTGGTGCGCGGACGCAACTGGCCGGGCGCCAACAACATCGTCGAATATCAAAGCCCGACCTGGGGCGGCTTCCAGATCGGCCTGCAGACCGGTCTGGGCGAGCAGCCGGGCTCCTTCACCAACAGCCGCCGCGATGGCGTATCGGCCGTCTACAAGACGGGCCCGCTGGAAGTGCGCGCGATCTACGATGTGATCCGCGACGGCAACGGCAAGTTCAGCGACATCTTCAACTTCTCGAAGGAAGCGACGATCGGCGGCACGTACACCATCGGCAAGGCGAAGCTGTTTGCCGCGTATGAAAACCTGTCGGCGCCGGATGCTGCAGCGGGCGCGCCGACCAAGGCGAACCACTACTGGCTGGGCATCAACTACGAAGTCACGCCGGCGCTGACGCTGATCGGCGCGGCCTACCGCGTCAACGTCAACCATGGCGGCGGCAACGCCAACCTGTTCATGGCCGGCGCGAACTACAACCTGTCCAAGCGCACGATGCTGTACGCGAGCGTGGGCACGGTGCAGAACAGCTCCACCGCCAATTTCTCGGTGGAAGCGACCAACAACAACCCGGCACCGGGCAAGAACCAGCTGGGTGCCTATACGGGTATCGTTCACTCGTTCTGACGTCTGGCTTCTGACTGAGCGTGACCTCCTGATCGCTCGGCTCCTTGTCAGCCCGCACTTGTGCGGGTTTTTTTCTTTTTTGGAGTGCATCTATGCGCGGCGGGAATGGCCGTTGCGAGCGGATCTGCTGCAGATCGAACCGCATTTGCGACGCGCTTCGTGCCTCGGCAACCTTTGTGCAACTGGCGTAAGATGCCCGCTCGATTTTTGATCGCTGCGTGCGACACCAAAGCAACATGAACCTTCCGCTCTTACTCAATATCGCGACGTTCGTCGTCCTCCTGATCGCTCTGGGTCGCGTGAACGCCAACTGGAGTCTGGCCAAACGTGTGCTGCTGGGCATGGTGCTGGGCATCGTGTTCGGGCTGGCACTGCACCTGATCTATGGCGACGACAACGCGACGCTCAAGCAGTCGATCTCGTGGTTCGGCATCGTTGGCGGCGGCTATATCCAGTTGCTGCAGATGATCGTCATGCCGCTGGTGCTGGTGTCAGTGCTGAACTCGGTGGCCAAGCTCAACAGCACTGCGTCGCTGGGCAAGATCAGCGTGCTGACGATCGGCACGCTGCTGCTTACGACACTAATCTCTGCGCTGGTCGGCGTGTTCGTCACGCACCTGTTTGGCCTGACGGCGCAGGGGCTGGTGCAAGGCGCCCAGGAAACCGCGCGGCTGACCGCCATCCAGGAGAACTACGTCGGCAAGGTGGCCGATCTGTCGGTGCCGCAGCTGGTGCAGTCCTTCATTCCGAAGAACCCGTTCGCCGAGCTGACCGGCGCCAAGCCGACGTCCATCATCGGCGTGGTGATCTTCGCGGCGTTCCTCGGCGTGGCTGCCTTGAACCTGCTCAAGGATGATGCGGTGAAGGGCGAGCGCGTGCTGACCGCCATTGACACCGCGCAGGCGTGGGTGATGAAGCTCGTGCGGCTCGTCATTCGCCTGACCCCTTACGGCGTGCTGGCGCTGATGACCAACGTGGTGGCTGTGTCCAACGTGCAGGACATCATCAAGCTCGGCGGTTTCGTGGTGGCGTCTTACCTGGGCCTGGCGATCATGTTCGGCGTGCATGCCGTGCTGCTGACGCTCAACGGCATCAATCCGCTTCGCTTCTTTCGCAAGGTCTGGCCGGCGCTGTCGTTCGCGTTCACGAGCCGGTCGAGTGCAGCCACCATTCCGCTGAGCATCGAGGCGCAGACGCGGCGCATCGGCGTGCCGGAGTCGATCGCCAGCTTCGCCGCATCGTTTGGCACGACCATTGGCCAGAACGGCTGCGCAGGCCTGTATCCCGCCATGCTGGCAGTGATGGTGGCGCCCACCGTGGGCATCAACCCGTTCGATCCTGTCTGGATTGCGACGCTCGTGGCGGTGGTCACGCTCAGCTCGGTCGGCGTGGCGGGTGTGGGCGGCGGCGCCACGTTTGCAGCGTTGATCGTGCTGCCGGCGATGGGCTTGCCGGTGACGCTCGTGGCGCTGCTGATCTCCATCGAACCGTTGATCGACATGGGCCGTACCGCGCTCAACGTCAACGGCTCGATGACGGCCGGGACGATCACCAGCCAGTTGCTGGGGCAGACCGATCGCAGTGTCTTCGATGCTGACGATGACGTGGAGATGGCGCACCGCTGATCTGCGCGTCGAAACGAAAAATGCCGGCCATGGGGTCGGCATTTTTTTTGAGCGCAGGGCGGCTCAGTCGGGCGTCTGCGCCAGCTCCGTCAGCAGTTCCATGAACGCGCTGGCCAGTTCGCTGGGCGTGGCGGCGCTTCTGCGTAGCAGGCCGACGGGCTCCTTGGTGCCCGACGTGACGATGTCCAGACGGGCGAGTTGACCATGCGCCAGGTCGTCGGCGGCGGCGCGCTCGGGCGTGATCCACACCGCATCCGACCGGCACGCCAGCAACCGTGCGACAGACACCGAAAGCGTTTCCGTCACGCCCGCCGGCAAGCGCAGCCCGTGCGTCTGGAACAGCGCTTCGGTGTGATGGCGCGGCACCGTGCCCGGCGTGGCGATCACCAGCGGGTAATCCAGCACCGCCTGCAGCGAGGCCGATGCACCCGGCTGCGTTAGCAGCGGATGCCCGGGCCGCACGACCAGCGCCAGCGGCTCGGCATACAGCAACTCGAACGACAGCCCCTGCATGCGGTCCGGCTCGGCCATGCGCCCGACGATGAAATCGAGTTCGCCGGCCTTGAGCGCGGTCAGCAGCTCGACATTGGTGCCGGTGCGCAACCGCACGCCGGCATGCGGGCGCTGCGCGTGCAAATGGGCAATCGCCTGGGGCAGCAGGCTGCTGGCCACCGTGGGCAGGGCGCCCACATGCACGACCGGCGCGGATGCATCCGTCGATCCCATCAGCGCGGCGGTGGCCGATTCCAGCGCCTGCGTTACGCCCACCGCATGCCGCAGGAATTGCTCGCCGGCCGCGGTGAGCCGTGCGCCTTGCCGGCCGCGCTCCACGAGCTGCACACCCGCCAGCGCCTCCAGCTCACCGAGCGTTTTCGACACCGCCGGCTGGCTCAGATGCAACCGCTCGGCGGCGCGCCTCAGGTTGCGCTCCTGCGCGATGGCGACAAAGCAGCTCAGATGGCGAAAGCGGATGCGGGACGGCAAGTCCGTTGAGAAGGCACTTTCCATAACTTGGGGTTATCGATTTTCCGATAAGAAGTCAATTTACTTCACTTTTTGTCGGCGATACAGTCTCTGCACGATTTCATAAGGAGACGCCCCATGACCCTGCCGCTTTCCGGCACCGGCGAATTCGCCCAGCGCGACACCGCGCAGCATCCGCCCGCACTGACCCCCGGCTACAAGACCAGCGTGCTGCGCTCGCCGCGCAATGCGCTCATTTCCACCCTGAATACGCTGTCGGAAACCACCGCACCGGTATTCCATGCCGACGACCTGGGCGCGCTCGACAACGACCTGATTCTCAACTACGCCAAGGAAGGCCTGCCGATCGGCGAGCGCATCATCGTCCACGGCTACGTGCGCGACGAGTTCGGCCGCCCCGTGCCGAACGCGCTGGTGGAGGTGTGGCAGGCCAACGCCGGCGGCCGCTACCGCCACAAGAAAGACCAGTACATCGCGCCGATCGACCCGAACTTTGGCGGCTGCGGCCGCATGCTGACGGATGCCAACGGCTACTACGTCTATCGCACCATCAAGCCCGGCCCGTATCCGTGGCGCAACCGCATCAATGATTGGCGCCCGTCGCACATCCATTACTCGCTCTCGGGCGATGGCTGGGCCCAGCGCCTCATCACGCAGATGTACTTCGAGGGCGACCCGATGATCGCGCAGTGCCCCATCATCAAGACCATCCCCAGCGAAGAGCAGGTGCGCGGCCTGATCGCGCTGCACGACACGGCGAACCACGTGCCCCTCGACAGCCGCTGCTACCGCTTCGACATCACGCTGCGCGGCCGCCGTGCCACGCATTTCGAAAACGCCGTGCCCGCCCTGCAAGGAGCCAAGTGATGACCACGACCACACTGCGTGAATCGCTCGAACGTGCCCAGGCAACGGCCATGACGACAACGCCGCCGTTCGCGCATTTCAACGAAACCGCATCGCAGACGGGCGGCCCATACGTGCACATCGGCCTCGCACCGCGCCAGGCCGGCTTCGACATCTACGACAAGGAATTCGGCAGCGTCCTGACGACGCCCGCCACACGCGGCGAACGCATCGCGCTGGAAGGCCGCGTCTACGATGGCTCGGGCTCGCTCGTGCGCGACGTGCTGATCGAGATCTGGCAAGCCAACGCGGACGGCAAATACGCCCATCCGGCCGATCGGCAAGACAAACCTGTCGACCCGGCATTCCGCGGCTGGGGCCGCGCCGGAGCCGATTTCGATACGGGCGTCTATCGCTTCGACACGATCAAGCCGGGCGCCGTGGCGGGTCGCAGCGGGACCACGCAGGCACCGCACATCTGCATGATCCTGTTTGCGCGCGGCATCAACCTCGGTCTGCACACACGCGTGTACTTCAGCGATGAGGCCGCGGCCAACGGCACGGACCCGGTGCTGAACGGCATCGAGTGGGAAGTGCGCCGCAAGACGCTGATTGCCCAGCGCAGCGAGCGTAACGGCGAGGTGGTCTACACCTTCGACGTGCGCCTGCAAGACACGCCGGATGGCGGCGCGGAGACGGTGTTCTTCGACATCTGATCGCCGCATCACATCCAAGAGACCACGCCCGGCAGGTTCACACCGCCGGGCGTTGTTTTTGATGCGGGCAGCAAGACTTTCAGCGGGACGTCATGCGGGCGTCGATAATGGGTGGATCGCCAGCCCGGCGTTTGACGACCCTGCCGTGACCCAGCTCACTCTTCCCGGATTCGAAGCCACTCCGCAATTGCCCGCGCATCGCCTGTTTCTGGCGATCAAGCCTGACGTGGATACCGCCGAGCGCATCGCGCGGCTGATCCAGCAATTGCGGCCCGTCGTGGGCTTCAAGGGCAAGGCGCTGCGTACGGAGCGCCTGCATGTCACGCTGCATCATCTGGGCGATTTCGTTCATCTGCCGCCTGACGACGTCGTGGCGCGTGTGCGCGCAGCGGCGGACAGCTTGGCGTTGCCGGCATTCGACGCCACGTTCAACCAGGTGGTGAGCTTTCATGGGCGGCGCGACCATCGGCCGTTCGTGCTGCTGGGCGATGAGGGCGTGGGCGGCTTGATGGCGTTTCAGGCGGCGCTGGGCGAGGCGCTCCAGCATGCCGCCGTGCCGGTGCCGCGTGGGCATTTCAAGCCGCACATCACGCTGTTGTATGACCGCGGCGGCTTTGCGCCGAAAGCGGTCGAGCCCATCACGTGGACCGTGCGCGAGTTCGTTCTCATCCATAGTTGGCTAGGCAAAACGCGCTACGACGAACTCGGCCGCTGGGCGCTTAAAGGTTGAGCGCCATGTCGTTACGCGCAGCCGTCCGGCCCGCAGACAGGGCCATCGGCTTGGTCCACCGGGGCAGGCGTGCCGATGTGCTGCGCCAGCGCCTGAGCCCAGTGTTCCGGTTTGCCGAGCCACGGGCCAATGTCGATGATGCCCAGTTGACCCTCGGCATCTTCCAGCGCAAACGTCGGAAAACCCTGACCGCCCACTCGATCGAGCCATTGTCGGCTTTGCGCGATGTGCTGCTGCGTGAGCGCACCGGCTTGCCGTGCGTATTCCGCATCGAATGCTTCGGGCGATAGACCGATCTCGGCTGCCAGCGCGCGCAGTACCGGCACATCGGCAATGCGACGGCCTTGTTCGTAATGCGCACGTTGGATGCGATGGATCATGTCCAGCCCGCGGCCGCCGAGCGCCTGGGCTGCAAGCACGGCGGTAATCGGCGGCTCCGAATCCATCACCGCCGTGGTGTCGCGCAACAGGCCGTCAAAGTAGGGCTCTCCGAACGGCTGGCCGGTCAACTCGGCAATGCGATGGTCGTGCGGCATCACGTAGTCGCGCCATTGGGGCGTGACCGCGCGGCGATTCGGCCCGGCAAGCATGCCGCCGCCGTGGAAGGCGATCGTGAGGCCGGGCACCGTGCGCGCGGCTTCCACCAGCGGCGCGGCGCCGTAGCACCAGCCGCACAGCGGGTCGTAGATGTAATGCAACGTCGTCATGTTGTTTCCTCGGTGGCAGGCCAGCTTACTGCGGCCACTTCATTTCGCCCTTGATGACCTTGGCGCTCAGCTCCAGCGATGCCTCGCCGGCCAGCGTCGGATAAGCCGCCTTCATCGCCTTGATCAGCTCCGCCGAGTTGTTCGCCTTGGCGGCCTGTACCTCAAAGGTCTTCAGGTAATCCGCGGTAAAGCGTACCGCGTCCAGCCCCGCTGGCATTGCACCCGTGAAGTGACCGGGCACCACGGTCGTCGGCTTGAGCGCTGTGATGTTGTCCAGCGTCTGCAACCAGCCCAGGCGCGATTCGCGTGTCTGCGTGTCGGCTACCCAAACGTGGTCGCCGCTGTTGACGACCACGCCGCCGGCCACGGTCTTGATCGACGGGATCCACAGATACGTGCGTGCCGCGTCGGGGCCGTTCAGTCCCTTGATGTCGATGGTGCGGCCTTCCAGCGTGAGGTGGTCGGCGTTCAGCACGTCGGGCAGTACGAGCGTCTTGGGCGCGTTGTCCTTGAGGATCGGGCCCCAGTAGGCGAGCTTGCCGTTCATTGATGCCTTGATGGCGGCCACGGTTTGCGGTGTGGCCACGATCTTCGCGTTCGGGAAGGCAGCGCGGATGACGTCGAGGCCGAAGTAATAATCCGGATCGCTCTGGCTGATGTAGACCGTGGTGAGCGTCTTGCCGCCGGCCTTGAGTTTCTGCACGAGCGCTTCTGCATCGCTGCGCTGGAATTGCGCGTCGATCAGGATCGCCTCGTGCGCGCCGCTGATGATCTCCGACGACACCGGGAAGATGCCCTTGGCGCCGGGGTTGTAGACCTCGAGATGCAAGGGGGCGGCCGGGGCAGCGTGAGCAGCAAGGCCAGCGCTGACCAGGCCGGCGGCAAGCAAGGTGCGGAGCAGGGACATCGGTTTCTCCAGTCGGACGAAATGAGTGCAATGTCGCCACTTTAGGTTGCTTGATTCGATCGAAAAACCCCCTAAGATGCGCATATTTGTTTCTCCAATCGATCGAATATGGATCGCATCACGTCGGCCGAAGTGTTTGTGGCGATTGTCGAGCGCGGCAGCCTGAGCGCCGCCGCCGAAGCGCTCGACATGTCGCGCGCGATGGTCACGCGCTATCTGGCGCAGATGGAAGCGTGGTCGGGCGCGCGGCTGCTGCACCGGACCACGCGCCGCATCGGCCTGACACCCGCCGGCGAGGCCACGCTCGCGCGCTGCCGGCAGATGCTGGAAATCGCTTCACAGATGGCCGTGACGGATGGTCCTGAAGCCGATACGCCGCGCGGTCTGCTGCGCATTGCGTGCGCGCAGTCCCTGGCGCAGCAGATGCTGAGCGCGGCGGTGACGGCCTATCTGCGACGCTATCCGCAAACGGCCGTCGATCTGGTGGTCGACAACCGCACCATCAACCTCGTGGAAGAGCGCATCGACTTGGCCGTGCGCATTACCAACGATCTGGATCCGAACCTGATTGCGCGGCCGCTGGGCATGTGCGAATCCGTCGTGGTGGCGGCGCCGTCTTACCTGGCCGCGCACGGCACACCGTGTCGCGTGCAGGACCTGGCCGTTCACAACTGCCTGACGTATTCGTACTTCGGCAAGAGCCTGTGGAAGTTCACCGAGGCGAAGACGGGCGCCCCATCAGACGTGCCGGTGGGCGGCAATCTGAGTGCGAATGAATCGATGGTCCTGCTGGCAGCGGCGCGGGAGGGCGCAGGCATTGCATTGCAGCCGGTGTTTGCTGCCGCGCCGCTGATCGCCAGCGGGCAACTCGTGCGTTTGTTGCCCGACCACGTGCCGCAGGCGCTGGGCATTCACGGCGTGTACAGCTCGCGCAGGCAGATGCCGGCGGCGCTGCGGGCGATGCTGGATTTTCTGGTGGACTGGTTCAGGGCGCAGCCGAACGTCACATGATTCCGGAAGACTTACCTCGCATAGCCAACAGGCCCAACGCCAGCACGCAGAACACCGCCCCCGCGTGGAATGTCGCGGCTGCGCCCAGCCTGTCCCACAACAAGCCCGCCAGCACGCTGGCAGCCAACATGGCCAACCCGCTTACGAGGTTGAACATGCCGTAAGCGGTGCCGCGCAAGTCGGCCGGTGCGGTGTCGGCGACCATGGTTGCCAGCAAGCCCTGCGTGATGCCCATGTGCACGCCCCACAGCGCCACGCCTGCGATGACCACGCTCCAGTGAGCGGACAGGCCGAGCACCACATCGGCGGCAATCAGCACCACCAGCCCAAGCGCGAGCAGCTTCGTGTGACTCATGCGGTCAGAGAGCTTGCCGAACGGATACGCCGCCACCGCATAGACGACGTTCATCGCCACCATGACCAGCGGCACCAGCGCCAGCGGAATGCCGCCTTGCTGTGCCCGCAGCACCAGGAACGCTTCGGAAAACCGCGCGAGCGTGAAGACGGCGCCGATCATCACCACCCACCAGTACGCGCTGTTCAACCGCCGGAGGTTGTCGCGGCGGATCGGGTTGGTGCGATGGGCGCCGTTGTGGGTTTCGGGCTCCCGCAGGCCGAACATCAGCAGCGCAACGGAGAGCAGCCCCGGCACCACGGCCAGCCAGAACACGGCGCGGAAGTCATCGGCCCACAGCAGCATCAAGCCGACCGCCAGCAGCGGCCCCAGAAACGCGCCCACGGTATCGAGCGACTGCCGCAGCCCGAAGGCCGCCCCGCGCAGTGCAGGCGGGGCAATGTCGGCGACCAGCGCATCGCGCGGCGCCCCGCGGACGCCCTTGCCGACACGGTCCAGCAGGCGGGCCGTCAGCACAATGCCCGCGGTGGGTGCGATGGCGAACAACGGTTTGGACAGCGCGCCCAGCGCATAGCCGAAGACCGCCAGGCCCTTGCGCTTGCCAAGGTAGTCGCTCAGCGTGCCGGAGAAGATCTTGACGATGAGCGCAGTCGATTCGCCCAGGCCTTCGATCAGTCCGACCGACAACGCACTGGCGCCCAGCGCCGACACCATGAACAGCGGCAGCAGGCTGTGGATCATCTCGGAGGCAATGTCCATCAGCAGGCTGACGCAGCCCAGCACCCAGATCCCGGCGGGAATCTGGCGCAGGCCGCCGGGCGGCTTGGTGTCGGTCGGGGAGGGTGCCATGGACGATTGGCTTTCCTTCGATCGAGAGCGTCAGGCGAACGGCGCGAAGAGGCTGTTGAGCTTGGCGCCGCTGGCGGCATCGCGCGCGAAGGCGAACGTGCCGGTGGTGCGCAACTCTTCCGCCGCCCGCAGGAATGCACCCATGGCAACGCGTGCCAGCGTGCCGCCCACGCTGATGCGCTTGACGCCCAGTTCCGTCAACTCGGCCACGCTAAGGTTGCCGTCGGCGAAGCCCATCAGCACGTTGAGCGGCCGATCGATCTCGCGCAGCACGGTGGCGATTTCGTCGCGCGTTTTCAGGCCTGGGGCGTAGAGCACGTCGGCGCCGGCGTCCTGAAAGGCCTGCAGGCGGCGGATCGTGTCAGCCAGGTCGTTGCGGCCGTGCAGGTGGTTTTCGGCGCGGGCGGTCAGCGTGAACGGAAACGGCAACGCGCGCGCAGCCTCCACCGCAGCGCGCACGCGGTCGACCGAAGCTTCCAGCGAGTAGATCGGCGCGTCTGCGCGGCCCGTCGCGTCTTCAATCGAGCCGCCGACGATGCCGGTGGCGCCCGCCAGGCGGATGGTCTCGGCGACGGTTTCCGGGGCGTCGCCAAAGCCGTTTTCCAGGTCGGCAGCCATGGGTACGTCCGTGGCGGCTGCCAGGTCGGCCACATGCGCGAGGATGGTGTCGCGGCCGACGCCATAGTCGGGCAGCCCACGCGAGAAGGCGAAGCCGGCGCTGGTGCTGGTCAATGCTTCGAAGCCCAGCGATGCCAGCAGCCGGGCCGAGCCCGGGTCCCACGGATTGGGAATCACAAAGGTGCCGCTGCGTTCGTGCAGCGCGCGGAAGGCGTGGGCTTTTTCGATCTGGGTCGGCATGGGCTATCCGGTGTGAAGTGGATGAGGGTTGGACTGCACTGCTGCGGCACGGGCGAGCGCATCGTCCAGGCGGTCATTGCCCCAGAACATCGCGTCGCCGACAAAGAACATGGGAGCGCCAAAGATGCCACGAATCTGCCCGGCGTGCGTTTGCTCGCGCAGGGCGGTAAACCGAGCGTTGTCAGTGCTCGCCTCAAGCACCTTTCATGCAGCGTGCGTGGCCGCTTCCGAACAGATCCAGGCAGCCACATCGCGCACGTCGCGGCGCGGGCTCGGCTCGGATTGGATCAACCAGTACGCATGCGTGTTGCGCACCCCCGGGGCGATGGTCGGTACGGTGACCAGGCGGCCGTCCGCCAGCAGCGGCGCGATCAACTCCAGACGGCCCAGCGCGATGCCCTGGCCGGCCACCGCTGCATGGATGATCTGGTCGTGCTGGTTGAAGCGCAGCACGGTGCGCGGCTTGGCGTGGCTCCAGCCGGCGGCGGCCAGCCAGTCAGTCCATTGGAGCCAGGGGCGGCGCAGGTCGCGGTCGTCAAAGTCGAGCAGCGTTTGGCCAGCAAGCGCCTCGGCGGAATCCAGCGAGCGCAGTCCCAGCGACGGATGCGCGACCGGCGCAACGGTCTCCCCAAACAGCCGGATTGCACCGGGCGGCGCATCGCTCGGTGGGCAATACCGGATGGCAAGTTCAATGCCTTCGTTCTTCAGGTCGACGAGGCGGTTGTTGGTGGCGACGCGCACGTCGATGTCGGGGTATTGCTGCTGGAAGCGGGCGAGGCGCGGCAGCAGCCACAGGCCGGTGACGCCGATGCTGGCCGTGATCGTGACCGGCCGACGTTCGGCCGCCACGCGAATGGCCCCGATGGCGTCCTGCAGCTGCTGCACGGCACTGTCGGCGCTGCGGAACAGGCGTTCGCCCTCGGGCGTGAACGCAATCGAGCGGTGCCCGCGCACGAGCAGCTTCACGCCCAGCGCCTCTTCCAGCGCAGACACCTGCCGGCTCACAGCCGATTGCGTCAGACACAGATCATCGGCCGCGAGCGTGATGCTCATGCGCCGGCCTACCGCCACGAAGCCGCGCAACAAGTCCAGGGAGGCCAACCGAACCAGGGGAGTCGACATGCGTTTTCCTCATGCAAGGCGTTCTCAAAGATCAATTGAGAAGCCAGATAGGGCGAAGTGTAATAAGCCATCGGACGACATTCCAGCCTCATGCACGCTCCACACGCTTGCGAAGCCGGAATGTCAGTCACACCGGAGAAAAACACTCATGACATCGAAATCTCTCACGCAATCGCCCTGGTTGCCGGTATTGGCAGGCGGCGCGGTGATCGGCGTGGCGCTGGGCATTCGGCACGTGCAAGGGCTCTTCCTCGTGCCCGTCACGATGGGCCATGGCTGGACACGCGAAACCTTCGGCCTGGCGATCGCATTGCAAAACCTCATCTGGGGCGCGGCACAGCCTTTTGCGGGCATGCTTGCCGACCGCTACGGGGCCGCCAAGGTGGTGGTGGCCGGCATCGTCGTCTATGCGCTCGGTTTGCTGTTGATGGCACATGCGGGCACGCCGCTTGGGTTCACGCTCTCGGCCGGCGGGCTGATCGGGCTCGGGCTGTCAGGCACGTCGTTCGGCGTGGTGTATGGCGCGATCAGCCGGTTGACGCCGCCCGAGCTACGCAGCTGGGCGCTGGGCGTGGCGGGCGCAGTGGGCGGTGTCGGCCAGTTCGTGATGGTGCCGACGGCGCAGGGGTTGCTGAGCACGGTCGGCTGGGTGACGGCGCTGGTCGTCATGGCGGTGGTCATGGCGATCTTCTTGCCGCTGGCGGCGCCGTTGCGCGAGAGGGCATCCAATGTCGCCACGCAGGAGGCGCATCAAAGCATGGGCGCAGCCATCCGCGAGGCCTTCGCCCACCGCGGTTTCTGGCTGCTGAATCTCGGGTTCCTCACGTGCGGATTCCAGCTCGCCTTTATCGGTGCGCACATGCCGGCGTATCTCCTCGACAAGGGACTCACCGGCCGCCACGGCATGGTGGCGCTGGCGCTGATTGCCGCCGCCAACATCGTCGGCACGTATTACTGCGGCGCGCTGGGCGGGCTGTTCCGGCGCAAATATCTGCTGTCGTTGCTGTACCTGATTCGCACGGCGGCGATTGCGTTGTTTATCCTGCTGCCGCTGTCGCCGGCAACGCTGTATGCGTTTGCCATCGTGATGGGCCTGCTGTGGCTCGGCACGGTGCCGCTGACGAACGGGCTGCTGTCGCAGGTGTTTGGCGTGCGCTACATCGGCACGCTGTTCGGCTTCGTATTCCTTGGTCACCAGATCGGCGCGTTCCTGGGCGTGTGGCTGGGCGGCGTGGTGTACGACCACCTGCATTCCTACGATGCAATCTGGTTTGGCGCGATGGTGCTCGGCGTGGTGGCCGCGCTGCTGCACTGGCCGATCGACGATCGCCAACTCGCGCGCACGCCGATGGCGCAACCGGCATGAAGGATCGGCTCAATCGATGGGCGGCGTGGGCGCTGGCAGCGGCCGGCGCTGCCCTGGTCTTTGCGGCGTGGCTGACGCCGGAAGGTGCATTTTCTTTTGTGACGTTGGCGTCCTTCTGCGGCTAGGACGACGCAAGAGCCCGATTTGTGAAACAATATCAGGTTAATCACTAGTGGGCACTGGTACGGTTTGCGCGGGAAAAACGCCGCTTTTGCGTCGTTCTCCTGTGAATGCCACCGTTCAGACATGACTTACGCCGTCAAGGAAATCTTCTACACGCTGCAAGGCGAGGGTGCCAACACCGGCCGCGCAGCTGTCTTCTGCCGCTTTGCCGGCTGCAATCTCTGGAGTGGGCGCGAAGCCGATCGCGCCACCGCCGTCTGCCAGTTCTGTGACACCGACTTCGTCGGCACGGACGGCACGCAAGGCGGCAAATACGCCACCGCCGACGCACTCGCCGATACCGTTGCCGCCGAATGGCCGGCCAGCGCCACGGGCGGCAAGCCCCTCGTCATCTGCACCGGCGGCGAGCCGCTGCTGCAACTGGACAAGCCGCTGATCGACGCGCTGCACGCACGCGGCTTCGAAATCGCCATCGAGACCAACGGCACCATCGCCGTGCCGGACGGCATCGACTGGGTGTGCGTGAGCCCCAAGATGGGCTCCGAACTCGTCGTCACGCGCGGCGACGAGCTGAAGGTGGTGATCCCGCAAGACGGGCAGGACCTCGACGCATACGAACGGCTGGATTTCCAGCATTTCTTCCTGCAGGCCATGGACGGCCCGCTCGCCCGGCAAAATACGGCGGCTGCCGTTGAGCTGTGCCAGCGCCGGCCGCGCTGGCGCCTGTCGCTGCAAACCCATAAGATGCTGGGCATCCGCTAAGGCGGGCCGCAGCACTTTGTCCCCGGTTTTCTGCCGGTTCCAGCCGTTTCGCGGCGCCCGCTGCCGCCACCTTGCTCCATGACCAAGACCGTTTCCATTACGCGCCGGCTCGAATTCGACGCCGGCCACCGCATCCCGGGCCATGCCGGCCAGTGCCGCAACCTGCACGGCCATCGCTATCAGCTCGAACTCACGCTGACCGGCGAAGTCCTGCACAACGACAAAGCCGCCGACGACGGCATGATCCTCGACTTCGGCGACGTCAAGCAGCTCGCCAACAAGCACCTCGTCGACCTGTGGGATCACGCTTTCCTCGTCTATCGCGGCGACACGAAGCTCGTTGAATTCCTGAACGACATGGAAGGCGGTCACAAGACCGTCGTGCTGAATGACGTGCCCACCGTCGAGAACCTCGCGCAGGTGGCCTTCGACATTCTCGAGCCGGTGTTCCGCAATGCGTTCGGGCATCATCTGCGGCTGTCCAAGCTCGTGCTGTACGAAACCCCGAACTGCTGGGCCGACGTGAAGCTCGCGCGCCCGCACGAGCAGGATTGATTCGACGGCGCCGGATCGCATGACCACACCGCACGTCCTCACTCCGCCCGCCGACATGTCCGCCCACGAGCGCGACGGCTACTGGATGCGGCAGGCGCTCGTGCAGGCCAAGTTCGCATGGGGGCAGGGCGAGGTGCCGGTGGGCGCGGTGGTCGTGCGCGGCAACGAGATCGTCGGCGTCGGCTACAACGCGCCGATCGGCACGCACGACCCATCGGCGCATGCCGAGATGCGCGCCCTACGCCAGGCCGCCGAGAAGCTCGGCAACTACCGCCTGCCCGACTGCGAAGTCTTCGTGACGCTGGAGCCGTGCGTGATGTGCGCCGGCGCCATGCTGCATGCCCGTGTAGCGCGCGTCGTCTACGGCGCGCCGGACCCCAAGACGGGCGCCGCGGGCAGCATCCTCGACCTGTTTGCAGAAACGCGGCTCAACCACCAGACCGCCATCACCGGCAGCGTGCTCGCGCAGGAATGCGGCGACATGCTGCGCGCCTTTTTCGCCGAGCGCCGCGCGAGCCAGAGGGCCGCACGGCTGGCGTCCACCGAACCCGACCAAACCGCCACATGACCACTGTCCGCCTGATTGCGCCTTCCGGTTACCCGAACGATGCGGCCGTCGCCGAGCGCGGCGTGGCGGCGTTGGAAGCGCAGGGCTGCGTGGTCGTCAACCGCGAGTGCCTGAGCCGGCAGCATCAGCGTTTTGCCGGTGGGGAACTCGCGCGGCTGGCCGATCTGAAGCAGATCGGCACGGGCGGCGGCCAGGAAATCGCCATGGCCATTCGCGGCGGGTATGGCCTCACGCGTTTGCTGGACCACATTGACTTCATCGACATCGGCCGCCGCGCGCAGGCGACAGACGCCATCATCGTCGGCCACAGCGATTTCACCGTGTTTTCGCTGGCGTACCTGGCGGCCACGGGCGGCGTGACGTTTGCCGGTCCGCACGTCTGTTCGGACTTCGGGTTGGAGACGCTGGACGCGTTCATGGTCGAGCACTTCTGGGGCATCTTGCGCAGCCAGACCTACGCGCTGCGTGTGGATGGCCCGCAACCCAAAGGCTGCGCGCGGTCCGGGCGCTATGCCGGCACGCTGTGGGGCGGCAATCTGGCCATGCTGTGCAGCCTGATCGGCACGCCGTATCTGCCGGACATTCGCGACGGCATCCTGTTCGTTGAGGACATCAACGAGCACCCGTACCGCGTTGAGCGCATGCTGCTGCAACTGCAGCAGGCCGGCGTGCTCGATGCGCAGCAGGCGCTGGTGCTGGGCGATTTTTCCGGCTATCGCACCACGCCGTACGACGCCGGCTACGATTTCGACGCCATGCGCGACTACCTGGCCGAACGTCTGTCGATTCCTGTGCTTACCGGCTTGCCGTTCGGACATTGCCCGACCAAGGCGACGCTGCCGATTGGCGCACATGCCGAGCTGGACGTCGACGCCGCGGGCTTTACGCTGCACTTGTCGGGATATCCGACACTCAAGGCATAAGCCCGCGGGCCATCCGGGTCACGTCCGGGTGGTAAAATCCCAGGTTCTCCAAATGGCGACGGCCGAGTGCTTGCCGCGCCAGATCACCGCTTTCCAAATCAAGGTTTCCACGTGCTTTCCACCGCCAACATCACCATGCAGTTCGGGCCCAAGCCCTTGTTCGAGAACATCTCGGTCAAGTTTGGCGAGGGCAATCGCTATGGCCTGATCGGCGCCAACGGTTGCGGCAAGTCGACCTTCATGAAGATCCTGGGCGGCGATCTGGAGCCCAGTTCCGGCAACGTGATCCTCGAACCGGGCGTGCGCCTGGGCAAGCTGCGTCAGGATCAGTTCGCCTACGAAGACATGCGCGTGCTGGACGTCGTGATGATGGGCCACACCGAAATGTGGGCCGCCGCGCAGGAGCGCGATGCCATCTACGCCAACCCGGAAGCCACCGACGACGACTACATGAAGGCCGCCGACCTGGAGGCCAAGTACGCCGAATACGACGGCTACACCGCCGAAGCGCGTGCCGGTGAACTGCTGATGGGCGTCGGCATTCCGACCGACCAGCACAACGGCACGATGAGCAACGTCGCCCCCGGCTGGAAGCTGCGTGTGCTGCTGGCGCAGGCGCTGTTCTCGAACCCGGATGTGCTGCTGCTGGACGAGCCGACCAACAACCTCGACATCAATACGATCCGCTGGTTGGAATCGGTGCTCAATGAGCGCAATTCCACCATGATCATCATCTCCCACGATCGCCACTTCCTGAACTCGGTCTGCACGCACATGGCCGACATGGATTACGGCACGCTGAAGGTCTACCCGGGCAACTACGACGACTACATGGAAGCCTCCCTGCAGGCGCGCGAACGCCTGCAGGCCGCCAATGCGCGGGCCAAGGAGCGCATTTCCGATCTGCAGGACTTCGTGCGCCGCTTCTCGGCCAACAAGTCCAAGGCTCGCCAGGCTACGTCGCGCCTGAAGATGATCGACAAGATCAAGGTCGAAGACATCAAGCCGTCGTCGCGCCAGAATCCGTTCGTCCGTTTCGAGATGGAGAAGAAGCTGCACAACCTGGCAGTGGAAACCGAGAACGCACGCAAGACGTACGACCGCAAGATTTTCGACGGCCTGACGATGGCCGTGCGCGCGGGCGAGCGGATTGCCATCATCGGTGAGAACGGCGCGGGCAAGACCACGCTGCTGCGTTGCCTGCTGAACGGTGCCGTGAAGACCGGCGTGCAGCGCGGCATCGAGATCGACGGCGGCACCGTCAAGTGGGCGGAGAACGCCAATGTCGGCTATATGCCGCAGGACACCTACGAAGAATTCCCCGAAGACCGCGACCTGATGGACTGGATGAGCCAGTGGATGCAGCCCGGCGATGACGACCAATCGTTGCGCGGCACGATGGGCCGCCTGCTGTTCTCGGCCGACGACATCAAGAAGAGTGTGAAGGTGCTCTCCGGTGGCGAGAAGGGCCGCATGATCTGGGGCAAGCTGATGCTCGGCCGTCACAACGTGCTGGCGCTGGACGAGCCGACCAACCACATGGACATGGAATCCATCGAGTCGCTGCAGATCGCGCTCGACAAGTTCGAAGGCACGCTGATCTTCGTGTCGCATGATCGCGAGTTGATCAGTGCCCTGGCCACGCGTGTGATCGAAGTGCGCCCGGACGGCACGCTGACCGACTACCTCGGCACCTACGACGAATACCTGCAAAGCCAGGGCGTCGAAGTCTGAGCGCCAATCCTCTGCCGTAGCCAAGGGCCGCCGATGTGCGGCCCTTTGTTTTTGGTATTCGCCGAATGCGGCTGCCGCGCGCCGCCAAGGTGGTCGCTCTATGAAAAAACCGACTGGCTTCCATGATTTTTTGTCGCCATCGGAATGCATTGCCGTCGCTACACTGGGGCCGCATATCACAGTGAACAGGCCGAGAGCTGCAGGCAAGGCGTCGCGCGTCGCACCAAGAAGCGCCAAACGCAGGCTCGGCGAAGTACCAAGGAGACGGAGATGACCTCTGATATTGGCAGCCGCGTTCGGCTGCAATCCCTGCTCGACAAAGTGGTGTCTGCGGACGAAGCCGCGACGCTGATCCGCGATGGCATGACGGTCGGCATGAGCGGTTTCACCCGTGCCGGCGACTGCAAGGCCGTGCCGTTTGCGCTGGCCCGGCGTGCCGCGCACGAGCCGCTGCGCATCACGTTGATGACCGGCGCTTCGCTGGGCAACGACATCGACAAGGCATTGGCCGAAGCCGATGTGATCGCCCGTCGCCTGCCGTTCCAGGCCGATGCCACGCTGCGGCGCAAGATCAACGCAGGCGAGGTCATGTTCATTGACCAACACTTGTCGGAAACCGTCGAGCAACTGCGTTCGCGGCAGATTGCGCCGCTGGATGTGGCGGTGGTCGAAGCCACGGCCATCACTGAGAACGGCGGCATCGTGCCGACCACGTCGGTGGGCAATTCCGCAAGTTTCGCGGTGCTGGCGAAGCAGGTGATCGTCGAGATCAACCTGAACATGCCGGCCAATCTGGAAGGGCTGCACGATATCTTCTTCCCGGTGCAGCGGCCGCACCGTCAGCCGATTCCGCTCATCGCTCCGGAGCAGCGTATCGGCCTGCCGTATATCCCGATCGATCCGCGCAAGATTGCAGCCATCGTCATCACGGGGCAGGACGACAGCCCGTCCAACGTGTTGCCGCCCGACATGGAGACCAATGCCATCGCCGGGCATCTGAACGCGTTTCTGGCGCGTGAAGTGCGCACGGGGCGTCTTTCGCCTACGCTGCAGCCGCTGCAGGCGGGTATCGGGACGATCTCCAACGCGGTTCTGCATGGCTTCATCGACTCGCCGTTCCATGACCTCAAGATGTATTCGGAGGTCTTGCAGGACAGCTCTATCGAGCTGCTCGACTCGGGCAAGCTGGCGTTTGCCTCGGCTTCGTCGATCACGCTGTCACGCCCGGTCTACAAGCGGTTCCTGACCGAACTGGAGCGCTACAAGTCGCGGGTGGTTCTGCGGCCGCAAGAGATCAGCAATCACCCGGAGGTGATTCGCCGGCTGGGCCTGATCACCATCAATACCGCGCTGGAATGCGACATTTACGGCAACGTGAATTCAACGCATGTGGGCGGCACGCACATGATGAACGGCATCGGCGGCTCGGGCGACTTCGCGCGCAACGCGCATCTGTCGGTCTTCGTGACCAAGTCGTTGGCCAAGGACGGCGACATCTCGAGCATCGTCCCGATGGTCTCGCATGTGGACCACACCGAGCACGACGTCGACATCATCGTCACCGAGCATGGCTTGGCGGACTTGCGTGGATTGGCGCCGCGCGAGCGTGCCGTCCAGATCATCGGTAACTGCGCGGACCCGCGCTACCGCGAGCTGCTGCGCGACTACGTTGTGCGCGCGCAGCGGCGCGGCGGGCATACGCCCCACCTCCTGGAGGAGGCGCTGGCCTGGCATGTCCGGTTCCGCGATCAAGGATCGATGCGCCCGGCGGGTTTCAGTGAAGAGGGTGCGCTCGCGGAACCTGCATTGAGCGCTTGAAGCGCGGGCGCCGCCGCTCAGGCGCCCAGCACTTCCTCGCACGTTGCTAGCCATGCGCGCGCGGCGTGCGACAGGTACCGGCCCGGCGACCACAGGTGCGCGAGCGCCCAATCCATGTCCGGCGCGGTCAGCCGTGCCACGGCCAGCTTGTCACGGTTCGGAAGGTTGGCCACCAGCGGCTGCGGCAAAAACGTTGTGCCCAACCCCGCTGCCGCCATCGAGGCGAGGAATTCCCAATGCCCGCTCTGCGCAGCGATGTGCGGCTCGATGCGGGCTTCGAGAAAGGCGTGTCGCAGCTTGCGTGTCAGGGAAAAGTCTTCTGCCAGCAACAGCAGCGGTTCGTCGCGCAGCGCAGAAAGGCTGACGGTCTTGCCCTTGGCCCACTTCGCCTTGCGCGGCCCCACCACCCAGATCGGATACTTTGCGAACTGCCGCGTGGCGAGTTCGAGGCCGCTGTCGCCGGGCAGAACGGTGGCGCCCACCTCCAGTTCGCCGCTGGCTACCTGCTGTTCCACCGTCTTGCCGCCGGACTCTGCCAGGTTCAACCCCAGATTGGGATAACGCTGCCGAAACGCGCTCACGACCGGCGAAAAGAACAGGTTCACCATCGGCGGGATGCCGACCGTCAGTTCGCCCCGTCCGAGCGAAGACAGATCTGCGACTTCAAGCGTCAGCCTGTGCACCACCCCGAGCGTTTCCTGGCCCCGCGCGTACACGACGCGGCCCACGTCGGTGAGCCGCACCTGCCGGCCTTCGCGAATCAACAACGGCTGACCGACCTCGCTTTCCAACTGACGCACCATCTTGCTGATGGTGGACTGCGTCACCGACAGCGAACTCGCTGCCTGCGTGAAGCTCTGCAGCCGCGCGGTTTCAACGAAGTAACGAAGGGCTCGGATATCGATGGGCATGGGCGGACCTTTGCCATGAAGCATGCGAATGGGATTCGCCATGGTAATGAAGTTTTCCCATTCCACGGTGCTCAACAAAAAAGGCGGCTCATGCGGCCGCCTTTCATGTGGTCGAGGATACGGCTGTCAGCTCGTTGCCTCGTCAATCAGCAAATCCAGCTGGGCGATCACGTTGCTGGTGTCGGGCTCGCCGCGCGTTTTACTGAGCGCCGCCTTGAGCGTGTCGCGCAGGGCGACGAGTTCCGCCACGTTGCCGGCTTTCTCCACCTTCATCTCCAGCAGATAACCGCGCAGGCCGAGATACCGGCTGATGGTTTCGGTATAGAAGCGGTAGAGGCGTTGATAGCCTTCGGCGGCAGGCTCTTTTGACGTAGTTGCCTGTGCAGGAGCCGCCTCCGCAGCGGTGGGTGCAGATGCCGGTTCCGTCTTCGCCGCGGTCGTCCCGGCCGCGTGCGGGCGGATATAGCCGCCGTCCTCCAGCTCGTCGAATACCGCGTGCGTCATGCCGAGCGGCTGAAGCTGCACGAGGATGTCGTCGCAGGTTTTTTCGCCGTTGATCATCAGAAGCACCGCGCGGTGACGCTGGTCGAGGTGGTTCGCGCGTGTGCGGATCTCGTCCTGACCTTTTTCGGTCTTCTGATAGATGCTGGTGGTCATGCTGGTCTCCCTCGGCCGGCGCGTCTGCAGCGCGCGCTGTGCTGGCTCTACAATAGACGGATCATAACCGCCCGGGGGCGATGTCGGCCTCAGTCGCAACCCGGATAGCACAACGCGCAAATCGCGCATCCACCAGAGCGAGACGACCAACGATGCAGCAACGCGACAAGCTTTTCATCAATGGCAAGTGGGTGGCGCCGCAGGGCAAGGGCGTCATTGAAGTGATTCATTCGGCCACGGAAGCGGTGATGGGCACCATTCCCGAAGGCAGCGCGGCCGACGCGGAAGTCGCCGTGGCGGCAGCGCGCGCGGCATTTGATGATTGGGCCGCCACGCCCGTGGCCAAGCGCGCCGAATACATCCAGAAAATTGCCGACGGCCTGCAGGCCCGCAGCGAAGAACTGGCGCAGCTGATTGCCGGCGAAGTCGGCATGCCGATCAAGCTTGCGCGTGCCATCCAGGTGGGCGGCCCGGTCTACAACTGGGGCAATTTCGCCAAGCTGCTCAGCACGTTCGAATTTGAAGAGCACGTCGGCAACTCGCTGGTGGTGCGCGAGCCCGTGGGCGTAGTGGGCGCCATCACGCCGTGGAACTATCCGCTGAACCAGATCACGCTGAAGGTTGCGCCCGCGCTGGCGGCCGGCTGCACGGTGGTGCTCAAGCCGTCGGAAGTGGCGCCGCTCAACGCGTTCGTGCTGGCGGAAGTCATTGAGGAAGCCGGCCTGCCGCCGGGCGTGTTCAACCTTGTTACCGGCTATGGCCCGGTGGTGGGCGAGGTGCTGGCAAGCGACCCCGAGGTCGACATGGTGTCGTTTACCGGTTCCACGCGTGCGGGCAAGCGCGTGGCCGAGCTCGCATCGCAGTCGGTCAAGCGCGTGGCGCTGGAGCTCGGCGGCAAGTCGGCATCGGTGATCCTGGACGACGCGGACCTGTCTGCGGCGGTCAAGGGCACGCTGTCAGCGTGTTTCCTGAACTCGGGGCAGACGTGCTCTGCGCACACGCGCATGCTGGTGCCGCGTGCGAAGTATGAAGAAGTGAAGGCGCTGGCCGCGCAGTTTGCCGCTGCCTACGTGCCGGGCGATCCGGCGCAGGAATCCACGCGCCTGGGGCCGCTGATTTCCGCCGTACAGCGT
Source organism: Ralstonia edaphi (assembly GCF_958350185.1). Lineage (NCBI taxonomy): Bacteria > Pseudomonadati > Pseudomonadota > Betaproteobacteria > Burkholderiales > Burkholderiaceae > Ralstonia > Ralstonia edaphi. The sequence goes on from NZ_CATWHI010000005.1 coordinate 526,366, forward strand.
GACCGCGTGCTGGGCTACATCCGCAAGGGGCTGGAGGAGGGCGCAGAACTCATTACCGGCGGTGCCGACACACCCGAAGGCCTGTCGACCGGCTTCTTCGTCAAGCCGACGGTGCTCGGTAACGTCAAGACGACCGACACTGTGGCGCGCGAAGAAATCTTCGGCCCCGTGCTGACCGTGATCTGCTACGACGACGAGGACGAGGCCGTCCGCATCGCCAACGACAGCATCTATGGCTTGGGCGGCGGTGTGTGGTCGGGCGACGAGAGCCGCGCGATTCGCGTGGCGCGGCGCATCCGCACGGGCCAGGTGAACATCAACGGCGGGCCGTTCAACATGCAGGCGCCGTTTGGCGGCTACAAGCAATCCGGCAACGGGCGCGAGAACGGCAAGTACGGTCTGGAGGAGTTCCTGGAGTACAAGGCGATGCAGCTCAACCCTGCGAAGACGGCCTGATCTGCCTCACATGCAGCACACATGAAAAACCCGGCTTCGGCCGGGTTTTTTGCGTTTGATGCGCTGCGCTTACTTGCGGCTGCCGTCGGCGTTGTAGCCCTGGGCGGTGCCTTCGGCCAGGATGCGTGTCCAGACCACGTTGCGCTCTTCGTCCGTCATGAACACCCAGTTGCTGACTTCCAGCTGGGTGCGTCCGCAGCCTTGGCAGACCTCGTCGAAGAGCGTCGAGCAGATGCCGATGCAGGGGCTGTCGGGGCGGCCCAGCAGGGTGCTGTCGGAAGCACTGGTTGCGTCGTCGGGCATGGGGCTGAGGGCGGTCGATTCGGTCATGGCCGGCATTTTACCGGCTTCTGCCGTGGGGTCAGCTCCGGGCGCCGTCCCCCGTGCGCTGGTTGACATGATCGGCGGCGGCTGACAGCGTCAGCGCTGAATTCACCAGCGCGATATGCGAAAACGCCTGCGGGAAATTGCCCACCAGCCGTTGTACGCGCGGGTCGTATTCTTCGGCCAGCAGGCCCACGTCGTTGCGCAGCGCCAGCAGCTTGGTGAACAGCGCGCGCGCTTCGTCATGGCGGCCCTGCATGACGAGGTTGTCGACATACCAGAAGCTGCAGGCCAGGAATACGCCTTCGCCCTCGGGCAGGCCGTCGGTCACGGCTTCGGTGCGGTAGCGGCGCACGAGGCCATCGACGAGCAGGTCTTCTTCGATGGCCTTGACCGTGCCCTGGATGCGCGGGTCGGATGCCGGCAGAAAGCCGACGAGCGGCAGCATCAGCAGCGCGGCGTCCAGTTCTTCGCTGCCGTAGCTCTGCACGAAGCAGCCGCGGGCGGCGTTGTAGCCGTGGGCGCAGACCTCCGCGTGGATGCGATCGCGCACGGCGCGCCAGCGTTCTACGGGGCCGTCGACATTGAATTGCTCGATGGTTTTGACGGCGCGGTCGAAGGCCACCCACGCCATCACCTTGGAATGCGTGAAATGGCGCGAGGGGCCGCGGACTTCCCAGATGCCTTCGTCGGGCGTTTGCCAGATGCTTTCCAGATGCGTCATCAGCGCGACCTGCAGGCGCCACGAGGCATCGTCGCCATCCAGGCCGCCTTTGCGGGCGATGAAGAGAGCGTCCATCAGTTCGCCGTATACGTCGAGCTGGAGCTGCAGCGCAGCCGCATTGCCCACGCGCACCGGTTGCGAGCCTTCGTAGCCAGGCAGCCACGGGACGGTCCATTCGCCCAGGCGGCGTTCGCCGGCAATGCCGTACATGATCTGCACCTGTGCCGGGCTGCCGGCGATGGCGCGTTCGAGCCATTCGCGCCAGCTGCGCGCCTCGTCGTAGAAGCCCGCGTTCATGAGCGCGAGCAGCGTGAGGGTGGCGTCGCGCAGCCAGCAATAGCGGTAATCCCAGTTGCGCACGCCGCCAAGCTGTTCGGGCAGCGACGTGGTGGGCGCGGCCACGACGCCGCCGGTGCGGTGATACGTCAGCGCCTTGAGCGTGATGAGCGAGCGTTCCACCGCTTTGCTCCATTCGCCCGCGCCGTGACAGCGGCCGGCCCACGCGCGCCAGCGTGCCTCGATGTCGACCTGCGCTTCGAGCGCGTCGATCGATGCCGGTAACGGCAGGTGCGACGGCGAATGCGTGAGCACAAAGGGCACCGCTTCACCTTCGCTCACCGTGAAATCCGCCACCGTGGAGAGGTTCTCGCCGCGGATCGGCGCCGGTGTGCGAAGTGTCGTCATGTTGGGCCCGGCCACGGCCCGCAGCACGCAATCGGGCATGTCGCACGGACCGTCGGCCGGGGCGCCTGTGATTTCCGACACCCGGCTGACCCACGGGACCGACGCGCCGTAATCGAACCGCAGCGTCAGATCCATGCGCATGTCGACCGTGCCGGAGAGACCGCGCACGATGCGGATGAGGTCGGAGGTGTCGTCCCGGGCGCCGAGCGTGCCGGGCAGCCGGGCGGTCATCAGGTCGGTCACGCTGGCCGTGCCGGTGTCGGTTTCGAAGACGGTTTCAAGCACCAGCGTGCCGGGCAGGTAGCGGCGCCGCACAGCGCGCGCGTTCGCCTGCGGTGCGATGCGCCATCGGCCATGGTCTGGCGTGCCGAGCAGCGCGGCAAAACAGGCGCCTGAATCGAACCGCGGCCAGCATAGCCAATCGATGGAACCGTCGAGCGAAACCAGTGCCGCGGTTTCGCAATCGCCAATCAACGCGTAATCTTCGATTTTCGAGGGCATTGCACTCCACTCCAAGCACTTCAACGAGGCCGAGACCATGCACGAAAGCACCCGCATCCTGCTTGAATACAACGCCGGGCGTGATCCGGAAAGGCTCACCCGAAAGCTGGATGCCATCGCTGCCGACCCGTTTTCGTTCTTTCGCGGCACCAACAACCTGTATGCGGCTTCGCTGGCCGATGCGCCGCTGCTGCACGACGCCCCGCGCACGCTGGTCTGCGGCGACCTCCACCTTGAAAACTTCGGCAGCTTCAAGGGCGACAACGGCCTGGTCTACTTCGACATGAACGACTTTGACGAAGCCCTCGCGGCGCCGTTCACCGTCGATCTCGTGCGCGTGCTGTCGAGCCTGCAGGTTGCCTCATACAGCTGGAAGCTGGCCGACGAAGATGCCAATAACCTCTGCCGCCGCTTTCTCGATACGTATGCCGCAGCGTTGGTTGACGGCAAGCCGCGCTGGGTTGAACGGTCTACCGCAACCGGCATCGTGCGCGACCTGCTGCGTGGGCTGCGCAAGCGCAATCGCGCCGCCTACCTCGCGCAACGCACCGAGCGCGATGGCAACCACATTCACCTGCGCATCGACGGCCGACGCACGTTGCGGGCTAGCAAGGAAGAGGCCCGCCGCGCGCGCCGCATCCTGCAGGCCTATGGCGAGCAGGGCAATGGCCAGCGTTTCATTGCCATCGACGTCGCGCGGCGCATTGCCGGCACAGGCAGTCTGGGCCTTGAGCGCTATTCAGTGCTCGCTCGCCCGGAAAACGACCCCACCACGCTGCGCCTGATCGACATCAAGCTCTCCATCCCAAGTGTCTGGGACGATGTGCTGGGCGACGCCTGTAGCGTTGCGCCTTGGCGCAGCGAGGCCGGGCGCGTGGTCGACATCCAGCGCCTGTCGCAGGCCATTTCGCCCGCACTGCTGCGCGGCGTCGTCTACGGAGCCAAGGGCGAGAAGCCGAAGTCGTACGTCGTCAAAAGCCTGCAACCGACCGCGGACCGTGTTGCGCTGGGCGCCGGCAAGAACGTCGTCGCCAATCTGGACGACGCGCTGCAGACCATGGCCCGCGTGGCGGCGTGGTGCCACCTGCGCGGCTGCGGACGGCACGGGACCGATCTGGTGGATAAGGTGCAGGACTATGCAGCGGGCACCGCGTGGCGCAAATCAGCGCTGAAGCTGGCAGCGCAGGGCCGCAAGGTGTCGCTGCAGCAATGGCGCGAGTTTGCTGAAGATTATCGTCAGGCGCGCGGTGGCAAGTCCGCTTAAGTGCGCGGTGTAAGTCCGCAATGGTGCGCCGTTGACGTCAGCTCCGTGCGTACTATTTGAAATCCCTCTGAGATCGCAATGAAAAAACTCGACAACCCCTCACATGATCGCGAGGTGGGCGTCGCCGACGCGACGCAAGACACGACGCGCATCGACGACACCCGCATCGGCGCGGTGCGTCCGCTCATTTCACCGGCGCTGCTGCTGGACGAGCTGCCCGTGCCTGCCGATACGCAGACGCTCGTCGAAGACACTCGCCGGGCCATCAGCAACATCCTGCACGGTCGCGACGATCGGCTGCTGCTCATCGTCGGCCCGTGCTCGATCCACGATCACGACCAGGCGCTCGATTACGCGCGCCGCCTCAAGGCTGCGGCTGATGCACTGAAGGACGACTTGCTGATCGTGATGCGCGTCTACTTTGAGAAGCCGCGCACGACGGTCGGCTGGAAGGGTTACATCAACGACCCGCGTCTGGACGGAAGCTTCCGCATCAATGAAGGGCTGCGCGCTGCGCGGCAACTCCTGCTCGACGTCAACGCGCTTGGTTTGCCCGCCGGGACGGAGTTTCTCGACCTGCTGAGCCCCCAATACATTGCCGACCTCATCGCGTGGGGCGCGATCGGCGCGCGCACGACGGAAAGCCAGAGCCATCGACAGCTTGCGTCGGGCCTGAGCTGCCCGATCGGCTTCAAGAACGGCACCGACGGCGGCGTGCAGGTCGCGTCAGACGCGATCATCGCAGCGCGCGCCAGCCATGCGTTCATGGGGATGACCAAGATGGGCATGGCCGCGATCTTCGAGACGCGCGGCAACGACGACGCGCACGTGATCCTGCGCGGCGGCAAGAACGGGCCAAACTACGACAGCGAGCACATCGAGGCGGCCTGCGCTGCGCTGCGCGCGGCAAAGTTGCGCGAACAGGTGATGGTCGACTGCTCGCACGCGAATTCGAACAAGTCGCATGAACGGCAGATCGACGTCGCGCAGGATCTCGCGCGGCAGCTGGCGCAGGGGGAGCACCGGATCGTCGGCGTGATGGTCGAAAGCAATCTCGAAGCCGGCCGCCAAGATCTGAAACCGGGTGTGCCGCTCCGCTACGGCGTGTCGATCACCGACGCATGCCTGAGCTGGACGCAGACCGAGCCGGTGCTCGACATACTCGCCGAGGCGGTGCGGCATCGGCGCGCGTATTCGTACGACGGGTGAGATAAGGGCGGCGGATTCTGCTTTTGCCGCCTTGTACCGATCGCCGACTTTCGTCGGCGTTTCTTTTGTCAATTCAATGACTACCAGCCGGATGCGCACTCGCATGCGGCTTGGTCCGGTCTTGCGTGCAGGCATCCCGCCCGCATGGTTCACGCCCTGACGCTGTCGCGTCGGCGGGTCTCTTCCCAAATCACACTGTGTATTCGGCTTGGCGCGTTGTGTGCCTGCGTTGAGCTGCATTTAAGACTGCTCTTACATACCTGGCATCGACCAGCATCCAGAATTTCGACCAGGCATTGCATTGCAATAGCTGGCGAAGTCAATTGGCAGCGTGCTGTTCACCGTACGGCCAGCGCTTCCGGGGCCTCTCCAAATTAAACGGAGATACGCCTAGGAATTAGGGTTGATTTGAATATGGATAACGCGATGCGTGAAATAAATCTGCCCGACCGCTGCGGTCACTATTTCTGGAACGACTCAATGATGACAAATCGACCGAGTGCGCAAGCCATGCGCAGGATTGGGTGCACAGTATTGGCAGCCCTGATTTTGCCTGTGGCAAAGCCGGCTTTGGCTGATGATGGCCGCGATATCAACGCTTTTCCTGCCCCGATTACACTACCGAAAAATACTCCGACTGATAGGGTTGTGGCGAGGGCATATAGGACGCCTCAACAGATATGTGGTAAAGCCACCTGCACGTTAATCAGATTGGATATCTACAGTCTCCGCGGCAACCAGTGGAACTGGTTCGTAGAAGGGCCACGCGCTGGCACAGAACTTAAAGGCTTGGATGTGCAGGTCCTTGTCAATGGAGAACCTCAGCGGAAATTTTCGGGGGGTACGTTAGTGGAGTTGTCCTCCCCCCTCGAAATTCAGTTACTGAGAAACAAATATGAAATGGCTAATTCAGTGGCCGCCAGCAACCAAATGCAGTTCGGGCTTTTCTCAGCAGGTCCAGGAGACTCGATCGCAAGGTACATCCATCTCAACACGAGCGTGACGTGGATCGAAGAGAGCTGCTCGGTGCCAAGTCAGACGGTAGTGCTGCCATCCACACGGGCAGGGAGTTTAACCGGCATCGGGACGACAGCCGGCGAGCGCAGCTTCCAGATCCAGATCAACAACTGCCCAAAGGGATACAGCAAGATTCTCTACAGGCTCACGCCGGAGGGCGGCACCATTGAGAATGCACCGGGTGTATTGCCGCTTTCCGCTGATTCCACCGCAAAGGGCGTGAAGATCAAGGTGACCGACAATGCGGGTGCGGCGGCTGCATTCGATACGTCGACCGCCGTCGATGATTACAACAAGGACACGGGCGGCTCTTTCTCGATCCCGATGCGGGTGTCGTATGTTCAGACCGAAGCCAACATCACGCCCGGCACCGTGAATGGCGCCATGTCGGTGCTGATGGAGTATCAGTGACACGCCACGCATGTGCTTTAGTGACGCCTTCATCACTGCACTCTCAAGTTCCAGCGCTGCGCGGCCGATAGTGCCTGGGTAGCCGGCCGCCCGGCGCGATGGTCGCGCCTGCGGGAAGAGCCGTGCACGCCACTCTCGCCGCGCCCATGTCCGCTCGTCTGACCATCCGCACCCGCCTGGTGCTTTCGGTTTCCATTCTGTTTCTGCTTGCCTTGCTGATTGGCGTGGCGGGCCTGCTTGGCCTGCGCGATGCCAATCGCGCGCATGAACAGACCTTTACCAATCAGTTTCCGTCCGCACTGGCGCTGGGCGAATCCGATCTGAGCCTCACGCGCGCCCGCACCGCGCTCGATAAGGCGATGCTGTATCCGGAAGACAAGGGGGCGATGAAGCTGCTGGACCGCACCGAAGAGTTGATTGCGGAATCGGATGCAGCCTGGAAGAAATACCTGGCACTGCCGCGTGACGACGAAGAGGAGCGCCTGGCCAAGGACGTCGCCACCAAGCGTGAAGCGGCTGCCGGCAGCTTGCGCGACATCATCAAGGCGCTGCGCGCCGGGGATCGCGCAACGGCAGACAAGATCATGGAAAAGGGCGTCTCCAAGGCCTTCCGCGATTCCAACGATTCGAGCCTGGCGCTGAGCAAGAAGCAACTGGCGTTCTCCAAGGCCAACTACGACGCATCGCGCGACGCTTATGCGCGCTTCCAGCTGATCGTGATTGCCGCCATCGTCCTCGCGCTGGTGGTGGCGCTGTGGTGCGCGTGGTCGCTGCTGCGCGCGATCGTGGGGCCGCTGAACGCCGCGCTGGCGCAGTTCGATCGCATTGCCGCCGGTGACCTGACCGAACGCGTGCGCATCGATCGTCATGACGAAATGGGCCGCCTGCTCGAAGGTCTGGCCCGTATGCAGACTGCACTGACCGACACCGTGCGACGTGTGCGCACCGGCTCCGAGTCGATCGGCGCGGCCACCAAGCAGATTGCCGCCGGCAATGCCGACCTGTCACAACGTACGGAAGAGCAGGCCAGCTCGCTGGAAGAAACGGCTTCCAGCATGGAAGAAATGACGTCTATCGTTCGCCAGAACGCCGACAACGCGCGCCAGGCGAGCCAACTGGCCGATAGCGCCTCGGAAGTCGCCAGCCAGGGCGGTGCCGTGGTGACGGACGTGGTGGCGACCATGCGCGAGATCAGCGCGTCGTCGCGCACGGTGTCCGAAATCATTGGCGTGATCGACGGCATTGCGTTCCAGACCAACATCCTTGCACTGAACGCCGCCGTGGAAGCGGCGCGCGCTGGCGAACAAGGCCGCGGCTTTGCCGTGGTGGCGGGTGAGGTGCGCAACCTCGCACAGCGCAGCGCCGCCGCTGCCAAGGAAATCAAGGAAATGATCGAAGCGTCGCTGTCGAAGGTCGAGACCGGCAGCGCGCTGGCCGAACGCGCCGGCAGCACGATGGAAGACATCGTGTCGTCCATCCGCCGCGTGACCGACATCATGGGCGAAATCGCAGCAGCCTCGAACGAGCAAAGCTCGGGCATCGAGCAGGTCAACAAGGCCGTGACGCTCATGGACGAAGCCACGCAGCAGAACGCTGCGCTGGTCGAGCAGGCCGCAGCGGCGGCTGAATCGCTGGAAGAACAGGCCGAAGCGCTGAACGCCGCCATCGCAGCATTCCGCCTCGCCTGAGATTAGTTTCGCCACCGTTGTCGTACGGGCATGGCAATGGCTTGCCTTGAATGCCGTTTTGGTTGATATAACCGACAGGTCTATTCAAGGAGTCGCCTCATGCCGTTCATCATTGCCGCGTTCGCGCTGGTGGGTCTGCTGATCTACGGCGCAGTCCGGCTGTATGCGCTGGTTGCGGCCGCTTACGGCGCCGTGGCGGGTGGCGCGGCCGTGCTGTTGGCTCTGGCGGTGCTGGCCGTCGCGGTCGTCACCCTCGTCCGGCGCTACCGCGCCGTGCATGGCGTGAACGTGAAAGGCGAGCGGATTGTGTCGCTCAGCGGAAGCTGGGGACAGGTCGCGGTCGATGCCGAACAAAAGCGCGGGACGCTGCAGTTGCACGGGCAGGGCGCCCGTTTTCTCTTTGCCGATATTGCCGGCGCCGATGCGGTCGAACGCGAAGGCGCCTGGACGCTGGTGCTGCGCTTGAAGCACCAGGCGCAGTCCGACTGGCCGATCCCGATGCGTAATCGGCAGGAAGCGAAACGCTGGGCGAAGATCTTCGCGCTGGCCGCCAGCCAGGAGCTTTGACCCGCCCGTCGATGGCGCTTATTCCGTCGTACTCGGGTTCCAGAACGCCTGCGCCACGTGCGGCTGCGATTGCAGCGACGTGACGATGCGGTCCAGCTCGGCCGCGTTCACAGCCGTCGACATCAGCATCGCTTCAATTTCCACGTGGTCGTCGCCAAACGGTTCGACCGAGAGATCGCTGATCGGGTAGCTGGCTTCTTCCAGCAGGCGTTCCAGGTCGGCCAGTGCTTCTTTCTGGCGCTCGCTGGTGGAGATGACGCACATCGTGTACGTGACTTCGCTGGCCTGGTTGTCGAGTGGCGTGCGGTTGATGCGATCGACCACCGGTCGCAGCAGGATGTTCGATGCCAGCACGAAGAGCGTAATGAGAATGGCTTGGCCCACCAGGTCGGAGCCTGCAGCCGCGCCCACCGCCGCAGAGCCCCACAGCGTGGCGGCGGTGTTCAGCCCGCGCACGTTCAGCCCTTCCTTCATGATCGTGCCGGCACCCAGAAAGCCGACGCCCGACACCACATAGGCGATCACGCGTGTGGTGTCCGATGCGGTGCCGATCTGCGCGGCCATATCGACGAATGCCGATGCCGCGACCGCCACCAACGCGTTGGTACGCAGCCCCGCAGTCCGCTGTCTGACCTGCCGCTCGAAGCCGATCAGCGACCCGAGCGCAAAGGCCGAGGCAAGGCTGATGAACGAATCCACCAGCGTGGCGACATTGAGATGGACGAGGGCTTGCAGCGTCATCGGCGGCTCCTTGTTGTGGTGACCGGAGTCTTGGTAAAGGGCGCCGAGGGTTATAGCACGGCGCCATGACACGCCGTGCAGGCCGGGGAGGCCGGACGGCTACTTATAGTCCCACTGCATCTGCTCGGGAATCGGCACGGCGTCCGACGTCTCGAGGCAGCGGTCGAGGTAAGCCAGCAGGGAGCGCGGCTGGAAGCCGGTCTCCTGCACCAGCCGCGTGTTGTCGAACACGTAGCTCATGCTGGCGAACTTGGCATACAGGTGGATGCAGCGCGCGACCAGTCGCACGTTGCCATCGCCCGTCAGGCTCAGGAATTTACGCGCCAATGCTTTCTCGGCGATTTTTTCCTGATACACGTAGCCGGCCAGGGCCTGGGCGTCTTCTTCCGGCGTCTTGCAACGCTTGAAGCGCGGGTACAGCGTTTCGATGCGCTCGGAGTTCGCATCGCCGGCGCTGATGTGATACAGGTCGTGCGCAAGCGTCGGCTTGGTCGACAGCTGCACGATGGCTTCGGCGCAGTCGTCCACGGGCAGGATGTCGACGCGGTCGGACAGGCGGCAACTGAACGTTTCGAGCATTGCCACCATGCGGAGCATCCAGAAAATGCTGCCCGAGGGCTCGCACCCGAGCGTGCTGTGGCCCACGACGATGGACGGCCGCACCACCACCAGCGGCAGCTCCGGCACGGCTTCACGCAGCTTCAGTTCGGCCATGCCCTTGGAATACGTGTACGGCACGGCGTGCTGCTCCAGCGGCGGGACATCCCAACTTTCACTGACGTGGCGATCCGCCAGCTGGCCGCACGACATGGCCGTGCCGATCTGCAGGAAGCGCTTCAGGCGCTTGCTTTGCGCCGCCAGCCGGCCCAGCGCCAGCACGCCTTCCACATTGGTTTCCCACAGCGACGGGTGGTTCGAGAACGTTGCCAGCGCCGCGCAGTTGATGATGATTTCCGGATCGCCCAGCTTGGCCGTGCCGGCCTCGCGCAGGTCGAACGGCACGATTTGCGATTCGGTAATGCTGTCCAGCGTGCCCGGTGCGAATTCAAAACGCCGCAGGTTGCTGCGCAGCCGCGCCAACCCCTCCGAAGGCGTGTCGCCGCGCACGGCAAAGCGCGTGTCGGCCAGCAAACCTTTGGCTGCCAGATTGGCGGCAATGGCGCCGCCCACGAAACCGGTGGCACCGGTCAGCAAAATACTCATGCGAGAAAACTTGAATTTCCTAGGTGGCAAAACGGGCGACCGTCCCGCTTGCAAACAACACGACCGCCGCCGCACCGCTCAGGTGTAAGGGGCAGGCAGGTCATGCAAATGAAGCCGCGCACACGAAACAAGGCTCGTGGGCCGCAGGGTTCGCGCGATGCGATGCGGCCAAAACCCGCGCACAATCAGCGATTTATAAGAATGTAACCTTTCAGCCGCCTTTCGGCATCCCATTCGATCAGAGGGTTGACTCAGGTTTGCGGCACCGCGCAGCTCGAAGCGGCGTTCGCGGCGATCTCGCGCGCCGCCTTGGCGCCTTCCACCTGCAGGATGGTCGGCAGCGACACGCCGTTCTTGGCGGCCGTCACCTCGGCCAGGATCGAGATGGCGATTTCCGGCGGCGTCCGGCTGCCGATGTAAATGCCGACGGGCCCATGCAGGCGCGCCAGCTCGGCGTCGCTCAGGTCGAATTCCTTCAGGCGCTCGCGGCGGTTGGCGTTGTTGCGGCGGCTGCCGAGCGCGCCGACGTAAAACGCTGGCGTCTTGAGCGCCTCCATGAGCGCGAGGTCGTCGAGCTTCGGGTCGTGCGTCAGGGCGATGACGGCACAGCGCTCGTCGAGCTTCATGGCCATGACAGTATCGTCGGGCATGGTGCGGACCATGGCCACGCCCGGGATCGACCATTCCTCGCTGTATTCCTCGCGCGGGTCGCAGACGGTGACCTGGTAGTCGAGCCCCACGGCGATCTGGCACAGGTAGCGCGAGAGCTGTCCCGCACCGATGACCAGCATCCGGTAGCGCGGCCCGTGAATCGTCACGAGGCGCGTTTCGTCAAACTGCAGGCCGTCGGTGACGGTGGCGTGCTGCAGCGTTGAGGCGCCGGTCGCCATGTCGAGCGTGCGCGCGACGAGCTGGCCGGCTTCCACGGCGCGCAGCAGCGCGTCGATGCCGCTGGACGCGTTCAGCGGTTCGAGCACGAGCTGCAGCGTGCCGCCGCAGGGCAGCCCAAAGCGGTGCGCTTCTTCAGCGCTGATGCCGTATTTGACGGCTTCGGGCTTCGTGTAATGCAGGCCTTCGCGGCGCACGCGGTCGATGAGGTCGTCTTCAATGCAGCCGCCCGACACCGAGCCGATGACGACGCCGTCATCGCGCAGCGCGAGCATCGCGCCTTCGGGCCGCGGCGACGAGCCCCACGTTTTGACCACGGTGACGAGCAGCACGCGGCGCCCTTGTTCCAGCCAGCGCACGCTGGTTTTCAAGACTTCGAGATCGACGCTGTCCATGATGCGTTGGCTGCGCTTTCGCGCGCTTGAGTGATGCGTTGCGGGGATTGGACCGATTATGCCCCGTGGTGCAAAAACAGGTAGGCGGCCGCCACGGCCACCACCGCCACGATGATCCACGGCCATGGATTGCGCGGCTGCAGCGCGGGGCTGACGTTGGGTGCGTGGCCGGGCGGCGCACCGTGGGCCTGCAGCTGGGCGGCGGCCAAATCGGGAATCGCCTGTGTGGCCGGCATGCCGTCGATGCCCGCCGTCTCTGCGGGGCCGAATTCTGCCGCAAAGCGCTGGAAGAACTCGTCGGCCAGTTTGCGGGCGGCGCCGTCGACGAGCCGCGAGCCAATCTGCGCAAGCTTGCCGCCCACCTGCGCGGTCGCGGTGTAAGAGAGCCTCGTCACCGTGGGGCCTTCGGGCGTGAGCTGCACCTGCGCGCTGCCCTTGCCGAAGCCGGCCGCGCCGCCCTGGCCGTCGAAATGCAGCGTGTAGCTGCGCGGGGGCGCCACGTCGGCCAGTTCCATGCGTCCTTTGAAGCGCGCCTTGACGGGCCCGACAGCGGCGGTCATGGCGATGTCGTAGGCGGGGTTGGCGCTGCCCTCGGCGGCGGTGATGCTCTCGCAGCCGGGAATGCAGCGCTGCAGCACGGCCGGGTCGTTCAGCGCATCCCAGGCGGTCTGCAGGGGCACGGGCAGGAGATGGGTCTGGGTCAGTTCCATGGGGCGGTCGATTGAGCGGGGGTGGGGGGACGCGGCGGACGCGTGCGGCGGGCATGCGCCAGTTCGTGCTCCAGCGCAGCCAGACTGTCGAAATGGTGCGCCGGCACCATCACGTCGACATGCGGCAGGATGGCCCGCACGCCACGTGCCCGCGGCTCAAAGCCGGCAAAGCGCAGCAGCGGGTTGAGCCAGACGATGCGGTGGGCGAAGCGCGCCAGGCGAGCCATCTCGGCGTCGAGTACGTCGATGTGCTCGTGGTCGAGCCCATCCGTCACGAGCAGGACGGTGGCACGGCCGGACAGCGTGCGGCGCGCCCATTGGCGATTGAACTCCGCCAGCGCCGCGCCGATGCGCGTGCCGCCCGACCAGTCGGGCACCAGCTCGGCGATGGCCTGCACGGCGACATCCGGATCGCGCTCGCGCAGTTGCCGCGACACGTTCGTCAACCGCGTGCCGAACAGGAAAGCCTGGATGCGCTCGCGCGACTGCACCAGCGCGTGGCAGTAATACAGCACGGCGCGCGAATAGCGGCTCATCGATCCGGAAATGTCGAGCAGCAGCACCAGCGGCGGCGTGCGGTCGACGGGCTGGCGGTATTTCCAGCCGGTCCACTCGCCGCCGGCGCGCACAGCCTGGCGAGCGGTGGCGCGCAGGTCCGGATGGCGCCCGCGCGAGGCGGCCTTCAGCCGGCGCGTCCGCTCCTGGGCGAGATGCACGCGCCGACGGCGGATCATGTGTTGCAGCGTGCGCCATTCGGCAGCGTTGAGCGTGTCGAAGTCACGCGTGCGCAAGGCCTCGTTGGCAGAAAACGCCAGCGGCGCCACGATGTCATGGCGCTCCCCGTCGGGCGTGGGGCCCGGGGGCAGATTCGTCGATGGCTGCGCGCGCAAGGCATCGGCCAGTCGGTTGCTGCGCGCCGCCGGAATACCGCCACGCACTTTGGGCAGCAGCAGGGCGCGCAGCTTGCCTTCCCAATCCGGATCCCGCCAGAACACGTTGAAGGCCGCGTCGAACAGCGTGCGCTCGTCGGGATGCGAGACGAGCAGGGCAGACAGCGCAGCCTTGACGTCGTCGCGGCGGCCGATGTCGATATGGCTCAGGGCTTCGATGGCGTCCACCGCACGTGAGGGCGCAAGCGGCATGCCGGCATTGCGCAGCAGCCGCACGAAATGCGTGACGTTGCGCGCGAGCATGGGCAACTGCGTCGGCACGGTCGCTTGCATGCGCTACTCCGGCAGCGCGGGCGCGGCCAGCAGTTGCTCGATGGTCGGCCTATCCACGCGGGCCAGGTCGTCCTGGTACTTGAGCAGCACGCCCAGCGTGTCCTGCACGGACTGCGGATCCAGCTCTGTCACGTTCAACGCCGCCAATGCGCGGCACCAGTCGATGGCCTCGGCAATGCCCGGCGCCTTGAACAGGTCGATGCCGCGCAGGCGGTGCACGAAATCGACGGCGCGCTGTTGCAGGCGGGCGGCGGTTTCGGGGGCGCGCTGCGCGACGATCTGCAGCTCCCGCGCCTTGTCGGGATAGCCGATCCATTGATACAGGCAGCGCCGCTTGAGCGCGTCGTGCACCTCGCGCGTGCGATTGGACGTCATGATGACCAGCGGAATCACCTGCGCGCGCACCGTGCCGAATTCGGGAATCGACACCTGGAAGTCGGACAGCAGTTCCAGCAGAAACGCCTCGAACGGTTCGTCGGCGCGGTCGATCTCGTCGATCAACAGAACGCGCGGTGTGTCGGGATGCAGTGGGTCGGGCAGCAGCGCCTGCAGCAGCGGACGCTTGAGGAGGAATTCGTCGCGGTACAGCGTGTCGGCGCGGGGCTTCTCACCGGCGGCCTCGGCCAGGCGCAGCGCCATGATCTGGCGCGGGTAGTCCCATTCATAGAGCGCGCTGGCGGTGTCGAGCCCCTCGTAGCACTGCAGCCGCAGCAGCGACGTGCCGAGCAGCCCCGCCGCCGCCTTCGCCAGCTCCGTCTTGCCGACGCCGGGCTCGCCCTCCAGAAACAGCGGCCGCTGCATGCGCAGCGCGAGGAACAAGGCCGTGGCCAGCTCACGGCCGGCGAAATAGCCCTGACCTTGCAGTTGCGCGATGCAGTCGTCGATGGAATCGACCGGCATGCCGTTCCTTGGGCGGTGCGCTCAATGATGATGCGCCAACGCCTGCTCAACCGCGCGCGCCGTCAAGACGGGAATGAGGTGCGCCCGATATTCCGGCGAGGCATGCAGATCGCCCACCAAGTCGTCGGCCGGCACCACCACCTTGCGCGCCGCTTCGGATGTAAAGCTGGCCGCCAGCGCTTGCTCCAGCGGCGTGCAACGGAACACGCACGGCGCCGCGCCCGTCACCGCCACGCGCACGTTGTTGCCCTTGCGGCTGATGAATACGCCCACCAGTGCAAAGCGCGACGCGGGGTTGCGGAATTTCACGTAGGCCGCCTGGTCCGGCACGGGAAACTGCACCTCGGTGATGAGTTCATCTGCAGCCAGCGCGGTCTCATACATGCCAAGGAAGAAATCGTCCGCCGCGATGTTGCGCCGCTCGGTGACGACGGTGGCGTTCAGCCCGAGCACGGCCGCCGGGTAGCACGCGGCTGGGTCGTTGTTGGCGAGGGACCCGCCGAGCGTGCCCATGGCGCGCACCTGCTTGTCGCCGATGCCGCCGGCCAGTTCGCCCAGCGCGGGCAGCATGCGGGCGATCTCGGCGCTGTCGGCCACATCGGCATGGCGCGTGGCCGCGCCGACCGTAATCACGCCCGGCTGTGTGCGAATGCCCGACATGCCCGGAATGCGCGTGACATCCACCAGCGTTGACGGCTGCGCCAACCGCAGCTTCATCGCCGCCAGCAGGCTCTGGCCGCCGCCGAGGTATTTGGCGTCGGTGTGCGTCTTCAGCGCGGTGACGGCGGTCTGGGCGTCGGTGGCTTTCTGGTACTCGAAGTCGTACATGGTTCGCTCCTCTGCCTAGGCCTTGGCCGCTTGAATGGTCTGCCAGACGCGGTGCGGCGTCGCAGGCATCTGGATGTCCTTCACGCCCAGCGGCGCAAGCGCGTCGACGATGGCGTTGATGAGCGCTGGCGGCGAGCCGATCGCGCCCGCTTCACCGCAGCCTTTGACGCCGAGCGGGTTGTGCGTGCACGGCGTGCCCTTGGCGGTCTCCACCGTGAAGCTGGGCAGGTCGTTGGCGCGCGGCATGGCGTAGTCCATGTACGAGCCGGTCAGCAGCTGGCCGTTTTCGTCGTACACGCACGCTTCGAGCAGCGCCTGGCCGATCCCCTGGCCAAGCCCGCCGTGCACCTGGCCCTCGACGATCATCGGATTGATGATGTTGCCGAAGTCATCCACCGCAACGAAACGGTCGATGTGCACCTCGCCGGTGTCGGGGTCGACTTCCACCTCGCAGATGTACGCGCCGGCCGGGTAGGTGAAGTTGGTCGGATCGTAGAAGGCGTTTTCGTCCAGCCCGGGTTCGAGCTTGTCGAGCGGATAGTTGTGCGGCACGTACGCCGTGAGCGCGACTTCGCCAAACGTCTTGGTGCGGTCGGTGCCTGCCACGCGGAAGACGCCATCCTTGAACTCGATGTCTTCCGTCGATGCCTCCAGCAGATGCGCGGCGATCTTCTTGGCCTTGGCCTCGATCTTGTCGAGCGCCTTCATGATGGCCGAACCACCCACGGCAATCGAGCGCGAGCCGTACGTGCCCATGCCGAACGGGATGCGGCCGGTGTCGCCGTGCACGATCTCGATGTTGTCGATGGGCACGCCCAGGCGGTCGGCCACCACTTGCGCGAACGTCGTCTCGTGGCCCTGGCCGTGGCTGTGCGAGCCGGTGAAGACGGTGACGGAGCCGGTCGGGTGCACGCGAATTTCGCCGGCTTCAAACAGGCCGGCCCGCGCGCCCAGTGCGCCCGCGATGTTCGACGGCGCGAGCCCGCACGCTTCGATGTAGCAGGAATAGCCCATGCCACGCAGCCGGCCCTTGGCGCGGGAGGCATCGCGTCGGGCGGCAAAGCCTTTTACGTCGGCCAGCTCAATGGCGCGGTCCAGGCACGGTTCGTAGTCGCCCGTGTCATACGTCAGGCCCACCGGCGTGGCATACGGGAACGTGCGGATGAAGTTGCGGCGGCGCAGCTCAGCCGGATCGATCTGCAATTCGCGCGCGGCGGTTTCAACGAGCCGTTCGACCACATACGTTGCTTCCGGCCGCCCGGCGCCACGATACGCATCGACGGGCGCGGTGTTCGTGAAGACCGCTTTCACCTCGGCATAGATGGCCGGCGTCTTGTACTGGCCGGCAAGCAACGTCGCATACAGGATGGTCGGCACGCTGCTGGCAAACGTCGACAGATACGCGCCCATGTTGGCCGTCGTATGCACGCGCATGGCGAGGAAATTGCCCTGCGCATCGAGCGCCAGTTCGGCATGCGTGACGTGGTCGCGGCCATGCGCATCGGTCAGGAAGGATTCGGAGCGCTCGGCCGTCCACTTGATCGGTCGCCCCACCTTTTTCGACGCCCAGGTCAGCGCCACGTCTTCCGGGTACAGGAAGATCTTCGAGCCGAACCCGCCGCCCACATCCGGCGCAATCACGCGCACCTTGGCTTCCGTCAGCCCCAGCACGAATGCCGACATCAGCAGGCGTTCGACGTGCGGGTTCTGGTTGGCGACGTAGAGCGTGTAGCTGTCGTCCTGACGCGAATAGCTGGCGTTGACGGCGCGCGGCTCGATCGCGTTCGGGATCAGCCGGTTGTTGACGATGTCGAGCTGCGTCACGTGCGCGGCCTTGGCAAATGCCGCGTCGGTGGCCGCCTTGTCGCCGTGGCCCCAGGTGTAGCAGGTGTTGTTCGGCACGTCGTCGTGGACGGCGGTGCCGGCGGTATCCGCGGTGGCGGTGTCCACCACGGCGGGCAGTTCGTCGTATTCGACGTCGATCATCTCGACGGCGTCCTTGGCAATCTTCACCGATTCAGCCACCACCAGCGCGACCTGGTCGCCCACGTGGCGCACCTTGCCTTGCGCGAGCACAGGGTGGGGCGGCTCCTTCATCGGCGTGCCGTCAATGCTGTGGATGAGCCAGCCGCACGGCAGGCCGTTCACCTTGTCGGCGGCCAAATCGTCGCCCGTGAGCACGGCCAGCACGCCCGGATGATGGCGTGCCGCCTCCGCATTGATGTGCTTGATGCGGGCATGCGCATACGGCGAGCGCAGGAACACCGCGTAGGACTGGTGCGCCTGGACAACGTCGTCCGTGTACTGCCCGGCGCCCGTCAGGAAGCGGAAGTCTTCCTTGCGCTTGACGGCCGCGCCGATCAGGTGATTGTTGGGTTCTGCGGGAGCGTTCATGGTGGTCTCCTCGCTGGGGTCAGGCGGCGTGGGCGCGCGCCGCGGCCAGGCTCTGCAGCGAGGCATCGTCGCCTTCGGCTGCGGCCATGGCTTCGGCACCATGCATGACGGCGCGCACGATGTTGTGATAACCCGTGCAGCGGCACAGGTTGCCGTCGAGCTGCTCGCGCACCGTGTGTTCATCGGGATGCGGATGCTGCGCAACCAGCGCCGTCGCCGCCATCACCATGCCGGGCGTGCAGAAGCCGCATTGCAGGCCGTGGCATTGACGAAAGGCTTCCTGCATCGGGTGCAGCGCACCATCTTTCGACAGGCCTTCGATGGTCGTCACCTCGGCGCCGTCGGCCTGCACGGCCAGGATGTTGCAGGACTTCACCGCGCGCCCGTTCATGTGCACCGTGCACGCGCCGCATTGCGCGGTATCGCAGCCGACGTGCGTGCCGGTCAGGCGAAGTTGCTCGCGCAGCAATTGGACCAGCAGGGTATGGGGTTCGACACTGACGGTGACAGGCGCACCGTTGACCGACAGCTTGAGGCTGATCGCCATGGGAGTCTCCTTGGGGGATGGGCGCCGGGTGCCATGCTGTGCGTCTTCCTGGCTGTGAAGACGTGCGCGTGGTCTCGATATCGGTGGTCGCGGCTTTACTCAGTAAAGCACAGGCTAAACAGAAGACAACCGCAGCGCGGTGGGCCGGTCGGAGGAGAAAGGGCGATGCTGCGGCATGCAAACAAACCAGACAAAGGCCGCAGAAATGACAAAGGGCCGGAATCCGGCCCTCGATTGGCACCAGGCGGTCATGACCTGGCGGGTGTGGCGGCGGGTGTGATGACACACGGCCGGCGCACGATGCTACTGAAACTGCGATTGCTACATACAGCTAGCTTGGGCACACGCCCATCAACAATAGCGCGGCGGGTTAGGCCTTGGCGGTACGGTGCGTGCCGAACAGGTTCGCGATTGCCGAGAAGAACTGGGCGAACGAGAACGATTGGCCGCTCGGGCGGCGATAGTAGTAGATACCTTCGGACATTTCGCGCTCGATCAGTTCGCGTTCGAGTTGATCGGTCAGCTTCAGGTCGTTCGTGTTTTGCATGATTGGCCTCTTAGGGAAATCCCGGTTAGGGAATACCCTGACTATACACCAGATGATGCAATGCACCATACGTAGGCTTACGTATGCACCCCTTTTGCGCCGTCTCCCGTTGCTCCGCCACCACGCTTGCGTTGCGCCGCACCAATGTGGTGCGGACATCGCTTATTTGACTGGAATGGGCTGGCTGGCCGGGATCGGCACCGCCGTCACGCTGTTCTTCGGGCTGCCCGAAATGACCTTGTCCGAATACGTCAGATAGACCAGCACATTGCGCTTGCGGTCGACCGTGCGCACCACATGCAGCGTCTTGAAGACGAGCGACAAGCGCTGCGTGAACATGTCGTCCTGCTGGGGCAGCGGCTTGGCGAAGCTGATCTCGCCGACCTGCCGGCAGGCCACCGCGGCCTCGCTCACGTCTTCGGCCACGCCCAGCGAGCCCTTGATGCCGCCGGTGCGCGCCCGCGAGACATAGCAGGTCACGCCTTGAACAAGCGGATCGTCAAAGGCTTCGATGACGATCTTGTCTGAGCCGGTGATGCGGAAATTGGTGCTGACGCTGCCGATGTCCTCGGCGCGGGAGCATCCGACAGTGCTCAGAGCGAGCGCGGCAATCAAGAGGGGAAGTTTGGTGAACGGGCGCATGGCTTTGCGTAGGTAAAAGAAGGTTTGTCAGTCAGAGCAGCGATTCGGGCGGCCAGGATGCGGCGGCCTCGTCTACGAAGGTTGGGCGCATGTCGGCGTGTTGGCGGGAATGCTCTATGCGGCGGTGCAGGGCATCCATGAAGACCTTGACCTTGGCGGGCATCAGGCGGCGGCCCGGAAAGACGGCATACACGCGCATCGGCGGAGATTGGAAATCAGTCAGGACTTCCCGCAGCGCGCCCGATGCAATCAGGTCCGTTGCAAAGACGGAGGTGATGCGAGCGACACCCAGGCCTGCAATGGCGGCCTGCATGCGCAATTCGCTATTGGAGGTGCGCATGCGGAAGTCGAGCGGCAGGTTGATCGTTTCGCCGCCGGGCGTGCGGAACTGCCATTCGGCTTCGTTGGAGGTGCCGAGGCAGGGCCAGTCGGCGAGCTGGTCCGGGTGAGTGAGCGGCCCGAGGCGCTCGAGCAGTTGTGGGGCGACGACGACCGCGCGGCGCAGATCGAAGACGCGCTGGGCGACCAGGCCGGAATCAGGCAGCGGCCCGCGCGGCACGGTCAGCATGATGTCGTAGCCCTGGGCGAGCGGATCGACCTGACGCGGCGCAACGTCCACTTCGATGCGCAGGCTGGTGTGCTCGCGCATGACTTCCAGCACCACCTCGGCGAGCTGCCGGGCGGCAAATTCGTAGGGCATGGCAATGCGCAATGTGCCGGCGGGCGACTGGAACGTCGCTGCGGCGTCTTCCGAAACTTCGCGCAGCCGCTGGAACAATGGGCCGGCGTCGCGCAGCAGGGCTTCGCCGGCGTCGGTCAGGCGCAGGCGGCGCGTGCTGCGCTCGAAAAGGCGTACGCCCATCTTGCCCTCCAGGCGCGACACCGCCGTGCTGACCGACGACTTGGGCAACCCCAGCCGATCGGCCGCGCGCGTGAAGCTGCCGAGCGTGGCCACGGTGCAAAAAGTGTCCCAGTCGTTCCAGTCCGTCGTTCGCATAATTGAACAATGAATTTGTTGGCAGGCGATTTCCGCCGGTTTCGCGGCAAATTACCATCCCTGCATGAACACGCCAAGCACAGACCACACGGTTTCTCCACCGCCTGCACCACGCAAACCGGCTGCCGAGTCGACCGTCGGCAGCCGGATGGAACTGCGCATGGTGGGCATGGTGATCGGCCTGGCGACGGGCGTGGACTACATGTCCAACCTGATGTTTTCGATTGCCGGCCCGCATATCGAAGGTGGGGTGCTGGCGTCGCAGGATGTGTATCTCTGGGCCGTGACGGCGTATGCGGCCGCGGCCAGCCTGGCGATTCTGGTGATGGGCCGGCTGGCCGATCACATGACGTATCGCAGGCACACGCTGCTGTCGCTGCTGGTGTTCATTGCCGGCACGCTGATGTGCGCCGCGGCCGAGGGCGGCACGATGCTGATTGTCGGGCGGGCGGTGCAGGGGTTTGGCGGCGGCCCGATGCTGTCGACATCGCGCATCTTCGTGCAGCACAGCCCCGCGCACGAACGCCGCACGATGATGAAGGGCATGATCTACGGCATCTTCGGGCTGAGTTGCGTGTCGCCGATGCTGTCGGCAGCGCTCACCGAACAATTCGGCTGGCGCGCCATCTTCGTCGCGCAGTTGCTGGTGGCGGTGGTGGTGTGCGGGCTTGTGGCGGCGTTCTATCCGCATCCGAAGATGCACGAGCGCAAGGGGGATTTCGCCTCGCTCGACTGGCCCTCGGCCATCGCATTCGGGCTGGCGGCGCTGATCGCGCTGCACGGCTTTCAGCAGGCCCGCTTCATCCACCCCGACGGTTCTCCCGCGCAGGTGGTGCCGATCATTGCGGTGGTGGCGCTCATCCTCTGGGTTGGGATTCGGCAGACGGGCCATCCGCTGCCCTGGGTGGACTTGCGGGCCACGCTGCAGCGGCGCTTCCTGATGGGCATGGTGTTCTACGCCATCTATTACATGTTTGCGAGCGCCTGGGGCTTTCTTTCGTCGAGCCTGCTGCAGAACGGATTGGGTTTCCGCTATGAGACCACCGCGCAGCTGATGAGCCTGGGCGGCTTGGTTACGGTGGTGCTGGGCATCCTGAACTTTCAGTTGACCAATGTGCTGCCGACCAAGCGCGTGCTGATTTCCATCGGTTTTGTGCTGATGGCGACGGCGCTGCTGTGGATGTCGCATGTGGCCATGCCGGGCGCGTCGGTGGCGGCGGTGGCGCCGGGGTTCATGATCGAAGGCATGGTCGGGATGTTCGTGGTGATCCAGGTGGCGGGGCTGACTTACGTGGATCTGCCGGCCAAGGATTTCGGCCATGCCTATCAGTTCAAGGGAATCATGCGGGCCTGGGCGCAGGCGTTTGGGACGATGGGCGCGACGTTGTTGCTGCAGCGCGGGCAGGCGCAGCACCGCACCGACCTGGTCGGGCATGTGAGTGCGCTGACGCCCGCCTGGCAGTGGCCGCATCCGTTGCAGGGTTCTGAGTTGATTCGGATTTCGGCGGAGATTGATCGGCAGGCGACGTTATTGGCGGTGGGGGATTTGTTTGCCTGGGGCGCGGTGGTGGCGTTGGGGTGTGCGGGGGGGATTTGGTTGCAGCGGTCGTTGCGGTGAGGGTGCTGTGGGTCGGGTGTTTCGTCCCCTGGCGGGACGACTTACTTTCTTTGTCTTGCCAAAGAAAGGTAAGCAAAGAAAGGCGCGCCCGATGCGGCGACTTCCTCCTTGGATTTCTGTCGCGTGGAGGGAAGGGAGGCAAACTCGCTGCGCTCAGACAGCCTCCCTTCTTTTTCCTCCCCGCAACAAAAATCCAAGGCGCCGCATAGGGCAAGGTACGGCCACACCATCGTGCGGCACATGTCGCCGCGATGGTCTCGTGGCTTGGCTCAATCCAGCTTCTGTTCCGGCGCCGTGGCCTGGGGCATCTTGCAGTTGAAGGCCGGCGCTTCGTCTTGCAGGTCCAGGTGGTTCATCAGCGTGGGGGCCAGGACCTTGAGCACTTGCACGGTCAGTGCGCTGGTGAATTTGTACTTGGCGGCATCAGCCCCGGCCACGTAGGCGACGACGGTGCCGAAGTAGCGGTCTCCCAGGTAGAAGACGAAGGCGCCGGAGCGGCTGACGACCCGTTCGGAGATGAGGCCGCCGCCGCGGCTGAAGGTTTTGAAGCGGTTGTCGCCGGTGCCCGTTTTGCCGCCGATGGCGATGGGTTTGCCGTCCTTGTCGATGAACGTGCCGGAGATGCGCTTGGCGGTGCCGCCTTCGACGACGCCGGCCAGCGCGGATTTGACCAGGGGCGGAATCTCGGGCGGCAGCACGCGTTCTCCGGCGTTGGGGTCGCGGCAGAGCATGACTTCGTAAGGCGTGTTGGCGGCAAAGCGAAGACGGTCGATGCGTACGCTGGGCAGGCGGATGCCGTCGTTTTCGATGATGCCCATCAGCTCCGCCAGCGATGCTGGCCGGTCCGCCGACGCGCCGATGGCGGTTCCGTATGACGGCACCAGCGATTCGAACGGATACCCCAGCCGCTTCCACATGGCGTGAATCTGCTGGAACGCTTCGATCTCCAGCATCTGCTTGATGCGCTTGTCTTGCGCGGCCTTGCGGTGCGATTGCAGCAGCCATTTGTAGACGGACAAGCGCTCATCGGCGCTGGCCTCGTTCACCTGCGCGAGCGTGGCTTGCGGATGGGTGCGCAGATACGCCACCAGCCACAGCTCCAGCGGATGCAGCTTGGCGATGTAGCCGCGGTCGGCCAGGTCGAAGCGCTGGACGGAATATTTCTCATACAGGTTGGTGAGTTCGGCCTCATCCAGCTTTGTGCCTGGCAGGTAGCTGCGGATGAATGCGGCGAGTTTGCCGGGGCCGGCCTCGGGGTCGATGCTGCGATAGATGGTGGCCAGCCGCACCGGCGTGGCGCGCGTGCTTTGCACCAGGATGGCTTCGCGCTCCTTGTCGGTCTTGCCTTTGTATTTGGCGTAGAACCGGCCCATGAAGAGCTTGCCTTCGCGGTCGGCAAAGCGCCGCAGGTAAATCTGTCGCTGCGGGGAATCCGGATTGGTCAGCGCCTCGGCGCCGGCATTGGGCAACTGGTGCTGAAAGTAGCGCGAGATGTCGCGCATGATCCGGACGAAGACGAGGTTGACGGAGTGCTTGAGCCCCTCGCGCACCGTGAAGTTCTGGGTGCCTTCCCATTTCTCGAAGTTTTCGAAACTCTGCATGCCGCCGCCGGTGGCAAACCACTCGCCGGCGTTGCCGGAGTATTTGCGCTCCATCGATGCATCGAGCATCGGCGCCAGCGAGCGGTCTTGCGCGTGGGCGAGGTAATCGACGGCCCAGCGCTCGATCGGGTTCTGCACGGGAATATTGACCTTGCGCAGCGCCGCCACAGGTTGATCGGCGTAGCGCTTGTGCAGCTCGGCCACGATCTGCAGATACGTCACCAGCGTGCGCAGCTTGGCCGTTGAGCCCAGATCGAGCTTGACGCCTTCGTTGATGTCGAACGGCTTGTCGAACGTATCGGCTTGTACCAGCACGCGGTTGCCGCCGGTCGCGCGTTCGTAGAGCGTGAAGCTGTAGGTCACGCCGCGCGGGTCGCCGCGCTCGAGCATCATGTCGCCGACGAGGCCGGCGGCCTTGGCGTTGGCCGGGTCGCGCAGCTTGCGCAGCTCGGCAGAGATATCGCGCTGCAACGGCGCATCGAGCGTGCTGCTGGCAGTCAGGTCGAGCCGGTCGAGCGCATACATGCGCGAGATGCCGAGCATGCCCGCCAGATTCACGCGTACGGCGTTCGTGCCTTTGTGCTCCAGCGGCGGAGGCGGCACGCGGGTGTTCAGCGCCTGCTGCTTGAGCGATTGCGCAATGGCCGCATCGCGCAGCGCCGGCGGAATCACGCCGGAGGCCGCCAGCACGCGCAGGTAGGCGTTGGTCAACGTTTCCAGCTCATCGAGATTCTCCAGGTAGTACGAAGGCCGCCGCTGCGAGACGAGCAGGCTCAACGCCTCCTTGTAGGCCAGCGCACGGTCTGGGAGGGGCGCCGTCGATTGGGCCGCGAGCAGCGCATTCACCTGGGCGAAGTCGCGCCCGTACCAGACCCACAGCGCATCGCCAATCCCCTGGATCTCGCCAAACCCCGCGCGCGCGCCCAGCGGCACGGTGTTCAGGTAATCGACGGCGAGCTGGTGGCGGGCGGCAGTGGTGTCTTCGCCGTTCAGGTAAGCACGGGCGGAGGCGGAGAACATCTGGCGCAGCTTTTCGCTGGGCGAATCGGTGCGGCCTTCGGGCGAGTGGCGATACTTTTCGATCTGCGTGGCGAGCGTGCTGCCGCCGGGCGATTCATGCGCCGGGTTGACGGCATGCAGGGCGCGGTCCCACACCGCACGCGCGAGGCGCGACCACTCCACGGCCGGGTTGCGCTTCGGGTCTTCGGTCTGCAGCAGCGTGCGGTTTTCAATCGCCAGCAGCGAGTTCACCAGCAGCGGCGGCACCGACGCGAAATTGTCATACACGCGTTCGGGATGCCGCACGCGGTAGATCGGGCGGCCGTCGTCGTCGAGCAGCTCCAGGCCGGCCTGGTCCTTCTCGCGATAGGGCGGGTTCATGCCGCTGTCCATTCGCTCGACCATCTCTTTGGAGGGCACGGCCTGCTGCGCGACGATGTAGCCGCGCGAGCGCAGGCGGTCCAGAAACGTGGGGAGGTCGTGATAGCCGAGCCGCTCGTCGTAAGGGCCGGAGTTCGGATAGCGGGCCGACGTGTTCGGCCCCGGCTTGACGGGAAAGGTTTGCGATTTCGCCAGATGCGCGAAATAGCGGGCCTGCCAGGCGGAGGTGCGGAATTCGTGAGCGACAAGCAAGGCGCCCACCGCAAGCACCAGCGCCACGACGAGGGCCAATTTGATGAAGATGGGGCGGCGTATTCTTTTCACTCGCTTGCGCTCCAATCGCAGGCGAACGTGCGCCTTGCTTCAATCTAGCCCATGCGGCTGTCGTGTCCAGCGGCTTGTAACTTTGGAACCGCCATTGCAAGCCTTACGAGGGTGCGTAATACGGAATCTTCTGCTCGTCGTACAACCGATACGTCAGCGCCAGCATGGCGCGGATGTCTTCAGATTCGTCGAGCAGGCGCGTGCTGAAGATAATGGGCGAGACCAACTGCGGATCGTCGAGTTCCATGTAGCAGACGTCTTCGCGCCGCAGGCCCGCCACACTGCGCGGCACCACCGATACGCCTTCGCCCGCAGCCACCAGCCCCAAGGCGATTTGCAATTCCCGTGCCTCGTAAATCTTGCTGGGTTCCAGCGCGCGATCGTGGAAGAGGGCGAGCACCTGGTCCGCATAACTCGGGCGCGGTGTGCGCGGGTAAATGATCAGCGTGTCGCCGACAAGGTCACGCAGCGAGGCGGTTGTCCTGCCGTCCAGCAGCGCATGGCCTGAGGGCAGCGCGACGATCAGTCGTTCATCGCGCAGGAGGATGCGCCGCACGTTCGGGTCTTCGTAACGGATGCGGCCGAAACCGACGTCGATGCGGCCGTCCTTGAGCGCCTGGATCTGATCCATCGTCGTCATTTCGTGCATGGTCAGATCGACCATCGGGTACTCCGCCCGAAAGCGCCGGATGACCTTCGGCAGCATTCCGTACAGCGTTGAAGCCACGAAGCCGACCGACATGCGTCGCTCGATCTGGCCGACGCGTTGCGTCATCGACGCAAGTTCTGCCGTCTGCGCCAGCAATTGCCGCGCATGCGCGTGGAAAAAGCGGCCCGCTTCGGTCAGCCTGAGCGGGCGGCTGCCGCGCTCGAACAGCAGCACGCCGACTTCCTCTTCCAATTGCTGAATCTGCCGCGAGAGCGGCGGCTGCGCGATATGCAGCCGTTCTGCGGCGCGCGTGAAGTTCAGCTCTTCAGCAACGGCAACGAAATAGCGCAGGTGACGCAGCTCCATTTTTATACCCTTAAGGTATGAAACTGATACTAAATCGGTGTTGGACGCAGTAAATCGCGCTGCGTAATCTGGTTTCCACGTTGATAGCCGTTCTTCTGATACCTGGAAAACATGATTCGCTCGATCGAGGCCATTCTAGTGGATGTGCCTACCATCCGTCCGCACAAGCTGTCCGTCGCCACCATGCACACGCAGACGCTCGTCCTCGTGCATGTGCGCTGTGAAGACGGCATCGAAGGCTGGGGCGAGGCCACCACCATTGGCGGCCTCAACTACGGCGAAGAGAGCCCCGAAAGCATCAAGGTCAACATCGACACGCACATTGCGCCGCTGCTGATCGGCATGGAGGCGCGCAATGTGGCGGCTGCCATGGCACGCGTGCGCAAGACCATCCAGGGCAACCGCTTTGCGAAGTGCGCGCTCGAAACGGCGCTGCTCGATGCGCAGGCCCGCCGGCTCGGCGTGCCGCTGTCGGAGCTGCTGGGCGGCCGCCTGCGCGATGCGCTGCCGGTGGCCTGGACGCTCGCCAGCGGCGACACCCGCAAGGACATTGCCGAGGCAGAAGCGATGCTTGCCGAGCGCCGCCACCGCATCTTCAAGCTGAAGATCGGCCTGCGCGCGGTGGCAGACGACGTGGCTCACGTATTGGCCATCAAGCGTGCACTGGGCGACGCCGTGAGTGTGCGTGTGGACGTCAACCAAGCCTGGAGCGAGCTTGATGCTGCCAACGGCATCGCCGCGTTGCAAGCCGGCGGCGTCGACCTGATCGAACAGCCGGTGCGCGCAGAAAACCGCGCCGCGCTGGAGCGCCTGGCCCGGCAGTTCACCGTGCCGATGATGGCCGACGAAGCCCTGCACGGTCCGCTCGATGCATTTGAGCTGGCGTGCTCTGCCAGCGCGGACGTCTTCGCCGTGAAGATCGCGCAGTCCGGCGGCCTCGTGCCGGCGATGCAGGTGGCCGCCATCGCTCAGCTGGCGGGTATCGGCCTGTACGGCGGAACGATGCTCGAAGGCGCCGTTGGCACGGCGGCGTCAGCCCACGTGTTTTCCACCTTTGGCGAGCTGCAGTTCGGCACCGAGCTGTTCGGCCCCTTGTTGCTTATGCAAGAGTTGCTGACTGAACCGCTGCAGTACCGCGACTTCATGTTGCAGGTGCCGACCGGCCCGGGCCTGGGCATCGACATCGATCAAGACAAGCTGGCACGCCTGCGCCGGCAATAAATCCAAAACGAACGAGACCACCAAGGAGACCACGATGCTGTTCCACGTCCGCATGGATGTTCGCCTGCCGGCCGACATGCCCGCCGATGTCGCCAACGAGATCAAGGCGCGCGAGAAGGCCTATTCGCAGGATCTGCAGCGCAGCGGCAAGTGGCGCCACATCTGGCGCCTGGTTGGCGAGTACGCGAACGTCAGCATCTTCGACGTGCAGAGCAATGCAGAACTGCACGACATCCTGACGGCGCTGCCGCTGTTTCCGTACATGCAGATCGCTGTGACGCCGCTGTGCCGTCACCCGTCGTCAGTGCATAGCGACGATGCCTGAGACATTCCACATCCCCCCAGAACACCACGAGGAGACACCCATCATGAACGCGCGCGTATTCGAAACAAAAGAAGTGCAGGACCTGCTGAAGGCCGCCACCAACCTGGACGGCAAGGACGGCAACGCCCGCCTGAAGCAGGTCACCCACCGGCTGCTGGCCGACCTGTTCAAGGCCGTCGACGACCTCGATATCACGCCGGACGAGGTCTGGGCCGGCATCAACTACCTGAACAAGCTCGGGCAGGACGGAGAAGCGGCATTGCTGGCGGCCGGCGTGGGCCTGGAGAAATACCTCGATATCCGCATGGATGCTGCGGATGCGGCGCTGGGCATCAACGGCGGTACGCCGCGCACGATTGAAGGGCCGCTGTACGTTGCCGGCACAACGGTGCGCGATGGCGTGTCCAGGATCGACATCGATCCGGACCCGGCGGCAGGCCCGCTGGTCATTCATGGCACGGTGACGGGCCCGGACGGCAAGCCGGTGGCCGGCGCCGTGGTCGAGTGCTGGCATGCGAACTCGAACGGCTTCTACTCGCATTTCGATCCGACCGGTGCGCAGAGCCCGTTCAACCTGCGCGGCGCCGTCCGGACGGGCGCCGATGGTCAATATGAATTCCGCACGCTTATGCCGGTGGGCTACGGCTGCCCGCCGCACGGCGCCACGCAGCAACTGCTGAACGGCCTTGCGCGCCACGGCAACCGGCCGGCGCACGTGCACTTCTTCGTCACGAGCGACGGCCACCGCAAGTTGACGACGCAATTCAACATCGAAGGCGATCCGCTGATCTGGGACGACTTCGCCTATGCCACCCGCGAAGAGCTGATTCCGCATGTGGTGGAAAAAACCGGCGGCACCGCGCTCGGCCTGAAAGCCGATGCGTACAAGGACATCGAATTCAACTTCGTGCTCACGCCGCTGGTTCAGGGCAAGGACAACCAGCGCGTGAATCGCTTGCGCGCTTCGGCCGAGGCCTGAGGCCGGGTGCCTCAACGTGGAGACGACCATGTCCGCCTTGATCGACAAAGCCAGCGAACTGGACCAGCTGCTGTCAACCGCCGTGGTGGATGACAAAGAGGCCGGCATTTTCCGCTGCCGCCGCGACATCTTCACCCACCCCGATCTGTTCGCGCTGGAGATGAAGCACATCTTCGAGAACAACTGGGTGTATCTGGCGCACGAGAGCCAGATTCCAAACAACAACGATTACTACACCACGTGGATTGGCCGCCAGCCGATCGTCATCACGCGCGACAAGACCGGCGAGCTGCATGCCGTCATCAATGCCTGCGCGCACAAGGGTGCGATGCTGTGCCGCCGCAAGCATGGCAACAAGGGCAGCTTCACGTGCCCGTTCCACGGCTGGACGTTCTCGAACACCGGCAAGCTGCTGAAGGTGAAGGACGAAAAGACCACCGAGTACCCGGTGCAGTTCAACACGCACGGGTCGCACGATCTGAAGAAGGTTGCGCGGTTCGAGAGCTATCGCGGCTTCCTGTTCGGCAGCCTTAACGCCGATGTGCAGCCGCTTGAGGCGTACCTTGGCGAAGCGCGTGTGATCATCGACCAGATCGTCGATCAGGCACCCGAAGGCCTGGAAGTGCTGCGCGGCAATTCTTCCTACGTCTATGACGGCAACTGGAAGATGCAGATGGAAAACGGCTGCGACGGCTACCACGTCAGCACCGTGCACTGGAACTACGCCGCAACGATGGGGCGACGCAAGGAAGGCGGCACGCAGGCCGTGGATGCAAACAGCTGGAGCAAGTCGGTGGCGGGCGTCTATGGGTTCGAGCACGGCCACATCCTGCTGTGGACGCAGACGATGAACCCGGAAGTGCGACCCGTCTATGCGCACCGTGACGAAATCAAGGCGCGCGTGGGTGAAACCCAGACCGATTTCATCGTCAACCAGACCCGCAACCTGTGCCTGTATCCAAACGTCTTCCTGATGGATCAGTTCAGCACGCAGATTCGCGTGGTACGGCCCATCAGCGTCGACAAGACCGAGGTCTCGATCTTCTGTTTCGCGCCGAAGGGCGAAAGCGCAACGGACCGCGCAACGCGCATCCGCCAGTACGAGGATTTCTTCAACGTCACCGGCATGGGCACCGCCGATGACCTGGAGGAATTCCGCGCCTGTCAGAACGGCTACGCCGGAACGACCGCGCTGTGGAACGACCTGTCACGCGGGGCGCCGCTGTGGGTGCACGGCCCCGACGAGAACGCCACGAAGATGGGATTGAAGCCGCTCATCTCGGGCGAGCGCAGCGAAGACGAAGGCCTGTTCGTCTGCCAGCACGAATACTGGGTGCGCATCATGCGTGAGGCGCTCAAGCAGGAATGCGAAGGAGTGCCGGCATGAGCGCGGATTACCAGAACATCTGCGCCGCCCTGTACCGCGAAGCGCGACTGCTTGACGACCGCCAGTGGGACGCGTGGCTCGACTGCTACGCAGAAGACGTCACCTACTGGATGCCCGCGTGGGATGACGACGACCAACTGACCGACGATCCGCAGAGCCAGATCTCGTTGATGTACTACGCCAATCGCTGCGGGCTGGAGGATCGCGTCTTCCGCATCAAGACCGAGCGCAGCGGGGCCTCCACACCCGAGCCGCGAACGAGCCACACCGTCGCCAATGTCGAAGTGCTGGCCGAACGCGGCGATGAAGTCGACGTGCGCTACAACTTTCACACGCTCAGCCACCGGTACAAAACCACCGACCACTTCTTCGGCACGATCTTCGTCACCCTGCGCCGCGCGGGCGACGGCTTCCTGATTGCATCCAAGAAGATCGTCCTGAAGAACGACTACATCCGGCAGGTGCTCGACGTCTATCACGTCTGATGTGCACCCCGCATAGGACACGCAAAAGAGGCAGCGGAGGTATTCCATGTCCAGTTTCACAGTCGCACTGAATTTCGAGGACGGGGTGACCCGTTTCATCGATTGCAAAGCGGGCGAGAAGGTGCTCGATGCCGCCTTCCGCGCCAAGATCAACCTGCCGATGGATTGCTCAGATGGCGTTTGCGGGACCTGCAAGTGCCGCGCCGAAAGCGGAAGCTACGACCTCGGTGACGATTACATTGACGACGCCCTGAGCGAGGACGAGAAAAACACCGGCCTTGTCCTGACGTGCCAGATGGTGCCGCACAGCGATTGCGTGATCGCGGTGCCGACCTCGTCGACGGCCTGCAAAACGGGGCAGAGTGCTTTCGCCGCAACGGTGTCGAACGTCGAGCAGCACAACGATGCAGCGGTCGTGCTCGAACTGGACGTGGATGCCACGGCGCCAGTGTTTCTTCCTGGCCAGTACGTCAACATCGGCGTGCCGGGCAGCGGGCAGCACCGTTCGTATTCGTTCTCGTCCGCGCCAGGTGAATCGAAGATCAGCTTCCTCATCAAGAAGATCCCCGGCGGCGTGATGAGCCGCTGGCTCGAAACCGCGCAGCCCGGCGACAAGCTCGATCTGCAAGGCCCGCTGGGCAGCTTCTATCTGCGCGATGTGCAGCGGCCGCTGTTGTTCCTTGCCGGCGGTACGGGCCTCGCGCCGTTCCTGTCGATGCTTGAAGTGCTGGCGCGCACCCATTCGCAGCAGAAGGTGCACCTGATTTATGGCGTGACGCGTGACCTCGACCTCGTCCAGGTCGATGCGATCGACGCCTATGCAGCGCGGCTGCCGAACTTCAGCTACGCCACGGTCGTCGCCGACGCCGCGTCGAATCACCCGCGCAAGGGCTGGGTAACGCAGCACGTGCCTGCCGATGCGCTGAACGATGGCGACGTCGACGTCTATCTGTGCGGGCCGCCGCCGATGGTCGATGCAGTACGCAAGTACTTTGACGACGAAGGCGTGAAGCCCAGCAGCTTTTACTACGAGAAGTTCACGCCCAATGCAGTACCGGAGGCGAAGGCGGCATGAGCATGCAACGATTCTCAGGCAAGGCCGTCGTCGTGACGGGGGCGGCGCAAGGTATCGGGCGCGGCGTGGCAATGGCTGCGGCGGCAGAGGGCGCTCCGGTGCTACTGGTGGACCGGGCGGAGTTGGTTTTCGAGGTGCAGGCCGAAATTGCAGCAGCAGGCGGCCAGGCCCACGCCACCACCACCGATCTGGAAACGTATGCCGGCGCTCAACATGCCGTGCAGGCCGCGCTAGATGCGTTCGGCCGCATCGATGTGCTGATCAACAACGTCGGTGGCACGATCTGGGCGAAACCGTATCAGCACTATGAAGAAGCGCAGATTGAGGCGGAAATCCGCCGCTCGTTGTTCCCCACGCTGTGGTGTTGCCGCGCCGTGCTGCCGCACATGGTGGAGCGCCGGCAGGGCGTGATCGTGAATGTGTCGTCGATTGCCACGCGCGGTATCTATCGGATTCCGTATTCGGCGGCCAAGGGCGGCGTGAACGCACTGACGGCCAGCCTCGCCATGGAGCACGCCCAGGACAACATCCGGGTCAACGCCGTCGCCACGGGCGGCACCGAAGCGCCGCCGCGGAAAATCCCGCGCAACACGGCGCCCATGTCGGAGCAGGAGGCGGTCTGGTATCAGGGCATCGTCGACCAGACCATCGCCAGCAGCCTGATGCACCGCTACGGCACGATCGACGAGCAGGTAAAGGCGATTCTGTTTCTGGCGTCGGACGACGCGTCGTACATCACCGGGACGGTGTTGCCGGTGGGCGGCGGGGATCTGGGCTGAGCGCTGCCCGGCGCCCCAAAACAAAAACGGCGCCGATGCGCCGTTTTTTTATGCCTTCGTGGGATAGCCGAACATTCGACCGCCCCATTCAGCCCAGGTAAGAACCGGACTTGCCAACCACCTCTGCGTACGCGAGGTTGTCGTCCCAACCGTTGCGGAAGAAATTGATAACTGCGCGCAGCAGCGAGGTGCGGTTGGCGGCTTGAACTTGGATTTCGCCGGCGAACTTGGGGGTGAAATAGGCTTGCTGGACCATGATGTTTTCTCTCAGTGCGTGATCTAGGGTTTTCCCGAGTATAGGGTTATCCCTAGGACTGAGCAATGAGGCAAAGCAAACCCGCGGTCCATTCTCAATATCACTCAATGTAAATAATCGGTGCGCTTGACGCGCGCTCCGCGCCCAGACCAGGCGAAATCGAACGACCCGGAATGTGGCGTTTGCAGCATATTTTTCTGCGCTGGAAAAGATTTTTTAACGGCACGTTCCGCGCAGGAGGTGGAAAATCCCACGAAGAAGTGCGCTTCTTCGCTCATTATTCGTCTATATTGCGCCATTTTCTTTCAACGTGCGGGCTTGTTGTTTGATCCACATGCCCTCTACCATACGCCGCCGAATCCCCCGCTTCTGCTTCTGTTCCGAGGAGGCCTCGTATGGCGTATCCCCCAATCCCGGTGCCGGCCGACGGCGCGCCCAGCGCCAACACGGCGTGGCAGGCGCGCAGCCGCGCGGCCGTCTGGCATCCGTGCACGCAAAACGCGCGGCTCGATGCCATGCCGCCGCTGCCGATCGCGCGCGGTCAGGGGCCGTGGCTGATCGACTTTGACGGCAAGCGCTACCTGGACGGCACCAGCTCCTGGTGGGTCAACCTGTTCGGCCATGCGAATCCGCACATCAACGCGGCGCTGAAGACGCAGCTCGATTCGCTGGAGCACGTCATGCTGGCGGGCGCGACGCACCGCCCGGCCGTGGAACTGGCCGAGCGCCTGATCGACCTGACGGGCGGCGTGCTGGGCCACAGCTTCTTCGGCTCCGACGGCGCTTCTGCCGTGGAAATCGCGCTCAAGATGAGCTTTCACGCCCATCGCAATGCAGGGCAGGGCGCACGCAGCCGATTCGTCTGCCTGGAACACGGCTACCACGGTGAAACGCTCGGTGCGCTCGGTGTGACCGATGTGGCGATCTTCCGCGATGCGTACGACCCGCTGATTCTGCAATCGCATCGCGTGCCGTCCCCAGACGCGCGTCTGGCCGGCCCGGGCGAGACCGCCGCCGACGTAGCCGAACGCGCACTGGCCGCATTGCGCGATTGCCTGAGCACCCACGCCGGCACCATCGCCGCCGTCATCATCGAACCGCTGGTGCAATGCGCGGCCGGCATGGCCATGCACGACGTGAGCTATCTGCGCGGCGTGCGTGCGCTGTGCGACGAATTTGGCGTGCATTGGATTGCGGATGAAATTGCCGTCGGCTGCGGTCGCACCGGTACGTTCTTCGCATGCGAACAGGCTGGCGTGTGGCCGGACCTGCTGTGCCTCTCAAAGGGCATCAGCGGCGGTTATCTGCCGCTGTCGATCGTGCTGTCGCGCGATGCCATCTACGACGCCTTCAACGACGATGCGCCGGTGCGCAGTTTCCTCCATTCGCATTCGTATACGGGCAATCCGCTGGCGTGCCGTGCGGCACTCGCCACGCTCGATCTGTTTGCTGAAGAAGACGTCTTTGCGCGCAATCGCGTGACCGCGGCGCGCATCGCCCAGGGGCTGGCGCCGCTGTCGCACGATGCGCGATTTGCCCATCTGCGGCAGACCGGGATGATCACCGCCTTCGACGTGCACCCCGACGTGGCCGGTGCACGCTTTGCCGAACGCTTTTCGCTGACGGCGCG
Source organism: Ralstonia edaphi (assembly GCF_958350185.1). NCBI lineage: Bacteria > Pseudomonadati > Pseudomonadota > Betaproteobacteria > Burkholderiales > Burkholderiaceae > Ralstonia > Ralstonia edaphi. The sequence goes on from NZ_CATWHI010000005.1 coordinate 561,301, forward strand.
CGCGCACGGGCTGCTGCTGCGCCCCATCGGCAACACCGTTTATCTGCTGCCGCCGTATGTGCTGAGCGACGAAGAGACCGACACGCTGGTCGAACGCACGCTGCAGACGCTTGAAGACACGCTCGCCCAAGCCACGGGCGAAACTGAAGGACACACCTATGCGATTGCTTGACGACCTGCAGGCCGGCCTCGACGCCATTGACGCCGCGCACCTGCGCCGCGTGCGCCGCACCGCGTACAGCCCGACCGACCGCAGCCAGCGCATCAGCGTGCCCGGTGAAGAGCCGCGCGACATTCTCGGCTTTTGCGGCAACGACTATCTCGGGCTGGCAGCGCACCCCGCCTTGGCCGAGGCGATGACGCAAGGTACGCAGCAATATGGCTTTGGCAGCGGCGCATCGCATCTGGTCAGCGGCCATTCGATTGCGCATGCGCGGCTGGAAGCACGCATGGCTGCGTTGCAAGCCGCGCACATTCCCGAGGCGGATGCGCTGTTCTTCTGCACGGGCTACATGGCCAATCTGGCCGTGGTGAGCGCCATGGCGCAGGCTGGCGGCATCCGCCCGGCCGATGAATGCACGATCTTTTCCGACGCGTTGAATCACGCTTCGCTCATCGACGGTGCACGGTTGTCGCGGGCGCCCATCAAGGTCTATCCGCACGTCGACCTCGCTGCGCTGGAAGCGCTGCTGGCCGCCAGCACCAGCCGCAACAAGCTGATCGTCACGGACGGCGTGTTCAGCATGGATGGCGACATCGCGCCGCTGCCCGAACTGCTTGCGCTGGCCGAACGCTACGACGCCTGGCTGATCGTCGACGACGCCCATGGCCTGGGCGTGCTGGGCGAGAACGGCGCCGGTGTGCTGTCGCACTTCGGGCTGCACTCGCAGCGCATCGTCTACGTCGGCACGTTCGGCAAGGCGGCCGGCGGCTCGGGCGCAGCCATTGTCGGACATCGGCTGGTGATTGACTGGCTGGTGCAGCGCGCGCGCACGTACATCTTCACAACAGCTACGCCGCCGGGCATTGCATGTGCGGTGGAGGCAGCGCTGAACCTGATTGCAAGCGAGGAGGGCGCGGAACGTCGTGCCCGCCTTGACCGCCACATCGCCGTGTGGACTTCGCACGCGCAGCGGTTGGCTGCACGCTTCGGCTGGCAGTGGATGCCGTCGCCGACGGCCATCCAGCCGATCGTGATTGGAGAGAACGCACCCGCGCTTGAACTGGCCGCTGCGCTCGAACGCGAAGGCATCCGCATCGCCGCGATCCGCCCGCCCACGGTGCCGGCAGGGACGGCGCGCTTGCGCATCACGCTGTCGGCGGCACATACCGATGCCGACATCGAGCGCCTTGCGCAGGCGCTGGAAGCGGCCGGCCAATCCCTCCAGCCCGCCAAGGCAGCCTGACATGCCCGCACGCTTCGATTGCTTTGTCACCGGCACCGATACGGAGATCGGCAAGACGCTCGTCAGCGCGGCGTTGCTGAGCAAGCTGGCGGACGCCGGCTACCGTGCCGCGGGCCTCAAGCCGATTGCCGCAGGCACGCTGGCGGGCGCGCCCACGCGCACCAACGAAGACGTCGAGCAACTGCGCGCCGCGGCATCGGTGGATCTGCCGCTCGACACCGTTTGCCCATGGCTGCTCGACGCGCCGATGTCTCCGCATCTGGCTGCCGCGCGCGAAGGCGTGACGATCACGCTGCCGCCGATTCTGGATGCGGTTGCGCACGCCAGGTCGTTGGCGGATGCCGTCGTGGTGGAGGGCGTCGGTGGTTTCCGCGTGCCGCTGTCTGACGATTTTGATACGGCCGAGATGGCCGTGGCGTTGGGCTTGCCCGTGGTGCTGGTTGTGGGCTTGCGCCTGGGCTGCTTGAATCACGCCGCACTCACTGCCGAGGCGATTGCCGCGCGCGGGCTGCACCTGGCCGGCTGGGTCGCCAACGTGGTTGACGCGTCCATGGCAGGGCTTGACGACAATGTCGCCACGCTGCGCCGGTGGATCAACGCACCGCATCTGGGCACGATTCCGCGATTGCCGCACGCCGATGCGCGGCTCGCCGCAAGCCACGTCGATATCACGCCGCTACTGGCGCCCCAAGCTGAAACGCGGCGGTAAACTACCGGCTTCACCGAGTGCAACAGGGACGGTTGTCATGCGCGCAATGCGTTGGCTGGCGATAGCGATTGTGGTGGCGGCAACGGCGGGATGTGCGGCCTTGGAGTCCCCCGTCACCAAGGGGCAGCGACTGGTGGGCGCCGACGAGCCCGCCGTGCAGGCGCAGTTCGGGCCGCCGCGCGAAACGTATCCGCTCGATGGCGGCACCCGCTGGCTCTATCCGACCAAACCCTACGGCCAGTTCACCTACGCGGCCGACTTTGATGCCGGCGGCAAGCTCGTCGCCTTCAAGCAAGTCCTGAGCAGTCTCGAATTTGCCCAGGCCAAGATCGGCGTCTGGACCCGCGACGACGTGCTCCGGCATTTCGGTCAGCCGGTCGAGACCGCGTATTTCCCGCGCATGGAACGGCTGGTCTGGTCGTACCGCTTCAAGGCGGACGACGTCTGGCCGTCGCTGATGCATTTCTACTTCGACCCGGCCGGCGTCCTGCAACTGACGCAGATCACGCCCGACCCGCTTTACGATCCGGACCGCCCCCGGCTGTTCCGCCGCTAACTGGCCGGCAGTTGAGGTAGCGCAATCCGATTGTGCGCTCAGGGTTCCTCCTGCATTGCGCGCCTTGCGCGGCGACCTAAGCTAGAGAGCAGGGGAGGCAGACGCCGCCGGCGTTTGCCGAGAGCAACCGTCATCAGAACGGACGCGCATTGTTGGGGGTGCATCATGCTGACGCATCGCTGGGTCGACATCGACCCGATCGCAGCGGGTCAACATCCGCTGTACGGCATTGCCGGATGGCTGCCGTGGGTGCTGGCGATTGCCATCGCCGGGCCAACGTGGGTGTTCTGGCAGGGGTTGTCGATGGATGCGCTGCAACTGGCCGGCGCCGATCTGTTCGATGCCAACGCGCCGGGCAGCGGCGCTATCAACCTCACCACGCTGCTGTATCTGATTTCCAGCGTGACGGTGCTGGTGCTGGCCACCACGCACGACAGCGCGTTCCGCCCGGCCATGCTCGTGCACATGGCGCTGCTGCCGCCGCTGATTGGCCTGATGCTGATGGCCGGTGGCATTCCAGAAGCACGCTCCACCTTCATCGACGGCGTAGCCGTTGCGGCAGCGCTGACGCTGACGTGCGGCGTCTACCTGCAGGCCTCGCGCCGCGTGCACATCACCTTCGAACTACGCGACCGGGCGCCGGGCGAGCATGCCTGGTTCAAGCGTCAGAAACGGGCCGCGGCGGGTTGACAAGCGTGACCATCACGTAGCTCATGATGGTCAGGAGGAACCAGGCGCCCAGCTTGGCGATCGACACCATTTCCCAGCCCTGCAGCTGGTTGGGATAGAGCCACGTGCGCGTGAACGTGCCGATGTTTTCTGCAAGCCAGATGAAGAGGGCGACCAGCGTAAAGCCCAGCAGGAAGGGCATGCGCCGGTGGACGCGATCGATGCGGAAGTGGATCCAGCAGCGCCGGAATGCCATCGCAATGAGCGCCATCAGCACGTAGCGCAAGTCCCACCAATAGTGGTGCAGGAAGAAATTCACGTAGATGCCGAGCGAGAGCAGGGCCGTCACCGCCAACGGCGGATGATGCGTGAAGCGCAGGTCAAATTCGCGCCACGCCCGCGCGATATAGCTGCCCACCGAGGCATACATGAAGCCGGTGAACAGCGGCACGCCGCCAATGCGCAGCACCGACGCCTCGGGGTAAATCCATGAGCCGACCGCCGTCTTGAACACCTCCATGCCCGTACCGGCCACATGGAACATCAGGATCACCTTGGCCTCGTCCCACGTCTCCAGCTTCAGCCACAGCAAGGCAATCTGGATGATGACCGCGGCAATCGTCAGGGCGTCGTAGCGGGCAATCGGTGCGGCTGCCGGATACCAGAAATGCGTGCCGATCAGCAGGGCGACCATCAGCCCGCCGAACAGGCATGCCCACGCCTGCTTGATGCCGAAAACGACAAATTCGTGCACCGCCGCCGCCAATTGCCCTTGGCGCGCGGCCCAGGCGCCGCTGCGGTCACGCCAATACGTAAAACGGGCCCGCAGGCCCGCTCGCAAGGAGATGGTTTCCGCCGGCATTCAGTCGATCAGCGCAAAGCGCGGCACCTGCCGGCCGTCGACTTCAACCATCTCGTGGAACATCGTCGATGGGCGTGTCCAGATCGTGCCGTTGGCGGCGCGATAGACCGTCATCTTGATGGCGGGATCGGGCTCGTACGTGGCCTCGCACAGCCATTCGTATTCGCCGCCCTTGTAGTGCCGGTAGCGGCGGGTTGACGGGACTTGCATGGCGGCTTCAGTGTTGCGTGGGCTTGTCTTCTTCGTCGACGTAGGGGACGTGCTTGCCTTCCTGCGTCTGCGCGCCGAGCTTGGCATCTTCCATGGCGTCCTGGTAAGCCAGCATGGCCGCGGCCACGGCTTCGGGTTCGCCGTTGAAGGAAATCACGCTTTCGCCGCAGTTCGGGCATTCGCCGCCGAAGATGGCATGGATGCCGGGCATGTCGCGCGGCTCCATCCCTTCGAATTCGGTAAAGGCGGTCTGGCAGGCGCCGCAGACAAGCTTTTCGGGGCGCAGGGCCTCCAGCCGGGCGTGCGCCTGAGAAATGCGGTCGGCCTGTGAGCCGCGTCGTTTGGCTTCGCCCATGATGTTCTTCCTGATTCAGATGATTGGAGGGTGGATCATACCGAACGGCGCGGCACGGCTGCCAGTTCGCGCCGCCCGCTCAGCGTTCGGCCAATCGCTTCAGCGCGGCCAGAACGTCGGGAAAATCCGATGTGACCATCGGCCCGAATGCAGCGGCATCGGGGCCCGTGATCTCGGTGCGATAGACGATCTTCGTGCGGCCGGACGGTAGGCTGACGAGCTGATGATCCACCAGTACGCGGGTGCCGTCGACCACCGTCTCGTCGACAAAACCTTCGTTGGGACGCACGTCGACAAGCGTGCTGATGAACGGGTCTTGCCCCGGCGGCTGCATGGTGAACTGCGTACCGTTGGCAAACGGCCCGTGGAGTTCAATGCGCTCGATGCCGGCATTCCAGTCGCCCCATTTCTCAACGTTGGCGAACAGTTCCCAGACGCGGGCGGGGAAGGCGGTCGTTTCGATGCTCTCTTCGTGAATCCACATAAGCGGCTCCGGATGTATTCCGATGTGTGGGCTGGCACCGCCCATGGCAGCGCTGCCGAGGTATAGATTGCGGCGGATCGGGCTGCAAGGTACAGGCACGCGGTAGCAGCCGGCAACTGTCGCGCGCATCTCGGCTGATATAGTGCGGCCCCTTTGACCACATTCGCGAGCTTCGCCATGTCTACGATTCCCGCCTGCCCAAAATGCGCCTCTGAAAACACCTATCAGGACGGCGAACTCTATATCTGCCCAGACTGCGCGCACGAATGGAATCCGTCGGCGCAGGAAGACGAAGAAGAGGCAGCGCTGGTCATCAAGGACGCCAACGGCAACGCGCTGAACGCGGGCGATTCCGCAACGCTGGTGAAGGACCTGAAGCTCAAGGGCGGGTCGGGCACGCTCAAGGCGGGCACCAAGATCAAGAACATCCGGCTGGTGGCGGGCGACCATCCGATCGATTGCAAGATCGATGGCGTGAGCTATCTGCTCAAGCCGGAGTTTTTGAAGAAGGCTTAGTGGGTGGGTTGCGGTAAGGCCGGCGGATGCTGGTCGATGTTCTATTTAACATAACATAAATTATCCGAAATACAGGCGAGCGAGCCCGGGGGCGCTGCACATAGCCAGCCAACCCCACGGCGCGCATCTAGTCGCCGAACCTAAAAGTGCGTTGGGTCTGGACGTAAAACTACGTGGAAATGCGTGATGAAGCGCATTCCGATTTGTCGTCTCATTGTTACGTCTGTCTGTCGTGCTGTTGGATCTGCGGCGCTGCTTCGTTCGTTTGCACAGTTTCGCTGAGACTGTTTGAGTGCAACACTTGCAAGATGCAGGCGCACGTCAACATGGCCACAATCGGGTCAGGTGACCCTGCTCAACGTCTCGACCGGGGCTCAGCTATGCACGAATCTGCTTCTTGTCTTCCTCGCACCCTGAAAGACATTGTTTCGGCTGGCTTACCCGACGAGCTCTCTGGGCAAGCCGGATCAAACCGGGACTATGATTTCGAACCGCTGATACCCGCGCAGACAGATAGTCAGGCGATCGCTGCCTGGCTCGGCGAGTCTCCGGATGGTTCCGCTACACGTCGCGCTTATGAGAAGGAGGTGCAGCGGTTGTATGCTTGGGCTCTCGCATACGCCGGCAAACCTATATCCTCGCTCACCCGCGGCGATATGGACGCCTACGAGCTGTTCATGAGCGCACCGCCCCTGCATTGGTGTGCACCTCGCTACGTTCGTCGGGACAGCGCCGAGTGGAGGCCATTCGAAGGCCCAGTATCTTCCGATAGCCGAAGGCATGCACTCAGGGTGCTCAAAGCCTTCTTTGCCTATCTGGTTGGAGTCCACTATCTGGTCCGCAACCCCTTGGGAGCAGCGCAAGCAAGACGAGGTGGCAGTTCTTCGGGCCCGCTTACCCAATTGAGATACATCCCTCGTGGCTTGCTGACTCGCTTGCTCGCGGCGCTCGAGGACGAGTGTGCTCGACTGAAGGCCTCCGGGGAAGCGCACCTTGAGATGGAGCGCATGCTCATGGTCATACGTGTTCTCGCCAACACCGGTCTTCGGCGTGGCGAATTGGCGTCTGCTGTGATGGGCGACCTGTATGCGGACCGCGATGCTGTCACCGGTGCCGAGCATTGGTTCTTGGCCCTTAATAAGAGGGAGCGCAGCAGCGAGGTAGTGGCTTTCAATCCAACCGCTCTCGCAGCAGTCTTTCGCTGCCTGAGCGCGAACGGAGTAAATCCATATAAGGTAGACCCCCGAACGCCACTGGTGCCCAAACTCGATTGCTATGCAGTCATCGATGAGCCCTACTCTGCGACTACCGAGCAAACCATCTACAACATCGTGCAAAAGGCGCTGAGCATCGGGGCGAAAGCCCTAGAAAACACCAATCCGAATGATGCACACGTCTTACGCCGCGCGACCCCTTATTGGTTCCGCCGGACGTTCGTCACGCTCATGACGGAAATTGGTCAGCCTCTGCCGCTGATTAATAGACAACTGCGGCACGCATCGATCAATACGACGGCTGGGTACGTACGTGCGGAGAACTATGAGTTGTACCGGGCGGCGGCGTCTCTGGCGGTATAGCCCGATATGACATTCATGGCTGCATTTTTCCTATGGCAAACTTGAGTGGCTAAAAAATCACATAATTAGGATTATGTAAAACTTAGTCCCAGGCGCATTTTGGCCCGTAGAGTTCATCCAGGTGCTGGATGTACGACGGAAGCAATGCGGTTCACTGTCGCGAGGCAAATGTGTTCACTCGTTGCCCGAGATCGACGAATGGTCAGCGGGTCCCCGACTTTGCTTCCGTTCTGGCGAGTTGCTGCTCGACTTTGCTTCGCATGCCGATTGGCCGACTCGTCAATAGAGACATCCCGCCTCATGCTGCTGCACCAGCCAGCCGCCAAATCTGGACCCCTAGGCGTCTAGGCGTCTATCCGCCTACCGCCCGAAGCGCCTTCCATTGCTCCGGCTCAAGATACATTCCGCCGGCAATGAAATTGCGACATTGGTGGCCTTTCAGTGTCCGCGCAGAGCAGTACACCGCCCCTTGAGACTCATACCACTCGATGTACTCCGGAACGGTGAGTCCCATGACTTGCGCGAATACTGCCTGTTTTTCTGACGTGAGATGAAGCACTTGCTCCGGTGTCAGCGCGACAGTCTTCGCCCCATATAGAGCCGGCACATCCACGTAGAAGCCACAGCCTGCCGCCTTGGCAGCGTTCAAAATTTGGATAGCAACCGCCGTATCCATTCGCACCTCCTCTGCCGCCCTACACGTTGCGGCGCTGCCTTTCCTACGTCAGTCGATCAAGCCAACCCGCAGGCCGGTGAACGGGTCCATTGCCGCCGATAGCTTTCCGGCCTTGGCCGCGTCCAGCAAGGCCAACGCAAAGCCTGCCTAGTTGAGGTCGACATTGTCCTTGCGTGTACGCCACGCGATGTAGATTTGCTCCTTCCACGCTGACGCATTGCCCACGCCGGTGATCTGCACGAGCCCCAGAACTGCGGCATTCAACAGCTGTTCTTCCATCACTTTTCCTTTGCTCTCAGTGCGAGAAGTACATCACTATCGAGAAGATAAACGCCAGCGCGACGACGATGGCCCAAAATACTTGCCAACCCGGACTGGAACGATTTATCGCTTCGGCCAGATGACTCTTCCGTTGATATTTTCTACGTGCCATGCTGTTCTTCCTATTCGACGATGGACATTTTCGCGTGCACAGCATTTGCGAGCGCGAGACTTGTCTTCCGCACGAACGAAATCAATTCCTGCGGGTCGCTGCTGGCGCTAGAAAAGTAGCCTTGCTCCGTTCCAACCCGGGCATTCCCCAGATTATCGAACAGCACCTGGAACAGTTCGTCCCCATCTTTTCCTTCTGTGGTGACGTGGATAAATCGGAGTCGACCTCCCAGCCTTGCAATTGGAAAACCATCCTTGAGCCACACATGGTCGAACCGCATCCGCACGCGGAAACCGTGCAGATCAGCACAGAGCAGATCGTCAACGGTATGGTATTGCAGGCCCAAGTTCTTGAGCGGTCCAGGGAGTTCGCTCTCCAGCAATGCCCTCCGAATCCTGCGATAGACCGCATCGATCTTTGAGCCATCCTGTGCAGCGGCTACGGTGGTCGAAAACTGTCGCTCAATCATCACAAGCTCCATCAGGGTAAATTGCCAGTTCAATGCTTAGGGCACATGCACTGCCTTGACTGCGGGAATCAACTGGAGCAGAAAGCCAGCCATGATCATCACCAAGCCGAGCCTGGCCAGGCCGTTGTAGATGCGCATGCGCCAGGTCACCTCGATTTCGACATACATGCCTTCGTTCAGCAGGCCGATTGAAGGCAAGCCGAAGACAGTAACCATTAAGCCACCAATGAATCCCACGATAAGTCCAACGACGTTCAGATCCCCGCTTGCCAATGCTGTGAACAGCCTCGCGGCAAACTTGATGGCTTCCATCATCGTAGCGTTCCTCTTCCTATGTGTTAGCGCAATGTATGCCCCGACTGCCGCGCCAGTGTCAGCTCGGCAGCTTTGAAAAAAAGGTCACCATAACCCCAGACAACCGTACCGATCACCGTGAGGACTATCGCGACCGAGAGGCTGATCTGGTGAGTGCGGCGATATTTCGCTCTCAGAGACTCCATCTCCGCGCTCGTAAAGGAGCCCGGCGTCAGCAGGGACCATAGATATTGGCATTTGTTTTGGGCGATAAACGCGAACACGGCTACTGGATTTGCCCCCGTATCTCCGGACACCGCCTCACACTTGAGTTGATGATTCTGTCCTGCGCCTGAACTCGCGTGGCGAGCGATATTTC
>NZ_CATWHI010000006.1:0-234239 GCF_958350185.1 Ralstonia edaphi
CCGCCACCGCCTACGGCAAGAACATCCTGCCGCGCGTGGCCGCCAAGCTGGACGTGGCCCAGCTGTCCGACATCACCAAGGTCGACGGCCCGGACACCTTCGAGCGCCCGATCTACGCCGGCAACGCGATTGCCACCGTGCAATCGGCCGACAAGGTGAAGGTGATCACCGTGCGCGGCACGGCATTCGACCCGGCTGCCGCTACCGGTGGCTCCGCTGCAACCGAAAGCCTGACCGCCGTGGCTGACGCCGGCATCTCGCAATTCGTGTCGCGCGAGGTGACGAAGAGCGATCGCCCGGAACTGACCGCAGCCAAGATCATCGTGTCGGGTGGCCGCGGTGTGGGCTCGGGCGAGAACTACACCAAGGTGCTGACGCCGCTGGCCGACAAGCTGGGCGCAGCGCTGGGCGCTTCGCGTGCCGCAGTGGACGCCGGCTTTGTGCCGAACGACTATCAGGTCGGCCAGACGGGCAAGATCGTCGCGCCGCAGCTGTACATCGCCGTCGGTATCTCGGGCGCGATCCAGCACTTGGCCGGCATGAAGGATTCGAAGGTGATCGTGGCGATCAACAAGGATCCGGAAGCGCCGATCTTCCAGGTGGCGGACTACGGCCTCGTGGGTGATCTGAACACCGTGGTGCCGGAGCTCGCAAGCGCAGCCGGGTGAACAGCAAACAGCAAACAGCAAACTCATGGAGAACGCTGATGGCAGATCTTTTTAGCAACCCGATGGGCTTGATGGGATTCGAGTTTGTGGAATTCTCATCCCCGACGCCAAACACCCTCGAGCCGCTGTTTGAGACGCTCGGCTTTACCCTCGTCGCGCGACATCGTTCCAAAGATGTTCTTCTTTATAGGCAAGGGGAGATCAACTTCATCGTCAACCGTGAGCCGAAAAGCCTGGCTGCCTACTTCGCGGCTGAACACGGGCCTAGCGCGTGCGGCATGGCATTCCGTGTCAGAGATTCCCATCAAGCGTTTAACCGCGCGCTCGAACTCGGTGCCCAACCGATCGACATTCCGACGGGCCCCATGGAGTTGCGCCTTCCTGCCATCAAGGGCATCGGCGGTGCGCCGATCTACCTCATCGACCGGTTTGAAGACGGCAAGTCCGTCTACGACATCGACTTCGAATTCATCGAAGGCGCGGATACGCACCCAACAGGGTATGGACTGAAGCGCATCGACCATCTGACGCACAACGTCTACCGTGGGCGCATGGCGTTCTGGGCGGCCTTCTACGAAAAATTGTTCAATTTCCGAGAGCTTCGATACTTCGACATTCAAGGCGAATACACAGGGCTGGCGTCGCGGGCGATGACGGCGCCCGATGGGAAGATCCGGATTCCCCTGAATGAAGAATCGTCCAGGGGCAGCGGCCAGATCGAAGAATTCCTCCTGCAGTTCAATGGAGAAGGCATTCAGCACATCGCGCTGCTGACGGGCAACCTGATCGACACCATCGATCAGCTGCAGTTGGCCGGCGTGCCGTTGATGACTGCGCCGAACGACTATTACTATGAAGCACTGGAGGCGCGCCTGCCGAATCATGGGCAGCCCATCGAGCAGTTGAAGGCGCGAGGCATCCTGCTGGATGGCAGTACTTCCGGCGGGAAACCTCGCCTGTTGCTGCAGATCTTTTCTCAAACCGTGCTTGGGCCGGTCTTCTTTGAATTCATTCAACGCCAGGGCGACGAAGGTTTCGGCGAAGGCAACTTCAAAGCGCTGTTCGAGTCGTTGGAGCGCGACCAAATCTCGCGCGGGACGCTCAAAACAGAAGGCTGACGTCAGGAGGGGAGATGCAATGAAGTGGTTGACTGTTTTCGCGCTCCTCTTGTGCTGCTGGGCCACCACATCACAGGCACAAAGCGGTGATATCGCGGCGCATGTTGAAGTGCATGCAATTCCGTCCCTCACGCTGTCGGACACCCAGGTCTTGACCGGCAGCAAAGATGGAAAGCCGGTAACGGTGGGGGGTGTGCTGCGCCTGGCCCAGGCAGGCGGGCGTCAACCGGTAGTGGTGCTCATCCACGGTTCCAGCGGCATTGGCCCCAACATCGAGATGTGGGAGCGCATTTTTAACGCTATGGGCATCGCCACGTTCGCCGTCGACGGCTTCACGGGGCGAGGCATCGTTTCGACGAGTCGCGACCAAAGCCAACTGGGCCGGTTGAATCTCATCATCGACGCGTATGGAGCACTCTCCGTGCTCGCGCACCACCCGCGAATCGATCCCCAACGAATTGTTCTGATGGGATTCTCGCGCGGCGGGCAGACCACGTTGTATGCGGCGATGCGCCGGCTTCACCGTTTGTGGAATACGAGCGGTGCGCGCTTCCAGGCATACATTCCGTTTTACCCCGACTGCATGACGCGGTATCAAGACGACACCAACATTGACGCTCCAATCCGAGAATTCCACGGTGCCAACGATGACTACGACCCGCCCCAGCAGTGCGCGGCGTACGTGGAGCGGTTACGCGAGGCTGGCAAAGACGCTTTGATGACGGTTTACCCAGACGCGCATCATGGATTTGATCTGCCGTTCGATATGGCACCCACCGTGGCCAAGGGATCGCAAACTGTCCGCGCGTGCCAGATTGCAGAAGACGCAAAGGGGACATTGATCAACGTCGCCACGCAATCCGAATTCAGCTTCCAGGATGCGTGCGTGCAACTGGACCCCCATGTTGGGGCCAACGCCCAGGCGAGAGATGCGGCGATCCGTGACGTCCGTGCCTACTTGGGCAGGCTTTTCTCTCAGCATTAGACACACAGGCCGACTGAATTTTTCCCTTCATAGAACGAGCGAGAGCGACTTATGAAAGTACCCCAGAGCCGGTGGCTCAAATCCGCTGCAATCTTTGTCGGGCTCATGGCGAGCCTCTTCACCCTAGCGAGCGAGGCAAAAGAAGTGGGTAGCCCGATCCGAAATATCGTCCTGGTGCATGGCGCCTTTGCCGATGGCTCCAGTTGGTCAGAGGTCATCTCGGCCTTGCAGCGCAAGGGCTACCACGTCACCGCGGTTCAGAACCCGCTGACTTCGTTGCCGGACGATGTCGCTGCCACCCGCCGTGTTCTGGCCCGGCAGTCGGGTGATGTCATCCTGGTAGGCCACTCCTATGCGGGCGCCGTGGTAACTGAAGCGGGGAATGCCGACAACGTCAAAGGCATCGTCTACCTCTCTGCGCTTGTACCGGACAGCGGCGAATCGGTATCGGACCTTCTGACCCGCCTGAAGGCGCCCATGGAAGGACTCAAGCCTGATGGTGAAGGTCTGATCTGGCTCGATGATCCAGTAGCCTATCGCCAAGTCATGGCGGGCGACGTACCTGAGTCCCGTGCGCGCATTCTTGCGGCTACGCAGGTGCCCATTTCCGCATCCGCGTTTGAAGGCAAGGTCTCTCATGCGGCATGGCACCACAAACCAACGTGGTATCTCGTTACCGAAGAGGACCATGCGCTCAAGACGCCCGTGCAGCGTGAGTTGGCCGAACAGATCAAGGCTCGCGTGACGACGGTGAAATCGAGCCATATGTCGTTGGTCTCGCACCCGGCCGTGGTGGCGAACCTGATTGATCGCGCCGCTCGAGAGGGGCGCCGGTGAACCCCTGCCGCGATGAAGCCTCACGAGGCTGTGCACCTCGTGGCTTCATCGCCGCATCAGTGTGCGCTGGGCCCAGGAGCGGCCTCGTCGTGGGCAGCGGCTCGGGAGGTCATCACTGGCAACTCAGCCGCAAGAAACTCAATGAAGGCACGCACCGCCGGCACGACACCTCGCCGCGAGGGAAACACCGCATGAAGCTGGTGTGACGGCATACGGTATTCAGGCAACAGAACCACAAGCCGTCCATCCTGTATGGCCGGTCCGCACAGATCGACGGGCAATTGCGCCACACCCGCACCACGGAGTGCCATCTGCTCAAGCAGGTACACATCGTCGGTCACGAGCGTCGGCTTGTAGTGAATTTCCTGAGCCCGGTCATCGGGCCCGGTGACCTCCCAACGGGCGGGCTCGCCACGCGCGCCGCCAGGCCCGATTCCGCTCACGCCTTGTAGCGCGTCAACCGTATGGAATGGGCCGTGCCTTTCTACAAAAGCAGGGCTGGCAGCAAGCACTTGCTCACTCAGCCCGAAACTGCGTAAGACCAATTCCGAATCATCAAGCGTGGATCGGATACGCAAAGCCACGTCGTAGCCTTCTGCGATCACGTCGACCCGACGGTTGGTCAGGTCAAGTTCCAGCCGCACATCAGGGTGGGCCTCAAGAAATTTCGCCAATACAGGGGCGAGGAAGATATGCGCCACGCCGACCGGGCAACTCACGCGCAGCCGTCCTGAGGGCTTGTCGCTTGCTCGTTCTGCAACCTCCATTGCCGCTTGCACGGATTGCGTGATGGCCTCGCAGTGCGCATAAAAAGCCGACCCCACGTCCGTCACGCGCACGGCGCGCGTGGATCGCTGCAGCAATCGAACGCCAAGCCGTTCCTCCAGCTCTGCCACGCAGCGGCTGACCCGAGATTTCGGGATGCCGAGCGCCCGCGCAGCACTGGAGAAATTGCCATGCGTGACGACAGCGGCAAACATGACGAGATCGTTGAGATCCTCCACGACAGTGCTCCAAAAACGGTGGCTGGAATGAGCCAGGATTGTCTCATTCATAGGACGCTCCGTAGCGAAACGCGCCCCTAGTTCCACATGCGCCGTCCCCCTATCTTGACGTCCATCCCAACGTTTTTTGGAGAGACGTCATGCAAATCCTGCACCTTGATTCCAGCATCCTTGGCGATGCCTCTGCGTCGCGAGTCCTCAGCACCGCCATCACAGACGAGCTGCGCCGCGACAACCCGGCGGCCGTAGTTGTCCATCGAGACCTCGCACTCGAGCCGATCCCACATCTGGATGGCGCCATCGCCGCCGGTTTCCGCAGCCTAGGTGTCGGCGACTTTGATGACGCCACGCGAGCAGAACACGCGCGCTCTGAAATGCTGGTCAAAGAACTGCTCGCCAGCGACGTGATCGTCGTTGGCGCGCCGATGTACAACTTTTCGGTGCCCAGCCAGTTGAAGGCCTGGATCGACCGCGTGGCCCAGGTCGGTCGTACGTTCAAGTACACCGAGAACGGCCCTGTCGGGCTGGTCGAGGGCAAGCGCGTGATCGTTGCCTCAACGCGTGGCGGTATGTATTCGGCTGGACCTGCCGCAATCATGGACTTTCAAGAAGCCTATCTGAGCGCGGTGTTCGGTTTTCTGGGCATTGTCGATGTCCGTTTCGTACGGGCGGAGCGGCTCTCCAAGGGGGCAGACGCACGCAGCGAATCGATGAGCGCGGCGCGCGCCAGCGTACGCGATGCGGCCTATTCCACGGGGTTTTGATTCGGGCCACGACAGCCGCGTCGCCCGATACCTCAAGCAACCTGATCACCTGGAGATTGAACCCATGCTGTACGCCATCACGCTCAACTACATCCGCCCGGTAGACGAGATTGAAAGCCATCTTGATACCCATCGCGATTGGCTCATTGAACACACCAGACAAGGGCGGATTCTCGTTGCGGGACCGCTGGAACCGCGAACTGGCGGCTTTGTGCTGGCCACGTGTGAAAACCGTGCGGAGCTTGACGCCATGCTTGAGGATGACTCGTTCTACGTGCACAAGCTGGTCGACTACACCGTCGTCGCTGCCACGCCTGCGCTTCGTGCCGGCGACTTTCCAGCGCAATGGGCGCCAGACGCCAAAGCCGTGTAAGCCCCATCAGAATCTATCGAATTCCGACTCTTCACTACTGCTGGAAACGACAACCATGAAGCTGAATGCAACGCTGACGACGATCATTGCTGGGCTCCTGATACCTATCGCGGCGACCGCAGCGGGTCCAGGCCCCGCCTCTCCTGCAGCGACACCTTTCGATATCGGGGCGCTCCGCGTGACGTCTCTTACCGACGGTGTATACGTGCTGCCCAATGACGGAAAGATCTTTGGGGCCGACGTTGGTCCGAAAGCTGTGGCAGAAGTCTTGAAAGCGGCCCAGGCGCCTACCGACCAGATCACGCTGCCCGTAGACGCCTTGCTAGTCCGCGACGGTACACACCTCGTGCTGATCGACACCGGTCTTGGCCCCAAGGTCGGTGGCGTATTGCTTGACAGTCTCAAGCTGGCCGGTGTCACAGCTGCGCAGGTCACCGATGTTCTCATCACGCACCCGCATCCCGACCATATTGGCGGGCTGCTAACCAATACGGGAGAATCCGCGTTCCCTCACGCAAAAATCCGGTTCTCCTCGATCGACTGGGCAGGCTTGCAGCAGCAATCGGGCATGGCCGACTTCGCCAACGCCATCGCTGCTCAGGTCGAACCATTTGAACCCGGTGTCCAAGTAACGCCC
The DNA here is from genome assembly GCF_958350185.1 of Ralstonia edaphi. Lineage (NCBI taxonomy): Bacteria > Pseudomonadati > Pseudomonadota > Betaproteobacteria > Burkholderiales > Burkholderiaceae > Ralstonia > Ralstonia edaphi. The sequence goes on from NZ_CATWHI010000006.1 coordinate 6,387, forward strand.
TCCATTACGTCGGTGCCCTTGAGAGGACACACGCCCGGGCATGTGGGGTATGAGATCGTCTCTGGCGGTCGCCGTTTGCTGGACATTGGCGACGCGGCACACAGCGCGATCATTTCCCTGCAGAAGCCAGACTGGACCATGGGCTTCGACAGCGAGCCGCAAGTCGCCAAGGACAATCGCCGGGCAACGCTAGTGCGGCTTGCCGCGTCGCACGAATTGATCTTTGCACCTCACTTCCCGTATCCGGGTATCGGCACGATCGTGACTGACGCAGACGCTTTCGCATGGAGCCCCGCCGCAGGCGCCAATGGCGTGCTGCGCAAGTAAGGAGGGCGTCATGTCCATGTCAAACGAACGGTGAAGCACAAAGTTACCTGCCAGTGTGCCAAGCCATTGTTGTTGATCTCATCGAGCATCACCCGGGGAAGCGGAAGTGCTTGTGATGCATGAAGCGCTTTAACGCTGTCTAAGCCGCGCCTCGGGTTCGCGTGAACGTCGCTCGTTGCCAATTGCGGACCCCTGTCGCGCCACATCTCCTTCATGTCGAATTCCGCACATTTATTGAGAGAAAGCCATTTCTTTGCAGTGCGGTCAGACACGCACTTTGTGGAGTCAGAGTGGAGTGAACCTTGACACCGAGTCTGCAGGGGGGGCACAGAGGTGGGTTCTCAATAAGCTATTGAAAGACAAAGATATTTTCCTGATATGGCGCGTCGCTCGGGGCGCGAAAGTTCCAAATTGAGTGACCAAAGTTCCAGATTCAGTGAATCTCGACAGAAATCCGACAAATGTCGAGATTCATTCAACGCTGAACCGGTGGGTCCCTATCTATAAGCGTTTCCGGCGAAGGTGCTCGGCCAACTTTGAACTCTTGGTTCGCTTAACTTTGAACTATCCGTGTTTTGGTTCACGTAACTCTGAACTTTCGCGGGTACCCGGTGCGCCATGACTCATGGGACAGCCTGGAGAACTGCTTTTCGGCGCGATCCGTCTCGCGGCCGACAGCGGCCTTCACTCACATGAGGGGCACCGTTCTGAGGCGTATGGTCGCAAGGGTCCCGATTGAGAATGGCGGCGCCACGCGGAAGACATGAACAACCGGGCTCACCACTACTTCTGCTACCAGCTGGGTCGGGTGTGCGAGTCAATCACTGCGCTTCGCGATTTTTCCGACGATAACAACATCGCCGTCATGTCCGGTTATGGAGAGCCGAGCGATTCGCATTTAGCCCCGGGAGGACGCCACGGAAACACCCGTCACCCCATGCCGCTGCAAGGCCTCCGCAACGAAGCCCAACTCCTTCATCGCTTCAACAAAGCCGACGACAAACGACGCGGCTTCCGCGCCACGGCTCGTCGGCACGCCCATCGCCTGACGGATCACCATGAAGCGCTCGTCCAGCAGGCGCAGCCCTGGCATGCTAGCCGCATCGGCTTCGAGCTGTTGCTTCACGCCTGCCGCCACTTCGCATTGCGTCTCCAGAAAGGTCTTCACCACCGTGGGTGACGTCGGCGCGCGCACGATCTCCGCGTGCTGCAGCTCACGCGTGAGGAACAGGTCGTATGCGCTGCCTTTGCCCACGACGACGCGATTACCCGCGCGGTCCACATCGGCATTGGTGCGGACGGGCGAATCGTCACGCACAAGGTAGTAGCCCTCGATCAGCACGTAAGGTTCGGTGAACGAGATGCTTGTCGCGCGGCGCGGGTCGATAGCGAAGAAGCCGATGTCGGCTTGTTCCTGGGACACCACGTCGACGGACTTGCCAGCCGCATCGACCACGACCAGTTCCAATTCGATGCCCAGCTTGTCCGCCAGCGCGCGCGCCAGATCGACCGACACGCCAACGGCCTGCCCTTGGGCGTCCAACCCGGCAAGGATTGGGTTGCCGGTGTTGATAGAAGCGCGAAGGACGCCCGTCGGGGCAAGTGCGGCAAGCAGGGTCGAATGGACGGACATGGTGCGTTCGTTGGCTAAGGGGTGAGGATGTTCGAGATCTTGGAAATGGCGTCGAGCGTGTGGCGTAGGTGCGCGCGCATCATGTTCGAGGCCTCTTCGTTGCGCTCGCGTTCGAGCAGTTCGAGGATGTAAAGGTGCTGCTTGGCGTGTTCGGGATAGCGCTCGCGATGCCGCATCGAACGATACGACAACAGGCGGCGCACGCGATTGACGCGACGGATGGTGTCGATGAAGAACGCGTTGCCCGAGGCCTCCACCAGCGATTCATGGAAGCGAACGCCACGGTCGTGGAGCTCGTCGGCGGTGTCGGTTTCGATGCCGCCGTCGAGCAGGTGGTTCTCTGCGGCACGCAGCCGTTCGATGACGCGTTCGTCCAGCCGATACCTCGGCTCCAGCAATGCCGCCGGCTCAAGTGCCAGGCGCAGGCGATACGACTGCAGCAGGCTGTCCGGCGTGGTCAGCATGGTTGAGAACTGCCAGCCGTAACCCGGCTTGCGCTCGGCCCACCCCTCCTGCGCGATGCGGCCGAGCACGCTGTTGAGCTGTGTGGTCGTCAGCCCATAGCGCGTGCGGATGGCCTGCTCGGCAAACTCATCGGGCAGCAGACCCTTGAGGCGGTCGTCGGCAATCTGGAAATACGCGCGGGTCACCACGTCGTCTTCATCCAGGCCCAGCTCGGTGGCGACCACCGAAGCCGGCGCCGTGACCGGCTTGGCGACAAAGTAGCCGCGGTTCTTCTCACGCGCGAGGATGCCCTTTTCATGTAGCAGCGCCAGCGCCTCGTTGACGGGCGAGCGCGACACGCGCAGCCGGTCGGCAATCATCTGCGCGGGCAGGTGCGAGCCGACCTCCATGCCCTCGGCCTGGATCAGATCGACGATTTGCGTAGCGATGGGGCGGTCGTGCTTCATGGCGTGTGGGGCATGGGGCACGGGCATCTGCGGATTACGCCGAGGCGGTCGCGTGTTGTTCCGCCAGCGTGTCCCCCAAGATAGAGGGGATCACGCCGCCACGACGGAGCAGCGCGGTTTCGAGCTGCGTTTCCACAGCGGCGGTCGCTTCGAACGTTTCCACACGGCCATCGGCGCGATGAATGCGGACCGGGACAGTGCAGCGCGGTTCGATCCACTCGGGCGGCGCAGAGATGTGAACCGTATCGCCCGGCTGAATGGCCAGCGCCTGCGGATTCATCCCTACCGGAAACCGCAGCGGCAAGATGCCCATGCCAATCAAATTGGAACGGTGAATGCGCTCGAAGCTTACCGCAATGACCGCCCGGATACCGAGCAGCCGCTGCCCTTTGGCCGCCCAGTCGCGCGACGAGCCGGTGCCGTAGCGCGCACCCGCCAGGAGCACAACTGAAGCACCTTCATCGTGATAGCGCTGCGCGGCTTCGTGGATCGGCATGACATCGCCGCTGGGTGCGTGCACGGTGTGGGCGACAGGCGCACCAGGTGCCAGCAAGTTCACTAGCGTCTTGTTGTAAAACGCGGCGCGCACCATCACCTCCCAGTTGCCGCGGCGCGATGCGAAGACGTTCAGGTCGTTGCGATCGTCCCCGCGCTCCACAAGGAAATCGGCGACGAAGCTGTCCTTCGGAATCGCGCTGGCCGGCGAGATGTGGTCGGTCGTGATGTCGTCGCCCAGTACGAGCAGCGGGTGCGCGTCGAACTCGCCGAGCTGGCTGCCCGCGTCCAGCGCCGCGAACGGCGGGCGGCGCAGCGCGGTGGACTGCGCATCCCACGGGTAGCGTGCAGTCGTGGGGGCATCGATGGAGGCCCACATCGGGTTGCCGGTTGCAACGGCGAAAGCACGGCGGTAGTCCGCTGGCGATGTGCCAAGTTGGACCAGCGCGTCGATTTCCTCACGCGTCGGCCACAAGTCGCGCAAGTAGATAGGGGTGCCGTCTGCGGTGGTTTGCAACGGCTGCTCGTTCAGGTCGAGCGCGGCATCGCCCGCCAGCGCAAACGCAATCACCAGCGGCGGCGACATGATGAAGCCCAGGCTCAGATCCGGATGCACGCGCCCCGGAAAGTTGCGGTTGCCCGACAGCACCGCAACTGGTGCGGTCTCGCCAAGAGCAATGGCTTGCTGAATGGGCGCCGTGAGTGAGCCAGAATTGCCGATGCAGGTCGTGCAGCCAAAGCCGACGATGTCGAAGCCGACCGCCGACAAATCCTCAATCAAGCCAGCGCGCTGCAGATACTCGGCCGCCGCAGGCGAACCCGGCCCGAGCGACGTCTTTACCCACGCCGGCACGCACAATCCACGTTCACGTGCACGGCGTGCGACCAGTCCTGCCGCAATCAACTGAGCAGGGTCCGACGTGTTGGTGCAACTCGTGATGGCCGCAATGGCGACAGGGTGCGCGGGCAGCGTTGCGCTCGGTTGCGCGTTCGCGGCGGCGGCGGATAACGCGCGCCCCGTCTGCGTATAAGGCAGTAGGTCCTGCGGCCGGCGCGGCCCCGCCACGTGCAGATGCACGGTGCTCAGGTCGATTTCGAGCACGCGGGTGTAGCGCGGTGTGTTGTCCGGGTCGAACCACAGACCGGAGCGGCGGTGCAGCGCCTCGACCTGTGCAATGGCGTCTTTCGATCGGCCGGTCGCGCGCAGGTACGCCAGCGTCCGCGCATCCACGGGGAAGAAGCCGGTGGTCGCGCCATACTCGGGCGCCATGTTGGCGACAACGGAACGCTCCCCCGCCGTCAGCGTGGCCACGCCGGGGCCGAAGAACTCCACGAACTCGCCGGACACCCCGATGTCGCGCAGCGCCTTCGTCACCGTCAGCGCCAGATCCGTGGCCGATGAGCCCGCCGGCAGCGCGCCACGCAGCCGCACGCCAATCACATCCGGAATGCGCTGCATGACCGGCATGCCAAACATCACCGTCTGCGCTTCCAGCCCGCCCACGCCCCAGCCCAGCACGCCGATGCCGTTGATCATCGGGGTATGGCTGTCGGTGCCGATCAGGGTATCGGGCACCAGCCACTGCGCACCGTCGATGGTCTGCACGGTGGCCACCGTGGCCAACTGCTCCAGGTTGATGGTGTGCATGATCCCCGTGCCCGGCGGGTGAATGCGCACGCCGCGCAGCGTGTTCGACGCCCAGCGCAGAAAGCGGTAGCGCTCCGCGTTGCGGCGCATCTCGATCTGCAGGTTGCGCGTGGCGGCATCGGGTTGCGCGTAGGCCTCCACCGCCAATGAGTGGTCGACCGACACATCCACCGGCAGCACCGGGTTGAGCGCGGCCGGGTCGGCGCCGGCTTCGGCCAAGGCATCACGCATGGCGGCGATGTCCACCAGCGCGGGCGTGCTCGTCGTGTCGTGCATCAGCACACGGTTCGGCTGGAAGGCGATCTCTTCCTCGCTGGTGCCGCTGTCCAACCAGCGCAGCACGCCGTTCACCGCGCGCTGGCGCTCTTCGCCCGGCGTATTGCGGATGACGTTCTCCAGCAATAGCCGCAGCACAACCGGCAGCCGCGTGAGCGCGCTACCAAACATCGCGGGCAGATCGACGTACCGATAAGTGATGCCGTCAACGCTTACCGACGCTTCGGGTGGGGTGTAGGTGTTTTCCATGACTGTATTTTTGCACGTGTATACGAAAAAATGCAATCAAGTGGAAACCCGAATCACCATAACGACACACGGAGACAGCATGAAACCGGACCCCGCCCTTATTGCGCCCAGCCCTTCGCGACGGCGCCTGCTGCAGGCAGCGCTATCGGGCGGCGCACTGGCCTCCGTTGGTGTGCCGGCAGTGTCGGCCGCCAGCACGCACCTCACTCCTACAACTTCCGAACCCATGACTATGTATGCCTACGTTGGTTCGCGCACCACGCGCGAACGCAACGCCCGCGGCGACGGGATCAGCGTGTTCCGCGTCAACACGCACACGGCGGCGCTTGAGCCCGTGCAAATCGTTAAAGATCTGGTGAACCCGTCGTTCCTGACGATTAACCGCTCGGGCGACCGCCTCTACACCGTGCATGGCGACCTGAGCGACATCAGCGCCTTTGCCGTCGACCGCGCTAGCGGCAAGCTCACCTTCATCAACAAACAAAGCACGCAGGGCAAGAACCCGGTGCACCTGGCGATCGACCCGTCGGGCCAGTTCATGGTGGTGACCAACCACATTGGCGCGAGCTTGGCGGTGCTGCCGATTGGCGGCGATGGTGCGCTGGGGGAGGTTACACAACTGGTCAAGCTCGACGGTCCCATCGGCCCACACCGCGTCGAGCAGAAGCAGGCCAAGCCGCACTTCAACCCGTTTGACTCGACAGGCCGCTTTGTCATCGTGCCCGACAAGGGGTTGGACCGCACGTTCGCCTTCCGGTTTGCCGATGGCCGCCTCACACCTGCCGCGCCCAGCTTTGTGGAAGCACGCGAAGGCGCCGGCCCGCGCCACGTGGCGTTCCACCCGAACGGCCACTTTGCCTACGTCGTCAACGAGCTGGATTCCACCGTCACCACTTACGGCTACGACGGTGCCACGGCAACCCTCACGCCCCGGCAGGTACTGTCATCCCTGCCGGACACCTTTACCGGCAACAGCCGTGCATCCGAGATCGAGGTCGACGCGGCCGGCCGCTTTGTCTACGCATCCAACCGCGGCGACGACAGCATCGCCGTGTTCCGCATCGACGCCGCAACAGGGCTGCTGCATTTCGTGGGCGCTGACAAGACGAGCGGTCGCACGCCGCGCTTCTTCACCATCGCGCCGGGCGGCCGCTTCCTGTACGCGCTGAACGAAGACAGCGACACCATCGTTGCCTTCGGCATTGACCCACATAGCGGGCGCCTGCGCCCGACCGGCCACAGCGTGCAGAGCGGCAGCCCCGTCTGCATGGTGTTCTCGCATCCGGCTTGAAGAAGGTGAACAACGTGTCCAATCCCACTGTCTCAACACACGCCAACACGATGGCCACAGCACTGCCGGACGAACAGGCAATCGTGCGCAAGATCACCTGGCGCATCATTCCGTTCGTGTTCGTGCTGTACATCATTTCATATCTCGATCGCGCCAACATCGGCTATGCGGCGCTGCAGATGAATAAGGAGCTGGCACTCAGCAGCGAGGCCTTCGGATTCGTCTCGGGCATCTTCTTCATCGGCTATTTCCTGTTCGAGGTCCCGAGCAACGTCATGCTGAACCGCTTCGGCGCGAGACGCTGGATCGCGCGCATCCTCGTCACGTGGGGCATCGTGGCGATGGCGTCCGCATTTGTGCAAAGCGCGACGCAGTTGTACGTGCTGCGCTTTCTGCTGGGCGTGGCGGAAGCCGGCTTCTTCCCCGGCATCATCGTCTACCTGACGTACTGGTTCCGTGCGCGCGAGCTGGCGACCACCGTATCGCTCTTCACTGCCGCGATTCCCGTGTCGTACATCATCGGTGCGCCGCTTTCCACGTGGATCATGGACAACGTCCACTGGCTGCAATGGAGCGGCTGGCGCTGGATGCTGTTGCTCGAAGGCGCGCCCGCGGTGATTGGCGGCGTGCTGTGCTACCTGTACCTGGCCGACCGCCCGAAAGATGCGCGCTGGCTATCCGAAGCCGAACGCGACTGGCTGCTCGCTGAACTGGAGCGTGACAAAAAGGCCCGCCCCGCTGCCGCGCACCTTGGCACGCTCAAGGTGATGGCGAATCCGAACGTGCTCTACCTGTCATTCATCTACTTCGTCTATCAGTGCGGCAGCCTGGGCATCGGTTACTGGATGCCGCAGATCATCAAGGGCTTCTCGGCCAAGCTGTCGCACACGCAGGTTGGACTGATCGCAATGCTGCCGTATGTGGTTGCAACGGCCGCGATGATCTGGTGGTCGCGCCGCTCCGACAAGCGTGCCGAGCGTCGTCTGCATTCGGCCATTCCGCTGGGCGTGGCGGCGCTCGCGTTCGTGGGCGCGGGCTTCATCGGCAATCCCGTCATTGCCATGGTGATGATCTGCCTGAGCCTGGCGGGCCTGTATGCATTCAAGTCGCCGTTCTGGGCGCTGCCCACGCTGTTCCTCACGCGCTCCACCGCAGCCGTGTCGATTGCCGTCATCAACTCCATCGGCAACCTTGGCGGCTTTGTCGGGCCGTTCGCCATCGGCTACCTGAAAGGCCAGACGCATAGCACCACGACGGGACTGCTGTTCCTGTCAGCACTGCTAGCCATCTCCTTTGTCATGACGCTACTCGTGCGCGTGACGGAGGCGGCTTCGTCTCAGCCCTCGTAAGGCGGCTTCGCCCCCGTCCTTTTTGTTCTTCTTCTCCGGCTTCCGGGCATCGAGCCGCCCGGCGGCCGGGTGCTGCCTGCTTACCTACAAATAAACCTAGGAGGAATCATGAAACGTCATCTACAACTGGCCGCATTGGCCGCCGGCATGACCGCTGGCTTCGCGCACGCGCAATCGAGTGTCACGCTCTACGGCGTGGCCGACATCGGCATCGAGGTCATTAACAACGTGCCCAAAACAGGCGGCGGCAGCGCATCCGTCGTGCGCATGCAGCCAGGCAACCAGTCGGGCTCACGCTTCGGCCTGCGCGGCGTGGAGGACCTCGGCGGCGGTATGAAGGCGCTGTTCCTGCTGGAGAACGGCACCAACCTCGACACGGGCACGCTCGCCAACGGCACCGGCAGCACCTCGCGCCTGTTCGGCCGCAGCGCCTATGTCGGGCTACAGGGCAGCGCCGGCACCGTCACGCTCGGCCGCCAGGATGCGCCCATTTACGACTTCGCCAAGACGTACGACCTGATGGGCGTTGCAGCGCGCTATTCGATTACGTCGATGGACCCGGTGTTTTCCCAGCGCATCGACAATTCCATCAAGTACCTCGGCCTCTTCGGCGGCCTGACGGTCGAGGCGACGTACAGCACGGGCTGGGATGCCGGCTTCGGCGGAGAGATCGCAGGTGCCGGCAAGGCCGGCCGGCAGATCGGCGGACAACTCGCCTATGCGATGAGCGCGACGAGCTTTGCCGTGGCGTATGACCAGACGCAGGGTTCCAGCGTGGCCTCGCAAGACCTGTCCAACAAGAACGTCGCCGTCGGCGCGGCGACTGCGGTTGGACCTGTCAAGCTGGTTGCAGGGTATCGCTGGGCGCGTTCGCAGTACGGTGGTTCGACCGGCAGCACGGCACTGACCACGGCGGTGCGCTCGAACATGTACTGGCTGGGTGCCACATACAACTTCACACCCGCCTGGTCCGTGACCGGCTCAGCCTACTACCTGGACAACCGCGCAAACAATCAGGATCCGTGGCTCTTCATCGTGCAGGCTGACTACGCGCTCTCCAAACGCACCGACTTGTACTTCACCGCCGCCCGCGCGCTGAATCGGAACGGCTCGTCACTCGCGCTGGGCAGCGGCGGCACGGTGCTGGCCGGTAGTGGCCAGACGGGCGCACTGATTGGCATGCGCCACAAGTTCTAGGGAGTAGACGTCCGGATTACAAAGGCGCCCTCAACGGAGTTGGGGGCGCCTCATCCTATTACTCGCATCTCCGGACCAGCTATTTGGATACGAAAAACGGGGAGGTGAAGCGCTACCCACACGTTAAGCGTGCTTCCACAGCGAAGCCAAATAGAGGATAAGAAATATCGCTCCCAACAAGGCGAAGTACACAGCGGGGAAGGCGTATGTGTCCCACAACCGCAGAGGCTTGGGCTTACGAATGTGATCTATTTCCGGCATTGATTCCCTCCTAGTCTAAAATCGAACCGATCAGTTCGATTTTGAAGTGTACCATCGCTCGGGCAAAATCGAACTCATCAGTTCGACAAAGGGGGAGCAGTGCGGACTAAGACGGAACAGAAGCGGCTGCAGTTACTGAGCGCCGCCACGGAAGTGTTTTTCGAACAGGGTTATGAGCGAACCCTAATGTCCCACGTCAGCGAGCGCGCCAAGTGTTCCAAGGGCACGCTGTATAGCTACTTCGAGTCGAAGGAAGAGCTGTACTACGAAGTCATCATTGCCGCTACAGCACAGGAAACAGGCGGAGTTCTGGAACAGCTGGATGCCTCAGCAGAATGCATAGAAAACTTGTTGTTCGCGTTTGGAGTACGGCTGCTGCAAACGGTGTATTCGTCGCGCTTTCAGGCGCTTCGCAGGCTGGTCTTTTCCACCCCCGCCGATAGCAAGTTGGGGGCAACGATATATGCGCGGACAGTGAAGCCGTACATGGACCTGACAACGCAATTTCTGGCCTCGGCCATGGAAAGAGGGCAACTGCGTCGCGATGACCCTGAAGTGGCTGCTGCGCATCTGTGCGGGCTACTGGAGTCGGAGCTGTTATTGAAGTTTCTGCTGCATGCACTCGACAACGTGCCTCCAACCCAACTCGAATCTATCGCAAGGCGCGCTATGAAGGCATTCGTCGCTGCCTATCAAGCATGACAGGCCCACGCCAGCCCGACTACAACGTATCTGAGCGGTCTCGTATGGTAAACACGAACCTGAAACGGTGTCGGTCGGTGACGGTAGCCGCGAGCGCTGGCCGAAGTTGCCAGAGGGCGACGGCGCGAAGCTGATCGAGCGGGACGCGACGGCCGCGCCACAGTGCGCCTCCGAGCTATTGAGTGTGAGTGGTAAATAAATCACTAAAGCGACATGGAGCTAGTGCTGGTCGATATCCCGGCCGCGCTGGCTGCCTTGCCTCTTCAGGGGAAACCCGCATTTCCGGGCCCCCTTCGTTGCCGATGTAGGAACGCTCCGCAGACGAGGAATGCCGCGCCGGGGCAAAAGCCGCCGCGTTGGGTCTGGCAGCTTTAGTGAGCTCTAAGTATTTGAAGTTAGAGAGATTGTGGGCTCGGATGGTGTTTGCCTGCGTCCGAGAGTTCCAAATTGAGTGACCAAAGTTCCAGATTCAGTGAATCTCGACAACAAACTTCTGCTCCCCCCGTTCTTGAAATCGTAATACCCCGTCCCTATAATTAGCACTCGCCGGACAGGAGTGCTAACAAACCTCCAGTCCCCGATGCTTTCCCGAGGCGCCGCGTTCTGCGGCGCGTTTTGTGAATAAACACTCACTTTGCATTGAGGAGTTGTGTATGAACCTGCGTCCTTTGCACGACCGCGTGATCGTGAAGCGCCTGGACAACGAAACCAAGACCGCTTCGGGCATCGTCATCCCTGACGCCGCCGCTGAAAAGCCGGATCAAGGCGAAGTGCTGGCCGTCGGCCCGGGCAAGAAAGACGACAAGGGCAATGCGATCGCGCTGGACGTGAAGGTCGGCGACCGCGTGCTGTTCGGCAAGTACGCCGGCCAGGGCGTCAAGGTGGATGGTCAGGAAGTCCTGGTCATGCGCGAAGAAGACATCATGGCCGTGGTGCAAAAGTAAGCACGCGCTCCGTCGCATCGCTTACCTGTAACCCAATCCTCATTGCCGGCGCCGCTGACTGAGCGCGCGGGCAACATCCAAAGATTTCGGAGATTCTCAAGATGGCAGCTAAAGACGTAGTGTTCGGCGACGCCGCACGTGCCAAGATGGTCGAAGGCGTGAACATTCTCGCCAACGCAGTCAAGGTGACCCTGGGCCCGAAGGGCCGCAACGTGGTGCTGGAGCGCAGCTTCGGTGGCCCGACCGTGACCAAGGACGGTGTGTCGGTCGCCAAGGAAATCGAGCTGAAGGACAAGCTGCAGAACATGGGCGCGCAAATGGTCAAGGAAGTCGCTTCCAAGACCAGCGACAACGCCGGTGACGGCACCACCACCGCAACGGTGCTGGCCCAGTCGATCGTGCGCGAAGGCATGAAGTACGTTGCCGCTGGCATGAACCCGATGGACCTGAAGCGCGGCATCGACAAGGCCGTGACGGCCGCTGTTGAAGAGCTGAAGAAGATCAGCAAGCCGACGACCACCAGCAAGGAAATCGCTCAAGTTGGCGCCATCTCGGCCAACAGCGACGAATCCATCGGCCAGCGCATCGCTGAAGCCATGGACAAGGTCGGCAAGGAAGGCGTGATCACCGTGGAAGACGGCAAGTCGCTGGCCGACGAGCTGGACGTCGTGGAAGGCATGCAGTTCGACCGCGGCTACCTGTCGCCGTACTTCATCAACAACCCGGAAAAGCAAGTTGTTCAGCTGGACAACCCGTTCGTGCTGCTGTTCGACAAGAAGATCAGCAACATCCGCGACCTGCTGCCGGTGCTGGAACAAGTGGCCAAGGCTGGCCGTCCGCTGCTGATCATCGCTGAAGACGTCGAAGGCGAAGCCCTGGCAACGCTGGTGGTGAACAACATCCGCGGCATCCTGAAGACCGCTGCCGTCAAGGCTCCGGGCTTCGGCGACCGCCGCAAGGCCATGCTGGAAGACATCGCCATCCTGACGGGCGGCCAGGTCATCGCTGAAGAAGTCGGCCTGACCCTGGAAAAGGCAACCCTGAACGATCTGGGCCAAGCCAAGCGCGTTGAAATCGGCAAGGAAAACACCACGATCATCGATGGCGCAGGCGATGCCCGCAACATTGAAGCCCGCGTGAAGCAAGTGCGTGCCCAGATCGAAGAAGCGACCTCGGACTACGACCGTGAGAAGCTGCAAGAGCGCGTGGCCAAGCTGGCCGGCGGTGTTGCCGTGATCAAGGTTGGTGCTGCCACCGAAGTCGAAATGAAGGAAAAGAAGGCCCGCGTGGAAGATGCTCTGCACGCGACCCGCGCTGCCGTGGAAGAAGGCATCGTGGCAGGTGGCGGTGTTGCACTGCTGCGTGCCCGTGCACTGATCTCCGGTCTGAAGGGTGCCAACGCTGACCAGGACGCCGGCATCAAGATCGTGCTGCGCGCCATGGAAGAGCCGCTGCGCCAGATCGTCACCAACGCTGGCGACGAGGCTTCGGTTGTGGTGTCGAAGGTGATCGAAGGTTCGGGCAACTACGGCTACAACGCCGCCACCGGCGAGTACGGTGACCTGGTGGAAATGGGCGTGCTGGACCCGACCAAGGTGACCCGCACCGCGCTGCAGAACGCCGCTTCGGTCGCTTCGCTGATGCTGACGACGGACTGCGCCGTGGCAGAACTGCCGAAGGACGATGCAGCTCCGGCAATGCCGGGCGGCATGGGTGGCATGGGCGGCATGGACGGCATGATGTAATTTGCCGTACCGGCCCTGGCCCGGCCATCCTCCGGGATGGCTGTTCCAAGCAAAAAACCCCGTGGGTGCGAGCCCTCGGGGTTTTTTGTTGCCTGCATTTGTTAAGACGGTGTTAACGCAGCAATGCAGTGTGCTTCGCTACAATCGGCCCACCCGCGAGCCTCAGCGTCGTTGAATATCGATACGCGTCCTGAAGCGGGGCACGACAACAACTCAGGGAAGGGAAAACAGATGAACGACATCGCACGCGAGTCCGTCCTGGGCGGCGCCCCCGCTCCGGCTGCGCCGCAACCGTTGCGGCTGCGCTTTATCGGCAGCGGCTCGGAATACTTCCGCATCTGGATCGTCAACCTGCTGCTGACCATCGTCACGCTGGGCATCTATTCGGCCTGGGCGAAGGTGCGCACGCTGCAGTATTTCTATCGCAACACCCAGCTGGCCGGGTCCAGCTTCGACTATCACGGCAGCCCGATCGCCATTCTCAAGGGCCGCGCGATCATCTTCGTGCTGGCGCTGGCGTTTAACCTGCTCGGCCATTCGTCAGCTGCGGTAGGGCTGGTGCTGCTTGCGTTGATGGCCGCTGCGTTTCCGTGGCTGCTCGTACGCTCGCTGCGCTTCCGCATGGCCAACTCCAGCTACCGCGGGCTGCGCTTCGCCTTTACGGGCAAGGATGCCGAGGGCTACATGGTGTTCCTGGTGTGGCCGATCCTGAGCGTGTTTTCGCTCTACCTGTTGGCGCCGCTGGCGCATCAGCGTTTCAAGCGCTATCAGCACAAGAACACGCGCTTCGGCACCGTGCCGTTTGATTTCTCGGCCACGCCGGGCAATTTCTACGGCGTCTATCTGCGCACATTCGGTCTGGCGGTGCTGGCCGTTGTGGTGGCTGGTGTGCTGTCGCTGCTGCTGGGGGTGTCGTTCCATCGTGCGCCTGGTATTGGTCAGATCTTCGGCTTCATCGTCATCGGCTTGTTCATGTATGCGGCGATGCTGTTCCTGACGCCGTACGTCCTGTCGCGCCTGCAGAACCTGGTGTGGAGCAACACGACGCTGGGCGCACACCGCTTTCAGAGCCAGGTGGGTGCTGGGAAGCTGTTCTGGATCTTCGTGTCGAACGCGGTGATGATCGTGATCACCGTCGGCCTGTTCACGCCGTTTGCACGTGTGCGCACTGCACGCTACAAGCTGGAATCCGTGACGATGTTTGCGTCGGGCTCGCTCGACACCTTCGTGGCCGGCGAGACCACCAAGGTGAGCGCCCTGGGCGACGCCACCGTGGACTGGTACGACATCGATATCGCGCTGTAAACGCGCTGCAAGGCAAAGGCACCCCGCTGTGATCCTCGCGACCTACTTCGACGGCCGTACTTCGCGCGCGCAACCCGTGCGCCTTGCCGTCGAGGCGGGCGAGGCGGTGCTGTTCGACCCCGAGGGGACGCCACTGCGCCGTGCGCCGCTGTCTACGCTGCGGGTGTCGGAGCGCGTCAAGCATGCTCCGCGTCTGATTACGTTCGAGGACGGCGCCTTCTGCGAGGTCAACGACCCGGCGGAGCAGACGTCGCTGAATGCGCTGCTGCATCGCACGGGCTATCGCGAAGGGTGGGTCGTGCTGGCGCAGAACAGCTGGAAGCTGGCGTTGGGCGCGCTGCTGACCATGGTGGTGGTGCTGGCGTTGGGGTATCGCTACGGCTTGCCGTGGGGCGCCAAGGTGGTGGCCAATATGGTGCCGCAGCGCGCCGAGGCACAGCTTGGGCGCAGCACGCTCACAGCCATGGACGAACGCTGGCTCCGGCCCAGCAAGCTGCCCGTCGCGCAGCAGGACCGCATCCGCGCACGGTTTGCCGCGCTGCACCGGCCGCCGCAGGCCACGCACACGTATCACATCGTGTTTCGGGATGCCGACATCGGCGCGAATGCCTTTGCGCTGCCGGGCGGCGACATCGTCGTGACCGACGCGCTGGTCAAGCTGGTGGGTGAGGGCGATGGCCTGACGGGTGTGCTGGCGCATGAGGCTGGGCACGTTGAATATCGCCACGGGTTGCGGCAGGTGATTCAGTCGTCGGCCATCGGGGCAACGGCGGCGCTGCTGTTTGGCGATGTCTCGACGATCCTGTCGGGCGTGCCGGCGGCTCTGCTGACGCTGCGCTATTCGCGTGACTACGAGCGCGATGCCGACCGCTATGCCGCGCTGCTGCTGCAGGAGAACGGCTTGTCCGTCGGCGCGTTTGCCGATGTGCTGCAGGCGCTGGAAGACACGCACGGCGGCACGCGCAAGGCAGATGCCGCCAAGAAGCCCGACGCCGCCAGCGATGACGACGCCTCGGCGTTCTTCTCGTCGCACCCGCTTACGCGCGAGCGCATCGACACGCTGCGCCGCTTCGACCGCACGCACGGCGGCAGCGACAGCGGCGACGCCGACTGACCCGGAGCAAGCAGCTGCGTCAGCGGAACGTCCAGAACCGGTGCAGCATGAAGGTTAGCGGTGGCACCGTCGATAGGATGCCCGCCAGCCCCGCCCAATAGCTCAGGCCCAATGTCTGCGCGCACCACGAAATTGCCAGCGTCAGCGCGAGGCCCAACAGCGAGACGGCGTAGAAGCGCAGGAAGTTGGCGCGCGCCGGTTTGGCCGAAAAACTCCACAGGGCATTGAGCAGGTACGAGCACACATTGGCGCAGACAAACGCGGCGCCGTTGGCGGTGACCTGCGTTGCCGAGACGCCGCTGATCAGCGCCGTGGCGATCGCCACATGCACGCCGGTGGCGACGACCCCAGACACCCCAAAGCGGAACACGCGGATCAGCAACATGCGATCCGGCAGCGGAAGCACGCCTGCCAATGCGTTCATGACGCTCGATTCTGCATGTCGCATGATGCGTCTCCGGTCGGCATCAGCGCCGTGCCGCGTGGCTGCGCTGGCGTTCTCCTTGCGGCTGGCGCGGGCGAGCGCTCGCAATCGGGATCACCTGCCGGTTGTTGACGCTCGGGACGCGGCTGCGCGGGCGGCGCTCCTGATAGCGGCGCTTGACCAAGTAGATGGGGCGGCCCTTCGCTTCGTCATAGATGCGGCCGACGTATTCGCCGATCATTCCCAGACCGATCATCTGCAACCCGCCGAAGAACAGCATCAGCGACAGCTCCGAGGCGTAGCCCGGCACCACCACGCCGAAGATCATCGTGCGCAGGATGATGAAAGCGCCATAGCAGAAGGCCAGCGCGGCAACCAGCGCGCCAAGGTACGTCCAGCTGCGCAACGGCAAGGTGCTGAAACTCGTGATGCCTTCCAGCGCGAAGTTCCAGAGCCGCCAGCCGGAAAACTTTGACGTGCCCGCGCTGCGTTTCTCACGCTCGTACTGCACGATGACCGTGTTGAAACCGACCCATGCAAACAGGCCCTTCATGAAGCGGTGCCGCTCCGGCAGTTGCTTGAGCGCGTTGACCACGGCGCGGTCCATGAGCCGGAAGTCGCCCACGTTTTCGGGCAGCTTCAGGTCGGACAGGCGGTTGTGGATGCGGTAATAAGCGGCGGCTGTCACGCGCTTGAGGAACGAATCGCAGGCGCGGTTGGCGCGCTGCGCCAGCACGACCTCAGCACCTTTGCGCCAGTGCGCGACCAGCGTGGGGATCAGCTCCGGCGGATCCTGCAGGTCGGCGTCGATGGGGATGACGGCATCGCCAAGTGCTTCGTCCAGCCCCGCGGTGAGTGCGGCTTCCTTGCCGAAATTGCGCGTCAGGTCCACCACACGAATGCGGGCGTCGGTCTGCGATACGGCGACGAGTTTGGCGAGCGTGTCGTCTGCACTGCCGTCGTTCACGCACACGATCTCGAAGTGCATGCTGTCGATCGCTTCCAGGATCGGCACCACGCGGGCGAAGAACAGATGCAGCGCATCGCCTTCGTTGTAGAACGGCACGACGAGGGAAAGCAGTGGCGTGTCGTGTGGGTCTTGATGGTTCGGCTGCATGACTTCCCCCAAACTTTGATGACGGTGTGCAGGCCTATGGCTGGTCTGTCGATGGTTATGCGCTGGTGCTTGTGTTGACCGCTGCCGGCATGCCTGCTGCGGCTGAGAGGCCGGGCTTGGCTGCGGTGTGCACACGCGCGTGCGTGAGCGTTCGGTGCACGATCAATGCCATCATCGCCGCCAGGAAGAACGGTCCGACCTGTGGCAGATGAAAGAGCGGATTGGTGAACTCGAACACCGGCAGCAGCCACGCCGCAACCAGTGCCCCGCGCTCCATGCTCGACAGGCCGAAGCGAATCCCATGGCCGACGTAGCCTGCAATCGCCACGACGAGCCACGTCAGCTCGTACGCACGCACATACGGCGAGATCAGCAGCGTGGCGGTGGCCAGCGCTGCAATACGCAGGCCCGTATCTGCCGTGCGGCGCCACACGATGGCGGTGGCCAGCAGCGCCAGCATGGCCGTCGACATCTGGATCGCGTAAGCCAGCTTGATGCCGATGCCGGCTGCACGCGCCGCCGCCAGGAACGTTGGCATGACATACCACGCGGTGCCGCCTTGTTCGACCAGGTTGGTCTCGGCCCAGTGCGCGCTCTGAAAGAAGGCGGGCACCGTGTCCCAGCCGCAGACTGCAATGCTGATGGCCGCGAACAGCACGGCGGTGACTGCCGCGCTTGCCATCGTCTTCCATGCGCGAGTGACCAGCAGCACCACCGGAAACAGCAGCGCCAGTTGCGGCTTGATGGCGAGCAGGCCAATGGCCACACCCGCCAACACGGGCCGCTTGTCGAGCCACGCCACGGCTGTAGCGGCCAGCCCGGCGGTAAGCATGGAGTTCTGCCCCATCAGCACCGTCACAAACACGGCCGGCGAGCTGACCACCGACATCCACGCGCGCTGACGCGCATCGACCTTGTCGCCGAGCAGCCCGACCGTGGCCTTCACATAGAGCCAACCGGTGGCCAGCATGAAGAGCAGGTAGCTCGGCCACAGCGGCAACAGCGACAACGGCAGCACCACCAGCAGGAAGGTCGGCGGATACAGCCACGGCAGAATGCGCTCGCTGCCGGCTTCCAGCGTGCCGTACTGGTTGATCACCACCATGATCTTGTCAATGTCGTAAGCGTGCAGCGGATGCTCGTGCAAGGCGATGTGCGAGGCGCCCCAGAACACCGAGAAGTCCGACGCCGGCCCGGTGATGCGCGTATCGGTGAAGCCGTTCGTCACCCAGGCGCCCAGCGCGAAGATCAGCACGAACACCGCCAGCATCAGCTTGCTGCTCTTGCGCACCGTGTTGGCGTTGATCCAGTGGCGATCGGCCTTCGGCGGCTCGTGTTCGGGTTGTGACGACTGGCCCATGGCGCTTTCCTCGTGAATGGTCTGCATGCCTAGTTCGCGAGGCGCGGTGGCACATAAGCGCCGTAGTTGGTGCCGGAACCGCCGCCGCTGACCTTCGTGTTGGTCGTGAAGTTGCCCTCGAGGTAGGAGTGCGTGCCGTTGGTGAAGATCTTCGTGATGGTGAAGCCGGCAAACGCGACCACCGGCGAGCTGGAACCGGGGACGACGTTGGCCACCACGGGCATCGTCACGGTATAGGGCAGCGCGGGAATGGCGTCGTAGACGCTGGTCTTCACGCCGGTAGAGATGTTGATGGTGTCGCCGATGTTGACGGTGGTCGGGTTGCCGCTCGTGACCAGGCCTTTCTCGGTGTTGGCATCGGTGGCGCCACCAAAGCCGGTCCACTCGCCGCTGGCGCAGGTCGGACTGCTTGCGGGGTAGCTCGCGTCAATGTCGATCACGTACGGCTTGCCGGTCGACGGATCGAGCAGCGGCTGGTTGGTGGTGTAGTTCCAGTACAGATCGAACAGGCACTTGTTGAGCGCCACCGGAAACAGCGCGCCAGGATTGGCGCTGCCGGGCGCTGCAATGACGGCGACCGCCGTGGCACGGATGTCTGCCGTGCCGCCACCAAACACCCATGTGAGCCAGCCGGCGACGGGCCCGCCGTTGTTGCCTGAGCTGCGGGCGATGGTGACCTGCACGCCCGGCACGTCGTTGGTACCCGGCGTGATGGTTTGCGCCTGCATGCCGGCGGGGGAGCCCGTCAGGTTCCAGTAGCCGGCCGTGACGGTGCCGGTGGCAAGCGTCTTGCCGTCGGACGCATTCAGCGTGACAGCGTTGGTGCCTTTGGTGACGGCGTTGCTCCATTGCGGCGTCGGGTTGGCCGGAAAGAGGCCCGCGGCGCCGGCCAGCGCGGCGGCATCCGCGGCGTTCTGCAGCTCATTGCGCACCACATACAGGTGCGCGACGTCGACGGCGATGGCACCGACGGACAGAAAGACGACCAGCAACATCGGGGCGATCATTCCGACCGCGCCGCGTTGCCGTAGAGAAAGGGCTCGCTTGGTCATGGCATACCTCGCACAGTGCAGGAGCTGCGGGTTACTCGCAGAGCATGGTGGTCTGCGCGCTCATCGCCAGTGATCCGGTGAACGGCGCCAGCTTGCCCAGCACGAGGCCGGTGAACGTGTACGACACCGTGACGGTGAGCGGGTTACCGGTGGCCGAGCACGTGGTGACCGCGCCGACCGTGCAGTTGGAGGCGGCGCCGAACGTCACCAGCCGGTTCTGGCAGTAGTTGGTGGCCACGCTCTGGATCTTGGTGCTCGTTGGCGCCGGCGAGCTGAACACCACGCCCGCCCGCGCCGCCTCGCGGCTCGCGTTGGTGATGACGGCCTTGTCGTACCACGCCGCACCAAATTCGACGATGCCGAACACCACCAGCAGCAGGATCGGAAAGACCAGGGCGAACTCGACGCCGGCAGCGCCGCGCATCTTGCGCGTGCGGGCAGGGCGGTGCGCGTTACGTTGAGAGGCACGGGAGCGCATGATGGTCTCCTTGAAGCGATGGCGGGTCGGCTGTTTGACTTCGACTTACTGTTGGGCCGCGACCGAGCGCAGTGCGCCGATCACCTGGATGGCGGCAGGGCCCAGCAGCACGACAAACAGCGACGGGAAGATGCAGAAGATCAGCGGGAAGAGAATCTTGGTGCCGATCTTGGCGGCGCGTTCTTCGGCCAGCATGTGGCGCTTGGTGCGGAGCATGTCCGAATGCACGCGCAGGGATTCCGCCACGCTGGTGCCGAAGCGGTCGGCCTGGATCAGCATGGCCACCAGCATGCTGACGTCTTCGACGCCGGTGCGGGCGGCCAGGTTGCGCAGCGCTTTTTCACGGGCGAGGCCGGCACGCAATTCAAGTGTCAGCAGTTCGTACTCTTCGGCCAGCGCGGGGCGGGCGGTGCGCATTTCTTCCACCACACGCAGCACGGCGGCATCCAGCCCGAGGCCCGCTTCGACGCACACCATGATGAGGTCCAGGCTGTCCGGAAACGCTTCGAAGATGTCGCGCTGGCGGCGGCGGATCTTCATGCGCAGCGCGATGTTCGGCAAGTAAAAGCCAAGCAGTGCGGCGCCGAACAGCACGCTCAGGAACTCATTCTGGTGGTTGGCATCGAAGCGGCCGAGCAACGCCATCGACAGCAACAGCGGCAGCCCGATCGCCAGCAGCGTCTTGATGCCGAAGTAGATGGCAGGTGCATCCGGCGAGCGCCAGCCGGCATGCACGAAGCGCGTACGCAGGTCGGACGCGTCCCAGCCGTCCTTGGGCAGCGACGCCTTGGCGAGCGGCTTGGCGATCTGGCTGATCTTGTGCAGCCAGTTGTTGGAGGTGTCCTGCGGCACGAGGCTCGGCGCTTCACGGTCGATTTGCCCGAGACGCCGCTGCAGCGCACTCGGCCGCAGCACATTGAGCGCCACCAGCACCGCGCCAAAAACGATGATGAACGTGCCGCCAAGCAAGACTGTCTGTGCGATCTGCATGTCCGTTCAGGGTTGCCCCCGCCTCCGAATTCTGTTCTGTGCGCTGTGGCGCTGATGTCGTGTCAGATGTGGATGCGTACGATCTGGCGGATCCACAACACGCCCACGCAGGTCATCACGATGGCGGTCCACATCATGTGAATGCCGGTCGGGTCTTTCCACAGCGTGGACATCAATTCCGGGTTCAACTGGTAGACCACCACTGCCATGCCGGGCGGCAGCGCGGTCAGGATCCATCCGCCGAGGCGGCCCTCTGCCGACAGCACGCGCACCTTGTCGAGCAATTGCAGGCGCTTGCGAATGAGCGAGCCCACGTTGTCCAGGATCTCGGCCAGGTTGCCGCCGGATTCGCGCTGGATGAGGATGGCGATCACCAGGTAGCGCAGGTCGTCCACCGGCACGCGGTCGATCAGGCCGGCGAGTGCGTCGTTCAACGAGACGCCGTAGTTGATCTGGCTGAATACCATCGCCAGCTCGGCGCCGATCGGCTGCGGCAGTTCATCGCCTGCCATTTCCAGCGCGCTCGGCAGCGAGTGGCCGGCACGCAGCGCACGGCTGATCAGGTCGGTCGCTTCCGGCAGCTGCGCTTCGAGCTTCATCAGTCGGCGCGTGCGTCGATGCAGTACATAGAACAACGGCAGCGAGGCACCCGCCGCGGCTAGCGCAACCGAGGCCACCCAGGGCGGATTGAGCGCCGAGATACCGATAACCACCGCCACCGGCACGATCAGCGTCAGTGCCAGAAACCGCGCGACCGACCAATCCAGCCCCGATTGCAGCAACAGCAGATCGAGCCGGTTGACGCGCGGCAGCTTGCCAAGCAGTGCCGCCACTTCCGGCGATTCCGCCAGCACGCGCTGCTTGAGGATGCTCTCGTCGGCGCCGTGCCGTGCGCTGCTGAGCAGGGCCATCTTCAGCCGCTGGCTCAGGCGTTTCGCGGTCTGGCTGTGGCGGCTGTCCCACCACAGATACACCCCCGATACGCCCAGCACGATGGCCACGAAAACCGAGAGCGTGAAACCGATCACCATGGTGTCCATGTCGGTTCTCCTTTAGACCTCGTATTGCACCGAGGGGTCGTACAGCGTTTCGGGCAGATGGATGCCGAAAGCCTGCAGACGTTCCGAGAACTTGGGCCGCACGCCCGTCGCGCAGAAGTGGCCCTTGATGCGGCCGTCCGCGTCGATGCCCTTGCGGCGGAAGGTGAAAATCTCCTGCATGTTCACGACTTCGCCTTCCATGCCCGTGATCTCCTGCACGCTGACCAGCTTGCGATTGCCGTCGGTCAGGCGCGTGACCTGCACCACCACCGTCAGCGCCGAGGTGATCTGCTGGCGCATCGTCTTGGGCGGCAATTGCAGGCCCGCCATGCTGACCATGTTTTCGAGCCGGGTGAGTGCATCGCGCGGCGTGTTCGCGTGGATCGTGGCGAGCGACCCTTCGTGTCCGGTGTTCATCGCATGCAGCATGTCGAGCGCTTCTGCACCGCGCACTTCGCCGAGGATGATGCGATCGGGCCGCATCCGCAGTGCGTTCTTCACCAGCGAGCGCTGCGTGATCTCGCCACGGCCTTCGATGTTGGCGGGGCGCGTTTCCAGGCGCAGCACATGGTTCTGACGCAGTTGCAGTTCGGCCGCATCTTCAATGGTGACGATGCGTTCGTTTGCCGGGATGTAGCCCGACAGGATGTTCAGCAACGTGGTCTTGCCGCTGCCCGTGCCGCCCGAGATCAGGATGTTCAGCTTGGCCTTGACCATCGCATCGAGCAGTTGCGCCATTTCCGGCGTCATCGTGCGGAAGTTGACCAGGTCCTGGATCGTCAGCGGGTTGACGGAAAAACGCCGGATCGACAGCAGCGGCCCATCGATCGCCGAAGGCGGAATGATCGCGTTGATACGCGAGCCGTCGGGCAGCCGCGCATCGACCATCGGGCTGGATTCATCGATGCGGCGGCCGACGCGCGACACCATCTTTTCAATCACGCGCATCAGGTGGGCGTCGTCGTGGAAGGTCACGCTGGTCAGCTCGAGCTTGCCGCGGCGTTCCACGTACACGTACTTGTGCGTGTTGACGAGGATGTCGGAGACGGTCGGGTCGGCCAGCAGCGGTTCGAGGGGGCCGTAGCCGAGCATCTCGTCCTGCACGTCGGAGACGAGGCGGCGGCGTTCGCTCTCATTGAGCTGGTGCTTGCCTTCGTCGACGATGCGTTCGACCAGTTGCGCCAGTTCGCGCTTGATCTGCTCGGGCGTGAGCTGCTGCAGGCGGCTCAGTTCCACGCGGTCGATGATGATCTGGTGCACATCCTGCGCCACCTGCTGATAGGCCGCGCTGGTGTGGCCGTTCGAGCCATTGGCGTACGCAACGCGTTGCGGTAGCGCCTCGCCGGCTTGCTGAAAGAGTTGTTCTCGCAATGACATGATGGGCTCCACGCGATCGATCGATGGGTTAGGCACGCGTCAGGCGCGCACGGGCGCCGGCACTTGGTTGGCATGGCCGAACAGCTTGCGCAGCAGGCCGTCGCGCTGGGGCTGCGTGGCAGGAAACAGTTGGCGCGCCATGTCCGTCAGCGCACGACTGATCTGGCTGTTCTCGGCCACCTCCAGCACGGGCCGGCCCTGGTTGACGGAGTCGCGCACCGGGGTCGGGTCATACGGCAGCACATGCGCGACGGGCATGCCGAACGCGCTTTCCATGGTGTTCTGCGTGAACGGCACGCGCTTGTCGTACTGATTCACGACGAGCTTCAGCCGCTCCGCGCGATAGCCGAGCGAGTTGCAGATCTCCATCAGCCGGCGGCCGGCGCGCAGGTAGGCGAGGTTCAGTTGCAGCACGGCGTAAATCGCGCTGCTGTGATCCAGCACCAGGATCGACGCCGGGTTGATGTCCTGCCCCAGGTCGAACACCACCACGTCGTACATGGATGCAGCCAGCGTCAGCAGGCGTTCCAGATGCATCGCCTTGATCTCGCCGGCCTTGATCGGGTCACCAGCGCCCGACAGGACGTCGAAGTCGGGGCCGACATGCGTGACGCAGGTATCGAGCAGGGCGGCATCGAGCCGGTCAATCTGGTTGCAGACATTGGCCAGCGTTGCCGGCGGGGTCTGGTCCGTCACCAGGAAGGCGGCGTCGCCGTATTGCTGGCAGAGATCGACCAGCAGCACGTGCTTGCCATGCCGTGCACTCAGCACGTGAGCAAAGTTGGCCGCGGTGAAGGTGGTGCCGCTGCCGCCCTTGCACGACAGGAACGACAGCACCTGGCCTTCGTTGCGCGGACCGGACAGCGCGTGGCTCGTGCAGCGCTGCAGCTCGTCGCGAAACTCGTGCGCGTCGGGCGGCCACGGCAGCACGCATTGCACGCCAGCGCGCATGGCACGCATCAGCAGGTCGGCAGACGGGTTCTCCGTCAACAGCATGCACAGCGTGTCGGGGCGGTCCGTCGTCAGGCGACGCAGTTGCTGGATGTCGTCGGTGCTGAAGCTGGCCGCTTCGAGGATCAGCAGATCCGCGCCCTGCGCAAGCCCCGGCTGCCCGAGTGCCTGGGCCGGAGCGGCGCACGTGCGCTGAACGACGTGGCTGGTGGCCTGTGCAATCAACCCTGCGAGGTATTGCAGGTGCGATTCGTCGGCGGATACGAGAGCGATCTTGGCCATGGCCTGGCTCCTGTGAGCGTCTGGTGACGCGCCGCGGGCGGCGGCGCGCTTTCCTCTTTCTGCGTTCTTGCGTAGTGCGATCTAGCGGTCCTGCGAATTCAGGCTGCTGCCCGATCCCACGCCCACCGTGAAGGCGCTGACATCGGCCGACGGCTTGACGAACTGCGTGTTGTAGCGATCCATGGCGGCGGTGGCGGCACGTCCGTCCACGCCGGTCACCGGGTCGGTGTTGGCCGAGGCATTCGGGTTGAGCGTCTGCATGGCCTGCACCGAGCGGAGGGCTTCACCGAAGTGCTTGTCGTACTCGGGCGTGGTCGTCATGCATCCGGCCAGCGTGAGAGCGATTGCGCTGCAGAGTCCCGCCCGCGCCAGCTTCGAAGTGATGTTCATGATGCGTCTCCTTGAAGGTTGTGCGGTTGGGTCAGTCATGGAAGGGCTGTTCGCCCATCGACACGAAACGGCGCGCGGCCGGTGCCGGCGCCATGGCGGCAGGCGCGGGCGGTGTGCCGTTGTCGGCCGGTGCTGCGGGTGCCGCAGCGGCGGCGGGTGCTTGCGCGTCGGCTGCGGTGTCGGCTGCAGCAGGTGCGGTCGCGGTGGGGGCTGGCGCTTGAACAGGTTCGGCTGCGGCCGTTGCGGTTGCGGTTGCGGTTGCGGCCGCCTTCGGTGCCGGCAGTGCGGAAGCCGGTGCTGCCGTGGCGGCCGGTGCCTTGGCCGGCTTGGCCTTGTGGCCTTCCATGTTGCCGTTGAGCAGGATCTCGCCGGTGTTGACCTGGCCGAACGTATCGGTCGGCAGCGGGTACTCGGCAGGCAGCGGCTTGACCAGGCGCGGCGTGACCACGAACACCAGCTCGGTCTGGTCTTGCTGGAAGCTCGTGCTGCGCGCCAGGGCGCCGATCACCGGCAGCTCGCCAACGCCGGGGATGGCCTTGAGGCTGCCCGTGATGTTGTTCTTGATCAGCCCGCCGATGGCAAAGCTCTGGCCGTCATGCACCTGGAGCGTGGTGGAGGCACGCCGCGTGGTGATCAGCGGCAGGATCTGCGTGTTGTTGCTGTTGGGCGCAGTCACCGCCACGCCCGTCGGCGACAGCTCGGACACCTCCGGCGACACCTTCAGGTTGATGCGGCCGTTCTCCATCACGGTGGGGGTGAAGCGCAGGCCCACGCCAAAGGTTTCTTCCTGCAGGATGACCGTGCTGGTGCCCCCCACAGCGGCACCTTGCGCCACCGGAATGAACACCTTGCCGCCGGCAAGGAAGCTGGCTTCCTGTCCGCTGATGGCCATCAGGCTCGGCTCGGCCAGCACCTTGACGAGCCCGTCACCCTTCTGCGCATCCAGCGCGAACTTCAGCGGCAGGCGGTTGTTCTTGCTGAAGTTGACGATGTCGTTGGAGCCCGACAGGAAGTTGGCGAGCGCGCCCACCGACCAGCTGCCGAAGGCACCGGCAACGTTGAGCGCCGAGCCCATCTGGTCGATCAGGGTCTTGGAGACTTCCGCCACCTTCACTTCCAGCATCACTTGTTGCGGGGCTTCGACCGCCATCATGTTGATGATGCGCGGGCTGCGCAGCGGTGCGCCGTTCTGTCCGCCGGCATTCATCTGGCCGGTGGCTTGTTGACCACCGCCGCCTTCTTCGCGCACGGGGCCGCGCGACTGACGCGTGACAAACGCATTGGCGATGTCGACGATCTTCTGCGCCTGCACCGAATCGCTCACCGTGCCGCCCAGCACGATGCTGTCGGCGGCGGCCGAGACTTCGACGTTCTTCGCGCCCGGCACCAGGCGGCGCAGTGCGGCTTGCAGGCCGGCAGGGTCTGCGCCCACCGACACATCAATCACCGTGCACGATCCGCTGCGGCCCTGCACGATCATGTTGGTGGAGCCGACTTCCAGCCCCAGCACGTACAGCGTCTGCGGCGACACCAGCATCGCCTGCACCACGCGCGGGTTGCCGACGGTGCGGCTGCGTACGGGTTCGGGCAGCTGCACCATCGTCGACTTGCCGATGGGGACGGTCACCTCGCTGTGTTCGCGCATGGCGCCGGTGCAGTTCGGCCCCTTGGGTGCCGAATCGCGGCTGGCTTCGGCGTTGCTTGCGCTGCCGATGGTCAGCTGGATCGGCCCGCTGGCCGACATGCGCATCGGCTTGACGGGCGCCGCCGCGTTGTTGGTCAGGATGGCGGATTCCACACCGGCCTGCGCGTGCGCCGCACCTGCCCAAAGTCCCCCCAACATGGCCACTGCAGTTGCAGTCGCCTTCATGTACGTCCCCATGCAGCGTGTCTCGCCGCGTTGCGTGATGAGTCGGTTCATGGTGATCCCCCAGATTGGTTGTTCTGCAAGACAAGGCCGGTTGTGTTGCCTGTGACCGTGCCGGGGCCCTCTTCCTGGGGCCTTTGGTCTGTTCTTCCTGTTTTCTTGTTGATCGTTGTGTGCGCGTCAGCGGTGCCACTTCGCTTCAGAAGCACTCGGCGCCGTGATCCACGCCGGCAATCACGCCGATGCAGTTGCCGGGTGCGCGCTGCGCAGCGGCCACGTGGCGTACCACCTGCACTGTCTTGACCACCGGCACCGCCACTGCAGCCGTGATCGCGGGTTCCTTGAGCAGCGTGCTCTTGGTCGCGCCGTTGGTATCGGCGGGTTGCGGGTCGATCTGGTTGCGCAGCACCAGCGAGAGCGTGCCCACGCTGCGTGCGAGATCCAGCTTCTCAGCCTGTTCCGGCGTGACTTCTAGCGTGACGGCGTTCACCACCTTGGGCTTGGTGTCGTCGCGGTTGACCTCTTGCGCGACGGCCAGCACCAGGATCTTTTCCAGCACGATCTTCGAGATCGATTGGTCGGACCGATCGCCCGCCACCGGCTTGCCGTCTTTGCTGTCCCTCAGCGTGTTGACGATGATGTCGACGTAGCTGCCCGGCAGCGCGAAGCCCGCCACGCCCACCACGTCGTTCACCCGTACGGTGATGGCGCGTTTGCCATCGGCAATGACCGCTGACAGGCCGCCTGCGGTGCCTTGCGGCGTGAGCTTCGATTCGAGCACCGGCTCGCCGCGCGTCAGGCTTGCGCGGACAACGCGGCCGCTGAGCGCCTGCGTGTCGGAGATGGCGCCCGGCGGCAGGCTGGCGGTCGGCCAGTCCACCACCTTGACGAAGTCCGGCGACAGGCGCTGGCCCAGGTCAATGTCGGCGGCGGCCACCGCCACCTTGGTGATGCCGCTGCTGCTTTGCTGCGTGAGCCAGCGCGAGGCGAAGACCACCGCCGCAAGGCCGGCGATCGTGGCAATCAGCAACATGGAGAGAATGCGCAGGTTTTTCATTTCCCAACCCCACTCAGATGGTTCTCAATCCCACCGCCATTTGGTCCGAAGACACGTGGCGGGCATGCACGGCCGGCCAAGGCGCCGGTCAGCCGAAGAAGAAGAGGGTGGTGGGTGCCAGGATGGACGCGGCCCACAGGCGTGGCGATGGGGCGCCGCGCAGGTCCTGGCTTGCCCGATGGTGCGACTGGATTGACGCATGTCACTTCTCCCCGGTCCCGGACCGTTCTTGCGTGGTCCTTCGATTGCCTTGTGTGTCTGGCGCGTGCCTGGTGGCGTTCATTCCGTCAGGCTGGCTGCGGCGACGCCGTGTGCTTGTCTTGCACCGCATCGGCACGCGTCAGGTGTTTCTCCCTCGGCTACAACACTCCCCACTTCACCAGCAACGTGCCTGCGGCAAACGCCACCGCGTACGGCAACTGGATCGTTCCGCTGCGCTTGCCCCCGCTGTCCGGCGAAGGCACAGCCTTGCCACCGAACGGCAGCGACATCAGCAGCGTTGAAACCCCTGCAAACGAGCGTTGCGCGTCACGGCGCAGCAACACCATGGCAAGCGCGAGCACCCCGCCTGCCAGAAAACTCACGAAGGCAATGTGGAAGGCGCCGAAGGGCCCCATGAAGGCGCCGATCGCGCCCATCAGCTTCACGTCGCCGGCGCCCATGCCACCGAGCAGGTACACGCCGATGCAAAGTCCCATGCCGACCGCTGCGCCACCGAGCCAGGCGAGCGCGCCTGCGGTGAAGCCCTGTGTGAGGCATTGCGCGAGAAGCGCAGCCACGAGGCCCGATGCCACCAGCCAGTTCGGGATGCGGCGCGAGCGCACGTCGCTCGCTGCGGCCATCACGATGAGCACGATCAGGCTGAGGTTCGCCAGGGCGCTCAGGCTTGTCATGGTGGTCATCTCGGGTTCCTCTCGGGCGATTGTTCTGGCTGTCCGCGCGGCATCGGGTGCCGCGGGCCAGCGTGTATTCGGCCGGATCAGGCCCGGGGCTGCCGGACCTGACCTGGGCGCACTGGCACTGCTCAGGCGGCGGCCGTCGACAGCTGGGTTGCGATCGAATTCCAGATGGCGCCGACCGCAGTTTTGACGGTGGTGCCGTAGGTCACCATCACCAGAGCCACAAAGGCCAGCAGCAGTGCGTATTCCACGCCGGCTGCACCGTCTTCTTCGCGCACGAAACGCTTGATCATGGCTTTCATTTCAATCTCCTCACGTCATGGTTCAAGGAAAGGCGCACCGCTGAAGATCGGGCGCTAGGTTCTGGCCAGACAAGCCGGCCAAGGCCAAACCAGGGGTTCCGGAGATCGTGTGCGCACACCGGTGCCACACCGGCGCGAAGGCCAGCATGTTCCGGAGCACGACAACACCAAGAGGCTCCCCCGACTTCACCAGTTCTCAGGGCTGGCACCGGCGTGGCCGCTGGTGGTCGCTCGCCCGGACATCGCCGCAAATCGCAGCAGGTGCCCGCTGGGCGCCGTGGGCCGGTCCACCATTCCTCCAGGGACCGGCTCACGCCTGAAAGTGCAACAACTTCCGTGTTCACCGCAGACGCTCCCGGCGGTTTGCCGGTCCCTGCAGCCGGCTGGCCTCTTTGTGCCAGCGCGTTGACAACTTCCCCGTACGTCTTCTGTTCTGTTCGCTGCGCTGCTCGTCTGGCATGCGCTGTGTGCCACCGGCCCGTGGTGCGATTGCGCGCTACCCAGGCCTTGGAATATCAACCACCCGAACCACCGCCCTGCGAGCCCGAGGATCCGAACCCGCCGGGTGTCATCAACACCGATGCCGCGTTGCTCCAGAAATCGCCCACGCTGGTTTCGACGCTCGCCATGACGGCAATCAGCACCAAAGCCGCCATCACCAGCAGCAGGGCGTATTCCACGCTGGCTGCGCCGGTCTGGCGGTGCTTGATGTGTTGGTCTCTGGTTTCCACGTCCCACCCCCTCAGGTGTGCGCCGGTTCTGTCTTGTCTTTCCGAAACACCGTGCTGCTATGTCGGCGGGACCAACAGAGCGACGAGCGTGCCATTGCCGCTAAGTCCTTGATTTTCAATGGCTGGGCAGACGTGCCAGCGTCCAGCCCAGGCAATCGGCTGGCGCTTGTATCCCGGGCGTTACGCGCACTTTGTGCCCTGTACGACACAGCAAACGATGCCGCTTCGGCAGTTTGCGCAAACGGCAAACGTGAAAGTGATGTATGCGCGTTGTGCGCCGCAAAAAGCCGCGGGTAAGCCCGCATCCGTGCCACACACGTCAATGCGTGCATCGCTGAAACATGCCGGCCTTTGCCGGGACAAGATGCGATGCGTTGTGGTCGTCCGGCGCGGTGTGGCCGCAACGTGTCTTATGAGGCGTCTTGCAGGAAGAGAGGAGCGCTTTATCGGAGAGGTGGCCTACGGCGGAGCGTTGCCCTGATCTCGACGCCCGATGCGCTGGCAGCCAATCCCTCGTATGGAAGGATTAGGCGCGCAACCGACAGGGGTGACGCGGCCGGGCACGTCAAAACCGTTTCAGTTCTGAAACATGGCCCGGCACGGCAGGGGAGAAACGAAGCAAGCGTGGAGCGGTTACAGCACGACTGGCCGGTCGCTCAGCTCATTGATGCGCGGCGTGCCATCGGAAGGCGCGTGCGCGGCGAGGATGTCGTTGATCTGCGCGAGCGCATCGAGCACCGGCGCCATGCTCACGCGCTGCGCAAAGCCGCGCGTGATGGTGTCGCAGATGGTGCGCCACGCGTGGGCGTCGACCTTCGCGGCGATACCGTGGTCGGCCAGGATCTCAACCGCGTGGTCTGCCAGGTTGATATAGAGCAGCACGCCCACGTGCTCGCGCGTGTTCCACACTTCCAGCAGCCCGAACAGCATCCGGGCGCGGTGACGCGGCGACACACCGGCCCACGCGTCGCGCACCGGAAGCGAGCTTTCGATGACGACACGCACTTCACCGCGATGGCGTTGTTCGCCTTCTCGCACGGCGGCTTCGAGCTTTTGCAGATCGGCTGGCGGAAACGCGCGTCTGGCATGCGACGAAGTCGTCAGCAGGTGGGCGAGGGCACGGCGTGCGCCGCGGTGGTGTCGGGTCTTGGAAGCCATGGATGTGTTCATCGGTTACCAGTTGCCGGAGGCGCCACCGCCACCGAAATCACCACCGCCCCCGCCGCCAAAGCCTCCGCCGCTGCCGCCGCCGAAATCACCGCCGCCGCGTCCCCAGCCGCCGCCCAATCCACCACCCAAGCCGCCGATGGTGCCCGGGCCCCAGCCGCGATTGCCCATCATCACGCGCGACCCGGGCCGGCCGGGCAGGCTGCCCGTGACGCGCCCGCCCGAGCGCATGGCAGCGCTGAGCACGAAGAATACGATGATCGCCAGCGGAAACAGCACCGGCAGCCAATCGCCGATGCCGCCGCCGGATTGCTGACGCTTCGCTCGCTCTGCTGGTGGTAGGCTCTCTTGTGCAATCACGGTCTGGATGGCCGAGATACCGGCCGACAGCCCGCCGTAGAAATCGCCCTGACGGAAGTGCGGCGCCATCACGTCCTGCAGGACACGCTGGGATTGCGCGTCGGTCAGCGCACCTTCCAGCCCGCGCCCCACCTCGATACGCATCTTGCGCAGCGAGGCCGGGTTGTCCTTGGCGATGAGGATGATCGCCCCGTCGTCCACGCCCTTGCGGCCGGCCTTCCACGCATCGGCCACGCGGATGCCGTACGCCTCGATGGGTTCCGGCGCGGTGGACGGCACCATCAGCACGAAGATCTGGCTGCCGCGCTGCTGTTCGTAATCGGCCAACACCTGTTCGAGCGCGCTCTTCTGCTCGGCGCTGAGCGTGCCGGTCAGGTCGGTCACGCGCGCGGCCAGCGGCGGCACGGCCACCATGTCGCTTTGCGCGCGTGCAGGCAGCGCAGCGGCCAGCCACAGGGCTGCGGTCAGCAGGAAGGCGAAGCAGGCACGCGCACGCATCGACATGATCGTCAGCTCGTCAGAACTTCACTGCCGGGGCGGTGGAAATCCCCTTCTCGTTCTCGACCGTGAAGTTCGGCTTGACCTGGTAGCCCATCACTTTGGCCGTCAGGTTGGTCGGGAAGCTACGGGCCAGCACGTTGTACTCCTGCACCGATTTGATGTAACGCTGACGCGCCACCGTAATGCGATTCTCGGTGCCTTCGAGCTGCGATTGCAGATCACGGAACGACTGGTCTGCCTTGAGCTGCGGGTAGTTTTCCGACACGGCCATCAGGCGCGACAGCGCGCTCGAAAGCTCGCCCTGCACCTGCTGGAATTTCTGGAACGCCGCCGGATCGTTCAGCACCTCCGGCGTGATCTGGAAGCTGGTGGCTGCGGCGCGGGCCTTGGTCACGGCTTCCAGCGTGTCCTTCTCGTGCGAGGCATAGCCCTTGACCGTGTTGACGAGGTTCGGAATCAGGTCGGCACGGCGCTGGTATTGGTTGACCACCTCGGCCCAGGCCGCTTTGGTGGCTTCGTCCTTCGCCTGGAAATCGTTGTAGCCGCACGCAGACAAAAACGGTGCGGCGAGCACGGCCAGCGACAGTGCCAGCCAGCGCAGCACCGAAAAACGCGTCGAGCGGAAGGTCAGGGCAGGGGTCATGAAGTCCTCTAGATCTTGAATCCGAAAAGAATGTGGCATGAGACTGACAGCGCCTCACGACGTTCCAGCGCACTTTAGCTTATGCGCTTGACGCCCCAGTCACACATCAGTACGGTATGGGGACTTTTTTGACAATTTCCATGCGCGCGATTTCCCCTTTCTTGTCGATCAGCACGACACCGGCATTCAGCCTGTCGGCCGTGTCGACGCTCGCGCGCGCCAAAAAAGCCACCAAACAGCCGCTCGTCTGACCGGAGCGCTGTTCCGTCAGATGGGCGACGGAACAGCGGTTGACCGATACGTTGGACACGGTTGCCTCTCACCCGCATCTCGCGGGCCCGCATTCCCGAAGCGCTTCTGACGGTTCTTTGACCGGTCGTTGATTCGTCCAGGAGTGTTGTCGTGCTTGAAAATTCATCCACCAATCTGTCCAACCACGAGCGTCCGTCGTATGCGGGCATCTGGGTACCCATCGTGACGCCGTTTGCCGACGACGCGGCACGGTCGGTCGACTACGGCGCGCTGTATACATTAGTGGTGCGGTACCGCGCGCTGGGCGTTGCCGGTTTCGTGGCGTGTGGCAGTACCGGCGAAGCGGCAGCGCTGACGGATCAGGAACAGGCCGACGTGCTCGATACGGTACGTGCCGCCGCCGACGGCTTGCCCGTGGTGATGGGCGTCTCGGGCAGCGCCCTCGCATCCGTACGCGAGCGGATGCTGCGCCTTGCCGAACATCGGCCGGCAGCGTTTCTGATTCCGGCGCCTTCCTACATTCGCCCGTCGCAGCGCGGGATCATCGAATACTTCACCGCATTGGCCGATGCTTCGCCCGCGCCGGTGCTGCTGTACGACATTCCGTATCGCACCGGTGCAAACATCGACACTGAAACCCTGCTCGCGCTGGCGGCGCATCCGAACATCCACG
This sequence comes from Ralstonia edaphi, assembly GCF_958350185.1. Taxonomy (NCBI): domain Bacteria; kingdom Pseudomonadati; phylum Pseudomonadota; class Betaproteobacteria; order Burkholderiales; family Burkholderiaceae; genus Ralstonia; species Ralstonia edaphi. The sequence continues at coordinate 39,747 of NZ_CATWHI010000006.1, forward strand.
GCATCAAGGATTGCGGCGGCGACGCGGACAAGACGCAGCGCCTCATCGCCGACGGGCGGTTGCAGGTGCTGGCCGGGGAAGATGCGCAGGTGTTCGGCACGCTGTGCGCGGGCGGTGTCGGGGCGATCATTGCCGCCGCGCATGTCCGCACGGAGTTGTTTGTCGAGATGGCAAGGGCGGTGCAGGAGCAGCGGCTGAACGATGCGCGGCGGTTGCATCATGCGCTGGCACCGGTGATTCGGTTGTTGTTTGCCGAGACGAATCCTGGGCCTTTGAAGGCTTGGCTGGCTGCCGAGGGGCTGATTCGGAATGTGTTGCGGGCGCCGATGATGGGGGTTTCTGAGGGGGTGGGGAGGGAGTTGGTGGAGGTGGTTGGGCGGGTTTGAGTTTTTTGTTGGTGGTCCATCCCTGTTTCGTACCCTGCCGGGCACGACCTACTTTTCTTTGTCTTGCCAAAGAAAAGTAGGCAAAAGAAAGGCGCGCCCGAGATGGCGAAAGACTCCTTGAATTTGCGTAACCGGGCGGAGGTGGGGAAAACTCGCTTCGCTCAGACAGTTCCCCACCTTTTCTCCGCCCGCTTACGAAAATTCAAGGCGCCATCAAGGGCTCAACGTCAAAAGAAAAGGCCAACCCGTCGCGAGGTTGGCCTTGTCGTTTGGGCTGGCGCTTAGATGGTTTGGCCTTTGACTTTTCTACCCTAGATGGCGCCTTGAATTTCTGTTGCAGGGAGGAAAAAGGAAGGGAAACTGTCTGAGCGCAGCGAGTTTTTCCCTTCCCCTCCCTGCGACATAAATTCAAGGAATCCTTCGCCATCTCGGGCGCGCATTTCTTTGCTTACTTTCTTTGGGCAAGACCAAAGAAAGTGAGTCAGCCCCGGCAGGGGATGAAACAAGCGATGCACCACCAAGCCCCATCCCCAAAATACAAAAAAAAACTCAAACAGCCCTAAACGCCTTCCGAGCCGCCTCAAACGTCGCATCCAAGATCGCATCATCATGCGTCGCCGACACAAACCCGGCCTCAAACGCAGACGGCGCCAGATACACACCCTGATCCAACATCGCATGGAAGAACGCATTGAAGCGACCAACATCGCTCTTGGTCACTTCAGCAAAGCTCGTCGGTACGCCTTCACGGAAGTAGATGCCGAACATGCCGCCAACGCTGTCCGCGGCAAACGGCACGCCAACTTCACGTGCGATATCGGCCAGCCCATCCACCAGCTTGCGCGTCTGCGCGGCCAGCCGGTCATGGAAACCATCCGCCGCAATCAGCCGCAACGTGGTGAGCCCGGCCGCCACGGCCAGCGGATTTCCCGACAGCGTCCCGGCCTGGTACACGTTGCCCAGCGGCGCCAGGAATCCCATGATGTCGCGGCGGCCGCCAAACGCGGCGGCCGGCATGCCCCCGCCGATGACCTTGCCCAGGCACGTCAGGTCCGGCTTGATGCCGTACAGTGCCTGCGCGCAACCGAGCGCGACGCGAAAGCCGGTCATCACCTCGTCAAAGATCAGCACGGCGCCGTGCTCGGTACACAGCGAACGCATGGCCTGGTGGAATTCGTTGCTGCCACGCACGAGGTTCATGTTGCCGGCCACCGGCTCGACGATCACGGCCGCGATTTCCTTGCCGTGGCGGGCAAAGGCCTCACGCAGCGCGGCGACGTCGTTGTACGGCAGCACCATCGTGTGCTTGACCACGTCTTCCGGCACGCCGGCGGAAGACGGCGCGTTCTGCGTCGTATCGGCAAACGTCAGCAGGCCCGAGCCGGCCTTGACCAGCAGGCTGTCGGCGTGACCGTGGTAGCAGCCTTCGAACTTGACGATCAGGTCGCGCCCGGTAAAGCCGCGCGCCAGGCGCAGGGCGCTCATGGTCGCTTCGGTGCCCGACGACACGAGCCGCACCTGCTCGATCGACGGCACGAGCTTGCAGATTTCCTCGGCCATGACGACTTCGGCCTCGGTGGGTGCGCCGAACGAGAAGCTGTCGGCCGCGACGTCCTGCACGGCACGGACGACCTCCGGATGCGCGTGCCCGACGATCATCGGACCCCACGACCCGACGTAATCGATATAGCGGGTGCCGTCCGCGTCCCACAGGTACGGGCCGGCTGCCTTGGCAATGAAGCGCGGGGTGCCGCCCACCGAGCGGAAGGCGCGCACCGGCGAGTTCACCCCGCCGGGAATGGTCTTCTGGGCACGTTCAAACAGGGCAGCGCTGCGGGAGGAAGTCGACATGGAGGATGTTGGAAGAGAGCGTGGCGCCGAGCAGAACTGTGCTGGGGCGCGGTTTAAGGGCGGTTCGAGGCGATTATGTGGTGGTTTGCCGCAGATCCGGGTTGGATGCAGTCAAACAGCATGTCTGCCCGGCGCCTGTTCTGGCGTAGCCGAGCGTGATTCGGTACCATCTGGCCTGCCATTTTAATAGACGGAACCACCGAAGCTTTGCCCTATGGAACAACAGATTGAATACAAGACGTGGATGTGCCTGATTTGCGGCTGGATCTACGACGAAGAACAAGGCGCCCCGGACGACGGCATTGCGCCCGGCACGAAGTGGGAAGACGTGCCCATCAACTGGACGTGCCCGGAATGCGGCGCGCGCAAGGAAGACTTCGAAATGGTGCAGATCTGATCCGGATCTGACCTGTCTCTCGTCAGCAAGTGAGTGTTTGCCCTCTTGCTGACAGCCAAGTATCAGGAAGTGACGGTTCGATGAACGGGCTCGTCGCTTCCATGCCACAAGCGCTCGGCGGACGGCCGGCGCCATTGACGGCGAATAGGTGACTTGTCACACTTCGTCAAATTCTGAGCTTCACACTTCATAAGCGGGCCGGGGGGCGTAGTTTTGAAGTCGTCGCCAGCGTGGGCCTTTTCCGTTTGGAGGGCACGCTGCGCGGCGATTTGCCGCGATCCATCCGGTCAGAATGTCGTGGCGACCCGTGGTCGCGCACTGCGAGAACATGATGCAATCCGCGCGGGTGGAACAACTGGCTGACTCCCAACCGCTGGCGAACTCTCCGCTGGCGCATTCCCTGACAGGCTGCAAGGTGCTGGTAATCGACGATTCCAGCACCATCCGCCGTACCGCGCAGATTTTCCTCACCCAGGCCGGGTGCCAGGTCGTGCTGGCCGAAGACGGCTTCGACGCACTGGCCAAGGTGGGTGACCTGAAGCCCGATCTCGTGTTCTGCGACATCCTGATGCCGAATCTCGACGGCTACCAGACCTGCTCGCTGATCAAGAAAAGCCCAAAGTTTCATGCCACGCCTGTGATCATGCTGTCTTCGCGCGACGGAATTTTCGACCGCGCGCGGGGCAAGTCGGTCGGGGCGGTGGACCATCTCGCCAAGCCGTTCTCGAAGGAAGCGCTGCTGGAGGCGGTCCAGACGCATTTGCCGGTGGCGCCAGCCGCCGCGCAGTGATGGCATCTCTCTTAACGAAGGACTGTTTGTATGGCAATCAAGAAAGTGTTGGTGGTCGATGATTCTCCGACCGAAGCGCTGCACCTGTCGGAGATTCTCGGCAAGAACGGTTTCAAGGTGACGGTCGCTGCCGATAGCGAGCAGGCCATGACCAAGCTCGAAGCCGAAACCTTCGACCTGATCCTGATGGATGTGGTGATGCCGGGCCAGAACGGCTACCAGGCGACCCGCGCCATCAAGAAGGACGAGCGCTTCCAGGGCATCCCCGTGATCATGTGCACGACCAAGGGCCTGGAGACCGACCGCGTGTGGGGCATGCGCCAGGGCGCATCGGACTACATCGTCAAGCCGGTCAAGGCCGAAGAGCTGCTCGAGAAGATCGCCAAGCTGGCGCAGTGATCCTGCGGCAGTTCGTTTAGAAGCGCGACGTCAAGACCGCGCGCAGCAAAGAACCAGCACCGGACAAGAGCCAGACGTGAACGAACAGCGCACCAACCTGACCTCCCGCCAGCGCCTGCACGAATACCAGGCGATGCTGGCCCGCCGCCTGCAGGAGGCGCGCGCCAAGTCGTCGACGGAAGGCTTTCTGGGCGTGCAGATCGGCGAGCACCACTGGCTGTTGTCGCTGACCGAAACCGGCGAGGTGCTGGACTACCAGCCGCCCGCGCGCGTGCCCCTCACGCAGCCGTGGTACCTCGGTCTCGTGAATGCGCGCGGCAACCTGCTCGGCGTGATCGATTTCGGCCTGTTCTGCGGTGAAGCGCCGACGGGTAGTGGCAGCGGCGCCAAGATCGTGGTGCTGTCCAAAGACCCGCAGCGTGCGTGCGCGATTGTCGTGCCGCGCGTGGCCGGTCTGCGCAGCCTGAGCGATCTGCAGCCCGCGGAAGCCGCGGTGGAAGAGGGGCGGCCCTGGTTGGGACGTGCCTGGCGCGACGTGCACGGCACGCAATGGCGCGAACTCGATGTGCGGCAGTTGCTGGCTGATCCGGCGTTCCTGCAGGTCGGCCGCAGCCGCGCATAAAGCGATCGGGCGATCAGGCCGTAGAGCCTTAGAGCAAACAAGAAAGATTGGGCACGCCGCAACGGGAGCGGGGTGCGCAGGGGCAAGAGGCGGTGCGTGGCGCGTGCAACAGGGCGCGCCAGGTGGCCAAGTGTATTCACAGGCACCGCCGAAGGTGCGTACCGCGCCGGTTAGAACAAGGCGCGGACGCGGACGGGAAATCCATGCGGCTGATCTCGACAGAACGAGACGGCAGCATCGACAAGAAAAGAGGGTCCTATGGGGTTCAAGTGGTTCAACGCAGGTCGCCGTGCCGGTCAGGCAGGGGCGCCGGAGGTTGCAGCGGAGGGCGCGTCGGCGGCTTCCGTGCAGTTGGCGCAGTTGGACAATGCGCCCCATACGGATGACGACAATCCCGCTGGCCCGCCCACGCAGCTGGGCCGCTCGCCCATGGACGCCGTGGTCGGCTGGATGGAGCGCGTGCCGTTTGCCGCGCAGCAGCGCGTGTTCACGATCGGCCTGGTGGTCGGTCTGCTGGCCCTGCTGATCTCGGTGTACCTGGATAACCGCCAGGCCAACAACGGTTCGGTGCAGATTGAAATTGCCGGTGACACGCTGATGCACTCGCAGCGTCTGGCCAAGGCGGTGCCGGTGGCGCTGCTGGGTAACACCAACGCATTCGCGCAGCTCAAGGAAAGCCGCGCGCGTCTGCAGGAAAACCTCGATGCGCTGAAGAACGGCAATTCCGAGCGTGGCGTGCGCGCCTCGGGTGGCGAGGCCGAAGCGCTGCTCGACAAGTCGATCGAAGAGTGGAAGCGCAGCGACAAGAGCGCCCAGGCCATTCTGGCGCAGGAAAAGACGCTCGTGGCGGTGGGTAAGACGCTGAACGTGTTCAACGCGTCGAACCCCGAACTGCTGGAAGAAGCCGAACAGATCTCGTCGATGAAGCTGCAGACCAACGCGCCGGCCCGTGAAGTGGCCGCCTCGTCGCAGCTGGTGATGTTGACGCAGCGTCTGGGTAAGAACATGAACGAGTTCCTGGCCGGCGAAGGCGTGAACCCGGAAACGGCGTTCCTGCTCGGCAAGGACACCAACACCTTCCGCGAAACCCTGAACGGCCTGCTCAACGGCTCGGAAGCGCTGCGCCTGTCGGCTGCCACCGATGCCGAGACGAAGGGCTACCTGCAAGAGCTGTCGACCCGCTTCGACAACGTGCAGAAGACCACGCAGATCATTTTGGAAAACCTTCCGGGCCTGATCGCTGCAAAGCGCGCCCAGCAGCAGATCTTCAACGACAACGAAAAGCTGCGTGCCGACCTGTCGGACCTGCAGTCTGCCTATGCCGGCAGCGTGCGCAGCCGTCCGGTGACGCTCGGTGCGGTGGTGCTGTCCGCCATCCTGACCGTGGTCTGCCTGGCCGGCCTGGCCGCCCTGTACCTGCGCGATTCGCGTGTGCGTACGATGGAAGCAGAAGCCCGTCAGCGCGAAGCTGAAGAGCGCCGGATGGTGGAAAAGCGCAACAACGATTCCACCCAGGCTGCAATTCTGCGTCTGATGAACGAACTGCAGGACATTGCAGACGGTGACTTGACCAAGCAGGCCACCGTGTCGGAAGACATTACCGGCGCCATCGCCGACTCGGTGAACTACACCGTGGAAGAACTGCGCGAGCTGGTCGGCCGGGTGCAGCAGACGGCCGAGCAGGTGACGCAGGCATCGTCGGCGGTGCAGACCACGTCGGAAAGCCTCGTGGCCGCATCCGAAGAACAGTCGCGCCAGATTCGCCAGACCGGTCAGTCGGTGGTGGAGATGGCGGACCGCATTACGCAGGTCTCGCGCGGCGCAGCCGAATCGGCCAACGTTGCACGCGCCTCGCTGGCCGCTGCCGAGCAAGGTCAGCAGGCCGTGCAGAACGCCATCACGGGCATGAACGACATCCGTGACCAGATTCAGGAAACGTCGAAGCGGATCAAGCGCCTGGGCGAATCGTCGCAGGAGATCGGTGAAATCGTGGAGCTGATCTCGGACATTACCGAGCAGACCAACGTGCTGGCACTGAACGCTGCCATCCAGGCGGCATCCGCTGGTGAAGCCGGCCGCGGCTTCTCGGTGGTGGCAGAAGAAGTGCAGCGCCTGGCAGAACGTTCCGCCGAGGCAGCCAAGCAGATCGGCGCGTTGATCCGCACGATTCAGACCGACACGCAAGACGCGGTGCACGCCATGGAGCGCAGCACGGCGGGTGTGGTGGAAGGGGCGAAGCTGTCCGATAACGCCGGTGCTGCACTGGTGGAGATCGGCCGCGTGTCGCGCCAGCTTGCCGAACTGATCGAGAGCATTTCGCAGACGACGTCGCACGAGGCGACGCTGGCTTCGGACGTTGCGCAGAACATCGAACAGATCCTGCACATCACGGAACAGACGTCGACCGGTACGCGCCAGACCGCGCAGTCGGTGCGCCAGCTCACGCAGCTTGCCGAAGAACTGCGTGACTCGGTGGCGCGGTTCCGCATCGCCTGATCTCGTCACCTCTGGATTTCGGGCGGGAACGCCGAAGGGGCCACCCCGGGGCAATCGCGGCAACCGCCACCTGCTTTTTGGAAGCACACATGCGTCATCAATCTTCCGCCCAGCCCGAATCCGCCTCTGTCGAGGCGGTGGGAGCCGCCGCCGGGCGTCAGAATTCCGTCCCGAAGCCCGCTGTGCCCGCGCGTGATCTTTCCGCGCTGGCGTGGGTGGCGCCCAACATGCGCGCCGCGCTGGACGATGCCGTGCGCGAGTTCGGCGAATATGCGGCCGATGTGATCGCCGATCCGGAAGTCATCGGCGCGCGCGACACGACGTCGCTGCGTCTGGCCGGCCAGTATCTGCACCAGGCTGCCGGCGCGCTGCTGATCGTCGGCCTGCGTGGTGTCGACGTGTATTGCCAGGCCGCCAAGCGGCTGCTCGAAGCGGTCGATGCCGGCACCGTGGCCGCCGACGCCCAGACGCTGGACGTGTTCTCGCGCGCCGTGCAGGCGCTGCAGGAATACGTGGCCGACCTGATGGCCGGCATGGCCGAAGAGCCGCTGCGCCTGTTCCAGCCGTATCAAGCCGTGCTCGCCCGCCTGGGCGAAGAACGCATCCACCCGGCCGACCTGTGGGCTGATGAACTGCGCCACCTGCCGGCGCTGCTGCTGCCCTCGCGCGACCTGCCGGGGCTGGCGCGCCTGCGCCGCAAGTTCGAACTCGCATTGCTGACCGCGCTGCGTGCGCCGGCATCCAACGCCGATGGTGCACAGGTGGACCCGTCCGCTGCTGCTGCGGCCTATGCCCCGCTGGAAGACCTGCTGCATGGCATCCGCGCGCTGGAGCGGGAACCGCGCCGCGCCGGGGACGATCTGCAGCGCGATCTGTGGCTCGTGCTGGCCCTGACCTTTGGCGCCCTGCGTGCCGGCCTGGTGCCGGCCGATATGACCGCCAAGCGCCTCGCGGCACGCGTCAACCTGCTGCTGCGCCAGTATTCGCACAACAACGTCCATCTGCCGCAAGGCCTGCTGACCGACGCGCTGTATTTGCTGGCCGGCATGGCGTACAGCAACGCGCCAGCAACGCCGGTGGGCGACGATACGCTGGGCCCGGACATCGTGGCCTGCGTGCAGGCCTTTGCGATTCCGCCCACGCATGCGCCTGCCGGCGCACTGCACACACGCCAGTACTACGCATTGCTGCCGACCGACGCCAGCGACACGCTGCAACGCGTCGGCCGCTCGCTCGAAACGCTGAGCCAACAACCCGCGCCTGCTGCCGACGAACTTGACGCTGCACTGCAGACGCTGGCGCTGCATGCCGATGCGCTGGGCCAGCCGGCTTTGTCCGACTTGTCGAACCGCCTGACCGAAGCGGCCGGGCAGGACGTGGCGCCCACACTGCAATTCCTGTCGCGCATGCTTGCGCGCCCCTGGGCCCTGCATGGCGAATCCGGCGACTTGCGCAGCGCGTGGTTTGCCGCCCGCTGCAGCGAGCTGGCCGAACACGCCCGCGCCACGCAAGACGGTCACGCCGTGCCGGCGCCGGCCTGGTTGACGCTGCTGGCCGAAGAAGCTGCACAACGCCGCACGCGCGCCGAGCAGGTTCGCGCGCTGCAAACGCTGCTGGCCTCTGCCGAAACGCACCTCGACGCTTTCGAGCGCGAGGGCGAAGAAAGCGGCGGCCTGCAGGAAGCGGCCCGCCTGTTCGGCGAGATGCAGAGCGCCTTTGCCGCACTCGACGCCTATGAGGCCGTGCACGCCACGGAAGCCGCGCAATCGACCATCAACGCGCTGCAAGCGGCAGGCGAGGGTGCCACGGCTGATCGCGAACGCTACCTGGCCGCGCTGGCCGCCAACGTCAGCGGTCTGCAGGCCCTGCTCGATGCGCTATCCGCCGGCACGGAGTTGACCGGCGGCCAGATCGACGAGATCGTCATCGAAGGCCAGCTGACGCCGACGGAGCGCGAAACCGCATGGCGTGAGTTCGCCTTCGATACCGAAGCCGGCATGCTGGCCCGCCGCGAGCCGCAATCCGAAACGCAGGCCGATGCAGACATCGCCAATGCCGATGCCGCATCGCCGCTGCAATCGCTGCTCGATCGCCTGCTGGCCAAGCAGCCGGTCGACCCGGCCGACCCGCTCGCCGCGGAGTTGCGCACGGCGCTGCAGGAGGCGCGTGACGCCGCCGCCATCGATGACGATCCGGCGCGCCGCCGTCGCCTGGAAGAGGCGCTGGCCCAGTTCGACGCGTGGCAGGTTGGCAGCGTCGGCGCGCTTGAACGCATGCAGGCCGCATTGGCCGCACCGGCCGCCGTGCCTGCCGCTGCCGCCGCGCCTGCGCCTGCTGCCGTGCGGGATACGCAATCCATCGATGCCGAGCTGCTCGACATCTTCCTGTCTGAAGCTGAAGAAGTGCTGGCCGGCGTGCGCGCCGATCTGCAGGGCCTACAGGCCGCGGCCGATATGGGCACGGGCGGCCTGGCTGCCGGCTCTGATCTCGACTTGCTGACGCATCTGCGTCGCGCGTTCCACACGCTCAAGGGATCGGGCCGGATGGTCGGCCTCACGCGCTATGGCGAAGCTGCGTGGGCCATCGAGCAGGTGATGAATGTCTGGCTCGCCGAAAGCCGTGTGCCGACGCATGACCTCGCCGCGCTGCTGACGCGCGCCGAGTTGGAGCTGTCGACGTGGGCCGCTGCCATTGCGCAATCGCCGCAAGCCGATCACGCGATTGAACCGCTGGTTGCCGCCGCAGAGCGTGTGCGCCATGGCGGCCCGTTCGTGTGGCTGGAGGCCGTGCCTGAAGCGCAGGCCGCTCCGGAACACGTTGCGCCCCAAACACCCGAAGCACCGGCCGTGGAAACCGCATCGCATGACGTCGATGCGGTGCAGCCGCTGGAGTTGGCTGCGCCGGATGTGCCCGTTGCGGAAGCCGAAGAACCGGTCGCTCTCACGTGGGATGACGAACCCGCGCTCCCCGAAGTCGAGGCGCCCATGCCCGAGGCGACCGCACCGGTGATCGAGCATGAGGCAGTCGAGCCGGTTGCCGAGCCCGTCGAAGAGACGCTTCAGGAAGCGGCCGCTGAACCGGTTGCCGCCGATGCTGACGCCGATGCCAAGGTGATCCCATTCCCCTTCGCGCAGACCGGCGAGCCGGAAGAAGCACCGCACGACGATGGCGTGAAGGAGATTGGTCCGGTCCGCATCAGCGTCGCGCTGTACAACGTCTACCTGCAGGAAGCCGACGATCTGATCCGGCGCCTGGGCGTGGATTTCTCGGAGTGGCGCCACGAAGGCCGCACGCCGCCGAGCGAGCTGGCCCTGCGCGCCGCGCACACGCTGCAAGGCAGCTCCGCCGTGGTCGAACTGGAGCCCGTGCGCCAGTTGGCTGGCGCGCTGGAACAGGTGCTGCTGAACCTGAACAGCCGCCCGGTGGCGATGCATCCGGGCGACTTCCGCCTGCTCGATCAAGCGGTCGAGCGCATGCGGGGCATGCTGCATCAATTTGCCGCCAGCCTCTGGCCCGACGCCGACGAGCCCCTGCGCCGCAGCCTGGACGAACTCTGCGAGCGCCTGCTCGTGCGTCCGCGGCTGCCGCTGGAGCCGGCGCCTGCCGCCTTTACCGAAGCCGAACAAGCCGAGAACGAAACCGCTGGACTGGCCGGCGAGCCTGCGTTCGAGCCGGCGGAAGTCACGCCGACGTTCGTGCCGTCGCTGGTGCCCGTGCACGAGCCGCCGGTCGCCGAGCCGGCCGTGGGCGAACTGGTCCGCCAGGCGCCGACCGATGCGCTCGACCCCGCGCTGCTGGAAATCTTCCTGGAGGAAGCGCACGTTGCGCTGCCCGAACTGGGCCAGCACCTGCGTGCCTGGGAAGCCGCGCCGCAGGACCGCAATGCCGCCGGCCTGCTGCTGCGCAATCTGCACACCGTCAAGGGCAGTGCGCGCATGGCCGGCGCCATGACGCTGGGTCAGGCCGCGCACGAAATGGAAAGCGCGATTGAAGGCGGCCTGCGCCAGAACCGCGTGGACGACGCACTGTTCCGCAAGCTTTACGTCTGGTTCGACCGCATTCAGGCCCACGTTGATGCGCTCGGCGCGGGCAACGTGCTGCCGCTCGATGCCGGCCTTGCCGATGCAGCCGATGCGCAGCAGACGGCCGCCGAGGCGCAGGCATCGTCTTCCGCGTCGATGCTGCCGGCAGTTGCGGTCTCGACCAGCGTGGATCTGACCGGCACGCGCAGCCCCGAAGCCGAGGCGCTGGAAGTGGCCGAACGTCAGCGCGCGATGGTGCGCGTGCAGGCGCGTGCGCTCGATTCGCTCATCAACGATGCGGGTGAAGTCGGTGCGGCGCGTGCGCGCCTGGAGTCGGAAGTCGATGCGCTCAAGACCTACCTGTCGGAACTGAACGACAACGTGGCGCGTTTGCGCGCGCAGGTGCGCGAGATCGAAATCCAGGCCGAAACGCAGATGGAGTCGCGCATTGCCGATGCCGCTGCGCACGACGAATCGTTCGACCCGCTGGAGTTCGACCGTTTCACGCGCTTGCAGGAACTCACGCGGATGATGGCCGAGTCGGTCAACGACGTGGCGACGGTGCAGCAGAACTTGTTCCGCGGTTTCGATCAGGCGTCGCTCGATCTGGAAACGCAGGCACGCCTCACGCGCGGCCTGCAGCGCAGCCTGATGCGTGCGCGCATGGTGCAGTTCGATACCGTGGCCGACCGTCTGTATCGTGTGGCCCGCCAGGCCGCATCGGAAACCGGCAAGGAAGTCCGGCTGTTCATCAAGGGCGGTACGGTGGAACTGGATCGCAGCGTGCTGGACCGCATGGGCGGCCCGCTCGAACACATGATCCGGAACGCCGTCGCACACGGCATTGAATCCGCTGACGAGCGCCGCGCCAAGGGCAAGGCCCCCGCCGGTGAACTCACGCTGGAAGTGCAGCAAGAGGGTAACGAAGTCGTGCTGCACTTCGTCGACGACGGTGCCGGGCTGAACCTCGACCGTATCCGCGCCCGTGCATTGGAGCGTCAACTGCTGGCCGCCGACGAAGAAGCCAGCGACGCGCGCCTCACCGAGATGATCTTTACGCCGGGCTTCTCCACTGCCGATCAGGTGTCGGAACTGGCCGGCCGTGGCGTCGGCATGGACGTGGTGCGTGCGGAAACCGTCGCCCTGGGCGGGCGGATTTCACTGCAGACGACGCCGGAAGTCGGCACGCGTTTCACCATCCACCTGCCGCTGACGACTGCGATTACGCAGGTGCTGCTGGTGCGTGTGAGCGAGCGTGTCTACGCGATTCCGTCGGGCATGATCGACCACGTGCAGCAACTGCGTCCGCAGGCGCTGGCCGAGGCGTACAACGCGGCCGCGCTGCAGCTGCCGACCGGGCCTGTGCCGTTCCACTACTTTGGTGCGCTGCTTGAAGAAGCGACGTCTGTCACGGGCGGACGCAAGTACTCGCCGGCCGTGGTGGTGCGCAACGGTGCCGAGCGCGCCGCCGTGCACGTCGACGAAGTGATCGGCAACCGCGAAGTGGTGGTCAAGCACATCGGCCCGCACCTCGCGCGTCTGGAAGGGATTGCCGGTGCCACCACGTTGGGCGACGGCGAGATCGTGCTGATCTACAACCCCGTGGTGCTCACGCAGCGCTTCGAGCGCGAAGCCGCCGCACGCAGTCTGTCCGATCAGGAAACGACGGGCGCCGTGGCCGAGCTGCACCGCGATGGCAGCACCGATGCCGTGCCCGGCCTGGGGACACAGCCGATCGTCATGGTGGTCGACGATTCGCTTACTGTGCGCAAGGTCACGCAGCGTCTGCTGACGCGCTCCGGCTACCAGGCTGTGCTCGCACGCGACGGTGTGGATGCGCTGCGTCAGTTGCAGGAGATCACGCCCGACGCAATGCTCGTCGACATCGAAATGCCGCACATGGACGGCTTCGACCTCACGCGCAACGTGCGTGCGGACGAACGCATCGGCGCCACGCCGATCATCATGATCACCTCGCGTACGGCGGACAAACACCGCCGTTACGCAGCGGAGATCGGCGTGAACGTCTACCTCGGTAAGCCGTACAACGAAGAGGAACTGCTCCAGCATCTGCGCAACCTCATCGGCGAGCGTGCGCCGGCGGCCAACGCCGGCTGACGAGACGCCTGGCAGAAACAACAACGGGCCGGTGTTCTACCGGCCCGTCGTCTTTGGTGCCTAGCGATCCTCAATCGTCGTCGCTGGTCTTGCTAAGTGCTGCCGCCTCAGCGCCCGATGTGCGATGCGCCTTGGTGACGGCATAGCGGTCCAGCGTCGCGGCGCGCGCGGCCGCATGATCGACGATGGGCAGCGGATACGTCTCGCCCAGCACCACGCCTGCTTCCTTCAGCACACTGGCCGGCGCTGTCCATGGCGCATGGATGTACTTGTCCGGCAGCTTCGCCAGTTGCGGCAGGTACTTGCGGATGAAGCGGCCTTGCGGGTCGAACTTCTCCGATTGCGTGACGGGGTTGAAGATGCGGAACCACGGTTGCGCATCGCACCCGCTAGATGCTGCCCACTGCCAGCCGCCGTTGTTGGCGGAAAAGTCGAAATCGTTGAGCACGTCGGCAAAATACTGCTCGCCGCGCCGCCAGTCGACGCCAAGATCCTTGATGAGAAAACTGGCCGCCACCATGCGCAGGCGGTTGTGCATGTAGCCGCTCTGGAAGATCTGCAGCATGGCCGCGTCGACGAGTGGATAGCCGGTGCGCGCATCCTTCCAGGCTTGGAAGCGCGCGTCGCCGGTGTCGCCGTCCACCCAGCGGATGCGATCGAATTCCGGATGGAAGGCGGCGCCGTCTGCCAAGTCCGGGCGGTGATGCAGGATCATGAAATAGAAATCCCGCCAGACCAGCTCCGACAGCCACGTCGCCGCGCCCCGGCTGCCGCGCAGCATGGCGGCGTGGGCAGGCGCGGCCAGCGTGCGGATCGACACGGTGCCGAAGCGCAAATGCGTTGACAGATAGCTCGGCCCGCGCACGGCAGGAAAGTCGCGGCGCGCATGGTAGTCGTCCATGCGCTCTTCAAACTCGTCGAGCAAGGTTTGCCCGCCCGACATGCCGCTGGGCAGGGCGATTTCCGACAGGTTGGTGCGTGCGAAGCCCATCGCTTCCAGCGCGGGCGTAGCCTGCGCGAGCGCCTGCGGCGGCTTGGCCAGCGCGCCGAAGTACGGCTCTGTGGGATACGCCCGCAAGTCAAACGGCGTCAGCGCGGCTAACCAGGCATTCTTGTAAGGCGTGAAGACGCCGTACGGTTTGCCTTGCCCGTTCAGGATTTCGTCGCGCTCGAAGATCACCTGATCCTTGAAGTCGAACCAGGCGCACGGCTGCTGGGCGAGCACTTTGCGCACCGCCTCATCGCGGGCCTGCGCGGATGGTTCTTCGTCATGGTTGGCGAAGACGGCCTCGATGTTCAACTTGCGGGCGATGTCGGGAATGGCTTGGCGAGGGTGGTCATGCACGACGATGAGGTCGCCGCCGGCCTCGCGCAGCGCGCTGCGCAGTTCCTCGACCGATGCGCGGATGAATTCGATGCGGCGGTCGGCCTTGAGCCCGCGCGCGAGCAGCGCGTCGAGGATGTCGCGGTCGAACACGAACACGCAATAGACCTGGCGGCAGTGCCGCAGGGCATAATGCAGCGCCGCGTGGTCGAAGTGCCGCAGATCGCGCCGGAACCACACCAGGCCTCGCTGGAAGTGCGCTCCGATGTTGTACGGCTGGCGGCTTGGGGCGGTTGAGGGCATCGGATGGAAATCGGTTGCTCTTTAGACTGGCGGAGCGTATCGCAAAAATCGCCCCTTTTTGTCTTGTTCACGTTGTTGTCATGGCTGATTCCTCTGCTCGTCTTCCGCTGTATCGCATCCTGCAATCCCAAGGCTTCGGCACGCGCCGCTATTGCAAGGACCTCGTCCTCGCTGGCCTGGTATTCATCAACGGCGTCGAGATGGAGAACCCCGACGCATTGGTCGATACCGCCGGCTTGGTGCTGGATGTCGACGGCGAGCGCTGGGTGTATCACGCCCGCGCCTATCTGATGCTGAACAAGCCGGCTGGCGTCGAGTGCTCGCAAAAGCCGAAACATCATCCGAGCGTGTACACGCTGCTGCCGGTGCCGTTGCGCGAGCGCGCCGTGCAGTGCGTCGGGCGGCTCGACCAGGACACTACGGGGTTGCTGCTGTTGACCGACGACGGCCAGTTCGTCCACACCATCACCAGCCCGCGCCACCAGGTGCCCAAGGTGTATGAAATCACCACCGCCGAGCCCGTGACCGATGCGCAGATCGCTCAGCTGTGCGCCGGCGTGCTGCTGGCTGACGAAAATGAAAACGTTGCCGCCGCCTGGGCCGAGCGCGTAGACACGCACCACCTGCGCATGGCGCTCACCCAGGGCAAATACCACCAAGTGAAACGCATGGTGGCCGCCGCCGGCAACCACGTGGCCGGATTGCACCGCAGCGCCATCGGCGGGTTGTCGCTCGGCGATCTGGCGCCGGGCGAGTGGCGCTGGCTGGAAGCCGCCGATCTGGAAGCGCTGAACACCACGCCGCCGCACGCCAGCGGGTCAAGTGCCTGAGGCGGCACAATGCGCAATCCCAAAAAACCTTGCGCTGAGAGCCGATTCCTCCAAATGAGAGGGGCAGCGGCCGGGGGCTTTTGGTAAACTCCCCCTCATGGCCTCGCCTGACGCACTCATCAATCTCACGAATCAGTTCCTGATCGCTATGCCCGGCATGGCGGATTCGACGTTTTCGGGCACGGTCGTGTACATGTGCGAGCACAACGAGCGCGGCGCGCTCGGGCTCGTGATCAACCGGCCTATCGACATCGACTTGGCGACGCTGTTCGACAAGATCGACCTCAAGCTCGAAATCCATCCCCTCGCAGAACAATCCGTGTACTACGGCGGTCCGGTGCAGACCGAGCGCGGCTTTGTGCTGCACGACGCCACAGGCGCGTATTCGTCGTCGCTGGCGGTGCCGGGCGGGCTGGAAATGACCACCTCCAAGGATGTGCTGGAAGCCGTCGCGCAGGGCGGTGGCCCACACCGCTTTATCCTGACGCTCGGGTATGCCGGCTGGAGTGCCGGTCAACTGGAAGACGAAATCAGCCGCAACGGCTGGCTGACCGTCCAGGCCGATCCCGAGATCATCTTCAACGTGCCTCCCGAAGAGCGGTTTGCCGCGGCGCTGAACCTGCTCGGCATCAATCCCGCCATGCTGTCGGGCGAGGCCGGGCATGCCTGAGCCGGCGCGTCCGGCCCCCGCTTCCATGCCTGCGGAAGGCACCTTGCTGGCATTCGATTACGGCGAAAAGCGCATTGGCGTGGCGCTCGGCAATTCCATCACGCGGTCTGCGCGGGCGCTGGAAACCATTCCGAACCGCTCCGTCGATTTCCGTTTTGCTCAGATCAGCCGGCTCGTTGGCGAATGGCAGCCGGTCGGCTTTGTAGTCGGCATGCCCGTCCACCCCGACGGCGAAGAGCAGCCGATGATCAAGCTTGCCAAGCGCTTCGGCAATCAATTGCACGGCCGCTATGGCCTGCCGGTCACCTGGGTGGACGAGCGCTATTCGTCCATCGCCGCACAGGACGCCGGTGCTTCCGACGATGTGCTCGACGCAGAAGCCGCGCGCATCATCCTCCAACAGTTTTTCGACGAACACGCATGACATCGCAACAGATCGATGCCGAGGCGCTGTACCAGAGCCTCGTTGCACAACTGCGCACGCGGCTGGCCGACGGCCACACCTGGTCGGTGGCCGGCATTGTCAGCGGCGGCGCCTGGATCGCCAAGCGTCTGGCGCATGACCTTGGCCTGCCGGAATACGGCGTCGTCAACGTTGCGATGCACCGCGACGACTACGCCAAGAAAGGCCTGCACGCCAAGGCGCAGCCGACCACGCTGCCCTTTGACGTGAACGAGCGACGCATTCTGCTGGTGGACGACGTGCTGGCCAGCGGCCGCACCATCCGCGCGGCCATCAATGAACTGTTCGACTACGGCCGGCCGGCGGCGGTGGAGCTTGCCGTGCTGGTTGATCGCGGTGAACGTCAGTTGCCCGTTGCGCCGGATTACATCGGAGAGCGCATCACGCTGCCCGCCGACGAATCGCTCGTGCTGAGCGAGGCCGGCGAAGGCGCTGCCGCGCGCTTCACCTTCACGCGCGAGCCCAAAGGCGCTTGAATCCGCGCACCGTGCCGCATCTGCTTTGACCTGACCTGTACTGACCTCGTCGCCTTTCGTTTCTCCATGCCCAAGACTTTTGCCAACCCGCAGCTCACGAAAAACGGCGAGCTCAAGCACCTGCTGTCGATCGAGGGGCTGTCGCGCGACATCCTCACGCACGTGCTGGACACCGCGCAGCAGTTCGTCTCCGTATCGGATTCCGACCGCGAGGTGAAGAAGGTGCCGCTGCTGCGCGGCAAGAGCGTTTTCAACCTGTTCTTCGAGAACTCCACGCGCACGCGCACGACGTTCGAGATCGCGGCCAAGCGGCTGTCGGCGGACGTGATCAATCTGAACATCAATGCGTCGTCCACGAGCAAGGGCGAGTCGCTGCTCGACACGATCAACAACCTGTCGGCGATGCAGGCGGACATGTTTGTCGTGCGGCATGCCAGTTCCGGGGCGCCGTACCTGATCGCGGAGCACGTCGCGCCGCACGTGCATGTGATCAATGCAGGCGATGGCCGTCATGCGCACCCCACGCAGGGGCTGCTCGACATGTACACCATCCGCCACTACAAAAAGGATTTCTCCAATCTGACGGTGGCGATCGTTGGCGATATCCTGCATTCGCGCGTGGCGCGGTCGGACATCCATGCGCTGACGACGCTGGGCTGTGCCGAAGTGCGTGCCATCGGCCCGCGCACGCTGCTGCCGGGCGGGCTGGAGCACATGGGTGTGCGCGTCTTCCACAACATGGAAGAAGGCCTGAAGGGCGTGGACGTGGTCATCATGTTGCGCTTGCAGAACGAGCGCATGAGCGGTGCGCTGTTGCCCTCCGCGCAGGAATACTTCAAGGCTTACGGTCTCACGCAGGACCGCCTGGCGCTGGCCAAGCCGGACGCCATCGTCATGCACCCTGGCCCGATGAACCGTGGCGTGGAGATCGATTCCGCCGTGGCCGACGGCGTGCAATCGGTGATCCTGAATCAGGTGACGTTCGGCATCGCCGTGCGCATGGCGGTCATGGGCATTGTGGCTGGCAACAACGACTAAGAAGAGCAATGAAACTGCATATCAAAGGCGGTCGCCTGATCGACCCGGCCAACGGCATCGATGCCCAACAGGATCTGTACATTGCGGCGAGCAAGGTGGTCGGTGTCGGCCATGCGCCGGCGGATTTCCACGCCAACAAGACGCTCGACGCGACTGGCCTCGTGGTGTGCCCGGGCCTGATTGACCTGTCCGCGCGCCTGCGTGAGCCGGGCTTCGAATACAAGGCCACGCTCGAATCGGAAATGGCTGCGGCGATGGCCGGCGGCGTGACTTCACTGGTGTGCCCGCCGGACACCGATCCGGTGCTGGACGAACCCGGCCTGGTCGAGATGCTGAAGTTCCGGGCGCGCAACCTGAACCAGGCGCACGTGTATCCGCTCGGCGCGCTGACCGTGGGCCTCAAAGGCGCGGTGCTGACCGAGATGGCCGAGCTGACCGAATCGGGCTGCGTGGGCTTCTCGCAGGCCGACTCGCCGATCATCGATACGCAGGTCTTGATGCGTGCCATGCAATATGCGCAGACCTTCGGCTTTACCGTCTGGCTGCGCCCGGAAGATCCGTATCTGGGCAAGGGCGGCGTGGCTGCAAGCGGCCCGCTGGCTTCGCGCCTGGGCCTGTCCGGCGTGCCGGTGATGGCCGAAACCGTGCGCCTGCACACCATTTTTGAGCTGATGCGCAGCACGGGTGCGCGCGTGCATCTTTGCCGCCTGTCGTCTGCTGCCGGCATCGACCTCGTGCGTCGCGCCAAGGCCGAAGGCCTGCCGGTGACGTGCGACGTGAACGTCCACCATATTTCTCTGACTGACGTCGACATCGGCTACTTCAATTCGCAGATGCGCTTCGTGCCGCCGCTGCGCTCCGGCCGTGATCGTGACGGCATCGTGCGCGCGCTCGCCGACGGCACCATCGACGCAATCTGCTCGGACCACACGCCCGTGGACGACGACGAGAAGCTGCTGCCGTTTGCCGAAGCCACGCCCGGTGCGACCGGCCTCGAAACCCTGCTGCCGCTCACGCTGCGCTGGGCAGCCGAGCACAAGGTCGAGCTGCCGAAGGCGCTGGCCCGCATCACGAGCGAGCCCGCCCGTGTGCTGGGTCTGCATGCGGGCTCGCTGGAGGTGGGTGCGATGGCCGACGTGTGCGTGTTCGATCCGGATGCAACGTGGAAACTCGAGCCGCGAACCCTGCGCAGCCAGGGCAAGAACTCGCCGTATCTTGGCTTCGAGCTTGCCGGCCGCGTACGTGCCACGATGGTTGCCGGGCATCTTGCCTATGACGGGCATTGATCAGCGCGTGACAAGCGCGCCCACCGAGATGCGCACGCCGCAGCGCAAGCACGTGCTGCGCAAGCTCCGGTTGCTCGTGCATCTGGCAGAAGGCCTGATCACGTGCGCGCTGCTGTTCTGGTGGATCAAGCCGCAGACCAAGCACGCGCTGATCCAACGCTGGTCGCGCAAGTTGCTGGCGCTGTTCCGCGTCTCGCTCGTGGTGCATGGCGAGCCAGTCGCGGGCCAGGAACTGGCGGGCTCCATGCTGGTGTCCAACCACGTGTCGTGGATCGACATCTACGCGATCAACAGTTGGTATCCACCGCGCTTCGTCGCCAAATCGGAGATTCGCAGCTGGCCGGTGATTGGCTGGCTGTGCGCGCAGACCGGCGTGCTGTTCGTCGAGCGCGCCCGCAAGCGCGATGCGCACCGCATCATGCATGTCATTGCCGACGCGATGCGTTCAGGCGATGCCATTTGCGTGTTTCCTGAAGGGACGACGTCCGACGGGTTGCAACTGCTGCCGTTCCACGCCAACCTGTTCCAGGCGCCCGTCAGTGCTGGCGCACCGATCCGCCCACTGGCGCTGCGGTATCGCATTGCCGAGACGGGCGCGTTGACGACCATTCCCGCGTATATTGGCGATCTGTCGATGATGGACACGATTAACGCCATGCTGAATGGGCCGCCGTTGGTGGTGGAAGTTCTTGTGGGCCCCGCCGTGGCCCCGGAGATGGACCGCCGCGCGCTGGCCGCACATAGCCAGGAAGCGGTTGCGACCCTGATCGCCCGGGCGGGCTAAGTCGAACCGTTACTTCTTCTTGTGTGCGAGCGGGTCCTGCGCCTGTTCGCAATCCACCTGGATCACGTCACGTCCCGCCGGGGCCAGCGACAGCTTTGCCGCTGTCAGCTTGCCGCCCCACACGCAGCCAGTATCCAGGCCCATCACATCGTCGCGCATCACCAGTCCGCGCGTAGACCAATGCCCGAACACGATCGGCGTGCCACGCGTACGGCGGCCCGGCACGTCGAACCACGGCATGTGGCCATCCGGCGCGCCGTCTGCATCCGTCGTTTCGAACTCCATCGTGCCGTCGGGCTTGCAGAAGCGAAGGCGCGTCAGGGCGTTGATGGTCAGGCGCAGACGGTCCATGCCGACGAGATCGTTGCTCCACTTGTCCGGGTGGTTGCCGAAGGCGTCAGCCAGAAAGGTTTTCCAATGTGGGCTGCGCAGTTCCCGCTCGACCGCGCCGGCGAGTTCCAGTACGTCGCCTGTCGTCCACTGAGGCAGGACGCCGGCGTGCACCATCAGGAACCCGTTTTCGAAGATGGCCAGCGGCTGGTGACGCAGCCATGTGATGAGTTCGTCGCTATCGGGAGCGGAGAGGATGTCGGCGATCGTGTCTCGCTTGCCGGGTTTGCGCACGCCCGCAGCTACCGCCAGCAGGTGGATATCGTGGTTGCCCAGGACGGTGCGCGCGCGCCCGGCCTCGCAAAGCGCGATGACTTGGCGCAGCGTGGCGAGCGACTCCGGGCCTCGGTTGATGAGGTCGCCGACGAAGCGAAGGGTGGTGTTGGCGGGGAGAGCGGCCAGCAGCGACTGGAGGGGGGAGCAGCAGCCTTGGAGGTCGCCGATGGCGTGGGGCAGGTTTCCTGCTACTTTCATGTGCTGTCAGCCATGCAATGGACCGGTATGGGACGTCTCGATCTCAAGTGTTACAACGCGCTACAAAAAGATCTGGCGCTTTGGCAGGGTATGTCCGGTGGTCGGATAGAATACGCGACTTCTTACTATTCATAACAAATCCGTCCGTTTCCGCTCGGATGAAGGCCGGATTTAACGCGTGCGAATGTCCGCGGCAAGGAGGACTCAGCTTGTCCCACATTCTGGTCACCGGAGGCGCCGGCTTTATCGGCGGTAATTTCGTTCTCAATTGGCTGGCGAATCCAAGCGCTGATGGCATCGTCAACGTCGACAAGCTTACCTACGCAGGAAACCGCAAGATCTTGGACGCAGTTGAGCACGATCTGCGCCACGTATTTTCGCAAACGGACATTTGCGATCGGACTTCCCTCGATTGTCTGTTCGCTCAGTACAAGCCTCGTGCGGTGGTCCACTTAGCGGCGGAAAGTCACGTGGATCGCTCCATCCACGGACCAGGCGAGTTTATTCAGACCAATATCGTCGGAACATTCACCTTGCTCGAAGCCGCGCGCGCCTACTGGGTAACACTGGACGGAGAAGCCAAGGCAGCGTTCCGCTTCCTCCACGTGTCCACCGACGAGGTATTCGGGTCTCTTGGTCCTACCGATCCGCAAACCTCGGAGACCGCGCCCTATGCGCCTAATAGCCCATATTCGGCATCGAAGGCCGCATCGGACCATCTCGTACGCGCATATTTCCATACATACGGCTTGCCGGTCTTAACGACCAACTGTTCGAACAACTACGGCCCGTATCATTTTCCTGAAAAGCTCATCCCCCTCATGATCGCGAACGCGCTGAGTGGAAAACCGCTGCCCGTCTATGGCGATGGTCAGAATGTGCGCGACTGGCTATACGTGGACGACCACTGTTCGGCGCTGCGTGAGGTGCTTGCCCGCGGGCGTTTGGGCGAGACGTACAACGTTGGGGGCTGGAATGAAAAAACGAATCTGGAAGTCGTGTATGCATTGTGCGATCTGCTGGATCAACTCCGGCCCAAGGCAGCCGGTTCTTACCGTGATCAGATCGCGTTTGTGAAAGATCGCCCGGGGCATGATCGACGTTATGCCATCGATGCGCGCAAGCTGGAGCGCGAGCTTGGATGGAAACCTGCCGAGACGTTTGAAACTGGGCTACTGAAGACGGTCCAGTGGTACCTGGATAACCAAACGTGGGTTCTGGACGCGACGTCCCGCCAGTTTGGGAATCAAGTGGTTAACCAATATGCAGCGTAAATTGGCAGCACGCCCTAGTCTGGTTATTACCGGATGCAATGGTCAGATCGGTTTTGAGTTGCAACGCTATTTGGCGCAAGTTTGTCGGGTTGTCGCACTGGACCGCGCCGCCTGCGATTTGTCTCGAACTGCCGCAATACGCGAGGCAATGCGTACTATCCGGCCTGATATAGTGGTGAATGCCGCTGGCTATACCAATGTAGATAAAGCAGAAATAGACCGGGAATTAGCGTTTGCCATCAATGGTGCCGCAGTTGGCGTGCTCGCTGAGGAATGTGTTGCATTACAAAGTTTGCTGATTCATTACTCTACTGATTATGTCTTCGACGGTAATAAGCAACAGCCTTACGTTGAGACGGATACCGCAAGCCCGGAATCGATATACGGAAAAAGCAAGTTGGCCGGGGAGGAGGCGATCGCCAGAAGCGAAGTGCGCGCGCTTACCTTACGTACCGGATGGGTTGCTGGCGCACATGGCGATAATTTCATTAAAAGGATTCTCAAAAAAAGCCGCTCTCAACAAACGTTGAGCGTAGTCGCCGATCGATTCGGCACCCCCACCACTGCCCCACGGATTGCCAGCGTCACAGCCGATCTCGTGAGAAAGTACTTCGAACTTGAGGATAAGAGGTCATTCCCGTTCGGGCTATATCACCTGGCTGCTTCAGGGCAAACAGATTGGCATACATACTCTGTAGAAATTCTTACTCGTGCGCGAGCTCAGGGCATCGCTTTGCGAGTGCAGCCAGAGCAAGTTATTGCGGTTTCAGCGACGGAATATGCAGGCGTTGCACCACGTCCTCGAAATTCCTGCCTAGAGGCAAAAAAGATCGAGCGAGTATTCGGTATTAAGTTGCCGGAGTGGAAAATTGATGTGCACCGCGTACTCGATGAAATCTTCCAGCATGTGAGAGACGAATGAAATTGACCGTAACGCCCACAGCCTTGTCCGAGCTACTGCTTCTCGAACCCAAGGTCTTCGAGGACGACCGAGGTTGTTTTTTCGAAAGTTTTAATGCAAGAGAATTTAAAGAAGCAACAGGCTTGTCGAGCGAATTTGTGCAGGATAATCAATCCAGATCTGCCCGCAACGTTCTGCGAGGCTTGCACTATCAAGCTGTGAGGCCCCAAGGAAAACTTGTGCGAGTTCTGCAAGGTGAAATATTCGATGTCGCAGTTGACATTCGCGCGACATCTACCACATTCGGTAAATGGGTTGGAGTCAGACTTTCCGCTGAGAATAGGAAGCAATTGTGGTTGCCGGAGGGGTTTGCGCATGGCTTTGTTGTGTTGTCAGAATACGCGGATGTCCTTTACAAATCAACAGAATATTATGAGCCCGATTTTCAACGAATTATTGCATGGAATGATCCGGTGATCGGAGTTGAATGGCCCTTGGCAGGTATTCCTATTCTTTCGGCAAAGGATCGTTCGGCGGCCCCTTTGTCGGCTGTGGTGTTTTGAATCATCCATCATGATTCGGTCTATTTTGAGAGTCTCCAGTCTCTATTACCACAAGAGCAGCTGTGATTTCGCGAAAATTTTCATTATATTACTAATTGAATTGCCTGAATGTTGATTTTCGCATATCTACTATCGATTATCATCCTCGCCACGTGTGGTGTGCGGCAATGCCGATGGCTATGGATTCCGATTGCGTTGCTGTGGATGGTGCTTTGCGCGTTTAGGCAAGCGGGAGTCGGGTCCGATTTGGGGCTATACATCCAAGTTTTCGATTATTTGGATATTGATAGTACGCTACCTGCCGCGCGTGATGCGGCGTATGGCTGGGAGCCGGGATATGTGTTTTTGATGCTTTTCGCTAAGCGACTTGGCATTAATAGTGCGACATATTTTCTTGCAATTATTGCTGCTTTTAATTTTGCTGTTCTTCTGGCTTTCTTGATAAAAAATAGTAAAAACGCATCCATTGCATTTCTATACTACTTATCGAGTTACCTAATTTGGCAGCAGTTTGTTCTTGTTCGTCAATCAATCGCAATTTCCATGCTGTTGATTGGAGTGTTATATTTGTTGTCGGAAAAGCGGTGGCGCGCACTATTTTTTTTCCTGGTCGGCTGTACATTTCATTTTTCTGCAATCGTTGTGCCGCTTTTTGTTTTTGCATATAGAGTGACGCGTCGCATACCGACAAATCATCTCGGCGTTATATCATTCGGCATCTCAATTCTGGTGGTAGTGCTAGCTGGCCAAGTTCCATTAGGGGATGTATTTAGCTATTTGAATCAAATTCGTGACTATTCGAGTTACATAGATGGTGGGGCTAAGAATTTTCTCTCGTTTGCAGAGGCAGGTGCTTTACTATTGCTTTTGCTAATGATTTCTCGGCAGGAGGTGCCGGAAGAAAGAAATCGATTTTTGACTCCAGAAATGCGTTCTGGCATGTCTTTTGGTTTTTCCGTAGACTTGCAAGCGCGTTTGCTCGCGCTGATTTTTCCAGTGTATGCAGTGGCGGCGAACTTTGAGGTTATCAACCGATTACTGGAATACGATAGGCTGGTCTACGCAATTGGTGTTTCAACAGTTTTTGAGGCTTCGAGAGGACGGCGGGCGGCGCTTATCGTTTGGTTAATCGTGATTATTTATTCAGTGGCGCGTTTTATGCGGTTCTATTTGACATTTGACCAGGGTGCTTTGCAGGATTTTGTTATGGGCTGGGGTTGAAAGACCTAATAATCAAAGAGTTTTCTTGAGCTGCGCTTTTGGCGGCGCGAAAGAATAATCTAAATATTTTTTCCGATGGTTAATATTAGTGTTGGCTTTATTGTTTCGTTCTTCGTTACGATGTTAATCGTAAGATATTCGCATTTCCACGCCAAATTTTCGGCGGACACTGATTTGGAAGGGGCGCAGAAGTTTCATAGCAGAGCTGTACCGCGCATAGGTGGTCTTGGGCTTGCGATTGCAATGATCGTCGGCGCAATCGCCCTAGAATTTTCTGCAGCTCCGCAATTTCGCGAGTACGTTCTTCTGTTAATTGCCTCGCTCCCAGCATTCTTGGGGGGGCTCGTGGAGGACTTGACGAAGAATGTAAGCCCGAGAAGCCGTCTGATCGCAACCATGGCTTCCGCATTGCTTGCGATTTGGTTGCTCGATGCTCGCATTGTTCGGGTAGATATCTTTTACATCGACAAATTGTTCTCTATTTATCTTGTTTCTTTGCTAATTACAGCAGTAGCGGTTGCGGGATTGGCGAATGCGGTAAATATAATCGACGGATTTAATGGATTGGCTGCCATTGTTGCGACAATGATGTTGCTGTCGATTTCTTATGTTGCATTTAGAAATAATGATGGATTTATCATGTCCGCCGCGCTTCTCTTGGCGGGCGGATTACTGGGGTTTTTTATCTGGAATTTTCCGGCAGGATTAATTTTCCTTGGTGACGGAGGGGCTTATCTTGTCGGGTTCGTGATCGCGGAACTGGCAGTTTTGCTTGTCAAGAGAAATCCGGGGGTTTCCGCGTGGTATCCAGTGCTGATGTTGATCTATCCGCTTTTTGAGACGGTATTTTCAATTTATCGAAAGAAATTCTTGCGGGGAATTTCTCCCGGTATCCCGGACGGAATTCACTTGCATATGCTTGTTTACAAGCGACTTATGCGCTGGGCTGTAGGTAGCAAAGAAGATCGCCATCGTCTGCGCCGTAATTCATTTACCTCACCCTATCTCTGGCTCTTGAGCTTGCTTGCTGTGCTACCCGCTACGTTATTCTGGCGTAACCCCATTGCGTTGATTTTCTTTTCATTTGCGTTCGTCTTCACGTATGTGTGGTTATATTGGAGCATTGTTCGATTCCAGTCTCCCCGATGGATGATCGTGCGCAAGAAAAAATAAGAAGGCGCTCTGTACTGTACGTAGCCTGGTTCAAATCGAATACCGCTGAGCATCAGTTAAGTCAGATGCCGACATGATCGAACGACAGTTTTCCGATTTTTATGAACGACCTCATCTCCAATAGAATTCATTGGATGCGATGTGTGGGCTGTATTGCTGTCATTGCCTTGCATTCAGCAATTATCGACAACCTGGTCGAGCCGAGTTGGTGGTCTTCGAACGTTTATGGTGGTATTACTCGCTTTGCGGTGCCGATCTTCTTTATGATATCAGGCTGCCTTTTGATTAACAAAAATTATCAGTTCGATGGGTTTATTAAGCGCAGGTTGGTGCGGGTTTTGCCGGCCATTGTATTTTGGGATATTATTTATTACTTATGGAAGACGCATGGGAGAGGATCGTTTTTCGATTTCCTGATCACGTCGCTCCTGGGGCCGCAATATTACCATCTATGGTATATGTACGTTCTTTTTGGTACATATTTGGCGCTTGTTGTAATTATTCCTTTTTACAATAACTCTGGGAGGAAGGAGAAATTCGTCTTTGTTGGACTGTGGGCGATTTGCTATGGAGTGGCTCCGATTGTTCTAAGCTTGTTAAAAATCGTGTCGCCAGTTATTGGGACTTTTGGCCTTTCCCTCTTCGCTGAACCAGTGGGTTGGCTTGTGCTTGGTGCGGTAATTCGTGATGCCGTTTTGTCCAAAAGGTGCCAGCCTAACGCGTACATGGCGTTCATCGCATCACTCGGTTGTTTAATCGCTATTTTATTTCTTACCGAGTCATATACATATCGAACGGCCGACACGCTTCCTCCAAATTTTGTTACGGAGATATTTAGAACGCCGCAATCAATTTTCACCATTGCCTACGCGGTATGCGTCTTCTTGTTTTTCCTCGGGTTCAAAATGAGGGTGCATCATCGCATTGAGAAATTGATTGGCATTGTTTCGGAGTGCTCGCTGGGAGTTTATTGCGCTCATGCGCTTGTGATGACTGAGGTCCTTGGCAGGTTAAAGTATGTCAAGGTGTCTTCGTGGCTTATTATCCCGAGTGCCACAGTGCTGACATTCCTCATCTGTCTGGGCATTGTCTACCCTGCGAGGAAGATAAGGCTGACACGATACGTTCTCTAAGCTGGAACATTCGAAAATGGTGTCGCTCGGCACCATGCTCTTTCGTACGGAGACAAGCACTCTAGGTATTGCGTGTGGATCCTGTTGTGCTTCGGCCTGGATGCCGCCCCGTCGAGTGGTTCGGAGCCGAGTCTATCTTGCGGGGGAGCGGCCCGTAGAAGGAGCTTCCGGAAGAGCAAAGCACTGAGTCTCGGGAAAGGCCGATGCCGACAGCGCAGCGAGTCAGCGAGGATCACTCACGTTAGAGAGAAATTCGACGGTGAAGTCGGAGATGGGTGGCCAGCCCCAAGCGGGAGCTGCTAAGTCAGACAGTGCGCTGACGGTGGAATCATTAGAGCCGAGACTGGCCGGCGCGGAAGCCTGCTTGCCCCAAGGCCGCCAGCTGCTTGACGGTGAACCCCCCGTAGCTGATGCATCCACTTGGCGCCCCACCGTGTACCTTCGCCGGACCATATGTGGCAATGCAAGTGCTAGCATCGCGGCATGCCCGGCTGCAAATAGGCAGTAATACTCGTGCATTGAGTTCGCCATCGCGTGGACAGTTGTCGCCTGACCGGTATCCAGCAACAGCGGTCCCCCCATCCCTCCAAGGCCAAACTGAAGCGGCCCTGTGATTTGGAGCCGGTCAACCGTCTTGAGGCATCTACCAGCTCACCAGTTACCATCCGAGATGGGCTGCTTTAGGCGTTGCGTCTCGCGGCGACGCATCTTAGAAATACCTTGTATGTTTGTGCCGCCATGGCCGATATTTCGAACAGCTGCTCATAGCGACGTCGAGCCGCGCTGCCGAGAGCTTGCCTAAGTGCGGGGTCCGAAGACAAAGTGCGAAAGGCGTCTGCGAGTGCACTCGGATCGCGGTGGTTCACTAGCCAGCCCGATTCCCCGTGTACAAGCTGCTCGCGAATGCCTGGTAAGTCGCTTGCAATAATCGGTAACCCTGCGCGCATGGCTTCCAAAATGGAAATCGGTAGACCTTCGTGATCCGATAGCAATACAAAGAGTTGTGCGCTCGCCAGTAAGGAAGGAATGTTGTCAACATTACCCGCAAATTGAACCCTGGCCCCCACCTTAGCATCTTCGGCCTGCCGGGAGAGGGACTCACGCTGTGGCCCATCGCCTGCGACCACCACGTGAGCTGCGGGTGGAAAGCCCGCTGTAGCAACGGCTTGGATTAGCAGGTCTGGCCTTTTCGGCGCGGCAAGTCTCGCTGTCATGACCACCCTTGTAACAGGTGCGTCGGGGTGGCTGCGTTGAGGGACGTCTTCTACACCATTACGGATTACGTTGACTCGAGAGCGTTGAATTGGCAACGTACGAGCCATACGAGCCTCCTCATCGGACACGCAGATCATCTGGGCTGTCAGTGGCGCTAATGCATACTCCGCCAGCTTGGCGGCCCAGCGTTGCTTCCATGGTGCTGCTTTCTTAAACCCAAATCCGTGAACTGTGTAGATAACCGGAATCTTGAGCCACAAGCCAGCCAAGCGCGCGACCGCACCGCCTTTTGCGCTATGGGCGTGGATAAAATCGACTGAACTACCCTGCAAAGCTCTGACCACATTTCTAACCGCTTTCAGCATGTGGATTGGCGAAAGCGAATTGGTCAGCGACTCGATTTGGACTGTCTGTGCGCCGAGCGCCTTCATTTGGCCGAACAGCGGCCCGCTGCCACCAGCCACGAGTATTCCGTCGATGCGGTTTCGAAGGCGAGCATAAAGGTCCCGAACGTGACTTTGTGCTCCGCCTATCTCGCTTTCGGTGATAATAAAGGCGACTTTTATGCGCCTACAATTTTGATGCATCACATTGAGTGTCTATTGAGAGAATTGGCCGGTAAATCAAAGGCCTAACCGTCGGTACTCGGATTCCCATTTTGCGAAGATACTATCGCTGCCAAAGTTTTTTATGATGTGGTGACGTCGCGCGAGTCTATCAGACGGGCGATCTTCTTCTAATATGCACTGCTCCATTGCTTCAGCAATCGCTTCAATATCGGTGGGGCACACAAGCCTCCCGTATCGCCCGATGACCTCTCTTAGGCCGGGCACATCAGCGCCAACGATCGGCAAGCCGACCGCCATCGCCTCAGCGGCGGCTAATCCAAAGCCCTCATAATTAGAAACCAATACAAATGCATCGGCATCGCGTAGCGAAGTTGGGACATCGGCGTTCCCGCCAGCAAATGTTACCGCGCTTGATATTCCGAGGGTCTCAGCCAATACTTTACATTCAGGAAGCAGCGGGCCTGCGCCCAGCAGCATTAGCTGAGTGTTTGGGTGATCTCCATGGACTCTCGAAAAAGCTCTCAGGAGTGTGATATGGTTTTTCTCGGGCCGAAATTGTGCGACGCATATATACGTAAAAATTCCATCCGATTTCGCTGGCCGGTTGTCTTGAAACCTGAACCTAGCGGCATCGATACCATTAGGTATGCACTTTGCCCTATCTGCGCAAAATAGTCGTTGCGCGACATAGGTCCTCGTCGCTTCTTCACTCACATTCGTCGAAAGGTCTGGTGCCGATCGAGTTATGCGTTGTAGGAAATTGAGTAGTCTTCCGCCCTCATGGACACTATGAGCTGTTGCAATCATTTTGATTTCAGGTAGGGTCCATTTGATCAATGAAATAAGGATGGTTGCGTGGATCATGTGCGAGTGAACTACCGTCGGACGCCACTCACGGAGGAGATTTCGGCAGCGCCACATCGCTTGAGGAAGTTCCCATATCGAGCTCATCCGCAGGCACGCTGTCGCCACGCCGGACGCCTCAAATTCAGGCACTAGGCCATCGTGGCCATCAACTAAATAGATAACTCCTACCCTGTGGCCGAGTCTGGAGAAATGGGTGGCTTGGCTTAAGCACACCAATTCGGCTCCAGCGCGATTTAATCCCGTAATAACGTACACCAGATCCCGAGGGGCATTCATAACGTTCTCTTCAGTTCGTCGGTCGCTTACAAAGCTGAGCTGTTATAGTTGCCAAGAGTAAATCAACCAACGCGAGAGTAAATAGGAAGACGGCTACCGACGATGCCTCCCGAAGTAGAGCAGTGGCAAAAACTGCGCCGACGGTTTGGCTCAGGAGGAGGCGCGTGGCAAGCACAAAATTGCCGGCGGCTAGCACGCGCATATACAACGTTGCAGAGAACGCGACCCTCACTCCAGTAAGAGCCGCAGCCAGTGTGAGCAATTCGCCATTCTCTGAAAAAAGTTGGGCTAGCGATGCGTGCGAAACGTGGATATAGAGTTTCAGTGCAGCCATTGTTCCCACGCTGATGACCACGGCAATAAAAAGATTGACGCCGATGACCTCAGTCGTTGGCCGCTCACGAAAATCTCGGCCCAGTGTCGGCAATATGTAGCCGAGCACGGCCGAGACAATGCCCATCGCAGCCCTCGAGACTTTTTCTGCGGCGAGTGCTGGACTAGCTAAAGGCGCTGCAACAGCCGCTCCCACAGAGACGGGCAGGATGTTTCGTCCGGCAGCTTGTATGATTGCCGAACGATAAGCTGCAAAATGCCGCGCGTGAATGCGCAATCGTTTTAGCCTGGGTATAGGCACTGCAGCCAAGAGGCCGATACGGCGCGCGATCACTAACTGACCGGCGGATTGCAGTACACTCGCAATCCCCAAACACACCAACGCTGTACCTGCACTCTTTGTTGGGAGCAGCATGAATGTGAGTAATCCTGCCGCACGAGTGAAGCTCTCAGTTAACGCTATCAGCACATATCTTTCCGATGAAATGAATACCCATCCAAAGCTAAAAGCCATTGACGCTGACATTATGAGGGTCAGGCCGAAGTTGTTCCAACCCACGATGGTGTAGCGTGTGGCAATGGCAATCAATAAAGTCTGGATCGCAAATAGCGGTAGTCGAATCGATACCGCATATCGCGACAGTGCCGTGAGACGAAGTGGGGTTGCGCAATGCGCCAAGCGCTGTGGGACCCACAAGGCGAATCCCGCCTCCCCCACGGCTGCTAGCAATGCTGCGACACCTTGAGCCGCAAGGACAACTCCGAGGTCATGCACATGGAGTTTGCTGCTAAGAACCCAAAGCTCGAGAAGGGCGCATATCGAAGATGAGACCGTGATTACTGACGCGCGACTCAGCTTAAGGAGTATTGAAGGAAGATGCCGAAGCATAATTTTTTGTGATGGCTGGCCTGGTAGGGTGCGTCAACAAGCGGTCAATGCAGAAACGCGACGCCAGCGACTCTACGTCAAGGCGCGCTATCGGCGCTCGTCATCTGCGCTAGTACGGATCGATTTTGCACTTGGCATGTTCAATGGGCGGCGGATCAGTTCTTGAGTGCTTTTCTTTTGAATAGCTTTGCTGCTCGAAAGTAAAGACATTGGAACGCGCGGATTGCGTACTTTATCTTAAGTAGTGGTGATTTTTCTCTTTTAACTTGATCGATATAGAAAAGTAGAAATCCTTTTGGATTATTTCTGAGTGTGGCGGTGAAATTGCTGGTGTATCCGTCAATCAAATAATCGCATAAATATATGGCGATTCGAGGGAAAAAAAGTATATTTCCAGTATCGCTAATTTTATTCCATATGTAAAGTTCGGGTACGAACTTCTCTCCCGGTATTTGAGGGAAAGGATTGCCTTGCATTGCGGCCCTTTTGAAGACGTACGCTAAGTCACCTCGAAACATCTTTCCCGCATCGTTCGCAGTTGCGTATATTGAGTCTAGTGCGATTTCGCGGCCAACAAGTGTCCCGTCAAATTTAACCTTCCTAAAGCAGAGGCCGCTTAATTTTGCATGGTCAGACTCTGCGAACTTATCGCTGATGTTCCGGATAGCATCTTCGGTGATAGCATCATCACTATCCACAATAAAAATAATGTCGCCTTGAGCGTGGGTTACGCCCGTGTTGAGCGCTATATGTTTTCCTGCATTACGCTGGAATATATATTGAACTCGAATGGCGTTCGCTTGTTGCCAGTTTTTGATTAGCTCAGATGTTGCGTCTGAGCTGCCGTCATCGACGACGACCCACTCGAAATCCTGGTGCGTCTGTTTCAGAAGACTTTCGTATAACCTTGGTAAGGTTGATGCCCGATTAAACGTGGGCGTTACAATAGTAATCACTGGATAGCTTGTATGGGGGCGGAAATCCGCCCGGGAGTTCGGGGCCAAGCAAATACGTAGGTTCCCTCGTGACATCATAGCGGCCGATTCACTGCTTGCCGGGGCAGTACGCGAGATTACAAGTGCCGCAGGGCGCCTATGCGATGTCGTCAGAATTTCTGAGCAGTGCTAAACCGGCTCCCGCAACAAGACCTAAGAGCGCGCCTGCGGCTATAAACATCGTTGTGCTTGGTGTTTGGGAGCGCGCGGGGACATAGACCGGGCCGATCGCTCTTGTAGGGTAGCTACGCAGCGGGGAAAGGGCATCTTCATAGACAGCGACTTCCTGCTGCAACGTGACAATCTGCTCGCTCAGAAGCGCTGCCATATTCGTCATTAGTACATCGCGAGCGCTATTGATTCCCGTGCTTCCTCGCGGAGTCGCAGAATTTAGTCCGCGTTCGGTCATCGCATAGTTCTGTTGAGTTGCCTTGAGCCTAGCCGTTGCGCTAACCAAGCTGTCTTGCATCGTCTTCGTCGCTTGCTCAAACAGTTCGCGGTGTGCGGCTGAAAAGACCCTGAAGGCTGCCTCCAACGCTGCGGCTGCTTGCTCCCGCGAGTAGGCCGAGACCTGCGCGTTGACTACATTTGGGCCACGGCCGGGTGTGGCCTTAAGGGTATCGAAAATCAGGTTTGCCTGAGCACTTCCCGTGGGTTGTAGTCCCAATTCTTTAATGACTTGAAGGCGATAACCTGGCGTGTTGTATCGGTCCGCTGCCGTCAATTGGTTCTCGATGGGTAGAGACGTGAGCCCGTTTCTGCTGACTGTGGTCACCTGCCCCAATTGAATAGCCATCGTGGCTACCCACCGCGGATGAACTACTTGTGACGTCAAAAAGCCGGCCGCCATTCCGCCAACGACTGACGCAAGGATCAACCTGGACGAGTTCGCGAACAGGCGGGCGAGTTCCGATAGTGAAAGTGATTTGCTCGTAACGACGGTGCGCATGTGGTTTGCTTTCTCCCATTCAATACCGATTGTAACGCGCCTCGCGCGGGATCCCACCGGTCGGGAGATGTGCATCCATGCGCTTCCGGTTTGAGGGGATACGATCGACACGGTTTACAATTGGCTCTTTACGTTGGTCATCCTCCCATGAGCAGCATCAACCCCACCATCTTCAAAGCCTACGACATCCGCGGCATCGTCGGAAAAACCGTAGACGCTGAAACCGCGCGCCTGATCGGCCGTGCCTTCGGCTCCGCAGCACGCGCCAAAGGCGAATCCGCCGTCGTCATCGGTCGCGATGGCCGCCTGTCGGGCCCTGAACTGCTGGCGGCGTTGGCGGACGGCCTGCGCGCCAGCGGCGTCGATGTGATTGATCTGGGTCTTGTGGCCACGCCGATGGTCTACTTCGGCACGAACATCGAGTTGGCCGGCCGTCGCGCCACGTCAGGCGTGATGGTCACGGGCAGCCACAACCCGCCCGACTACAACGGCTTCAAGATGGTGCTGGCGGGCCAGGCCATCTACGGCGAACAGATTCAAGCCCTGCGCACGCGCATCGAACAGGGCGATTTCACTGAAGGCGCCGGCGCCTACGTCCAGGTGGATATCCGCCAACAGTACATCGACCGAATTGTCTCGGACGTCAAGGTGAGCCGCCCGATGAAGATTGCCGTGGACTGCGGCAACGGTGTGGCAGGCGCCTTTGCGCCGGAGCTGTTCCGTGCGATGGGCTGCGAGGTGACGGAGTTGTTCTGCGAGGTGGATGGCCATTTCCCAAATCACCATCCGGACCCGGCCCACGTCGAGAACCTGCAGGACCTCGTGCGCACGCTGCAGACCACGGACTGCGAGCTCGGCCTCGCGTTCGATGGCGACGGCGACCGCCTGGGCGTGGTGACCAAGGACGGCCAGGTCATCTTCCCCGACCGCCAGTTGATGCTGTTCGCGCAGGAAGTCCTGTCGCGCAACCCGGGCGGCGAAATCATCTTCGACGTGAAGTGCACGGGCAAATTGGCGCCCTTCATTCGTGAGCACGGCGGCAAGGCCACGATGTGGAAGACGGGCCATTCTCTCGTCAAGGCCAAGCTCAAGGAAACGGGCGCTCCGCTGGCCGGCGAGATGAGCGGCCACATTTTCTTCAAAGACCGCTGGTATGGTTTCGACGACGGGCTTTACACGGGTGCGCGCCTGCTGGAAATTGTGTCGCGCCTGGCCGATCCGAGCGCTACGCTCAACGCGCTGCCGAACTCGCACTGCACGCCTGAGCTGCAACTGAAGTGCGCCGAGGGTGAATCCTTCAAACTGCTCGACAAGATCAAAGCCAACGCGACGTTTGCCGGCGCGAAGGAAGTCAACCGCATCGATGGCGTGCGCGTGGAATACGAAGATGGCTTTGGCCTGGCGCGTCCGTCGAACACCACGCCGGTCGTGGTGATGCGCTTCGAGGCTGACAACGATGCCGCGATGGCTCGCATCCAAGGCGAATTCCGTCGCGTGATCCTGGCCGAGAAGCCGGACGCGCAACTGCCGTTCTGATCGCACGGTCCGCACTCATGAAGTTGGGGGAAAGGGTGACGGCATGCGTGTGCTGATCGTCAAGGTATCGTCGCTTGGCGATGTGGTGCATTGCACGCCGGTGGTGGCCGATATCCTGCGTGCGTATCCGGATGCCGAAATCGACTGGGTAGTCGAGGAGGGTTTCGCCGGCATCGTCCGCATCGTGCGTGGCGTGCAGGGCGTGATTCCGTTTGCGCTGCGCCGGTGGCGCAAGTCGTTGGGCTCCGGCAAGACCTGGGGCGAGGTGACGGCGTTCCGTCGCGCGTTGCGATCCAAGTCGTACGACGCGGTGCTCGACACGCAAGGGCTTATCAAAACGGCGCTGGTGGCTGCGCAGGCCAAGCTGGCGCCGGGTGGTTTCGTGGCGGGCTTCGGCAATCGGACGGAAGGCGCAGGCTATGAGTCGCTTGCGAAGCTGTTCTACCAACGCAAGGTCGAAATGGAACCGCACATCCACGTGGTCGAGCGCTCGCGCCGCATGGTGGCGGGGGCGCTCGGTTACGCGCTGCCTGATGCCATCGACTTCGGTTTGCAGCCGCCCGCCGACTTGCCGTTCAATCTGCCACGTCCGTACGTGGCACTGGTGCATGCGACTTCGCGCGCCGACAAAGGTTGGCCGCTCGAGGCGTGGGTGGATGTTGCACGCGCGCTGCTTGCACGCGACTACGCCATCGCCTTGCCGTGGGGCAGCGAGACCGAGCGACGCACGAGTGAATCCATCCGCGAAGCCATCGTCGCGGCGGTGCCGGGTACGGTCGGACGCGTGGTGATTCCGCCGCGCATGTCGCTGCCCGATGTGACGGCGTTTCTCGATCAAGCGACGGCAGTGGTGGGCGTGGACACCGGCCTCGTGCACATTGCCGCTGCACTGTGCAAGCCGACCGTGGCGCTTTACAACTTCACCACGTCGTGGCGTACCGGTGGTTATTGGACGCCCAACGTGCACGACATCGGCAACGCCGATGCCCATCCCACCAGCGCGCAGGCGCTTGATGCGCTGCGTGCGCTGAGTGTGCTCTGATGCTGCGCCTCCTGTATCGCTGGTTGTGGCGCATTGCGCTGCCGTTCGCATT
Organism: Ralstonia edaphi; assembly: GCF_958350185.1. Lineage (NCBI taxonomy): Bacteria > Pseudomonadati > Pseudomonadota > Betaproteobacteria > Burkholderiales > Burkholderiaceae > Ralstonia > Ralstonia edaphi. Next base: position 75,854 of record NZ_CATWHI010000006.1, read on the forward strand.
GGTGCGCCTGTGGTGGCGCGGTCGCAAGGAGCCCGGTTATCGCCAGCACGTCGGCGAGCGGCTGGGCTTCTACCCGCCGCGTCCGAATCCGGATCGTCCGTTACTGTGGGTGCATGCCGTGTCGGTTGGCGAGACGCGCGCCGCACAGCCGCTCATCGATGCGCTGTTGGCGCGTTTTCCGCACCATGCGGTCCTGCTGACGCACATGACGCCGACAGGCCGCCGTACCGGCGCCGAATTCGCGGCGCAACGCAGCGGTCGCGTCATCCAGGCGTATCTTCCGTACGATTTGCCGAGCGCAGTCGATCGGTTTCTGCGCCATTTCCAGCCGCGCCTCGGCTTGCTGATGGAGACCGAGATCTGGCCGGTGCTGATCGACCGCGCCTATACGGCCGGTGTGCCGATGGTGCTCGTCAACGGGCGCCTGTCTGCGCGCAGCCACCGGCGTACCGCACGTCTTGGCGATGCAGCCCGCCAGACGTACGCGCAACTCGCCGCGGTACTGGCCCAGACGCCCGACGATGCCGATCGCTACCGTTCGCTTGGCGTGCCGCGCGTGCGCGTGACGGGCAACCTGAAGTTCGACATCACACCGCATGTGGACCAGATCATGGCCGGCCGCGCGCTTCACGATGCGCTGCGTGGCCGATCGGCATGGGTGGCGGCCAGCACGCGCGAGGGCGAAGAGGCGCTGCTGTTGGATGCCTGGCAGGCGCATCGCGCGCAGCATGTGGGGCGCCGGCACGCGTTGTTGATTCTCGTGCCGCGTCATCCCCAGCGTTTTGATGAAGTGGCCCAAGCTGCAGAACGCGCAGGCTTGCGGGTGGTGCGTCGCAGTGCGTTGTCGGTGTCGGCGGCGGGGGTGGCAGAGGTCGATGCGCTTGCCGATGCTGACGTGCTGCTCGGGGATTCGATGGGCGAGATGGCGTTGTATTACGCGGCTGGTGAAGCGGCGTTTATCGGCGGCAGCCTGCTCCCGCTGGGTGGGCAGAACTTGATCGAGGCTTGCGCGGTTGGCACGCCCGTCGTCATCGGCCCGCATACGTTTAACTTCGCGCAGGCGACACGCGATGCCGTCGCAGCAGGTGCGTGCGAGCAGGTAGCAGATGCCGCTGCGGTGATACGTGTGATCGACGCGTGGCTCTCGGATGCCGATGCGCGCGAGAACGCATCGCGTGCCGCGCTGGCGTTTGCGGCCACACACGGAGGTGCAACGGCGCGCACGGTAGAAGCGGTGGCGTCGTTGGTCTTGCCCACGTTGTAAGGCGGCGCACCTCCGGCACGAAAAGTGCGAACTCATGGCGAGCCGGGCAGACTAACGGCTCTTCATGTGGTTTGCATTCCGTCACTGTTCACGACCCGTTCATGTCCCAACCGAATCGTCCCAAGCCGAGCCTGTTGCAAACGCCGCGCCGCGTGGTGCTGACCGCCGTGGCGCTGGCCGCGATGACCGCCGCCACCATCATCGGTGCCGGCTGCATGACACCGACGCCTTCATCCGCGCCGTCTTCGGCGGCCCCCGTTGCCGCATCAGCGCCGGCAGCTGAAACCAAACAGACGCCCGCCAATGCAACGCCCAATCCGGGCCAGGCGACGCTCGCGCAAGCGCAGGGCGAAGGCCGCTCGCGCTTCGTGCTGGTGCGTTGGCAGGAGTCGGGCGCCGCGCCCAAGGAATTGCCTTCCGCGGAAGGCGACGACGCTGATCCCGCTACGCAGCCGATTTCCATCGAATTCAGCGCTGGCCTAGAGGCACCCAACGGCGTGGTGTCCGGCTATTCGGGCTGCAATCGCTTCTCGGGGCCGTATGAGAAGCTGGCCTCCGGCATGCGGTTCGGCAATCTCGTGTCGACGCGCATGGCGTGCGACCCGGCCCGTATGGAGCTGGAGACAGCGTTCCTGGAGGCGCTCAAATCACCGCTGGCGACCGTCGGTATGCAGCCGTCGGCCAACGGCAAGCAGGGCCGCCAGGTCATCTGGAAAACGAGCAGCGGCGCGCTGCTGCAGTTTGCCGAGCGGCCTCTGCCACCGCGCGGCCAGACCCACTGATCAGCGTTTGGCGGATTTGCCGGCAGGTTTCGCCGATTCAGGTTTGGCGCTTGCCGGCGGCAACGCGGTGATATCGCTCGAGCCGTTGGCCGTGAGCAGCGTGTTCACCTGGATCACGTCTGCCTCGGTCAGCGAGCCGGCGGCGGACTTCAGCCGCAGCCCGTTGACGATGGTGTCGTAACGCGCGCGGGCCAGATCGCGGCGTGCCTGAAAGAGCTGCGCCTGGGAATTCAGCACATCGGTGCCGATACGGACGCCCACACCGTAGGCGAGCTGATTGGAGTCGTACGCCGTGCGCGCCGACAGCTCGGCCGCTTCCAGCGCTTTCACCTGCGCCAGTCCGGCAATGACGCCGATATAGGCTTGCCGTGCGCCTTGTTCGGCAGAACGGCGGGCGAACTCAAGATCGTTTGCGGCCTTGGTTTCCAGCGCGATGTTTTCACGCACGCGCGACTGGATCGCACCGCCCGCGAAGATCGGAATCGACACCTGCACGCCAATCTGTGAACTGTCAAAGCGCGCACCGCCCGGCAGCGACGGCAGGTATTGGTTGCCGCTGGCATTGGTGTGGCCGGTCTGCGCCACGAGGTCGACCGAAGGCAGGTGGCCCGCGGTGGCCTTCTTCACATCGCGCTCTGCACTTTGCAGGTTGTATTGCGCCAGTGCCACCTGCAGGTTGCTGCTGCGCGCCTGGTCCACCCAAGGTTCCGCTGAAGCAGGCTCCGGCTCGGGGATCGTGACGCCGGGGCGCACGCCGGCCAGCGTGCCAACGGGTTCGCCGATGATCTGCTTGAGCGCCGACTGCTTGATCTCGAAGTCGCTGCGTGCGGCGATGACGCTGGCGTCGATCGCATCGCGACGTGCCTGCGCGTCGTTCGCGTCGGTGATGTTGGCGTTGCCGACGTCGAAGTTGCGGCGCGCCTGTTCGTACTGCTGCTGGATCGCATCGCGCTGCGCGGTGGCGAGCTGCAGCGTGTCCTGCGCGTTGAGCACGTCAAAGTAGGCCTGCGCGGTGCGCGTGATCAGGTCGAGCTGCGCCTGTGCCAGTGAGGCTTCGGCCGCTTGCGCGGCAATCTCGCCTTGCTTGTAGGTTTCCCAGCGGTCCCAGCGGAAGAGCGGTTGCGACAGCGACAGCGTCCAGCCCGTCGACGAAAACGTCTTGTTGAATTCAGCCGGGGCGGTTTGATCGAAGATGATGCGCGTGGAACTCCAGGCGCCGCCGATCTGCGGCAGCAACCCGGCGCGGCCCTGCGTGAGCTTTTCGCGTTGCGCCAGCGACTGCGCACGCGCCGATGCGAATTGCGGATCGTTGGCCAGCGCGGCGCGGTAGGCGGAGAGCAGGTCGGTTGCAGCGGCCGTGTTCGGTTGGGACTGCGCCCACGCGAACATCGGCATCATCGAACAGCACAGCACAACAAGCGAACCGCGCGCGGCCATCCGCGTACGGCTACTGCGAGCAACAGTCATAAAGCCCCCGAGCGAGGAGGAAACGTTCGCGTTCGGAAGGCAGCGCGGGCGCGTCAGACCCTGTTCAGTGCCTGTGGAGCGTGAACAGGGCTTTGCCCGGCGGCGGCTTCCCCAATCAGTACGTCGCCATCTGCGGGTCTACCTGGTTGGCCCAGGCATGGACGCCGCCTTGCAGGTTGTAGACGCGCGCAGCATCAAAGCCGGCACGTTGAATCAGAAACTGAGCAACCTGCGCGCTGCGCCCGCCGTGGTGGCAGATGCAGACGATGTCTTGGTCAGCATTCAGCTCGCTGGCACGTGCCGGGATCTGGTCCATCGGGATGTGCGTGATGCCGGGAATGGCACAGATTTCCACCTCCTCCGTCCAGCGCACGTCGAGCAGGACGGGCTTCGCGCGCGATGCGTCGGCGAGCCATTGGGCGAGAGCGGTGGGAGCGAGCTGCTGCATGATGATTGGGGGCCGAGTGATCAGAAGCGGAAGGGCGACGGCGCGGGAACGCCCACCAGCGGCGTCACGTAGGTCTCGAACAGGTTGCGCGTCTGATATTCGGTGTTGGAGATGCGCGTGATGAGCTGCGCTTCCATGATTGGCGCGCCGCCCACGAAAATCGACAGCCGACCACCCACCTTGAGCTGCTTGAGCAGCGCCTCCGGCACGGCGGGCACCGAGCCCGACACGCAGATGACGTCGTAGACGCCATCGCCCCAGCCTTGCGCGCCGCTGGCTTCGACCACGTCGACATTGGTGACGCCGTTGCGCGAGAGATTGTCGCGAGCGAAGGCGACGAGTTCCGGCACGATGTCGAGCGTGGTGACCTGGCGGCCGCGATGGGCGAGCAGGGCAGCCATGTAGCCGGAGCCAGCACCGACTTCCAGTACGTCTTCGTGCTTGCGCACGGCCAGCTCTTGCAGCACGCGAGCTTCAACGCGCGGCGCTAGCATGTTCTGGCCGCCGGCCAGTGGGATTTCCATGTCGACGAAGGCCAGCGCGCGGTAGGCCTCGGGCACGTAGTGTTCGCGCTTGACCACCGCCAGCAGGTCGAGAACGTCGGTATCGAGCACGTCCCAAGGACGGATTTGTTGCTCGATCATGTTGAACCGGGATTTTTCGATGTCCATGGGCATGCCTTCCACGCGGAGCGAGTGATGCAAATGAGGGTTTGACGACAAACCCGGCATTTTAGCAAGTCCGGAGGACATTCCGGCAGACGTTGTCATGACGACGCGCCTTTATCGACGCTACCCGCGCCTTCAGGTAACGCGCGCCACGGCTGTGCGGTCAGCGCAGGTGGCGGTGGAATCACGGCACCCATCACCGGATTCCGCAGCACGCCGTGCAGCAGCAGCGACACGACGTGAGCGATGAACGCCTTCGGTTCCAGCTCCCGGTGCGAGCAGGGGCCGAACGAGTGCTTCCACATCATCAGGAAGATCATCGGCGCGACCATCGTCAGCGTGGTGAGATCGACGTTGACGTCGCGGAATTCGCCGCGTGCCATGCCGCGTTCGAGGATGCGCGCGAACAGGCGGTCGCAGCGCTCGATGACTTCTTCGTGGTAGTACTGCGCCAGGTCGGGAAAGTTGCCCGACTCGGCCATCAGCAGCTTGGTGAGACCCGAAGCCGGCGATTCGCCGATGAGTTCCCACCAGCCCATCAGGATCTCGTGCAGCAGCGCTTCGCTGGTGCCGTCAAAGCTGTCGATCAGGGCTTCGCCCTCGGCCAGCGCGGGCACCAGGTTTTCCTGCACGACGGCCTTGAACAGCTCTTCCTTGTTGGCGAAGTATAGGTAGACCGTGCCTTTGGACACCCCGGCGGCCGATGCCACGTCTTCCAGCCGCGTGGCCGCATAGCCGCGCGCCACGAACAGGCTCAGCGCGGCGGCGACCAGTTCCTGGGGGCGGGCCTCTTTGCGGCGCGTCCAGCGTTTGGAGGAAGACTCGGAATCTTGATCAGTCACGGCGGTAGGGCATCGGTCAGTGCGCACGGTCACTGACTCACGGATAACTTACTTTCGGGTCATTAATGTACGCATGCGGCGGGAGCGGGTCAAGCGGCATCGGCATTTGTCAATCAGACTGGGCCTCGATTGTGCTGGTGCACAATAGCGGCTTCCGCCTGATTTCACTCGCCCGGACAGCATGGACTGTCGACCTCATTGCGGCGCGTGCTGCATCGCGCCTTCCATTTCCAGCCCCATTCCTGGCATGCCGAACGGCAAGCCGGCCGGCGTGCGCTGCGTGCAACTGGATGAGGCTAACGGCTGTCGTATCTTCGGTCAGCCGGAACGTCCGGCGGTCTGCAGCAGTCTCCAGCCGGAGCCCGACATGTGCGGAGGCTCGGCCACGCACGCCATGCAGTTTTTGACCCGACTTGAAATCGCTACCGCAGCGCGCTGATTTGTCATGACCGATTCCACGAAACCTGCTGCCCGCTCCAACCGCGTCCGCTGGTGGGCAGGTGCGGCCGCCGTTGCCGTGGCCATTGCCGTCACGCTTGTGGCTTGCATGCCGACCGGCTGGACCGGCGACGGATACACCTTTTCGCGCGGCCAGATGCAGGACGCTTTGGCGCGCAAGTTCCCGTTCCAGCGGCGCTTTCTCGGCTTCTTCGACGTGACGCTGTCGAACCCGCAGGTGTCGCTCGACCCTGCGCGCAATCGCATCGCCATCCAGGCGGATGCCGTGGTGCAGAGCGGGCTGTTCCGCCAGCCGCTGACGGGTCCGCTGGCTGTCTCCAGCGGCCTGCATTACGACGCCCCCACGCGTTCGATTCGCTTGGATCAGCCGACTGTCGATCGCTTCGACCTGCAGAACGTGCCCGGCGGTATCGGCCCGCAGATCAGCTCGATCGGGTCCTTGATTGCGGGCCAACTGCTCAATGACTACGCCGTCTACACGTTCAAGCCCGAACAGTTGAAAGTGGCTGGCATTGCCGTAGAGCCCGGTACAATCACGGTTTTGCCCGAAGGCGTGCACGTCCAGGCCAAGCGGCCCTGAGTTCTGCTGCACGCCCAGCGCTTCGTTTTCTTTTTCCCTCTTTGCTTACTGCATGGATATCGCACTCGCCATCAAAGCGCTGATTCTCGGCATCGTCGAAGGCCTGACCGAGTTCCTTCCCATTTCCAGTACCGGCCATCTGATCCTCGCTGGCCAGCTGCTCGACTTCAATGACGAAAAGGGCAAGATCTTCGAGATCGTGATTCAGTTCGGCGCCATCCTGGCGGTGTGCTGGGAGTTCCGTCACAAGATCATCGACGTGATCAAGGGTCTGCCGAATGATCCGCGTCAGCAGCGCTTTGCGATCAACGTGATCGTGGCGACGATCCCCGCAATCACGCTTGCGCTGATCTTCGGCAAGGCCATCAAGGCGCATCTGTTCAACCCCATCGTGGTGGCGTCGGCGTTCATCCTCGGGGGCTTCGTGATCCTGTGGGCTGAATGGCGTGAGCGCCGTCGCGGCCAGACGCATGACCCGCGCGCCAACGCGCTGCTCGAAGCCGCCAAGGCTGGCGCGCCGCGCATTGAAACGCTCGATGACCTGCGCATCTCCGATGCCATCAAGGTGGGCTTCGCGCAGTGCTTCGCGCTGATTCCGGGTACGTCGCGTTCGGGCTCGACCATCATCGGCGGCCTGCTGTTCGGCCTGTCGCGCAAGGTAGCGACGGAGTTCTCGTTCTTCCTGGCGATCCCCGTGATTTTTGGCGCGACGGTGTACGAGCTGTACAAGTCGCGCGCGCTGCTGTCGCCGGACGATCTGTCGATCTTCGCGGTGGGTTTTGTAGCTGCGTTCATCTCGGCGTTCTTCTGCGTGCGCTGGCTGCTGAAGTTCATCGCCACGCATGATTTCCGCGGCTTTGCGTGGTACCGGATCATCTTCGGCATCATCGTCCTGGTGACGGCCTATACGCACCTCATCGCCTGGCAGGCCTAAGCCACCGGCGAGCATTTCCCTTCCTCGGTGCGAGGCTTTCGCACCGTCTGCACGATCGGGCGGATTCGGACACACTGGCGGTTTCTTCCGTCAGCCGCTGACTGCCGAATTTCCCGATCATGAGTGCTCTCTTCCAGCCTTTCTCCCTGCGCGGTCTCACGCTTGAGAACCGCATCGTCATCTCCCCGATGTGCCAGTACTCGGCCGACAACGGCCAAGCCACGGCGTGGCATCACACGCATCTGGGCAGCCTGTCGCTTTCGGGTGCCGGGTTGCTGATGATCGAGGCGACCGCCGTGTCGCCGGAAGGGCGCATCACCCACGGCTGCCTGGGGTTGTGGGACGACGCGACCGAAGCGGCGCTTGAGCGCACGCTGGCGGCCATTCGGCAGAACGCGCTGGTGCCGATCGGCATGCAGATCGCGCACGCGGGCCGCAAGGCCTCGAGTGCTCGGCCTTGGGAAGGCGGCGCGTTGCTGGCGCTCGATGCTGGCGGCTGGGAAACGATGGGTCCATCCGCGTTGCCGCAGCGTCCCGAAGAGCGCGCGCCGCGCGAAATGACCGATGCAGACCTTGACCGCGTGCGCGATCAGTTCGTCGAGACTGCACGTCGTGCCGTGCGCCTGGGGCTGTCGGCCATCGAACTGCACGCCGCACACGGTTATCTGCTGCACGAATTCCTGTCGCCGATTGCTAACCAGCGCACCGATGCCTATGGCGGTTCGCGTGAGAACCGCATGCATTATCCGCTGGAGATTTTTGATGCGGTGCGCGCCGTGGTGCCGGACAACATCCCGGTGGGCGTGCGCGTGTCAGCCACCGATTGGGTCGAGGGCGGCTGGACGCCGGAAGATTCGGTGGCGTTTGCGCAGGCGCTACGTGCCCGCGGCTGCGATTGGATCGATGCGTCGTCGGGCGGTGTGTCGCCGCTGCAGCAGATTCCGCTGTCGACGGGCTACCAGGTGCCGTTTGCCGAGAAGATCCGCAATGAGGCCGACATTCCGACCATCGCCGTCGGCCTCATCAACGAGGCGCATGAGGCCGAAGCCATCGTTGCACAGGGGCGGGCAGATTTGGTTGCTGTCGGGCGGGCGTTTCTCTACAACCCGCACTGGGCCTGGGCGGCCGCCGCTGAGCTGGGCGCGACGGTCAAGGCGCCGCCGCAATATTGGCGCGCCTTCCCGCGCCACGCCAAGAACCTCTTCGGCGATACGCATTTCGGCGCACGCTGACGCGCGCCAGCGTGCGCGGACGTGGTCAGGCCCGCTTGCGGAAGACCACGTCCCACACGCCGTGCCCGAGGCGCAGGCCGCGTTTCTCGAACTTGGTGACGGGGCGATAGTCCGGGCGCGGCGCGAAGCCGTCGGCGGTGTTTTCCAGCGTCGGTTCGGCGGACAGCACTTCCAGCATCTGGTGGGCGTATTCCTCCCAGTCCGTCGCGCAATGCAGATAGCCTCCCGGCTTGAGGTGCGCGGCCAGGCGAGCGACGAACGGGCTCTGGATCAGGCGCCGCTTGTTGTGGCGCTTCTTGTGCCACGGGTCGGGGAAGAACACGTGAATGCCATCGAGCGTGCCTTCCGGAATCATGTGGGCCAGCACTTCCACGGCATCGTGCGAAACGATGCGGATATTGCCGATCTCGCGTTCGCCGATGAGCTTGAGCAGCGCACCGACGCCCGGCTCATGCACTTCCACGCCGAGGAAATCGTCGTCCGGACGCAATTGCGCGATGTGGGCCGTGGTCTCGCCCATGCCGAAGCCAATCTCGAAGATGCGCTTGGCGCCGGAGCGGCCGAAGGCGGCGTCCCAATCCAGGGGCTCGGCAGCGTAAGGCAGCAGGAAGCGGGGGCCGAGTTCGTCGATGGCGCGCTGCTGACCGGTAGACGTGCGGCCGGCGCGGCGGACGAACGAGCGGATGCGGCGCGGGTGGCCGGTTTGCTCGCCAGTTTCGGCGCCTTCGGCGGTATTGGTGTCTTGCGATTCCGGCGTGATGTCGTCGGGGCCGGTGCCCGGCTGTTCGATGGGCTGCATGGAGATCCCGTGCCGGTTGCTCGTCGATGGAGCGACGGGCGCGCAGGCAACAAAAAAGCCGCCGAGGGCGGCTTCAGACTGTTCGGTGGAGCGGGCGATGGGAATCGAACCCACGGCTCTAGCTTGGGAAGCTAGGGTATTACCATTATACGACGCCCGCGTAGCCGAACATTTTATGCGCGGTAGCAGAGATTCGGCAAGCGGCCGGACGCGGATGTTCGTGAGAAAAGCGAGCTAGCGTGCGCTTTCCGGCCTGCGTTTGCGCACCGAACTCCTTTTGTTCTCATCCCACGCAGGAAACACCGTCGAGCGCTTGACCACGCCATACGCAAAGCTCGTGTCGATGGCGGCGATGCCCGGAATGGCATGCAATTGCCCGCGCACGAACTGCTCGTAATCCTGCAGGCTTTCCACCAGCACGCGCAGCAGGTAATCCGCCTCGCCCGTCAGCACATAGCAATCGAGGATCGCGTCGATGGCGCGGATGCGGTTCTCGAACGTCGAGACCACCTCCCGCGAGTGCTGCTGCAGACGAATATGCACGAATGCCGTCACCGGCAGCCCGTATGCCTCTTCATCGACGATGGCCGTGTAGCCGCGGATGACGCCCGCGTCTTCCAGCAACCGCAGCCGGCGCAGGCAGGGTGAGGGCGAAAGGTTTACCCGCTCCGATAGTTCTTGGTTGGTCAGGCGGCCTTCTTTCTGAAGGGCGGCAATGATCTGCCTGTCTTTCTTATCCATGTGATTTTTCCAGAGTGGCAGGTTCTGCCAAATCGACGATCAGCATTGGTGGAAATCGCAAGATACTACTTTTCATGCTGGGGCATTCTGTCTCCATTCTGAAATCGAAGGTGGCGGCATGCGGGGTTCGACATTGACGGTGGGCGTGGGCGCGCAGGCGGGGCGAAATGCCTTCCAGGCCAACCCGCTGATCGGGTATGCGGCGATGGTGCTGACGGTGCTGATCTGGGCCGGGTTCGCACTGTCGATCCGGGCGATTGGCGCGTCGCCGCTGGCGCCTGCCGACGTGGCGCTCATCCGATTCGGCCTGCCGACCTTGTTGCTGTTGCCGTTCCTGCCGTCCCGCTGGCCGATGCTGCGGCGGGTGAAGCCGCTCAGCGCGCTGATGGTGTTGGTGGGTGGCGGCGTGCCGTTCTTCTTCATGGCTTCGGCCGGCGGCAAGGTGACATCGGCCGCCCACGTGGCTGCGTTGATCGCGGGTACGACGCCGCTGTCGGTGGCGCTGATCGCGTATGTGGTGGACCGCCAGCGCATCGCGGCGGCACGCGGGCGCGCCATCGCGATCATCCTCGCTGGCGTGCTGCTCATGTTGGTCTCGCAATCGCACGTGTCGCATGGCGCGTTTGTGGCCGGCGCCGGATTGTTGTTGCTGGCGAGTCTGCTCTGGGGCAGCTACACGCTGGGGCTGCGCCGGGCGGGGCTCGATGCCATCGGCTGCGCGTTGCTGTTGAGCGTGCCGTCCTTCTTGCTGACGGCGCTGCTGGTGAGTCTGGGCGTGGTCGACAGCCATGTCGGGCACTTCACCGTGGCCAACGCCATGCCTTTTCTGCTGGCCCAGGGCTTGGGGGTCGGCGTGGTTTCCAGCCTGTCCTACGCGCTGGCGATTCGTCATCTGGATACGCCGCGCTGTTCCGCCATCGGCTCGCTGGCGCCCGCGCTCGCCTGTCTCGGGGCGGTGCCCTTGCTCGGTGAATCGCTGACGCTGACCGTTGCCTGCGGCATTGCCGTGATCACCGCTGGCGTGATCCTCGCAAACCGCGCGTAGACCATCGCATTGCTCTTCCGGAGACTGCACCATGCTCGCAAGCCTCGCCACCGTTGCCCCGGACCCGCTGTGGGGCCTGACCGCTGCTTTCCGTGCGGACCCGCGGCCCCACAAGGTCGATCTTGTCGTGGGTGTCTACCGCGATGACGCCGGGCAGACGCCGGTCATGTCTGCGGTGAAGGCTGCGGAGGAGCGCCTGGCCGGTGCCGGTGCCTCCAAGGCCTACCGCGGCTTGGCGGGCAATACCAACTTCAATGCCGCCTTGGCGACGCTGCTGCTTGGTAACGACGCTGGGCGCCTGGCGCGCCAGCACACCATGCAGACCGTGGGCGGGACGGGCGCGCTCAGGTTGCTCGCTGACTTCATCGCCGTGGCCTCGCCCGGCGCTCGCGTCTGGGTGTCCGACCCCGGCTACGTCAACCACGTGCCCATCATGCGCGCGGCGGGGCTGTCGGTAGACCGCTACCGCTGGCGTGCCGAGGGCGGGTTGCTCGATGCGGATGCCATGTTCGCGGACCTGTGGGCTGCGCGTGCGGGGGACGTCGTGCTGCTGCATGGTTGCTGCCACAACCCGACCGGCATCGACATGGGCATCGATGTCTGGCAAAGCGTGGCGGACCGTTGCGCGAAGCAGGGCCTGATCCCGCTCGTCGACATGGCGTATCTGGGTCTGGCCGATGGTCTGGAGCAGGACGCCGCGGGCCTGCGGTTGATGGTCGATGCGCTCGACACGGTGCTCGTCGCGGCAAGCTGCTCGAAAAGCATGGGCCTGTACTGCGAACGCACCGGCGCCGCCATGGTGATCGGCAAAAACGGGGCAGCCCTGCAGCCGGTCGGCGGTGTGCTGGAGCGCATCACGCGCAGCAACTATTCGATGCCGCCCGACCACGGCGCTGCCATCGTGGCTGCCATCCTGGGCGATGCCGCATTGGCGGCCCGCTGGCGAGACGAGCTGGAGCACATGCGTCAGCGTATCGTTGGCAACCGGCGCCGCCTTGATGACGCACTGGCCGGTCTGGGCGCTCCCGTTGCGCTACAGAATCTGTCGCGACACAAGGGCATGTTTTCGATGCTGCCGTTGGATGCGGATGCCATGGAGCGCTTGCGCACAGATCACGCCATCTATGGCACCCAGGGCGGTCGGATCAATATTGCAGGGCTCGCACTGGAGCAGATCGACCGAGTAGCCGGCGCGCTCGTCGCCGTGGCTTCGGACATGGCTTGTGCGTTGGCCTGAACGACCTGGGATGACTTCGCTTTGAACGCAGGAAGCGTGCTCTGCACTGTCTCCGCGTAGTCCACGCTCACATTGGGCGGTGACCTAACGCCGCCGCGCCATCGCCTGCATTGCCGCATCTACAAACCTGGCCGCGGCGTGCTCGCCGGCCGTCGGGGCCGCGGCTTTGGCGCACGCGGCAACCACGTCGCACAGCGATTGCGGATCTTCCTTGCAGGCACGCAGCAGCGGCATGGCGGCGCCGGCAGCCGAGCCGAAGTGCTGCACCGCCAAACGCATCAACTCGACCTTGACCACGTTGGGCAACACGTCGGCCAACTCCGGCGGCACGGCCGGCTGCGGGGCAGAACGCGCCTGGACGGGCACCGGCTGCGGCAGGGTGGCGTCATTGGCCGCAGGCTCGTCGATGGGCGCTGCAGCCGTTTGCAGGCCGAGCGTCATGCCCGTTAGCGGCGGCAGTTCGTCGTAGATGAGGGACAGGGCGGCAGGGACGCTGCCGCTGTCATCGTCGAGCAAGGGACGGTTGAAGTGCGCGATGGGATCGAAGGGGGCCGCAACGGCTGCGTTTTCGTGCGAGATGCCCGGGAGCACGTCGACCATGCCGGCCCGTTGCAGCCCGAGCAGCAGTTCGTCGAGGTCCGACCAGTCGCTCAGCAGTTGATGCAGTTGCCCCACCGTGCGGGCGCCGTCGATGAGGATCAGCAGATGGCGCTGGCGCATCTGCATGTCGTGGCGGCGCTCGGCCAAGGCTTCGCGGCCGTCCTCGGTCTTGATCAGGACGTTCGTCGTCGCAAGCATGGTGACTCCCCGTTAAGCAGCTCGCCCGGCATCTTGATGTGCCGGTGCAGGCTGTACGTTAGTCATCACATCCGAGCCTTGCCATCGTTCGATTGGTGGAGATTGTGAAACCACGGACCAACGATCGATCTAGCTGCGCCACGATTCCAATGCTGGTGCGGGTTCGCCGGAATCGCCGCCATGCTGAAGCAGCGACCGGGCGTAGCTTGCATACCACGCCAGCACATCCGGATTGGCCATCGCATCAGGGTTTGCGATGCGCTCGACGGGTGCCCCAAGCAGCAGCTTCTTGATCGGCACTTCCATCTTCTTGCCTGACAGCGTGCGCGGCACGCCGGGCGCCTGTACAACCACGTTGGGCACATGCCGGGCCGACAGGCCTGCCTTGATGCGTGCATTGATCGTGCTGCGCAGCGTATCGTCGAGCGTCGCGCCTTCGCGCAGCACGACGAACAGCGGCATGAACGATTCCCGGCCAAGGAATTCCAGATCGACGACGAGACTGTCGAGCACTTCCGGCAGATCCTCCACCACGCGGTACAGCTCGGCTGTGCCCATGCGGATGCCGTGGCGATTGATGGTCGCGTCGGACCGGCCATAGATGATGGCGCCGCCGCGCGGGGTGATCTTGATCCAGTCGCCGTGGCGCCACTGGCCCGGGTACATGTCGAAGTAGCTGTCGCGGTAGCGGCTGCCGTCGGTGTCGCCCCAGAAGAACAGCGGCATCGACGGAATGGGCGCGGTGCAGACCAGCTCGCCTACCGCGTCGATGAGCGGTCGGCCAGCCTCGTCCAGTGCTTCCACGCGCGAGCCTAGGTTGCGGCATTGCATTTCACCCGCATAGACGGGCAGTGTGGCGACGCCGCCTACGAAGCAGCCTGCGAAATCCGTGCCGCCGGAAATCGGATTGAGCCAGACGTCGGCTTTGACGTGGCGGTAGACCCAGTCATACGCCTCGGCGGAGAGCGGCGAACCGGTCGAGCCGACCGCGCGCAGTTTCGACAGGTCGAAATCACGCCCGGGCTCGATGCCGGCCTTCAGGCAATTGGCGAAGAACGCCGCGCCGGCGCCAAAGAAGGTCACGCCTGCATCCTGCGCGAAGCGCCACAGCGTATTGAGGTCCGGCGTGCCGGGGTTGCCGTCGTAGATGGCGAGCGTCACGCCGCCGAGCAAACCGCTGGCCTGCGAATTCCACATGACCCACCCGGTGCTGCTGTACCAGTGGTAGACGTCGCCGGGGCCGAGGTCGAGATGCAGCGCGCCCATCATCGTCTGCACCAGCAGCAGGCCGCCGTGGCCGTGCACGATCGGCTTGGGCATGCCGGTGGTGCCGGACGAATAGAGAATCCACAGCGGGTGGTCGGCGGCGACGGGTGTGACGACGAGCGGCACATCGTTCGCCGTCAGGTCGCGCCAGTCGCGGGCTTGCGGGAAGCGCGCGCGGTTGACCTCGCCAAGCAACTGCGGCACGACGACGAGATGTTCGACGGTTGGCAGCGCGGCGACCATCTCTGCGACCACGTCGGTGCGGTCGAAGGCGCGGCCGCCGTAGTGATAGCCGTCCACGGCGATCAGCACTTTGGGCTCGATCTGCCGGAAGCGGTCGGTCACGGCCACCTGGCCCATGTCGGGCGCGCAGACGGACCAGATCGCCCCGACGCTGGCCGTGGCGAGAAACGCCACAATCGCGTCCGGCGTGTTCGACAGATACGCGGCAACGCGGTCGCCCGGCACCACGCCCATCTTGCGCAGCGCATCCGCCAGCGAGGCAACGCGTTGGCGCAGTTCGCGCCATGACAGGTCGGCCAGCGGTTTGGTCTCGCTGGCGTAGCGGATGGCGGTGCGGTCGGGGCTGCCGCCTTCCTCCACATGACGCATGACCTGATCGACGTAGTTCAGCTTGGCGCCCACCAGCCATTGCGCGCCAGGCATGGTGCGGTCGCCAAGCATCTGCGTGAACGGTGTCGAGGCGCGCAGGTCGAGGTAGTCCCAGACGGACGTCCAGAACGCCTCCAGCTCAGTGGTGGACCATTCCCAGAGTTGCGCGTAGCCCTCGGGCGTGGTGGCCGAGAAGCGCAGCCCGCGTTCGCGCGCAAGCCAGTCGAGGTAGTGCGTCAGGCGCGCCCGCGCGATGAAGTCAGACGATGGCGTCCAGAGCAGGGCGCCTTCCTGGATGGTGCTCATGTGTCTCCTCCGCCGGTCAGGCAAGGGGGAAGGCCGCCCGCTCTATCGATGTGACAGGTCGGCCAAGGGGGGATGGCGTTTCAGATGCCGCCCATGCACAGATACTTGAGTTCGAGATACTCGTCGATGCCGTAGACCGAACCTTCGCGGCCCAGGCCCGATTGCTTGATGCCGCCAAACGGCGCGACCTCGTTCGAGATCAACCCCGTGTTGATGCCGACCATGCCGTATTCGAGCTGCTCGGCCACGCGCCAGATGCGGCCGATGTCGCGGCTGAAGAAGTACGACGCCAGGCCAAATTCGGTGTCGTTGGCCAGGCGCACGACTTCCGCTTCGTCCTGGAACTTGAAGATGGCGGAGACCGGGCCGAAGGTTTCTTCGCGCGCGATCAGCATGTCGGGCGTTGCGTCGGCCAGCACGGTCGGCTCGACAAAGCGCTGCGAACCGAAGCCCTGCATCAGCTTGCCGCCGGCGGTCAGGCGCGCGCCTTTCTGCGTCGCATCGTCAATGTGGCGCTGCACTTTCTCCACGGCCTGATCGTCGATCAGCGGGCCTTGCACCACGCCCGACTCGAAGCCGTTACCGACCTTGATGCCCTTGACCTTGGCCGAGAGCTTCTCGACAAACGTGTCGTACACCGAGGCATGCACGTAGAAGCGGTTCGTACACACGCACGTCTGGCCGGCGTTGCGGTACTTCGACTGCACCGCGCCCTCCACGGCGGCATCGAGATCCGCATCGTCGAACACGATGAAGGGCGCATGGCCGCCCAGCTCAAGCGCCACCTTCTTCACCGTCGGCGAGCACTGCTGCATCAGGATGCGGCCCACCGGCGTCGAGCCCGTGAACGACAGATGCCGCACGATCGGCGATTCGCACAAGGCCTTGCCGATGGCGATGGAGCGATCCGCGTCACCCGTCACGACGTTGACGACGCCCTTTGGAATGCCCGCGCGGTGCGCCAGTTCCGCCATCGCGAGCGCGGACAGCGGCGTTTGCTCGGCCGGCTTGATGACGATGGTGCAGCCTGCCGCCATGGCCGGTGCAACCTTGCGGGTGATCATCGCCAGCGGGAAGTTCCACGGCGTGATGGACGCGCACACGCCCACCGGCTGCTTCAACACGACCATGCGCTTGTCGCGCCAGGTGCTGGCCATCACGTCGCCGGAGACGCGCTTGGCCTCTTCGGCAAACCATTCGATGAACGACGCGCCGTAGACGATTTCGCCCTTGGCTTCGGCCAGCGGCTTGCCTTGTTCTGCCGTCATCAGCGCGGCGAGGTCGTCGGCGTTGGCGATCAGCAGGTCGAACCAGCGGCGCATCAGGCCGGCGCGCTCCTTGCCGGTCAGCTCGCGCCATGCCGGCCACGCCGCATTGGCTGCGTCGATGGCGCGCAGCGTTTCTGCGTGCCCCAGATTGGCGACATCAGTCAGGTGTGCGTTGGTGGCAGGGTCGTAGACGGGGAAGGTCGCGCCGTCTGTCGCGCCAACCCAGGCCCCGTCGACATAGGACTGCGTTTTGACGAGGGTGCGGTCTGTGATGCGCTCCAGCGCGTTGGCGGCGGTGCGAGATGCGTCGAGTGCTTCGGCCATGGCGTTCTCCATAAGGAAGGCGGGCCCAGTAGACAAAGAGGGCCCGCCTTTTTAGATGCAGCAGTCGCTTAACTCGCTAAGAATAACCGAACGATCGTTCGGTCGCAGGCCAAGCCGCCAAGCCTTGTGGTTATTGGAAGAGCGTCTCCCACATGGCATCGACCTTAGCTTTGACGGCGGTATCCATGACGATGGGCTGGCCCCATTCGCGCGTGGTTTCACCCGGCCATTTGTTGGTGGCGTCGATCCCCATCTTCGAGCCCAGGCCCGACACCGGGGACGCAAAATCGAGGTAATCGATCGGCGTGTTCTCGACCATGACCGTGTCGCGCGCCGGATCCACGCGCGTGGTGATTGCCCAGATCACTTCCTTCCAATCGCGCAGGTTCACGTCGTCGTCCACCACCACGATGAACTTCGTATACATGAACTGCCGCAGGAAGCTCCACACGCCAAACATCACGCGCTTGGCGTGGCCGGCGTATTGCTTCTTCATGCTGACCAGCGCCATGCGATAGCTGCAGCCTTCGGGCGGCAGATAGAAATCGGCAATCTCCGGAAACTGCTTCTGCAGCAGCGGCACGAACACTTCATTGAGCGCCACGCCAAGCACGGCCGGCTCATCGGGCGGCTTGCCTGTATACGTGGAGTGATAGATCGGGTCGCGACGCATCGTGATGCGCTCGACCGTGAACACGGGGAACCAGTCCTGCTCGTTGTAATAGCCGGTGTGATCGCCGAACGGGCCTTCGAGCGCATGCTGGTAGCCGCTCGGGTGCGTTGGATCCGGCTGGATGTGGCCTTCGAGGATGATCTCGGCGCCGGCCGGCACCTGCAGTTGTGCCTGCGCCAGCGAAGGCGTCAGGCAGGTCGCAAGCTCGGTCCGGCTGCCGCGCAGCAGGCCGGCAAACTGGTACTCAGATAACGTATCCGGCACCGGCGTCACCGCGCCGAGGATGGTGGCCGGGTCGGCGCCCAGCGCCACCGCAATCGGAAACGGCTGGCCCGGATTCGCGATGGCGTGCTCGCGGAAATCCAGCGCGCCGCCCCGGTGCGCCAACCAACGCATGATGACCTGGTTGCGACTGATGACCTGCTGCCGGTAGATGCCCAGGTTCTGCCGCTTCTTGTGCGGCCCGCGCGTGATGACCAGCCCCCATGTGACGAGCGGCGCCGCATCGCCGGGCCAGCACGTCTGTACGGGAATGCGCGAGAGGTCAACATCATTTCCTTCCCACACGATTTCCTGGCACCCCGGCGACGACACCTTGCGCGGCGCCATGTCCCACACGGCCTTGGCCATCGTCCACAGCTTGCCTGCTTCACGCAGGCCGCGCGGCGGTTCGGGCTCTTTCAACGCCGAGAGCAGGCGACCCACGTCCCGCAGTTCATCGAGCGACTCCGCGCCCATGCCCAGCGCTACGCGGCGCGTGGTGCCAAACAGGTTAGCCAGCACCGGCATGTCGTACTTCTGTGTGCCGTCCACCGGCTGCTCAAAGACGACCGCCGGGCCTTCGGAGCGCAGCAGGCGGTCGCAGACTTCGGTCATTTCCAGGCGCGGCGACACCGGCTGGCGCACGCGGCGCAGTTCGCCCGTGCGCTCGAGCTGGGCGAGAAAGTCACGTAAGTCCCTGTATTGCATGGAGATTTTGTAACCAAAGGTAAGGTGGATCGCCTATCACGCGGAGGGTCTGGCCCGCCGAATGGTCGTCGGGGCGACATTTTTTTGGTGTAGGCAGGGTGGCCGCGATTGTACGGCCAAAACCCCATGGCCCCCTGATGACAGAACGCATAGCAGGTCAGCTAGTCCCAACAAAGGGACTCATGTCATAACTTTTGGATATGAAAACTTACTTCTTTATGATTGACTTGGCATAACGCGCTTCCTACAATCCAATCCGATCTGGTAATTGTTGCAACGCAACATGTTTTCGGCTAATGCCTTCGCCCCGCTCTCAAACATATGAGGGGCGACACCAGAGCACATCAGCATCGCTGCGGGACGTGACCTCCCCAAGGACACGGCCCGCATTTCTCTGGGCACTAGGGGAGTGCCCCCAACAGATGCCGGCTGACTGCAACAGCGCGGCATCCTTACTAAAAACCGTTGCGATTCGAAACGCACGGCGCCATGCAAAAGAAAGGCGTCTACCGGATCTGCGCAGCGGACGGAGGTAAGTATGAACGGTTGGAAAACCCTTCATTCTTCCGGGATCGGATCGGCGCTGCAACGCCGGCTCGTCGCCCCGGTGGGCCGCCGCCTCGCGCGTGCAGGCCAAGTTGCGCTGCCTCGTAAGCTGCGCATGGAGTTGAACGCAGGGGGCGCTGCCGCGTCCCGCAATGAATTGCATCCTGGCGTACTGCTGGTGTTCCGCAGCGGGCATGTCGTGCTCAACAGCATTGGCTTGCTGGCGGTGGCCGCCGCAGTGGCGCTCTCGCTCAACAGCGAGTGGCGTGCCACGGTCGCTCAACGCGTGCTGCATTTCACGCCGGGTGCCGACACCGGTGTCGCCTCGGCCAATCCGTCGCCCGCGATTGCGGCTGGCGTGCAGCCGGTTGCTTTTGCGCCGACCGCGCCGTCCGCCGGTACTGGCGCCGTTCAGGCCGTGGCTCCCGCTACGACCCAGGGCGGCACGGTCGCGGCTGCGGGCTGGGATGCTCTCTCGAAGGTGCCGTCCGTGGCCGAGTTGGCTGCGCAGATTCCGAACACGCAAGTCGTCCGCGACGCGCGTGAGTCGGCAACCGCCGGTACCCCGCGAGAGCAGGCTGCTGTGGCGGAATACATTGCCCGCAAATATCGCGTGGCGGCCACTGCCACTGGCCAGTTGGTGAAGGCGGCCTATCAGACCGGCAAGGAAGTTGGCCTCGATCCGTTGCTGATCCTGGGCGTGATGGCGATCGAGTCCAGCTTCAACCCATTCGCCGAAAGCGGCATGGGTGCGCAGGGCCTGATGCAGGTGATGACCAAGGTCCACCAGGACAAGTACGAGGTGATGGGCGGCGTCGGTGCCGCGCTCAATCCGTACGCCAACATCAAGGTCGGTGCGCTGGTGCTGAAGGATTGCATCGCGCGTGCAGGTTCGATCGAAGGCGGGTTGAAGCTGTACGTCGGTGCGGTCACCCAGGGCGATGGCGGCTACGGCGGCAAGGTGCTGCAAGAGCGCTCACGCCTGCGCATGGTCGCCACGGGGCATCGGTCGCCGATGACGGCGGCGTCGGAACGTGAGCCGGTGAAGCCGGTCGCGACGGCAACGCCTGTGACGCAAGCCGATGCCAAGACGCAAGCCGCCAAGCCGGCCGACAAGCAACCCGCCGCAGGTCAGCAGGAAGAGGCCCGCTTGGACGACAAGTCCCAAGGGCAAGCCTGATCGATCTTGTTCGCTGCGCTGTATGAGAAAGGCCGTCCTTCGGGACGGCCTTTTTGTTTGGGCGGCGCGTAGTAGGCGTGCTTTACCGGCTGAAGAGCTTGCCGAGCCGTGCGACCGCTTCTTCAAGATGCTCCATCGATGTGGCGTACGACAGCCGGATGTAGTGCTGCGCCGTGTGCGGACCGAAATCCAGCCCCGGCACCAGGACCACCCCGGCGTCATGCAGCATCGATTGGGTGAGGGCGTCGGCATTGCCGGCATGCGGATGGTTCACGCCACGGCAATCGGCGTAGACATAGAACGCGCCGTCGGGCTTGACCGGTACCTTGAAGCCAAGCGACTCCAGCGCCGGCACGATGAAATCACGGCGGCGGCGGAATTCGGCCTTGCGTTCTTCGTAGATTGCCAACGCTTCTGGCTCAAAGCAGGCAAGCGCTGCATATTGCGCCACCGCCGACGCACAGATGAACAGGTTTTGCGCGACTTTCTCGAACTCCGGCACCAGTTCGGCCGGCGCCACCAGCCAGCCAAGTCGCCAGCCGGTCATGTTGAAATACTTCGAAAAGCTGTTGATCGTGACGACATCCTCGCCGAACGGCAGTGCGGAGACCGGGGGCTGATCGTATGACAAGCCTTGGTAGATTTCATCGACGATCGAAAATCCGCCTCGTGCGCGTACCGTCTGCACAATACGCTGCAGCTCGTCTGGCAGGATTGACGTGCCTGTCGGGTTGGAAGGGGAGGCCAGCAGCACACCCTGCGTGCGTTCGCTCCAGTGGGTTTCAACCTGCGCGGCCGTCAACTGGAAGCGTTCTTCCGGCCCCGACGGCACCAGCTTCGCCTCGCCATTGAAGGCGGCTACGAAGTGACGGTTGCACGGATAGCTCGGGTCGGGCATCAGGACTTCGCCGCCGATCTCCACCAGCACCGCACACGCCAGCAGCAACGCGGCCGACGCGCCCGCTGTCACGATGATGCGCTCGGGGGCGATGTCGAGGCCGTAAACGGTGTGGTAGTAGCGAGCGATTGCCTGGCGCAGCGGGCGGATGCCCAAAGCCCCGGTGTACTGCGTGACGCCGCGCCGCATGGCGTCGGCCGCGGCTTGCACGACGGGCTCGGCGGCGGTGAAGTCGGGCTCGCCGATGCCCATGTGGATGATGCTGCGTCCCGCCAGTTCCAGCTCGCGGGCCTGCTTGGCCAGCTCCATCACGTGAAAGGCGCGGATATTGGCCAGCCGGGCGGCTGTCTGCAGGCGGTGGGCGTCCATCTTGAAGCGAAGCGAAAAGGTAAAGCGAACAGCAGACGCCGGCTTACCGGCGGGCAGCGACCTCGACAGCGCGCACTTGCGCAGCCAGCTTGTCCAGCACGCCGTTGACGTACTTGTAGCCTTCAACGCCGCCAAAGGTCTTGGTCAGTTCAACCGCCTCGTTGATCACGACCTTGTACGGGATGTCCACGCAGTGCACCAGTTCGTAAGCGCCGACCAGCAGGGCGGCACGCTCGACGGGTGACAGTTCGGCAACCGGGCGATCCAGGTACGGCGTGAACGCCTCGGTCAGCGTGGTTTCTTCGCGGATGGCACCGTGCAGCAGCGCGTCGAAGTGCGCGCGGTCCGCCTTGTTGAAGCCTTGCGCGTCCTGCAGATGCGCCTCGACCACGCCCGGGTCGTTGCGATTGAGCAGCCATTGATACAGACCCTGCAGCGCCAGTTCGCGCGCACGGCGGCGCGCGCTCTTGGCGGGCGCCTTGGTCTTGGCTTGGGAATTGTCTTGCGTCATGGGGAAAAGCCTTTGCGCGAGGAAGCGCTTATTCATTCTCGCCGTCGTCGTCCTGGCCGTGATCCTGCAGACCGTCGAGGTCGTTGGTCAGGTTGGCCATCTCAACAGCGGTACGGGCGCAGTCGCGACCCTTTTCGCGGGTGCGGGCGTGGGCCTGGGCATCGGTGTCGGTGGTCAGGATGCCGTTGGCGATGGCGATGTTGAAGTCCAGACCGACGCGCGTGATGCCGGCGCCCGATTCGTTGGACACCAGCTCGAAGTGGTAAGTCTCGCCGCGGATGACTGCGCCCAGTGCGATCAGCGCGTCGAACTGGCCCGATTCGGCCATCTTCTGCAGGGCCAGGGGGACTTCCAGCGCGCCCGGCACGGTCACCAGCAGCACGTCTTCGCCGGCCACGCCGAGTTGTTCGAGTTCAGCGACGCAGGCTTCGCGCAGCGCTTCGCAGACGGGCTCGTTGAAACGCGCCTGGACGATGCCGATGCGCAGGCCTTCGCCGTTGAGATTGGTCGGGTAGAAGCCGTGGTCCATGGTGTATTCCGGTTGGGGTTGCCTGAGGTTGTCTATCTCTGGCAACGTCAAAAAAAAGAAGCCGGCGCGGCAGTTTAGCTACCGCGCGAAATTGCGAAATTCAATGCGTGGCGGTGGAAGAAGCGGAAGTGACGTCGGGGGCATCCGCCATCGACTGGTATGCCGTTACCTCCAGATCGTAGCCGACCATGCTCGGCAGCTTGAGCGGCGAGGCGAGCACACGCATCTTGCCGACGCCAACGTCCTTGAGGATCTGTGCGCCAATACCGTAAATGCGCGGATCGGGTTTCGTGCGCGGGCGCTCGTGCGGCGCATCCAGTGCGGTGAACTGTGTGAACAGGCGGTCCGCCGAATCGCCGCAATTGAGGAGAACGACCACGCCGGTCGGGGCGGCCTGCACGGCGCGCAGGGCGGCGGGCACGCTCCACGAGTGCGTCGTGCGCTGGCACTCCAGCAGGTCAAGCACCGACAGGGGCTCATGCACGCGCACCAGCGTTTCGGTGTCCGGCGTCGGCGTGCCCTTGACCAGCGCCAGATGGGCGCGGCCGGCGGCGCGGTCGCGGAAGGCAACGGCATGGAACGTGCCGAACTGCGTCTCCATCGTGCGTTCGCCGACCCGCTCGACAATGCTCTCGGTGCGGCTGCGGTATTGGATCAAGTCGGCAATCGTGCCGATCTTCAAGCCATGTTTCTTGGCGAACTCCACCAGGTCCGGCAGGCGCGCCATGGTGCCGTCGTCCTTCAGGATCTCGCAGATCACGGCGGCGGGCGTCAGGCCAGCCATTGCGGTCAGGTCGCAGCCAGCTTCGGTGTGGCCGGCGCGCATGAGCACGCCACCCTTCTGGGCCCGCAGCGGGAAGATGTGGCCGGGGTTCACCAAGTCGGACGGCTTGGCGTTCTTGGCCGCGGCCACCTGAATAGTGCGTGCGCGGTCGGCGGCGGAAATACCGGTGGTCACGCCTTCAGCCGCTTCGATCGAGACAGTGAAATTGGTGCCGAACTGGGTACCGTTGCGGCTTGCCATCATCGGCAGGTCGAGCTGATCGCAGTGCTCTTCGGTGAGCGTCAGACACACCAGGCCACGCGCGTGCGTGACCATGAAGTTGATGGCTTCCGGCGTGACGAAATCGCTCGCCAGGATCAGGTCGCCTTCGTTCTCACGGTCTTCCTCGTCGACCAGGATGACCATCCGGCCGGCGCGGATTTCGGCAATGATTTCTTCGACTGTGGCGATCGACATGGCGTAAGAGGGCTGCGCGCCGCCGACCAATTCCCGCAAATCGTTGATTTCGGGGGCCGTGCGACTGCGTAAATGGGAAGCCCGCTATTGTACGCCAAGGTGGCCCCAAGCCAGTGGGGCCTGCGGTTCAAACGGCTGCCAGCGGCTGGGTGCCCACGGGCAGGCCGATGGCCGCGTGGGTGAGCATGCGTTCCACGTAGCGGGCGATCAGGTCGATCTCCAGGTTGACCTGGCTGCCGGCCTTCAAGTGCTTCAGCGTGGTGACCGCCACTGTGTGCGGGATCAGGTTGATCGAGAACTCGCAGCCCTCGGCATCGTCACGGACGGTATTGACCGTCAGCGACACGCCGTTGACCACCACGGAGCCCTTGTAGGCCAGATATTTGCCCAACTCTGCCGGCGCCCGCACCCGCAGTTCGTGCGATTCGTTGACCGGCGCGAAATGGGTGACCGTGCCCAGGCCGTCCACGTGGCCCGACACGAGGTGCCCCCCGATGTGGTCGGCCAGGCGCAGCGCCTTCTCCAGATTCACCTCGCCCGGGCGTTCCAGCCCGACCGTCTTGGAGAGCGATTCGCGTGACACATCGACCTCGAAACGGTTGTCGGTTTTGGCGACGACCGTCATGCAGGCGCCCTGGATGGCGATCGAATCGCCCAAGGCGACGTCAGCGAGCGGGAGGCCGCCGGAGTCGATGGACAGGCGCACGCCAGCATCGGCGTTGTCGCCCAACGGCGAGACGGTTTCAATACGGCCAACAGCGGCGACGATTCCGGTAAACATAAGCAATCAATCCGTCGGGTTGCGGCGCGCCAGGATGCGGAGGTCGCCCCCGATGCGCGAGATATCGTGAAAGAAGAATTCGGCCGCGCCTTCCAGCGTCTGCAGCGGCCCCATATTGAACATGCCCTGACCCGAGCCGAGCACCTTGGGCGCTAGATAGACGAGGACCTCGTCTACCAGCCCTTCGCGCAGCAGCGAGCCGTTGAGCTTGAAACCGGCCTCAACATGCAGCTCGTTGATTTCGCGGCGGCCCAGTTCGCGCAGGACCGCGGCCAGATCGACTTTTCCGGCTGGGTTGGGCAGCAGGATGACCTCCGCGCCGCGCTCGCTCAACGCGCGCATGCGGCCGGCTTCGGGCTGTGCGGCAAAAATCAGCGTCGGCTCGTGGTGGCCATCCGCGGTGAGGATATGCGCATCGAGCGGCACGTCCAGCGCCGAGTCGATCAGCACACGCCGCGGCTGGCGCGGTGTGTTGACGGCGCGCACGGTCAGTCGCGGATTGTCTTCACGCACCGTGCCGATGCCTGTGAGGATGGCACAGGCGCGCGCGCGCCAGCGGTGGCCGTCGTTGCGCGCCTCGGTTTCGGTGATCCACTGGCTGATGCCGTTGTCCAGCGCGGTGCGGCCGTCGAGTGAGGCGCCGACCTTCACGCGCACCCAGGGCGTGCCGCGCGTCATGCGCGAAACGAACCCGATGTTCAGCTCGCGCGCCTCCCGCTCGAGCAGGCCGCAGCGCACGTCGACGCCGGCGTCGCGCAGCTTCTGCAAGCCACGTCCGGAGACGGCCGGGTTCGGATCTTCCATGGCCGCCACCACGCGCGCAATACCGGCTTCGACCAGACGGTCGGCGCAGGGCGGCGTGCGGCCAAAGTGACTGCAGGGCTCCAGCGTCACATAGGCGGTGGCGCCGCGCACATCGTGGCCGCGCGACTGGGCATCCTTGATGGCCTGGATTTCAGCATGGTCCTGGCCGGCGGGTTGTGTGTAGCCCTCGCCGATGACGGTGTCGTCACGCACGATTACGCATCCGACGCGCGGGTTGGGCGTGGTGGTGAACAAGCCTTTCTCGGCCAGCGCCAGGGCGCGCTGCATCATGGCGTGGTCGAAGTCGGAGAACATGGGTGTAAAGCCAGAATGATATGAAGGGAGTTGATGGTTCTAACTAACAGTCGCCGTTCAGACTTGGCTTGCAGACGCGGGAGCGGCCAGCAGCGCTGACCACCACGTTACGTCTGTGCCGGCCGCTGGAGATGGTCATCGTGGCGCCGGATATCCGTGAGTATCCCATAGGCTCGTAGGTGAGCGCGCCGGCCGGTTGGTTCGAATGGAACTGCACCATGGGCGCCGTGGGCAAAGGCTCTGACAATAGCGTTCTTGCCCTCGATACTGAGCCCGCCGTGCCGGCATCTGGGGCGAACTCCAACAACCGCCAGCCGCTGCTCCAGCCACGGGAAGCGTCGCGCGGGGTGAGCAGTGTCCGAACCCGCCGATGCTGTGCGGTCTTCTGGGCCAAGGACAGCGCACTGGCTAGGCGATCGGCTAGCAGGATGACTGTCTCTCTCTGCCAGTAGTCGATAACGGGCAGCACTGCCGCTGTGGCAAGTATCCCTACGATTGCCATCACGATGATCAATTCGATGAGCGTCACACCGGCTTGGCTCGGCCGTCGTTTCGATTCGTTCATGGCCAACATGCGGAACTTTCGGGCCAGCGCTCGCCCGTGCTGCGCAGGATCAACCTGCCGCAGGCCGGGTCTTCGCGCTCTGGAATTGCAATGACTTGGATGCATTGGGCTGGCGGCAGCTCAGTGCCCCCCGTGCCGGAGCAAGGCTGGCTGCGGATACTGTACCCATCGACATACAGCTTCGGGCTGGGCATACCGTCGTCATACCTTCCTGTACGCGCATGGCGTATTTCCAGCTGCGCTAGAGCGGCGACCAGCGCGGCGCCGCCGGCGGCACGGCGCGTTCGCTCCCAGTACGTCGTCCATGCCGACTGCGCAGCAAATGCCAGGACACCACCAACGACCAGCACGACCATCAACTCGATGAGCGTGAATCCACGTCGTGGCCGCATTAGCGCGTACTCGTTTCAGTCATCTCTCGCCAGCTCAACCGGCCGAGTTGACGGGTGTAGCGACGTGTTTCGAGTTGACGAATGCGCTCGCCTTCAACATGCCACAGCGTTGTATTCACGGTTTGGGTGGGTTTCCCGCCAGCGGTGGCGCCCAATGCGTCCGTTTGTACGGTGATGAGCGGCGCGCTGGCGAGTATGTAGCCAGTGTGACCGTCCTTGCGGGAGGGCAGTCCGGTCAGTGTGTCCAGCAAGTAAGCACGGTTACGCCCTGCAATATCCCGTGTGGTGAGTAGTAAGCTATGCGAGCCAGCCGCGCTGAGGTCGTCCGGCAACTGCCCCCCGGGCAAGTCGATGCGCCAGCCGTTTTGCGAGGCGTGCGCATTGGGTTCGATGACGACGCCATCAGGCACGTCCGTAGCGCCAAGGCCCGTCAAACTATCACGCGAAAGGCGGCGTGAACCACCGTCTGCCACTCCATATAGGGCGGCATTGCCTTCATCATCAACGGCAGTAAAGACCACTAGCGGACCACCGGCCGTTGCGGCAAGCAGAATCGGCGCGAGAATCCGCTGAATCGATCCGGAACGCGATGTGGCCGTAAAAAATGGAAGACGGCGATCGGCCTCGTTATTGCCCAGCGCGTTCGACCACGGCGGAGCGCCTGTCAGATCAAAGCGCCAGATTTGGCCTTGAGCGTCGCCGGCGTAGGCCACAGTGGCAGTGCCTTTTAGCCCGAGGGCTATGGCGGGCGACCCTAGGCCGCCACGACTGGCGTCCGTCGGTATCGTGATCGCATAGGCTGTGCGGTCCGGTACCCAGGAGGCCGATCGCTGCTGTTCGACTGACAGCAACAAGAGCTTGCTCGGCATGCCCGCTCTGCCGCGGCCATTGCCGCTGATGGCAAACCAGCGTGGTGTGGAATCGCCGCCGTCGGGCACGGCCACCACGGGGACAGGGCCTTCCATCTCACCAACATCGTGATCGTCGTTGCCGTCGTAAGCCAGCATGGGTGGCGGGGCGGAAGAAGACACGGGGTCGGTGACATCGACGAGGAAGAGGCCGGGCGCCATCGATCCGTTGGTGCATGCAAGTATCGAACGCCATTCCGTACCAGCCCATGCATCGGCAGCGAATGGGCGTGGGCAGAGGGGGCGTGGCACAGGGTGCCCTGCCGAAGCGTTCTTGGCTGCCGTTGCAAGAACAGCGTCAGGCATTACGGCGAAACGTTCCACCCCAGTGAGAGCGTCAAATCCGTGAAGCATGCCGTCGTTGGCGCCGATGTAGACCATCCAAGGCCGTCGCGCATGTTGCTCGCGGAAACGGATATGACGCGGGTCGAGTACAAAGCCGGGAGGGCCAAGCAGTTGCGCGCGCGCGCCGCGCATGGCGCCAAGCAGTCCAGTCCGCGGCCGCAGGGCCGGTTTGCCTTGTTCATGTCGCCGGATGCCGCGAAGATAGTTGACGCGCTCCGCTCCGAATTCGTCTGTCGTGTTGATCGCCGCTTGCTGTGTGGGCGAGAGGGTCTCCCACAGCAAGGGAGCTGCGGCGTGCGGTGCGGAATCACGGTCGCGGAACGTCCAGAGATTCCGCGTATCCACTGGCATTGCGTTGAGAATCGCGCCGGCTTCCCAGAGATCAGTCGGCGCAGGCGCATCAAGCGTACCCAGCGTAGGCAGAAAGCGGAGCGCACGCAGTCGGCCGGCCCACGCATCGTCGCCACGCGCAACAACGACGTGCGTCGGTAGACGTCCAGCGGGGTGGTCGCTAGCCGCTACAGCCATTGAGGCCTTCAAGGTAGCCATCAGCGAGATGGTGACGAGCCTCGACTTCACGGCTCGGTACCTCGAGGTCGATAGACCGTTTGCAGCTTCACATGCACGGCTTCGTCGGTGCCGAAACCTACCGCCGTGATGCGGAAGAGTACAGGGGCGCCGGACGCGTTGGCATGAATCCATTGACCAGGTAGAGCATCGCGGATCGGCTCTATGACATAGCGCGCCCGATGTGCTGGCTGACGCCAATTGTCATCGGCGGGAGGCGGAAGCGGTATCGCATTGCGCTCGTCGAGCCGCAGCCCGGAAAGCGTCTCGACGGAATCGCCTTCCTCTGGCCAGCACAGGCCGCGGCGCGCGGAATCCTGCCCGCATTGCTGTGGAACGAAGCCTGCCAAGGTGACGGGATCGAGGGCTGCAATACGCGCGGTGCCTACCTCGTCGTGGCAGTCCTCAATACCGGGTGTGCCCGTGGCGATGCCAAGCTCGCATTCAGCGGCGGTCAACGCCCTTTCCGCTTCATGCATCGCGAGCGCATGGTCGGCGGACAGGGCGGCGCGACGATTGTGGTCCAGAACCAGATGCAACGCGCCGACCATAAGTAACCCAATGACGATCAATGCGCTGGTGACGGCAATCATTGAGAAGCCGCTTGTCCGTTCACGGCGGTTTAGCATGCATCGGCCTCGCAGCGCAGCGGGTTGCGCACAGCAAAGGTCGCTGCGAAATGGGCGCGGTTGCGGCGTGGGTCTGGCGGTCGGAACCGGACGTCTTCGACGAGCGCGTTTGTCACTGTGGCCAGATCGGGGAATAGGGAAATCGTGTCCGCTGTTGGCGCTTTAACGGCGAGGTGGTCGCCTTGCACAACGATTCCTACGTGAACGAGCCGTACGCGAAACCAGTCTTCGTCTTGCATTGAGCGCGCCGACTTAATAATGGCGGGTGATGTCGTGTCCGAGCCAAGGGTGTAAAGCAACTGGAGAGTCTCGACACCGCGGACGACGGCATCGGACGAGCCGTCGGCCGGAGCGTCGACATTCCGTTGGAACGCACGACACACGAGTTGCGGCACGTTGGCGGTGCCGCTGTGGGTGACATAGAGCATGAGACCACCCAACCGTGGGTCGCCTTGGGTTGTTTGCCGTTCTGGCACGCCGTACCCGAGGCAGTCGCGCATAGCGCCGTCGCCAGTTGCACCTCGGCCAGAAAAGCGCACCAGCAAGGCATCGCTTGCGCCTTCACCACGGCGGTCGCAGTTGAATGCGGGAGTCATGTGTGGTCTGCCGCAGTTGTCTTTGCCGAGCAGCGATGAAGGGGCGTTCGCGCCTGGCCAGCGTCGGACAGATGACACGATCGGCGTATCGGTGATCCAGCCTGCCTGGCGTATCACCTTGCCAACGAACTCGATTGCCTCCATGCCGCGATCCTGGATCAGCGCATCGTCGGCCATCCGCCAGTAGTGGGCTCGTGCGAGCAGGATCAGTTGCAGCGCGATACCCAACACCATCAATCCGATGACCATGCCAACCAGCAGTTCGACCAGCGACACGCCGCGCGCGGGCAGGGCGAGCGGGCGACGCATCTCAGCGGGCTTCCGTTCGGCTGAGTTGAGCGCGCGTGTCTACGCCAAGTTGGTTCGCGGCGTGGCTGATGGCTCGTAGGTTATCGAATGCGCCGAACATGGCCGCCGCGCCCAGCGACAGGATGGCCAGGGCGATGAGCGATTCGATGAGGATGGCGCCGTGCTGGCGCTGCTGAAGTGGTGGCATGGTCGGTGAAAAGGCATTGCGTGCCGAAAAGCCGACCTACCTTAGAAGAACTTTGTGCGTTTGACTGTTACGTTTGATTGCCGCTTACTGTGTCAGCGACTTGTCGCACGTGCTTGGTGCGGCAACAGGGTCACATGTGCGGGCACGGCCGAGCGCGTTGATGATTAGCATGCGGGCCGGGTTCTTGGTATCGATGTAATACACGTAGAAGTAGGCGTTGACCTGTGGCACGCGCCCTGTTGTGACGGTGTAGCCGGCAGGGGAGTAGGTGAGCGATGTCTTGCTGGCAGTTGAGCCAGCGACATTGGCAGTACTGTCGAAGGTGATTCCCATGCCAGCGGGCAACTCGTCGTATTGGCCAATGAGTTTGTCAGTTGTGGCGACGTACTGGCCGTCGGGGCTCTGTCCTTCTGAAAAAACTTGCCAACCTTTGTTCCAATTCTGGTTATCCACCGGCGCGATGGTGACGTAGCTATTGGTAGCAATTGCGATGGAGCGAGCTTGACCGATGGCAGCAGTCAGCGAGTCGACGGATGTGATGACCCGTTGCTTGCGCATGAAATCGTTCAGGCTCGGAGCGGCTAGCATGAGCAGCACTGCAGCGATCGAGATGGTCGCGATCAGCTCCAGCAGGGTGAAGCCGGAAAGGGACGACCGCGTTGGCATGGGCGTTTTGACCGTCATGGCTCACCAGCAACCTGGAGTCGAAACCGCAGTAGACCCGCCGTTTGGAATGTTGAGCTTTTGGCCGGTGCTGCGGTAAACCAGCGTGCCACATGCCGAATCACCTTTTTGCGGTATTGCCTGTAGTTCGATGCACTGATCTGCGTTTGCCACTGCGGTGGGGCAGAACTGGGCGTTGATTTTGAAGTTTGTGCCTGTCGCGGTATCGCCGGAATATGGCTTGTAGCCAGCCCATACCGTACCGAGCGTTGCCGAATCCTTGGCATACGTGTTGACCTGTGCGAAGTGGCGCTCGAACAGTTGCATGTTTTCCATCAGAGCGGCCTTGGCCTCGGCGCGCCGCCCTTTTTGCACAAACTGCGTGTAGGACGGATAAGCAATCACCGCGAGAATGCCAACGATGGCGACCGTAGTCATCAATTCGACCAACGTGAAGCCGCGTAGGCGCTCGCTTCGGCTACGGTTTCGTGCGTGCATGAATTGCGGCCTCATTTGGTATTGAGCACGAAGTTCTTAATTTCGCGCCAGCTTTGGCGTCCTTGGCGGCTAGCGGTATTGACGCCGTTGCTCGAGCCGGTGGGGCTGGTAACGGTCAAACCTTGTGCGCCGGCCGACAGAACGGTCGTGACCTTCTGTGCAACCGTACCGCCCACGGAGTCACGATCCCCCACCGTAATCGACGTCACGAGGAGGGACGGTGCGCCGAGCAAGCCTGTGCTCGATTGAACGCCGGATAGCGTGCCTGTGGCTGGCATCCCTGTGAATACGCGCAGGGCATAGCTGCGGCTGCTACCGTTACTGCCGCAGCCATCTGAGCCCGTGATGGTGTTGAAGTAAATGATGCCGTCGGCCGTCACCGCCGCTGTGACCTGCTTCTCGGTTTGATCCAGGAAATCGAGTTTCCATCCAGGCTTGTGCGGGGACGTATATCCGAGCGCATAGCTGTCCGAAGCGAATGTGTAGCCCTTTCCATCCGAGGTCGGGTTGATCTTGACCGGATTGAGCTGCGACTTCTTGGAAACGTAATGTGTGTTCGTGTTGTCGTCGTAGATTCCATAGAACGAGTTGATCTGCGGAGCCGTGCCGGTATCCGATGCCTCGTAGTACTTGCCGGTGCCGAACAGAACCATGAAGCCGCCCGGCGCATAGACGAGCACAGGTTGCATGGTGATGGGCTGGCGATGGCCGTCGGTGTCGTTGTCAACCGCTGCGAACAGCGGTTTACCCGGTGTGCCGCCAAAGGAGGGGAGGGCACCGTTGGTATTCCACTTGGTTGAGTCTCCGACCAAAACGAACTTCCACAAGTTGCCTTGCAAGTCACCGGCATATGCCGCCATGACGTGGCCGTCGGGCGCTGGCACGGTGATGGGTGTGCTCAAACCGTTCGCGGAGGTATAGGGCGGTGTTCCGCTCGGGACGGGCGTGACGATCTTGTAGTAGTTTGTGCCGAGAACCCATTTGGCTCCGGCGGGTTTGTCGAGGGAAAGCAGGAACAGTGCCGCCGGCGCGTTGGCATTGGCATTACCGTCTGGCGCATTCGAGTTCAGGCCGTTAGCGACCATGACGAACCACTTGTAGACTGGAACATTGGGTGTGACAGTCTTGTCGGTGCCAGTTTGCAGCTTCACGATCAATGGCTTGCCCATGACGTTACCCATGTCGGCATCGTCTTTGTCGGTGAACTCCCATAGCACGCTCGACGCGCTGAAGCCCGCAGCCTTCGAGCCAGCTGGATCCGTGACGTCCAGCGCGTAGACGCCTTGTGCGCCGCCACCGAAGCCGCCGGTGAGCACCGTGCGCCAGTTGTTGTTGACCTTGGCCTCGCTGATGACCGGCGTGGCGTCAACGTACAGCCGATGGGCATAGGTCGTTGAGGTCAGTTGCGCCAGATTCGGGAACACCGCATTCGGAACATAGGAGAAGACCTCTGCGCCAGTGTCGGCATTGAAGCCATGCAGCATGCCGTCGTTGGCTCCCACATAGACCATCCGCGTGCGTCCGCGATACGTGCTCAGGAACGCTGGGTATCCGGAATCACTGAAGCCGAGTGACGGGTCCCCAACAAACACGGGCGCTGATCCGATGATGTCTCCGAGCAAGCTCGTGCGAGCGCGGAACAAGCCGCTGCCGGCGCCATTACTTTCATTGGCGCGGCTGCCGCGCAGGTAGTCCAGCCGCGCTTGGCCATTGCCATCGACGGAGCCGGAGTCCGCGCTTGTGTTCAACAACGCTTGTTGCGAGCTGGAGATACCCGACCAAGTAAAGGTCGCGCCCGCAAAGGATGCATTGTTAAGCGTGTAAATCGCGCGTGTTGATGCGTTATTTGCCCTCGTTAGAACGTCGCCGGCTTCCCAAGTGGCGTTGCTGGCCACTTGCAAGCTGCCGTTGGCGAGCGTCAGTTGATAGGCGGCCAGCCGGCCGTTCCAATTTCGGTCGAAGCCCGGCGCATACACGTAGGTGCCCGTGCTCGTATTCGCCATAATGCGCGAGTTCGAGATTGCCACGCCGGACAGCGTGCCTGCGTATGAGGCGATCTGCCCGAAGATTTTCTTGATCGCGGTGATCATGGTGTCCGGCTGGCCGCCGAGAAACCAGTTGTAAGGCGTATTTGAGCCTGCGGACGATTCCCATTCGGTATTGTTGTTGACAACGGTAGTGCCGTCCTTGTCGAACGTCTTGAATGGGTTGCTGTCGCCGTTCACATCATTGAAACCGCCGTACTTAGCTGCCAGGAAGAACTGGCTTTGGCGCTGGGTTTGCCCGACCGTGCCGTTGCCGTTCTCGTTGACGTCGATTACATAGGTCGTTACGCGCGCGCTGGGCATGTCGGGCCGGAAGCCATAGGTGTGGGCCCAATACGCAATACCCGCGAGGTAATACGACGCCCAATGGGATGTCGCGTGGTCCAGATCACCCAGCAACGTGTAGTTGTGGTTTGCGTCGTTGACCAAAGGGTTGCTGTTACCTGCGGCTGGCTGGTTTGTTTCCAGCGCGCCAACCTTGTTTGTCCAGTCGCGCACATTAAAGCCGCTATAGGTGTCCGCGGCGCGCGCCGGGTCGCCTTCTCCTGTCTTTGCATTACCCGGAATGTAGTGGTCTTCGTGGGTGTTGATGTCACCGATAAGGAATACGTAGTTGCGCTGGCAAGCGTTGATCATCGGATCATCGGCCACGGATTTGCCCCAGTTGGTGTAGACCGGGTAGTTGTCCGCATACGTGGTGCTCGGCAGGCCCGAGATGGCCTCCGGCGTCGGTCCACTCGGATGGTGTTGCAGGTAGCGGATGCTCTCGTAATACATCTCGCTGACCGGGTCATAGGTCTTGTAGTTGCCCGTCGGGTTGTCCGTCGGGTTACCCATCGCTCCAATGGGCTGGTTCGGCAGTTGCACGCTCGTGCGGCCGAACTTGTTCAGGTAATTGATGACGCCGCTATTCCCTTCGGCCGCCCCCATCGGATTGACGATGAACTGACCTGTGGTCGGATTGATTTCCGCCTGCGGATTGGGACCGGCCGTGAGGTTGCGGTCTACAGCAGTCGAGCCGATGTACTTCATCGGGGCACGCAGCACGCCGCCATAGCGTTCGTTCTGGGTTGCGTTCGGATCGTTCGCACTGTCGTTCAGATACCCGAAGGCGGCAAAGCGCACGCGGTCTGCGTTCAACTGCATCTGGCCGACAGGTTTGTAGGTGCCGTTGTAGTTGAAACACAGATCGGTGCGCGTGGTGGCCTCGTTTGTGTCACAAACCTGCACCTGCACGCGGAAGGACCGACGCTCCTTCAGGTTGTTATTGCTGTCGTATTGATCGCCGTATCCACCCAGGGCGGTGCATGTGGTCGCGGGGGGCTTTTTACCACTGCCGTAGGTTGCGTAGTCTTGGTCGGCAAAGAAGATGTGGTTGCCGCAGGAAGCGATATAGAGCGATTGGTAATTGAATGGCGTGACTTTGTTCGGACTGCTTGTCGTGCCGGTACCATCAACTTTCTTGACAGGAAAATACGAGCCGCTGCGGAAGAAGTCATCGCGGAGCACGGCGCGTTGCAGCACAGTCTGGGTCGGCGAGTCGATAATGCGGTCACCGCCGGTCATTGCCATGCGGAACTCGTCAATGGCAGAGGATGCGGCCCAGTTCATGAAGTTGCCCGAGAAGTTGCCCGAGCATTCGAACGACGATGAGGCCGGCCCAGCGATCACGAAGTAGCCATTAGTCGAGTCGTAGTTGTAGCACTTGGTCGAGTTGAAGTAGCCCAGATACGTCTTCTGCTTGTCGTAAGCACCACGATAGGCGGCCCCCGTCGTTGGGAATTCCACCGACAGCGACAGCATCAGGTTCGGGTGTACGTTTTGACTGCGTCCGTACAAGGGCACGGTCGAGATGTCGACAGTCGGCACGGTGCCGGCAGCGCCTAGCACGGTAAACCAGCCCAACGCCACGATGGCGAGCAGACTGCGGATGATGTTCATGATATGTGGCTCCCCCGGTAGAGCTCTTTTACATGGATTACTTGTTGTCTGGCGGTAGCAGCTTGCGATAGGTGGTCTGCAGCATCACCGGCGTTGAACTGTTAGGGCCCCATCCCACCGCCGTGATGCGGTAAAAATGCAGACTTGTTGCGCCACCAGCTGGCGGCGCTATGCCATTACTAGTATCAAGCAACAGCTCGATGATGTAGCGAGGCTTGACCGGTGGCAGCACACCCGACCCCGTCGGGAAGGGCCGGCCGGTGAAGTCCCCATAGGCGACAGTCTGCGGGTCGGTAGCTCCGGCGCTCCAGCTCACCGTTTTCCAGACAGGATTGTCGATGTCGGCAGAGGGCAGACAGAGACCACGCCCAGAGGTTGGGCCCGGCGTGCCGCTGTTGCAGGTGCCGGCCACCACAGGGAACCCTTCTGCGGATTCCGGCTGGAACTGGGCCACGCGGCTGTTTGTCGCCGTGTTATTTCCGATGTCGTACTCGGCATCGCGCAGCGCGGCTTCAGCGGCCTGAAAGGCAATGTCGGAGTCCCGCTGATTGCGGCTTATGCGCTTGGTGTCCAGTGCCATGCGAGCGCCAGCGAGCGCCAACACAGTAATCACCAACAGCATCACCAGCGCGGTAATCAGCGCGAAACCGGGGTCACGGCGACCCGAGCGCAATGAAGTCAGAAGCATCGCGGGTCGTCCTTGTAGCAAATCTGGTAATTGCGTGTCTGTACGGTGGTCGTGAACATGCGCCGCGCTGAACCCAAGTTCTGCGTGGGCTTGTACGTTCCCTCACCGTCACCGTATTGGCTGCCGAAGAGCGTGTAGCTCTGTGTTTGGCTGGTGTCCGCACTGGTATTGTTGTCCGCCCGGATCACCATCCCTATTTTCACGGCATAGACGGACTTCCAGTCATCCGGAGACATGCTCGATGCACGTTTGTAGACTTCCGGAACCGTATCGCCATCGGTCGACACGCCGTACAAAAACTGCAGCGACTCCACGCCCGGTACGAGCTGTAGGGTGACGAAGTCCTTCTCGTCCGTGGTCCCGGTAATCTCATGGCCGGCCGCGTCACGTCTACGGAACTTGCAGGCAAGGAACGAATTGCCGTTCGCCTGCTGAATAAAGAGTATCGATAGCCCGCGCTGCGTGCTAACGGTGTCGGCGCTCGTGGCTTCGGCAACGCCCTGACCTGAGCAATCGAAAATGGTGTTGTCAGGAACGGTACGGTCTGCAGCGGTGCCCGAGCCGAAAAAACGTATCTCGATGGCGTCGTTTGTCGTATTTGTGCCGCCTGTGCCGCAGGCGGTCAGGCGCTCGCCGGCAGGTGGGTTATCGCAACCATCCAGCCCGGAAATCGATGCCACATCCGGATCGTTGATGGACGGCTGCAAGGTGCCACCATCAGGGCTGGTCGGGGTGTACGCGGTTTGCCGAAGCGCGCGTGCAATGAGGCCCAATGCAAACTGGCCCCGTTCTTCCAGATTGGAACTGTCGTCGATGGTCGTGTAGGTCGACTTCGTCATCAGGTAGAACGAGACCGTCGCAACCAGTACCAGCAGCGAAATGACCAGCGCCACCATCAGTTCGACAAGCGAGAAGCCCCGCATACGATTGCGGCGATACATGGCGGATGGCATCACGACCCTCCTGCATCGACGACGATCATGGCTTGTGGCGTTGCGGTTGTGCCGTTAGCCGTGTCCCCGATCACGACATCCGAAGTCGCATTGCCTTGATCAAGCGCAGAAAAGCGCGAGACCCAGCCAATCTTGATGACGAGCGGATCGGTTGGCTGGTTCGAGCAAGGCCAAGAGAAACCGCCGGTAATCGTGTACGCGGGGCTATCGTGGCAGATCAAGGCACGGCCGCCGGGCAGCGATGTCCGCACCGCAGTCAACCACTCCGACAGGTCAAACTTCACTGCTTCCGTCGCGCATACGGCGCTACCGCTACTGCAGCCAGTAGACGTTTGAGTGAAATAGAAGTTGGTGGATGCCACGACCGCGCTCGCGGTCTGCGTATCGAAAACGTACGGCGAGCTTGCGCCGAGCATGCCTGCATTGGCCCGCATCCGGTCCGCCATATTCGACGCCAATTGCAGGGCCAGCGTGTCATACGCTCCCTGCTGCGTAAACCGATACGACTTGATTAAAAGATTGGCGACACTCAGCACGCCGACGGCCAAAATCAGCACGGCGATCAATGCTTCGAGCATGGTGAAGCCAAGCGCTTTCCCCGGCAAAGCGTGGCGCATGGTGACTCCCGCAGATTGTTCCGACCAACTATTTTTTTAATGCTTCTTTCGTCACTTATCCGGGCATGGTACGCCAAGATTGTGACAAAGTGCTACTTCTTTGCTTTGACAGCGGATTTAACCGAAATTTTGGTCGGAACGCTAGCTGGAGCCGTGGGGGAGAACGGCGTCTATTGGCGGAATTCGTCGAGCATGTCGCGAAATTCCGACACATCCTCAAAACTCCGATACACCGACGCAAACCGGATGTACCCGATCTTGTCCAGCCGCTTGAGTTCGCGCATCACGAGCTCTCCCACGCGGTCGCTGCCGATTTCCTTCTCGCCGTGGCTGAGCAGTTTTTCTTCGATGCGGGCGATGGCCTCGTCGATGGCCTCGGCGGATACGGGGCGCTTGCGCAGCGCCAGCCGCATGGAATCCTTGACCTTGTTGCGGTCGTAGTCGACGCGGCTGCCGTTCTTTTTGACGACGGCCGGAAAGAACAGCTCGATGCGTTCGTAGGTCGTGAAGCGGCGGTCGCAGGATTCGCAGCGACGGCGGCGGCGCACAGTGTCGCCTTCTTCCGACATGCGGGTATCAATCACCTGGGTGGCCGCGTGGCCGCAAAAGGGGCATTTCATGCCGGTGGTCTCCTCGGCAACCTCAAAGAACGCACTGCGCTAAAAGAACAACGCCGCGATGGCCCCTCATTCAATTCGGGGCGCATCGCGGCAGGGTACTACGTGGCCGGAAGATCCGGCCATCGGCGGATGCCTTAGCCGTAGACCGGGAACTGCTTGGTCAGCTCGGCCACCTTGGCGCGGACGGCAGCGATGTTCGCTTCGTCGTGCGGATTGTCCAGCACATCGGCGATCAGGTGGGCGACCTTCACGGCTTCCGCTTCCTTGAAGCCACGCGTGGTCATGGCCGGCGAACCGAGGCGCACGCCCGACGTCACGAACGGTTTTTCCGGGTCATTCGGAATCGCGTTCTTGTTGACGGTGATGTGTGCGTCACCCAGCACCTTCTCGGCTTCCTTGCCGGTGATCTTCTTGGCGCGCAGGTCGACCAGCATCACGTGGCTTTCAGTGCGGCCCGAGACGATGCGCAGGCCACGGGCCATCAGCGTTTCGGCCATGGCTGCCGCGTTTTTCACGACCTGTTGCTGGTACGCCTTGAATTCCGGCGACAGCGCTTCCTTGAACGCCACTGCCTTGCCGGCGATCACGTGCATCAGCGGGCCGCCCTGGATACCCGGGAAGATGGCCGAGTTGATGGCCTTTTCGTGTTCGGCCTTCATCAGGATTACGCCACCGCGCGGGCCGCGCAGGCTCTTATGCGTGGTCGTCGTGACGAAGTCTGCATGCGGCACCGGATTCGGGTACACGCCAGCGGCGATCAGGCCGGCGTAGTGCGCCATGTCCACCATGAAATACGCGCCGATCGACTTGGCGATCTTGCCGATGCGCTCGAAATCGATGCGCAGCGCAAATGCCGATGCGCCGGCGATGATCAGCTTCGGCTTCTTCTCTTGCGCGAGCGCTTCGAGCGCGTCGTAGTCGATGTCTTCCTGCGCGTTGAGGCCGTAGCTGACCACGTTGAACCACTTGCCGCTCATGTTGAGCGCCATGCCGTGGGTCAGGTGGCCGCCTTCGGCCAGGCTCATGCCCATGATCGTGTCGCCCGGCTTGAGCACGGCGAAGAACACGCCCTGGTTGGCCTGCGAGCCCGAGTTCGGCTGCACGTTGGCGGCTTCAGCGCCAAAGAGCTGCTTCACGCGGTCGATGGCGAGCTGTTCCACCACGTCCACGTATTCGCAACCGCCGTAGTAACGCTTGCCGGGGTAGCCCTCGGCGTACTTGTTGGTCAGTTGCGAGCCCTGCGCGGCCATCACGGCCGGGGAGGTGTAGTTCTCGGAGGCAATCAGCTCGATGTGGTCTTCCTGACGCTGATTTTCCTTTTGGATGGCGGCAAAGATTTCGGGATCGATCTGGTCGATCGTATAGCGGCTGCGTTCGAACATGGCGAGTGTCTGGTCTGAAACGAAACGGAAATGGCGGAGATCGGGCGAGGCGTGGGGAAACATGCGCGCGGCTTGAACGACTGCGCTCGGGGTTGGCCGATTGCAGCGGGTGTCCAAGTCACCCTGTGCTTCCCATTCGCTGCCCAGGCGAGCGGCAGGCGCCGTTGTGCATGACGCCAGAAACCTTGCGCTTCCTCGTGGTCGCTGCCCACATGTCGAAGCCGCTCAAAGCAGCTTCAGGATTCGCCAGTCGCGCAAGGTGGAATGGTTGCCCGCGAGTGTACGACAGCCCCATGGCCGCTGCAAGAAGCGGGCGTGCAGACGCGCACATTGCGGTGCAATACCGCACAACGCTTCAGGTAAACTCTGATCTTTCGTTTTTTCAGGCCCGGAGACACTTCCATGATCGTATTCGTGACCGGCGCAACGGCCGGGTTCGGCGCGGCCATCGCGCGGCGTTTCGTGCGAGAAGGCCATCGTGTGATCGCGGCAGGCCGCCGCCAGGACCGCCTTGATGCGCTCAAGGCTGAATTGGGTGACGCCGTGCTGCCGTTCGTGCTGGACGTGCTGGATGCTGATGCCGTTGCTGCGCTGCCGGGTACGCTGCCCGAGGGCTGGCGCGAAGTCGACGTGCTGGTCAACAACGCCGGTCTGGCGCTGGGCCTCGAACCGGCCCAGCGTGCTGACCTGACCGACTGGGACCGCATGATCGGCACCAACTGCTCTGGGCTGGTGCATATGACGCGTGCGTTGCTTCCGGCCATGGTCGAACGCAATCGCGGTCACATCATCAATATTGGCTCGATCGCCGGGACATATCCGTACCCGGGCGGCAATGTGTATGGCGCCACCAAGGCGTTCGTCCGGCAGTTTTCGTTGAACTTGCGGGCCGACCTGACCGGCACGCGCGTACGCGTATCGAACGTTGAGCCGGGCCTCTGCTCCGGCACGGAGTTTTCCAACGTGCGTTTCAAGGGCGACGATGCCCGTGTGGAGAAGGTCTACGAAGGCACCGAGGCGCTCACCGCCGACGACATCGCCGAGGCCGTCTACTGGATGGCGGCGCTCCCGGCGCACTTCAATGTCAACGCGATGGAGCTGATGCCCGTTTGCCAGTCATTCTCGGCCACCAGCGTGACGCGAGGCATGGCCTGAATTCGAGCGCAAGCCCTCGGCCGGTCGGTGGATGGCTGGCCGTCACTTGCGTCTTGGTAAAATTACCCGATGGCTTCTTTTGACTGGAACCTGCGCGTGTATTGGGAAGATACCGACGCAGGCGGCGTGGTGTTTTACGCCAACTATTTGAAATTTTTTGAGCGCGCCCGCACCGAGTGGCTGCGCGCCCTCGGGGTCGATCAGCAGGCGCTGGCCGACACGACCGGGGCCATTTTCGTGGTCCGCAGCACCGCCGTGGATTACCGCGCGCCGGCCCGGTTGGACGACCTACTGCAGATCCGTTCGCGTATGGAACGGGTCGGCCCCGCGTCGGTCCAATTCGCCCAGGAAGGCTGGCGCGGCGACGTTTTGCTCGCATCAGGCACGATTCGTGTTGGATGTGTCGACCGGCTCACTTTCCGGCCGACCCCGATTCCCACTCCCGTACTCGCAACCATCAAAGCTGCCGCATGAATCCCGTCGAGGTCACACAAGATCTGTCGATCGTCTCGCTGGTGCTGCACGCCAGCCTCTTGGTCCAATTCGTCATGGGCCTGCTGCTGGTGATGTCGCTGTTCTCCTGGACGTACATCTTCCGCAAAGCGTTTGCGCTGCGCGCCGCGCGCAACCAGACCGAATCGTTCGAGCGCGATTTTTGGGCCGGCGGCGACCTCCAGGCGCTGTATCAGAGCGCTGCCAACAACCGCCACACCACCGGCGCGCTGGAACGCATCTTTGAAGCCGGCATGCGCGAATACCTCAAGGCGCGCGAGCTGCAGCGCGGCGGCGGCGATCCGAGCGCCATTCTCGATGCCTCCCGCCGTGCCATGCGGGCGGCGTACCAGCGCGAGATGGATTCGCTCGAATCGCACCTGCCATTCCTGGCGTCGGTCGGCTCGGTCAGCCCGTACATCGGCCTGTTCGGTACGGTCTGGGGGATCATGAACGCCTTCCGCGGCTTGTCGAACGTGCAACAGGCGACGCTGTCGGCGGTGGCTCCGGGCATTGCCGAAGCGCTGGTCGCCACGGCCATCGGTTTGTTTGCGGCCATTCCGGCGGTGATCGCCTACAACCGCTACGCCACCGAGATGGACCGTCTGGCCAACCGTTTCGAGAGCTTCATGGAAGAGTTCTCGAACATCCTCCAGCGCCAGACGCGCTAAGGAGCCGCGCTCATGGCTACCATCCAGCGAACGCGCCGCGCCCGACGGGCCAAGGCTGACATCAACGTCGTTCCGTACATCGACGTGATGCTGGTGCTGCTGGTCATCTTCATGGTGGCGGCACCCGTGGTGAACCCGGGCGTGGTCAATCTGCCCTCGGTGGCCAACGCTACGCCGCAGCAGACCCAGCCGCCCATCGTCGTGACCATCAAGGGCGACGGCACGATCCTTGCTCGCATCAAGACGAGTTCCGGCGCCACCGAGCAGAAGCTCGCCAACAACAACGAGCTGCGCGCATTTGTGAAGCAGCGCACTGACGAAAACCCCGATCAGCCCGTCGTGATTGCCGCCGACAAGTCGGTCCAGTACGACCGCGTGCTGAGCGTGATGAGCGTGCTCAAGGGCGATGGCGTGAAGCGCGTCGGCCTGATGGTGAAATCGTCATGAGCACGTTGAAGAATCCGGGCGAGGCAACCTGAACGTCATGGCTACGACGTCGTTGCACCGTTACGAGCCTGTTCGCGAGCGCGGCACGCTGCGCGCGTTCGGGTTGGCGGTCCTGACACATATTCTGCTGCTGGTTTTTCTGTACTTTGGCGTGCAGTGGCAGAGCAGCACCCCGCGCGGCGAAGAAGCCGAGCTGTGGGACGAGGCGGCGGTTCAGCAGGCCGTGCAGCAGGCCGCGCCGGTGCCGGACGTCAAGCCGGAACCGGTGATCAAGGCGCCGCCGGCCAAGGTGGAAGAGGAAGCCGATATCGCGCTGGAGCAGCAAAAGCGCAAGCGCGAACAGGAAGCTGCTGCTGCCCGTGAGGCCGAACTCGCCCGCCGCGCTGCTCAAGAACGCGCCGAAGCGCAGCGTCAAGCCCGTCTGAAGGAAGAGCAACAGGCGCGTCAGGCGGAACTCCAACGCAAGGCCTTGGCCGAACAGCAGGCCAAGGAAAAGGCCGCTGAGAAGGCTGCCGCAGACGCAGCGCAAGCCCGCAAGAATGCGCAACTGCAGGCCCAGGCTGAAGCCAAGGCCAAAGCGGAAGCTGATGCAAAGCAGAAGGAATTGAAGGCCAAGGCCGCTGCAGAAGCCAAAGCCAAGGCCGAAGCAGAGCGTAAGGCGAATGAATCGCGCGCCAATGCACAACGCCAGGCGCAGCTGGATCGGCTGCGCGCGATGGCCGGTGCGGGCGCCACGGGCACGGTGGCGGGCTCCGGCGGCGGTGTCGGCAATGCGCAGGGCACGGGCGGCACGGCGTCAGCCGGGTATGCCGAGCGTGTGCGGGCCAAGGTCAAGCCGAACATCCTGTTCGATCCTTCGGCTGTCAAT
This sequence comes from Ralstonia edaphi, assembly GCF_958350185.1. Lineage (NCBI taxonomy): Bacteria > Pseudomonadati > Pseudomonadota > Betaproteobacteria > Burkholderiales > Burkholderiaceae > Ralstonia > Ralstonia edaphi. Next base: position 119,279 of record NZ_CATWHI010000006.1, read on the forward strand.
GGCAATCCGTCGGCGGTCGTGTCGGTGCAGATGGCGCCGGACGGGTCGATCCTGTCCAAGCGCCTGACGAAATCGAGCGGCAACGGCGCCTATGACGAAGCCGTGATGCGCGCGGTCGAACGCTCGGATCCGCTGCCGCGCGATACCAACGGCAAAGCGCCGTCGAGCGTCATCCTGACGTTCCGGCCGAAGGAATAACGGGTTGGCGCTCCTCAAGGGGGCGCCGGCCAGCGTACTCAGATTCCGGATTTGATAGTAGGGAAGATGAACATGATGCGAACGATGTGGATCCCGATGTTTCGACGCGCGGCGCAGGCGCTGCTGCTGACTGCGGCAAGCGTCGGCGTGGCCCATGCCCAGCTCAACGTGGAGATCTCGGGCGTCGGCGCCAGCCAGTACCCGATCGCGATCGCCAACTTCCAGGGCGAGGCACAGGCTCCGCAAAACCTCTCGGCGATCGTGCGGGCGGACCTGGCGCGCAGCGGCCGCTTCTCGAACGTCGATGTGGCCGGGGCGGTCGTGCCGGAAAGCCCGGCGCCTGACCTGGGCGCCTGGAAGTCCAAGGGCGCAGCAGCCTTCGTGGGCGGCACCGTGACCCGCAACGGCGACCGCTATGAAATCCGCTTCCGTTTGTACGACACTGCGAAGGGCGAAAGCCTGGGCGGCCTGTCGCTCACGCGGGGCCCCGGCCAATTGCGTTTGGCCGCACACGAAATTGCCGACTACATCTATCAGAAGCTGATTGGCGAGCGCGGTATTTTTGCGACGCGCCTGTCGTACGTGTCCAAGGTCGGCCGCCGGTTCCAGCTGCAGATTTCCGATTCGGACGGCGCCAACCCGCAGATCGCTTTGACGAGCAACGAACCGATCATCTCGCCGTCGTGGTCGCCGGACGGCACCAAGGTCGCGTATGTGTCGTTCGAGAGCAAGAAGCCGGTGGTGTATGTGCATGACCTGGTGGCAGGCCGCCGCACGGTCATCTCGAACCAGAAGGGCAACAACTCGGCGCCGGCCTGGTCGCCGGATGGTCGTCACGTGGCGGTGTCGCTCTCGCGCGATGGCAATACGCAGGTCTACCTGGTCAACGCCGATGGCTCGGGCCTGCGCCGCCTGAGCCGCAGCAGCGCGATCGATACCGAGCCGTCGTTCTCGCCGGATGGCCGCTACATCTACTTCACCAGCGACCGTGGTGGTGCCCCGCAGATCTATCGCATGTCGGTCGACGGAGAAGAATCGGGCGGTGCGCAACGCGTGACGTTCAAGGGCAGCTACAACACGAGCCCGCGTGTGTCGCCGGACGGCAAGCTGTTGGCTTACATCTCGCGCGTGGGTGGTGCGTTCCGCCTGTACACGCAGGACTTGTCCAATGGCGATGTGAACGCGCTGACGGATACCTCGAACGATGAATCGCCGAGCTTTGCGGCCAACGGCAAGTTCATCCTGTATTCCACGCGCGTGGGCGGCAAATCGGTGTTGGCCGCGGTGTCGACCGATGGCCGTACGCGTCAGGTTCTTTCCCTCCAGGCCGGCGAGGTTCGTGAGCCGGCGTGGGGTCCTTTCATGCAATAACGAAGCTGTTCCACTAGGAGAAATCGGACATGTCGAAGTCCCAAACCATGATCAAACTTGCAGCCATTGCCGCGCTGCTGGCCCTGGGCGCTTGCAGCTCGGGCGTGAAGCTCGATGACACCGCCAAGAACGGTACGGGCGGCGCTGCCGGTACGGGCGCCGATGCCCGCACGGTCACCCCGGTGGACGTGGGCCGTGACGAACTGACCGACCCGAACAGCCCGCTGGCCAAGCGCAGCATTTACTTCGATTTCGACAGCTACTCGGTCAAGCCGGAGTACCAAGGTCTGCTGGGTCAGCACTCGCGCTACCTGCAATCGCACAACCAGCGCAAGGTCCTGATCCAAGGCAACACCGACGAGCGCGGCACGAGCGAATACAACCTGGCACTGGGCCAGAAGCGTGCCGAGGCCGTGCGTCGCGCCCTGTCGTCGATGGGCGTGCCTGACAGCCAGATGGAAGCCGTGAGCCTGGGTAAGGAAAAGCCGCAAGCGACCGGCCACGACGAAGATTCGTGGGCACAGAACCGCCGCGCCGACATCGTCTATTGATCGGTACGGTTTGAAGTGGAACGCGCCGGCTGCGAGGTTGCGGCCGGCGTTCTTACGTTGGCAATCACATGAATACGATGATGAAACAGCGCGCTTATGGGGCCACGCGTCGGGCCATCCTGATGGCGACGCTCGTCGCGGGTGGCGCCCTCACCATGGCCGGCCCGGCGGCAGCGGGGGTGTTTGACGACGATGAGGCGCGCCGCGCCATCATCGACATGCGCGACAAGTTCAACAACTTCCAGTCGACGGCGGCCCAGCGCATCGATCAGAACAGCAAGAACCTGATCGACGCGCAAAACCAGATCGAGACACTCAAATCCGAAGTGGCGCGCCTGCGGGGGCAGAACGAAGTCCTGCAGAACAGCGTCGATACGCTGACCAAGCAGCAGAAGGATTACTACGCCGACCTCGATGCGCGCCTGAAGAAGTTCGAGCCCCAGCAAGCGACGGTGGACGGCCGCGAAGGCATGGTCCAGCCGAACGAGAAGCCGGAATACGACGCTGCGCTCAAGGCATTCCAGGGTGGCGACTTCAAGGGTGCGGGCAATCAGTTCTCGGCGTTCGTGAAGAAGTATCCGCAAAGCCCGTATCTGCCGCTGGCGCAGTTCTGGCTGGGGAATGCGCTTTATGCGCAACGTGACTACAAGGGCTCGAGCTACGTGCTGGAGAACATGGCGCGCAGCAATCCGCAGCATCCGAAGGCGCCTGATGCGCTGCTGCAGGTGGCGACCAACCAGGGCGAGTCGGGCCAGAAGGCGGCTGCGCGCAAGACGCTGGAATCTGTGGTCTCGCAGTATCCCGGTACCGAGCAGGCCAAGACCGCCCAAAGCCGGCTGAAGACGATGCGCTGATCGGCAGGCCGCTCGGCATGTGAACAGACGCCCGCCCGTGGCTTCACCGGCGGGCGTTTTTCATGGGGCGTCAAATGGTGTCCATATGCGGCAGCGGGGGCGCGCAGGGCGGTGGCACGCTAAAATGCGGGCCTTCCCGAATCGCTTTGCAAGGCTTCGCCCATGAAAAAACGCGCCATCGTCCTGCTCTCCGGCGGGTTGGACTCTGCCACCGTGCTCGCCATGGCCAATGCCGATGGCTTTGAGACTTACGCGCTGTCGATGCGCTACGGCCAGCGGCACTCGTCCGAGCTAGAGGCGGCGAAGAAAGTAGCGGCGGCGCTCGGCGCTGTGCGCCATGAAATCGTCGATCTGGACCTGCGCAAGTTCGGTGGTTCCGCGCTGACGGACGACGCGCTCGACGTGCCGACCGACGGTGCGCAATCGGGCATCCCGATCACGTATGTGCCGGCGCGCAACACCATCATGCTGTCACTGGCGCTCGGCTGGGCCGAGGCGGTCGGCGCACGTGACCTGTTCTTTGGCGCGAATGCCGTGGACTACTCCGGCTATCCGGATTGCCGCCCCGAATACGTTGCCGCGTACGAAACACTCGCCAACCTGGCGACGAAGGCCGGCGTGGAAGGCGAGCGCATCCGTGTGAACGCACCCATCATCGACATGACCAAGGCGGAGATCATCCAGGCCGGCGTGCAGCTGGGCGTGGACTACGGCCTGACTGTGTCCTGCTACAAGGCCGACGACGCCGGCCGCGCTTGCGGCGTGTGCGATTCGTGCCGCATCCGCAAGGCCGGGTTTGAAGCTGCCGGCGTGCCTGACCCCACCCGCTACGCCTGACGCACCATGCCCGAGATCGATCTCAACACGTTGTCCCACACGGTGCTGTGGGGCACGTTTGCGCTGACGTTCGTGTTTGGCGCGATCCTTCAGCGCACGCACTTCTGCACGATGGGCGCGGTGTCCGACGTCATCAACATCGGCGACTGGAACCGGCTGCGCATGTGGGCGCTGGCCATCGGCGTGGCCATGATCGGCACGGGGTGCCTGAGCTGGCTTGGCCTGATCGATACAAGCAAAACGATCTACACGGCCAGCAAGCTGCTGTGGCTGTCGTCGCTCGTGGGCGGGCTGCTGTTCGGATTCGGCATGGTGCTGGGCTCGGGATGCGGCAGCAAGACGCTGGTGCGTATCGGCGGCGGCAACCTCAAGTCGGTGGTGGTGTTCGTGTTCCTGGGGCTCGCGGCGTACATGACCCTCAAGGGCGTGTTTGGCGTGGTGCGTGTGGCAACCGTGGACAGCGTAGCCGTTGCGCTGCCGACGTCGCAGGACTTGCCGAGTGTGCTGGGCCACGCGTTCTCCGCCGATGTGCGCATGCTGCGCCTGGTGCTGGCGCTGGTGGTCGGCGGGGCGCTGTCGCTATGGGCGCTGCTGGGGCGCGATTTCCGCACGGGTGACAACCTGCTGGGCGGCATCGGCGTTGGCCTCGTCATCGTCGGCATGTGGTATGTCTCGGGGCATCTCGGCTATGTGCAGGAAGATCCGAACACGCTGCAGGAAGCGTTCGTGGCGACCAACAGCGGCCGCATGGAAGCGCTGAGCTTCGTGGCGCCGGTGTCGTACACGCTGGAGTGGCTGATGTTCTTCAGCGATACATCGAAGGTGCTGACGGTCGGTATCGTCAGCGTGCTCGGCGTGATTGCAGGCTCGGCGGCGGTGGCGCTGGTCACGCGCACGTTCCGCTGGGAAGGCTTTGCGAATGCCGAGGACACGGGCAACCACATCATCGGCGGCATCCTCATGGGCATCGGCGGCGTCACGGCGCTGGGTTGCACGATCGGGCAAGGGCTGTCCGGCGTATCGACGTTGGCGATCGGCTCGTTCATCGCGCTGGCCGGTATCGTGATCGGCGCGGTCCTGGCGTTTCGCTACCAGATGTGGCGGATGGAGCGGCTTGTCTGACCTGCGGGGCGTTGACAGAATCGCGGGTATCTCCCTATAATCGCGGTCTTTGGGGTCTTTAGCTCAGTCGGTAGAGCAGTAGACTTTTAATCTATTGGTCGCGGGTTCGAATCCCGCAGGACCCACCAAAATTCGAAGGGCTGACAGGCGACTGTCGGCCCTTTTTGTTTGGGCTTGGCCGTGCGCGCGCACGATCGCCATCTTCCTCGGCTCTGGGTGGCCGAGCTTCCACTTCCACAGCTCTGCTGTGCCTTCCCGAGGGCGCCATCGCCCCGCCACCGCCGATCAAATGGCTGGCGGGTCGCATTCTCCGGGCGCCGCTAGGGATTTCCTCTATAGCGTTCATCATCCGCAGACACCACCATATCTTCCATTGGAACCGGTTCCATACGGAGAAAAGCGCACAAATGACAGATATCGTGATCGTGGCGAGCGCGTTCGGCGCCGCGCAGGTGCTCGAGCAGGGGCATCACGCCTATGTTCCGCTGGCCGCGTCGGTCGGTGCGGCCGGCTTCGAAGTGCGGCGTGAATTGTTGCCCGCTGGGCTGGACGGCACGGTATCGGCGGATGTCCTGGCGGCCCTGGGTCGCCTGATGGCCGCATACGGCTTGTGGGCGGTCTACTCGACGCCGGCCACGCTGTACTCCCACGACGGCACGTTGGACGCGGTCGCCATTCGCAGTGCGCTGGCCGAAGCGCAAACCTTGGGCGCGCGCATCGTGAAGTTCCAGCTCGGCGGGTTTGCCGGCGATGCGTCGCCGGAGGCGCTGGCCCAACTGTTGCAAGGCTGGCGCGCACGGGTGCTTGTTGAGAACGGTCAGCAGGCGGTGGGCGGGTCGCTGTCGCAGTTCCGAGGCTTATTCGCCGCATTGGAAGAGGCTGGCGTGGCCGACATGCTCGGCATGACGTTCGACGTTGGCAACTGGGAGTGGGCTGGCGAAACGCCGCTTGCATGCGCGCAGGCGCTGGCGCCGTACGTCGAATACATCCATTGCAAGAGTGTCGCGGGAGAGGGCGCGCGTCGCTTTGCCGTGGCGCCTGCGGGCAACGATGCGCGATTCGCCGCTGTGCTGGCCGCGCTGCCCGGCGATGTACCGCGCGGCATCGAATTTCCGTTCAACGCGGTCGATCCCGCCGCGGACGCCCATCAACATGTCATGTGGCTCAAGGCCGCCTGACGGTGACTCGACATCAAAGGAGCTTACGCATGTCGCATACGTTGGATGTCATCACCTACGGCGAAGCCATGGCGATGTTCGTGGCGACGGCGCCCGGGCCGCTCGCGCAGGCCACGCAGTTCACCAAGCGGATCGCCGGTGCCGATCTGAACGTCGCTGTCGGCTTGAGCCGCCTCGGTTTTCACGTCGGCTATGTGAGCCGGGTGGGGCAGGATTCGTTTGGCGAATATGTGCTGGAAACGCTGGCACGCGAAGGGATCGACGCCTCGCGTGTAGCGGTGGATCCGCAATATCCGACGGGCTTCCAGCTGAAGTCGCGCGCCGACGATGGCAGTGACCCGCGTGTCGAGTACTTTCGCAAAGGTTCGGCTGCCAGCCGCCTCTCGCGCGCCGACTATGTCGCCGACTATGTGCTCAGCGCGCGCCATCTGCATCTGACGGGCGTGGCCCCCGCAATTTCTGCATCGTCGTGCGAGCTTGCGTCCCACCTTGCGAGGGAAATGCGTGCGGCCGGTCGCTCGATTTCCTTTGACCCGAACCTGCGCCCCACGCTGTGGCCTTCCGCAACCGAGATGGTGAGCACGCTCAACGCGCTGGCGTCGCTTTCCGATTGGGTACTGCCCGGCTTGGCCGAGGGGCAGCAACTGACCGGCTATGACACTCCGGCCGACATTGCGCGTTTCTATCTGGACCGAGGCGCGCGCGGCGTTGCGATCAAGCTGGGCGCTGCCGGCGCCTACTACCAGACCGCTGATGGCGCGGAAGGCGTTGCCGACGGCGTACGTGTTGAACGCGTTGTCGACACGGTCGGCGCGGGCGACGGCTTTGCGGTGGGCGTTGTCAGCGCGCTGCTTGAAGGGCTGTCTGCCGAACAGGCCGTTGCGCGCGGCAACCGGATTGGCGCGCTGGCGATCCAGGTGATCGGCGATTCCGAAGGCCTGCCGACGCGCGCCGCGCTCGAGGTACTTGAACAAACGGCCCGCTTGGGGTGCGAGCCGGAATCCATTCCCAGCGTGTAACGCAGCGCTTCGACTGCCGCCCTCAGGGGCAACGCACACCATCAAAGGAGACACGAACATGGCAACGCAACTTGCTGCGCGGCGCTGGTGGATGATCATGCCGATCGTCTTTATCACCTACAGCCTGGCCTACCTCGACCGCGCCAACTATGGCTTCGCGGCGGCGGCCGGCATCAATCATGATCTGGGGATCAGCCAGGGGCTGTCGTCGTTGATTGGCGCGCTGTTCTTCCTTGGCTATTTCTTCTTCCAGATTCCGGGCGCCATCTACGCCGAGCGCCGGAGCGTGAAGAAGCTCGTGTTCATCAGCCTCGTGTTGTGGGGCTTGTGCGCCGCGCTGACGGGTGTCGTCAGTGACATCCCCTCGCTGCTGGCGATCCGGTTTGTGCTGGGCGTGGTTGAGGCGGCCGTCATGCCGGCCATGCTCATCTACATCAGCAACTGGTTTACCAAGCAGGAGCGCTCGCGCGCGAATACGTTTCTGATTCTCGGCAATCCCGTGACCGTGCTTTGGATGTCGGTGGTATCGGGCTACCTCGTGCGCGAGTTTGGCTGGCGCCATATGTTCATTGCCGAAGGCGTGCCCGCCATCATTTGGGCTGTGTGCTGGTGGTGCCTGGTGCAGGACAAGCCCGCGCAGGCGCCGTGGCTGAGCACACAGGAAAAGCGCGACCTCGAACAGGCCCTGGCCGCGGAGCAGGCCGCCATCAAGCCGATGCGCAACTATGGCGAGGCCTTCCGCTCGCCGGTCGTCATCAAGCTGTGCGCGCAGTACTTCTGCTGGAGCATCGGCGTCTATGGCTTTGTGCTGTGGCTGCCGTCCATCGTGAAGAACGGCTCGTCGCTCGGCATGGTCGAGACGGGCTGGCTGTCGGCGCTGCCGTATTTGGCGGCCACCATCGCGATGCTGGCGGCGTCGTGGGCGTCCGACAAGGTGGGGTCGCGGCGTGGTTTCGTCTGGCCTTTCCTGCTGGTGGGCGCCGCTGCGTTTGCCGCATCGTATGGACTCGGCTCAACGCACTTCTGGATGTCGTACGCGCTGCTCGTCATTGCCGGTGCGGCGATGTATGCGCCGTATGGGCCGTTTTTCGCGATCGTGCCGGAGCTACTGCCGAAGAACGTCGCGGGCGGTGCGATGGCGCTGATCAACAGCATGGGCGCCCTCGGTTCGTTTGTCGGCTCGTACTTCGTTGGCTACCTGAACGGTGCCACGGGCTCCCCGCTGGCGTCGTACGCATTCATGAGCGCGGCGCTGTTGGCCGCCGTGGTGCTCACGCTCTGCGTCAAGCCGCAACCGCGTGACGCTTACCCGCTTGCCAACGCTGTCCCAGGAAAATGAACTGATGAAACCGCTTGTCGTTGCCTACAAGCCGCTGCCCGACGATGTCGTTGCCGAGTTGCGCGAGCATGTCGAACTCGTGCAGGTTGACAATGCCGCGGCGTTGACCAAGTCGCTTGCCAACGCCGAAGGCGCGATCGGCGCGAGCCTGAAGATCACGCCACAGATGCTCGACAGCGCGCCCACGCTCAGGGCGTGGTCCACGATTTCGGTCGGCTATGACAATTTCGACGTGCCCGATCTCACGCGCCGCGGCATTGCGCTTGCGCACACGCCGGACGTGCTGACGGAATCGACCGCCGATACCGTGTTTTCGCTGATCCTCGCCTCTGCGCGTCGCGTCGTGGAACTGGCGGAGTGGGTCAGGGCCGGCAACTGGCAGCGCAGCATCGGGCCCGAGCTTTACGGCACCGATGTCCAGGGCAAGACGATCGGCATCGTGGGGCTGGGTCGGATCGGTGCGGCGTTGGCTCGCCGTGCGGCGCTGGGTTTCCGGATGCGTGTGCTTTACACGAACCGGCATCCGCATCCCGAGGCGGAAGCGCAGTACGGCGCGCGCCGCGTGACGCTCGACACGTTGCTCGCCGAAGCCGATTTTGTCTGCCTGCAGGTGCCGTTGACGCCCGAAACGCAGCACCTGATCGGGGCGGCAGAATTGGCGAAGATGAAGCGCAGTGCCATCCTGATCAATGCATCGCGTGGGCCCGTCGTCGACGAGGCGGCGCTCATCCAGGCATTGCGCAACGGCACGATCCGCGGCGCGGGGCTCGATGTGTTCGAGCACGAACCGCTGCCGGCCGACTCGCCGCTGCTGGCGATGAAAAACGTTGTGGCATTGCCCCATATCGGCTCAGCAACGCACGAGACGCGGCACGCCATGGCCCGCTGTGCGGCCGACAACCTGATCAAGGCGCTGGCCGGTACGTTGCGTGAGAACCTGGTCAATCCGCAGGTGCTGGAGCCCGCTCGCGCCCAGTGAGCCGCGTGCCGGGATTGCGCTATGATCCTCGCACCCTGGCGCCGGCCCCTCGCGCCGACGGCCTGTTCTGAAGCGCATCGTGACTGATTCCCCATCCTCTTCCTCGCGCCCTGCGACCATCACCGACGTGGCCCGCGAAGCGGGAACCGGCAAGACCAGCGTGTCGCGCTATCTGAACGGCGAGATGCAAGTCCTTTCGGAAGATCTGCGACAGCGCATCGAAGCCGCCATCCAGCGGTTGAACTACCGGCCCAACCAGATGGCGCGCGGTCTCAAGCGCGGCCGCAACCGGCTGCTCGGCATGCTCGTGGCCGACCTGACCAATCCTTACACGATCGAAGTCCTGCAGGGCGTCGAGGCCGCTTGCCACGCGCTGGGCTACATGCCGCTCATCTGCCACGCCGCAAACGAGATCGAGATGGAGCGCCGCTTCGTTCAATTGCTGACGACGTACCGGGTCGAAGGCCTGATCGTCAATGCGCTCGGGGCAGAAGAGGCTGTGCTGCGACCCTTACGGGGTGGCGGTATTCCCGCTGTGCTGGTGGATCGCACGGTCGAAGGGTTTGACGCCGACCTCGTGGGGCTCGACAACTGCGGCGCCGTCAGCCTAGGCGTGCAGCATTTGGTGGAGCACGGTTTCGATGCCATCCAGTTCATCGTGCAGCCGTTTGAGCAGGTCAGTTCTCGGCGTGAGCGCGAACGCGCTTTTCGGGAGGCGATGGCAGCACGGGGGCGTTCGGTGCCGCCCACGGTGGTGCTGGACCCTAACGATCAAGCTTCGGTCGAGCGTGCGCTGGCCGAGATCGACACGCGTGTCGATGCGGTGTACCAGCGTGGCGGAGAACGACTGGCGCTGTTTGTTGCCAACGCGCCGGTTGCGCTCATCGTTGCGCGGCATCTGCATACGCAGTTCGGCGCAGCCTGGCAGGAGCGTGCAGCGCTGTTGTCGATCGACGATCCGGAATGGGCGGAGTTGATCGGCATCACCACGATCCGGCAACCGACATACGACATCGGTTACAAGGCCGTCGAATTCGTGCATGAACGCATCGAAGGTGTGAGCGGCGATGCCCGTGTCGTATTGCTTCCAGGTACGCTCGTGGAACGTGCCTCGACGGCGCAATCGGCTCAGGCTGCGTCATGACGTTGCACCTCTACCTCGCGGGGCCGGATGTTTTCCGTCCCGAGCCCATCGCGCACGGCGAAGCCCTTAAGGCGCTGTGCGCTGAGTTCGGCTTCATCGGGCTGTATCCGCTTGACAACGCGATCGCCTCGCAGGCTGACGGCCCTGCGACCGCCGCGGAGATCTATCGCCAGAACATCGCGCTGATCGATTCAGCTGACGCCGTGCTCGCCAACGTAATTGACTTCCGGGGTCACGAGCCCGATTCCGGCACGTGTTTCGAAATCGGCTACGCCATCGCCCGCGGCAAAGACGTGTGGTGCTATCACGTGCCCGCCGCGCCGCTCCTGGCGCAGGTGCCGAACACAAACGGCAACGATGCCGACGGCTGGGCCGTGGAAGATTTCGGCCTGCCGCGCAACCTCATGATCGCGTGCAGTTGTCACCTCGTCGTGGGCGATGTGCGCGCGTGCCTGGAGCGCATGCGGGCGCACTACGCATAGTCGCGCGCTGGATATGCGTATGCGGATTGCTTCCTTCAAGGCGGTAGGCGCCGTCCGTATAGTGCGTGCACCGGATGACGTCTCCGACGCGAGGCAAACGCATGAAGCTCGACGATCTGCATCAACTTCCCGACCTGACGCATCTGCTGGCTGAGTTGGCGGCAACCGCTGCGCAGCGTGACCAGCACGGCGGTCATGCCGCGCACGAGAAGGCTGCGATTGCGCGAGCGGGCCTGCTGCCGCTGTTAATTCCCACGCAATACGGCGGAAGCGGCGTCAGTTGGGCCGATGCCTTTGCCGCAGTGCGCGCCATCGCCGCAGTCGACAGCTCCCTTGGGCACCTGCTCGCTTTCCAGTATCTGCAAACCGCAACCGTCTATCTGTACGGCTCCGACGCGCAGCGCGAACGCTTCCTGCGTCCGACCGCCGAGCTGGGCTGGTGGTGGGGCAACGCCGTCAATCCGCTCGACCATCGCCTGCGTGCGCAGCGCTCGGGCAGCGGCTGGCTGCTCGATGGCGAAAAGGGTTTCTGTTCCGGCACGCTCGGCTCCGACGTGATGGTCGTGTCTGCCCACGACGCGGCCAGCGGCAACCCCGTTGTGGCGGTGGTGCCGACAGCGCGCTACGGCATCACGGTGCGAGATGACTGGCATCCGATCGGGCAGCGCCAGACCGACAGCGCCTCCGTGCAATTCCGGCATGTGCAGGTCAGCGAAGATGAAGTGCTGGTGCGCCCCGAGGCCGTCCTCACGCCATCTCAAACCCTGCGTTCGTGTATCGCGCAAAACGTACTGGTCAATCTCTACACCGGCATTGCGGCAGGCGCGCTGGACGAGGCGCGCAAGCACACGCTGCAATCGTCACGGCCGTGGATCACTTTGGGCGTGGAGCGCGCGGCGGACGACCCGTACCAAATTCACCGCTTTGGCGAGATGCGCGTGCAATGGCTGGCGGCAGAAGCCCTGGCCGATCGCGCCATCCAGCGGTTGGACCGCGCATGGCGCAAAGGCGCTGCGCTCAGCGCCGAGGAGCGTGCCGAGGTGTCGCTCGCTACGGCCGAAGCCAAGGTATTGGCACATCGCGCCGCATTGTTCGTCGCCCAGGAATTGTTCGAGGCGACGGGCGCACGCTCGACCAAGGCGGCGCTCGCGCTGGACCGCTTCTGGCGCAACGCGCGCACGCATACGCTGCACGACCCCCTCGACTACAAGCTGCGCGCCATCGGCCGCTACGCGCTGGAAGGCATCCTGCCCGACGCCACCATCTACGGCTAAGCGCCTATCGATCTGCACATTCCTTCGTTGGCACGCGGCGGGGCCGAGCGGTGTAATGTGAAATTCGTCTATTGCCGCGCGCTTACATCATGTCCGACGCCGTTGTTGCCGCCGTTGTTGCCACGGATGCTCCTGCCGTTCACACAGCCCGATTCCACATTCGCCGCCTGCCCGACGCACCGCTCGGCGCAGAGGTGCTGGGCCTGCGCGATGCAGCCGATTTGTCTGACGCAGACATCGCGGCCATCCGCCAAGCCTGGCTCGCGCATGACGGCCTGCTGGTTTTCCGTGACGTCGAATTCACGCCGCAGGCACACGTGGCGTTTAGCCGCCGCTTCGGCCCGCAGCAGGTGCATGTGCTGAACCAGTTTCATCTGAGCGGCTATCCGGAAATCCTGGTCGTCTCCAACGTGGTCGAAAACGGCAAGCCGATCGGCTTGGGCGATGCAGGGCGGGATTGGCATTCAGACCTGTCGTACAAGCCGCTGCCGAGCCTCGGTTCGATGCTGCTCACGCGCGAGTTGCCGGAAGAGGGCGGCGACACGCTGTTCGCCAACATGGTGCGCGCCTACGAAACGCTGCCGGCCGATCTCAAGCGCATCATCGAAGGCCGCCGTGCCGTGCATTCGTATGTGTATCGCTATGAGCGACTGCGCGCGCTGTCGACTTGGCGTCCGCCGCTCACGCAAGCGCAGCGCGACGCCGTGCCGCCGGTCGATCACCCCGTTGTGCGCACGCATCCGGAAACGGGCAAGCGTGCGCTCTTCGCCAACGAAGGCTTCACGTCGCACATCCTGGGTTTGCCGGAAGACGAGAGCACCAGCGTGCTGGAGCAACTCTTCGCCCACAGCGTCCGCGCCGACAACGTCTACACGCACCAGTGGCGCCCCGGCGACATGCTGTTCTGGGACAACCGCTCCACCATCCACTTCGCGCCGGGCTGCCCAGACAAGTATCGGCGCACGCTGCATCGCACGACCATCGAAGGCGACGTGCCGGTTTAGGCGCGCTTCGTCTACAGCCCGGCCTCGGCGAGGCGGGCATCGATGCTCGCCAGCGTCAACGTCTGTGCAAACAGCCGCGCGAGCGATTGGCTCGCATACTTCGGCACCTCGTCCGCCGTGGCCCAGCGGTATGCGTCCATCTCGGGGATGAGTCGGCCGGTGTGATAGCTGTTGAACATCGATGTGCAGGTCAGCGTGTCGAGTGCGACTTCGGCGCGGCGCAGGCGTGCGGCGAACAGGTGCAACTCCTTGTCGCGGCGATACGGAAACCGGCCGAGTTCGATCAGGGCATGGCTCTCGAGCACGAGGCCGGTCTCCTCGCGTGTCTCGCGCAGGGCGGTGTCGCGATGGTCCTCGCCGGGGTCCGGCGCGCCCTTGGGGATGTCCCAGTGGCGCGTCTCGGTGGCGTGGGCGAGGAGCACTTCACCGTCTTCGTTGAGCAGCACGAGGCCGCAGGACAGGGCGATCGGCATGCTATTTGGCTCCGCGGCGTTGGGTGATGCGCGCCGTCAGCAATTGATGATTTGGACTGAACAGCCTGCGATAGGCCAGCAGCACGGCCACGACCGTCCCAAGCCCCGAAGATGCCGCCAGCAGGAACATGATGACGATCTGGTAGCGCACGGCCTCCAGTGGAGACTGCCCCGCCAGCACCTGGCCCGTCATCATGCCGGGCAAGCTCACCACGCCCACGACGGTCATCTGGTTGATGATCGGTGTCATGCCGGCGCGCACGGCGGTACGTGCTGCATCGCGCGCCGCTTCCCACCGCGTGCCGCCCAGCGCCAGGATGGTCTCTACCTGATCGCGCGTGGCAGTCAACTCGCCGGTCATGCGCTCCAGGGCCAGGCCCACGCCCGTGAGCGTATTCCCAAGAATCATTCCCATGATCGGGATGGCGTATTGCGGCTCGTACCATGGGCGCGCATGCAGGACGACCACCAGACCGATCGCGCCGATCAGCCACGTGCTGCCGAAGACTGACAACGTTCCGTCCAGCCGCAAGCCCGCATAGCTGCGCGCGCCGCGGCTGCCAGTGGCATGTCCGGCAATCAGCGTCATGACGGCCACGATGCCGAGCACCACCGCCCAATGCGCGTGGGCGAAGACCCATTCGAGCACGAAGCCTACCGCCAGCAATTGCACGACGGTGCGCACGGCCGCCCCCGCCAGGCGTCGCTCCAGCCCAAGCCCCAAGCTGATCGACAGCGCGCCGTTCACGAGGATCAGCGCGGCCGCAATGCCGACCTGCCAGGCGGAGAGCGAGAGGTCCTGCCCGCTCATCGGGCGGGCTCCGTGTCGAGCTTTCCGGCAACCATCTTCCAGTGCTGCCGGCCGATGCGCGCCGCTTGCGCCGGATCGTGCGTCACCCACATCCACGCATGCCGGTCTGGCGCCTGCGCAAACCAATGCTGCAGCAGCGCTTCAATCGCCCGCGCAGAGGCGGGGTCAAGAGCCGCCGTAGGCTCGTCGAGCAGTAGGACGGTCGGCCCTGTCTGCAGCGTGCGGACCAGCGCTGCGATCTGCGCTTCACCGCCGGAAAGATCGGCGGCGTTCTTGTCGAGAAAGGTCGCGTCGCGCTCCGCACCCGCAAGCAGGGCGATGGCGGCGTCGCGGTCGAAGCCCTTGCCGTGGCGCCGCACCCGCAGGTGATACGGCATGTGCAGGTTGTCTCCGACCGTACCGGGCAGAAGCGCGGGGCGCTGACGCACGTACGCCACGTGACACCGATAGGCGGGCACCGCGCGCGGGCTGATGACCTGACCATGCCATGTCACCTGCCCGTCATCGAGCGGATCGAGCAGCGCCAGCGCGCGCAGCAGCACGCTCTTGCCTGCGCCGGATGGCCCGGTCAGCGCGATCCGGTCGCCGGCCTGTACAGACAACGTGGCCGGTTCCAGTAGCGTGATACCGGTGCGTGCATCGCGGCGTTGGAGGCAGGTGGCGGCCAGCATGGTCGGACGAGTGTGTTGCGGAGGAAACGGCATCAATGCGCCGCTTTTATGCATTATGCATATGAGCGCCGGGCACAGGCATTCCTCCGTAATCGTAGGCGTGCGAGTGAACGCGCGCGCCACCTCCGCGTCGTGACGCCATCCGCGTGCCATGCGGAATGGCCCTTAGCCCAAACGTATCAGCCCGAATGCGCTCTCCAGTGGCCGATGTCAGACGAATCCGACATGCCATTCAGCGACGGGCGGCTCGCCATTTGCGCATACGGGGCATAGGATCGAAACATCACTAGAAGAAGCGATGGAGGGCGCGATGGAGACCGACAATGTGCAAGTTGCCCACCCGTGGTGGCAGCCGGGAGTCTTTGCATCTGCGCCGGCAATTTTCCTTTGGATCTGCGCTGAACTGCCTCCCGATATGCTCGGCGCCATTTTCCATGCGGGTACGTCGCCCGATTCCCTTCGGCATGTTGGGGACACGCTCTTCGTGATCGGCTGGAGCGCCAGCGGCGTGCTGATGTGGCAGGGCCGGCGGCGTGGCGTGCATGGCGCCGAGATGGCCGCGCAGCCGCTCCAAGCCGAGGCCAGCGCCGCTGGGCAACCGCACGGGCTCGCTGGATTGCGCCAGAGTGTGGCCCGCCGGTGGGAGCGTATGCGTCATCCGATCCCGCTGCACTGATATTGCGCCGCCGCAAACGAGAAAGGCCGGATCGTTCCGGCCTTTTTGCTGGGCATGTCGTTCTCAGGAAGTTCAGGAGGTGCTGCCCGGGATGATCTCGTCCGTATCCGTGCCAGACGCCGCCGTTGAAGGGCGCGCGTCTTTGCCTTGCGCTTCCTGCCATTTCTGGTAGCCCCACCAAGCGGCGCCGGCCACGATGCCCACCTTGCCGAGCTTGCGTGTGATCCGGCCGATCACGGTGCGGCGCAATGCTGCATACGCGAGCGACAGCGCGGTGCCGACCAGCGGATACTCGCGCGCAATACCTAGGGTTCGCATCAGACTGTTCGGCCGCGCCAGCGGGCGGATCACGCTCGGCAGCAACGCCCCGAGCCCGCCCAGGCTGAAGGTGCGGCTGGTAGCGCGATGTACATCGTTGCGGGCCTGGGCGTAGTCGTAGCGCTCCAACGCGGCGCGCGTCAGCAGCAATTCCTTGCGGACGCTCAACGGGAGACGGGTTTCAGCGCTGCGGCGAGACGGCCGCACATGATGTCGCGCGCTCGATGCGGGTTCGTTCACGGATGTGCTGGGCGACGGGGCATGTTGGGTCGAATCGGTCATCGGCGCAGGATCTCCCGGTCTTTGTCGATTTCGGCAAGCGTGGCCTCGAACAGGGGCGGTGCGTTGCGCAGCAGCGAGCGCACCTTCCACAGGCAGGCGGCCGCGCCCAGCGCATACAGCGCTGCCATCACGGCAAGAGACTGCCAGCGATATGTATCCCAGCAGAGAATGACCACCAGCGCGGTCAGCGTCATGATGGACAGGGCAATCAGGCTCACGGCCAGCATGCCCAGGAAGGCGGTGCCGAGCAGCCGTTCTTTTTCTTCAGCCAGCTCGACGCTCGCCAGCTCGAGCCGCGTCTGCAGCATCGAGACGACCGTGCCGGCCAGTTTCTTCATGGAAGCGAACAGCTTTGGGCTGGTGTCGTCGGTCATGAGGTATGGAAAGGGGGTGCGAGGCAGATGGCGTTTATTGCCAACACAGCACGCGCCATGCCCGGAATGGAACCGCCAAAATGCAACTGGCCGATGGCGCGATCCACACGGTGCGCGCCATCGGCCAGAAAGGGTGCTGCGGGTTACTTGCGATTGAGCAGCAGGCCGATCAGCAGGCCCACGCCGGCCGCGACGCCCACGGCTTGCCACGGATGATCGTGGACGTAGTCGTCGGTAGCGCGTGCGGCAGCCTTGCTCTTGTGGACGACCGCGTCTTGCAGGTCCTGCGCTTTTTCCTTGGCTTGGCGGAGCATGCCCATACCGCGCTCGCGCAGTTCCGCGGCTTTTTCGCCGCTGGTGGACGCAGCTTGTTTGAGCAGGGTTTCAGCGTCGGACAGAACAGTCTTCACGTCGGTCATCAGTTTCTCCTTATTGACGGAATCGGCCAGGTTGGGGGAAGTGTTTGTCATGGTCGGGTCCTCGGTGTCGGCGGGTAGTTCAATCGTCAATATGTCGACGCGCTTATTCGCTAGCATATGTGTGGGCGCCGCGAAACTTCAAGCGCTCGCGTCGCGCGCACTGCGATGGATCAAGGCTTTGGTCATTGTCCGGCAATGTGCGCACGTCTTCCACCCTGTTGCCAGCAAATGCCGCGCCTAATGACGAAAAGTGATGTTGTTGTGAATTTATAGTCGTTTTGGTTGGATGGCAATCTGGCTATAGTGGTTCCCAATCTGTGTATGGAGGACACGATGTCTCTACGTTTGGGCGATATCGCCCCTGATTTCGAGCAGGATTCCAGTGAAGGCCGCATCAAGTTCCATGAGTGGCTGGGCAATAGCTGGGGCGTGCTGTTTTCGCACCCGGCCGATTACACGCCGGTCTGCACCACCGAACTGGGCCTGACCGCCAAGCTGAAGGACGAATTTGCCAAGCGCAATGTCAAGGCGATTGCGCTGTCGGTCGATTCGGTCGAGTCGCACAAGGGCTGGATCAACGATATCAACGAGACGCAGAACACGAGCGTCAATTTCCCGATCATTGCCGACCCCGATCGCAAGGTCTCGCAGCTGTACGACATGATCCATCCGAATGCGAGCGAGACCTTTACGGTGCGCTCGCTGTTCGTGATCGATCCGAACAAGAAGATTCGCCTGACGATTACGTATCCGGCGTCGACGGGGCGCAATTTCAATGAAGTGCTGCGCGTGATCGACTCGCTGCAGTTGACCGACAACCACAGCGTCGCCACCCCCGGTAACTGGCAAGACGGCGACGACGTGGTCATCGTGCCGTCGTTGAAGGATGAGGAAGTCCTCAAGCAGAAATTCCCGAAGGGCTACAAGGCGGTGCGGCCGTATCTGCGCCTGACGCCGCAGCCCAACAAGTAACCGTCTCCTTGGTAGTGTGATTGCCGCCCGGCCTTGTGCCGGGCGTTTTTTGCGTTGGAAGCGGCTCAGGACCTTGCTGCGCGAGCCGATCCTGGCCCTGTGATGCCCGCCGTACCCATGGTCGGCTGCGCTTGTCGGACCGACCTCGGCCCGCTCGCTACGGATCCTGAACCGGTTCTCAGGCAAAACAAAACCGGCCAGCCCTTTCGGGTCTGGCCGGTTTGTCTTGTGTGAAGACGATTCGGTGTGCGATCAGATCGCCCAGCCGCCTGCGTAGAAGGCGACCAGCGCAGCCGCGATCGCCACGGTGCCGATGTTCAGCTTGCGCCATTCGCCGGCCACCACGCGGCCGATCACCAGCGTGCTGAAGCCCAGCATGATGCCGGTCACGATGTTGCAGGTCAGCACGATGAACACCGCGCAGACCAGGCCCGACAATGCGTCGACCATGTCGTCCATGTGCAGCTTGCTCACGCTCGAGAGCATCAGCAGGCCGACATACATCAGCGCCGGTGCCGTTGCGTACGACGGCACCAGACCCGCCAGCGGCGAAAAGAACATCACCGCCAGGAACATCACGCCGACCACGACGGCCGTCAGGCCAGTCTTGCCGCCGGCTGCCACGCCAACCGTCGACTCGATGTAGGCCGCCGCCGGCGCACCGCCGAAGAACGCCGAGAAGATCGAGCTGATCGAATCGGCCGTGAGGGCGCGGCCACCGTTGATGATGTGGCCCTTGTCGTTGAGCAGTCCGGCCTGGCCGGCGACCGCGCGGATCGTGCCGGTGGCATCGAACACAGCGGTCATCACGAGCGCCAGCACGCTGGGCAGCACGGCGGCCGTGAGTGCACCGCGAATATCCATTGCACCAATCAGCGAGGCGTGGCCGGCAGCGGCCAGCGACGGCAGGGCGAACACGCCGGTGAACTTCACGGCCGGGTCAAAGATCAGGCCCAGGATCGAAATGGCGATGATCACGATGAGGATGCCGCCCGGCACGCGGCGCCGTTCCATGCCGAAGATCGCGGCCAGGCCCAGCACCGACATCATCACCGGGAAGGCGGTAACGTGGCCCAGTGCAACGGGCAGGCCCTCACCGGCGTTCTTTACCACCAGGCCGACGTCGTTGGACGCGATCAGCAGCAGGAACAGGCCGATGCCGATGCCCGTGCCATGCGCCACGCCAGCAGGCAGATTGCGCAGGATCCACGAGCGCACGCCCGTGGCCGAGATCGCGGTGAAGACCACGCCCATCAGGAACACCGCGCCCAGGGCGATTTCGGGCGTCAGCTTTTGCCCAAGCACCAGGCCAAAGGCCATGAAGGCGGTCAGCGAAATTGCGCAGCCGATGGCGATCGGCAGCTTGGCCCACAAGCCCATCAACAGCGAGCCGAAGGCAGTGGTCAGACACACCGCAACGAACACGGCGCTGGTGTCAAAGCCGGCCTTGCCCAGCATGCCGGGCACGACGAACACCGCGTAGACCATCGCCATGAAGGTGGTGATGCCGGCCACGACCTCGCGCTTTTGCGTGCTGCCGCGTGCAGAAATCTGGAAATAGCGATCAATGGCACGCGCATCGGCGATGCCAGCGGCGCCAAGTTCCGTCGACGACGGAATGGACTGTTCAGCCATGGTGGGTTTGTCTCCTGGCAGGACTCCGCGCCGGCCGATCTTGGTCGTCCGCGTAGGGTGCCCTGTTCTGGTTTTGATATCGGTGCGGGCGCCTGCGTACATGCGCGGGCATTCTCCAGACCGTTGTCTCGCGATCGGTTTTGTCGCGTGGCGCTGCAATCTGCGTGTGGATCGCGCGCTCGTTCTATCGGTGTGAGGGGCGTGCGGCCCAACAATCCGCCGACACTTGGACGCAAGCATAGACGCGCGCTACTGCCGATTCATGCGGCGCGGCGTATCCCGGTCATTTGCAAATTGGTATATCGCGAGGGAGGAGAACAACGGTGCCCAGGACGGGCGAGGGATGCGGCCACGGGTGTGGCGAGTGGTGCACGAGTGTGCCCCAACTCGCCGGAAAAACAAAGCGCAATCAGAAGAAGGCCTGAATGCCGGTTTGTGCGCGGCCTAGGATCAGCGCGTGAATGTCGTGCGTGCCTTCGTACGTGTTCACCACTTCCAGATTCACCACGTGGCGGATCACGCCAAACTCGTCGGAGATGCCGTTGCCGCCCAGCATGTCGCGCGCCATGCGGGCGATGTCGAGCGACTTGCCGCAGGAGTTGCGCTTCATGATCGACGTGATTTCCACAGCGGCCGTGCCTTCGTCTTTCATGCGGCCCAGGCGCAGGCAGCCTTGCAGGCCGAGCGTGATTTCGGTCTGCATGTCGGCCAGCTTTTTCTGGACGAGCTGATTGGCGGCGAGCGGGCGGCCGAACTGCTTGCGATCCAGCACGTACTGGCGTGCGATGTGCCAGCAGGCCTCCGCTGCGCCCAGCGCGCCCCACGCGATGCCGTAGCGAGCAGAGTTCAGGCACGTGAACGGGCCCTTCAGGCCGCGCACGCCCGGCATCAGGTTTTCTTCCGGCACGAACACTTCGTCCAGCACGATTTCACCGGTGATCGACGTACGCAGGCCGACCTTGCCGTGGATAGCGGGCGCCGTCAGTCCCTTCCAGCCTTTCTCCAGGATGAAGCCGCGGATTTCATCCTCGCCGTTGTCGTTCGGCAGCTTGCCCCACACGACAAACACGTCGGCGATGGGCGAATTGGTGATCCACATCTTGGCGCCCGACAGCGAATAGCCGCCGTCGACCTTCTTTGCGCGCGTCACCATCGACGCCGGGTCGGAGCCGTGGTTCGGCTCAGTGAGCCCGAAGCAGCCGATCCACTCGCCCTTGGCCAGCTTGGGCAGGTACTTCTGCTTTTGCGCCTCGCTGCCGAATTCGTAGATCGGCACCATCACCAGCGACGACTGCACGCTCATCATCGAGCGATAGCCTGAATCCACCCGTTCGACTTCCCGCGCAATCAGGCCGTAGCTGACGTAGTTGAGGCCCGGGCCGCCGTACTGTTCGGGAATCGTCGGACCCAGCAGGCCCAGCTCGCCCATCTCGCGAAAGATCGACGCATCGGTCTTCTCATGCCGGAACGACTCCAGCACGCGCGGCATCAGCTTGTCCTGGCAGTACGACGCGGCGGCGTCGCGCACCATGCGCTCGTCGTCGGTCAGTTGTTGGTCGAGCAGCAGAGGGTCAGCCCAGTTGAAAGCGTTGCGAGCAGTCACAGCGGTGGTCTCCGAGTCTTTGTTGTTCCGATATACGGAACACAGTTTCGAAATTTAGGGCTATCATAGCGCAACCACCGACGATTTCCAGGGCTTTTTTGCCATGAGCACGACCCGTCTCCCCGATCCCGAATTCGACACCGCGCCCGCTGAGTCGAGCGATCCGAATTTCGTCACGGCGTTGGCGCGCGGGCTCGAACTGCTGCGCGCATTCCGCCCTGGCGACACGTTGCTCGGCAACCAGGAATTCGTCCGGCGCACGGGCTTCCCCAAAGCCACCGTCAGCCGGTTGGCCGGCACGCTGGTGTCGCTCGGCTACCTGCGTTACGACGACGCGCTCGGCAAGTACGGACTCGACGCCGGCGTGCTCGCCCTCGGATTTGCCTATCTGGCCTCGAGCGATGTGATCCAGCTCGCGCGTCCACACATGAGCGCGTTTGCACAGCGCTTTGGCGTGTCGATCTCGCTCGGTAAGCGTGATCGGCTGGACATGGTCTATCTGGAGACGATCCGCCACGACAGCCCGTCGATGAGCGGCTCGTCGGGCTTGGGCGTGGGCTCGCGGCTGTCGCTGCTGTCGAGTTCGATGGGGCGGGCGTATCTGGCTTCGTTGCCCGTAGCGCGGCGTGAGCGCCTCTACGAAGCATTGCGCACGCAGCAGCCTGCGCAATGGGCGGCGGAAGGCGCTGCCGCAGACGACGCAGTGAAAGCCGGCGTACGCAACGGCTACGCCGTGTCGCTGCGCGACTGGCATCCTGCCATCCACGCATGCGCAGTCGCCTTCTTCGCACCAAGCCAGCGCGAGCCGTATGTCGTGAGTTGCAGCGCGCCGTACACGGCCGCCGATGCAGAGCGGATCCGCGACGAACTGGCCCCCGCGCTGCGGGAGTTCGCGGCACGGCTAGGCCAAGTGGTCGAGCCCGCCGCGTAGGCCGCTCAGAGATTCCCCGGAAATTGTTTTGCCACCAGCGCCGGCGTCCAGACGGTTTGGCCGTTGATGCCCTAGATGGCGCCTTGAATTTCTGTTGCAGGGAGGAAAAAGGAAGGGAAACTGTCTGAGCGAAGCGAGTTTTTCCCTTCCCCTCTCTGCGACATAAATTCAAGGAATCTTTCGCCATCTCGGGCGCGCCTTTCTTTGCCTACCTTTCTTTGGCAAGACAAAGAAAGTAGGTCGGCCCCGGCAGGGGACGAAACAAGAGATGGACCACAGCCAAAATCAAAGATCCGTCCGCAACTTCCAAAGCTCCGGAAACAACACCACATCCAGCATCTTCCGCAGGTAACCGACGCCCTCGGTGCCGCCCGTGCCACGCTTGAAGCCAATCACGCGCTCCACCGTAGTCACATGCCGGAATCGCCATTGCCGGAACGCGTCTTCCAGATCGACGAACTTCTCGGCCAGTTCGTACAGCTCCCAGTGGTGCGTCGGGTCCCGATAGACCTCGAGCCACGCCGCTTCCACCGAGGCGTTGTAAGTCACCGGCCGCGACCAGTCACGCTCGATGCAATCCGCGTCGAATGCAAAGCCGTGACGCGCCATGTAGCGCACCGCCTCGTCATACAGCGACGGCGTTTCCAGCGCAGTCTTGACCTGTTCGTAATGCTCGGTGCGATGTGCGTGCGGCTTGAGCATCGCCGCGTTCTTGTTGCCGAGGATGAATTCGATCTCGCGGTACTGATACGACTGGAAGCCTGACGATTGCCCCAGGTGCGGACGCATGGCGGAGTATTCCGGCGGCGTCATCGTGGCGAGCACGTTCCACGCCTGCACCAGCTGATCCATGATGCGCGACACACGCGCCAGCATCTTGAACGCAGGCGGCAGGTTGTCATTGCGCACGCAATCCCGTGCGGCGCGCAGTTCGTGCAGCATCAGCTTCATCCACAGCTCGGTGGTCTGATGCTGGACGATGAACAGCATCTCGTTGTGATCTGGCGAGCGCGGGTGTTGCGCGTTCAGGATCTGATCGAGCGCGAGGTAGTCGCCGTAGCTCATCGATTTCGAGAAATCGAGCTGGGCGTCGTGCCAGCCTTCGCCCTGGGCGGCATGCATGGGGCAGCCCGATGCTGCGGGCTTGGTCGGTTCAATCGGGTTCGACATCTCAGGTCACCAGCGTACGTTCGTTGAATTGGGCCGATTGCCATGCGCCGGTTTCCAGCACATCGCGCAGAATTTCCACCGCATCCCACACATCGGCAAAGCTCGTGTACAGCGGCGTGAAACCGAAGCGCATGATGCGCGGCTCGCGGTAGTCACCGATCACGCCGCGCGCGATCAGTGCCTGCACCACGGCATAGCCGTTGGGGTGTTCGTAGCTGACGTGGCTGCCGCGGACGGCGTGGTCGCGCGGCGTGACGAGCGTGAGCGGAAAGCCTGCACAGCGCGTTTCCACCAGCGTGATGAAGAGGTCGGTGAGCGCAAGCGATTTGGCGCGCAGGGCGGCCATCGACGTCTGCGCGAAGATGTCGAGCCCGCATTCCACCATTGCCATCGACGTGATCGGCTGCGTGCCGCACAGGAAGCGGCCGATGCCGGCGTCAGCGTCGTAGCGGGACTCCATCGCGAACGGCCGCGCATGGCCCCACCAGCCCGACAGCGGCTGCCAGAAGCGCTCGCGCAGCGCAGGCGCCACCCACACGAAGGCGGGCGAACCGGGGCCGCCGTTCAGGTATTTGTAGGTGCAGCCGATGGCGTAATCCGCGCCGCCAGCGTGCAGGTCGACGGGCACGGCGCCGGCCGAATGCGCCAGATCCCAGATGGCCAGCGCGCCGTGCTGGTGCGCCAGCGCCGAGACGGCCGCCATGTCGTACATGTGCCCGCTTTTGTAGTTCACGTGCGTCAGCATCGTGACGGCGACGTCGTCGCCCAGCGCGCCTTCCAGTTCTTCCGGCGAGTCGATCAGGCGCAGTTTGTAGCCGTCGCGCAGCAGGTCGGCCAGTCCTTCAGCGATGTACAGATCGGTCGGGAAATTATGCGTTTCCGACACGATGATCTTGCGGGCGGGCGCGTCTTCACGCTGCACGCGAATCGCGGCGGCCAGCACCTTGAAGAGATTGATCGACGTGGTGTCGGTAACGACGACTTCGTCTTCGCGTGCACCAATCAGCGGGGCAAGCTTGTTGCCAAGACGGCGCGGCAGCTCGAACCAGCCAGCCTGGTTCCAGCTGCGGATCAGGCCGTCGCCCCATTCGTTGGCGACGACTTCCTGCGCCCGGGCGAGCGCGGCTTTCGGACGGGCGCCCAGCGAGTTGCCGTCGAGATAAATCACGCCGTCGGGCAGCGCAAAGGCGTCGCGCAGCGGAGCGATCGGATCGGTCGCGTCGCGTTCGAGGCAGGAGTTGCGGGTGATGGTCATGTGAATGCCGGGTGAAAAAGGGTGGGTGTTCTGTCGTTTGTGTCGATCAGGGCAGGCTGCGCAGCACGGCGCGCACGGGGCTCGCATCGAGGGTGGCGAACTTGAGAGGCAGCGCGATCAATTCGTAATCGCCGGCGGGCACGTCGTCGAGCACGAGCCCTTCGAGGATGGCGAGGCCGTGTTTGCCGACGGCGTGGTGGGCGTCCATGGTCTTGGAGGTCTGCGGGTCGAGCGAGGCGGTGTCGACGCCGATGAGCTTGACGCCGTGCGCGGCCAGCAACGCGATCGTCTCGGGAGCGACGGCGGCAAAGTCGTCGTCCCACGCGGTCTGCGGCATCTGTGCGTACGTGCGCAGCAACACGCGCGGCGGTGCGTTGGTCAATGCATCGCGCACGTGTTCCGGTTCGACGCGCGCTACACCTATGCAGTGGATGACACGGCACGGGCCCAGGTAGGCGTCCAGCGGCACCTGGCCGATGGCAGCGCCGTCCGCGCGGTAGTGCAGCGGCGCATCGGCATGGGCACCCGTGTGCGGCGAGAGCGTGATGCGTCCGACGTTGACCGGGCAGTCACCTTCGAGCTTCCACGCAATTTCCTGCGAAAACGGCGTGTCGCCCGGCCACGTCGGTGTGGCAGGCGAAAGGGCGGGGCTGATATCCCACAAAGTGCGTTCCAAGGCGGCTCCAGGGCAGAAATTCGGTGAATCCGTGCCGAAATGATAGGGAAAACCACGCGCAATGGGTTTGCATAATCGTGCGCGCTATCTCAATGAATTCGAATAAAATGCGACGTATCAAAGAGATCACGCAAAGAACAACGACAGATGCAACTCGATACCACCGATCTGCGCATTCTCCAGGTTTTGCAGGAAGACGGCCGAATCAGCAACCAGGATTTGGCCGAGCGCGTGGCGCTATCGCCGTCGGCCTGCCTGCGGCGTGTGCGGATGCTCGAGGAGGGGGGGGCCATCACGGGGTATCGGGCGCAACTGGGCCGGGCGGCGCTCGGGCTGGAGCTGGAAGCGATCGTGCAGGTGTCGATGCGCCAAGACGTGACGGGTTGGCACGAGACGTTCATGGCTGCCGTGCAGAGTTGGCCGGAGATCGTGTCCGCCTACATCATCACGGGGGATTGCAACTACATCCTGCGCGTGCAGGCGCCCAACCTTCAGCACTACTCAGAATTCATCATTGAGCGGCTGTACAAGACGCCCGGCGTGATGGATATCCGCTCGAATATCGTCCTGCGCACCATCAAGGACCGCGACGGCGGCTTGGCGCTGCTGATGGAAGCGCGTGGCGTGCGCCCGCTCGAAGGCGCGGCGACCGGCAAGCGTGCGAAAGCAAAGTAGAAAACAGCGCCGGACTTTCTGACGAGAATCAATCCCCTACAGAAAGCATGCGCGGATAGTGGCCCCATGTTGTCGACCGGAGCGGGCCATGGCCAAGAAGTTTCCGCTGCATCCTGTGCACCCCGAGCGCATCTGCTGGGGCTGCGACAAGTATTGCTCTACCGACGCCCTGGGCTGCGGCAACGGCTCGGGCCGCACGCAGCACCCCGCCGAGCTGCTCGGTGACGACTGGTATGAATTCGGGGATTGGGGGATCGACGCGGAAGCACCGCAGAAGCCCGGCGCGGCCGCGTGAGATGGCCGACTGTCAGTCGCCGATGTGCGTGAGCGACGAGAACGCGCCGCGATGGAAGACCAGCGGCGCGCCATCCGCGTCGATCACGCCGCAGCGCTCGACTTCACCGACGAAGATGACGTGATCGCCCTCGTCATATCGGCTTCGGTTGTGGCACTCGAACCAGGCCAGGGACTGCGCGAGGATTGGCAGGCCCGTGGGGCTCAGGCGGTAGTCGATATTGGCAAAGCGGTCGCCCTTGAGGGTGGCGAAGCGCTTGCACAAGTCCAACTGTTCGGCTGCCAGGATATTGATGACGTAGTGCGAGCCGGCGTGGAACAGCGGAAATGAATTCGCTTGCGTGCCCAGGCTCCACAGCACCAGCGGCGGATCCAGCGACACCGAATTGAACGAGCTGGCCGTCACCCCGACGAACGCCGGTGTACCCGGCCGGCCCTCGGAGCGTGTGGTGACCACCGTCACGCCAGTGGCAAACTGGGACAGCGCGTGCCGGAAATGCGCGGCGTCGAAATCGGGCGGGGTGGCGCGGCCATGTGGGCGTCGATGTGCCGACGCCTCGCGCGCGGGGGATTCCGGGGCGCGCGCATCCATGGGAATGGCTCCGTGTTGGTCCATGAAAACTACCGAAAGTAATGCTCAATTGTAACGGACGCCTGATAGGCCGCGCCGGGGTAGGGCTTTGCGTGATTCTGCAGCCACTTGGTGGCGCCTGTGTCAGGATGGGCGTCTTCGGCCGACCAATGGCAGCCCAATCAATTGCAGGAGAATCCGAATGACTGAACAACGCGCCCTTGAAACCGCCGTCCTGGGCGGAGGTTGCTTCTGGTGCCTGGAGGCCGTCTTCCAGCAGGTGCAAGGCGTGCAGAGCGTGGTGTCCGGCTATGCCGGCGGCCATGTCGATCGCCCGAGTTACCGCGCCGTTTGCAACGGCAATACCGGTCACGCTGAAGTCGTGGCGGTGAAGTTCGACCCGGCCGTGATTCCGTATCGCGAGATTCTGGACATCTTCTTCGCTATTCACGATCCGACCACCGTGGACCGCCAGGGCAACGATGTCGGCCCGCAATACCGCTCGGCCATCTTTGCGCAAACGCCCGAGCAGTTGGCGACGGCGCGCACGGCCATTGCCGAACTGGGCGCCAGCGACATTTTTGAAGCGCCCATCGTGACGGAGCTGGTGGATGCCGCTGACGGCAAGGTGACGTTCTGGCGCGCCGAGGACGAGCACCAGAACTACTTCCGCGACCACCCGGCGCAAGGCTACTGCGCGTTCGTCATCTCGCCCAAGGTGGCGAAGTTCCGCAAGCAGTTCGCGCACCGCTTGCAGGGCTAGGAGAGTGGGCTGGGGCTACGCTGGGTCCGCCGGCAGGCGCGCGGCAATGGCCTCGGCGAGTTTGATGCACGACAGCGGGGACGATCCTTCCGCCTTGTTGCTCACCAGGATCGTCACCTTGCGCCCGGCCGCCAGCGCGGCGACGGCCATGTCGGCCAGCGTCTCGCGCGAGAACGGGTCTTCATCAACTAGCTTGTTGAACGGTTTGTACGCCGCTTCGGCTTGTGCGTAGCGATAGCGGCTGTTCAGGTTCCAGCGCACCACCAGCGGGCCGCCCGCGCCTTCATCCAGCAACGCAACGGCCGCGGCTTGCCGGTCCACCGCCGGCATCCGCTCATGCAGGCCGACGCAATAACGCACGCCTGCGGCGCGCAGCATCTTGATGAAGCGCGGCGTGAGCAGCGTGGCGTCGCGCAATTCCACCGTGTAGACGGCGTCGGGATTGAGTTGCGGATCGAGTGGCGGCAACGCGGCCAGGAACGCCTCGAGCCGTTCCACAAAGCCGGCCGCATCTTCGGCCAGCGCGCCCAGTGGCGAGAGCTGAAACACCAGCGGCCCGCACCGCGTTCCCAGCCCGCGAGTGGCGGGCTCGACAAAATCGCGGACGGCAAATTCAGCATTCAGGAAGGCGGGATTGGCCATGCGGCCGCGCCCGTCCGATTCCCGAATCCACGCGTCGCATACCGCGGAGGTCGCCTTGACTGCAAAGCGGAAGTCTTCCGGCACGCTGGCCGCATAAGCGACGTAGTCCGCCAGCGGGATCGGCGAGTAGAACCCGCGATCGATGCTGACCGTGCGCAGCAGCGGGTGCTGGGCATACGCCGCCAGGCCTTTGCGCGCGAGCATCGAATCGGAGTATTCGCCCGCATACACCAGCCCGTCCCAGCCCGGATACGACCACGACGAAGTGCCGATGCGCAGGTCGCGCGGCAAGCGCTGCGCGAGTGCAGCCACATCGGGCGCAATCACGGCCGGCTGCACGCCCTGTCGCGCGGGCGAGCGTTTGGGTTTCGGGGCGGGGGTGCCGGGTTCGGCGGTCGCGTTGTCGCTTGGGGCGGGCGGCGCGCCGAACAGATCGTCGATGGGAGCGCTGTGGGTCAAATGGTTACGCGTAGATATAGCGGCGCGACCACGGGATCGACGCCGCCGACTTGCCGGCCTTCTGCAGCACGGTCTGGAAGATGGAGATTTCGTCGGCGTCGAAAGCGTGTGCGCAGCCGGCCAGGTAGACGCGCCAGATGCGGTATTTCTTCTCGCCCACCATCGCGCGGATGGTATCGCCGTTGGTCTCGAAACGCTCGGCCCAGTGCTCGAGCGTGCGCGCATAGTGGCGGCGCAGGCTTTCGACGTCAAGCGCTTCCAGGCCGCCAACCTGCGCGGCGCTCAGTGCCAGCGAGATGTGCGGCAGCTCGCCTTGCGGAAAGACGTAGCGGTCGATGAAATCGCCGCCGCCCATCGAGCTTTCGCCGCCGGCCGGATCGGACGACGTGATGCCGTGGTTCATGGCGATGCCGTCGTCGGCCAACAGGTCGTGCATGCGGCGGAAATACCCCGGCAGGTTCTTGCGACCGACGTGCTCGAACATGCCGACGCTCGTGATGCGATCGAACTTGCCGGTGAGGTCGCGGTAGTCCTGGATACGGATTTCGATCTGGTCTTGCAGGCCGGCCGCGCGCACGCGTTCGGTGGCGAGGTCGTACTGGTTTTGCGACAGCGTCACGCCCAGGCAGCGGGCGCCGTACTTTTGCGCGGCGCGCAGCACCAGCGCGCCCCAGCCGCAGCCGATGTCGAGCAGCGTCTGCCCGGGCTGCAGGCGGATCTTCGTGAGAATGTGGTCGATCTTCTTGAGCTGCGCCTCGTCGAGCGTTTCATCGCCGTTTTCGAAGTAGGCGCAGGAGTAGACCATGTTATGGTCCAGCCACAGCTTGTAGAAGTCGTTGGAAACGTCGTAGTGGTACTGGATCGATTCCTTGTCGCCTTCCTTCGTGTGTGCAAAGTGGCGCACCACGCGGGCCAGCGCATTGCCGCTGCTGACCGCAGCAGCAGAAGCGAGGCTGTAGCCCACGTTGATGATGTCGGCCAACTTACCGTCCAGGTCGATCTTCTCCTGAACGTAGGCTTCGCCGAGATTGTTGAGGGTCGGGGAAAGCAGCAGCGGCAGGGCGCTCGCTTCGCGCACGGTGAGCGTGACGCGGGGCTGCTCGAAGCGGCCCAGTTCGTATTGGTCACCGTTCCATAACCGCAGGCGTACAGGAAGGTTGGCAGACTCGCGGATGTCGTGGATCCACTGCTCGAGTTTGCGGTCAATCGCCTGTTGGAAAAACATGTCGACGCCTCCCTGATCAGCAAAAGTTCGGGACGGCCATCGGATTGCGGCCCGAACGGATCACATTAGCTTACGACAAACTTTCCCATTGTGCTGTGCGGGTCTTAGGGGGCGCGTGCCGGGCCGATCCTTTCGCAGCAAGCGCCGTGCCGGCATGACGCGATGCGCAATAACGTATTGCGCATCCGCCCTCTACGGGGCGAGTCGGACGATCGTCCAGCTGCCGTCAGCCTGTTTCCGGTACTCCAGCCGGTCGTGCAGGCGCGAGGGGCGGCCTTGCCAGAATTCCAGCCGCTCGGGCAGCAGACGGTAGCCGCCCCAGTGGGGCGGGCGCGGCGGGGCGTCGCCAAAGCGCTGGCGATATTCGGCTTCGCGGGCCTCCAGCGTGGCGCGGTCGGGCACTTCGCTGCTTTGTTCCGATGCCCACGCCCCCAGGCGGGAGCCCAGCGGGCGCGAGTGGTAATAGGCGTCGCTCTCTGCGTCGCTCACTTTTTCGACGATGCCCTGGACGCGCACTTGCCGCTCCAGCCCGATCCAATGAAACAGCAGCGCCGCGCGGGGGTTGGCGGCCAGTTCTTCGCCCTTGTGGCTGGCGTAGTTCGTGAAGAAGGTGAAGCCGCGTTCGTCCAGGTTCTTGAGCAGAACGATGCGGGCCGAGGGCTGGCCATGCGGGTCGACGGTGGCGAGCGTCATGGCGTTGACTTCGGCCACCTCTGCCTTCAGGGCCTCGTCGAACCAGCGGCGGAACTGGCGCAGGGGGTTGGCGTCGACGTCGGCGAGGTCGAGCGAAGCGCGGGCGTAATCGGTGCGGATATCGGCAATGGAGGTCATGAGCGTGGCGATGCGGCGTGCGAACGGGCCGAGTATAGACAAACACCGCCCGCCGTTATTTGCTTGCGCGCAAAGGGGGCTGGCACGGTTTGCGCTTGGGGCGGGGTGCTGGCGATCTGTCGTGCGCCGCCTATATTGGCTAGTCAAGGGCGTCAGGCTGGCGGCGCCTCCCCCCTTCCTCACAAAAATTTCAACAGGATGTCGAAATGGCCCCCCGTTCCCATTTTCCCGACACCACCGCCGGCCTGACGCGTCGCCAGTGGCTGCAGGGCGCGTTGGCGCTGGCTGCGGCCGGGCTGGCGGGCTCGCAGGTGCTGCGCGCGGTGGCCCAGGCGCCCACTGAATCGCTCGATGCCTTCATGGCGTTGTCACAGGCGCTGACGGCTCGGCCGGCGCTCGATCGCGGCGTCGGCACGCGGTTGCTGGCGGCACTGGGCAAATCCAGCGCCGACTTTGCCGCGCAATTGCGGCCGCTTGCGCAGGCATTGGCGGCCGGCTCGCTGTCCGATACGCAGCAGAAGACGGCGCTGCAGATCTTGGAAGCGTGGTACCTCGGTGTGGTCGACGGCAATGTCGTCACGTACGAGCAGGCGCTGATGTACAGCGTGGTCTCAGACTCGCTCGTTATCCGCACGTATTGCCCCAACCAGCCCGGCTTCTGGGCCGAGCCCCCTGTCGAGAGGCAAGCCTGATGGCCGATACCCAACAAGCCGATATCGTGGTGGTGGGCTCCGGCGTGGCCGGGGCGCTGGTGGCGTACGAACTTGCGCGCGCGGGCAAGTCGGTGCTGATGCTCGAAGCCGGCCCGCGCCTGCCGCGCTGGGAGATCGTCGAGCGCTTCCGCAACCAGGCCGACAAGATGGATTTCATGGCGCCATATCCGTCAACGCCATGGGCGCCGCATCCGGAATATGGCCCGCCCAACAACTACCTCGTGCTCAAGGGCGAGCATCAGTTCAACTCGCAATACATCCGCGCGGTGGGCGGCACGACGTGGCACTGGGCCGCATCGACGTGGCGCTTCCTGCCGAACGATTTCAAGCTGCGCAGCGTGTACGGCATCGCGCGCGACTGGCCGATCCAGTATCAGGATCTTGAGCGCTATTACGGCCTGGCTGAGGAGGCCCTGGGCGTGTGGGGCCCGAACGACGAAGACCTCGGCTCGCCGCGCAGCCAGCCGTATCCCATGGCGCCGCTTCCGCTCTCGTTCAATGAACGCACGATCAAGGATGCACTCAACGCGCACGACGCGAGCTTCCACGTGGTGACCGAGCCGGTGGCGCGCAACAGCCGTCCGTACGACGGCCGCCCGACCTGCTGCGGCAACAACAACTGCATGCCGATCTGCCCGATCGGTGCGATGTACAACGGCATCGTGCACGTAAAGAAAGCCGAGCAGGGCGGCGCGCGGCTGATCGAGAACGCCGTGGTCTTCAAGCTCGAGGTCGGCCCCAACAAGCGCATCGTGGCGGCGCGCTACAAAGACGCGAAAGGCGCCGAGCACCGCGTGGAAGGCAAGTGGTTCGTGCTGGCCGCCAACGGCATCGAAACGCCCAAGCTGATGCTGATGTCGACCAGCCAGGATTTTCCGAAGGGCGTCGGCAACAGTTCGGACATGGTCGGGCGCAACCTGATGGACCACCCGGGCACCGGCGTGAGCTTCTACGCCGACCGTAAATTGTGGCCGGGGCGCGGGCCGCAGGAAATGACCTCGCTGATCGGCTTTCGTGACGGCCCGTTCCGCGCCACGCAGGCCGGCAAGAAGCTGCACCTGTCCAACATCTCGCGCATCGAGCAGGAGACGCAGCGCATCTTCAAGGAAGGCAAGCTCATCAAGCCCGCCGAACTGGATGCGCGCATCCGCGACCAAGCCGCGCGCTATGTGCAGTTCGACAGTTTCCACGAGATCCTGCCGCTGCCGGAAAACCGCATCGTGCCGAGCGCGACGGAGGTCGACGCCATCGGCATTCCGCGCCCGGAGATCACGTACCACATCGACGATTACGTCAAACGCAGCGCCGTGCATACACGCGAGGTCTACGCAACGGCAGCGCAGGTGATGGGCGGGACCAATGTCGAATTTCACGACGACTTCGCGCCCAACAATCACATCACCGGCGCAACGATCATGGGTGCCGATCCGAAAGATTCCGTGGTCGACAAGGATTGCCGGACGTTTGACCACCCGAATCTGTTCATCAGCAGCAGTTCGACCATGCCGACGGTGGGCACCGTCAACGTGACGCTGACCATCGCGGCGCTGGCGTTGCGGATCGCCGATCAACTGAAGAAGGAGGCGTGAGATGAAAACGATCGCTTCTTTCTCGCTGCTGTTGCTGACCGGCCTGGTGGCCAATGCGTGGGCGAAGGACACCCCGGCCGACACCGCGCAGCTCAAACGCGGCGAATACCTCGCCATTGCGGCGGACTGCGCGGCCTGCCATACGGCGCCCGGCGGCAGGCCCTTTGCCGGCGGCTTGCCGATGCAGATTCCGATGCTGGGCACCATTTACAGCAGCAACATCACGCCCGATGAGAAAACCGGCATCGGCAAATGGACCTACGAAGAATTCGAGCGCGCCGTGCGCAAGGGCGTGGACGACGACGGCAACAACCTGTATCCGGCCATGCCGTATCCGTCGTACGCAAAGATCAGCGATGCGGACATGCGCGATCTTTACGCGTACTTCCGCAACGGTGTGACGGCCGTTCAGAACGACCCGCCACAAAGCACGATCCGCTGGCCGCTGAACATGCGCTGGCCGCTCAAGCTGTGGAACCTCATCTTCCTCAAGAGCGAGCCGTACGTTCCGAAGGCCGACAAGTCGCCGACATGGAATCGCGGTGCGTACCTCACGCAGGGCCTGGCGCACTGCGGCACGTGCCATACACCGCGCGGTTTTGCCATGCAGGAGAAGGCGCTGGACGAGCGCGGCAGCGGCTATCTGGCAGGCTCGACGCTCGCGGGCTGGACGGCGTTCAACATCACTTCGGACCCGACGAGCGGCATCGGCGCATGGAAGCCCGAACAGCTCGTGCAATACCTGCGCACCGGCAGCGTGCCCGGCGTTGCACAGGCTGCGGGCCCGATGGGCGAAGCGGTGCAGCACAGCTTTTCGAAGATGACGATGCAGGACGTCCAGGCCATCGCCGAATATCTACGGACGGTGCCTGCCGTGAGCAACAACCTCGAGCGCGCACGGCAGGATTGGGGCAAGCCCGCCACCGATGTGACGACGCTGCGCGGCAAGCCCATCGAGACCACCATCGACGCTGCGCGCCTGTATCTCGGCAATTGCGCCACCTGTCACCAGGCCGATGGACGTGGCACGCCCGATGGTTACTATCCGCCGCTGCTGCACAACTCCACGGTTGGCACGCGGGACACGACCAATCTCGTGCAGGTCATTCTGTTTGGCATTGAGCGCAAAGCGGGCGACCGGCACATCGGCATGCCGGCATTTGGACGCGAGCTATCGAACGAACAGCTGGCTGCGCTAACGAACTACGTCACGCGCCAGTTTGGCGACCCCGCCACACCGGCGGTGACCGCGGAAGCCATCGCCAAGCGGCGCTCAGCCAAGTAGCGCCACCATGCCGGCGGCAAGTCAGCCGCCGGTGGTCAGCGGATCCCGCGACGCGGGCGCGGCCGGGCGGGCTGCAGGACGCTGGGGCGCCGCCGTCTTGCCCGCGTCAGGTTGTGTCGATTTCAACTCGCCTTCCGGCGTGCGCCCCGGCTTCTTGCTGCGATACGTCTGGCCTGGCGGCGGCGCGGTGGGGCGCTGGCGAACATCGGCGAGCAGCCTGCCGCAGGCGCTCTCCGGTGCAGGTTTGAGTTCCAGCACCGGCAGTACCGCCGCCGCCGGCGCCGTCAAAGCCAGGGCCACCGCTCCGCCTGCCCGCAGCGCCACGACCGCCGGATTGACTGACACATCCGGGTGCTTGTACGTGCCCCTCACATACAGCGGCGTGCGCAGCGAAAACACGCGGAGCCCCTTCGAATCGGGATGGATGGTGAAGTCCAGCGCTTCCTGCTTGAAGCTCGTTGCGCCGGTCACATCGATGACGGCATCCTGCGTATCCACCACGAACGTGCGCGCCTGCGCCAGGCCGTTGCTCACGGCAAAGTCCCCGGCCGCGCAGTTGATCGTGACCTGCTTGTCGCCGAAGAGCTTGGTCAGGATCACGTTGCCGACGTTCAGCCCCATGGCCTCCAGGATGAACTTGCTGATGGTGCCTTGTTCCACCAGGATTTTCACCTCGCCGTTGGACGAACCGAGCAGCGCCGCCACCGAGTTGCCCGTGGCCGAGAGCCGGGCATCGCCGTTGATCTCACCCACGCTTGCGCGCACCGATTCGATCTTCGGAAACAGTTGCTTGATCTTGAAGTGTCGTGCCGCCAATGCCGCGCGGGCCTGCATGGGCGTGGCGTGTCCGTCGAGCTGGATGTTGGACGCGAGCGTGCCGCCCGCAATCCCAAAATTGAGCGGATCGAGCGTGAGCACCGCGTCCTGCAGCTTGATGTGCGTAACGAGGTGGTTGATCGGCAGGTCGGCAGTCTGGACGATGCGCTCGCCGGTGAACTTCACGTCCGCGTCGATGGCGTTCCAGCGATCGGTGCGGAACGGTTCGACCGGCAAGACCTTGTCGGGCGGCTGGCGCACAGTTTTACCGTCGTCGGGGTCGGCGCTTGGGTCGGCCCGCTTGGCCTTGCTGGCATTGGAGTCGGCACCGATGATCGGGGCCAAGTCAGCAAACAGCAATTGATGGGAGACCAGTTCGCCGGTCAATTGCGGACGCGGCTCGCGCATCGCATAAGTGAGCGTGCCGCCCAGATCGGAACCGCCCACGCGTCCCGTGAATTTCTCGTAGCGCCACGTCGACCCTTGCTTGCGCAGTTCGCCGATCAGGCGGCCCCGCGTGTCAAACGGCGGCGTATCGGGCAGCACCACGCCGGTCAGCGGATACAACTGCGCCATGCTTGCGCCCGATAAGTGCAGACGCAAATCGAGCGCCGTCAGGCTGGCAGGGTTGGTGAGCGTGCCAGCCAGGTCGATGCGCGTCTTGCCCACCGTCACATCAGCCTGCAGAGGGTAGGGCCGTTGTGCATCCTGCAGCCGCAGCACGCCGCCGGCCTTGCCGCTGCCGGCAATGGCGGCGTTGTTGTAGGTGCCTTTGACCGTCCACGCGATGCCGTAAGGCTGCTGGGGGTCCGGCGCCACCGGTGTTTGCGCTGCGGTGTCGGAAGCGGCTGCGCCCGAAGCAGCCGGCACCTTGGCGGGCTGGTCCGCGCTTTTGACGAGGGTGCCGTTGGCCGCGGTGTACAGCGCCTGATTGTCGACGGTGTCAATGGTTGCGGTCAGGTGGATGCGCTTGATGTCGTCGTCCAGCGCCAGCGAGCCCTTGCTGAATGCAATCTCCCGCAAATCCAGTTTCCAATCCGAAGGTTTTTTGTCGTCGCCCTCGCTGCCCGCCAGCTTGAATGTCCAGTTGTTGCGGTTCTGCTTGTCGCGCTCCAGCGCAATGGCGGGCGTGTCCAGTGTCACGCTCGGGATGACGATGCGATGTGCCAGCAGCGGCAGCGCTTCCAGCACAAACGTGAGCTGGCGGATGGTGGCCACGTGCGGTTGCTTGGCCCAGTCCGGATTGCCGACGGTGATGTCATTGGCGATCAATCGCGGCCACGGCACATACGCGCGCCAGCCGGATTCGCCCTGAGGTTTCTTCCACGTGAGGATCAGATCGCCGTTGATGGCAAAGGGGCGCCCGATGGCTTGCGAGACGCGGTCATTCAGATAGGGTCTCGCGCGGTTCCAGTCGAACGTCAGCACAAAGATGACCGCCGCTGCCACGATGACGACGGGTGTGATGACCAGTCCGAGGGCGAGTTTGCCGGATGTACGCATCGTGTTTTTGTTGGTATTGGCACAAAAATGCGACCGCACGCGTTGATATATAGTTCGGCGCAACCACGATTCAATTGTGTCATGAGCCAAGTAGCAATCAGCGCGCCCGCGCACCCGCCCATCCTCGATGATGAATACGCACGCCGGTTTGGCGGTGTCGCCCGGCTGTATGGTCCGCAGGCGCTTGAACGCTTTGCGGCGGCGCACGTGTGCGTGATCGGCATCGGCGGTGTCGGGTCGTGGGTGGCTGAGGCGGTGGCGCGCTGCGGTATCGGCAAGTTCACGCTGATCGACCTCGATCACATTGCCGTGTCCAACACCAACCGCCAGATTCACGCGCTGGGTGACGCGTATGGCATGGCCAAGGTCGACGCCATGGCCGAGCGCATCCTCCAGATCAATCCGCGCGCAGAAATCAGCCGCATCGACGACTTCGTGACCGTCGAAAACGTCGAGGCATTGCTTGGCCACCCGTTCGATTACGTGATCGACGCCATCGATGCGGTGAAGGTAAAGACGGCGATCATCGCGTTCTCCAAACGCACCGGCAAACGCGTCGTGACATGCGGCGCTGCCGGTGGTCAGCTGGACCCGACGCGCATTCGCGTGACCGACCTCTCGCGCACGATTCAAGACCCGCTGCTGGCCAAGGTGCGCGGCAACCTGCGTCGCCAGCACGGCTTTTCGAAGA
Source organism: Ralstonia edaphi (assembly GCF_958350185.1). NCBI lineage: Bacteria > Pseudomonadati > Pseudomonadota > Betaproteobacteria > Burkholderiales > Burkholderiaceae > Ralstonia > Ralstonia edaphi. The sequence continues at coordinate 156,954 of NZ_CATWHI010000006.1, forward strand.
ACCCGAAGTCGCGTTTCGGCATCGACGCGGTGTTCTCCGACGAGCCGCTGCGCTACCCCGAACCTGAGCAGCAGGCATGCGCCGTCGAGTTGCCCGTCGAGTCCAGCCACGCCGGCATCGACGACCTTGCAGCGGCGGGCGACATTGCCGTGGTCAACGCGCCGCCCACACCGCAGCCTGCGCAGGGGCCGCAGGGCCTGGCATGCGCGGGGTTTGGTTCGTCCGTATGCGTGACGGCGGTGTTCGGGATGGTGGCCGCCTCAACGGCGCTGCGCGCGATCGCCGGTGTGTGACGGCGTGCTGCCTTATCGCGGGATGACCTGATCCAGCTTCTCGCGAATGGTGTCGGCATACACGCCCGACCACCCGTCTCGCGGCTGGCTGTTGGCAAAGACCACAAAACCAGGCATGACCGACACGCCGTATCGATCGGCGGTGTGCTGGTTTTCGTCGAAGTCCATGGTGACGAAGGTGGCGCGTCCTGCGTAGCTCGATTCCATCTGTTCAAGGCTGGCCACGGCGGACTGGCTCGGGTGGCTCCACTCCGCGGCAAAGCACACCACCACCGGGTTGCGTTGCGAGGCGTCGATCACATCGGATTGAAACGAGGCATCGTTGACGGTCTTCATGGGCGCTCCCAGGGTGGAGTGGACGCCCGCGCAACGAAGGCCTGCGGGCAGGGCCACTTCGACTCTAGGCAGCGGACCGCCGGTCCACAACCCGCGTTCAGTCGACGTGCTCGATGTTGCGCATTGGGTTGCCCGTTTGCGCCAGATACGTCGTCATCATGCGGTCCATCACGTCGACATGCTGGGCGAACCACTCAGGCAATTCCGCCACTAGGCGGCGGCCCAGCTCCATTTCCCCTGCAGCGGCGCGCTTGCGCACTTCGCGGCACAGCGCGAGCACATTGTCGTGTTCGCCGCGGTGGCAGTGGCGCGGGGGAAAATCCGATTCGTCCATCCATGCATTCTCTTCGCCGAAATGGTGCTCGGTGTGGTCGATGAATGCATCGAGCGCGGGGATGAATTCGGCGTCCGAAGCATCGGCAACGGCGTTCAGCAACGCACAGAATTCGACGTGGTTGGCGTCGGTGGCGGCGTCTCCGAGTTGGAGCGCTTCCGACCATTCGATCACGGGCATGGCAGGCTGGGAAATTGGATGGGCGAGGCGATCAGCTTAAGCGACGCACACCGCGCCGCAGTTTGACGACGGGCAAACCTGTTAGCCGGCGTCCGGGGCGGGATGCTGCTGCAGCACTTCCACTGCCCGCGCATAGAGCGCCACCGATGGCGCATAGCCACGCCCGATCTGGTACAGCGTGCCGCCTTGCTCGGCCAGCAGGCTGGGGAAGCCGTTGATGCCCCAACGGCGGGAGAGGCGGAAGTCTTCGCGTGTTTCGTTGCGCAGCGCATCCGTGTCGAATACGGCATCGAAGTGGTCCGCCTCGACGCCATTGGCGAGCGCAACGTCGCGCAGTACGTCGGCTTGTGTGGTGTCGCGCCCTTCAGCGTAGAAAGCGTGCTGGATCGCGTGAAAGACGGTCAGCACGCGTTCATCGTCCTCGGCCCAGTGTTCGCGCGCCATGACGACGGCGCGGCAGGCGGGCTCGGTATCGTAGACGAAGCCTTCGCGGCGCATGGCCACTTCAGGTGACTGATCGAACGGCATGCCGCTGCGCTCGGCCACGGCATGCCAGTGGTGGAGGATTTCGTCGCGCTTGTCGGCCGCCATCGGCTCGCGCTGGCCCGGCCGCAGGCCGCCGGTGATGAGCGTGACGGGCACTTGCGCGCCCAGCGTGTCGGCCAGCCGCTTGCGCAGGTCGGCCAATTGCGGGCCGAAGCCGTAGCACCAGGAACACATCGGATCGGCTACGTAGATCAGTCGCATGACTGCTCCTCAATTCAGTTTGGACGCCAGTTGCCTGCGCCAGTGCGATACCGCCTGCGGCGCGTCGCGCATCATGTCGAATACCGAGACCATCGTCTTGCGTGCAACGTCGTCACGGAACGAGCGATCGCGCTCGACGATGGCGAGCAGTTGCTCCAGCGCCGCTTCGTAATCCTGGCCCGCGATGTACTGCTGCGCCAGATCGAGCCGCGCCTGCAGGTTGTCCGGTTGCGCTTCCACGAGAGCGCGGAGGGCGCCGGCATCGGGCAGCGTATCGGCGCGTTCTGTGGCGCTCAGGCGCGTTTGCAGCGGAGCAAAACGTTCGTCTTGCGGCGCCTTCGGAGAGAGCAGCGCGAACTCCTGCTGCGCGGTCTGCACGTCGCCGCTGTCGAGCAGCAGGTTCACCAGCGCAAAGCGCGCGGCGTCGAAGCCGGGGTCGAAGGCCAGGGCGTTCTGGAACGCTTCGCGCGCGTGGGCGGTTTCGCCGGCCTGGCTTGCGGCCAGCCCTTCGCGATAGGCGACTTCTGCGGGTTGCGGAATCACCCGGTCGAGGAACGCGCGCAATTGTGGTTCGGGCAGGACGCCGACGAACTGGTCGACCGGCTTGCCGTCCACGAATGCCACCACGTACGGGATGCTGCGGACATGGAACTGGGCGGACAGCTCGGGGTTTTCGTCCGAGTTGATCTTGGCGAGCTTCCATTTACCGGCGTATTCGGCCTCCAGCTTTTCCAGCATCGGGCCCAATGTGCGGCATGGGCCGCACCATGGTGCCCAGAAATCGACCAATACCGGGATCTGGCGAGAGGTTTCGATCACTTCCTGCGCGAAATTCTGCGAGGTGATGTCGCTCATCGTCGGGGCTCTCCTGAGGGGGCAGATGGCGCCGGCACATCCGCCGGCGAGAGGTATCAGGCATTTTACTTGTGGGTGGGGCAGGCCGTTTCGACGCCGTCTGCCGTTCGTCTGCCCGCCGCAATAACGTATGTCAGAGCAACGGTTGAAAATAGAACGATCGTTCGGATACCATCCGGTAAAAACAACACACAGATTCACGGAGACATGGCATGACACGACCGCACTTCCAGTTCTGGCCCCGACGTTTGCCGCACAACATCAGCTCGCCGCAAACGAGCCTTTGGTACAACCTGGAAGTGTCCGCCCGACGCTATCCGGACAAGGATGCCGTCATCTTCTACGGTCGGCACACGACGTTCCAGGAACTGCACAACGATGCCGTGGCTGTAGCCGGCTGGCTGCAGCAGGTGGCGGGCGTGCAGAAGGGCGACCGGGTGCTGCTGTACATGCAGAACTGCCCGCAGTTCATGGCCGCGTACTACGGCATCCTGCGCGCCGATGCGGTGGTCGTGCCCGTCAACCCGATGAACCGGCCCGAAGAGTTCAAGCACTACGTGACCGATGCCGGCGCTGCCACCGTCATCTGCAGCGCAGATCTGGCCGCCAACGTGACCACGGCCAACGCCGAACTGCCGGAAGCGCAACGGACCAAGCACCTGCTGGTCACGTCGTACGCCGATGCGCTGCCGGCCACCTACGAATATCCCGAAGACGCGCCCCCCGCATGGATCACCGCCCAGCATCCGGCGCAGCCTGGCGCCGTTGCATGGAACGACGTGCTCGCGCAGCGCCTTGTGCCCGGCCCGCACACCGCTGGACCCGACGACCTGGCCGTGATGCCATACACGTCGGGCACGACGGGTTTCCCGAAGGGCTGCATGCACCCGCACCGCACGGTGATGCACAACATCGTCGGCGGTTCGATGTGGTCGAACGGGACGAAGGAGGGCGTGAGCCTGTCGATCATCCCGTTGTTCCATGTGACCGGCATGCAGTACGGCATGAATGCGCCGATCTACATGGGTTCGACGGTCGTGATGCTGCCGCGCTGGGATCGCGAGGTGGCGGGGCGGCTGATCTCGCGCTACAAGATCACGCATTGGACGAACATCCCGACCATGGTGATCGACTTCCTGGCGAGCCCCCAACTGGCCGAGTTCGACCTGTCGAGCCTCGCCTACATCGGCGGCGGCGGCGCGGCGATGCCGCAGGCCGTGGCCGAGCGCCTGCTGAAGGATTTCAACCTAGCGTACCAGGAAGGCTACGGCCTGTCGGAGACCATCGCGCCGACGCACAGCAATCCGGCCGATCGCGCCAAGCAGCAGTGCCTCGGCATTCCCGTGTTCAACACCGATGCGCGCATCGTCGATCCGCAGACGCTCAAGGAGTTGCCCCCGGGCGAGGTGGGCGAAATCATTGTCAGCGGCCCGCAGGTATTCCTCGGCTACTGGGGCAAGCCTCAGGCCACCGCCGAGGTCTTCATCGAATTCGAAGGCAAGAAGTTCTTCCGCACGGGCGATCTCGGCAAGATGGACGAAGAGGGCTATTTCTTCCTCACCGACCGGCTGAAACGGATGATCAACGCGTCGGGCTTCAAGGTGTGGCCGGCCGAGGTGGAGAGCCTGCTGTACAAGCATCCCGACGTGCAGGAGGCCTGCATCATCGGCACGCGCGACGCGTATCGCGGCGAGTCGGTCAAGGCGGTGGTGGTGCTCAAGGCCCACGCCAAGGGCAAGACCACCGAAGACGACATCATCAACTGGGCGCGCGACAACATGGCGGCCTACAAGTACCCGCGCGTGGTCGAGTTTGTGGACGCGCTGCCCAAGTCCGGCACGGGCAAGGTGATGTGGCGCACGCTGCAGGAGCAGGAAAACGCAAGGAATGAAGCAGCCGAGAAACCGGCCGCTGCTTAAAGAACGCAGCAAGAGAAAGGGGCCTGAGTGGCCCCTTTTTCAATGCCCGCGCGCCTTGAAGAGCAGTGCGCCGATGCCGTGGAAACCCCGCTGACGCGCATGCCGCATGGGCGTGACGCCACCGCGGTCGGCCAGGTTCGGGTCCGCTCCGCCGTCGAGCAGCAGCTGCACGGTCTTCTCGTATTTGTCACTGCCGTCGCCCAGGGCCACGGCTTCGATCAGCGCGGTCAGGCCGAGGTTGTTGGTGGCATCGGGCGGTACGCCGGCCTTCACGAGTTCATTGACGACTTCGACATAGCCACGGCGCGCGGCCGGGATGAGCGCCGTGTCGCCGTCAGCGTTGGTGGCGCGCAGGTTGGCGCCGTGCGAGAGCGCCAGGCGCACCGTTTCCGCATCGCCCTGGCTGGCAGCGAGCAGGAAGGCGCTGTTCTGCGTGTTGTCCTGCACGTTGACGTCGGCGCCGGCCTGGATGAGCAGGCGTGCCGCCGCACCCATGTGCGCCATGACGGCGGCGATGAGTGCCGTGCGGCCATCGGCGTCGCGCGCCTTGAGGCTGGCGCCTTCAGCCAGCAACGCTTGGATGGCCATCGTGTTGCCGGCCTGTGCGGCGAGGATCAGGTCGCGGTCACGCGTAGCCGGGTCGCTGCGGCGGGCGGGACGTGCGTCGGGCGTGCGTGCCGTGCCGGGGGCCACCTTGGCGCTGGCGCTGGCCGCGACATGCAGGATCGGCAGATGCTGCTCCTGCCACGCGTTGGCCATGTCGCCCACAGCCAGTGCCATCCCCAGCATGACGCCGATAAGCTGGTTGAGCGCGGGATGCGGAGCGATGAGCATGGCGGGCGGGTTCAGGCGCTGAGATAGGGATCGGGCAGCGGCGCGGTGTCGGTTGCGTCCGTTGCGTTGGTTGTGGCGGAGGGGGCGTTTGCCGCATCGGTCGCCTGCAGGCGCGACCACAGGCGGTCCAGATACGGGTCGTGCAGCCCGTTGCTGGCCAGGCCGATCAGCGTGCGCTGCAGGTATTCGCGTGCCGGGCCGTACAGCCCGACCGCGTTCCGCAGGCAGCCGACCACGCGCTCGTCGGGCAGGCGGCCGGCATAGGCTTCGTGCGCACGGTTCATGACAAAGGCCAGCGCCAGAACACGTTTGCCGTTGATCTCGGTCGGCAGCCACCGAGGGAGATACGCGCCGGTCAGCATTTCGCGGCGCCAGAGCACGCGGAATTCATGCTCGGCATGGTCACGCGGTACGCGGAAGGCGACCCCACGGCAGCTGCCGCCACGGTCGAGGCCGAGTACGAGCCCCGGGTTGTCCCAGGTGCCGCGGTTGACGCGGGAGTAGAGATAGAAGCCGCGGTGATAGCCGTGCACCGTGGCGCGTGCGGCCTCGGTGTGGAAAATCATCGGGTTCCAGATGAGGGAGCCGTAGCCGAACACCCAGGCGTCCTGGCAATCGCCGGGCGCGGTCGACAACCGCGCGAGCGTCGATGCAAGCGACGCTTCCAGCGCAGCCTCGGTCAGCAACGACGACGCGACGGGCGAATCACCCAGGGCGGCGCGCAACCGGTTCTGTTCGAGATCCTCTCGGGTGACGGCCATGTCGCAAGCATAGAGCAATCGTTACGAGTGGTCACGCGGGCGGACGGCCGATGGCCCGGAAACAGGGCGTTGCGAGGCTTGGGGGGCGTCTGACTATGGCGCGGCCGCAACGGTGAAGCATGCGGAGCCGAAAAACTGGAGGCGGGGGATCGGAATTGAACCGTCTTATACGGCTTTGCAAGCCGCAGCATTGACCACTCTGCCACCCCGCCTGGGGAGGCGGCTGCGATGCGCCGGGTGACGCATCGCAAGCCGGGGCGGATTCTAGCGCAGGATCAGACTTCCAGCAGGTCGACTTCAAAAAGCAACGTTGCGTTCGGGGGGATCACGCCGCCCGCGCCGCGTGCGCCGTAGCCGAGGGCTGCCGGGATGATCAGCTTGCGCGTGCCGCCGACCTTCATGCCTTGCACGCCTTCGTCCCAGCCCTTGATGACCATGCCGCCGCCCAGGTGGAAGGCGAAGGGGTCGTTACGGTCTTTGCTGGAATCGAACTTCTTGCCGGCCTGGCCGTTTTCATAGAGCCAGCCGGTGTAGTGCACGGTGACGTACTGGCCGGCTGTGGCTTGCGCGCCGTCGCCGACGACGACATCTTCGTATTGCAAGCCGCTTGCGGTGGTTTCGATGGTCATGGTGAGCCTCGTGGAGTGGCGTGGGGGATGGGAAGACAGACTCAGGCAGCGTCTGCGGCCTTGAGCGTTTCAAGCTGGACGTGGACGTTGTCCGCGTCGTTGGCGATCCAGATGTCGCCGTCCTGGATGGTGACCTGCAGACGCATGGTGCGTTCCACCATGGCGGCCAGTGCAGCCACGGTGTCCGCCGCGACTTCGTACACCGACACGTTGGCAAAGCGCGTGATCTTGCTTTCGGTCTGCTGCCACCACACGCGGCTGGCGTTGCCGCTATATGTATAGACGGCGACCTGCTCCGCGCGGTTGCTCGCCTTGCGGATGCGCGTGTCGTCGGGGTTGCCGAGGTCGATCCACAGCTCGATGGCGTCGGTCAGATCGCGCTGCCAGAGTTCGGGCTCGTCGGGCTCCGACAGACCGCGCGTGAAAGCGAGTGTTTCGCTGGCGTGGCGGGCGAAGGCGAGCACGCGCACCATCATGCGTTCGTCGTTCTCGCTCGGGTGGCGGGCGACGGTCAGCGCGTGGTTGGCGTAGTAGTGGCGATCCATGTCGGCGATCTGCAGATCGACCTTGTAGATCGTGGATTTCAGGGCCATGCGGGTGGTCGGCGGATGGGCCGTTTTTGGCAAAGCGCGCATTGTCGCACGGGCCGATGAAGCTGACGGCATCGGCCGGGCGCATTCCCAACGGAGGCTGTTTGCGGTATACGAGCGGTGCGTGCGCTAGTCGGCGCATGTTTTTCCTATCCAAACCAGGACAATCAGAACGATGCGTTGGATATTCGGAATCGTGGGGCTGTTGCTCGGGGGCCTGTCGGGGGGCGTCGTCGGGGCGTTCTTTGGGGCGTTGATCGGTCTGGGACTGGCATCGCTGATCTTGTACATGGACAAGCGGGCCAGTGCGCAGTGGGCCAGTCCGCCCGACGACGCGGGCGCAACGGGCGCGGCGCCGAGCCATGCGGCCACGCAGACAGCCGTGTCGTCGCCGCCCGCGACGCTGCAGGAGCGTGTTGCCCGGCTCGAGCACGAGGTTTCGCTCCTGCGCCGGCAACTGGCCGAAATCAAAGGCGGAACGTTGGTCGCGCCTGCCGATGTGGAGCAGGCAGCCGTAGAGGTGCCACCGGCCGTGGCCGAGGCATTGCCGCCCGTGGAGGCGCCTGCGGTGTCCGTGCCCGTGTCCGTGCCTGCGCCGCAGGTTGCGGTTCCGCAGCCGATGCCTCAACCTGCTGCGCAACCCTCGCCCGTCTTGGCACCGCACGAGCCCGATTGGGTGGAGCGCGCCGTCGGCGCTGCGCGCGACTGGCTGCTGGGCGGCAACAGCGTGGTGCGGGTGGGGATCCTGATCCTGTTCTTCGGCGTGGCGTTCCTGCTCAAGTACGCGGCGGACAACAGCCTGCTGCCGGTTGAATTCCGGCTGGCCGGTGTGGCGGTCGGGGCGATCGCGTTGCTGGGCATCGGCTGGCGCCTGCGCGAGAAGCGCCCGGGCTATGCGCTGGTGCTGCAGGGTGGCGGGGTCGGCGTGCTGTATCTGACGGTGTTTGCAGCGACGCGCGTCGTGCCGCTGCTCAGCCCTGGGATGGCGTTTCCGCTGCTGGTGCTGATTTGCGCGCTGGCCGCCGGGCTGGCCGTCAAGCAGAACGCGCCGGCGCTCGCCTTTACCGGCAGCGCGGGCGGCTTCCTCGCGCCGATTCTGATTTCGACGGGCCAAGGCAGCCACGTGGCGCTGTTCAGCTATTACGCGCTGCTCAACGCCGGCATCTTCGCCATTGCGTGGTTCCGGGCGTGGCGGGCGCTGAATCTGCTTGGCTTCGTCTTTACGTTTGGCATTGCCACGGCGTGGGGCGTGCTGCGCTATCAGCCGTCGTTGCTGGCGAGCACCGAGCCGTTCCTGATCCTCTTCTTCCTGATGTATGTGGGCATTGCGCTGCTGACCGCGCTGCGCCGCCATATCAGCCTCACCAACTACGTTGACGGCACGCTGGTGTTCGGCACGCCGCTGGTGGCGATGGGGTTGCAGGCGGGGCTGGTGCACCACATTCCGTTTGCGATGGCGTGGAGCGCGACCGCACTGGCCGCCTTCTATCTGGCGATTGCGGGCTGGCTGGCGCCCCGGCGCGCGAATCTCGGCCTGCTGTATGAGGCGATGTTCGCGCTGGGCGTGATCTTCATCACGCTGGCGATTCCGCTGGCTTTCGATGGACGCACGACCAGCGCGGTGTGGGCCCTGGAAGGCGCCGCCGTGGTGTGGCTTGGCGTGCGCCAGCAGCGTCGGCTCGCGCTGGCGGCGGGCCTGCTTCTGCAGCTCGCTGCGGGCGCCGCATTTGCCGTGGACGCCGTATTCGACTGGGCCCCGCAGCACAGCTGGGCCGTGCTCAACAGCCGCTATATCGGCGGGGTGTTGATTGCGCTGGCGGGCGTCTTCAGCGGCTGGCGCCTGCACGGCAAGGCGGAGGCGCGTGCGTGGCTGAAGGCGGCGCCGGTGCTCGGCATTGCTGCGTCGGTGTGGGGCTTGCTGTGGTGGCTCGGCAGCGGCAGCAACGAGATTGATCGCTGGGCCTGGCGCATCGCCACCAAGACCGTCGACCGGCCGGACATTCCGCTGTACGCCGCCTTTGCCGTGCTGACGGCATGGGCTGCACACGGCCTGCGCCGCAAGCTCGATTGGGCACTGGCCGAGTGGCCCGCGCTGGCGTTGTCGCCGGTGCTGGCGCTGATTTCACTGGCTGCGATCGAACATTGGGTGCCGTCACCGCTGGCCGGTTGGGGCGGACCGGTGTGGATTGCCGCCGTGGTGCTCGCCTTCGTGCTGCTGCGCCGCCAGGAACGCGACGTGAAAGACAACCTCCTCGCGCCGCTGCATACCGTCCTGTTCTGGCTGATCTGCGGCGTACTGGCCACGGAAGGCTACTGGCGCCTCGACGCCTACGTGCCCGAGGGCACGTGGAGCTTCGCCGCCTGGGCCTATGCCTACGGCGCGTTGCTCGCCCTGCTGGCAGGCGCAGGCTGGCGCATCCGCTGGCCGATTGCCCGTTTCGAGCGCGCCTACCTGCTGTGGGGCGCCGCACCGCTGGCGGCCCTGCTGTGGCTGTGGAGCCTGGCGAGCGCCGCCAGCGACGGCAATGCCGCGCCGCTGTTCTACCTGCCGATTCTCAACCCGCTGGACGTGGCGCAACTGCTGGTGTTCCTCGCCATCGCGCTGTGGATGCGTCGCGTGGCGCTGCAGAAGCTCGTGCCCGAGCCGATGGTGATCGGCTACGCCATCGGCGCGACGCTCTTTATCTGGGCCAACGCTGTGCTGCTGCGCACGCTGCACCATTGGGCGCATGTGCCGTACACGCTGGACGATCTCGGTGCCTCGATGCTGGTGCAGGCGTCGCTGTCGATGTTCTGGACGGTGCTGGCGTTGGCGGTGATGGTGTTTGCCACGCGGCGCGCCAGCCGCGCGCTGTGGTTTACCGGCGGGGCGCTGCTGGGCGTGACGGTGGTCAAGCTGTTCCTGTTCGACCTGTCACGCGTCACGGGTGTCGAGCGCATCGTGTCGTTTATCGGGATTGGCGTGCTGCTGTTGTTGATCGGCTATCTGTCGCCTTTGCCGCCAAAGCCCAAAACCAGCGCCCAAGCTGAAACCGGGGAGGTTCTGTGAAGAAGGTTGCTTTTGCGATGGCCGTGGCGTCGCTGTTGTCTGCGCCGGCCTGGGCCGAGCGCTTTGCGTTGACCGGCACGCCCGGCGCCCCGTACTACGCCGTCACGCTCAGCGAAGACGTCTATGCCCATGCGCGCGAGGCCAATCTGGCCGACCTGCGCATCCTCAATGGCGACGGCGAGCCCGTGCCGTTCACCGTCGACATCCCGCGTGATCCCGCGCCGCAGGCGCGCACGCTGCACGACGTGCACTGGTTTGCCACGCCCATCGATGATGCGCAGACGCCCGGCGCCGCCGGTGTCGTGCTCGGCACCGACGGCGTGCTGCGTGCAACCGGCGTGCAGCCATCACAGGCGTCTGTGCGCGCATGGGTCGTCGACCTCAGCCAGCTTCGGGACACGGTGACCGCGCTGGTCGTGGCGCTGCCCGCTGCGGAATTCCAGAGCGGCGTGAGCGTGCAGGCCAGCGATGACTTGCAGCACTGGAGCCAGGTCGCCCAGGCCACGCTGTTCCGCCTGTCCAACCAGGGCAGCACGCTGGTGCAGGATCGCATCGAGTTCACCGGGCTGCGGGCGAAATACCTGCGCCTGACGTGGCAGGGCAAGCCGCCTGCGCCGGATGCCGTCCGCGCGGAGGTGGCTGCCGGCGCGCCGGTCGCGTTGGCGGACAGCGCCATTCAGTGGCGCTCCGGCCTGACGCCGGCGCAGACGCCCGCTGCCGGCGATTACCAGTTCGATACCGGCGGCGTGTTCCCGGTCGAACGCGTGAAGATCCATCTGCCGCAGGCCAACACCGTCGCGCAGGCCACGCTGTACGCGCGTGCCGATGCGCACGCGCCGTGGCGGCCTGTGACGTCTGCGCGCCTGTTCCGGCTGGCTGGGGCGGACGGGAAGGGCGAACAGGAGAGCGCAGCCATCACCGTGCCTGCCACGGGCGAGCGCTACTGGCGCCTGCAGGTCGACACGCGCAGCGGCGGCCTGGGTGCCGGCGCGCCGCAATTGGCGATTGGCTGGCGTCCGGCCACGGTCACCTATGCGGCGCGCGGCAATGTGCCGTTCATGCTGGCGGTGGCTGAAGTGGCGCGCGGCAATCCGATCGCACGCGCGGATTTGCTGGCGGGTGCGTCGCCCGCCATTGCGCAGGCACAGATCGGCGCGATGAGCGATTCGCCTGCCGACGCGCTCACGGCGGAGCCGCCGGGTGGCCGCAAGCGGCAGTGGGTGCTGTGGGGCGCGCTGTTGGCCGCGGTGGCAGTGCTGGGCGGCATGGCCTGGCGGTTGTTCCGCGCGCCGTCCGTGCCGCCGGATGCTTCGACGTAATCCGCATCGCTCAAAGAAAACGGCGCCACTTGGGGCGCCGTTTTTTTAGGGGGGCAGAGCGGTTGCTCAGTGCACGAAGGCCGGCTGGACAAACAGCGCAACGCACAGGGCAAAGCCTGCAAACCACATCAGCGAACGCAGCGGCGCCCAGTCGGCGAGATAGCACACCGTGTACAGCACGCGCACCACGATGAACGCGATGGCCAGCAGGTTGATGCGGTCGATCACGCCGCCGCCCAGGATGGCCACCAGCACAGCCACCGCAAAGAACGGGAACGCTTCAAAGTGGTTCTGCTGTGCGGCTCCGGCGCGGCCTGCTATGCCGCTTTGCTGTGCGAGCCACGCGCGCGGGTTGCGATTGTCGTACCGCGGGCCTTTGGCCTTGGCGATGCCGACGCACACGATCGGCAACACCGCGGCAACCAGAACGCACCAGAGGGCGATCGGCATGGTCAGTCTCCTGGATGTGGATGGGTATGAAGGTGTCGCACCGTAGCACAAGGTGCGTTTTCAAACACCTGAGGCGCTGGTCGATGCGTCAGTCGGCGCCCTGTACGGCAATGCGCACATCCCCGAGCATGACGACCTGGCCCGCGCGAATCTTGGCGGTCTTGCGCAGTTCCAGCTGGCCGTCCACCGTGACCGCTCCGTCGGCGACAACCGCCTTGCCGGCGCCGCCGCTGTCCACCACGCCGGTGAGCTTGAGCAGCTTGTGCAGCTCGATGTATTCGGTGGTCAGGGCGAAATCAATATTGGGCATGAATGGATTGCGGGTGATTGCGAGGGTTGTTGCGAGTTTATTGAGGCGTGGCTTCCACGCTGATGTCGATGTCGACGCGGTCGCCCACATCGGGCAGGAAGCGCGTCATGCCGAAGGCGCTGCGGGCAATGGCGAGGTGGAAATCACCGCCGCAGACGTGGCGTGTGCTCCGGGGCATCTTTTCTTCGCCGCAACTGAAGCGGCGCACGTCTAGCCGCACAGGCTGCGTCACGCCGTGAAGCGTCAGCTTGCCTTCGATGGCGACAAGCTTGCCGCCCTCCACGACAAAGCGGTCGCTGCGCAGGCGGATGACCGGAAACTTCGCAGCGTCGAGGAACTGCTCCGATTTCAGCACGCCATCCAGCACGCGCAGGCGCGTGTTGATGGAGTCGGCATCGACCGTGAAATCGAAGCCGCCCTGGCTGGTGCTTTCATCGAAGTTGATGGCGCCGTCGATCTTGTCGAAACGGCCGCGCATCGTGCTGCGATCGAAGTGCGATGCGCCGAAGTAGACCGACGTGTGGGCCAGGTCCGGCGCGAATGAGGCGGCGAAGGCGGGAGCGCAGAGCAGCCCCGCCAGCAATACGATCCATGCACGCATGATGCCTCCGTTGTCAGAGGCCCATGGCGTGCATGGGCCTGTGCTTACTTGCCCCAGCTGTCCTTCAGGCCAACCACGCGATTGAACACGGGCTTGCCTGGTTGCGAGTCGATGCGGTCTGCCACGAAGTAGCCATGGCGCTCGAACTGGAAGCGGTCTTCCGCCTTGGCCGTTGCGAGCGTCGGCTCCAGGTAGGCCGTGACGATCTTCTTGGAGTGCGGGTTGAGCGCATCCAGGAAGTTCTTGTCGCCCGAATCCGGCTGCGGGTCGCTGAAGAGGCGGTCGTACAGGCGCACTTCGGCTTCCAACGCATGTGCGGCGCTCACCCAATGGATGTTGCCCTTCACCTTGACGCTGTCAGCACCCGGCGTGCCACTCTTCGTGTCCGGAATGATGTTGGCGTGCACGGCGGTGATGTTGCCGGCGGCATCCTTGTCGCAACCGGTGCATTCGATCACATAGCCGTAGCGCAGGCGCACCTTGTTGCCCGGGAAGAGGCGGAAGTAGCCCTTGGGCGGCGTCTCGGTAAAGTCCTCGCGCTCGATCCACAGCTCGCGCGTGAGGGGGAATTCGCGGCGGCCGAGTTCAGGCTGCTTGGGGTGCACGGGCGCCGAGCACGGCTCGTTGAAATCGGCCGGCACGTTGTCGAGCACCAGCTTGACCGGGTCCAGCACGGCCACCGAACGCGGTGCACGCGCATCGAGGTCGTCGCGCACGGCGCCTTCCAGGATGCTCATGTCGATCCAGCTGTCGGCCTTGGACACGCCCACGCGCTCGCAGAAGAGCTGGATCGATTCCGGCGTATAGCCGCGGCGGCGGATGCCAACGAGCGTCGGCATGCGCGGGTCGTCCCAGCCGTCGACGCGCTTTTCCGTCACGAGCTGCAGCAGCTTGCGCTTGCTGGTGATGGCGTAGGTCAGGTGCAGACGTGCGAATTCGTATTGATGCGGCAGGGGGGCAGATAGCACGCCGGCGTCGCGCAGGTGGTCGAGCACCCAGTCGTACAGCGGGCGGTTGTTTTCGAACTCCAGCGTGCAGAGCGAATGCGTGATGTTCTCCAACGCATCGGAAATGCAATGCGTGAAGTCGTACATCGGGTAGATGCACCATGCGTCGCCGGTGCGATGGTGATGCGCATGGCGGATGCGGTACAGCACCGGGTCGCGCATCACGATGTTCGGCGCGGCCATGTCGATCTTGGCGCGCAGCACGTGCTCGCCGTCCTTGTACTTGCCGGCGCGCATGTCGCGGAACAGCGTGAGGTTCTCGTCGACCGAGCGGTCACGGAACGGCGACGGCGTGCCCGGCCTGGTGAAATCGCCCCGGTTGGCGGCGATCTGCTCGGCGCTCTGGCTGTCGACGTAGGCCACGCCGCGCTGGATCAGCACCTCGGCAAAGCCGTAGAGTTGCTCGAAGTAGTCGCTGGCGTAGTACAGATGTTCGCCGCTGGCATCGCTCCACGAATAGCCGAGCCAGTGCACCGCGTCGATGATGGAATCGACGTACTCGGTGTCTTCCTTGACCGGGTTCGTGTCGTCAAAACGCAGGTGGCAGCGGCCGTTGTAATCCTTGGCCATGCCGAAGTTCACCCAGATGCTCTTGGCGTGACCAATGTGCAGGTAGCCGTTGGGCTCCGGCGGAAAGCGGGTGACCACCGGCGGGATCGGCTGGCCGGTGGCGTCCTTGCGATTGGCGTAGGTGCCTTGCGTGAGGTCGCCGTCAATGATCTGGCGCAGGAAGTTGGACGTGGGGGCGGCGGCAGTCGACCCGTTGGCGTTAGCGTTGTCTTGGCTCATGGGAGTGCGTGATTCGGCAATCCCGCGATTTTACCGTGCCGGGCGGTTTACGCCCCCGGACGCTATTTGCGCTGGGCCAGGCCGTCGAGGGCCTGTGCGCGCAACAGCTCATTCGAGGCGGTGAAGGTCTGCTGACGCAGTTGCGCGATTTGGGCTGCCCTATCGGCCTCCGACAGGCCGGCAAAGGCGTTGATGCGATCGCGTTCACGGGTGTAGGCGTCGTAGCGGTTGCGCCAGTCGGCTTCTTCGCGGTTGCCCTGGATCAGGCGGTCGGCCACGAGGCTGTCCACGCCGCGGGCGGACAGGCGCTGGCGCATCTCGGTTTCGCTCATGCCCCGCTTGGTCCATGTTTCCATGTCGCTGGCGAGCTTGAGCGGGGCGGAGGCGTCGCGGCGCGCCTGCTGTACCGATGGCGGGAGATTGGCGTCGATGGCGGCGATCCTGGCAGCGCGCTGTTCCGGCGTGAGCGACGGGTCGGCCATCACAGCGAGGCGGTCGAGCGCGGCGGCGTCCATGGCGTCGTCATCGCCATACCAGGCTTGGGCGACGTCCGCGCCAAGGTATTGGCGGCGCAGCGCGGTACGGTCGCTCGACTGCTGGCGCAGCGTGGCGATCAACTCGGGGCGCTGCTGGACCTGTTCGAGGCTCGGCTTGTTGCGGGTCGCGGCGCCGCTTTGAGCCGCCGCCTTGCGATAGGCCAGGTAGTGCTGCAGCAGCGATTGCGCCTCCGCCAGCGCCGGCGTGATCAGCTTGGCGCGCAGATGGGCCTCGGCCATCGACACACGCTGCGCTTCGGGCAGCGAGGCGGGCACGTCGAGGAAATAGTCGAACACCGCGCGGTTGGCGGCTTCGATGATGAGGTGGCCGCGCGCATCCACATGCAGGCCGTCCGGCGCCTGGGTATCGGCCAGCTCCGGTGCAGGCGCGGCCTGTGCCGAAGGTTCGGCGCCGACACTGCCGATGAAGGCGCCCTTGGCCGCCTGCGGCTGCGATGCCGCAGGCGTTGCCGGTGCGTCCGACGCATGCCACCAGTAGACCCCGCCCGCCATCGACACCGCCACCAGCACGGCGACAACAAACGTCATGGGCTGTATCGATGGCGATTGGGGCTTCATGGTGGCGAATGCCTTGGGTGGTTGAATAGCCGGATGGTCAGAGACCGGCCGTCTTCAGTCGATTGGCTTGCGTGCGGATCACCGCGACCGGGTCGGCCGCGCCCCAGCCGATCAGGCCGAGCAGCTGGTTGACCTCATCCAGGTGATTCCACGCGTAATCGGTCGACAAGACCTGCCCGAACTTCGCGCTGCACACGGAGACGAGCCCGTCGTTCGTTCCCGAGCCACGCGCCTGCATGACGCCGCCGCTGAAAACCAGCACCGGATCAAACAGGTCGAGCACGTTGGTGGCGGTGGAGCGGCCCGTCCACGAATACAGCTTCTGCGCGTTGCCGTTGCGCACGTCGGTGGCGCTGCCGGTGTTGCATCCGCTGGCGAGGCCCGCGCTGGGGAACGCCTTGTTGAAATCGGCCGCGCCCGACGTCGACAGGATATGCAGTGCCGCAAAACCATTCTGTGGATTGCTGTTGCCGTTGAACCAGCCGAGCACCGAGCCGAATACATCGGCGCCGAGGTTCACGAGCGCTTGAAACGGGGCCGGTGTCGACTCCACGAAGTCTGCAAACTCCGAACCCTTGTGAGGCGTGCCGATGGTGGTGACCGAGGCCACGAGGTTTGGCACGACGGCCGCGGCGTAGCGCGAGGTCAGCCCGCCCTGGCTGTGTCCGATCAGATTGACCTTGGCCGCGCCCGTGGTAGCAAGCACGCTGCGGATCTGACTGACGAGCTGCTCGCCGCGCACGGTTTCATCGTTGAAGGCGGAGACATCCGCCACGTAGACGTTGGCGCCATTGGCGCGCAGGTCTTCGGGAATCTGATACCAGTAGTCGACCACGCCGAGGAACTTGCTGGTGCCCGACAGGCCATGCACCAGGACGATCGGGTACTTGGTTGCGGCATAGGTGCTGGCGGCTTGGGCGGGTACGGCGGCACCCAAAGTGAGCATGGATGTGGCCAAGACGGCGGCTGCAGCGTGCGTGCGCAGAAAGTTGCGCGCTGATCCATACAGAGCATGGAGCAGGGTGGTCTGTGACATTCGGTTGTCTCCTGGACATTGGATAGGTGGTCGACCTCTGTGGGCCGATCGCCCTCCGTTATCCGAAGCGCCGCGTCCGACGTCAACTGAAGTGGAGGTTTGGCTCTAATGCTGCGTTGCCGCGTGCGCAAACAAAAACCGGAGGGCGAGCCTCCGGTTTCGTAGGGTGCGATGCAGCAACGTCGCCGTTCTTATTCCTATTCCTCTTGAAACGCTTCCTCGCGTTTTCTGTTGATGGCGGGCAGCGCCACCAGCAAGACGAGGATGCCTGCCGCAATGAGCAGCCCCAGCGACAGCGGCCGCGTCACAAACGTAGAGAAATCCCCGCGCGAAAGCAGCAGCGCGCGGCGGAAGTTCTCCTCCATCATCGGCCCTAGCACGAAGCCGAGCAGCATGGGCGCCGGTTCGCAGCGCAGCTTGACGAACATGTAGCCGATCAAGCCGAAGAGCGCCGTCTGGAAGATATCGAACGTCGTGTTCGACACCGAATACACGCCGATGCAGCAGAACACCAGGATGGCTGGATACAGGAAACGATACGGCACCTTCAACAGGCGCACCCACACGCCGATCATCGGCAGATTCAGCACGATCAGCATCAGGTTGCCAATCCACATCGAAGCGATGAGGCCCCAGAACAGCGCGGGGTTGCTGGTCATCACCTGCGGGCCGGGCTGGATGTTGTGGATGGTCATCGCGCCGACCATCAGCGCCATCACGGCGTTGGGCGGAATGCCCAGCGTGAGCAGCGGAATGAACGACGTCTGCGCCGCGGCGTTGTTGGCCGATTCGGGGCCGGCCACGCCCTCGATGGCGCCCTTGCCGAATTCGCTCGAATACTTCGAGGTCTTCTTCTCCAGCGAGTACGACGCGAACGACGCCAGCGTCGCGCCACCGCCCGGCAGGATGCCCAGCACCGAACCAAGCGCCGTGCCGCGCAGCACCGCCGGGATCATCCGCTTGAAGTCTTCGCGGCTGGGCCACAGGTTGCGGACGTGCTCGACGAAGGTTTCGCGGTGTTCCTTCTGTTCGAGGTTGGCGATGATCTCGGCAAAGCCGAACACGCCCATCGCCACCGACACGAAGTTCAGCCCGTCGGCCAGCTCCGGCACGTCAAACGAATACCGCGCGGTGCCCGAGTTCACATCGGTGCCGACAAGGCCGAGCAGCAGGCCTAGCACGATCATCGCAATCGCCTTGACGAGCGAGCCCGACGCCAGCACGACCGCGCCGATCAGGCCCAGCACCATCAGCGAGAAGTATTCCGCCGGCCCGAAGTTGAACGCGAATTCGGACAGCGGCGTGGCAAATGCCGCCAGCACCAGCGTGGCCACGCAGCCTGCGAAGAAGGAGCCCAGGCCGGCGGTGGCCAGCGCCACGCCGGCGCGTCCGCGCCGTGCCATCTGGTAGCCGTCGATGGTGGTCACCACCGATGACGATTCGCCGGGCAGGTTGACCAGGATGGCCGTGGTGGAGCCGCCGTACTGCGCGCCGTAGTAAATGCCGGCCAGCATGATGAGCGCGGCCACCGGCGGCAGCGCGTACGTGGCCGGCAGCAGCATCGCAATCGTGGCGATGGGGCCCAGGCCCGGCAACACGCCGATCAGCGTACCGAGCACGCAACCGATGAACGCGTAGATCAGGTTCTGGATGGAGAGCGCGGTGGAGAAGCCGAGCGCGAGATTGGCGAAGAGGTCCATGGTGTCGTGTGCCTCTCGCTCAATTGCCGATGAAGGCAGGCCACACCGGGAACTGCAGCTTGAGCCCGTAGACGAAGGCCGCGAGGCTCATCACGACCATGGCGAGGGCGGTGCCGGCGGCGCCCTTGAGGGTGAATTCGTGGCTCGCCATGCTGGAGACCAGCACGAGCACCACAATCGATAAGACGAGCCCAAGCGGTTGCAGCAACAGCCCGAACAGCACCACGGAGCCGAGAACCCACAGCAGCGTCTTGACGTCCCAGCGCGGAATGCGATCGATCACGCCTTTGCGTGACAGCGATTGCACGACCACCACCACGCCCAGCAGTACGAGCACCACGCCCAGCCAGAACGGGAAGTAGCCCGGCCCCATGCTGCCCGCCGTACCCATGCGATAGCTGCGCGCCAGAATGGCAAACGCCGCACCGGCCACGATGAACATGATGCCGGATGCAAAGTCCTGGTGACTGCGGATCACCGGACGACCTTGTGGATCGTTCTGCAAGTCTGGTCTCCTCGGGGTGGCGTGCCGCGTCGGGTGTGGCAGGCCGCCTTGTGCCTTGTAAGGCGACCAAGTTTGCACGCTAAGCAGACTGGCTTTCAAGCACCTTGCGGAGGGGAGGGCGGGCCTTGTCATGGCCCCGCGCGGCGCCTGGGCAAACGATTCAGGGTTTGTCCCTAGGGCTGCGCTAGGGAAATTCGGGGCCGCTCAACACGATTGCCTGGCCCCCTGCAATCACATGCCGATACCGCGCGCCATCAGCACGGCCGCCAGTGGAATGAAGATGATCAGGTGCGACTCGATCATGACCCAGCGGCGCGTCTTGGCAATCTCCGATGGCGTGGGCACGAAGTCGGGCAGAGTCTTCCCTTGCTTCTTCCAGCGCAGGATGTTGATGGTCGGAACGATCGACATCAGGCCTACGAGGATGAACAGGCCAACCTTGAGGTGGAATACCGGGTTGTGAACGTAGAAGGCGTAGCCCTTCGCTCCGTAGACGACGCGGAGCACGCCGGTGACAACCACCGCCACCGCCGCGGCGCCGTACGCGGCGTCATAGCGCGCCAGGCGCTTGCGGATCTCGGGCGTCATGTCGGGCCGCAGTACAACGGCTTCGGCGGTGATGAAGACGATCAGCGTGAAGATCGAGATGTAATGCAGGTAAGCCAGCAACGCATCAAGCCACATGTTGACCTCGTCAGGGTAGGAAAGGGTTAGCGTAAATTGCCGGGCTCAGATCACGCCGCGCGTGCGCAGCGTTTCGATCTGCTCCGTGTTCAGATTCAGTACGTCGCGCAGCACGGCCTCGGTGTGTTCGCCCAGCAGCGGCGGATGGCTTGCGGCCTTGGGCGGCGTGGCGCTCATCTTGACGGGGCTGCCGACCAGCTTGACGGTGCCGGCGCTCGGATGAGGAAGATCGACGCGCAGGCCGCGCGCCTGCACCTGCTCGTTGTCGAACACCTCGTCGAGCGAGTTGATCGGGCCGCACGGCACGCCGGCGGCTTCGAGCTTGTCGATCCATTCGCCTTTGCTCAGGCGCTTGACCATCTCCGCCAGAATCGGCACCAGCACGTCGCGGTTGGCCACGCGCTGCGGGTTGGTGGCAAAGCGCGGGTCGTCGGCCAGCTCGGGCATGCCGCCCGCATCCACAAAGCGGCGGAACTGCCCGTCGTTGCCGACCGCCACGATGATCCAGCCGTTTGCTGCCTGGAACGTCTGATACGGCACGATGTTTGGATGCGCGTTGCCCCAGCGCTTCGGTGCCTGGCCGCTGGCCAGGTAGTTGGTGTTCATGTTGGCCAGCATGGCGACCTGCACGTCGAGCAGCGCCATGTCGATGTACTGGCCCTCGCCGGTGCGGTCCCGATGGGCAAGAGCGGCCAGCACGGCGACGGTGGCGTACATGCCGGTCATCAGATCGGAAATGGCCACGCCGGCTTTTTGCGGGCCGCCGCCGGGCAGGTCGTCGCGCTCGCCGGTCAGGCTCATGAAGCCGCCCATGCCTTGCACGATGAAGTCGTAGCCGGCTCGGGCGGCGTAGGGGCCGGTCTGGCCGAAGCCCGTGATGGAGCAGTAGATGAGGTCGGGCTTCACCGCCTTGAGCGATGCGTAGTCGAGCCCGTATTTCTTGAGCTGGCCGACCTTGTAGTTCTCGAGCACCACGTCGGCGTGCGCGGCAAGCTTGCGGACGATGTCCTGGCCCTCGGGCGTGCTGATGTCGACGGTGATGGAGCGCTTGTTGCGGTTGGCAGCCAGGTAGTACGCAGCTTCGGCGGTGTCTTGGCCGGCTTCGTCCTTGAGCCAGGGCGGGCCCCAGGTGCGGGTGTCGTCGCCGGCGCCGGGACGCTCCACCTTGATGACGTCGGCGCCAAAATCGGCGAGGTTTTGCGCGCACCAGGGGCCGGCAAGCACGCGGGTCAGGTCGAGAACACGAAGATGGCTCAGAGCGCCCATAGGTTGACGAATCGACACGATTGGAACGGGTGCACTCTACACCACGCCCCGGTGAGGCCCCGGGCCCTTGCGACCAACCGCGGAAAATGCGGCGCAGAATGGACGCGACCCGGGCGCGAACCCCGTATAATCAACGGTTTGCACTAATCCAAGGCGCTCAGGAGCGGGATGCTCCAAGGCGCAATGCTGACTCCGGCACCCCGCGACATGAAAGCCTCCGATATCCGCCAAAAATTCCTGACGTTCTTCGAGACGAAGGGCCACACCGTGGTGCGCTCCTCGCCGCTGGTGCCGGGCAACGACCCGACGCTGCTGTTCACCAACTCCGGCATGGTGCAGTTCAAGGACGTCTTTCTCGGCACCGACAAGCGCCCGTACGTGCGCGCGGCCTCCGTGCAGCGCTGCCTGCGCGCCGGCGGCAAGCACAACGACCTGGAAAACGTTGGTTACACCGCGCGTCACCACACGTTCTTCGAAATGCTCGGCAACTGGTCGTTCGGCGACTACTTCAAGCGCGACGCACTCGTGTGGGCGTGGGAACTGCTGACGCAGGAATACAAGCTGCCGGCCGAAAAGCTTTGGGCCACCGTCTACCAGACCGACGACGAGGCCTACGACATCTGGACCAAGGTCATCGGCCTGCCGCCCGAGCGCGTCGTGCGCATCGGCGACAACAAGGGCGCGCCGTACGCCTCCGACAATTTTTGGCAGATGGCCGAAACCGGCCCGTGCGGCCCGTGCTCGGAAATCTTCTACGACCACGGCGCGGACGTGTGGGGCGGCCCCCCGGGAAGCCCGGAAGCCGACGGCGACCGCTACATCGAAATCTGGAACAACGTGTTCATGCAGTTCGATCGCCAGCTCGATCCGGCGACCGGCGAATACACGCTGACCCCGCTGCCCGCACCGTGCGTCGACACCGGCATGGGCATGGAGCGTCTGGCTGCGATCCTGCAGCACGTGCACAGCAACTACGAGATCGACCTGTTCCAGGCGCTCATCGCCGCTGCCGCGCGCGAGACCAACACCAAGGATTTGGCCAACAACTCGCTGCGCGTGATTGCCGACCACATCCGTGCATGCTCGTTCCTGATCGTCGACGGCGTGATTCCGGGCAATGAAGGCCGCGGCTACGTGCTGCGCCGGATCATCCGCCGCGCCATCCGCCACGGTTACAAGCTCGGCTGCCGCGCAGCGTTCTTCCACAAGCTCGTGGACGACCTCGTCGCGCAGATGGGCGAAGCCTATCCGGAATTGCGCGAGGCGCGCGACCGCGTGGTCGAAGTGCTGCGTACGGAAGAAGCCCGCTTCTTCGAGACCATCGAGCACGGCATGTCGATCCTCGACGCCGCGCTGGGCGAGCTGAAGACCTCCGGCGCCAAGATGCTCGACGGCGAACTGGCCTTCAAGCTGCACGACACCTACGGTTTCCCGCTGGACCTGACGCAAGACGTCTGCCGGGAGAACGACGTGATCGTCGACGAAGCCGCCTTTGATGCCGCCATGACTCGCCAGCGCGAACAGGCACGCGCCGCCGGCAAGTTCAAGATGGCCGCCGGCACGCTCGACTACACCGGCGACAAGACCACCTTCCACGGCTACGAGCAGCTCGTGCGCGAAACCGCGCGTGTGACGGCGCTGTTTGTGGATGGCGCATCGGTGCAGGAAATGCATCCGGGCCAGACCGGCGTGGTGGTGCTGGACCACACCCCGTTCTATGCGGAATCGGGCGGCCAGGTTGGCGACCAGGGCACGCTGAAGGCCGCGACCGTCTGGTTTGACGTGGTCGACACGCTGAAGGTGCAGCCCGAAGTGTTCGGTCACCACGGCGAGCTGCGCACCGGCGTGCTGAAGGTTGGCGACGCCGTGGCGGCGGAAGTGGACGCAGTGCGCCGCGCGCGCACCATGCGCAACCACTCGGCAACGCACCTGATGCACAAGGCGCTGCGCGAAGTGCTGGGCAGCCACGTGCAGCAGAAGGGCTCGCTGGTCGATGCGGAAAAGACGCGCTTCGACTTCTCGCACAACGCACCGATGACGCCGCTGCAGATTCGCGAAGTGGAAGCGCGCGTCAACGCAGAAATTTTTGCCAACGCTGCCACCAGCGCGCAGCTGATGGGCTTTGACGACGCGGTCAAGAACGGCGCGATGGCGCTCTTCGGCGAGAAGTACGGCGACGAAGTGCGCGTGCTGTCGATCGGTTCGTCGAAGGAATTGTGTGGCGGCACGCACGTGGCGCGCACGGGCGACATCGGCCTGTTCAAGATCGTGAGCGAGTCGGGCGTGGCAGCGGGCATCCGCCGTGTGGAAGCCATCACCGGCGACAACGTGCTGCACTACCTGCAGACGCTCGATACGCGCATCAACGAAGCGGCCGCCGCACTGCGCGCGCAGCCGTCGGAACTGACGCAGCGGATCGTGCAGGTGCAGGACCAGGTCAAGACGCTCGAGAAGGAACTGGAGCGCCTGAAGTCGAAGCTGGCCGCAAGCCAGGGCGACGAACTCGTGAGCCAGGCCGTGGACGTGGCCGGCATCAAGGTGCTGGCTGCCAAGCTGGACGGCGCCGATGCCAAGACGCTGCGCGAGACCATGGACAAGCTCAAGGACAAGCTGCAGACCGCGGCCATCGTGCTGGGCAGCGTGAGCGACGGCAAGGTCGCGCTGATTGCCGGCGTGACGGCCGACGCCACGGCCAAGGTCAAGGCCGGCGAGCTGGTCAACTTTGTCGCCCAGCAGGTCGGCGGCAAGGGCGGCGGCCGCCCGGACATGGCACAGGCTGGCGGCACGGAGCCGGACAACCTGCCGCAGGCGCTGGCCGGTGTGGCAGCGTGGGTCCAGCAGAAGGTCTGATGTAACGCCTTCGCACCGCATGCGCTGAACGGCGCGCGTTCCCGGCAACGGGGCGCGCGCCGTTTTGTTTTGGGCGATCAGCGAGGGGGGGCTTCCAGTTCGAAGACGCGTAGGCGGTCGTTTCGGCGCCATGCGCTGAACGATGCCGAGCGTAGTGGCCTCGGCCTGCTTCCCCGGGTCGTGGCCGACGGTGCTGGGTCGCAAGGCACCGGCGATCGGCGTGACGCGGAACCATTTGCACAACGCATCAACGGATTTTCCGTAGGGCGGTAGCCTGAATTTCAGGGCAAGGCGCGCCCCGCTGTGGGGCTTGTCTGCGCCGTAAGAACAAGCTCCGGAACGGTGCCCGGCTGGAGACAGGCGCCGCCATGGCCTATACCGGACACGTTGCCGATTGCGTAGAGATTGTGTGCCCCCTGGCAGGCAACTTGCATCGGTGGCGCGCGCTGTTCCCCACAGCGCGGGTTGATCCCATCCCTATCCCCAAAATCCGAGGAGAACCATGAGCGTCCTATCTGAGAAGGTCGACGCCCCGCCGCCGCAGCCGCCGCACCGGCTGCTCGGGCGCAAAGGCAAACGATTGGCGCGTGCCGTCGCGGTTGGCGCGTTGCTGGCGGCGGGCGTTGGCGCGTCGACGCAGCCGGGCGCGCAACTTGCGCCGGAGTCGCACGCGCGCAAGGTCAAGGTGCTGATCATCAGCATGTTCGCGCCCGAGGCGCAGCCGTGGATCGACAAACTCGGCCTCACGCAGGACGTGCCGGTGCCGGGCCTGTCCATCGACTATCCGAACGTGCATTGCAACGCCAGCGACGTCTGCCAGCTCACCACCGGCATGGGCAAGGCGAATGCTGCGTCGTCGGTGTCGGCGCTGATCTACAGCGGCAAGTTCGATCTGCAGCGCACGTACTTCCTCGTGGCGGGCATTGCGGGGATCGACCCGTCGCAGGGCACGCTCGGCAGCGCCGCGTGGGCGCGCTTCCTGGTCGACAGCGACATCGCGTGGGAGATCGATGCGCGCGAGGTGCCCGCCAGCTGGCCGAACGGTTTCATCGGCATCAACACGCAAGGCCCCGGGCAGAAACCGCCGCTGGATTACAAGACCGAAGTGTTTCGCGTGAACGAGGCGCTGCTGCAGAAGGCGCTGGCGCTTTCCAAGGGCGCGGTGCTGGACGACAACGCCACCGCGAGGGCCTATCGCGCCAACTACCCGAGCGCACCGGCCAACCAGCCGCCCTCCGTCGTGCAATGCGACACCGCTGCGGGCAACACGTACTGGCACGGCGCCAAGCTGGGCGAGCGCGAAGCCGCGTGGGTCAAGCTGCTGACGGACGGGCAGGGCACCTACTGCACCACGCAGCAGGAAGACAACGCCACGTTCGAAGCACTCACACGCGGCTCCAAGGCGGGCCTGCTCGACCTGCAGCGTGTGGCCGTGCTGCGCACCGCGTCCAACTTCGATCGGCCGTATCCGGGGCAGACGCCGTATGACTCGCTGGTCAACAGCAACTCGGGCGGGTTCGTGCCGTCGCTCAATAACCTGTACCTGGCGGGCGGTCCGCTGGTCAACGAGATCGTCACGCGCTGGAGCGTGTGGAAACACGGAGTGCCCTCGCCATGATCGATTCCCGACTCAAGATGCCCATGCCTCGTTTGCGTACGATCGCGAAGCTCTGCGCCGTCGGTGCCGCAGCGCTGACCTTGAACAGCTGCGCGTTCGACGGCGTCAAGGTCATCGTCATCAATATGTTCCAGGGCGAAGCCCAACCCTTTATCGACCGCTACGACCTGAAGGAGAAGGTCTACATCTCCGGCCTGTCGCCCGACGCACCCAACATGCTGTGCAATTACGACGGCATCTGCCAAGTCACCACGGGCATGGGCTATGCGAATGCCGCGTCGACGATTTCCGCGCTGCTCTATCGCAGCAAGCTGGACCTCTCGCACACCTACTTTGTGATTGCCGGCATTGCGGGCATCGATCCGGGGCAGGGGACGGTGGGCTCGGCGGCGTGGGCGCGGTATGCGGTCGATTACGGCCTTTCGCACGAGATCGATGCGCGCGAGATGCCGGCCGGCTGGCCGTACGGCTACTTCGGCATTGGCACCAAGGGCCCCGGCGAGAAGCCGCCGATGGACTATCGCACGGAGGTGTTCCAGCTCAACGAGACGCTGCTGCAGAAGGCGTACACGCTGTCGAAATCGGCGACGCTGGAAGACAGCCCCGAGGCCATCGCCTTCCGCAAGAACTACGCATATGCGCCGGCCAACCAGCCGCCTGCCGTCATCCAGTGCGACGTGGCTTCCGCCGATACATGGTGGGCCGGCCGCAACCTCGGACAGCGCGCACGTGACTGGGTGAAGACGATGACCGACAACAAGGGCACCTACTGCACGACGGCGCAGGAAGACAACGCCACGCTGGAAGTGCTGACGCGCGGCGCCCGTGCCGGCAAGGTCGACTTCAGCCGCGTGGCACTGCTGCGCGCCGGGTCCGACTTCGACCGTCCGTACGACGGCCAGACCGCCTCCGACGGGCTCATCAACTACGCGCAGCAGGGCGGTTTCGTGCCGGCCACGCACAATCTCGTCAATGCGGCCAAGCCGTTGTTGGACGACATCGTGCAGCACTGGCCCCAGTGGAAGCAGGGGGTGCCGGCGAATTAACAGTTGCTGACATCACATTTCAATCTATATAATGCGAATCATTCTCATTTGATGGAAGGCCACGGGCGAATGCCCACCCGCTGACCATCGCTCCAGCCGGGCGAGCCAGCGGGTTTCCACCTGCCAGCCAACAGATCGACGCGCCGCGTGATGTTTTGCGGCGCGTTTTTCTTCTCTCAGCGCATTGCCGCGCGTCCGGTTTCGCCAATCCTGATCGACCCTGTTGCCTGCGATGAACCGTCATCTCACGGCCCGCGCTTTTTCCTGCGCGCTCGCCGCCATTCCTCTTGCCGTTTCCACATTGGCGCATGCCGAAGCAGGCCAGCCGGCCGCAGGCAGCGCGACGGTCGACCTCAACGAGACGACCGTCACGGCAGGCAGCCAGCGGGGCTTTGCAGCCAGCACGGCGCAGGTCGGGGCGTTCCGCGGCATGGCGTTGCGCGACATTCCTGCTACCGTGAACGTGGTCACGCGCGAGGCGCTCGACGCGCAGCAAGACACGTCGCTGTACGACGCGCTGCGCAATACGGCGGGCGTGACGCGCCAGCAGTTGTCGGGCGAAACGTTCGACAACCTCGCCATCCGCGGCGTCACGCTGGAGAACCGCACCAATTTCCGCTTCAACGGCTCGATGCCGATTCCGGCGCTCACGGCGATCCCGCTGGAAGACAAGGAACGCGTGGAGGTGCTGAAAGGCGTGTCGGCGCTGTATTACGGCTACACGACGCCGGGTGGCGTGGTGAATCTCGTGACCAAGCGGGCGGGCAACACGTCGGTCACCACGCTGGGCATGCAGTTCGACAGCAACGGCACCGCTGTCGGCACGCTCGACGTCGGCCGGCGCTTCGGTGAAGACAATCAGTACGGCATTCGCTTCAACGCCGCGGGCGGCTCGTTGCAGTCGCCTACCAGCGGCATTGACGGCACGCGCCAGCTTGCCGCCGTGGCCTTCGACTGGAAGGTCAACAGCCGCCTGAGCCTGAAGGCCGACGTGGAATATTCGCGCAAGGTCATCACCGAGCAGTCGGTGGTGACGCTGCCCGCCGCCAAAAACGGCGTCATCACCTTGCCGGCCATGCCCGACCCGAGCAAACGCATTTCGCCGGGCTGGGCCGACTTTGATGGCAACAACACCAACGCGCTGCTGCGTGCCGATTACGCGCTCGCCGATGCGTGGCTGCTGACGGTGGAGGGCGGCATCTCGGAGACGGCGCGCACGCGGGCGTTTTCCGAATTCAAGCTGACCAACGCGCTGACGGGCGCCGGCACGCTGTCCGGCCAGCGCCAGAGCGGTCGCTGGAATACAAGCCACGTGCGGGCCGACGTTTCCGGTACCGAGAAGACGGGTTGGATCACGCACGACCTGACCTTCGGCATTGCGCGTTCCGACATGCGTCAGGCGGCGGTGTACTCCGACCGCTTTTCTGGCACGCAGAATCTGTACAACCCCGTCGACCTCGGCTGGCTGCCCACCACCGGCACCGGCTTTACGGCCGAGCAGCGCGCGGTTGATACCGGCGTCTACGCGCTCGATCGCGTGACGCTATCGGAGCACTGGCAAGTCATCGCCGGCTTGCGCTACACGCGCTACACCAGCGAGCAGGCGCCCAACCGCTATGAGGCCAGCAAGACCACGCCGCTGGGTGCCGTCATCTACAAGTTCACGCCGGCGCTGTCGGCGTATGCGTCGTACGCGCAGGGCTTGGAAGCCGGCGCGCGGGCACCGAACACGGCCGCCAACGCCAACGTGGCCATGCCGCCTGCGCTGTCGGAACAGAAGGAAGTAGGCGTGCGCTACGAGACGCCGGCCGGCACGCAACTCGCCGCCGCTGTGTACGACATCGACCGGGCGGCGAGCTACACCAACGACGCAAACATCTTCGTGCAGGACGGCCGCGAGCGGATTCGGGGTATCGAACTGACCGCGCAGGGGCGCGTCACCAAGGACTTGTCGCTGCTGGCCTCCGCCGGCTGGACGGACGCGAAGTTCCGCGGCGTTGGCAACGGCCTCGACGGAAAAACGCCGGAAAACACGCCGCGCAGCACCGCCAGCGTTTTTGCCGAATACACGTTGCCGATGCTGCCTTCCGTCTCGTTCAACGCGGGCGCCTACTATCTCGGCCCGCGCCCCGTGAACGACGCCAACCAGGCAGAGCTGGGCGGCACGACGCTCTTTAGCGCCGGCGTGCGCTACGTGACGCGCATTTCGGGCAAGCGCGCAACGCTGCAATTCAACGTCGACAACCTGACCGACAAGCGCTACTGGGCGGGCGCCGGCAACAATCGTCTGTCGATGGGGGCGCCGCGGCTCTTCAAACTCGGCATGAAGATTGACCTGTGAGATCGGTCAGCTGAGGGCGGTGCAGTCTCGATCTCTGCTTTCCCATCAGGCTGCAACGGCCTCGCGCGCAGAGGCCTTTGCCGTCGGTTGCGGCTCGCTCAGCAGTTGCACCAGCGCCTGCAGGGCGGGGCCGGCCATGTCGCGGTGCCAGGCAAGCAGCGTGTCGACACGGCCCGGCTTGCCGAGCACGTGGATGCTGATTTCCGGGGTATTCGTGTAGAGCTCGAGCACCGAGCGCGGCACCAGCGCCACGCCAATCCCGGCCGCCGCGCACGCGATGATGGCATGGTACGAGCCAAGCTCCAGCACCCGCGACGGCACCACGCCGTCTGCTGCAAACCAGTCTTCGATCAGTTGCCGATAGGCGCAGCCAGGTTCGAATGCGAGCAGGCCCATGGTCTGCACATCCGAAGCGCGGCGGATGGGCGGATGGGCGCGGTGTGCAATCAGTACCAGCTCTTCCGCAAAGGCCGGCAGCGTCGTCATGGCGGCGCGCGTGTTGTTCAGGCACGCGGTTTCGGCAACGAACGCGCAATCGACTTCAAAGTTCGACAACGCCTGGAGCGACTGGCGCGTGGTCATCGTTACCAGTTCAAGCTGCACACGCGGCCAGCGCTGATGCAGCGTGGCGAGCAGGGCCGGCAGGCGGCTGGCCGCCGTGCTTTCCATCGAGGCAATGCGCAGGCGCCCGTGCGGCTCGCGCGGCTGCACGGCCTGGCGCGCTTCGGCGGCCAGGCGGAGGATGTCGTCGGCGTAGGTCAGCAGGGTCTGCCCGGCCGGCGTCAGCACCATGCGCTTGCTTTCGCGCACAAACAGCTGCACGCCGAGCGAAGTTTCCAGCTGGCGGATGCGGGTCGTCACATTCGACTGCACGCGATTGAGCTGCTGCGCCGCCCGCGTGACACCGCCTTCGCGCACGACCGTCCGGAAGATCTCGAGCGAGGACAGATCCATGATGTATCTCAAATGCTAATGGGTTTGTTCAATATAATTCATTTTTCAGGATGGGCGGCCTTGCGTACGATGAAGTGCCGATTTCCTCATCCAGGCCTTTCCATGGAGCACATCCTGTCGTCCACCTCCGCCGCGTCCGCCGCGCATTCCAAGCGGGCCACCGCCTGGCGCGTGGCAATTGCAGGCATGGTCGCGCTGTCGGTGGCGATGGGCATCGGCCGCTTCGCCTTCACGCCGATCCTGCCGATGATGCTGCACGACGGCAGCCTGACGCTGGCGCAGGGCAGCTGGCTGGCTACCGGTAACTACCTTGGTTATTTCGTGGGCGCGCTGGCCTGCATGGCGGTGCGCGGCGACGCGGCGCGACTTATCCGCACCGGCCTGGTTGCGACGGTGCTGCTGACGGCCGGAATGGGCGTGCTGCAAGGGCAGCCGGCGTGGCTTGTGCTGCGCTTTGCGGCAGGCATGGCCAGCGCGCTCGTGTTCGTCTTTACGGCGGGCTGGTGCCTGCATCGGCTGACCGAGCTTGGACATGCGGCGCTTGGCGGCATCATCTTCTGCGGGCCCGGCTTGGGCATCGCCATTCCGGGGCTGGCTGCCAGCGGCATGGTGGCGCTGGGTTGGCACGCCACGTCGGCATGGCTGGCGTTTGGCGTGCTCTCAGCGCTGCTCTCGGCGGCGGTGTGGTCGACCATCCGGCCGGAAGCCCACGCGCATGCTGCTCCGGCGCCAGCGGCTTCCGGCACGGCACCCGGCCTGGATGCGCCCACCAGCGCGCTCACGATTGCCTACGGCCTTGCCGGCTTCGGTTACATCATCACCGCCACGTTTCTTCCGGTGATCGCCCGCAAGGTGCTGCCCGCGGGTTCCGTCTGGCCAGACCTGTTCTGGCCGATGTTTGGTGCGGGCGTCGCCCTCGGCGCGTTCCTTTCGACCCGGATCAGTTTGGCGCGCGACAACCGCTCGCTGCTCGCCACGGCATACGCAATGCAAGCGGTTGCCGTGGCGATCAGCATCGTGTGGCCCACGGTGGCGGGGTTGGCGCTTTCCAGCACGCTGCTCGGCCTGCCGTTCACGGCGATCACGCTGTTCGCCATGCGCGAGGCGCGTCGGCTCTGGCCGCATGCAGCGCCCCGTCTGATGGGGCTCATGACGGCCGCGTATGGCATTGGCCAGATCGCGGGGCCGCCGCTGGCGAACCGGCTGTTTGCTGCCACGGGCGGCTTCAATGCATCGCTGGCGGTGGCGGCGGTGTCGCTGGTGGCGGGCGTGGTGATCTTCGTTGCGGTCAGGCGCGCGTCGCCCGCGCGTGCGTAATGCGCGACATGTGAGGGCGCGCACCACGCGGTCGACGCGCCCGTTCTAGAATGCCTCCTCCATTGGAGGAGCCTCATGTCTTTTGCCTTGCGCCCCGATGCCGTTGTGCCCGGCGGCGAGATCAGCCAGGCCGAGCGCGCCGTGCGGGTCGACCTTGCGGCCGCGTACCGACTGGCCGCGCTCAACGGTTGGGACGACCTTGTCTACACCCATCTGTCGGCCACCGTGCCGGGCGAGCCCGATCACTTCCTGATCAACGCGTTCGGCCTCGCGTTCGACGAGATCACCGCATCCAACCTGGTCAAGATCAATGGCCGGGGGCAACTGGTCGGCGATTGGCCCGATGCAGCGGCGCGTCCGTCCGTCAACGTGACGGGTTTTGCGTTGCACGCTGCCGTGCATGCCGCGCGGCCCGACGCGCAGTGTGTGATCCATCTGCATAACACGGCGGGCATTGCCGTGTCCGCGCAGAAGCACGGGCTGCTGCCGCTGTCTCAGCATGCGCTGCGGTTTCACCGGCGCATCGCGTATCACGACTACGAAGGCCTTGCCTTTACGCCGGAAGAGGGCGCGCGCCTCACCGCGTCGCTCGGCCATCATTTCGCCATGCTGCTGCGCAATCACGGCACACTCACCATCGGCCGGACCGTGGCCGAGGCGCACGTGCTGATGGCCACGCTCATCAAGGCATGCGAGATCCAGATTCAGGCGCTTGCCGGTGGCGAGGTCGTCTCGCCCGCGCCGGAAGTGGCAGACCGCGCGGCAGAGCAGCTCGAAGATGGCGGCGCCATCGAAGGCGTGATCGAGTGGCCGGCGCTGCTGCGCAAACTGGATAAAATCGACGCTTCATATCGTGACTGACGCGACTGTCAAAGCGACTCACCAAACAGGAGACACCATGCCGACTTTCCATATCGAGATGTTCGAGGGCCGCAGCGTTGAGCAGAAGAGGAAGCTCGTCGAAGAAGTGACGCGCGTCACGTGCGAATCGCTCGGCTGCGCGCCGGCTGCCGTCGACATCATCATCACCGACATCAAGCGCGAAAACTGGGCCACCGGCGGCGTGCTGTGGTCCGAACAGAAGTAATCCGTCTTCCACTTCCATTTGCCGGTCCGCCATGCAGCCCATGCAGCATTTCGCCTCAGACAACTACGCGGGCTTCTGCCCGGAGTCGCTGAAGTATTTCCTGGAGGCCAACGGCAGCGGCCATGAGCCGGCCTATGGCGACGATTCCTGGACGCAGCGCGTGTGCGACCGCATCCGCGACCTGTTCGAGACCGACTGCGAAGTCTTCTTCGTCTTCAACGGCACGGCGGCCAATTCGCTGGCGCTGTCCTCGCTGTGCCAGTCGTATCACTCCGTGATCTGCCACGAGTTGGCGCATATCGAGACCGACGAATGCGGCGGCCCGGAGTTTTTCTCCAACGGCTCCAAGCTGCTGACCGCCAAAGGCGAAAACGGCAAGCTCACGCCGGATGCGGTCGAAGCGCTCGTCACGCGGCGCTCCGATATCCACTATCCCAAACCCAAAGTCGTTTCGCTGACGCAGTCGACGGAAGTCGGCACCGTCTACACCGTCGACGAGGTGCGCGCGATTGCCGCGATTGCCAAGCGTCGGCAGTTGCGGGTGCACATGGACGGCGCGCGTTTTGCGAATGCGGTGGCGTCGCTGGGCGTGCATCCGTCGGAGATCACATGGCGTGCCGGCGTGGATGTGCTGTGCTTTGGCGGCACGAAGAACGGTCTGCCGGTCGGCGAGGCCGTGGTCTTCTTCGATCGCCGCCTGGCGGAAGACTTCGCCTATCGCGTCAAGCAGGCCGGGCAGCTTGCATCGAAGATGCGCTTCATCTCGGCGCCGTGGCTGGGTTTGCTCGAGAACGATGTGTGGCTGCGCAACGCGCGCCACGGCAACGCAATGGCGCAGCTGCTGCACGCGCGCATTGCCGACGTGCCGGGCGTGCGCATCATGTTCCCGACCGAATCGAACGCCGTGTTCGCCGAACTGCCGCTGCCCGCCATCGAGACGCTGCGCGCGCGCGGCTGGCGCTTCTACACGTTCATTGGTGCGGGCGGCTGCCGCCTGATGTGCTCGTGGGACGTGCAGCCCGAGACGGTGGAAGCCTTCGCCGCCGATATTCGCGCAGCCTGCGCGCAGGCCGTTCAATCGATCTGATTGCCATGAGCTTCGACTACCGTTTCTGTCCGCAATGCGCCACGCCGCTCGTCGAGCAGCACAACGCCGGCCGCTTGCGCATCGCGTGCCCGGCGCAGGACTGCGGCTTCGTGCACTGGAACAATCCGCTGCCCGTCCTGGCGGCGGTTGTCGAATATCGCGGGCAGATGTTCCTGGCGCGCAACGCATTGTGGCCCGAGGGCATGTTCGCGCTCGTCACGGGCTTTCTCGAACGCGACGAGACGCCCGAAGAGGGCATCGCGCGCGAGCTGAAGGAAGAGACGAACCTCGACGCACAATCGATCTCGCTGATCGGCGTGTATGAGTTCATCCGCAAGAATGAACTCATCATTGCGTACCACGTGGTGGCCGATGGCGAGATCGCGTTGTCGGAAGAGTTGGTCGAATACCGCTTGAAGCCGTTTGAGAAAGTCCGTCCGTGGACGGCCGGCACCGGCTATGCCGTCGCAGATTTCCTGACCGCGCGCGGCCTGCCTGTCAGCTTCATCGACATCCGTACCGGCGAACCGGCCGAGCCGCCGCCGCGCCAGTGGCAACCCACGCGGCTCGTTACAATCCCGGAATGACTGATGCGAGCGGTACTGCGCCGCTTGCCCGTACCACTGAGGAAGACATGGAGTTTCAAAAGGAAATCGACGCGCGCGGCCTGAATTGCCCGCTGCCCATCCTGCGCACGAAGAAGGCGCTTGCCGACATGCAAAGCGGCGACGTGCTCAAGATTCTTGCCACCGACCCCGGCGCTACGCGGGACTTCCAGGCCTTCGCCAAGCAGACCGGCAACGAGCTGCTGGAGCACAGCGAGCACGACAAGGTGTTCACGTTCTACATGCGTCGCCGCTGATCCGGCAGCGCGTTCAATGACAACGGGGCGATCCGGTTTGGCCGGATCGCCCCGTTTGTCATTTGGCGGCGAATCGTTTCGCGAATTCGTGTGCCTTACTTGCGTGCTTCCATCGCCATGCGCAGCGCCAGGCTGGTCAGCACGGTGCCCATCAGGTAGCGCTGCACCGACAGCCAGCTCGGCTTGCGCGAGAGAAACGCGGCGATGCTGCCCGCTGTCGCGGCGATCATCGAATTGACGGTCACGCTCACGCAGATTTGCGTGACCCCCAGGCAGACCGACTGCACCAGCACGCTGCCGTGCGCGGGCTCGATGAACTGCGGCAGCAGCGACAGATACAGCACCGCCACTTTCGGGTTGAGCAGGCTGGTGAGCAAGCCCATCGTGTAGAGCTTGCGCGGGCTGTCCATCGGCAGTTCGCGCACCTGGAACGGCGCCCGGCCGCCCGGCCGCACCGCCTGCCAGGCGAGGTACAGCAGATAGATCGCCCCGCCAAAGCGCAGCGCATCGTAGGCAAACGGCACGGCCATCAGCAGGGCGGTGATGCCGAATGCGGCGCACAGCATGTAGAAGACAAAGCCTGTGGCGATGCCCGCCAGCGACACCAGCCCCGCGTTGCGCCCTTGGCAGATCGAACGCGAGATCAGGTAGATCATGTTCGGGCCCGGCGTCAGCACCATGCCGAGCGCAACGAGGGCAAAGGTCAGCAGATTGGTGAGCGTAGGCATGGCGGAATCGCTGTCGGCGACGAGGATGAGCAGTCTGCAGGCTAGCACCGGCTTTGCTCTGGCCGACAGGTACAGAAATCCATAAATTCCCGCAATTCTGTATTGGTCCCGCGTTGCAAGCCACAGGCGGCGCATGTTTCATTTTTTGATGAGCGTAGCCGACAGGGCAGGGGCGGCTTAGAGAATGCTGAACGATCGGTGACCACGTGCCATGCATGCGTCATCGGCGTTGTTGAAGGTATGCCGAACCCCCCTTTCATCCCCCCATCCCTCGTTCCCATGCGCCTGCATTTCTTCCTTTCCGCCGTGCTATTCATGGCGTTGCCTGCTCATGCCGAGCTGCTCATCAGCGAGTACGTCGAAGGCAGCTCCAACAACAAAGCCATCGAAATCTACAACCCGGACGGCACCGAGGCCGATCTGTCGGTCTACAAGATCGAGCAGTACAACAATGGCAGCTCTGCGCCGACCGCGTCGTTTGCGCTCTCGGGCAAGCTCGCACCGGGCTCTGTCCATGTGATGGCCCACAGCACGCTGGCAAGCGCGCTCGGCACGCGCGTCAACCAGACCGCGGCGTTCTCGTTCAACGGCGACGACGCGCTTACGCTCACACGCTCCGGCGTCGTTGTCGATCGCATCGGCCAGGTCGGCTATCAGCCGCCGTCCGGCTTTTGGGGCACAGCCAGCGCCGGCACGAAAGACCACACGCTGCGCCGCAAAGGCACGGTGAAGACGGGCGACACGAACATCACGGCGGCCTTCGATCCATCTCTGCAATGGGATGCGTTCAACATCGACGATTTTTCGGATCTTGGCCTGTACAACGGGCAGGGCAATGTCACACCACCGCCTGCCACCGCCGTGTGCGGGGCGCCGGCAACGCACCTTGCAGATGTGCAGGGCGCCGGTACAACTTCCCCGCTGGCCGGTCAGAACGTCGAGATCGAAGCGGTCGTGACCGCCGACTACAGCGGCACCAACGGCTTCAACGGCTTCTTCGTGCAACAGCCCGACGCGCAGCGCCGCAGGTTGCCCGGCGTGTCGGAAGGGCTGTTCGTCTACGCCCCCGGCGTTACTGCCCGCGCCGGTGACCTCGTCCACCTTGTCGGCAAGGTCGAGGAGAAGTACGGCCAAACGCAACTGACACTGGCCACCGGCGGCATCGCAAGCTGCGCCAGCGGCAACAGCGTGACGCCCGTCGATGTGACATTGCCCGTGCCCGATGCCAAGGCGCTGTCGGCATATGAAGGAATGCTCGTGCGCCTGCCGCAGACGCTGACGGTGAGCGAAACGTACGAGCTCGGGCGTTATGGCAGTCTCTTGCTGACCAACGGACGCTTGCCGTTGCCGACCAACGTAGCCCCACCGGGGAGCGGCGCTGCGGGCCAGGCGTTGGCCAACGCGCTGAACCGCATCGTGCTCGGCGATGGCTCCAACCAGCAGAATCCCCGCTACGTGCGCTACCCCGCGCCTGGCTTGTCAGCGGGCAACCCCGTGCGCGCCGGCTATACCGTGAGCGGTGTGCAGGGCGTGCTGGAAAGGCGCTACAACGCTTGGCGCCTGCAGCCCGTGCCGAGCGCGGCCGAACCGGCTTTCAACGCTGCCGCCAACCCGCGTGCCGGCGCACCTGCCCGCCACGCCCAGGCCGATGTGCGCGTGGCGTCGTTCAACGTGCTGAACTACTTCAACGGTGACGGCAAAGGCGCCGGCTTCGATGATCCGGCTAATCGAGGGGCCAAGACACCGGCGGAGTTCGAACGCCAGGAGGCCAAGATCGTCGCCGCCATCCGCGCCATCGACGCTGACGTGGTCGGCCTGATGGAAATCGAGAACGACGGCTACGGCAGCCTCAGCGCCATCCGCCGGCTGACGAGCCAGCTTGGTGCCGACTGGCGCTACGTCGATCCGGGCGTGCCGAAGCTCGGCAGCGATGCGATCACGGTGGCGATCCTCTACAACAGCCGCACCGTGGAACCGGTTGGCGTGCCGGCCACCCTGGCCATCGACGACAAGAACCGCCAGCCGCTGGCGCGCAGCTTCCGGCGCATCGGCGGCACGCAGAACTTCACGGTGGTCGTCAATCATCTGAAGTCGAAGGGCTGCTCCGGCGCGACCGGCAAGGACGCCGACCAGGGCGATGGCCAAAGCTGCTGGAACCCCACCCGCGTCCGCGCTGCCGGCCTGATCGCCGATTGGCTCGCGACCTCGCCGACCGGTGTGGCAGACATCGGCAAGCTCCTGATCGGCGACCTCAACAGCTATGCCAAGGAAGACCCCGTCGTGCTGTTCGCCGACAAGGGCTATGCCGACATGGTGGCGAAGTTCGTCGGCAAGAATGCCTACAGCTACGTCTATGGCGGCGAAGCCGGCTACATCGACCATGCGCTGGCTGATTCGGGCCTGGCCGAGCGTGTGCGTGCCGTGCACGAATGGCACATCAACGCCGATGAGCCGATTGCGCTGGAATATTCCTTTGCCTACAAGAGCGCCGAGCAGCAGCAGACGTTCTACGCGCCGGACGCGTACCGCTCGTCGGACCACGATCCGGTGCTGGTCGACCTCGCGCTCACTACGCAAGCTGCAGGTGGCGGCACGAGTCCGGAAGGCGATGCGGCGGCGGGCGGTGCCCCAGGCAGCCCAGGGGAGGGAGGTGCCGGTGCGGTGGACCCGATCGTCGGGCTCGCGCTGGCCGCCGCTGCAGTAGCCCTGGCGCGGCGTCGCGCGTGTCGGTCTTGAGCGTCCGCGTTCTTCCCCGGGCGACAAGCGACAGCCCCGTCACCGGTCGAATCGCATCCGTGCGTTCGCTGACCGCTCCACACGGCCTGAAGGCAGTTTCCGGCCATCTGGCTCGGGACTGAATTAAGCTTGTGGAATGGCAGCTCGGCAACGTCGCAAACGCGACGCGCTGATGCAATCGATTCCGATATGGCGACTGGGGATGCTGTGAATAATGTAGCGGCGATGGTGCGCGCGCTGATCCTGGGCGGTTGGCTTGGCTTGACGTCCGCGGGCAGCCATGCGGCAGCGACCTCGCTATTCACGCCGGAAGAACATGCATGGATTGCTGCGCATCCGGTGGTGCGCACCTGCGTCAACGCGCACTGGCGTCCGTTCGAGTTTGTCGAAGGCGGCAAGGTGGTTGGCATCGTTCCGTCGTTTCTCGAGGCGGTTTCGGATCTGAGCGGGTTGCGCTTCGAATATGTCGACGGCGCCTGCTGGAAAGGGTCCGTCGCAGCGTTGAAGTCCGGCAGCATCGACATGTTGCCGGACTGGGGCAAGAACTACGACGCGGCACCCCAACGAGACGGGTTCACTGCAAGTACGCCGTACTACGTCGGCACAATCGCAATCGTCACGGCCGAGCGTGAAAACCTGTTTGCCGGCTTCCCGCAACTGGCCGGCAAGCGGGTTGCAATCAAAGGCGGTGGCGGGCTCGAACTTGCCATTCGCCACAGCGATGTACCCGTTACGTTGCTGACGTTTCAGGATGAGTCCGATGCGCTGGAGGCCGTCGCAAACGAAGAGGCGGACGCCGCCCTCGGGACCGACGCGTCTCTCCTTCCGCAATTGAATCGCCAGTTCAAGGGCCGGCTTTTTCTCTCAGGCAGCATCTGGGATCGTCCGTATGCGCTGACGATGGTCACGCGCGAGGACAACACCGTGCTCGCGTCGATTCTCGATAAGTCGCTCACCGCCATTCCGGCCTCAGAGGCTGATGCCATCCGGCACCGATGGCAGGAAACCACCGACTACGGCGCACCGTCGCTTTCGTCGATCCTCCATTACCGATGGTGGCAGGTTGCGCTGGTTGGCGGTGTTGTGCTGGCCTTCGCGATCCTGGCGTACGTGCTGTGGCGCGCGCGCGTTGCGGCCGTACGTAGTGAGCGCGACAAGGCGATGTTCCTCGCCTTCATCAGCCACGAAATCCGCACGCCGATGCACACCATCCTTGCGTCGCTGGAGCTGCTCCAGCGCTCGCAGCTGACTGGCGAACAGGCGAGCCGCGCGAATGCAGCGGTCTCGGCATCGGAAACACTCCTCGCGCTGCTCGACGATGTTCTCGAATACTCTCGTCTCGAATCGCGCAGCGTGACGCTCGCGCTGCAGCGAACCGAGATCGGGCCATGGGCCGAGCAGACGCTCGACATGGTGCGTTGGCGCTCGGAGGAGAAGCAGCTGGCGCTGTTCCTCGATCTAGCGTGCGCGCCAGAT
The DNA here is from genome assembly GCF_958350185.1 of Ralstonia edaphi. NCBI lineage: Bacteria > Pseudomonadati > Pseudomonadota > Betaproteobacteria > Burkholderiales > Burkholderiaceae > Ralstonia > Ralstonia edaphi. The sequence goes on from NZ_CATWHI010000006.1 coordinate 196,365, forward strand.
TTCAGCGTCGAAATCGACCCCATGCGCGTGCGGCAGATCGTTCTGAACCTGTTGGTGAATGCGATCAAGTTCACCGAGGCCGGCAAGGTGGTTCTGCGCGTCGACTACCTGCCCGGAAAGCGCCGGGGTACTGGCACGCTTGTGCTTGAAATCCGGGACACCGGCATGGGCATCCCCCCGGACCGCCAACGGCATATCTTCGAGCCGTACGCGCGAGTGGAAAGCCCAGGCAACCGCGGTGCCAGCGGCAGCGGGCTGGGCCTGTCGATCTGCCGCGAATTAGTCGACCTGATGAAAGGCGTGATCACGGTCAGCAGCAGCCCCGAGATCGGCACGGTGTTCACCGTCATGTTGCCGGTGCGCGAACCTGGCGCGGAGTCGGTATCACCGCAGGCCCCCGTGGATCCGTCGCTTGGCGCGCAAGCGGCATCGCCGGCTCCGCCTATCAAACCGCTCTTGTCGGGATCGAACGATGGACCGCTAGTCCTGATCGTCGATGATCACGAGGCCGTGCAACACGCGATCCAGCATCAACTTGATGCGCTGGCTTGCCGATCAACCGTCGCAGGCACCGGCGAGGCGGCGCTCGAACAATTCGCTTCGACAGCGTTTGACATGGTGCTGCTCGACTGCAACCTACCGGGCATCGACGGCTATACCGTCGCGCAGCGCATGCGTGAAATCGAACACCGGCGCGGGAGCGAACGCACGCCCATTGTGGCGATCTCCGCCGCGGCTGACGATGCTCATCGCACACGGTGCTTCGACAGCGGCATGGACGGCGTTCTGGGCAAGCCGCTGCGCCTTGCCGCATTACGGGAGCTGATCGAACTCTGGTGCGGCCATGGCGATTCTGACGCCCACACGGTGCCGGCAGAGCGCGACGCGGCACCGACGGTGGACGTGCTGGCGATCTATCGACAGACCATGAAAACCGATCTTGAGATGCTTGCCCAGGGCGTCGCACATCGGAATGTGGAGCAGGCACGTCGAGCGGCACATCGAATATCGGGTGCCGCCGCCGTTGTGGATGACCTGCAAACACGTGAGGCCGCAAGCGAGTTGGAGCGGCATCTTTCAGAACCGTCTGCCAGCATCACCGCAGACGCACAGGCGCTTCTGGCGGAGCTTCAATCGCTGCACCCGATGGACAGCACTGACACCTGAGCCTGCCATCGGGGCGTTCCTCACCCCGCCTTGCATTCCCACATATGCCTTGTACGCCTCACCTGAGGCGGCACGGAGCCTTGTGCTGCTCCGATTTCCGCGTTCGACAGCCCGCCTAGCGAGCCCCACCTTCCGCAACGTGAAAGGCGTCGCGCCTGAATGGCCAAAAGCGTCGACGTGCGAGCAAAAACGCGAATCTCGCCCGCTTTTTCAGAACAGTCTGATATGGCGCGACCGCCACGCTTGGAATACTTGCGCCTGCCTTCTTCGATAGGCATTTGTTCTCGACCAGATCCCGCACGTTCGTGCCGCGGATTCAATCTAAGGGTAAGTCAATGAAAGCAAAACTGTTCCTGGCTGGCGTCGCCATGTCTACGCTGTCGGCCGCCGCAATGGCCCAAACGACGCCTACGTCGGTGGATGGCGTCATCAATTTCCAAGGCACGATCCTGAGCGACACCTGCAAGGTGTCCTCGCTCGCAGGCGATGCAGGCACCATCAACGTCGACATGGGCACCATTGCTGCCGATGACATCGGTACGCTGACTGCACCGAAGAACCTCGCCAACGGCGCTGGCTCGGCCAACATTGACGTGGTCTGCAAGACGGGCGCCAAGGTCAGCATGAAGTTCGCCGGCAAGACGGCTGAGCTGAGCGCAGACAAGAAGACGCTGCGCGTGAACAACGGCAACACCGCCGCAGGCTTCGCACAAGGCGTGAGCATTGCCGTGTACGAAGGTACGGGCGCCGGCGCAAACGCGTTCGACCTGAGCAATGGCGATCTGCTGGCGCAGACCACGGTGCCGTCGACCGGCGGCGCAGTCAACGTGCGCTTCGCCGCAGCCTATGTGGCTGCAGACCCGACGAAGATCAAGCCGGGTGTTGCAAACGCCAGCCTGCCGTTCACGCTCACCTACGAGTAAGCGTAAGACAAGCGCCAGCCAACACGGCTGGCTTCAATCGGCAGCGGTCATTACGCCGCTGCCGTCTATTTCTTCACAGGCTATTCCGGATATGAGAGCAAAACGATGCGCCGTTGGCGCGGCGTTGGCGTGCGCGTTGGCTGCGTCCGCGAGTCACGCCAGCATTTCCCTCAGCACCACGCGGCTGATCTTTGACGGCAAGAACAAGGAAACCTCCGTGGTCGTCAATAACGATGGTGGCGATGCATTGATCCAGGCGTGGCTTGATCCGCTTGATGAAGGCGCGCACGGTCAACTGCCGTTTGCCATCACTCCGCCGCTGGCCAAGTTGGCAGCAAAGCAGCAGCAGATGCTGCGGGTGCTGTACGAAGGCGTGGGTATGCCGGCAGATCGTGAGTCGGCCTTCTGGTTGAATGTACAAGAGGTTCCGCAGACAGCCCACAACGACAACGTATTGCAACTGGCTGTCCGCCAGCGCATCAAGGTGTTCTATCGGCCGGCTGGTTTGAACGCGGACCCCCAGAAGGCTCCGGCCAGCCTGCAATGGCAGCTCAACCAGGATGGCAGCAAGGCGATGCTGCGTTTGAGCAACCCGAGTCTCTACCACGTGACCGTGGTCGATGCAAAGGTACACAGCGGCAGCGCAGAAGAACCAGTCATCGACGCGAAGATGGTTGCCCCCGGCGCCACGGTGGCGTTGCCGGTGAAATTGCCGGCCAGTACCGCCGTGCCGGAGCTGCGCTACGACGTCATCAATGACTACGGCGGCCGCCAAAGCTACCGCGTCACCTTGCACGGCAGTCAGCCGAGCACGCCGGTTTCCACCGGCAACTGATCGAGCCGGCTGCCAGCCGGTTCGATTGCGCCAGCCCGCCCGGGCTGGATAAGCCCGCGCCAACCGTAGCGGAGCTTGCCTATGTGACAGCCCCCCCCCCCGATTCACCAAGCCAGAAGCGAGCATTGCGATGTCTACCCGCCAGACGACCAAATCGGTCTCCAGAAGGACCAATGGAAAAGCGGCTGCTGCACGCCCGAGCGCAACGCCGCTCTACCTGGCCGTGTGTCTTGCGATGATGAACAGCGCGCGGGCCTCCGAAGGGGAGACGGTCGTTGCGCAGGCTGATTCAATGCTGCTCGCGTACAACACGAGCTTTTTGCATGGCCAAGGGCGCCCGGCGGACCTGAGCGCCGTGCTCAGTTCCGGCAGCAGCGTGCCGCCTGGCACCTATCGGGTCGAGGTGGAAGTCAACGGTAATCTGGTGGGCCGCCGTGATATCGACTTTTATCAGGACAGTGACAAAACCCAGCTCCGCCCATGCCTGACAGCCAAGATGCTGCACGACTTCGGCGTCAATCTGAGCAGCGTTACCCCGCCGCTGGACATCAATAGCCAGGCGTGCCTTGATCTGCCACACGTGATGGATCAGGCCTCAGTCGATTTCGACGCCGGCCGACTGCAGCTGAATCTGAGCATTCCGCAGGCATTTCTCTCGCGTGCAGCACGTGGCTACGTGGACCCTGCTCTGTGGGACGAAGGTGTAACAGCTGGCTACGTCAATTACCAGTTCAGCGGCAACTACGGCCACACTCGCATTGGTAGCGACAGCAGCAGCTATTTCATTGGCCTGCAGAACGGCGTGAACATTGGCCGTTGGCGACTGAGAAACGAGTCCACGGTCAGTGGAAGCAACAGCGGCCAGACCCGCTTCAAGAGCAACCGCACGCTGGTGCAGCGCGACGTCGATGCCATCAAGGGCCAATTGAGTCTCGGCGAGCAGTACTCCGATTCAACGTTGTTCGACAGCGTGCGGTTTCGCGGGGTGCAAGTCGGCGCCGACGATGCCATGCTGCCCGACAGCGAGCGTGGTTACGCGCCGGTGGTGCGCGGACAAGCCGCTACCAATGCGGTGATCGAGGTACGTCAGAGTGGCTATGTTCTCTATCGGGCCAATGTCCCGCCTGGCCCATTCCAACTCACCGATATTTTCCCGTCCGGTTCCAACGGCGATCTTGAGATCACCGTGATCGAAGCCGACGGCAGCAGGCGCGTCACGCACCAGGCGTTTTCAAGCCTGCCGTTGATGCTGCGCAAAGGGCGGCTCAAGTACAACTTTGCCGCCGGTAAATACGATGGCGAGCAGGGCCCGTCGCCCAATCTTGTCAGCGGTTCGCTCGTCTATGGACTGACTGATAACAGTACGGTAGCTGGGGGCTTGCAGGTATCAAAGGACTTCCAGGCAGTGAACGTGGGTGTCGGCACCAACACACCCATTGGCGCGCTTTCCGTCGATGTGACCCAATCCACCAGCCGGGTGCGCGGTAAGCGGGACACCGGGCAGAGTGTGCGGGTTCTGTACGCCAAGACATTTACCAGCACTAACACTAACTTCACGCTTGCTGCCTATCGATATTCGACGTCCGGTTACCGCACCTTCAACGATCACGTCAACGATCTCAGCAGCACCGCAAGCAATGGTTGGGTCAACGGCCTCGGCTTTCAGTCCGGGCGCAGTCGCTCACGTATTGACCTGACGACCAGCCAGGACCTGGGTGGCGTGGACCGCCGATACGGCAGCGTTTACTTGAACGTCAGCCAGCAGACCTACTGGAACCAGCCCGGGTCGAGCCGCAGTCTTAGTGTGGGTTATGGCAACAACTGGAAACAGTTGAGCTACAACCTCAGCCTGAGCCAGACGAAGGACACCCGGTTTAGCGGAAACGGCAACAGCAAGCAAATCATGCTGACGATGTCGATTCCGCTGGGTGGCAAGCTGCGGTCGGGCCGTGCGTATACCAATATCAGTAACAGTAACAACGGCGGCACCAACGTCCAGAGCGGTCTGAGCGGCTTTGTCAACGAGAAAACCTCGTATGCCATGCAGGCCGGTTACACCGGCACTGGACGCGGCGCCACGGGCGGCGCAAGCATCACCCGTGACACCGACATGGGGCAGCTCAACGCCAACGTGAACGTTGCACGCGACTACCAATCGACTAGCGTTGGCGCCACGGGCTCTGTTGTGGTCCATCGCGGCGGCGTCAACTTGAGCCGCACCGTGGGAGATACCTTCGCGCTGATGAAGGTGGAAGGGCTTAAGGGCGTGGACGTGAAGACCGATGCTGGTACGTCGGTCGGCCGCAACGGGTACGCAGTGATCACCTATGCGCAGCCGTATCGCCTGAATGCGCTGAGCCCCGAGACGCATAACCTGGGTGCGGATGTGGAACTGGAGGACACCGTCAAGCAGGTGGTGCCGCGCCGCGGCGCGATCGTGCAGGCGACCTTCAAGGGTTACAGCGGCCAGCGCGCCCAGTTCGCACTCCAGCAGGCGAATGGGACGCCGGTGCCTTTTGGCGCGAGCGTGGAAGACGCACAAACCGGCAGGCACCTCGGCATCGCAGATCCGAACGGGAATGCATTTGTGCTGCTCAATCAGGAACAGGGCACCTTGTCGGTGAAGTGGAAAGACAACCAGTGTCAGGCGCCATATGCGTTGCGCCAGGCTGAACCCGGACGGAACTACCAGAGGCAGACGCTGCGCTGCCGATGAGGTCGGGCGGGCGTAACGTCATCGGTCTTGACGATCTTCAGTTGCCACCGCTGCCGGCCTCGACATAAAGTGCCGCAATTAAGGCAAGGCAAGGATGGGCACTGCGAATACGTCTGTCGTTTTTGCGATGAGCTATGACTGGCGCGGCGTGAGGCGGCTCGACTGGCTCGTCTGCCATGCATGTCTTGCAGTGAGCCGAAGCGGCTAGGTCGATCCTTCCGCGGGGCAGGTCCCGCAGGCGCGTGTGCCGAAAAGAAAAAACCCCAACCGAGAACGGTTGGGGTTTTGCATTTGGTGGAGCCGGCGGGAATCGAACCCGCGTCCGCAAGCCCTCCACAGAGAGTTCTACATACTTAGTTCTGTCATTTGATTTAACCGCCGCATCGCGGACGAACACGCTCTACGACGGCGATTCACTAAGTTTTCGTCTCTAGGCCCGTGACTCACCTAAAGCTTATCTGACGTAAATGACCTCGCTAGTCTTTCGACCCTAGCCCGTCAGCGAGCCAGTGCGAGGACGGCGGCCCTTAGGCTGCCAGTGCGTAACGTTCGTCGTTAGCAGTTATTGCATTCCCATTGATTAACGAGGTGACGGGTCCTCGGTATGCCCTCACTGCTTCGCAACCCACGTCGAAACCAGGTCGGCCCCAGAGAAGAAGAGAATTATCCCACAGATGGGTCACTTCAGCGCGAAATCAACCCGTGTCGTCTTACCTTTGTCCTTGATGCCCTCGGCATTGAGCTTGGGCGCCACCACGAAGAGACGTCCGGGCTCCACACGTTCGGCCAGCGCCACATGAACGGCGTTGGCGCGGCGTTGAGCGAGTTCCCGTAGGTCAGCATCCGTCACCTGCACATTGGTTTCCATCAGCTTTCGCATCTCGTCCGGCGGCAACGATTTGGCAAGCCCGATCACGTTGCGGGGTTTCGGGAACTTGGCGGCTTGGTAGGCGCGTTCAAGGTACTTGGCCTCCTCCTCCGGCTTGACGGTGGTATCTGCCTCGGCAGCATCGCCGGCGTCCTTGAGCTTCTGTTCGCGAATCTGGCGGCTCACGGCTTCCCGGCGCAGGCCGTCGCGGTCAAATTCTGGATCGACGCGACCGACGATGTCGACCTTCAGCGCCGGGCGGTCCTTGAGCGCCGTGGCAAGTTTGTCCAGCTTGGCAACCGATGCCTGGCTGATGTTCGACGTGCCCGGATCGAACTCGATATAGCCGAGTTCCTCACCGCCGCTGCCGCCAAACGCACTAGCCAGCAGCGAGAAGGGCGCCGTCACAGCGCGTGCGATCAGGTTGACGAACGCACGCAGGATGACGCCGCCGATGCTGAACTGCGGGTCATCCAGCGAGCCGGACACGGGCACGCGCACATCGATCTCGCCGCGCGAATTTTTCAGCAGTGCCACCGCCAGCCGCACTGGCAGATTGGTGGCATCCTTGCTCTCTACGCGATCGCCAAAGGTGAGTTGGTCGATGAAGATGTGGTTGTCAGCGGTCAACTTGCCCTGGTCGAGCAGGTAGTGCAGATCCATCGTCAGCTTGCCCTTGGTGATCGGGTAGCCCGCGTATTTGGCGGAGTAGGGCGTGAGGTTGGTCAACTCCACGCCGTCGGCCTTGGCCGTCAGGTCCACGAAGGCAGTGGGGGCGAGCGGATTCACCTTGCCGTGGATGTCCACCGGTGCCGTGCCGTCGACACTGCCCCGCAGCGTCACATCTGCGGGTGTCTGGTTGGCGGCCGTGCTGATGGTGCCGATCGAGCCTCCGATGGCGGTCAAGTTGGCGGTGTAGTTTGGCTTGACGAAGTTGTCGGTGAAGCGAATGTTGCCGTCTTGCAGCGTGATGGCATCAACGCGCAGGTCGGCGCCGCCGGCCTTGGGCGTTGGGCCGGTGGCTGTGACGGTAACAGCCGATGCAGGGGCCGCAGCCGGGGCCGAAGGCACCACGGGCGCAGCTGCCGGGGCGGAAGCCGCCGCCGATGCAGGCTCGCTTTGGGTCAGCGAGCGCCGCTCTTCGGTCGGCTGCACGCGGATATCCTGCAGGTTCAGACGCCCATTCGGGTTGATGATGACCCGCGCGTAGAACGTCGACAGCGCCACAGCACCCACGCGCACACGCGGCGTGGTGCCGTCGTAGTTGGCCTGGATGCGGTTGAGCGCGAGTGAGCGCCAGCGCAGGAAATCATCCGAACTCACACGGTCTTGCAGGCGCACGTTGCCAAGCGTCGCGTTGCCCTGGTAGTTCACGGTCAGCGCCTTGCCCTGGTTGAGGACGAGGCGCCCGTCCATCGATAGCAGCGCACTCGTAATCGCCGCGTTCAACGACTTGTCCAGATACGGGTCGAAACCCGCCAGCGACAGGTTCTGCGAGTTCACGCGCAGGTCGGCCTTCAGCGGCTGCGGTACCACCTCGCCGCGCACATCGAGCTTGCCCTTCGTACCCAGCCCCGCGCCAATCTGCACGTTGACGGGTTTGCCGAGATCGGTCGACGCGTTTTGCACGACCACATTCAGCGGCTCGACACGCACCTTGACGGGGCGCGAGTTCGATTGGTCTTCAAAGCCGACGGCGCTGTTGTCCAGCTTCAGTGTCTGCACGGTCACTGCCCACGGCTTTTCGGCTGGGGCGTTCGATTTTGCGCCGGACTTGGCAGGCGCCGTCGGCTTGCCTGCCGCGGGGGGCGGCCCATCGAGCAGCGTCAACGTGGTCGTGCCGTCCTTCTTGCGCAATGCGTCGATCTGCAGGCCGTCGGCGCGCACTTCGTTCAGTGCGAGGGTGCGGGCGCTCAGGTCGAAGCTCTTTACATCCGCGTGCAGCAGCTTGGCGCGCAACGCGGTGTCCTTGCCCGAGGCGGGCGCCAGCGACAGATCGGCCAGGCTTGCGGTCAGCGGCTCGGCACGCACGTTGAATTTTTCGGGCCCGAAGTCGAGCGTCACCTTGCCGTCGGCCGACAACGCGCCGTTCTGCAACTGCGGCGCCCCGGCCTGGCGCAGATACGGGCCGATGCCAGCCAGCTTCACGCCTTCCAGCGTCAGCTGCAGCTCGCCGGTGTTCTTCTCCAGCGACGTGTTGCCCTTGACGTTGAGCGTGCCGCCTTGCGCCAGCTTGGCGCCCACATCGAGCGTGGTCGGGCCGCCCAACGTGCGCACGCCAATGTCGCCGCGAAGGTCTTCCAGCGTCAGGTCGGCAGCCGGCTGCGTGGTTGCGTCATGCCAATGGACGGTGCTGTTCGCCAGTTGCAGCTTGCTGACCACCACATCCAACGGTTTTGGCTTGGTGGTCGGTGCGGGCTCGGCCTTGGCAGGCTTTGCCTCTGCAGGTGTGGGCTTGCCACCGAGCTGCGCGAAATTGATTGCTCCATCGGCACCACGCGCGGCATCGACGCGCACGCCGTCGAGCGAGAGCCCATCGAGGTGGAATACGTTGTCGAGCGGGCGCACGTCGGCGAGCGTTGCGCGCACCTGTTTGGCGGCCACCAGCGGCGCTTTTCTGGTGTCGATCACTTCCAGGTTGTCGAGGCCGGCTGTGCCATGCACGCGCAGCACCGGCGCGCCGCTCTTGGGCTTCTGGAACTCGATCGTCAGGTCCGTCGTCAGCTTGCCCTGCGGCACGGCCACCGGCAACGGACCGGGCACATAGCCGAGGTAGCGGGGCAGATCCAGGCCGTCGATCTTGACGTTGAGGTTCGATTCGAGAGAATCGGCAAACGGCTTGGTCTTGCCGGCGAAATGCAGCGGCGCACCGTCGATGCGCGCGGCCAGCAGCGGCTGCACGAAGATGTCCACGTCGGCCGGTAGGCTCGCCAGGAAAGGCACGCCGATCTGCAAGCCTTCGACCTTGTGCTGTGTGCCCAGCGGCTGGTCAGCAAAATCGATCGCGCCGTTGGTCAACTGCAGATTGGCGAAGACGAAGCGCGCTGGCTCGTTGGACTTTGGTTTGGGCGGGTTGTCCGGCCGGCTTAGCCTGTCGACGATGTCAGAGAAATTGAAGCGTTGCTCGGCGGTGCGGGCGATACGCACGTGGGGCGCGTCGATGCTGAGTTCTTCGATGACGGGGGCGCGGCGGAAGAGGGAGCTCCACGACGCGTTGACATGCAGATGGCCGACATCGACGAACGGCGTTTTGCCGTCACGCTCGGCAATGTGGAGCTGGTCGACGTCAAGCCGCAGCGTGTATGGGTTGATGCTGACCTTGCCGACCGAAACCGGCCGTTCCAGCAGTTTGCTGAGCTGCGTTTGCGCCAGGTGGCGCAGCAACGGCGGGCCGCCGAAGGCGCCCAGCAGCCCGAACACCACCAGGAAGATCAGCACGCCGATCCCAATGCGCTTGCTCCGTCGCGACGTACCGACCTGCGCCACGCGTTGCCAGCCTGCCGTACCGCGTATGCGATCAAGCCGTGCGCGCCAGCCGTTGGTATTCGATTGCAGATCGGGGTGCGAATCGGGGGAGGTGCTCATGCTGGTGTCGGTCCGGTCACGGCGTGGCCTACTTCGTCAGTCGGTCAACCGCCACGTCCCTGTGGGAGGCAGCGGTCCTGAAAGGTGTGGCGCCCAGGCATTTACCTGGGCATCGGGATCAAGCGCGTTGCGATTCCAGCAGCAGCGGAATCAGTTCAGCTGCGTTGGCGATCAGCGCATCGGCGCGCCATTCCACTGGCGACGGCCCATTACCACAATAGCCGTAACTGGCCGCAATGGTAGGCATGCCGGCAGCGCGGCCGGCTTCAATGTCACGCAGGTCATCGCCCACGTAGACGATCTGCCGTGCGTCGACGCCGATGGATTCGGCTGCATGCAGCAGCGGGGCAGGGTGGGGTTTTGCGTGCGGGGTGGTGTCGCCCGCAACGACGCAGGCCGGCGGTACCGGAAACGCCAACTGTGCAACCAGCGGCACCGTCAGGCGGCCCGACTTGTTGGTGACGATGCCCCAAGGAATGCCCGCGCGGCCGAGTTCGACCAGCACCTCAGCCATGCCCGGAAACAGTTGCGTTCGCACGCAGATTTCCGCCTCGTAGTTGGCGAGAAACGCTAGCCGTAGCGATTCGAATTCGGCATCCCCCGGCCCAACGCCGAAGGCCACGCCGATGAGCCCTCGGGCGCCATGCGAGGCAACGGGGCGCAGCGCTTCATAGTCCACCGGCTCGAGGCCCCGGTCGGTGCGCACCTTGTTGGCCGCGGCGGCCAGATCGGGCGCCGTATCCGCAAGCGTGCCATCCAGATCGAACAGCACCGCGCCCAGTGGATCGGGAAACCGGCTCATCGTCATGCTTGGGCCGGACGGCGTGTCGCCATCAGGTAGTTGACGCTGGTGTCACGCGTGAGGGCGTAGCGGCCGCTGATCGGGTTGTATTCCAGCCCGCGCATCTCCTGCGCCTGGAGTCCGGCGCCACGGACGAACGAGCTCAGCTCTGAAGGACGGATGAACTTGGCGTAATCATGCGTACCACGCGGCAGCATGTTCAGTACGTATTCCGCGCCGATGACGGCCAGGAGATACGCCTTGGCGTTCCGGTGGATGGTCGAGAAAAACACGTATCCGCCCGGCTTTACCAGCGTCGCGCATGCACGCACAACAGAGGCCGGATCGGGCACATGTTCGAGCATCTCCATGCAAGTGACGACATCGAAACTGGCTGGCTCCCGCGCGGCCAGCGCTTCTGCGGCGATCTCCTCGTAATCGACGGTAACACCGGCCTCGAGACCGTGCAGGTCGGCGACACGCAATGCTTTGCGCGACAGATCGATGCCTTTGACGTTGGCCCCGGCACGCGCCATGCTCTCTGAAAGGATGCCGCCGCCGCAGCCGACGTCGACCACGCGCTTGCCGGCCAGCGGCGCGATGGACTGAATCCAGTCAAGGCGCAGAGGGTTGATTTCGTGCAGAGGTTTGAACTCGCTGTTCGGGTCCCACCAGCGGTGAGCGAGTTCGCTGAATTTTTCGAGTTCGCCGGCATCGGCGTTCGCGTGTGTGGTCGTCATGTTGCGCTGCGCCAGGGCGTATCGGCTAGGTGAGGAAATGTACCAAAAACCGTGGCCCCGACCAAATCACAGCGTCCGCGAAAAGGTTTCACATTGAAACAGACGTGAACAAACGCGCATGCAATTCCTCAAACTGTCACCTTCGCTCAAAGGAGAGATCAATGAAATCCAAACAGATTCTGATGGGGCTGGGTGTTGCGGGCCTCACGGTACTCGCGGGCTGCGCGGCGCCGGGTTACGGCGGTGGCTACAACGGCGGGTATGGTCAGCAGCCTGCCTATGGTCAGCAACCCGCTTATGGTGGGCAGCCGCAGCAAACGGGCGCGCTTTATGGCCGCGTCGAATCGATCCAACCGATGCAGGCCCCCGCAAATAGCCCGGGCATTTTGGGCACCATCATCGGTGGCGTGGCCGGCGGCATTCTGGGCCACCAAGTGGGTGGCGGTACGGGCAACACCGTTGCAACCATTGGCGGGGCAGCATTGGGTGCCTATGCAGGCAATCAAGTTGAGCAGCGTGCCGGAGCCGGTGGTCAAACCGTCTACCGTATCACCGTGCGCCTCGATGATGGCCGCGTCGCGACCGTCACGCAGCGAAACCCGAACAACCTGCGCGTTGGCGATCGCGCCATGGTGGCTAACGACCAGGCGACACCTTCTTACCAATAAGACGAGCGTCATAAAAAGGGCCAGCGGATTGCCCCAAACAGAAAAAGCGATGGCGCCCCAAATGCGCCATCGCTTTTTTGTTTGCCAGTTTCCGGCGGCCCTCTGAAGGGACACCCGCCTGATGTATAGACGAAAAAAAGCCCAGCTTTCGCTGGGCTTTTTCCCGGTGTGAACCGAATTACTGAGCCTTGCGGGTGCCGACCACTTCGACGTCCACGCGGCGGTTCGGTTGCTGGCAGGCGATTTGTGCCTTGCGCGAACCCTTGCACGACTTCGGATCAACCTTCAGCTGGCGCTTGCCCTTGCCTTCCGTGTAGACACGGTTGGCTTCGATGCCCTTGCTGACCAGGTAGCCCTTGACGGCTTCAGCACGACGGACCGACAGGCGGTCGTTGTACTTGTCCGAGCCGAACGAGTCGGTGTGGCCAACGGCGATCACGACTTCCAGGTTGATGCCCTTCAGCTTCGAGACCAGGTCGTCCAGCTTGGCCTTGCCTTCCGGCTTCAGCACAGCCTTGTCGAAATCGAACAGGGTGTCAGCAGCGAACGTAACCTTCTCGCTCGACACAACCGGAGCAGCCGGAGCAGCCGGGGTAGCCGTCGGAGCAGCAGCCGGAGCCAGAGCGCCGTCGCACTGAGCGTTGGCGGTTGCCGGCGTCCAGAAGCCATTGCGCCAGCACAGTTCGTTCGTGCCGTTCTTCCAGACCCACTCGCTCGTGCCGTTACCCCAGTTGTCGTTGACGGCCTTCTTTTCGTAGGGCACCGACTGAGCGTAAGCGGACGCAGCCATGGCTACCGCAGCTGCAGCGAACGCGAGCTTGGCAAATTTTTTCATATTTCTCCTCTCAGGATGAGATCACCGCAGAAGACTGCGAGCAGATGGGACGAAAACAAGTCATACATTCTTCGGAGTATAACATTCTCGGTGTGGTGAAGGCTCCACTTCGAACAATGTCTGCCTCTTCGCTGGGGGATTGTGCCACAAGCACGCACTCCTAAAAAGCAAATATAAGCGATTCGAACGGGGCGCCATGGCCTTGTGGTGTGTACGCAACAAGGCAGGAAATGGCTCGCAAACCCTTATGGGGATTGGCTCGCCGGTTTTGGCGTCCGTCGCAGGGAACGTGCCCGGGGTTGACGATGCGTCGCTCGCGCGCTGGAGGGGCGGGGGCTTGCGGCATGGTAAAATGTTCTGTTATTCGCGCAACCGCAGCGTCCTGTAGTGCGCATCACTACGCTCACTAGGGACCTCCCACCGTTCGCCCAATGGATCAATTCGCCAAAGAGACACTCCCGGTATCGCTCGAAGAAGAAATGCGCAGCTCGTACCTCGCTTACGCTATGAGCGTGATCGTGGGCCGCGCGCTTCCAGATGTGCGGGATGGTCTCAAGCCGGTGCATCGCCGTGCCTTGTACTCGATGCACGAGCTGAACAACGACTGGAATCGCCCCTATAAGAAGTCTGCTCGTATCGTCGGGGATGTGATCGGTAAGTATCACCCCCACGGCGACACTGCTGTATACGACACCATCGTGCGGATGGCGCAGAACTTTTCCCTGCGCTACATGCTGGTCGACGGCCAGGGGAACTTCGGCTCGGTCGACGGCGACAACGCCGCGGCGATGCGTTACACCGAAATCCGCCTGTCGAAGATTGCCCACGAACTGCTGGCCGACCTCGACAAGGAGACGGTCAATTTCGAGCCGAACTACGACGGTTCCGAGACTGAACCGTCCGTTTTGCCGGCGCGCATTCCCAATTTGCTGATCAACGGTTCGTCCGGGATTGCGGTGGGGATGGCGACGAACATTCCGCCGCACAACCTGAACGAAGTCGTCGATGGCTGCTTGCACTTGCTGCGCAACCCGGAAGCGACGGTCGACGAGCTGATCGAACTGATCCCGGCGCCGGACTTCCCGACGGCGGGCATCATCTACGGCATTTCGGGTGTCCGCGAGGGCTATCGCACCGGCCGCGGCCGCGTGGTGATGCGCGCCAAGACACACTTCGAAGATATCGACCGCGGTCAGCGTCAGGCGATCATCGTCGACGAGCTGCCGTATCAAGTTAACAAGCGCACGCTGCTCGAGCGTATCGCCGAGCTGGTCACCGAAAAGCGGATCGAAGGCATCTCGGACATTCGCGACGAGTCGGACAAGTCGGGCATGCGCGTCGTGATCGAACTCAAGCGCGGCGAGGTGCCGGAGGTTGTGCTCAACAACCTCTATAAGAATACGCAGCTGCAGGATACGTTCGGCATGAACATGGTCGCGCTGGTCGACGGCCAGCCGCGCCTGCTGAACCTGCGCCAGATGCTGGAGTGCTTCCTGCTGCACCGCCGCGAGGTGGTGACGCGTCGCACCGTATTTGATCTGCGCAAGGCGCGCGAGCGTGGCCACATCCTCGAAGGTCTGGCTGTGGCGCTCGCCAACATCGACGAGTTCATCGCCATCATCAAGGCTGCCCCGACCCCGCCGGTCGCAAAGGCCGAGTTGATGAGCCGCAGCTGGGATTCGGGCCTCGTGCGCGACATGCTCGTTCGCGCCGAGAGCGAAACTTCGGGCGGCGGCGCAGCGTATCGCCCGGAAGGTCTGCTGCCCGCGTTTGGTATGCAAGCCGACGGCCTCTACAAGCTGTCGGACACGCAAGCGCAAGAAATTCTGCAGATGCGCCTGCAACGCCTCACCGGGCTGGAGCAGGACAAAATCGTCCAGGAATACCGGGAAGTGATGGCGCAGATCGCCGATCTGCTGGACATTCTCGCGCGGCCCGAACGTATCACCGCCATCATCGTCGAGGAACTCACCGCGATCCGCGCTGAATTCGGCGACGAGCGTCGTTCGCAGATTGAGCACAATGCGACGGAGTTGGATACAGAAGACCTCATTACGCCGCAGGATCTTGTGGTGACGCTGTCCCACAGCGGCTATATGAAGAGTCAGCCGATTTCCGAGTACCGCGCGCAAAAGCGTGGCGGGCGCGGCAAGCAGGCGGCTGCGACGAAGGAAGACGACTGGATCGACACGCTGTTTGTCGCCAACACCCACGACTACATCCTCTGTTTCTCCAACCGCGGCCGTCTGTATTGGCTGAAGGTGTGGGAAGTGCCGCAGGGCAGCCGCAACTCGCGCGGCCGCCCCATCGTGAATATGTTCCCCCTGTCGCCGGGCGAGAAGATCAACGTGATCCTGCCGGTGAAGCAGTTCGACGAGCAGCACTTCGTGTTTATGGCGACCTCCAAGGGGACCGTCAAAAAGACTGCCCTGACGGAATTCTCGAACCCGCGCAAGGCCGGCATCATCGCGGTGGATCTGGACGAAGGCGATTTCCTGATTGGCGCGGACATTACCGATGGTCAGCACGACGTGATGCTGTTCTCGGACGCGGGCAAAGCGGTGCGCTTCGATGAGAACGACGTGCGCCCGATGGGCCGCCAGGCACGCGGTGTTCGTGGCATGAACCTGGAAGAGAACCAGCAAGTGATCGCCATGCTGGTCGCACCGGCAGA
This sequence comes from Ralstonia edaphi, assembly GCF_958350185.1. Taxonomy (NCBI): domain Bacteria; kingdom Pseudomonadati; phylum Pseudomonadota; class Betaproteobacteria; order Burkholderiales; family Burkholderiaceae; genus Ralstonia; species Ralstonia edaphi. The sequence continues at coordinate 212,157 of NZ_CATWHI010000006.1, forward strand.
AACCGAAGGCGAAGGTGCCCAGTCGGTGGCCGGTAGTGTGCTGACCGCTACCGAAAATGGCTACGGCAAGCGCACGCCGATCTCCGAGTACACCCGACATGGTCGCGGTACGAAGGGCATGATCGCCATCCAGACCTCCGAGCGTAACGGCAAGGTGGTGGCCGCGGCGCTGGTGGCACCGGAAGACGAAATCATGCTGATCACGACGGGCGGCGTGCTGATCCGTACGCGTGTGGACGAGATCCGCGAAATGGGTCGCGCCACGCAGGGCGTCACGCTCATCTCGGTGGGTGAGGGCAACAAGCTGTCCGGGCTGCAACGTGTGATGGAGTCCGATGCTGAAGGCGCGGATGTTGTTGAAGGCGCCGATGCGGCGGATGCCGCCCCAGGTGCCGATGCACAGTCGGATGACAGCAGCGAGACATAATTAGAAACATCTTTTGCTTGCCGTTAGGCGCAGTTCTGTCATGATGCCGGACCTGTGCGCGGCAGGGGCCTGGAACTTTTGCGTCACACGCCCGGCCTAAACGCAACGCTTATCTCAAGGGAGCAACAATGCACAAGAGTCTCAAACTCAAACATCTGATCGTGGTGGCCGGTTTCGCTCCGCTGTTTGCATTCGCGCAGGCTGGCGACGCTGACAAGACGGCAGCCATCAAGGACCTGCTGACGACGATGAACGTCGACGCAGCCATCAAGGGTCAGGGTGAAGTGCTGGCCAACGGCGCAAAGCAGGAGGCCCCGCTGGTGCTGGAGCAGGCTCTGGTCGAGAACAAGACTTTGAACGACAAGCAGAAGCAAGCGGCTGTCGACAAGCTGAAGAAGAATGGCGCTGTGCAACGCATGACCGACGGCGCTGGCAAGGACTTCGACACGGAAGCCTTCCGCAAGGACGCGCTGCAAGCCCACTATGACTCGCTGGGCAAGTACTACTCGACCCAGGAAATCAAGGACCTGACCACGTTCCTGAAGACGCCGAGTGGCCAGAAGTTCATGGCTAACCAAGGCAAGGCCATGCAGGAAGTGTGGGGCAACGTGATGCAGAAGTACGGTCCGCAAGTCGGCAAGAAGATGCGCGACATGGCTGACAAGGAAGTTGCCGCTGCTGCGAAGTAATTGACCGGCATAGACAGACGATCGGGACACAATCCCCGTCGGGCTGTCAGTTGGTAGATAATGGCTGTTTGGGTTTGCGCCCAGACAGCCATTTTTCTTTTGCCCTTCGTCCTATGAACCAAGCGGATCGAGCCCTCCAAGCCAGCCAGGCGCGTGTGTACAACTTTTCGGCAGGGCCGGCAGTGCTGCCGCTCGAGGTGCTGGAGCAGGCGAAGGAGGAGATGGTCTCCTGGCACGGCAGCGGCATGAGCGTGATGGAAATGAGCCATCGCGGCCGCGAATTCGAAAGCATTCTGGCGGCAGCGTTCAGCGATTTGCGGCAGCTGCTGGCGGTGCCGGACAATTACGAAATCCTCTTCCTGCAAGGCGGTGCCATCGCCGAAAACGCGATCGTGCCGCTGAACTTGATGCGCCGGCTGTCGGCCGATGCGCCGAAGGCGGATTACGTCGTCACCGGCACGTGGTCGATCAAGTCGCAGCAGGAGGCGCGCAAGTACGGCGAGGTGAACATCGCTGCCACGAGCGAGGCCGAGCGCTTCCACAAGATCCCGGATGTATCGACCTGGAAGCTGTCGTCGGATGCGGCCTACGTGCACCTGTGCACGAACGAAACCATTGTTGGCGTTGAATATCAGGAGACGCCCGATGTCGGCCAGGCGCACGGGCGTGTGGTGGTGTCCGACGTGTCGAGCCACATCCTCTCGCGGCCGATCGACTGGAACGGTTATCAGGTGCTGTACGGCGGCGCGCAGAAAAACATCGGCCCGGCCGGATTGACCATCGCTATCGTCCGCAAGGACCTTCTGGGCCACGCGCATCCGCTGTGCCCGTCGGCATTCAACTGGCGTCTCGTGGCCGAAAACGGCTCCATGTACAACACGCCGCCCACTTACGCCATCTACATCGCCGGGCTCGTGTTCCAGTGGATCAAGCGTCAGGGTGGGGTCGAGGCGCTGGAGACGCGCAACATCATCAAGTCGAAGATGCTCTACGACTTTATCGACGCCAGCAGCTTCTACCGCAACGAAATCCATCCGACGTGCCGGTCGCGCATGAACGTGCCGTTCTTCCTCAACGACGAATCCCGCAACGAGGCCTTCCTCACGCAGGCGCGCGAGCGCGGGTTGGTGCAGCTCAAGGGCCACAAGTCCGTGGGCGGCATGCGGGCGAGCATCTACAACGCGATGCCGCTGGAAGGCGTAGAGGCACTGGTCGACTTCATGCGTGACTTTGAAAGAGCGTCCGCGTAACGCTGATCCTCGATCACGGCAGAACATTGCGCGAAGCGCCCGCTTCGCGCGGCAATTTGCAATCCGTTGCCGAACCCGATTCCTACAATGACCAGTCAGTCAGACGATACGAAGCAAAACAAGGACGCCGCATTGGCGGCGGAGCTTGCGCCGTTGCGCACGCAGATCGACGCCATCGACAACCAGCTGCTTGCCCTGCTTTCCGACCGCGCCAAGGTGGCGCAGGAAGTGGGCGAAGTGAAGAAGCGCTATTCGTCGCCGGCGTTTCGGCCGGACCGCGAACTGCAGGTCATTCGCAAGATGCAGTCGGGCAATCAAGGGCCTCTGCACGACGAGAGCATCGCCGCCATCTGGCGTGAGGTGATGTCGGCGTGCCGCGGCCTGGAACAGGCGCTGCGCATCGGTTACCTCGGCCCCGCAGGCACGTTTTCGGAGCAGGCGGTGATCGCGCATTTCGGCCACGAAATCCAGCCGATGCCGTGCCCGAGCATCGACGAGGTGTTTCGTGCGGCGGAGTCCGGCACGGTCGATTGCGGCGTGGTGCCGGTCGAAAATTCGACGGAAGGCGTGGTGTCGCGCACGCTCGATCTGTTCTTGCAGACGTCGCTGAAGATCAGCGGCGAAATTGCGCTGCGGGTGCATCACAACCTGCTGCACAAGACGGGCGACATGTCGCAGGTGAAGGTGGTGCGTGCGCATGCGCAGGCGCTGGCGCAGTGTCAACGGTGGTTGAACACGAACTATCCGAACCTGCCGCGCGAGGCCGTGTCGAGCAACGCCGAGGCTGCGCGCATGGCTGGCGAGGACGAAACGGTGGCCGCGCTGGCAAGCGTGCAGGCGGCCAACCGCTACGGGCTGCACGTGGTGCGTGCCAATGTGGAAGACGATCCGCACAACCGCACGCGCTTTGTCGTGATTGGCAATTACGAGACGGAGCCGAGCGGGCGTGATCAGACGTCGTTGATTTTGTCGGTGCCGAACGAGGCCGGTGCCGTCTACAAGTTGCTGGCGCCGTTGGCCGAGAACGGCGTGTCGATGTGCCGTTTCGAGTCGCGCCCGGCGCGCAGCGGCGCGTGGGAGTACTACTTCTACGTCGACGTGGAAGGCCATCAGCGCGACCCGCAAGTAGCGCGCGCGCTGGAAAAGCTGCGTCATGACGCGGCGTATTTCAAAGTGTTGGGGTCCTATCCCTCGGCACATTGAGGGATTCAAGGCGCTCTGCACGGGCAGAGCGTCGATAACGGAGGAGCACCCCATGTCTTTGCAGTTCGGCCCCGAGTATGTCCGCGCCATCGCCCCTTATGTGGCCGGCAAGCCGATTTCCGAAGTGGCACGCGAGTTCGGCTTGGATGCCGCGCGCATCGTCAAGCTCGCGTCCAACGAAAACCCGCTGGGCATGCCGCAGTCAGCCAAGAACGCGATGGCTGCGGTCATTGATGAACTGGCGCGCTATCCGGATGCCAACGGTTTCAGCCTGAAAGCCGCGCTGCATGCCAAGTTTGGCGTGCCGGAAACATGGATCACGCTCGGCAACGGCAGCAATGACATCCTTGAGCTGGCCGCTCGCGCGCTGGTGTCGCCGGGGCAGGCTGTGATTTACGCGCAGCATTCGTTTGCCGTGTATGCGCTGGCGGCCCAGGAAGTGGGCGCGCGCGCCATCGAGGTGCCGGCCCGCGATTACGGCCACGATCTCGACGCGATGGCCGCTGCGATCACGCCAGACACGCGCCTGATCTACATCGCCAATCCGAACAACCCGACCGGCACCTTCCTGCCGGCCGATGCGATTGCCGCGTTCCTGGCCAAGGTGCCGCCGACGGTCGTCGTCGTGCTAGACGAGGCGTACAACGAATTCCTGAACCCGGAGCAGCAGTACGACTCCGTTGCGTGGGTCCGCCAATACCCGAACCTGCTGGTGTCGCGCACGTTCTCCAAGGCGTACGGGCTGGCCGGCCTGCGTGTGGGCTACGGCATTGCGCAACCGCAGTTGACCGATCTGCTCAACCGGATTCGCCAGCCGTTCAACGTCAACAGCCTGGCGCAAGCCGCGGCGGTAGCGGCGCTCAACGATGCGGAGTTTCTGCGCCAATCGGCCGAACTGAACGCAGCCGGCTACGTGCAACTGACTAACGCCTTTGATCGGCTGGGTCTGCAGTACGTACCGTCATCAGGCAATTTTGTCCTGGTGCGCGTGGGTGATAACACGAGCGCCGGTGCGCGCGTGAACGTTGCATTGCTCAAGCAAGGGGTGATCGTGCGTCCGGTCGGCAACTACGGCTTGCCGCAATGGCTGCGCATCAGCATCGGCTTGCCGGAAGAGAACGCCACATTCATCGCCGCCCTGGAGGCAGCGCTGGCGCAGGAAAAAGCGGCCGCGTAACTTCCGCTGCGACCGCCGCAGCGCCCCGTATCAGGCATCGAGCGCCGCGCACATCGGGCTACAATGCCGCTTTGCTTTTTTCTAGCAGGGCGGTGTTGTGGCCTCTTCTTTTTCCAGTTCCCGGTTGGTGATTGTCGGCGTCGGCCTGATTGGCGGCTCGCTGGCGCTCGGGTTGCGTCGAGCCGGTGTGGTCGGGCGTGTCGTCGGCGTCGGGCGATCGGCTGCGTCGCTTGAGGCGGCGATCCGACTCGGCGTGATCGACGAAGCCCTGCCGATGGAAGAGGCCGTGCGCGGCGCCGACATGGTCGTGCTGTGCGCGCCTGTCGCCCAGACGCTGCCGTTGCTGCTGGCCATGCAACCGCATCTGGGCCCGGACACCATCGTCACGGATGCCGGCAGCACCAAGTCCGACGTCATCATGGCTGCCAAGACCGCGCTGGGCGACCAAGTCAGCCAGTTCGTGCCGGCCCATCCGATCGCCGGTCGTGAACTGAACGGCGTGGAGGCCGCGTTGGCCGATCTCTATGTCGGCAAAAAGACCGTGCTGTGCCCCCTGCAGGAGAACCGCCGCAGCGATGTCGCCCGTGTGCAGGCGATGTGGGAAGCGGCGGGTGCCTACTGCCACATCATGTCGGCCGTGCAGCACGACGCCGTGTTCGCTGCTGTCAGCCACTTGCCGCACGTGCTGTCGTACGCCCTGGTTGCGCAGATCATCAATGCCGAAGACGGTGCGCTCAAGCTCGATTTCGCAGGCGGCGGCTTCCGTGATTTCACGCGTATCGCCGCATCGTCGCCCGAAATGTGGCGTGACATCTGCCTATCGAATCGCGAAGCGCTATTGCGCGAACTCACCACCTACGAAGCGGTGATCGGCCGCATGAAGGCCATGATTGCGGAGCGCGACGGCGCAGCGCTTGAGCGAGTGTTCCGCCGGGCCAGCGAAGCGCGCCTGGCGTGGCCGCAACGGGTCGCACCCGGCAATGCCGCGGATGCGCAATCCGAATAACGTTTTGTTTTGAACTGAGTGGATTCATGGAACATCTCGACGTCGGCCCCCTGAAGACGGCGCGCGGCACCATCAAGCTGCCTGGCTCGAAGAGCATCTCCAATCGTGTGCTGCTGCTCGCCGCGCTCGCGCAGGGCGAAACCGTGGTGCGCGACCTGCTCGACTCTGACGACACGCGCGTCATGCTGGATGCGCTTGGCAAGCTCGGCGTATCGGTCGAAGGCCTGGGCGACAACGCGTACCGTGTGACCGGCACCGGCGGCCGTTTCCCGAACAAGTCCGCCGACCTCTTCATGGGCAACGCGGGCACAGCCATCCGTCCGCTGACGGCCGCGCTGGCGCTGCAAGGCGGCGAATACACGCTGCACGGCGTGCCCCGCATGCACGAACGGCCGATCGGCGACTTGGTCGATGGCCTGCGCCAAGTCGGGGCGCGCATCGACTACACGGGCAACGAAGGTTATCCGCCCCTGGCGATCCACGCCGCGCCGGTCAGGATCGACGCTCCGATTCGCGTGCGCGGCGATGTGTCGAGCCAGTTCCTGACGGCGTTGCTGATGGCGTTGCCGCTGGTGGGGGCTGCTGGCAACGTCACCATCGAAGTGGTTGGCGAGTTGATTTCCAAGCCGTACATCGAGATCACACTGAATCTGATGGCGCGCTTCGGCGTGCAGGTCGCGCGGGACGGTTGGTCATCATTCACCGTGCCGACGGGCGTGGCCTACAAGGCGCCGGGCGAGATCTTTGTGGAAGGCGATGCCTCGTCGGCGTCTTACTTCCTGGCCGCCGGCGCGCTCGGCGGCGGGCCCGTGCGCGTGGAGGGCGTTGGCATGTCGAGCATCCAGGGCGATGTCCGCTTTGCCGACGCGCTGAACCGCATGGGCGCCAACGTCATGGCTGGCGGCAACTGGATCGAAGTGCGCGGCGTCGAGCGCGATGACGGCAAGCTGCACGCCGTCGAGTTGGATTGCAACCACATTCCAGATGCGGCAATGACGTTGGCGGTCGCTGCGCTGTTTGCCGACGGCACGACCACGCTGACGAACATCGCGAGCTGGCGCGTCAAGGAAACCGACCGCCTGAGCGCCATGGCCACCGAACTGCGCAAGCTCGGCGCCGAAGTGGAAGAGGGCGCAGACTACATTCGCGTGACGCCTCCGTCGCAATGGACGCCGCCCGCCGGCGGCATCGACACCTACGATGATCATCGTATGGCGATGGCTTTCTCCTTGGCGGCGTTCGGCCCGGTGCCGGTGCGGATCAACGACCCGCGCTGCGTCGGCAAGACGTTCCCGGAATACTTCACGGCGTTCGGTGGCATCACCGCTTGACCCGCAATTACTGCCAGCACCCACCATGTCCGACACTGCCGCTTCCACGCCGTACCCGGTCATCACCATCGACGGTCCGACCGCATCGGGCAAGGGCACGGTCGCCCACCAGGTCGCTGATCTGCTTGGTTTTCACCTGCTGGATAGTGGGTCGCTGTACCGGCTGGTGGCGCTTGCCAGCATGCGCGAGAACATCGACGACCATGACGTTGACAGCCTCGTGCGTATCGCTCGCGACTTGGATGTGCGTTTCAAGGCAGACCATATCTGGCTCAAGGGTGAAGATGTGAGCTTGGCTTTGCGTCATGAGTCGGTCGGCAACCAGGCTTCGGCCATCGCCGTGCATGGCGCGGTGCGTGAGGCGTTGCACGCACGTCAGCGGGCGTTCCTTGAGGCGCCCGGCTTGGTGGCTGACGGCCGCGACATGGGCACGGTGGTTTTCCCCGAAGCGGTGCTCAAGGTGTTCCTGACGGCGAGCGTGCAGGCACGCGCCGAGCGGCGCTATAAACAATTGATTGCAAAGGGTTTTTCTGCTACAGTGGAAAGTCTTTCGCAGGACTTGGAGACGCGTGATTTGCGGGATCGTACCCGCAGTGTCGCGCCGCTGCGCCCGGCGCAAGATGCGCGGCAACTGGATTCGTCCGACATGACGGTCGATGAAGTGGTCGCGCAGGTACTGGACTGGTACCGCCAGGTGCAGGGCGCCAACAAGGCGAACTGAACCGGCTGAACTGGTTCGATCTCGGTGCCGGTGGCATGTCGCTGCCGGCGGTTGTTCAACTCGTAACCCCGCATGCGTGTCTTCGCCCATTCTGCGAAAGCAATGCGAGGCATGTTCTGCGGATGCCTATCTTTTATGTCCCAAACTAACGAATCTTTTGCCGCCCTGTTCGAAGAGTCGATCGCCAAGTCCAATATGAAGGCTGGCGAAGTGATCTCTGCGGAAGTTGTGCGTATCGACCACAACTTCGTCGTTGTGAACGCGGGCCTGAAGTCTGAAGCTTTTGTTCCGGTCGAAGAATTCCTGAACGATCAGGGCGAGCTGGAAGTGCAAGTCGGCGACTACGTTTCGGTCGCGATCGACGCACTGGAAAACGGCTACGGCGACACCATCCTGTCGCGCGACAAGGCCAAGCGTCTGGCTTCGTGGCTGAACCTTGAGAAGGCACTGGAATCCGGCGAGATCATCTCCGGTACCGTGACCGGCAAGGTCAAGGGCGGTCTGACCGTCATGGTCAACGGTATTCGTGCATTCCTCCCGGGTTCGCTCGTCGACGTGCGTCCGATCAAGGACACCACGCCGTACGAAGGCAAGACCCTCGAATTCAAGGTCATCAAGCTGGATCGCAAGCGCAACAACGTTGTGCTGTCGCGCCGTGCCGTGGTTGAAGCCACGCTGGGCGAAGAGCGTCAGAAGCTGATGGAAACGCTCAAGGAAGGCGCGATCGTCAACGGTATCGTCAAGAACATCACCGACTACGGCGCGTTCGTGGATCTGGGTGGCATCGACGGTCTGCTGCACATCACCGACCTGGCATGGCGTCGTGTGCGTCACCCGAGCGAAGTGCTGTCGGTTGGCCAGGAAATCACCGCCAAGATCCTCAAGTTCGACCAAGAGAAGAACCGCGTCTCGCTGGGCGTCAAGCAACTGGGCGAAGATCCGTGGGTCGGCATCTCGCGCCGCTACCCGCAAGGCACCCGCCTGTTCGGCAAGGTGACCAACCTGACCGACTACGGCGCGTTCGTCGAGATCGAAGCCGGCATCGAAGGGCTGGTCCACGTGTCGGAAATGGATTGGACCAACAAGAACGTTGCTCCGTCCAAGGTTGTCCAGCTGGGCGACGAAGTGGAAGTCATGGTGTTGGATATCGACGAAGACAAGCGTCGTATCAGCCTGGGCATGAAGCAGTGCAAGGCCAACCCGTGGGACGATTTCGCGCGCAACCACAAGAAGGGCGACAAGCTGGCCGGCCAGATCAAGTCGATCACCGACTTCGGCGTGTTCATCGGTCTGCCGGGCGGCATCGATGGCCTGGTGCACCTGTCGGATCTGTCGTGGCAAGAGACTGGCGAAGAAGCCGTTCGCAAGTACAAGAAGGGCGACGAAGTGGAAGCCGTTGTGCTGGCCATCGACGTCGACAAGGAACGCATCTCGCTGGGTATCAAGCAACTGTCGGGCGACCCGTTCAACAACTTCATCTCGACCAACGACAAGGGTTCGATCGTGCAGGTCACGATCAAGGCCGTTGATCCGAAGGGCGCCGTGGTGCAGCTGGCTGACGACGTCGAAGGCTACCTGCGCGCCTCGGAAATCTCGAGCGACCGCGTGGAAGATGCCCGCAACGTGCTGAAGGAAGGCGAAACGATGACCGCGATGATCGTCAACATCGATCGCAAGTCGCGCAACATCAACGTTTCCATCAAGGCGAAGGACAGCGCCGACCAACAGGAAGCGATGCAGAAGTTCTCGGCGGATACCGGCGCAGCTGGTACCACGAACCTCGGCGCGCTGCTGAAGGCCAAGCTGAACGAAACCAACCAGTAAGCATCCGCTGGGTCGACCCTAAAGAACGACGAGGACGCGCGCACGATGCCCATGACCAAGTCCGAACTCGTGGAAAAGCTGGCCGCCCGCTTTCCGCAGCTGCTGCTGCGGGACGCCGATATCGCGGTCAAGACGATCCTGGATGCGATGTCCGACGCCTTGGCGGACGGCCACCGTATCGAGATCCGCGGTTTCGGGAGTTTCGGTCTGAATCGTCGTCCGCCCCGCGTCGGTCGCAATCCCAAGTCCGGTGAGAAGGTGCTGGTCCCCGAAAAGCGGGTGCCGCACTTCAAAGCGGGCAAGGAGTTGCGCGAACGGGTTGACCGCAGCCTCGAGCGACAAGGCGAGCCTTCTTCGGAGGGCGAGTCTGCTGTGTCGCTCGCGGCTGTAAAGGCTGCGCGACAGGTTGACAGCACCCGCCAGGCTGCCGGTTTTCCGGTAGACACCGCGGTGCCGCTGGCCATGTCGCGCTGAGGCCAGGCAGCATTTGGTAGTTTCAGGAACGCCCCGCTCGCCGGGGCGTTTTTTATTCTGGGAGTGCTTGTCTGCCGCCAAGCCTGGCGTGGCTTGCCGGCATATGAATCCGCTACAATGCGGCACAACACGGCAATCGCGCCGCATCCGGCTGCTGCACCGCCGCCCGTTTCCGAATCCGCATGAAATTTCTCGTCTGGGTCATCCGCATCCTGTTGTTTGTGCTGCTCTTCGTGCTGGCACTGCACAACACGGCGGAAGTCTCGCTCGTGCTGCCGTTGGGCGTGGTCTGGCACGCACCGTTGATCCTGATCGCCTTGGCGTTCTTTGTCGCCGGTATCTTGCTGGCCATGCTGGCGATGGCGCCGCGCGTCATGCGGCATCGCTTCACGGCAAGCCGCCTGCGTCGCCAGATCGGTCGCATGGAGAAGGCCGAAGAGGTGACCGAGGTGCCGACGCCCGTTGTTGCCGATTCTCCGTATCACGTTCCCGGCCCCAAGGTCTGACGCATGGATTTTGATCTCTGGTGGCTGTTAGCCATCCCCCTGGTGTTTGGCTTGGGCTGGGTGGCTGCGCGGCTCGACGCTCGCCAGTTGCGCACCGAACAATCGTCGCTGCCGCGCTCGTATTTCAAGGGGCTGAATTTCCTGCTCAACGAGCAGCCCGACAAGGCGATCGACGCCTTCATTGAAGTTGCGCGGCTGGACCCGGAGACCACGGAACTGCACTTTGCGCTCGGCAGCCTGTTCCGCCGGCGCGGCGAAACGGAACGCGCCATTCGCGTTCACCAAAACCTCGTCAATCGTCCCGATCTGCCGTCCAATGAACGCGATCACGCGTTGTTTGAACTTGGGCAGGATTTTCTGCGCGCGGGCCTGCTGGATCGCGCCGAGGAATCCCTGCGCATGCTGATGGAAGGCACATTTGCCGAGCCAGCCAAGCGCGTGCTGCTCGAGTTGTATGAAGTCGAGAAGGAGTGGCGCAAGGCCATTGACGCCGCCCGAGAATTGCAGAAGCTGCAAGGCAAGGATTACGCCGTGCAGATCGCGCAGTTCTGCTGCGAAGTTGCGCAGGAAGCGCTGCAACGCAAGGACGTGCCGACCGCCGTCGAATGGCTGGAGCGTGCGCTGCAGGAGAATCCCAAGAACGTGCGCGCCACCATCCAGTTGGGCGATGTGGCGCAAGGGCAGGGCGATGTTGAAGGCGCCATCAAGCGTTGGCGCAGCATCGAGCAGCAAAACACGGCGTTCTTGCCGCTGGTGGCCGAACGGCTGATGAAGGCCTACACGCAGCTAGGCCGCGCCGCCGAGGGGCTGGCCTGGCTGCGCTCCAAGATGGACGCACGCCTGGGCCCCGAACTGCTTGATACCGTCTACAAATACGAATTGGACGTACACGGCATCGATGATGCGGTGGCGCTGATGCGCGACCAGATCCGTCGTCAGCCTTCGTTGATGGCGTTGACGCGGCTGGTGGAAGCCGAAGCGACCCGTGCGTCTGAGGCCGTTGGCCATGAAGCGCCCGCGACAGTCGATGTGGCGGAGAGTGCGCTGGCTGACCCGGTCGAAGCGGGAAGCAACGCCGACATCCAGCGCGCGCAGGATCTCGGCGCGATCCGCGATCTGCTGCAAAGCCGTACCCGCAATCTGGCGCGCTATACCTGTCAGGAGTGCGGTTTCCGCGCACGTCTGTTCTATTGGCAGTGCCCGGGCTGCAACCGTTGGGAAACGTATGCTCCCCGCCGTACTGAGACGCTCGGCGGCAGTGGCGGCGCCAGCATGTAATTCAGTCCGGCGCGGTAGGTGTGTAGCGGCCGCGCTGGCGCTTTTTTAATTTTTAAGTGTTCGTATGAAAATCACCATCATCGGTAGCGGTTATGTCGGTCTGGTCACCGGCGCATGTCTGGCGGAGCTGGGCAACGATGTGTTCTGCCTCGACGTCGACCAGAAGAAGATCGACCTGCTGAACGCCGGCGGCGTGCCCATCTACGAACCGGGCCTCAAGGAGCTGATCGAGCGTAACCGCGCGGCTGGCCGCATCCAGTTTTCGACCGACGTGGCTGCCAGCGTGGCGCACGGCGATGTGCAATTCATCGCTGTTGGCACGCCGCCCGATGAAGACGGCTCGGCCGACCTGAAATACGTGCTGGCGGCTGCCCGCAACATCGCCCAGCACATGACGGGCTTCAAGGTGATCGTCGACAAATCGACGGTGCCCGTGGGAACGGGCGACAAGGTGCGCGCTGCGGTTCGGGAAGTGCTGGCAACGCGTGGCAAGTCGGACGTCGGCTTCTCGGTGGTATCGAACCCTGAGTTCCTGAAAGAAGGCGCCGCGGTGGACGACTTCATGCGTCCGGATCGCATCGTGCTCGGCACGTATGGCGATAACGACGGTCTGCGCGCCAAGGCCATCATGCGCACGCTCTACGCGCCGTTCAACCGCAACCACGAGCGCACGTTCTACATGGACCTGCGCTCCGCCGAGTTCACCAAATACGCCGCCAATTCGATGCTGGCCACGCGCATCTCGTTCATGAACGAGATGGCCAATCTCGCCGACAAGGTGGGCGCTGACATCGAACTCGTTCGCCTGGGCATCGGCTCCGACCCGCGTATCGGCTACAGCTTCCTGTACGCCGGCACCGGCTACGGCGGTTCGTGCTTCCCCAAGGACGTGCAGGCGCTGGTGCGCACGGCGCAGGAGTACGGTCAGACGCTGCATGTGCTGGAAGCCGTTGAAGCCGTCAACGACAAGCAGAAGGAAGTGCTGGTCGGCAAGATCGAAGACCGCATGGGCGCGGACCTGACGGGCCGCACGTTCGCCATTTGGGGCCTGGCGTTCAAGCCGAACACTGATGACATGCGCGAGGCTCCGAGCCGTATCCTGATTGCCGCGCTGCTGGCCCGTGGCGCACGGGTTCAAGTGTATGACCCCGTTGCGATGGAAGAAGCTCGTCATGCGCTGGGCCTTGATCTTTCTGCTGAGCAACTGGAACGTGTGACGTTCTGCGCCGGTCAGATGGACGCGCTCAAGGATGCCGACGCGCTGGTCATCGTGACCGAGTGGAAGGCATTCCGCAGCCCGGACTTCAACGCCGTGAAGGCCCTGTTGAAGACGCCGATGGTGTTCGACGGTCGCAACCTGTTCGAGCCGCAAGCCATGCGCGAAGCGGGCTTTGAATACCAGGCCATCGGGCGTTCCACCCAATCGTAATCACCAAGAGCCACCGGCCGCTGCCGACGCCCAGACACATGACCACGCTCGCTTCCGAACAGATCCACGCCGCCCGCATTCTGGTGGTCGGCGACATGATGCTCGACCGCTACTGGTTTGGAGACGTCGACAGGATTTCGCCGGAAGCGCCGGTGCCCGTCGTGCAGATCAAGCGCCAGGACGAACGCCTTGGCGGTGCCGCCAACGTGGCGCGCAACGTGGCGGCGCTCGGCGCGCAGGCGGCCATGCTCGGTGTGATTGGCGACGATGAGCCGGGCCGGAGCATCGAAACGCTGCTCGGCGAGAGCCACGTCACCGGTCACCTGCATCGGGATCCGGCGGTCAACACGACGATCAAGCTGCGCGTGCTGGCACGTCAGCAACAATTGATTCGCGTCGATTTCGAGAACGCGCCCACGCACGAAGTGCTGATGTCGGTGCTCGACCGTTTTTCCACGCTGGTGCCGCAGCACGACGTGGTGGTGCTGTCGGACTACGGCAAGGGCGGTCTCACGCATGTCGGCAAGATGATCGAGACGTCGCGCCAGGCGGGCCGCCGCGTGCTGGTGGACCCCAAGGGCGACGATTATTCGCGCTACAGGGGCGCCACCATGATCACGCCCAACCGCGCTGAAATGCGCCAGGTGGTCGGCTCGTGGAAGTCGGAACAAGACCTCACCATCCGTGCACAGAATCTGCGCCGCGAACTGCAGCTCGAAGCGCTCCTGCTTACGCGTTCGGAAGAGGGGATGACGCTCTACACCGAACACGAAGTGCTGCATGTGTCGGCGCAGGCGCGCGAGGTGTTCGATGTTTCGGGCGCGGGCGATACCGTCATCGCGACGCTGGCCACGCTGCTGGGCGCCGGCGCAAACATCAAGGAAGCCGTGCAGTACGCGAATCGCGCCGGCGGCATCGTCGTCGGCAAGCTGGGCACGGCCGTCGTCACGCACGCAGAACTCTTCAACTGATCACCTGATCAACAGATCATGACCATCATCGTCACCGGCGCGGCCGGCTTCATCGGCGCCAACATCGTCAAGGGCCTGAACGAGCGCGGCGAGACCGACATCATCGCCGTCGACAATCTCACGCGGGCCGACAAGTTCAAGAACATCGTCGACTGCCAGATCAGCGATTACCTGGACAAGACCGATTTTGTCGAACGCTTTGCGCGCGGCGAGTTCGGCAAGGTCCGCGCGATCTTCCATGAAGGCGCCTGCTCCGACACCATGGAGACCGATGGCCGCTACATGATGGACAACAACTACCGCTACTCGTTGGCGGTGATGCGCGCGTGTCTGGACCAGGGCGTGCAGTTCCTCTATGCGTCATCGGCGGCCACGTACGGCGCGTCGGAAACCTTCCGCGAAGAGCCCGAGTTCGAGCGGCCGCTGAACGTGTACGGCTATTCCAAGCTGCTGTTCGACCAAGTCGTGCGCCGTGTCATGCCGACCGCGCTGTCGCAGATCGTCGGCTTCCGTTACTTCAACGTCTATGGCCCGCGCGAGCAACACAAGGGGCGCATGGCGTCGGTGGCATTCCACAACTTCAACCAGTTCCGCGCTGAAGGCACCGTCAAGCTGTTCGGCGAGTACAACGGCTATCCGCAAGGCGGCCAGATGCGCGATTTCGTGTCGGTGGAAGATGTGGTGAAAGTCAACCTGTTCTTCTTCGACAATCCGGACAAGTCGGGCATCTTCAACCTCGGAACGGGCCGCGCGCAGCCGTTCAACGACATCGCCACGACAGTCGTGAACACGCTGCGCGGAGCAGAAGGCAAGCCTGCGCTTTCCACCGAAGAACTGGCACAGGAAGGGCTCATCGAGTATGTGAAGTTTCCCGATGCATTGCGTGGCAAGTATCAGTGCTTCACACAGGCTGATCAGTCCCGCCTGCGCGCAGCGGGCTACACGGCGCCGTTCCTGACGGTCCAGGAAGGCGTGGAGCGGTACTGCCAGTGGCTGTTGAAGCAGCCGGCCTGATTCCATAGCCGCCGCCAACAATCAGACAGCGTGTGACTTTTTATTCGTTTCCTGCGGCGTCGCCACGGCCTCTTTAAGATGTGTCGAAACCGCCACCCCGTGTGGCGGTTTTTTATTCCCAACACCAAGGAGAAACACATGTTGAAGAAGCTGTTGGCCACCGCGTTGATGTCGCTGTCGATGCTGTCGGCCTCGTGGGCCGCTGTAGACGTGAACACCGCAGACCACGCAGCGCTGGAGACGTTGTCCGGCATCGGCCCCAAGCGTTCCAAGTCGATCATTGAAGAGCGCACCAAGAACGGGCCGTACAAAGACGCCGCCGACTTCAAGGCTCGGGTGGCCGGCATTGGCGACAAGACGCTCACCAAGCTGGAAAACGAAGGCCTGACGTTCGGCGCACCGGCTCCGGTACCGGCACAGGCGGCCGCCAAGAAGGACGGTAAGGAAGCGAAGAAGAAGTAAGCGCGACAGTCATCCTGCCGCAACGCCCCGCGCCGAGCGGGGCGTTTTGCCATGTGCGGGGCAGGGATTTTGGCTGCATTACAATGGCCGGATTCCCGTCCCCCACGCATCATGGCCTATCTCACCATCGAAGACACCATCGGCAACACACCGCTGGTTCAGCTCCAACGCATTCCCGGCGAAGGCAACGCGCGCCGCGGCAATGTCATCCTCGGCAAACTTGAGGGCAATAACCCGGCCGGCTCGGTTAAGGATCGCCCAGCGCTGTCCATGATCAAGCGCGCTGAAGCGCGAGGCCGCATCAAGCCGGGCGATACGCTGATCGAATCGACGTCGGGCAATACCGGCATTGCGCTGGCCATGGCTGCCGCCGTGCGCGGCTACAAGATGGTGCTGATCATGCCGGAAGACCTGTCGGTGGAGCGCCGCCAGAGCATGGCGGCTTACGGCGCAGAGATCATCCTGACGCCCGTCAAGGGCGGGATGGAATACGCCCGCGACTTGGCCGACGCGATGGAGAAGGAAGGCAAGGGCGTCATCCTCGATCAGTTCGCCAACCCCGACAACCCGCTTGCGCACTACGAGACCACCGGCCCCGAACTGTGGCGCGACACCGAAGGCCGCATTACGCATTTCGTTTCGGCGATGGGCACGACGGGCACGATTACCGGCGTCTCGCGCTTCCTGAAAGAGAAGAACGCCGACATCCAGATCATCGGCGCGCAGCCGGAAGAGGGTTCACGCATCCCCGGGATCCGCAAGTGGCCCGAAGCGTACATGCCGAAGATCTACGATCCCAAGTACATCGATCGCACCGAGCCGGTGAGCCAGTCCGACGCCGAACACATGGCACGTCGCATGGCTCGTGAAGAAGGCATCTTCTGCGGAATCTCCGCGGCCGGCGCGTTGTGCGTGGCACTGCGTGTAGCTGAGGAAGTCGAGAACGCCACGATCGTTTTCGTGGTGTGCGACCGGGGCGATCGTTACCTGTCGACGGGCGTCTTCCCTGCCTGACGGGACGCCGCATCGCCATTAAAAAAAGCGCAGCAGCCAAAGCTGCGCTTTTTCATTTGCGCTGACGGCCATCAACCCTGCATCGCCTGCCGCACGGCCTGGCCCAGCTCGTACACCGCGGCCGCGTAGAAGAAGCTGCGGTTGTAGCGCGTCAGGACGTAGAAATTGCGTAGGCCGACACGGTACTCGGTCGGTTGACCAGGTGTGGGCAGATCGATCATCAGCACTTCGGTTTCCTGCTCGCGAGCGACATCGACACCGGGAGCCAGCGCCAGGCCGGCGCGTGTGAGCTTGGATAGCGTCATGCCTGGATACGGCTGGCCGTCTGCAGCGGCGGCCGCAATGCCCTGGCTGTCGGCATCGCGGGCAATGTTCCACATCACGGGGCGGTTCGGCTCCCAGCCGTGCATCTGAAGGAATCGCGCGACGCTGCCGATGGCGTCCACCGCGCTGTTGCGCAGATCGATGTGGCCGTCGCGGTCGTAATCGATGGCGTATTCGCGGATGCTGGTCGGCATGAACTGCGGAATGCCGACTGCGCCCGCATACGAACCCAGGACCGAAAACGTGTCCGTGCCCGTGTCCCGGCACCAGAGCAGGAAATCCTTCAACTGGTTGCGGAACATCGTGCTGCGGTCTTCGCGGTTGGGCGTGTCGGGGTAGTCGAAGGCCAGCGTGGACAGCGCATCCATCACGCGGAAGTTGCCCATGTCGCGGCCGTAGATGGTCTCGACGCCCAGGATGCCCACGATCACGTCGGCCGGTACGCCGAATTCGTTTTCGGCGCGGCGCAGCGTATCGCCGTATTGCTGCCAGAAGCGCACGCCGGCGCCAATCCGGATGGGTTCGATGAAGCGGCCGCGATACGCCGTCCAGCTCCGACGCGACGGTGTGGCCGGCGGCAAGATCAGACGCGCCACCGTGGCGGAGTAGGCCGTGCCCGCAAACAGCGTATCGAGCGAGGTGCGGTCAAAGTTGTACTGCGCGACCAGCATGCCGATGAAGGCCTGCGTTTGCGGATTGTTGCGATAACGATCGGGGTCGATCTCTTCTTCATGCACCGCGACGCGGCGCTTGGGCGATTTGGCGGCCTTCTTGGCAGCCAGCGAGAGTGCCGGGAAGGAGAGCGCGGAGAGCGCTGCGCCAGCCACCAGGGCGCGCAATATGGGACGACGGAAAGAAGGCGATTGGCTCATGGGCGGGCTTCAAACGGGATCGGGGCATTGTAGCGGATGCGTCTGTGGGATCGCCCGGGCGCGCGGCGTTGTCGCACAGCCGTGCTAACGTAGCGGCTGGAGACACTGAAGCACACCGGATCACAACAACATGGCGACCGGCCTCTACACGCATCCCGAATTCCTCCGGCACGAGATGGGACCGCACCATCCCGAATGCCCGGACCGCCTGCGCGCGATCGAAGACCAGCTCATCGCCAGCCGGATCGACGACCTGCTCGTTCCCTGCGAAGCGCCTCCCGCGACCGAGGCGCAGCTGTGCCGCGTACATCGCACCGAGTACGTGCGCGAGCTGGTGGCCAGTGTGCCGATTGCCGGCTACATGTCGATCGATCCCGACACCTCGATGAATCCGCACACCTATATGGCGGCGGTGCTGGCTGCAGGTGCCGCGGTGGATGCCACCGACAAGGTCATCGCCGGCGAACTGGAAAATGCCTTCTGCAGCGTCCGCCCGCCTGGCCACCATGCCGAGCCCGGCCGCGCGATGGGCTTCTGCTTTTTTAACAACGTCGCCGTGGCCGCGCGCCATGCGCTCGAGCATCACGGCTTGCAGCGCGTGGCAATCGTCGACTTTGATGTGCACCACGGCAATGGCACCGAAGCGGCATTTATCGACGAGCCGCGCGTGCTGATGTGTAGCATCTTCCAGCACCCGTTCTATCCGTACTCTGGCTCCGAAACGGTGGCGGCCAACATGGTCAACATCCCGCTGCCGGCGTACACCAATGGCCTGACCGTGCGTGAGGTGGTGGAAACGATCTGGTTGCCGCGCCTCGACGCGTTCCGGCCCGAGATGCTGTTCATCTCCGCAGGCTTCGATGCGCACCGCGAAGATGATCTGGGCCAGATGGGCCTGGTCGAGGCGGACTACGCCTGGATCACGCAGCAGCTCATGCAGGTGGCCCGCACGCATGCCAAGGGCCGCATCGTCAGCTGCCTGGAAGGCGGTTACAACCTCAGCGCGCTCGGCCGCAGTGTCGTGGCGCACGTCAAGGCGCTGGCGGAGCTTTAAGCGGTCCACGATGACGAATCGTCGATGTCATTTGAAAAAGTAATAAAGACATCGTTAAAGAATCGTTCCTCGCATGTAGGGCCTGCCTTACACTAGCGCCTCATTCCAACAAAAAAGAGACGGCAACGGCCTCGAAACAGGGCGGTTGCCGTTTTTGTCTGTACGCATGATCGAACTTAAGGGGATATCGCAGCACTTCCGGGGAGCGGGCGGCCATGACGTCCACGCGCTGCGCGACGTCGACCTGACCATCAATCGGGGCGAGATTTTCGGCATCATCGGGCGCAGCGGCGCGGGCAAGAGCACGCTGGTCCGTGTCATCAACCTGCTGAATCGGCCGACCGCCGGCACCGTCACCGTGGCGGGGCAGGAACTCACTGCACTGAACGCCGATGGGCTGCGCCAGGCGCGCCGCAAGATCGGCATGATCTTCCAGCACTTCAATTTGCTGTCGTCGCGCACCGTGTACGACAACGTGGCCTTGCCGCTGGAGTTGGCCGGCACATCGCGCGAACGCATCCGCGAGATCGTCTTGCCGCTGCTCGAACTGGTGGGCCTGTCCGCGCACAAGGACCGCTATCCCGCGCAGATTTCCGGTGGCCAGAAGCAGCGCGTCGGCATTGCGCGCGCGCTGGCGAGCCAGCCGGATGTGCTGCTCTCCGACGAGGCAACCTCCGCGCTCGACCCGGAGACGACGCGCTCGATTCTGGACCTGCTGCGCAAGATCAATCGCGAGCTTGGCTTGACCATCGTGCTGATCACGCACCAGATGGAAGTCATCAAGCAGGTGTGCGATCGCGTGGCGGTGCTCGACGCCGGCCGCGTGGTCGAGCTTGGTCGCGTCATCGACGTGTTCCTGAAGCCTGAGCACGACGTGACGCGCGCGCTCATCGGCGAGGTGATCTCGCAAGAGCTGCCGCCTTCCGTTCTGGCGCGCGTTGAAAGCCGCCTTACAGCACGGGAGCACGGGGGGCGTGACCACCTGTTCCGCCTCGCCTTTACCGGCGCAGGCGTGGACCAGCCCGTGCTGGCCCAGGCGATCCGCAACTACGGACTCGACTTCAACATCCTGCACGGCCATATCGACGAGATTCAAGGCCAGGCGTTTGGCTCGCTGGCGATCCTGGCATCGGGCGATACCGCTGACATCAACAACGCGATGAACTTCCTGCGCGAGCAGGGCGTGGTGGTCGAGGAGATCAATCATGTGGTCTGACCTGACCGATCTGTTTTTGCCCGCCTTCTGGGAAACGCTTGCCATGGTCGGCGTGTCGGGCGGTATTGGCGCGCTGTTCGGCGTGCCGCTGGGCGTGCTGCTGTATCTGACGACTGCGGGCGGCGTGTTGTCGGCACCGGCGTTCAATCGCGTGGCCGGCCTCGTCGTCAATGCCGTGCGGTCGGTGCCGTTCATCATCCTGCTGGTCGCGGTGATTCCGTTCACGCGCTTGCTGGCCGGCTCGTCCATCGGCACCGCCGCGGCCATCGTGCCGCTGACGATTGCTGCGATTCCGTTTGTTGCGCGCCTCGTCGAGACTGCGCTGCGCGAGGTCGACCGTGGCCTGATCGAAGCCGCGCAGTCGATGGGCGCGACGACCGGACAACTCGTCTACAAGGTGCTGCTGCCGGAAGCGATGCCGGGCATCCTGGCCGGTCTGACGATCACCTTCGTCAGCCTTGTCGGCTACTCGGCCATGGCGGGCACCATCGGCGGCGGCGGCCTGGGCGACCTGGGTATCCGCTACGGCTATCAGCGCTACGAATCGGACATCATGCTGGCGGTTGTCGTCATCCTGATCGTCTTTGTGCAGGCGGTGCAATCGACGGGCGATTGGCTCGTGCGCCGCCTGAGCCACCGTTAATCACTCAATCGACAGACACAACGAGGAAACACAATGAATCGCCGTCAACTGCTGCAATGGTCCGCGAGCCTTGGCGCCGCATTGGCACTGGTCGCAGGCAGCGCGCTCGCGCAGGGCAAGCCGATCAAGATCGGCGTGACCGCCGGCCCGCACGCCGAGATCATGGAAGAGGTGAAGAAGGTTGCCGAGAAGGACGGCCTGAAGCTCCAGATCGTCGAATTCAACGATTACATCCAGCCGAACGCGGCCCTGGCTGCCGGTGACCTGGACGCCAACAGCTATCAGCACCAGCCGTATCTGGATGACCAGATCGCCACGCGCGGCTACAAGTTCGTGAGCGTCGGCCAGACGATCACCTTCCCGATGGGCATCTACTCCAAGAAGATCAAGTCGCTGAAGGAGTTGAAGGACGGCGCGCGCTTCGGTCTGCCGAACGACCCGACCAACGGCGGCCGCGCGCTGCTGCTGCTGCAATCGCAAGGCGTGATCAAGCTCAAGTCGAACGCCGGTTTCAAGGCTTCGCCGCGCGACGTGGCTGATAACCCGAAGAAGCTGAAGTTCGTCGAGCTCGACGCCGCGCAACTGCCTCGCTCGCTGGATGATCTGGATGCAGCCGCCATCAACGGCAATTACGCTGAAAAGGCCGGCCTGGACCCGACCAAGGACGGCATCGCCATCGAAAACCCGAAGGGCCCGTATGCCAACGTGATCGCCATCCGCGTGGCCGACAAGGATCAACCCTGGGTCGCCAAGCTCGTGAAGGCGTATCATTCCGACGCCGTGAAGTCCTTCGTTAAGACGAAGTACAAAGATGCGGTGATTGTGGCTTGGTAATCACTTCGTGATCCTTCGGTGATCCGGTAGAGGGTTCTACCAAACAGATTGCCGGACGTTTGACTGGCGTCCGGCAAATTTTCGCGGTTAAAATAGCACGACCGTTCGGAAAAATTACGCGAGCGACCGGCCCCCCTTATAATGGCCGGCGTTTTGCAAAATCGTCTTATCAATTAGTGGAGTGAGCGCATGAAAGTCCTGGTCGCAGTCAAGCGCGTGATCGATTACAACGTGAAGGTTCGCGTGAAGACGGACGGCAGCGGTGTCGATCTTGCCAACGTCAAGATGAGCATGAACCCGTTCGACGAGATCGCCGTGGAAGAAGCGGTCCGCCTGAAGGAAGCGGGCGTCGCTACCGAAGTGA
>NZ_CATWHI010000007.1:0-197019 GCF_958350185.1 Ralstonia edaphi
ACTCTCAGAATCTGACTTGAACTTTCGTTCAAACCTTACTTCTGTGCGAGCACTTCATTACTTGTTAGCTAGCGGATCGAAATCCGCCGCACCCAGTATTAAGCGCCCACACTTATCGGCTGTTTGCTTGTTAAAGAACTTCGCGATCAACTTTGTTCACCGCGTCGCTGCGTTGTCTGCAGCAGAGAAATGAGATTATGCGGAGCTTTTTCGTCGCTGTCAACAACTCGTCGAAGAATTTTTATCCACCAACTCGCTGCCAACCACCACCCAGTCCACCGCCGATCACCAACCACCCAATCGACCGCAAACCCGCTCCACTCCTGCTTCTCCACCACTCAACACCACCACCGCCACTTGCGTTTCGGCGCTGTGTTTTGCAGCGAGGGGCGAACTATAGGCGGGTTTATCGAACAGCGCAAGCCCTTTCTTTTCATAGGGTCTCTTCCGCACTTTTGGCGGGTTACTGCGCTCTGTGGGCTCGCACCCAGCGCAGTTCCTTGGCAGCCAGCGTGCGTGCGACCTTGGAGCGCTTGTGAAAAGCCCTCACTATAGACAGCGGAGGGGGGGCCTCCATTAGACCTGTGAGGCGCTCAAGAGAGACGCTCGCGTCGTGCACCTCGCCCAGAGCGTCCTGCAGCTTGCGCAAATGCCGCCGATAGCGCTTCGCCGCCCGGGCACCGAGCGCCGGGTAAAACGCCTCATATAGATAGCGCCACTGTTTGGCGGCGATGCGGGCTCGATGCAGTCGGGGTGCAGACGAACGCCTCGGGTGACGCCCGCGACGGATCAGCTTCTTTCGGAGCGCCTGAGCCCGGGCACGGGCAAAGCGACGATGCCGCGCCGGCCCGTCTTCTATATGAAAAGGCGCGACGGCCTCTTCGAGTTCCAGCAGCGTTTCGCGCACATCCGGCGACGCCAGTTCGGCACGCAGTTCCTCCCAAGCGCGGCTGCGCGCCTCTTGGGACTTCGTAAGCGCCTCGGCCAGCCAAGCCGGACCCGCCTCGTCGGTGACAGGCAAAGACTCCCGGACGGCCGGCAGCCAACCGGTGAGCAGCACATCCCACTCTCGCACGGGGCCGGTCGATGCGGCGAGCGCCCGCAGGCGAGGTTTCCACTGGTCGACAAAGCTGGCCGGCAGAACCGGCGCAAAGGTCACCCAAGCTGAACGCAGTCGGCGCAGGGTGACACGGAACTGGTGAAGATCTTCGTTACCGGGATCGGGTGCCGCCAGCCTGGTATGCGCCTGGCGCAAAGCAGCAACGTGCTCGGTGACGATGCCCGCGAAGATCGAAAGGATTGCCGCATGTGAGTGCTTGCTCACGATGCTCCCCGTATGACGAGTTTGGACGACAGAGCGGCTCGCAAGGTGCGCGCCTTGTCATTTCACTGTAGTCGACCGGGTGAAGACTGCGAGCGTGCCGGATCAAACGTCAGCGCGTTTCGCTGGCGACGATCACGTCGACCTCGGCAGCGCGGAAGACGTCGGCCATCGGCTCGGGCACCGGGACGTCGGTGAAGAACTTGTCGATCTGCGAGACATGGCCCAGGCGGACGACAGCGCGGCGGCCGAACTTGGAGTGATCAGCCACGAGCCAGACTTCGCGGGACTGCTCGATGATGGACTGGGCGACGCGCACTTCACGGTAGTCGTAGTCGAGCAGCGTACCGTCTTCGTCGATGCTGGAGACGCCGATGATGCCGATGTCGACGCGGAACTGCTTCATGAAATCGATCGTGGCCTCGCCGACGATGCCGCGGTCGCGGTTGCGCACGAGGCCGCCGGCGACGATGACCTCCGCGTCGGGGCTGCCGGAGAGGATCGACGCGACGTTCAGATTATTGGTGATGACACGCAAGCCCCGGGGCCCGTTCTGGCCGACCAGCGCCTTGGACACCTCTTCGGTGGTCGTTCCAATATTGATGATGAGCGAGCGGCCGGGCTCGACGTGGCGCGCAACGACCTCGGCGATGCGCCGTTTGGCGTCGATGTGCAGGACCTGGCGCTGGTCGTAATCGATGTTTTCGACCGACGACGGCAGGCCGACGCCGCCGTGATAGCGGGCGAGCAGCCGCTCGTCTTCGAGCTGGCGGATATCGCGACGGATGGTTTGCGTCGTGACGCCGAGCACGCGGGCAAGCGCGTCGACGGAGGCATCGCCGTGCTGGCGGACGTATTCGAGGATCTGGCGGTGTCGCGGAAGCATCAAGTCACGAAATGAACACAAACGAACACATGTGAGCGGATTAGGCGATTCCCTATGTTGCTTTATTTTCGCCCTTCACTAAACTATCCGCCAACGCGTCACTATTCGCAAGGAAAGGCGCGAAAATCAACAGATTCCAACCCATGCAACTCACTGACGCGTCGCATCTGGACTGTGATCTGCTGGTGGTCGGAGGCGGCATCAACGGCGTGGGTATCGCGCGTGATGCCGTGGGCCGTGGCCTGTCGGTGGTCTTGTGTGAAAAGGACGACCTGGCCCAGCACACCTCTTCGGCCTCGACCAAGCTGATCCACGGCGGGCTGCGGTACCTCGAATATTACGAATTCAGCCTGGTGCGCAAGGCGCTGCAGGAGCGCGAGGTGCTGCTTCGCATGGCGCCGCACATCATGTGGCCGCTGCGATTCGTGATGCCGCACGATGCCGCGCAACGCCCGGCGTGGATGATCCGCGCGGGCCTCTTCCTGTATGACCACCTCGCGCGTCGGCGCTTTCTGCCGGGTTCGGAGTCGATCAAGCTGGCGCGGCATCCGGCCGGCAAACCGCTTAAGGCCGGTTACACGCGCGGTTTCGTCTATTCCGATGGCTGGGTGGACGACGCCCGGCTCGTCGTGCTCAACGCCCGCGACGCGGCGGACCGCGGCGCCCACATCCTGACCCGCACACGCTGCCTGAACGCCGAACGACGCGCCGACGGCTGGCACGCCTCGCTGGCCGGCCCGGACGGTATCCGCTCGGTGCGCGCCAAGGCGATCGTCAATGCAGCGGGCCCGTGGGCGGCGGAATTCGCCCGCTCTGCGCACGCGCTGCCGAGCACGCGCGGCCTGCGGCTGATCAAGGGCAGCCACATCGTGGTGCGGCGGATGTTCGATCACCCGTTCGCCTATATCTTCCAGAACCCGGACGGGCGGATCGTCTTTGCGATCCCGTACCAGAACGATTTCACCCTGATCGGCACGACGGATCTGGAATACAAGGGTTCGGTGGACCAAGTGGCCATCGACGCCGGCGAAATCCAGTATCTGTGCGAAATGGCCAGCCGCTATTTCACCCAGCAGCTGACGCCGGCCGACGTGGTGTGGAGCTACTCGGGCGTGCGGCCGCTGCTGGACGACAGCGCCGCCAACGCCTCGGCCATCACGCGCGATTACCTGGTCGAATGTGAGACCGGCGCCGACGGCGCGAGCGCGCCGCTCATCAACGTGTGGGGCGGCAAGATCACGACCTATCGCAAGCTGGCCGAAGAAGCGCTGGAGCAACTCGCCCCGCATCTGCCGCTGGCCGGCAAGCCTTCGTGGACGGCCACCGCATCGCTGCCGGGCGGCGATCTGGAAGCGCCGGGGCAGCTGGTTGCCGAATACACCTTCGACGACTTTGTGACGCGCCTGCAAAAACGTTTGCCGTGGCTGCCGACCCAGCTGGCGACGCGCTATGCGCACCAGTACGGCACCCGCGTGAACACGCTGCTGGCTGGCGCCACGCGACTGGAAGAGTTGGGCGCCGAAGTGACGCCCGGCCTGTATGAAGCCGAAATCCGTTACCTGATCGAACACGAATGGGCCCGCACGGCGCAGGACATCCTGTGGCGGCGGACCAAGCTGGGGCTGCACGCCAGCGATGCCGACCGCAGCCGGCTGGAAGGCTGGCTGGCGCGGCATCTGCCGGAAGGCCAGACCGCTCCAGTTGCGGAACGGGCGCCCTGAAACATCGAAGTTGGGCGCCCGAACCAAGACATCAAGAAATCAAAGCAGTAAGACGGGAGACATCAATTGATTCTGGAACTGGACCAGGTTACGGCCGTGGTCGGGGCGCAGACGCATCTGTACCCGACCAGCCTGCGGCTGGCGCCCGGCGCCATCAATGTGCTGCTCGGGCCGACGCAAGCTGGCAAGACCACGTTGATGCGCATCATGGCCGGGCTGGACCGGCCGACCACCGGCCGCGTACTGGTCGACGGCAAGGACGTGACGGGCGTGGGAGTGCGCGATCGCAATCTGGCGATGGTGTACCAGCAATTCATCAACTACCCGGCGATGACGGTGTACGACAACATCGCCTCGCCGCTGCGCCTGCAGGGCACCAACAAGGGCGAGATCGACTCGCGCGTGCGTGCCGTCGCCTCCAAGCTGCACATCGACCACCTGCTGCAGCGCCTGCCGGCCGAGCTGTCTGGTGGGCAGCAGCAACGCTGCGCGCTGGCGCGGGCGCTGGTCAAGCGGGCACCGCTGGTGCTGCTGGACGAGCCGCTCGTTAACCTCGACTACAAACTGCGCGAAGAATTGCGTGCCGAACTGGCATCGCTCTTTGCCGATGGCGGCACGACCGTCGTGTACGCCACCACCGAGCCGCAGGAAGCGCTGCTGCTGGGCGGCCACACCGTCGTCATGCATGAAGGCCGCGTGCTGCAAGACGGCCCGACGCTCGACATGTACGAAGTGCCGGTGTCGGTCAATGCGGCGGCCATCTTCAACGACCCGCCGATGAACGTGCTGGACGCCACCGTGGTGGAGGGCAACCGGATCCGCCTGCCGCAAGGCATCGATGTTGCATGGACGCGTCCGCTGCCGATGGCGGCCGGCACGCGGTGCCGCATCGGCCTGCGTCCAAGCCACATCCGCCTGTCGCCGCGCAACGGTGGCACGGTCGCGCTGCCGGGCACGGTGGAGCTGGCCGAGCTGTCGGGTTCCGAAACGTATCTGCACGTACGGGCGCAGGCCGTCGGCCAGTCGAACACCATCGGCCTGGTCGCGCAGTTGCCGGGGGTGCATCAGTTCGAACTGGGCGCGGCGCTGGACGTGTTTGTCGATCCGGCCGAACTGTTCCTGTTCGACGAAGCGGGCAAGCTGGTGAGCGCGCCCAAGCAGGGAGGCGCACATGGCACGCATTGAATTCCGCAACCTGGGGCACAGCTACCGCCCCAATCCGCAAAGCCTGTCGGACTACGCGCTGCAGCCGATGAACATGACGTGGCGCGACGGCGGCGCCTACGCACTGCTCGGCCCGTCGGGCTGCGGCAAGTCCACGCTGCTGAACATCATCTCGGGGCTGCTGACGCCGTCCGAGGGCCAGGTGCTCTTCGACGACCGCGACGTCACGCACGCCAGTCCGCGCGAGCGCAACATCGCGCAGGTGTTCCAGTTCCCGGTCATCTACGACACGATGACCGTGTTCGACAACCTCGCCTTCCCGCTGCGCAATCGCAAGACGCCGGAAGCTGAAGTCAAGAAGCGCGTGGAGGAAGTGGCCGAGATCCTCGAGCTGCAGCACGCGCTCAAGCGCCGCGCCTCCGGTCTGGCGGCGGACGCCAAGCAGAAGATCTCGCTGGGCCGCGGCCTGGTGCGCAAGGACGTGGCCGCCATCCTGTTCGACGAGCCGCTCACCGTCATCGATCCGCACCTGAAGTGGCAACTGCGTCGCCAGCTCAAGAAGATTCACCAGCAGCTCAAGCTCACGCTGATCTACGTGACGCACGACCAGGTGGAAGCGCTGACCTTTGCCGACGAGGTGGTCGTCATGACCGAAGGCAAGGTCGTACAGCAAGGCGGGCCGGAAGCGCTGTTCGAGCGGCCGGACCATACCTTCGTCGGCTACTTCATCGGCAGCCCGGGCATGAACCTCTACCCGGTGACGGTGGATGGCGACGTGATTGCGTTGGGCGATCAGCGCCTGACGGTCGGGCACGACACACTGGCCACGCTCAAGAACACGAACGGTGCGCTCAAGCTCGGCATCCGCCCGGAGTTCGTGCAGTTGGCCGCGCCGGGGGAAGTCGGCACCGTGGCGGCCAACGTGCACCAGGTGCAGCAACTTGGTACGCACCAGTTGCTGACCGCAAGCCTCGGGGAAGCCGGCGGCCTGCCCATCAAGGCCAAGCTGCCGAACGAAGTCAGCGTGACCGAATCGCGCGTGTGGCTGCGCCTGGATGCGCCGCAGACGCTGTATTACAGCAATGACGAGAGGATCGGCCGATGAACAAGCCGCTCAACAACAAGGCGTGGTTCCTGATCCTGCCGGTGTTCCTGTGCGTGGCGTTCTCCGCCATCCTGCCGTTGATGACGGTGGTGAACTACTCGGTGCAGGACATCATCAGCCCCGAGCAGCACGTGTTCGTGGGCGTCGACTGGTTCCGCCAGATCCTGCGCGACGGCGATCTGCAGGACGCCCTCACCCGCCAGCTGATCTTCTCGCTGTGCGTGCTGGCGGTGGAGATTCCGCTGGGCATCGGCCTGGCGCTGTCGATGCCCTCGAAGGGCTGGAAGGCGTCGGCCGCGCTGGTGGTGCTCGCCATGCCGCTGCTGATTCCCTGGAACGTGGTCGGCACGATCTGGCAGATCTTCGGGCGCTCCGATATCGGCTTGGCCGGCTATTGGCTCAACCAGATGGGCATCGATTACAACTACACGTCGCACTCGTTCGACGCGTGGATCACCGTGCTGATCATGGACGTGTGGCACTGGACGCCGCTGGTCGCGCTGCTGGCCTATGCCGGCCTGCGCTCGATTCCGGATGCGTTCTACCAGGCCGCCGAGATTGACGGCGCCAGCCGCCTGGCCGTGTTCCGCTACATCCAGCTGCCGAAGATGCGGGGCGTGCTGATGATCGGCGTGCTGCTGCGCTTCATGGACAGCTTCATGATCTACACCGAGCCGTTCGTGCTGACCGGCGGCGGCCCCGGCAATGCCACGACGTTCCTGTCGCAGTACCTGACGCAGAAGGCGGTCGGCCAGTTCGACCTGGGCCCGGCGGCGGCGTTCTCGATCGTGTACTTCCTCATCATCCTGCTGTTCTGCTTCGTCCTCTACAACTGGATGCAGCGCATGGGCAGCGCCAGCACGGCCGTGGGAGACGACCATGCGTAAGAACAACAACAACGAACACCAGCGCAAGATCGCCCGCGCGATCACGCTGGCGGTGTACGTGGCGTTTGCCGTGCTGCCGCTGTACTGGATGCTGAGCATGTCGCTCAAGACCAACGAGGAAACGCTTGCCGGCTTCTCGATCTGGCCGAAGCTCGTCACGTTCGACAACTACAAGATCATCTTCACCGACCCGTCGTGGTACTGGGGTTACATCAACTCCATCATCTACGTGACGATGAACACGGTGCTCTCGACCGTGGTGGCGCTGCCGGCGGCCTACGCTTTCTCGCGCTACCGCTTCCTGGGCGACAAGCACATGTTCTTCTGGCTGCTGACGAACCGCATGACGCCGCCCGCGGTGTTCCTGCTGCCGTTCTTCCAGCTGTATTCGACGGTCGGCCTGATGGACACGCACCTGGGCGTGGCGCTGGCGCACATGCTCTTCAACGTGCCGCTGGCAGTGTGGATTCTCGAAGGCTTCATGTCGGGCATCCCGCGCGAGATCGACGAGACGGCCTACATCGACGGCTATAGCTTCCCCAAGTTCTTCCTGAAGATCTTCCTGCCGCTCATCAAGGCCGGCGTGGGCGTGACGGCGTTCTTCTGCTTCATGTTCAGCTGGGTGGAACTGCTGCTCGCGCGCACGCTGACTTCGGTCGACGCCAAACCCATCACCGCGGTGATGACGCGCACGGTGTCGGCCTCGGGCATGGATTGGGGCGTGCTGGCCGCAGCCGGTGTGCTGACGATCATTCCCGGCGCGCTGGTGATCTGGTTTGTGCGGAACTACATCGCGAAGGGTTTCGCGATGGGCCGCGTCTAAAACAAGAACGGGAGACACAGCCATGTTCAGCTGGATGGCCTGGACGCCCGAAGTGGCGATCTTCTTCGGCTGCATCGCCCTGATGCTGGCCAGCATGACCGTCTGGGAGGTGGTTCGGCCCACAGTGGAGCGCAAGGGCTTCCTGCCCATTGCCACCACGCGCGGCGACCGCCTCTTCATCGGCTTGCTGACCGCGGCCTATATCAACCTGGCGTGGGTTGGGCTCACGTCGGAAGAGACCAGCGCCTGGGGCGGCTTCATCGCCTCGATGGTGGTGCTGGTGATCGTGATGTGGCGCGGCTGACGCGCCATCGGTGCACTTGAATTTGCAGGTCCGGAGGCATCGGCACGGGTTGATGCTTCCACGCCCAAATTGACGTACGGGCACAGGCATTCCACCACGCTCCCCGCGTCGGAATGCCGGATGTTTTCGCTGCGGGGAGAACAACAAGCTAACCAAGCACGAGGAGATACCGATGAAAACATCCTGGCGCATGACGCTTCAGATCAGTGCCATCGCACTGGCGAGCGCCCTGGCAGTCGGCGCGGCCCATGCCGGCGAAGCCGAAGCCAAGAAGTGGATCAGCAGCGAATTCCAGCCCAGCACGCTGTCGCAAGACAAGCAGATGGCGGAAATGAAGTGGTTCATCGACGCCGCGGCCAAGCTCAAGGCCAAGGGCGTGACCGAGATCCACGTCGTGTCGGAAACGCTCGACACGCACGCCTATGAATCGAAGACGCTGGCCAAGGCCTTCGAAGAAATCACCGGCATCAAGGTCAAGCACGACATCATGCAGGAAGGCGATGTCGTCGAAAAACTGCAGACCTCGATGCAATCCGGCAAGAGCATCTATGACGGCTGGATCTCCGACTCCGACCTGATCGGCACGCACTACCGCTATGGCGTCGTGATGCCGCTGTCGGACTACATGGCCGGCGAAGGCAAAGAGTTCACCAACCCCGGCCTGGATCTGAAGGATTTCATCGGCACGAGCTTCACCACGGCATCCGACGGCAAGCTGTACCAGCTGCCCGACCAGCAGTTCGCTAACCTGTACTGGTTCCGCGCCGACTGGTTCGCCCGCAAGGACCTGCAGGACAAGTTCAAGGCCAAGTACGGCTACGACCTGGGCGTGCCCGTCAACTGGACGGCCTATGAAGACATCGCCAACTTCTTCACCAACGACGTGAAGGAGCTGGATGGCAAGCGCGTCTACGGCCACATGGATTACGGCAAGAAGGACCCGTCGCTGGGCTGGCGCTTCACCGACGCCTGGCTGTCGATGGCAGGTTCTGCCGACAAGGGCATCCCGAACGGCCTGCCGGTCGACGAATGGGGCATCCGCGTCGACGAGAAGGACAAGTGCACGCCGGTGGGCGCATCGGTCTCGCGCGGCGGCGCCACCAACAGCCCGGCCGCCGTGTACGCCCTCACCAAGTACATCGACTGGATGAAGAAGTACGCCCCGCCCGAGGCGACCGGCATGACCTTCAACGAAGCCGGCCCGGTGCCGGCACAAGGCCACATCGCCCAGCAGGTGTTCTGGTACAGCGCCTTCACCGCGCCGATGACCAAGCCGGGCCCGGTCGTGAACGCCGACGGCTCGCCGAAGTGGCGCATGGCCCCGTCGCCGCACGGCCCGTACTGGAAGGACGGCATGCAGAACGGCTACCAGGACGTCGGCTCGTGGACGTTCTTCAAATCCACCCCGTTCGAGCGCCGCTCGGCCGCGTGGCTGTACGCCCAGTTCGTCACGTCGAAGACCGTGTCGCTCAAGAAGTCGATCACCGGTCTCACGTTCATTCGTGACTCCGATATCCACAGCGACTACTTCACCAAGAATGCAGCCAAGTACGGCGGCCTGATCGAGTTCTACCGCAGCCCGGCCCGCGTGGCCTGGACGCCGACCGGCAACAACGTGCCCGACTATCCGAAGCTGGCACAGCTGTGGTGGAAGAACGTCGCCACGGCCGTCACGGGCGAGAAGACGCCGCAAGGCGCGATGGACAACCTGGCCAAGGAAATGGACCAGGTGATGGGTCGCCTGCAGCGCGCCGGCATGAAGAACTGCGCGCCCAAGCTGAACCCGGAAAGCGATCCGTCGAAGTGGCTGTCGACCGAGCACGCCCCGTGGAAGAAGCTCGACAACGAGCGCCCGAAGGGTGAGACGGTGGCCTACGACAAGCTGCTCGCAGCCTGGAAGGCAGGCAAGGTACGTTGATTCGCATGCCCGCCGGTCGACCAACCATCGGCCGGCGGGCTACCATGCCTGCTTCCGTTTTACCCACCGCCGGACAGGTTCACTCCGGCCCGGCGGTCACCTGAATCTGCCTTATGGAATACCTCCTCGCGCTCGACCAGGGCACATCCAGCTCACGCGCCATCGTCTTCAACCGCGCCGGCCAGATCGTCGCCAGTGCCCAGCAGGAGTTTCCGCAGCATTTCCCGCAGCCCGGCTGGGTCGAGCATGATCCGTTCGACATCTGGAACAGCCAACTCGCCACCTGCCGCGCCGCACTCGAACAAGCCAAGCTGTCCGCCGCCGACATGGCCGCGCTTGGCATCACCAACCAGCGCGAAACCACCATGGTGTGGGAGCGCGCCACGGGCAAACCGATCTTCAACGCCATCGTCTGGCAGGACCGCCGCACCGAAGCCATCTGCGAGCGCCTGCGCGCCGAGGGCCTGGAAGACGAGGTACGCAAGCGCACCGGCCTGATCATCGATCCGTATTTTTCCGCCACCAAGCTGCGCTGGATTCTCGATCACGTGGATGGCGCCCGCGAGCGCGCCGCGCGTGGCGAACTCGCCTTCGGCACCATCGACAGCTGGCTCGTCTGGCAACTCACACGCGGCCGCCTGCATGTGACGGACGTATCGAACGCTTCGCGCACGATGCTGTGGAACATCCACACCGGCGAATGGGATGCGGACCTGATGCGCGCGCTCGACATCCATCCGAGCCTGTTGCCCGAGGTGCATCCGTCCGCCTATCAATTCGGGCAGACCGACGCCGACTGGCTCGGCGCCTCGCTCACGATTGGCGGCATTGCCGGCGACCAGCAATCTGCGTTGTTCGGCCAGGCGTGCTTCAAGCCCGGCATGGCCAAGAACACCTACGGCACCGGCTGCTTCATGCTGCTCAACACGGGCGACAAGGCAGTCCAGTCGCACAACGGCCTGATCAGCACGGCCGCCTGCCAGAGCGGCACCACGCGCAGCTACGCGCTCGAAGGCAGCGTGTTTGTGGGCGGCGCGGTCGTGCAGTGGCTGCGCGACGGCCTGCGGGCCATCCAGCGCTCCGCAGACGTCGAAGGCCTGGCCGCCTCGGTGCCGGATTCGGGCGGCGTGGTCTTCGTGCCGTCGTTCACGGGCCTGGGTGCACCGTACTGGGATCCCACCGCGCAGGGCGCCATCGTTGGCCTGTCACGCGGCACGACCATCGGCCACATCGCCCGAGCCGCACTGGAGTCGATAGCCTTCCAAAGCACCGCGCTGCTGCAAGCCATGACGCGCGATGCCGTTTCCACCATCTCGGAACTGCGCGTCGACGGCGGCGCCTCGGCCAACAACCTGCTGCTGCAGTTCCAGGCTGACCTGCTCGGCATTCCGGTCGTGCGTCCGGAGATCATCGAGACCACGGCCCTCGGGGCGGCTTACCTGGCCGGCATCGCCACAGGCTTCTATCGTGACGAAGCGGAGGTCGCCCAGCAATGGCGCGCCTCCCGCACCTTCCACCCCGTCATCAGCCGCGACGAGGCCGCGCACCGCATCGCCCAGTGGGAAATGGCCGTCGCGCAGGTGCGTCTGCCGACAACGCGCGGGCATTGAAGGCAAAGGGCAGCAGACAGAAAAAAGGCGACCCTCGGATCGCCTTTTTTCATGGTTCGGCCAGCGGCTTACTTGCCTTCGCTGTTCGGCGTCTGGGCAGGCCCGCCTTGTTCGCTCATGGCTTCCTTGCGCTTGGCGCGGGCTTCCTTCTTCTCAGCCTTGCGGTTGGCCTTGGCGGCCTTCTTCTCTTCCTTGTAGGCGGCCTTGGCGTCGGACTTGCGTGCCTTGTATTCGTCGCTGGCAGCCTTGTCGTCAATGCGCTTCTGCACCAGCGGGTCAGACGACGAAGTTGCCGGCCCGCCCTGCGGGGCGGTCTGCACGGTGCCGGTGGTCTGCGGTGAAGTCTGCGGTGCCGGCGTCATCTGTGCGAACGCAGCCGACGCAGCAAACGTGGCGGCAACGGCGAGGGCGGTTTTCAGGCGCAGTTCAATCATGGTTGAGCTCCTTCTTTTACAAAAACGCGGAATGGACTGACCACATAAGCGGCGCGCGAAGCACCCGAAGTGATCTCGGCGCGCATCAACGGCGCGCGCCGGACGTTGCAAATCACAACACCCATTCCGTCGCAAGAAGCGCTCCCACACCATCGACTACACTGCCCGCTGTCTCGTCCCTCCCCACACGCCGTGTCCAATCACGCCCCCGATTTCGTCCTGCTCGATCCGCCTGCCGACGCCCTCAACTTGGGTGCGGATGCCGCCGCCCTTCATGTCGGGACCGTGCAGCGCTGGCTGGAAGACGCCGTCATCGGCCTGAACCTGTGCCCCTTCGCCAAGGCCGTGCACGTCAAACGGCAGGTCCGATACGTCGTCAGCCGCGCCACGATGGACGGCGACGTGCTCGACCACCTGCGTGCCGAAGCCGACCTGCTGCACGCCACCCCCGCCGCACAGATCGACACCACGCTGCTGATCGTCCCCGCCCTCGCCGACTTCCTCGATTTCCACTCGCTCACGGAACGCGCCGAATCCGTACTCGCCAAGGCCGGCTACGAAGGCGAACTGCAACTGGCCAGCTTCCACCCCGATTTCGTCTTCGCCGACGCGGAGCCTGACGACATCGCCAACGCCACCAACCGCGCACCGGCCCCCATCCTGCATCTGCTGCGCGAAGACAGCATCGCCCGCGCCGCCGCAGCCGTCCCCGACGCAGCGGACATCTACGAACGCAATATCGCGACGATGGAAAAGCTGGGCCCCGAAGGCTGGGCGGAAATGGCAAAGAAGTTCAGCAAGGCACCGCCCCGCGACTAACCAACAGCAGCGACGGTTTGGCCGTTGATGCCCTAGATGGCGCCTTGAATTTCTGTTGCAGGGAGGAAAAAGAAGGGAGGCCTGTCTGAGCGCAGCGAGTTTGCCTCCCTTCCCTCCCTGCGACATAAATTCAAGGAGTGGGTCGCCATCTCGGGCGCGCCTTTCTTTGCTTACTTTCTTTGGCAAGACAAAGAAAGTGAGTCAGCCCCGGCAGGGGATGAAACAAGAGATGGACCGGCACCAGCCATAAAAGCCGACGCCCCAATAAACGACGCTCACACGGCCCGATCCACCGGCGGCGTCCACTGATACGCCCAAGTCTCAGACAGCAACCGCTCCCCCGACTGCAACGTCAGCAACAACTCAATCGGCGCATTGCTCGCATCCGGCACCACATCAAACATCGCCCGGACACCATCGATGCTCGCCAGCGGCCGCGCCGACGCAATCTCCACCCGCCCGCGCGAGGCACGGATGACGGGCTCCACAGTCGACCCCGCCGTGCTGCGCCCCAGCCGCGACAGCTCGCCGCCGGCAAAGTCCACGACAAACCGCCACGAGAAGTATTTGCGCGGTTGCCCCACCACGCCGCCAATGCCCGTGCGCGTCGCCACCACGCGCGCCAGCGGCGAGGCCGCCGCGGGCTGCGCGCCCCACGTCAGCCGATAGCCGAACGCCAGTTCCTGCCCGGCATGCGGCGCCACGGCCGGCCGCCAGAACGCGACGATGTTGTCGAAGGTTTCGTCGTTGGCCGACAGCTCCACCAGTTCCACCGCGCCCTCACCCCAATCATGCGTGGGCTCGACCCACACGCTCGGGCGCTTCTCGTAAAACACGCCGTCGTCCTGGTAATGATCGGGATTGCGGTCACGCTGCAGCAACCCGAAACCGCGCGGGCTGTCGTCGACAAACCGCTGGCTGCGCAGCATGGGCGGATTGGCCAGCGGCCGCCAGACCCACTCGCCGGAGCCGCGCCAGATGGCCAGGCCATCGGAGTCATGGATTTCCGGGCGCCAGTCCGACGCACGCCAGCGGCGCGCGGCGCTGTGGCGATCGCCGGCGCGGTCGGTGCGGTCGTTTTCACCGTAGAGGAACATGCTGGTCAGCGGGGCAATGCCCAGGCGCTCGATCGGCTTGCGCACGTAAAGCGTGGCGGCCACGTCCATCACGAGCGTGTCGCCGGGGCGGATGTCGAAGCGGTAGACGCCGGCCACGCTGGGTGAATCGAGCAATGCGTAGACGCGCAACGTATCGGCATCGGCGGCCGGACGCACCAGCCAGAACTCCGTGAAGTCCGGGAATTCTTCCGCGCGCGGCAGGCCGGTATCGATCGCCAGCCCGCGCGCCGACATGCCGTACTGCCACTGCCCGCCGACGGCGCGGAAGTAGCTCGCGCCCAGGAAAGCGGCCACATCGCGCGTCGGGTCCGCCTTGGTCGTCAGCCGGAAACCCGCGAAACCGAGGTCGGCCGGCAGCGCCTGATGATCCAGCCCGCTCCTGCCGTAATCGAACATGGCCGGGTCATAGGCAATCAAGCGGGCCTGGCCGTCCACCACCTCGTGCATCTGCACGGCCGACTTGAAGAACAGGCCCAGGTGGAAGAACTTGGCTTCGAACGGCAGGTGCTGGCCGGCCCACAATGCGTGATCCGGGCGATAGCCAATCGATTGATAGCCATCCCAGCCGAGTGCAGCCAGCGGCGGGGGCAGCTGCGTGCTGCGCGGCCGGTAGGGCCTTGCGGCCAACGCCCGCGCACGCGCCAGCAGGCGAGCTTCGTCAAACGGTTCGGAGGCGCCAGCGGCGGTGCCGGGCGTGGCGCTGCGGGACAAACCAGGAGCCAGGGCAAGCAGCCCGGCGGCCAACTGCTTGAGCAGGTCGCGACGGTGCATGGATCGGGGCAGGACCAGGGGATGAGCCAGGGGTGATTCATCTTCGCACAACCCACGCCGGGGCAGCATCCGGCAAAAACCTTTCATTGGACCCACAACCCTGCGCCGCGACCGGGATTGCGCCTGTTGTGCGTGGCGCAGGGCAGCCAGTTGGAGCACAATCCCGGGTCTGTTCACATGTACAACGCGTGTACGTCGGCTATGGTGAACAGAACAGATCCGAGCAATCGGCCTGGCTGAAACGGGTCGATGCCCGCCACGATCCTCACGGCGCACATGCTTTCACAATCCTCCACGCCCCCGCTGCCCGACACGGCCGCGACCGAATCGTCCGCCGCGATTGCGGCTGCGCTGGAATCGTTCGACCGCTACTACGACGACGTTCTGCTGCCCATGTGGCTGGGGCCTGGCTGGAACGCGCAGGCCGGTCTCTGCTACGAGGCGCTCGTCGTCGACAACGGCGCACTCGTGCCGGCGTCCACCGCGCGGTACCGGGCGATGGCCTGTGCGCGGCAGTTGTATACGTTCGCGCGCGCCACGCAGCTCTCCAAGCGCCACCGCGATCTCTGTGCCGAACGCGCCGCCGCCCTGTGTCATGCGCTGGACACGCGCTTTCGCGACACGATCCACGGCGGCTGGCTGTTTGCGATCGACAGCGCGCTGGCCCCGCACGACACCACCAAGGATCTGTACACGCACGCCTTCGTGCTGTTTGCCGCCGCACATTGGCTGGCCGTGAGCGAAGACCCGCGTGCCGCCGCGCTGATGCACGACGCGCACGACGTGATCACCCGCAGCTTTGCGCGGGCCGGCGCCAAGCCGCTGCCGGTCGCTTCCATGGACGGCACGTTCAGCACCACGCTGGCCGGCGTCGCGCAGAACCCCGTGATGCACCTGACCGAGGCGTACCTGGCCGCCGCCGCGTTGGACGAGCCGCCCGCGTGGGCCGAGGCCGGCGTGCGCACGCTGGCCGAGGGCATCCTGGCGTGCTTCATCGATACGCGCACGGGCAGCATCGCCGAGTTGCCCGTTGACGAAGCCAGCACCGACAACCGCATCGAACCCGGTCACCAGTTCGAATGGTTCTACCTCGTGCGCGCACATGCCGACGTCTTTACGCGCTCCGAAGCCGGCCGACATCTGGCCGAGACCCTCGCCCGCGCGGTGGATGCCGCCTGCGCCGATGGCGTAGATGCCAAGACGCAGGGCGTGTGCCTGTCGCTCAACCTGGACGGCACGATGCGCGACGCCAGCCAGCGCATCTGGGCGCAAACCGAATACGGCCGCGCCCTCGCGCTGTGCACCGAAACGCAGGGCGCCATGCTCGCGCGCCTGCTGCCGGCGTGGTCCGCGCGCTTCCTGCATGCGCAAGGCTGGAACGAAGTGATCGACCCCGCCGGCCAGCGCCTGCGCGACGACATGCCGTCCAGCACGCCGTACCACATCACCACCTTTTACGAGGCGGCCCGCAGTTCGCTGACCGGCTCGCCCGCACGTTGTACCCAAGCTGTTGAGTGAAATCCATCATGCATACCTCCAACCCCAACGAATCCAAGGCCCGCACCGTCTTCCGGGTGGTTAGCGGCAATTTCCTGGAGATGTACGACTTCATGGTCTACGGCTATTACGCCAAGGCCATCGCCGACACCTTCTTCCCCGCCGGCAACGAGTTCCTCTCGCTGATGCTGTCGCTGGTGACCTTCGGTGCCGGCTTCCTGATGCGGCCCCTGGGCGCGATCTTCCTGGGCGCGTACATCGACCGTCACGGCCGCCGCACGGGCCTGATCGTCACGCTGGCGCTCATGGCCTGCGGCACGCTGCTGATCGCGCTGGTGCCGGGCTACGCCACCATCGGGCTGGCGGCGCCGCTGCTTGTGCTGATCGGCCGGTTGCTGCAAGGCTTCTCGGCCGGCGTGGAGCTGGGCGGGGTATCGGTCTACCTGGCCGAAATCGCCACCCCGGGCAAGAAGGGCTTCTTCGTGAGCTGGCAGTCGGCCAGCCAGCAGGTGGCGGTCATGTTTGCCGCGCTGCTGGGCGTGATGATGTCGTACCTGCTGCCGCCGTCCGAGATGAGCGCATGGGGCTGGCGCGTGCCGTTCCTGATCGGCTGCCTGATCGTGCCGTTCCTGTTCATCATCCGCCGCTCGCTGCAAGAGACGGAAGAGTTCCAGAAGCGCAAGCACCGTCCGGACCTGGGCGCCGTGTTCCGTTCGATGGGCCAGAACTGGCGCCTGGTGGGCGCAGGCACGCTGATGGTCGTGATGACCACGGTGTCGTTCTACCTGATCACCGCCTACACGCCGACCTTCGGCAAGAGCGTGCTGCACCTGTCGGACATGGACAGCCTGATCGTCACGCTGTGCGTGGGCGCCTCGAACTTCTTCTGGCTGCCGGTGATGGGCGCGGTGTCTGACCGCGTCGGCCGCCGCCCGCTGCTGATCCTCTTTACCGTGCTGATGCTGGTGACGGCGTACCCGGCCATGCAGTGGCTGGTGAGCGCACCGTCGTTCGCCCGCATGCTGATCGTGCTGCTGTGGCTGTCGTTCCTGTATGGCAGCTATAACGGCGCGATGGTCGTCACGCTCACCGAGATCATGCCGCCGGAAGTGCGCACCACGGGTTTCTCGCTGGCGTACAGCCTCGCCACGGCCATCTTCG
This sequence comes from Ralstonia edaphi, assembly GCF_958350185.1. NCBI lineage: Bacteria > Pseudomonadati > Pseudomonadota > Betaproteobacteria > Burkholderiales > Burkholderiaceae > Ralstonia > Ralstonia edaphi. The sequence goes on from NZ_CATWHI010000007.1 coordinate 17,540, forward strand.
GCGGCTTCACGCCAGCGATTGCCACGTGGCTGATCCACGAAACGGGCAACAAGGCAATGCCGGGCGTGTGGGTGTCGTTTGCCGCGCTGTGCGGGTTGATTGCTACGCTGGCGATCGTCAAGCCGGCGGGCAGGCATGAGCATGGGGCGGGGACGGCGCCTGTGGCTTAACTGGTCTCGTGGATGAATGAACGCCTCTCAGAGGGGATCTCTCTGAGGGGCGTTTTTTCTTTGTGCTTTTGGTTTTTGCTGGGATTTTTTTTGTTGGTGGTCCACCCTCCTTTCGTTCCCTGCCGGGACCGACTCACTTTTCTTTGTCTTGCCAAAGAAAAGTAAGCAAAAGAAAGGCGCGCCCGAGATGGCGACTTCCCCTTGGATTTGTGTCGCGGGAAGGGAGGGGAGGCAAACTCGCTGCGCTCAGACAGGCCTCCCCTCTTTATCCTTCCCGCAACAAAAATCCAAGGCGCCATCTAGGGCAAGGGAAAAGCAAACCGTCGAACACGGAGCGAGCCACCACGGCTCGCTTTTTCGTTTGCACCGGCATACCGTGTGTTTGGCCGTTCCTGCCCTAGATGGCGCCTTCAATTTTCGTAAGCGGGCGGAAAAAAGGCGGGGAACTGTTTGAGCGCAGCGAGTTTTCCCCGCCTCCGCCCGGTTACGAAAATTGAAGGAGTCTTTCGCCATCTCGGGCGCGCATTTCTTTGCTTACTTTCTTTGGGCAAGACCAAAGAAAGTGAGTCAGCCCCGGCAGGGGATGAAACAAGGGATGCACCACCAACAAAGAAACCCCCGCTCCTACCAACTTCCAACCCCGACATTCAGTACAACAAGCTCCACATGCGCGAGCGCTACTGAATCACCAGCCCATTCGGCCCCACCACCCCCAACTCCACATAATTCGACCCCGGACGCGTGCGGTCCGAAAAATCCACCACAAACCCGCCGCCGACATCGAAGTTGCGCAAATGGGCCAACTCGCGGCGCACTTGGTCGCGCGTGGGCTTGGGGCCGGCGCGGCGCACGGCTTCGGCCAGCACCTTGGCGGCCACAAAGCCTTCCACCGCCCGGAAGGAAAGTTCGACATCCTTGGCGCCCACGGCCGCGCGTGCGCGGTTGAATTCACGGATGACGGGGTTCACGCCCTTGCCGGGGTTGGGCATCACGAGCGCGAGGGAATAGCCACGCACTGCATCGATACCGGCCACCCGGAGCAGGATGCCCGGATCAATCGACGACAGCCCAAGCAGCTGTGCCCCACCGCCGCGCGCGCGGTATTGCTTGATGAACTGCGCGGCGGGCTCCGCCGTGGCGCCCAGGAAGATGGCCTGCACATCGGCGCCGAGCAGCTTGTCGACCGCGGCGCTGACCGAGGCCGTATTGCGCGGGTACGAGGCGGTGGCTGCAATCGTCAGCTTGTGCGGCTTGAGCGTGCGCTCCACGCCGGCCAGCGCCTCCTTGCCCAGCGCATCGTCCTGATACAGCACGCCGATGCGCGTGACGCCGATGGTGACGAGCGCGCCCACCATCTTGTCCATCTCCTGCTGGTAGCTGGCCTTGATGGGAAACACGAGCGGATCGCCGGTCATGCTGGAGGCACCGGTGGCGGGGCCGACCAGCGGCAGGTTGGCTTCGGCCAGCACGCCGTTGCGCATGAGCGCTTCCACATTGGCGGTGCCGACCACGGTGAGCGCTGCCACGGGGTTGTCGATCTTGGCCATGTCGCGCACGTTCCGGACGGTCTGCTCGACCTTCTGCTCGTCGTCGCGGGCCACCAGGCGAATGGTTTCGCCGTTGATGCCGCCGTCCAGGTTGAGCCAGTCGAAATACAGCCGTGCGCCCGCGTTGAGCGCCCGCCCCGTCGCGGCTTGTGTGCCGGACAGCGGCAAGGATTGGATGATGCTGATGTCGGCGTGGGCGGCTGGCGCTGCCAACGCGGCCATGCATGCCACACACGTGGCAAGCGCAGCCCATGGCCGCAACCATCCCATCGCCCCGCGCGCCCCCCGGCTACGCGTGTGATTTCCCGTTTGCATTGTTCGCACCCATTTCGCCGCGTGCCTCGTGGGCAACGGCGTTTTTGTCGAGACCGCTTCGGCAGTCCGCTTTCTAGTGTGGCGCCCCACATCATCGGCGCCGGGCGATAGCCTGCCATCGACGTCTGGCTTCGACAAGTCCTGGCGCCGCATTTACACTGGCCCGACCGTTTCTGTCGCAAACCCGCCATGCCACAGCGCCTCCTGCCCACCGATATCGAAGGCCGCACACCGCCCTCAGCGGCGCATCCGGTGCGGCTTTACACGCGGCAGATGGAGGCCAACACGCGCTTCCCGCGCCACACGCATCCGTGGGCGCAGGTGGCGTATAGCCACAACAGCGTGCTGCGCGTGCAGGCCGGCGACACCGCCTGGGTGGTGCCGCCCTCGCGGGCGATCTGGATTCCGCCCGGCATCGAGCACGCGGTGTGGGTGGTCGAGGCCGCCTTCCTGCGCACGCTGTATGCCGACCCGTCCGTGGTGACGGGCACGCTGGCGCAGTGCCGCGTGATGGAAGTGTCGCCGCTGCTGCGCGAGCTGATTGCCGCGATGGACGTCCGCCAGCCCCTGCCGGCTGCGCGCGAGCAGGCGCTGGCCACGCTGATCCTGGATGAGCTGCGCCGCAGCGCCCCGCTGCCGCTGGATCTGCCGATGCCCGCCGACAAGCGCCTGCGCGCCCTGTGCGAACGCGTGATGGCCGACCCCGGCACCTCGCTCACGTTCGACGCCCTCGCGCGCGACGTCGGTGCCAGCGCCCGCACGTTGGCGCGCCGCTTCCGGGACGAACTGGGCGTGAGCTTTTCGCAGTGGCGCCAGCAGGCCGTGCTCGCCAGCGCCATCCCCATGATGTCGCAAGGGATGCCGCTGTCCCGCGTGGCGCAGGAGCTGGGCTACAACAGCCAGAGCGCGTTCTCGGCGATGTTCCGCCGGGCGTTCGGCAGCAGCCCGAGCGCGTTTCTGCATCGACCAGGCGGCGAAGACGCTTAGCCTTAGCGCGCCTGGAACGCCCCGATCCTGCTGCGCCTACAGCGGCGGAATCGTCATCGCGGGCAGCAGCACCGCAAAGCGCGCACCGCCTGCCGCACCGGCATCGAGACGGACGTCGCCGCCATGCACGAGCGCAATACGCCGCACGATCGCCAGCCCCAGGCCGAAGCCGCCGGTGTGGCGGTCGCGGCTGGCATCCAGGCGCAGGAACGGTTCGAACACGCGCGCGCGATCCGACTCGGGAATGCCCGGGCCGTCGTCTTCCACCGTCAGGCGCAGCGCCCCCAAAGGCCCCGCTTCAGCGCGGATGGTGATGGTGTTGCGGGCATAGCGCGCGGCATTGCGGATGAGGTTGAGCAGCGCACGCGCCAGCAGACGCGGATCGCAGACGTGGTACGCCGGAGCGCCCTCGGCATGCACGGCCAGCGTAAGCTCGCGGTCGGCCACGTCGTTGGCCACGTTGGCCACCACGCTGTCGAGCCATTCGCCCACGGCCACGCGCATCAACACAAGATGCGTGGCGCCTTGCTCCAGGCGGCTCAACGCCAGCAGCTCGCTCACCAGTTCATCGAGTTCACGCACGTCGCGGCGCAGCGCATCGAGCCGCACGCTGCGCTGTGCTTCCGACACCGGCGACTGCAGCAGCGCGATACCGAATTCCAGCCGCGCAATCGGCGTCTTCAGCTCATGCGAGATGCCGTTCATCATCTCGCGCTGGTGCTGGATCGAGCCTTGGATGCGCTCGGCCATCTCGTCGAACTGGCGCGCCAGCGCATACACGTTCGAGCGTTTGCGCAGATTGGCGCGCGTCCCCAGGTTGCCGGCCCCAAAGCCGCGCGCGGCGTCTTCCAGCACGCGCAGGTCGCGCCAATGCATCCAGACCCAGAGCAGCAACGGCAGCAGCGCGGCAATGGCGATCAGCGCGTAGGCCATGAGCTGGATGCCGAGGTAGTCCATATCGGCGCTGTAAGCGTGCAGCACGGTACCGTCGCGCAGCGGCAGGTAGTAATCCTTGCCGCTGGTCATCAGCACAAGCTTGTGGTCGGCCAGATCGCGCCGCTGCTGCGCGGAGAAATTCGGCACGGTGTCCGGATCGACGATGTCGAACTTCTCCCACGCGTTCTTGTTCAGCCGCGCGATGGCGGCATCGCGGCCGGCGGGGCCACTGCGATCGGCGCGGTCCAGGTACTCCTGCAGCACGAACGCGTAGCCCTTGCGCACCTCGCGCTCGCCGTGCGTGAGCGTGTCATGGAACATCCACACGAACGACTTGTTCACGCCGATCAGCGCGAGGGCGGCCGCCACCACGACCATGGCATACAGCTTCAGTAACGACTTGAGCACGGTTCAGTCCTCCCACGCCGAGGGGCTGAACAGATAACCGCGTCCCCAGATTGTCTTGATCTTGTGCGGCTCGGGCGAGGCATCGCCAAAGCGGCGGCGCAGGCGCGAGATGCCCGAGTCGACGGTCCGGTCCAGCCCGTCGAACTCGATGCCGCGCAACTGCTTGAGGATGTCGTCGCGGCTGAGTACGGTGCCGGCCGCACGCGCCAGGATCAGCAGCAGGTTGAACTCGGCCGTCTTGAGGTCGACCGGCTGGCCGCGCCACGTGACGGTGCGGTTGGGCGGCGAGATGGAAAGCTCGCCGAAGACGAGCGTGTCGTCGCGCGGCGCCACCGGCTCGGACGTCGACATGACTGGCGTCGAACGGCGCAGCAGCGCGCGGGCCCGGGCGACGAGCAGGCGCGGCTCGATGGGCTTGAGGACGTAGTCGTCGGCACCGATTTCCAGCCCGGCCACCTGGTCGTACGTATCCACGCGCGCAGTCAGGATCAGCACCGGCACGCGCGAGAACGCGCGGATGCGCCGGCACACTTCCATGCCGTCCATGTGCGGCAGCATCAGGTCGAGGATCACCAGCGCAGGCTGGTGTTCACGCACGGCGGCCACGGCAATGTCGCCGCGGCGCACCACTTCAACAGCAAATTCATAGTTGCCCAGGTATTCGCTGACAAGCTGCGCGAGGCGGTCGTCATCTTCGATCAGCAACACCTTGGTCTTGAGCGGCGCGTCGGTCATCGCCCGTACCCCCGTTTCTTCTTGTGTCGGCGCGCAGTGTACGGCGCCGGCCTTGCGAGCGGATGGGGCGGAGAAACTTGCAGACACTCGCGCACAATTGCGCACAACTTCCCGGCAATTTCCAGACAGACGTGCGTGCGGCATCTCGCCAGACTGCGGGCTCTCTCTCAAGAGGTCCAACAAGAGGTCCTACGTGCTCAATCGTCTCTCCCCCCGAGTTTCCGTCGCTTATCTGGCCGTGCTCTCCGGCATGTGGCTGTCGCCGTCTTCGGTGTACGCCGATGAATCATCGTATTCGCTGTCGCTCAACGCGGGCGTGGCGCCGCGCTACCAGGGCAGCAAGGAGTACACCGTCACGGCCGGCCCGGGCTTCCGGGCAGATTTCGGCAACGGCTGGTTCATCGACCCGACGCAGGGCGGCGCGGGCTATGCCCTCCGCTTCCTGAACGGCATGTTCGCCTCGGCCGCGCTGTCGTACGATCGGGGCCGCTCCGACACCAACCGCTACGGCCGCCCCGGCTCGGATCACCTCAAGGGCATGGGCACCGTCAAGGGATCGCTGCTGGGCGTGTTCACGCTGGGCGGCAAGCTGTTCGGCGACACCACGGGCAGCGCCACCCTGGAAGTGCCCATCACCCACCGCGAGCGCGGCTGGTCGGGCCACATCGACGTGGCCGCGCCGGTCGTGAGTTGGGGCAGCGACAAGATCACCGTGAGCCCGAGCCTGCATTTCGGCTCGCGCAAGTACATGCAGACGTACTTCGGGGTGACGCCGCAGCAGGCGGCCAACAGCGGCTTTGCCGAATACAGCGCAAGCAGCGGCCTGCAAGCGGCCACGCTCACCGTGGCCTGGACGCACACGTTCTCGCGCCACTGGGCAATGCAGACGGCGGTGGGCGCCTCGCGCCTGCTGGGCAACGCGGCCAAGAGCCCGATCGTGCAGAACAAGCAGAGCTACTTCGGCGGCACGGGCCTCGTCTACACGTTCTGACCGCGCCCTCGATCAAGCGAGGGCATCGAGCCACGCCACGGTTTCGCGCCACCACGGCGCGCCGGACGATGCGCGGAAGAAGCCCATGTGGCCGACACCCTTGGCACCGAGCGCCGCGCCGCTCACTTGGCGGCGCGTGACGCGCGTGGCCGGAAACTGCGCGATGAGCGCATCGATGGCGTTGGCCGGCGCCATCGGGTCATCGTCAAAACCCCAGGCGAGCAGCGGCACGGCCAGCCTCGGATAGCGCGACGTATCCAGACCCGCGCCAGGCGCAAAAAGATAGCCGCGCCGCCGGGCAAAGCGCGCCCAATCGGCGAGGATGGCGGCCGGAATCGACATCGGCCCCATGCCGACGGCCGCCAGCGGCAGCATGCCGCCGCGCACGCGCGCCACCGCCAATGGAATCCGCACGTGCAGCAGCCACGCGAGTTGCGGACGACTTAGCAGCCCGCGCCATGGCCACAGCCGCGCATTCGCCAGCGACACCGCCACGTGCACCAGCGCATCGGCGTGCATGATGTGCGGCGCCAGCCCCGCCAATTGCCCGCCCGCGCTGTGGCCAAGCACCACCAGCCTGCGGCCGCTGCAGCCCTCGGGGACGAGCGTGTCGTGCACCCATTTCAGCACCGCGTCGATGTCGTGCCGGCCCCAGTCGGCAAAGCGCGGCGTGCCCGGGCCCGTCGCCACCGCCTCGCCAATGCCGCGGTAGTCGAACGTCACCACACGCCAGCCCGCCAGGCACAGCGCCCGCGCAAACGCCGCGTAGAACTGGCGCGGCACGCCCAGCGCCGAGCAGATCACCACCGTGCCGTGCGCGCCCAGACCGGGGCTGGTGACCGTCACGGGCAGCGTCCAGCCGTCGGCCGTGCGGACGTGGTCGTCGCGGGTGGGAAGGGCATCGGCGGGGTAGTCGATCGATTCGCGCTGCATGGGCACTCCGCTCGGGCTATCGAGTTGGGATGGACGGAGTATTGGCGCCGCCGGATGCGGTCACAATTACGCGACAGGTAATCGCGGCAGCTACCCGACTCTGCTTCAATAGGTGACATGACGCCCACCAAGCCCGCCTCCGCCTCGTCCATCGACGACACCCTCATGCTTGAAGACGCCCATGCCTCTCATGGCGCCCAAGCGGCCCAAGCGGCCCAAGCGGCAATTGAGCCGCCTGAAGCGGCGCTTTCGCGCTTCCCGCAGTTGCTGCGCTTCTGGCGCACGCGGCGCGGCTATAGCCAACTGGCACTGGCGCTGGCGGCGGGTGTGTCGCAGCGGCATGTGAGCTTTCTGGAATCGGCCCGCGCAACGCCCAGCCGCAACATGATCCTGCAACTGGCCGAGGAGCTGAACGTGCCGCTGCGCCATCGCAACCAGATGCTGCTGGCGGCCGGTTTCGCTCCCGCCTATTCCGAACAGGGCCTCGCCACGCCGGCCGATGAAACGTCGCCGATGATGCAGGCGGTGCGCCACGCGGTGAAGCTGATCCTCGACAAGCAGGCGCCGTATCCGGCCATCGTGCTCGACCGTTTCTGGCACGTGCTCGATGCCAATGCCGCGCATCGCCGCCTGATGCGCTGGGCCATCGGCGACGACCGGTCCGAAGGCGCGCCGGGTGTCGTCAACATGATGAAGCTGGTGTTCGACCCGACCGCGCTGTGGCCGGCCATCGCCAACCGCGATGCCGTCGGCCGCTACCTGGCCCGGCGCGTGCGGCAGGAACTGGCCCTGCAAGCCATCGACCCGGCGACGCAGCGGCTGCTGCACGACATCCGCGCGATGCAGCCGGCGCTGTTCGATGCGGCGGAGGCACCGGCAGCCCACGCTACGCCCGCGCAGGATGCCGGCGATCCGCCGCCCTTCCTGCCCATCTCACTGCAGCGCGACGGCGTGACGATCTCGCTGTTTTCCACGCTCACCACGCTGGGCACACCGCGCGATGCGGGGCTGCAGGAGATGCGCATCGAGTGTTTCTATCCCGCGGACGAAGCGTCACGGCGGGCGTTGGAGCGTATTACGCTGTAAGTTGCACCTGATTGCAACGAGAATCATTCTCATCTATATTGGCCGGTCGATTTGCCTCCCTCCGGCGGCCGTTGCGCCGCCTTGTGCTTCATGACCGACCTGTCCCATCCCCCGCTTTCGGCAGAGCCCGCCGCCAAACCGGCCGCCAATGCACGCCCAGCCAAGGCCAAATCCGAACACCCGGCCAACCGCCGCGCCACGGTCGTCCGCTGGCTGCGCAAGACGCACGGCTGGTTCGGGCTGTGGGGCGCGGTGATGGGCCTGATCTTTGGCGTGTCCGGCATCTGGCTGAACCACCGCGCGGTGTTGAAGCTGCCCGTGGCGCAACAGCGCATCAATACGCAGATCGCCCTGCCCGACCCCGTGCCCGCCACGCCCGAAGCGATGGCCGCGTGGCTGCAGCAGACGCTGAATACGCCGGAGCCGGCCACCCGCACGCGCGTGGAAAAGGCCAAGCCGGTAGCCTGGGCCGAGCGTCCGGCCAAGGGTGAAGGCGCCAAGGACGACAAGAACGCCGACGCGCCGCGCGAACCCGCCGCCAAGCCGCTGATGCAGCCCGAGCAATGGACCTTCAACTTTGGCAGCGCCACCACGCAAATCCAGGCCGAATACTGGGCCGGCAACCGCTCGGTAGCGATCCGCCAGACCGACAACGGCTTCCTCGGCACGCTGATGAACCTGCACAAGGGCGTCGGCATGACGGTGCCGTGGATTCTGCTGGTGGATACGCTGGCCGGCTGCCTGATCTTCCTGTCGATCTCGGGCCTGTGGCTGTGGGTGATGACCACCAAGCGCCGCACGGTCGGCTGGACGATCTTCGGATTGGGGAGTCTGCTGGCGATCGGGCTGGCGATCTCGCGGCTCTGAGTGCCGCATGTGTTGTGGATGGCGCCCGCGTGGCGCCATTTTTTTTGCCTTCGCGGCTTCGTTGCCGCCGCTTACGGGCGGTCGACGCTGCGCTCGGTCAGCAGCCGCTGGATCGCCCGCATGCGCGAGCGCACCATCTCGTCGCGGCGTTGCGCCACGCAGGTCATCAGGATCTCGATGACGGTCAGATGCACGAGGTACGCCTCGGTGCCCACCCGCATCACCGCATCTTCCGGCACGTCCACGGTCAGCGCGATCTGCGCGCGCTCGGCCAGCGGCGTGCCCGCCTGGGTGATGGCGATCACGCAGGCGCCCTGCTCGGCCGCATAGGCAATCGACTCGAGCAGATACGGCATGCGCCCCACGTGCGAGAACGCCACCACAACGTCGGACGCGCCCAGCATCGCCGCCGACACAAGCTGCAGATGCGCATCGAAGTAGGCGTTGGACGCCAGCCCGAGCCGCATCAGCCGCGCCTGCATGTCGTTCGCCATGAACGATGAGGCCGCACCCGCCGCATAGCAATCGACGCGGCGCGCGCGAGCGATGCGCTCGGCAGCGGCGTCGACCTGCGTGGTGGACAGCGATTCACGCAGCTTGGCCAGCGCCCGCGTGGCGCCATCGATGACCTTGCTGGCGACCAGCGCAGGCGGGTCCGCCCGGCCGACATGGCCTGGCAGCGTGGGCTGCGCGTGCGCGAGTTCGGCGGCCAGCGTGGCCTTGAACTCGCGCAAGCCTTCAAAGCCGAGCGCCTGGCACATCCGCACGATGGTCGGCATCGACACGCCGGCGCGCACGGCCAGCGTCTCGACGGATTGTTCGAGCGACAACTCCGGCGCTTCCAGGATCAACCGCGCCACGCCCTGCTGCGCCGGCGAGAGCGCGGGCAGCTGGTCGCGCAGGGCGTTGAGCAGGGGAACGGAGAATGAAGGCATGGCGGGACCGTGGGCGGCGAACGGAAATCAGCGTCGCCAGTGTAGCGGCAGCCTTGCGCCACGCCGCCTGCCCGAGGGAAAACCCCCAAGAATCTGTAAGCCCACGGTTTACGCTCGATGCCCCTTCAGCGGGCAACGCCCCAACCGGCGCGACGTGTGCGGCGCTTTGCCGGTGCATGCGTAATTTCAACCCTTACAGCGCAGACTTGCCTGAGAGTCGGCCCCCGAGCCAGGCCGGAAAACCCGTTCCGGCCGACACAACAGTCGTTACGACAATAAGGGAGCCACATGACCACTTCGATCCGTTCCATTCCGTTATCGGCCGTTGCACTGTCGGCGCTGCTGGCCTGCGGGGCCGCGCACGCGCAATCCAGCGTCACGCTGTACGGCGTGATGGAAACCGGCCTGCGCTACAGCACCAACAACGACGCCGACGGCCACGGCAAGGCCGAGATGGCGGGCGGCTACTACAGCGGCAGCCGCTTCGGCATTCGCGGCTCGGAAGACCTGGGCAATGGGCTGAAGGCCGTGTTCCACCTGGTCAGCGGTTTCGCGCCGGATACCGGCGTGGGCTCCACCAACGACATGGGCCTGGGCGGCTACAAGCCCACCACGCCCGCCACCTCGCGCCTGTTCGGGCGCCAGGCGTATGTCGGCTTGGAAGGCGGGTTCGGCTCGCTGACGTTCGGCCGGCAGGAGAACCTCGTCTTCAACACGGCTGGCCAGTACGACGCGCTCTCCATCGGCAACCTCGGCGCGACAGCGTGGCACGTCACCGCCACCGGCGTGCGCATCGACAACTCGGTCAAGTACGTGGGCGATTTCAACGGCTGGCGCCCCGGCGTGATGGTCGGCATGGGCGAGCAGGCGGGTGCGTTCTCCGCAGGCAACTACAGCGCGCTGTCGCTCAACTACGCCAGCGGCCCGTTCGCGTTCGGCGGCGCGTGGGAGCAGCAGAAAGACCTGCAATCGGTCGGCACTCGCACGTGGACCACCGGCGGCAGCGTGCAGGTCGGCCCCGCCAAACTGATGCTCGGCTACATCAACTACCGCGACGGCACGCCCACCAAGAACGACCTCATCCTCGGCGGCGTGAAATACGACTTCAGCGGTCAGTACAACCTCGTGGTGGGCGGCATGGCCACGCGTCAGCGCGACCCCGACGGCCTGCGCTACACCGCCTACGCGATCATGAACTACGTGGTCAGCAAGCGCACGTGGCTGTACGTCGGCATGGACTACACCCACCAGAAAGACGCCGGCACCGTCCTGGCAGCCGCACTACCGAAAGCCTCGCAGACCGGCGTCATGGTCGGCATGCGCCACGGCTTCTAAAACGAGACACGGCCTGGGCGCCAACACCCGCGCCCAGCCGGTTTGGCCTTTGACTTTCCCTGCCCTAGATGGCGCCTTGAATTTCTGTTGCAGAGAGGAAAAAGGAAGGGAAACTGTCTGAGCGCAGCGAGTTTTTCCCTTCCCCTCTCTGCGACATAAATTCAAGGAATCTTTCGCCATCTCGGGCGCGCCTTTCTTTGCTTACTTTCTTTGGCAAGACAAAGAAAGTGAGTCGGCCCCGGCAGGGGACGATACGAGGGATGGACCAGCAACGCCCTTAAGCCGGCGCTCCCGCAGGAGGTGGCTCATCAGCAGCCCGCGGCACCTTCCCCTCATCCGGCGCCACCCGCGCCATCCACTCCTCAAACGCCGCAGAAGTCCGCAACACCGTCCCCGGCGCCGCCAGCGGCACGCCCGCCTTGTCGAACGCGTCCTTGAGCACAACGTTGAACGCCCGCAGCACATCCGCCTGCTTCTGCGGACGCGTCTTGAACCGCCCCTTGACGATCATCGCGCCACCTTCAAAGCGGTCCAGCCCGAAGATTTCCGCACCGCCGAGCAACGTGTAGCCAAAGCGCGGCTCACCCGCAATCTGGTCGGCCGCCGCACGCACAAGGTCGATCGCCTGCTGCGGTTCGGCCTCCATCGCCACGCGCACTTCAAAGTCGGCAAACGAGTAATCGCGCGAGAGGTTGCGCACGGTCTTGATCTGGCTGAACGGAATCGACAGCACCGCGCCCGTTCCATCGCGCAGCCGCACCGTCCGGATGGTCAGGTTGATGACGGAGCCCGTGGCCACCCCCACGTCCACCACATCGCCCACGCTGATCGTGTCTTCCATCAGGATGAAGATGCCGGTGATGAAGTCCTGCGCCAGCGACTGCGCGCCAAAGCCCACCGCCAAGCCGATCACGCCCGCGCCTGCCACCAGCGGCGTCACGTTCACGCCCAGGTTGGCCAGCACGCCAATGCTGGCCGTCACCACCAGCGTCACCTTCAGGCCATTGCGCAGCAGCGGCAGGATCGTGAGCGCGCGCGTGCTCGGCTGCGCCCGCGCCGAGGCCGGCGACAGCGCCCGCAGGATCGCCGTGTCGAGCAGGATCCAGACAAGCCAAGTGGCAAAGACGGTGCCGATCAGGCCCACCATGGCATCGGCGATGCGCTTGCCGTTGACCGAGCTGTGCGCGACCTCCACCAGCGTGTGGCCCCACACGCGCAGCACCAGCTCCAGGAAAGCGATCCAGATGACGAGCTTGATCAGCGCGCCGACGAAATGCTTGAGCCGCTCCACGTAAGGGGAGCTGCGCGCCAGACGCAGATGCGAGCGCCAGTTCGCGCGGGGGCGGACCAGCGCCGACAGGAAGAACGCCGCCACCAGCAGCAGCGACGTCATCACGGCACGGCGTGCCACGGCGTCGACGTTGTCAGGCGTCGTCAGCGTGGCCATGACGGTGGCGCCGGCCAGCACCACCACGGGCACCGGCCAGAACGCCGCCAGCAGCCGGCGGACTTGGTTGCCCGTGTGTTCGCCGCTGCGCAGCTCCAGCGGGCGATTGGCGATCAACTGGCCAATGGGCCGGCGTGCCCACAACGCGCCCACCGCCAGCATCAATGACGACACCACGTTGCACACCGTGGCCAGCAGCAGGCTGAGCGAGCCGCCCAGCACCAACGCGACGCGCGGATCGACGAGCGCATCGCCGCAGGCGCCCAGGCTGGCCGTCAGAAAGATCGGCCACATGCCGTGCTTGAACAGATATTCCACCGCCACGCGCCGGTGCGCACTGCCGGAAAACAGCGAGAACAGCATCGCCACGCCGGCCGTGATGATCGCGCCCCACACGATGGCGTAGGCCAGCACCACCGCCAGGACGAAGCCGGGCGACGCGTCGTGGTCAAGCCGCACGATGACCGCAAAGGAGATCGCCCATGGCCCGATCTTGCGCAACGCATCGATCAGCAGCGCGCGCGTGGTCGGATGCGGCCCGAGGCCTGCGGTGAGGCCAAACACGCGGCGGATCAGCCAGCCCAGGCCGAGCAGGCCCGCGGCGATGGCGGCCCAGATGCCCACCGTGCTCGCAAAGTCGGCAGCCAGCGACATGCGCTTGTCGGGCGCGACGAGCAGGCTCGCGTTCCCGCTGGCGGCCTCGATGCGGCGCAGCCAGTAACGCGGCGCACCGGCCTCCACATCGGCCTGCAACGAGCCGTTCTCGATGAGCGATGCAACCGCGCCCAGCAGGCCAGGTGCCTGTTCGGCCTGTACCTTCTGCTGCGCGCTCATGCCATCGCGCAACTGCTTCAACTCATTGACGAGGGCCGTGCGCTGCTGATCGTTGCTGAGCAGCGTGATGACGGTGTCGAGCGACTGGCGTGTCTGCACGGGGTCGGCGGCGGGCGTCGACGCGCTGGCGGTGGAAGTCGGCAGCCCGGCCAGCTTGGCAAACGACACCGGCGCGGCATCGGCCACGCGGGCCACGCCGCCCATCAACAGGAGGAGGAACGATGCGAGCGGCCACAGTCGCCGCGTGCAGAACAGGAAATGAGTACGCATGACAGGGAAAGCGATCGTGCAGACATCGATCACGGCACGATACGCGAATTCCCCGGGCGCACAACTTCAGCGCTTGGCGCCCGGCGGCAGCGGAGCCCGCCGCCAGAGCCACGCCGCCGTGCCCAGCGCACACGCCATGCAGCCCATCACCAGCGTCACCACGCCAGGCCAGCCCCAGGGCGCATAGAGCTTGCCGCCTGTCGTGCCGATCAGGCTGGAGCCCAGGTAATACGCCAGCAAATACAGCGCCGCGGCCTGCCCCTTGGCACGCCGCGCGCGGCGCCCGACCCAGCCGCTGGCCACCGCGTGCGCACCGAAAAAGCCGAAGGTCAGCAGCGCGATGCCGCCAATCACCAGCACCAGCGGGCCCGCCAAGGTCAGCAGCACGCCGCCCGACATCAGCGCTGTGCCCGCCAGCAGCATGCGGCCCCGGCCATGGCGATCCGCCAATCGGCCGAACCATGCCGAGGCGCCAATGCCCAGCAGATACACCATGAAGATGCCGCCCACCGCCGTCTGGCTGAGGGCATACGGCGCGTCGAGCAAGTGGAAGCTCGCGTAGTTGTAGATCGTGACGAAGCCGCCCATCAGCAGAAAGCCCATGGCGAACAGCGCGCGCAGGCCCGGCTCGCGCAGATGGGCGCCCAGCGTGTCGAACAGGTCGCCCAGCGCCACGCCCTTGCGCGGCACAAACCGACGCGACGGCGGCAGCAGCCACAGGAAGGCCAGCGCCGCGAGCAAACCCAGCATGCCGGTAAAACCGACGGCGGCGCGCCAACCGAAATGGTCGGCCACGGCGCCGGTCAGCACGCGCCCCGCCATGCCGCCGAATGCGGTGCCGCCAACGTACAGGCCCATCGCCATGCCAAGCCCCTGCGGGTGCACCTCTTCGGCCAGATACGCCATGGCCACCGCCGGCACGCCGCCCAGCACCACGCCAAGCAACGCCCGCGTGACCAGCAACCCGTGCCAACCCGGCAGCACCGCCGCCGCCAATGTGAGCGTCGACGACAGCACGAGCGACACGCCCATCAGCGTCTTGCGATGAATCGACTCTGACAGCAGCCCAGCAAACAGGATCGCAAAGGCCAGCAGCAACGTAGAGACGGACAGCACGAGGCTCGTCTGCGCGGGCGTCAGGCCAAAGTCGTGCGCCAGCAGCGGCATGAGCGGCTGCACGCAATACAACAGCGAGAACGTGGAGAAACCCGCTGCGAACAGCGCCAGATTGGCGCGCAGAAAACCAGGATGCCCCCGGACCAGCCAGCACGACGGATCAGCGGGTTCGACGGCGGGCGAGGGAGAAAGCGGAGCGTTCACGGCGGGCGGGTTGAAACAGGCGCAAAGGCAAGCGCCTATTATCGTTCGCAGGCATCGTTCCTGCTGCGACGCGGCATCCGCCTTGCTTTGCGGCCTTCACCCAGTTCACCGTTCACCTGCCCGACCATGGAAACCACGCTCTATTACTGGCCCGAAATCCAGGGCCGCGGCGAATTCGTCCGGCTCGCGCTGGAGCAGGCCGCCGTGCCCTATACCGATCTCGGCCGCGAAGACGAAGCCGCCATCGAAGCGTTTCTGAACGATGCCGGCATTCCCACCCCGCCGTTCGCGCCGCCGTTCCTGGTGGCCGGCCCACTGGTGATCGCGCAGACGGCCAACATCCTGCTTTACCTTGGTCAGCACTACGGCCTGGCCCCGAACGACGAAGCCGGCGGCCTGTGGACGCACGGCCTGCAATTGACGATTGCCGATTTCGTGGTGGAGATTCACGACACGCACCACCCCATCGCGTCGTGCGAGTACTACGAAGACCAGCGCGCCGAGGCCAAGCGCCGCACGCAGGATTTTCTCGACAATCGCGCGCCCAAGTTCCTGCATTACTTCGAGCGCGTGCTCGACCGCAACCCCGCCGGCCCGACATGGGCCGTGCGCGATGCGCTGACGTATGTGGATTTGTCGCTGTTCCAGATCGTGGCCGGGCTGCGCTACGCGTTCCCGCGCCACATGCAGCGCTACGAACGCGACTTGCCGCATCTGGCGGCGCTGCATGACCGCGTGGCGGCGCAGCCGAACATCGCGGCGTATCTGGAATCGCCGCGTCGCATTCCGTTCAACACGATGGGCATCTTCCGCCACTATCCGGAACTCGACGCGCTGAAATGACGAAACCCGGCGCAGGGCCGGGTTCGCGGTGGATACATCGTTCAGGCTGCCAGCGGCGTAGCGAGCAATCGGCGCCGGATATCTTCCAGCGCCGCGGGCCAGCTTTCGATGGCCGCCAGATCGTGGATGTCCTGCAGATCGATCAGTAGATCCACCACCTGATCGTCGTCGACATTGACGCCGGAGCTGCGCAGCGCACGCGCGAGCGGATCCTCGCTCGGCACGCGCAGCAGGCTCACGCCCAAGCGCTCGATGGCGCTGCAATAGAACGCGTCGTCGATGAGAATGCCGACCCCGCAACGGCGGTTGTCGAGGCCGCGGTAGCGCGGCTCGCCGTCGGCGTCTTCGGAGCGGCATTGCTGTGCGAGCAGGTGTGCGCGCACACGTTCAAAAATGTCCTCGATGGCGAGGAACGTCCCCTTCCCTTTCATGGCGTCACCTTCTTTGGGGTGATCTGTGACCGGCCGGTCGGTCAGAATGTATCGACGAGAGCGCCGCTCAGGCCGAATTGGCGTGCGATCGACTGGAAGCGTTCCTTCCACTCCCACGTGCCGAACACGTCATGCGCGTTCTGCAGCTTGGAGAGCAGCTCGACGGTGTCGCGGTCGTCCACGTCGATGCGCGCGCGCTTGAGCGCGCGGCGCAACGCGATGACGCCGGCATCCATGTAGCGCGGAATCTCGTTGGCGGGCTTGACGATGTAGCGCACCGGCACGCTTTCCATCGACGTCGTGTAGTCGCGCACGCCGATCAGGTTGCCGATCGGGCAGCAGCGACCGCCCTGGCCGTGGTACGCAGCGCCGCCGCGCGGCAGGATGGCAGCGCCGCCCTGACCGAACAGATGACGGACTGCGCCGTCGTAGATTTCTTGCTTGCTGAGATATTGCGTCTTCATGTTCTTTCCCCTGACCCCAGATTGCAGGCGTCGCCGATTCGATTCACCTCCGACTTCCGGCCTGACGTTGCGTCCGACGTCGCACATCTGCCATCCGTGCGATCTATCTTGGTTCAGGATGCACCAGAACCATGGGCCGAAAAAGGACCGGAATGTAAGTCATTTTTACCGTTTGCTTTTTGGCAACGGATTGCCCGTAAAGGTGCGCCAGACAACGCTTTGCGGGTGCTTCGGGCACCACGCGCGCGCAGCGTTTTTACAACCCCTGATGCGCGTTCGCAACAGCGTGTGCGCAAGGCTGCGCGCACGTGGCGGATGCGTCGTAGGCGCGGCGCTTACATCCCGATGATCCGGTCTGTGTGGCCGAGACAGAAGCCGCGTCGGTCATGGTGCCCACAGGTGGGCATCACCTCGTAGCCGGCAGCGCGCAGCAACACCGCGCGCGCGGCCACTTCCACCGGGGGCAGGGGCTGCCCCGAGTCTTCATCGCGGATGAGCCGGCCGAGTTGGGCAAACGGCTGGCGCAGCAGATGGTCCAGATCCAGCGATCCGCAGTACCGCATCACATCACCTTCTTGAAAAACAGCGGCGGCACCGGGCACGCCGTTACATCGATTCGTCTGCCAGCTCAGGACACGCAACCAGCGTCTGACGCACCTCCGCATAGGCGGCACGCTGTGCCCAGATCGCGTCGGTCAGGGCCGCGATCAGCGCGTCGCGCGGCAGGCTTTGCGGTGCCACGCCGAACTGCGCCTCCACGGTACGTAGAGCCTCCGTCACTTCGCTTCGCCATCGGGCGTCGAGTCGCTGGGTCATGTTGTTCTCGTTGGGTCGGTTCTGGCGCGGTGGGCGGCGGGCTTGTGCCCACTCTGGCCGCGCTGGGAAGGGATTGGCGGAATGGGTTCCGCTCTTGTTTGTGAAGAACGGCACACGGGACTGAAACTTGATTGCCGCGGCGGGGGGTAAACCGGTTGCCCCGGATGGGCTGCCACCAGCCGCGACTCCGCCAAACGGCTTCCCCCATTCGCGCAGCAACTTCAGCGGGTGCCCGTGGCCCAATTCGGTTCTGAAACCGCCCCCCTACCCACCGATGAAGATGGAGCGTCACGTGTCCCGACTGTCTTTCCTGCGCCGTAGCGTGCTGGCCCTTGCCTGCGTGCTGGCCGTGCCTGCCGTTGCGACGGCCGGCGCGCCCGATCCGCGTCAATACATGCATGGCATCAGCGCGGTGCCTGGTGCCAAGGCCGACACCTTCAACGTGTTCTTCAGTAGCTCAGGGCTCCCCCCGCGCGGTGCCGATCGCAGCGGAAGCTGGCCGCACGATGTCTATGTCGCGCAATGGCATGCCGACACGGGCGTGCTCGATGCCCCGCGCATCTTCATCCAGAAGCCCGAAGCGCAGGAACCTGTGACGGTGGCGCACAACCGCGCCGGCCAGGTGATGGTGTCGTTTGAAGACGGCTGGAACGCACCGGAAAACGTCAACCAGCGCTTCGGCATCTACGACACCGCGCTGCGGCCCATCAAGCCGTATCCGCAACTGGTGGAATCCGGTAGCCATTCGGGCCATATCACGGCTGTGGGCGACCGCTTCGTGGTGTTCTATTCCGACGGCTGGATTACCGGCGGCGGCGTCGACAACCTCGGCAGCGGCAACGGCGTCTACCTGAAGGTCTACGACGGGCGCGGACGCCGCCTGCACAACGTCGATGTTGCCGATGGCCGGCGCGAATGGTGGCCCATGGTGGCTGGCGGCAGCACGAATGCGCTGCTGGCCTGGCAGCAGTTCGTGCCAGGTCAGACCGAGGCCAATCTGAAGATCGCCTTGTTCGATCCCGTCAGCGGACGCGTGACCGGCGAGCAGCTTCTGCACAAGCATCTGCAGTACTACACCTACAGCGTCACGTGGATGCCGGCGATCGAGCGGTACCTGCTGGTCGGCGTGGCCAAGGGCAACGGTTTTGCCGATCTGATCGACGCCACGGGCAAGGTGCGTGCGTCGATTCCGTGCATGCCGGCAACGGTGCGCGAAGCGGGCATCACCGTGAACCAGACCACCGGCTATACGCCCGCCGCCGATGGCCGCCTGCTGCAACTGCAGGCGGGGCCGGATTCGCTCACGCTATCGGCCACGCTGTTGAATACCGACGGCAAGCGCGTGCAATGGCGCCCGGTGGGCAGCACCGGTTTGCTGCGCACGTCGGGCGCGATCGACTGGATGTCGTTGACGGAAAAGGGACTGGAGCAGTTGCACTTCGACCCCACCAAAACGCAGCCCGCCAACGCGGTCGACCAATGTCGCTAGCGCGAAAAGCTCAAGCGTCGGTAACGAGCACGCGCAGGCGCACGAGACCATCCCACCGGGTGTGGACGGCATCGCCGATGCGGCCGATTTCAGCGGCGAGTGCCGGCGGCAGGACGAGGTCGACCTCCACCGCGCCATCGACGTAATGCAGCACGCAGTGGCGCGCGTCGAGCGGCGTGCCGGGCGGCAGCAGCTGTGCCAGCACGGCGTGCAGCGCGTCGCGGTCGGGCAGCGGCACGGGATCGGTCGCGATGTGCTCGCGCGGGTCGACGTGAATCTGCACATCGAGCACGGCCATGGCCGTATGCGCCGTCAGCGCGTTGGTGCGAGCCCGCACGGCAATCGCATGGCCTTCGCTGACGGAGACGCGCGGATCCACCTCGATATGCGCGTCCACCAATGCCTGGTCTCCGGTCACGCGCGTACGCAGGTCGTGCACGTTGATCACGCCCGGCGTGGCTTCCAGGCTGGCGCGAATGGCCTCCACCTGCGCGGGCGGCAGAGCGCGGTCCATCAGGTCATTGAGCGCTTCCCACCCAAAGCGCACGCCCACACGGCCGATCATCAGGCCGACAACGCAGGCCGCCACCGGGTCGAGCCAGTGATAGCCCATCAGGTTGCCCGCCACGCCCACGGCCGCCACCAACGACGACACCGCATCGGAACGCGCATGCCACGCATTCGCAATCAGCATGCGTGAGTTGATGCGCTTGGCCACGGCGAGCATGTAGCGGAAAAGCCCCTCCTTGGCCGCCAGCGCGGTCAACGCCACCACGAGCGCCAGGCCATGCACCGGCGTCGGCCCCTGCGGCGAGCGCAGGCTTTCCACCGCGGCCCAGATCATCCCCGCGCCCGCCCCGATCAGCAGCAGCCCCAGGCCCAGCGACGCGGCGTTCTCGTAACGCGCGTGGCCGTACTGGTGGTCTTCGTCCGGTCCCTTGTGGCTGTTGCGGTTGGCAATGAAAACGATGCCATCGGCGATCAGGTCGGACAGCGTATGCAGCCCGTCGGCCACCAGGCCTTGCGAGTGCGACCACAGCCCCGCCGCGATCTGCCCCGCCGAAAGGAGGCAATTGACGCCCGCACTCACCAGGGTGGAGCGTTCGGCGCTCTGCTGGCGCGCGGCCGCAGAAGGGGCTGTCGAAGATGTGGGCGTCATGGGGAATCGGTGCGATCAGGCGTGCGAAGCAATCGCGAGCATTGTGCCACGCACAGACGCGCCGCCTGGGCCCGAACCCAGGGCAGCGACCGCAACGTGCTGCGACAAATTTGCACCGAAAGAGCGCAGATCAGGACGTACTAATCGGACTTTTCCGATGTTCGGCCCTTGGGGCTTCGGCGATTCTCAGCAATGCGGCAAACACATTGCCGCACGTTACACACTCGGAGACACGTCGACATGCAGCCGCCATTCCAACTCGTCATTGCAGATGATCATCCTGGCGTGGTGGCTGCCGTGCGGCGCCTCGTGTCGGCGGTCGACGGTTTCGAGGTGGTGGCCGAGGCCGGCAACGCCGATGAGCTGCTTGCCGTGCTTGGCCGTGTGCGCTGCGACCTCGTCATCACCGACTACGCCATGCCAGGCAGCCGCTATGGCGACGGCATCCTCCTGCTCGAATTCCTCGTGCGGCGTCACCCCGACCTGCGTGTGATGGTGCTCACCATGCTCGAGACCCGCGCGCTGATGAGCAACATCCTGCGCGCGGGCATCAAGGTCATCGTCAGCAAATCCGACGAGCCGCAGCACATCCTCGAAGGCATGCAGGCGGCGATGCATGGGCGCATCTACCTTTCGCCGCAGCTCAATGCCAGGCTGCTCTGCCGCAACGGCGAGCCGCAGCCCGCTCCCGACGACCCGGTCACCAAGCTCGGCAAGCGCGAGCTGGAAGTGCTGCGCATGTACGTGAGCGGCAAGACGGTCAGCGAGATCGCCGTGCAGCTCAACCGCAGCGTCAAGACCATCAGTTCGCAGAAGCAGACCGCCATGCGCAAGCTGGAGCTTGGCACCGAGGCGGCGCTGTTCGACTTTGCCGTGCGCCACGGGCTGCTTGGCAGCGGCGAGGGCTGACACCATGATGGCCTGCGTCACGCTCTTGACGTCTGCGCGCGTGCGCATCGGTATCGGTGCGGGGTTGGTTGCATGCGCGGCCGCCCTGCTCTGGCTGAGCGGCTCGCCCGATGCCGACGCGGAAGACGCGGCGCAGGCCGTCCAACGGCTCACGCAGTTTCCGCCCAAGGTAACGGTGGGCGTCATCAGCGATGCCATGGCGCCGCTCGAAGGCGTCGAAGCCGGCCGGCTCAGCGGCTTCTCCGGCGATCTGCTGATGCATCTGATTCCGCAGGACCAGGTACGCGTCATCCCGCACGTCTTCGCACGGCGTGACGAGCTGCTGAAGGCGGCCTGCCGGGGCGACGTCGACATCATCATGAGCGTGGCGCCCCGCTCGCAATACGATCACTGCCTCATCTATTCGGCGCCGTACCTCGAACGCCCCACGGCGGTGGTGGCGCGCAACGACAACACGGAGGTCGCGCAGAACCCGTTTGCCCCCGGCATGCGCATCGCCGTCGAGCAAGGCTCTTCGCTCGAAGAAGAGCTGACAGGACAGTACCCGAGCATCCGCCTGATCAGTACGCCCACGGCAGCCGACGCTCTTGATGCCGTGCTGCACGACACGGCGGACGCTTACGTGGGGGTGACCTATCCGACGCGGGAGCTGATGTCGCAGCCGCGTTACCGGCGCCTCTCGATCGTGCAGCTGGTGAATCAGCAGGTCGACGCGCTGCACTTTGCCGCGCCGCGCGACCAGGAGATGGTGATCCGGTATCTGAACCGGCATCTGGCCCAGTTGCCCGACGCCACCATGAGCGAGCTGCGCGCGCGCTGGATCACGCAAGGCGGCGCGTCGTCCGTGGGGCTGCAGTTATCGGACGACGAACGCGCCATGCTCGCCGCGCTGCCGCCGCTGCGCTACGCCGCCGATCCCGACTACATGCCGTACACCTTCAACGGCTCGGGCGATGGAATGCTCGGCATCTTCCCCGAATACCAGAACTTCCTCTCACGCACGCTCGGGCTGCGCTTCGAGCGTGTGACCGTGCGCGACTGGGCGGACGCGCTGGCCAAGGCGCGCCACGGCGAGATCGACATCCTGCTCGGCATGTCCGACCAGGATTCCCGGCCGCCTGGCTTTACGCTCACGCAGCCCATCGACGCGACCCCGATGGTCGTCGTTGGGCGCAGCGACGCGCTCACGGTGGCTGCGCTGTCCGAGCTTTCCGGCAAGACGGTCGCCCTGCCGACCAGCGACACGCTGACCACGCTGCTGAAAGAAAACGTGCCGAAGATTCGCATCCTGCGCGCGGGATCGGTCAACGATGCGTTGTCCATGGTGGGGACTGGCGAGGCCGATTTCACCATCGCTAATCTGCCGGTGGCCGACGCGTTGATCCGCCATCATTTTCCGGGCGAGCTGAAAGTCACGGGTTCGGCCAACACGATCGAAAGCCTCGGCGTCGGCGTGTCGGCCCAATACGCCGCGCTGGTTCCGCTCATCAACCGCGCGCTCTTTGCCATGCCCGAAGGCGAGCAGGTCAGCATCCGCAACAAGTGGCTGTCGGTGAGCTACCAGCTGGGCCCATCCGCTTGGGCCGTGCTGGGCAAATTCGGACCCGTCGCCGCGCTCGTGCTGGTGGCACTGGTAGCGCTCTTCATCAAGCAGATGCAGCTGCGCCGCGAAAACCACCAGCGCCGTCGCGCCGAAGAAACCCTTGCGCGCCAGCTGAGCTTCCAGCGCGCGCTGATGGAAGCCGTGCCTTTTCCACTGGCCGCCAAAGACGCCTCGCACCGTTACGTGGCCGTGAATGCGGCGTTCTGCAACATGTTCGGCCGGACAAGCGCATCTTTGCTCGGCCATACGCCGCAGGAGCTTGGGCTGTATTCGACGGGCAACGCGTCGCCGTTGTCCGAGATCAACCGGCGTGCAATGGAGACCAGCGAAAGCACACGCGAAGAGGTCATCATCGACACGCCGGATGGTCAATCGCGCCACGTGCTGTACTGGATCGAGCCGTTCCACTTGCCGGACGGACAACCCGCGGGCACCGTCGCGTCGCTGGTCGACATCAGCGAGATCCGCGAAGCGCAGGCGCGCGCCGAATGCCTCGAACAGCGCCTGCGTGAAGTCACCGAATCGCTGCCGGCGCTGGTCTACCAGTTCGAACTGGCGCCAGGTCAAGCGCGGGGGCGCATCACTTACGTGGCGGGCAAAGCGCACGAAACGCTGGGCGCGCGGCCTTCGGATCTGCTGGGCTATCTATCGACGCCCGAACTGCTGATTCACGAAGATGATCGACAGCGCATGATCGACACGGTGCTTGTCTCTGCGGAGCAGCTGACGCCGTTCGACCAGCAATTCCGCCACGTCTGCGAAGACGGCGTCATCCGTTGGCTGCACGCGCGCTCGATCCCGCATCGCGAAGCCGACGGTCGCACGGTCTGGAACGGTTACCTGAGCGATGTCACCACGGAGCGCGAGCAGGCCGATGCGTTGGAAGCTGCCAAGAATGCTGCGGAGTCGGCGTTGCACGCGAAAGACCGTTTTCTTGCCATGATGAGCCACGAAATCCGCACGCCCATGAACGGCGTGCTGGGTCTGGTCGAGCTGCTGCAGCAGACCAAGCTCGACCGCGAGCAGCAGCAGATGGTGTCGTTGGTGCAGGATTCGGGGCGCGCGCTGCTGCATATCCTCGACGACATCCTCGACTACGCAAAGGTCGAGGCCGGTCGCCTGGATATTTCCCCCTCGGCCACGGACCTTCGCGAGGTCTTTGACGGCACGGTCGGCCTGCTGGCAAGCCGCGCACACGAAAAATCGCTCGCCGTGCATGTGACTGTGGCCGCCGACGTGCCGGCCAGCGTCTCGGTCGACAGCATTCGTCTACGGCAAATTCTGTTCAACCTGCTTTCCAACGCGATCAAGTTCACCGACCGGGGAAGCGTGCGACTGTCAGCCGACTGCGCGCACGTCACCGACGACACGGCGCACCTCGTCATCGCTGTCACCGATACGGGCATCGGGATCTCACCGGAGGTACAGGCAACGCTGTTCGCGCCGTTCGTGCAGGCCGAGCGCTCGACCACGCGGCGCTACGGCGGGACTGGGCTGGGGCTGGCGATCTCCCGCCAGCTTGCCGGCCTGATGGGCGGCAGGCTCGTCATGGAAAGCGCACCAGCACAAGGCACCGCCGTCACGCTGCACCTGGCCGTACCGATACTCACGGCCCGATATGCGCTGCCGCAATTGGCGGGCCGCAGCGTTGCCATTGACGTTGATGACGGGGCCGTCCGGCACAGCCTTACGGAACTCGCGGTCGCGGCCGGACTGCGGCCTGCTCCGACGGCCGACGCCGACATCCTTCTGACCACGACGCCGCAGGCCGAGCGGCGCGCCATCCGCATCACCTCCGAGGCCAGCTATGCCGAGACGGGCAACGCGCTGAGCATCAATCCGCTGCGTTGGCACGCTTTCGTGCAGGCATGCGAGCGCGCCCTGCCGCCATCTGAACACGTGCAAGCGGCCAGCACGGCGGTACACGCGCTTCCCGCCGCCGCGCCTACTGAAGCGCCCGGAGCACACATCCTCGTGGCGGAAGACCATCCGATCAACCGCGAGCTGATCGCCAAGCAACTGCGGCTGCTCGGCTATCGGGTCACGCTGGCCGAAGATGGCGTCGTCGCGCTCGAGCGATTGCACGAACACCGTTTCGACGCCTTGCTCACCGATTGCCACATGCCGCGCATGGACGGCTTCGATCTGGCGCGGCGTATCCGCCACGAAGAGGGCGACGGCCCTCGCCTGCCCATCATCGCCATCACGGCAACGACGCTGGCCGAGGAGCACGCGCGCTGCCGCGCCGTCGGCATGGACGCCAGCCTGCTGAAGCCGACCACGCTCGCGACGCTGCAGGAAGCGCTGTCTGCGCTGTGGAGCACCGAGGCCCCCGCAGGCGCCGGTGCGGCCGAGGAGCAGCCGCCCACCCTCTCGCTCGACGACCTGCACGCCGCGCTCGGGACGGACCCCGCCGCGGCCGGGTTGGCGCAGGTTTTTCTGTCGTCGCTGGCCGAGGACGCGGAGCGACTTCAGCCGCTGCTGGACGCGATGGACCGCCCCGCCCTGCGCCAATGGGCCCATCGCACCGGCGGCGCACTGGCGCTTCTCCACAGCCCGGACGTCGACGCTGTGGCGGAAGCTTTCCGCCATGCGGTCCACCATGGCAGCCAGGACGACATCCGCGCCGCCGGCATGCGCGCTTTGCGGCTGCTAACGCACATCAATGCGTTGTTGAACGCCTTCTTGCCAGCGTCCGCCGACGTTGTGCACCGCACGCAAGTGACGGATTCATAAGGGAAAACCGTTTCAAGCGGTTCATACGCCGCTTTTAGATGAACCGTTCCAATCGGCCGATTGACTCGGTCAGGGCAGCCTCCTACGATGACATCGACCAATGTCACATTAAGAGGCGCCCATGTGGTGCCCACGGAGACACCACGTGAACGCACGGACCGACTTCCCGCGCGCCGACGCCTTTGCATCGGCCCCGCACAGCGCTGACGCCCCGCCCCTCATCGATGCCGCCATCATCGGGACGGGCTTTGCCGGCCTGGGCATGGCGATTCAGCTCAAGCAGCACGGCATCGACAACTTCCTCGTCTTCGAAAAAGCAGGCTCCGTGGGCGGCACGTGGCGCGACAACCACTACCCCGGCTGCGCGTGCGATGTGCAATCGCACCTGTATTCGTTTTCGTTCGCGCCCAATCCGGACTGGTCGCGCATGTATTCGCCGCAACCGGAAATCCGCGCGTATCTGGAGCGCTGCACCGATGAATTTGGCGTGCGCCCGCATGTGCGCTTCCATCACGAGCTGGCGCGTGCGGCCTTCGACGACGCTGCAGGCGTGTGGAACCTGGAGATGGCCGATGGCCGCCGCTACCGTGCCCGCACGCTGATCTCCGGCATGGGCGGCCTGAGCCGTCCGGCTTGGCCGAACATTCCCGGCATCGAGACCTTCCAGGGCAAGGCCTTCCACTCGCAGCTCTGGGAACACGATTACGACCTGCGCGGCAAGCGCGTCGCCGTGATCGGCACCGGCGCG
This sequence comes from Ralstonia edaphi, assembly GCF_958350185.1. Lineage (NCBI taxonomy): Bacteria > Pseudomonadati > Pseudomonadota > Betaproteobacteria > Burkholderiales > Burkholderiaceae > Ralstonia > Ralstonia edaphi. The sequence continues at coordinate 43,854 of NZ_CATWHI010000007.1, forward strand.
TCGGCCATCCAATTCGTGCCACAGATTGCGCCGAAGGTCGGCCGCCTCGACCTGTATCAGCGCACGCCGCCGTGGATCCTGCCCAAGCCTGACCGCAAGGTTTCGCGCGCCGAGCATTGGCTGTTCCGCCACCTGCCGTTCACGCAAAAGCTGATGCGTACCGGCATCTACTGGATGCTGGAGTCGCGCGTGCTGGGCTTTGTGATCCACCCGAAGCTGATGAAGGCGGTGGAGCGCATGGCGCGCGGCCACATCAAGCGCCGCATTGCCGACCCCGTGCTGCGCGAGAAGGTCACGCCGAACTACACCATCGGCTGCAAGCGCATCCTGATCTCGAACGACTATTACCCGGCGCTCACGCGCGAGAACGTCGACGTCATCACCTCGGGCATCGCACGCGTCGAGCCCAACGCCATCGTCACCACCGACGGCACGCGGCGCGAAGTCGATTGCCTGATCTTCGGCACGGGCTTTCACGCAACGGACCCGTTCCCGCGTGGCGTGCTGCTCGGCAGCCAGGGCGTCGACATTGTCGACATGTGGGACAAGCACGGCGCCGAGGCCTATCTGGGCACCACGGTGTCGGGCTTCCCGAATTTCTTCATGGTGGTGGGCCCGAACACGGGGCTCGGCCACTCGTCGATGGTGTTCATGATCGAGTCGCAGGTGGCGTACATCGTCGACGCGCTCAAGTCGATGCGTGCGCACAACGTGGCCGCCATCGACGTACGCCCGGACGTGCAGCGCCGCTTCAACGACGGCATCCAGAAGCGGCTGTCGAATGCGATCTGGTCTGCGGGCGGTTGCGTGAGCTGGTACCTCGATCCGAAGACCGGCAAGAACACGACGCTGTGGCCGGGATTCACATGGCAGTTCCGCCGCGCGACCGCGCATTTCCGGCTGGCCGATTACCGCACGCGCCCGATGACCGTACCGAAGGGTGTGCCGCTGCGCGTGCCCGCCCGCACGGTGCCGGCCTCCCAAAACACCCCCAACGAAGAAGCGCTCGACCGCGTCTGACGCGCGTCAGCCCCACGGAGACCACGCCATGAAGTCATTCAACAACCAGGTTGCCGCCATCACCGGTGCTGCGTCGGGCATGGGCCGATCGCTGGCGCTGCAGCTGGCGCGCGAAGGCTGCCACCTCGCCTTGGCAGATCGCAATGAAGCGGCGCTCGCGCAGACGCTGCAACTGGTGCGCGCGCATGAAGGCGACCGCATCCGCGTGACCACGCATGCCGTCGACGTGGCCGACCGTGCCGCAGTCTACCGCTGGGCCGAAGAAGCGGCCGCCGCGCACGGCAAGGTCAACCTGATCTTCAACAACGCGGGTGTGGCGCTGTCCAGCACGATCGAAGGCATGGAAGACGACGAGCTGGCCTGGATCATGAACATCAATTTCTGGGGCGTCGTGCACGGCACCAAGGCGTTCCTGCCGCTGCTCAAGGCGACCGGCAACGGCCACATCATCAACACGTCGAGCATCTTCGGCATCTTCGCGCAGCCCGGCATGGGCGCCTACAACGCCAGCAAGTACGCCGTGCGCGGCTACACCGAGGCGCTGCGCCAGGAACTGGATCTGATGAACTGCGGCGTGTCGGCCACGTGCGTCCATCCGGGCGGCATCAAGACCAACATTGCCAAGTCGAGCCGCGTCTCGCCGAGCATGAACGGCTTCCTGGTGCGCGACGAACAGCAGGGCAAGGCCGAGTTCGAGAAATTCTTCATCACCTCGGCAGACAAGGCCGCGGAGGTGATCCTGGACGGCGTGCGCAAGAACAAGCGCCGCGTGCTGATCGGCCCCGACGCCCACGCAGCCGATGTGATGGCCCGCTTGCTGCCGGCCGCATACCAGGCGCTGGTCGTGCGCGAAGCCCGCCGTACGCGCAAGAAGGCGCTGCGCGACGATACGGCGCCCGCCACCGCCCGCGCAAAGTAGGAGGCCGCCGATGAACACGGCCACCACCGGAGAACTGTTCGCCAGCCCCCCGCGTGCGAACCTGCTCAACGTTGCACGCGCCATGCTGCGCCCCGGCCGCATCGGCCTGCGCAGCATCGGCCGCGATGTGCTGATCGCGCGCTACGCCAAGCCGCAGTCGCGCTACCTGCCCTTGATGGGCACGCGCGTGCATTACACCGATGAAGGCGCCGCCAACTCCGAAGGCACGTTGCTGCTGATCCATGGTTTTGGCGCGTCGCTGCATACGTGGGACGGCGTGCTGCCGCAGCTCACGCGGCGCTACCGCGTGATCCGGCTCGACCTGCCGCCGTTCGGCATCACCGGGCCGCTGCGCGATGCGCAGGGCCGCCCGCGCACGATGGAACTGCCGCTGTATCGCGACTTCATCGACGCGTTTGTCGACACGCTCGGCCTGTCGAAGCTCACGCTGATCGGCAATTCGCTGGGCGGCATGGTGTCGTGGGATTTTGCCGTGCGGCACCCGGGCCGCGTCGAGAAGCTCGTGCTGATCGACTCCGCCGGCTTCCCGATGAAGCTGCCGATCTACATCGATCTGTTCAATCACATTGGCGTGCGGATGACGTCGCCGTGGATGCTTCCCGAGGGGATCATCCGCGCCGCCACGCGTGATGTGTATGGCGACCCGTCGCGCGTGTCCGAACCCACGCTGCGCCGCTACGCCGATTTCTTCTATGCCGACGGCGCACGACAGGCCATCGGCAAGATGGTGCCGAAGTTCCGCTTTGACGATGTCGATACCAGCGGGCTGGCCGCCATCCGCGTGCCCACGCTCATCCTCTGGGGCCAGCGCGACCGGTGGATCCCGCCCGCGCATGCCGGCGAATTCGCCCGCCGTATTCCCGGCGCCACGCTGCGCATGTATCCGGCGCTCGGCCATATCCCGATGGAGGAAGACCCCGTACGCGTGGGGACCGACCTCTGTGCATTCCTCGATCAGGGGCGCGCATCGACGCGCCTTTCAGAAACCACATTCCAGGAGAACCGCCCATGATGCCAGTCCGTCGCGACGTGCATCCTCACCTGCCGGCTGATCGCATCAGCAACTGGCACGAGCGAGGCCCGCACGTGACCCACTTCCTGAACGCGCTGTCGATCTTCTTCCCGACCGGCGAGCGCTTCTTCATGGATAGCGTGCGCAACTACCGCCATCTGGTGACCGATCCCGAGCTCAAGCAGGCCGTGGCCGGCTTCATCGGGCAGGAAGCCATGCACACACGCGAACACGTGCTGTACAACGACCTGCTCGATCGCGCCGGCCTGCCTGCCACGCGCATCGACCGCTTTATTGGCAAGTTCCTGAACGTGCTGCGCAAGTACACGCCCAAGTCGCACCAGTTGGCCGTGACCGTCGCGCTCGAGCACTACACCGCCATGCTGGCCGGCCAGGTGCTTTCGCATGAAGATGGCCTGGGCCGCAATTCGGAACCCGGCTATCGCCAGGTCTGGCTGTGGCACGCCATGGAAGAGACCGAGCACAAGGCCGTCAGCTACGACGTGTGGAATCTGGCCATCAAGCCGGGCGTGGGCCGATACCTCACGCGCACGCTGACGATGTTGGTGACGACCGTTACCTTCTGGGCGATGGTGTTCTACGTGCACTTGCGGCTGATCTTTGCGGATCGCACCGTCAAGCACAAATTCCTCGGCCTCGGCAAGGCGTTCCATTTCCTGTGGATTCACCCGGCGCCGCTGCGCAAGATCATCCCGGAATTCTTCGACTTCTTCCGGCCCTCGTTCCATCCGTGGGATGAAGACAACCGTGACGCGCTTGAACGCCTGCCCAAGCTGATCTCGGAAATCGAAGCGTATGCGGCAGCGAACGGCGAAGCGCCGTCGCCGTCGATCCGCCGCAAGCTGTCGACGGCGGGTGCGGCCGGATCTTGAGCAGGCATTCAAAACGCCTGCAGCACCCGTCGTATCGGGATCAAACTAGAAATAGATAGGGCGCGCCCCACGCATGGGCGCGCCGGAGACGCTAGCCTTTGTCCGGCCCGGGCGCGCTGCCCGGCGGTTCATGCATGTGCTCGATGACCTGCGCCACGCGGTCGCCCAGGTATTTGTTGGCGGCCGTCTCAAGCGCGCGCATCAGCTCGGCTTCGACCGCCACCAGCGCCAGCGGACGGATGCGCCAGATCACATCGACCAGACGCGGCACGTCTTCGACCGGCGGCAGGTCGCTGCCGTACTTGTCGAGTTCGCGCACGACCATGGAGACGAGATCGTCGGCCACCGCCTGCGTATGCGGCCTGGCACGCTCGATGATGTCGAGCACTTCGATGAGCGGGAAACCGGCCTTTGCCATCTGTGCGCCCGCCAGCAGCGCTTTCGGGCTGCGCGCCAGATAGCCGAGGCCATCGGGTTCAAGCAGGCCCAGCGAGATGGCCCGCGCCAGCGCCTGACGCGACATGGCGCGGCCAAACAGCTTGGCAAGCGCGAGCAGCGAGTAATGCTTGGGCGACTCGTCCGACCACGGGCTGGCGATGGCCGATTCGAGCCCGAGGATGGAACGCAGGTCATGGCCTTCGACGATGGCCTTGAGCAGCTCCTGGATGTTGGAGAGCGTGTAGCCGCGCCCGAGCAGGTGGTTGATGAGCTTGAGCCGCCCCAGATGCGCCTGCGTATAGATGCCCACGCGGCCGCGGCGTTCGGGCGGATCGATCAGGCCGCGGTCCTGATACGAGCGGACGTTGCGGACAGTGGTTTCGGCCGCGCGCGCCAGTTCATCGATGGTGAACTCGCGGGCGGGCGGAATGGTGGGCGGACCGGCGTCGCCGGTTGGTTTGCGGGCGGGCATGCAAAAAATTTTACACGAGCGCGGCGACAGACCGCGTCGGTGACCGGAACGTTTCCGGTGCGTTTCTCACGACGAGGAGACCGTCGATGTGGGACTTGATGATGCGTCGGCTGCGCCGCTGGCAGTCTGTGGATGCTGTTGGGGCGTCCCCTGTTTCGTCCCCTGCCGGGGCCGACCTACTTTCTTTGTCTTGCCAAAGAAAGGTAGGCAAAGAAAGGCGCGCCCGAGATGGCGACATCCCCTTGGATTTGTGTCACGGGGAGGGAGGAGAGGCAAACTCGCTGCGCTCAGACAGCCTCCCCTCTTTTTCCTCCCCCCAACAAAAATCCAAGGCGCCATCTGGGGCCGGGTACGGCCAAAACATCGGTGCGCGGGCGCGGGCTCCATGGCTTCGGGCTGTGGGCGCGCTGGCGGCGGCACTGCTGCTGCAGAGTTGCGCCACCGCGGGCGACGGGCACGGCGCCATCGAAGCCGACAAAGCCAAACAGCTTGAAGACGCGCGAGCCCAGGCGCGCGCGCCGTTCCAGTCGGGCAATCTCGCCACGCGCGAGGTGCGGCCCGCCACGCTGCGCGATTCGGGCCAGCCCGATGCGATCTCGTATCTGCGTCATGTCGATTTTCGTTTCGACGGCGGCGTGGGCTTTCTGGTCGATCAGCTGGCGCTGCGCATGGTGCCGCGTGCACAGGGCGACCCCGTGTGGCTCGACGATGTGTCGTCGTACACGCTGCAGCCGGTGAGCGGTTCGGTGCGCGTCACGGCCGAGAGCATGGCCGCGCTGTTCAATACCGTGGTGTTTGCGCGCGGGCCGGGCCAGGATCCGCCGCTGCGCGGCTTCAGCTTCGCGCTCGACGCCGGCACGCTGGACATGCGTGCCGAGATGCGCCGGCGCGGCGCGTGGGTGCCGATCGAGCTGCGCGGCCCGCTGGTGCTGCGCGATCCGCAGACCATCGTGTTTCGCCCCAACGTGGTCAAGGTACGCGGGCAGGACGCCAGCGCGCTGATGGGCGCCGCGCATATCGAACTGGCCGATCTGCTGCCGGTATCGACGCCCGCCGTGCAATTGGGTGGCAGCGAGATCGTCATGCAGGTGCCCAAACTGTTTCCGCCGCCCGCGCTGGATCTGAAGCTCTCGGCCATTCGGGTCACGCGCGACGGGCTGCTCATGCAGATCGGCGATGGTAATCCGCAGATGCCGCCGCTGGCCAACGCCGCCGACGCGCAGCGCCCGTACATCCTCTTTCGCGGTGGCGACATCCGCTTCATGCGCTCGATGCCGATGAACGCGCGCATCGATATCGTCGTCGCCGATCCGGCCAAGCCGTTCGTCTTCAACCTGTACCGCTATCGGGATCAGCTCGTGGCGGGGTCGCTGCGCTTCTCGCCCGATGGCGGCATTCGCGTGCTGATGCCGTCGTTCGACACCCTCGCCGCCGCCAAGGCCGCCAAGGCAACTGCGGTTGCCAAGACGAGCAAGCCTGCCCTGCAACTCGCCAAGAGGACCGCGCCATGATCGCCCCCGCCTTCGCTTTCGCCGCTGTGATGTTGCGCCTGGCGTTGGTCGCGCTCGGCCTGACCGGCCTCCTGGCCAGCGCGCTTGCCCGCGCCGCCGAGCCACCGATGGCCAGCGCGCAACGCAAAGAGCTGATCTCCGTGCGCCAGCAATGGACGCAGCGCTGCGATCCCTCGTCCGGCGCGCCCAATGCCAGCGGCCCGGCTGCGGCGCGCGATTCCGGCACCGCGCCGCCCGTCGTGCAAATGCGCGATGTGGACTTCCGCATCACCGGCGACATCGGCTTCCACGTGCACCAACTGACCGCGCAGCTCGTGGCGCACAAGCCGGGGCAGCCCGTCGACATGGACGATCCGGGCCAGTTCGACATCCGCATCCTGGGCGGCGAAGTGACGGTGCCCAAGGAGTCGCTCGACGCGCTGTTCAACCAGTATCTGCTCGACTATTCGCCGCGCTCGCTCAACGCGCTGTCGCTCACACCCGGCGACGGCGTGCTCGACGTGTCGGGCGGGCTCAAGCTGCGCAATCATTTTCCCGGCGTGTGGCTGCCGTTCGGCATGCGCGGCACGTTGGCGCTCAAGGAATCGCGTTACCTTGTCTACACGCCCACCGAGGCACGCGTGATGGGCATCCAGACGCTGGCGCTGCTCAAGGGGATGGGGCTGGAGCTGTCGCAGCTTGCGCCGCTCAACCGCCCCGGCGCCAAGCTCGACGGCAATGACATGGTGCTGGACCAATACACGGTGTTTCCGCCGCCGCGCCTGATCGGTCAGATGAAGACGGCGCGTGTCACGCCCGACGGGCTGGTGCTCGGCTTCGGCCCCGCGCCCGCCATGTGCGCGCCTGCGCCAACCGACGCCGCCAGCCGCATCTGGATCCAGTCCGGCGACCTGAAGATGTACAACGTGCTGGTGACCAACAGCCGCATTCTCGTGACCGATACATCCACGCGCGGGCCGCTGCGCTTCGATCTGTACCACTACCGGGAGGCCGCTGCGCGCGGCACCACGCGCATGGATGCGGACGGCACGCTGCGCGTCGATCTCGCGCCGGCGGCGGCCGTCCAGTAACACCGGCGTCAGCGCACTACTTTTGGCAGACGGCGTGCAGGATCGCCTCGCCCTCTGAGCGCGGCACGACGGCCTCCCAGCGCGGGCCGTCGATGGTCTTGGTCAGCACCGTGCCGTGCTGGCTATCCTGGATCAGTGCGCTGACCGGCAGGATGCGGCCTTCCTTGCAGTCGTAGACGGATGTGCGGGTGTCGTATTGATACGCCCTGCCGTCTGAAAGCTTGCGCGGCGCGTCATAGGCGTCGCGCGTCGTGGCGCGCACGGTGCCGTCCTTGTTGCGCTCGATGGAGTCCTTGTCCAGATAGAGCGAGCCCGCGTTGTCGGCCAGCGGGGCGAGCTTGACCCAGTTGTCGGCCGCCATGGCCGCCGAGCCACCCATTGCCAGCGCCGCAGCCACCCAGTAGATCAGCGTCGTTCGTTCCATTCGCATCGCAACCTCCGTTTGCCTCATTGCACAGACGTATGCGGGGCGACGCGGTATCGCTGCATCGTTCTCCGCACATTCGAACTAGGCGTAGCAAACCGCATGCCCCACGCGTGACGCTGCTGCGGCAGGCAACAAAAAAGCCCGCACGGGGCGGGCTTCTTCGGCGGATACGGGCGGCTCACTTGGCGGCGGCTGCCATGTAATCCACGGCGGCCTTCACGTCGTCGTCGGAGCCGGCGTACGTGCCCTTGGGCGGCATCGCACCCTTGCCGTGCAGCGCGATGTCATACATCTTGGCCTTGCCTTCGGCAATGCGCGGCGCCCAGGCGGCCTTGTCGCCGAACTTCGGCGCGCCGGCCACACCAGCGGCGTGGCACATCTGGCAGGTCGAATCGTAGACCTTCTTGCCGACCTCGCCTGCGGCGGCTTGCGGTGCGGCAGCAGCAGCCGGTGCGGCGGGTGCCGCGGCAGCAGGTGCCGGTGCAGCAGCGGCCGGAGCCGATGCAGCCGCAGGCGCCGATGCTTCCGGTGCCGATGCGGCAGCAGCCGGTGCAGCGCCCGCCGGTGCGGCCGGCTCCTGCAGCTTGCCGCCAGCGGAGTTGGCCATGTAGACGATGGCACGCTGGATTTCGTAGTCGCTCACGTCATCCGGCGACGTGCCGCCGCGTGCAGGCATGCCGCCCTTGCCGGCCAGCGCCACCTTCGTCAGGCCATCGAGGCCCTGCGACAGGCGCGGACCCCAGCTTGCCGCATCGCCAAACTTGGGCGCACCAGCAACGCCTGCTGCATGGCAGGTCGCGCAGACTTCCTTGTAGAGCTGCTCGCCCGTCTTGAAAACGCGCGGGGCGTTCGGGTCTTTCAGTTCGAGCTGCGCAACGGGCTTGATGCGATCGTTGACCGCCTCTTCCGACATGCCGGAGCCGCCCGCGCCTTCCTTGGCGCCCAGGCCAACGTAATTGGCCAGCAGGATGATGATGAGGATGGGAACGGCAAAGGCGGCGATCACCGCGATGATCAGCTGCTTGGGGGTCTTGATCAGAGGCTCGTGTTCGTCGTGTTGCGCGTCGCTCATGCTCAACTCTCAGGATGGTGGAACCGCTCTTGGAGCCCTCGAAGCGCCACCGGCAAGGTCACGAGCATCGCCGGGAGTGCATGGGGGCCGCATTGGATCGCGATGAGGGCAGGAAGACCATGACGATTGAATCGCCGTGTCGGCCCAGACAGACCTGTCCCCGTCTTTCTTCTGGCAAATAACGCGCGATTATATCCGCAATGCCTAGGCCTTTGACACGCGGGACAGCCCTAGGCGCCGCTTTTCGACCTGCGTCAAAAACCCAACGAAACGTTGCTGCAGCACGCCCCGTACCGGGCCCTTCATGGGCCTGCGATGGACGCTTGCGCCCAAATGCGCTATCCTGCGGGGCTTCTCTTTCGGTGCGTTCTGTGCCGATATGCGCCCGTAGCTCAATGGATAGAGTACTGCCCTCCGAAGGCAGGGGTTGCTGGTTCGATCCCAGCCGGGCGCGCCAACAAAATCAAGGACTTACCTCAAGCTCAAGCCTCGCTTTGCGATGCTTACAGATTTGTTGCTGCATTTTTGCTGCACTCCTGCTGCAAACATCAACGGTCTGACGAGCTATACCCTGTTCCCTATCATCAACAGGAACAGGAATTGGCTACCATCCTCAATCGCGGCCCCCATCAGTACCAAGCCCAAGTTCGCCGCAAGGGCTACCCCACCCAAACCAAGACCTTCGAGACAAAAAAGGCCGCCGAGAAATGGGCGACCTCTGTCGAAAACGAGATGAACCGCGGCTCGTTCGTCGACCGGTCGGAACTTGAGACCACAACATTTGGCGAGTTGCTCGACCGCTACGCGGTGGAAGTCACGTCCGCCAAGCGGGGCCGAGAAACGGAGATGGTTCGCATCCGGGCCCTGAAAAAGCATCCGCTCGCGGCTCGAACTCTGGCCAGTTTGCGCAGCATGGATTTCGCAAGCTACCGAAATGAGCGCCTGAAGACTTGTAGCCCGGCCACTGTCAAAAGGGAGATGGTCATCATCTCACACGTGTTCACCCACGCGAACAACGAGTGGTCGCTGCCGGTCGGGAACCCGCTTGCTGGCATTGCCAAACCACGAGAAAAGGACCACCGGGAGCGCCGCCTACGCGACGATGAAGAATCGCGATTGGTAGAGGCGGCTCATAACAGCCGGGCTGCGACACTGTCTTTCTGTATCGTCCTTGCCATCGAGACGGGGATGCGTGCAGGTGAAATCGTGAAGCTTCGCTGGGAACAAATCGACCTCGCGAATCACACCATCCGCCTGAACCTCACAAAGAACGGGCATGCGCGGTCGGTGCCGCTGTCCGAGCGGGCAGAAGCAGCGATTCTGGCGCTTCCCCGGTCAATTCATGGCGGGCGGTTGACGTCGTTCTACGATTCGAGGGGACTCAGCGCAGCATTTCGTCGGGCCTGTGAACGGGCGGGCGTTGTCGGGCTGCGTTTTCATGACTTGCGGCACGAAGCTGCATCTCGGCTCGCGCCGCACATGCCTGCGTCCACCCTGGCCAAGGTCATGGGTTGGAAGACACTGCAGATGGCAATGCGGTATTACAACCCGACGGACCAGGAACTGGTAACTGCCGTCCGGAAAGTGAGCGCCCCATCCGGCCCCGACCTGCGCGCTTCGGTGAATTGACGGCCCCCTCTACCGCAGTCAAGGTCGCGGCCGGGCGCAGGCCTCAGAGAGAAGACCGGGCATCGAGCATGACGCCCGGTCTTGAGTAAAAAAGTACCTACGAGATACTGCCTCTTCTCGCTGTCCGACCTACCAAGGTCAGAGGTCGTCCCTCCCGCCGCCAAGCGGAAAGGACGGCACTTCACTGCAACAGGCCGCCAAGCCTGGCCACACACTTTCGCAAACGCTCCAACCTTTCGGAACACGGTGCCAGCCGTGCCGCCACTGTTGTGGCTCCCCATGGGCTTCGGTCGTATCGCCCAACGAGTCAATCCCTACTCAGTCAGTCTCCCCCTCTCTGCCATCAGCCCGCGCGGTGCCACCCGACACGGTACGGAGAGAGGTTCCCACGTTAGTTACCAGCTACTGCGCAACGTGACGCCACTGTCTCCACAATCCCCTAGCCTTCCGGCTCCCCGCAGGTTTCCCCAGCCCGATGTTCCATAGCGGCTCAGGTACTCAGTTCATGTTTCATCGACTACGAACCACGGCTTCATGCCTATGGCTTCACGTTGCTCCGCACAGCGCCCTTCGAGGGGCGCCGTTACACGCTTGAGCTATCCAGAGGCCCACGGTTTCCCGAGGTGCCGACTGCGCCAGGTTTCCCCTTGCAGCCCTCGTGCATCGCTGCACGCTCATCAGCCTACGTGTGCGGTACGGGTTACGCCCTTGCGGTACGTCCCCCGAGCCGGTCTTGCACCGGCTTTCACCAGGTAACAGGTCATCAGGCCATTGCCTGCCTGACGCCGTTTCCGTGTCGCCCAACCTCTTGTCGGCAGGAAAGCCGACCGGATTGGGTCGAAGGAGGGAATTGCACCCTCCAGCGCCCTTCGCAGCCGCACCAGCCCTATTAGAGGCATGCAGCTACAGCGTTTGCTCGGTTCCAGGTTGGCGACCAGAAACCTGCCGGGATGGCGTCCCGGCGTGCCCTTTCGGGCGTGTGTGTTTACAGTTTGGCGGCCTGCTCGCTGAACCCTCCGCATTGCATTGGAAGGCTCACTGAGCAGGCTGCCGCGCGTGCGAGCCATCTCGGTCTTCACCGAGGTGCCTGCCCTTACGAACTGCATGACCTACTGCGGTATAGCGCGAGCCATTGCCCACATTTGCGCGCACGCAACGCCGTCGTATAACGGGGAATTTTCAAGTTGCCAACTGAGCTCGCGTCAGCGTTGACGTGGCCTCACGGTGGTTGGTAGCGTGGGTGCCGACCGGGTCCTCACGGCCCATCGGATGAGCCTTCAGGTTAGCTCGAAACACGAGCTCCCTCGATGGCCGAGTCGTGCGCAATCTATCCGTTGAGCGCACTGCGTCTTTACCCAGGAGAGCGCCGCAGATGGCTTCTGAAACCTCGATTGAACTGGATGTCGCCTTGCGGAAAATCCACGAACTGGCGCTAGATGAGGGAGATTTGGGACGTGCCTATTGGCATGAGGTTGCACGCTTGCTGCGTCGAGCCGCAACTATGCAACGTGACATCGATGAGTTGAGCAAGGAGCTCGAACTGTGTCGGGCGAAGCTTGCCAAGAACAGACGAACATAGCGTTGGCACCCGCAATATACGTAGCCCGTTACACAAACTTCATTGTGCGCCCCTTCTCTGACAGATGAAATGCCTCAGCGATTGACTGATATTGTTGGAAAGCTGTACCGGCCGCCTGCGGACGGCTCGCGGCAAGTCTTCGCACTGTCGCGAGCAGATGCGGAAAAGCTGCCGCAACTACCGTCGATTGCTGTTATCTCCATCACTGCACCAGAGCGCCCGCCAGCCGATATCAGGGGCTTTGCCCACCTGCTACGACTGAGCTTTGCTGATGTCGATTTCCTTAACCCAGATTTGTCCGAGCGAGCACGAGGAAAGCTCCGCCATGCTTTCACACCGGAGCATAGTCATGCCATTCGGTCTTTCGTGGATGCACTGCCTGGTGAAATTGCGTCCGTGGTTATCCATTGCGAGGGGGGATACTCGCGGTCGTGCGCAGTCGCCGTCGCACTGCATCGACTCTACGGCTTTCACGCCGAATACCGACAACTCGCACAAGCTAACCCGTCAATCGTTCGCGTGATGATGGAAGACGTCCGGGCGCGCCGCAATTCAAAGAAAACCTCCGGTGATGGCGCGCAAGATAGCTCCAGGCGGCAGCCTGCTATGCAGAAATCTCGGACACCATAGGGCCTTCGGCGCCGATAGCTTGGAAGCGGTAGAACTTCGCGGCCGCCCCCATGTGACGGAACTTGTGCCGAGCAAGCTGCAGCAGTTTCTCATCACAAGTAGAGATGACAAACTGCCGCTCGCCTTCAGGCGAACTCTGCAACCCAAGAATCAGGTCGAGTAGGGCATACGTGTTCAGGTCATCGAAGTGAGTGACCGGGTCGTCCATCATGATGGACGAGAAGCCCGACCAGGTCTGCGAACTACAGGCGGTCAGAAAAAGCCCCAGGACGAGAGTCTGCACCTGCGACTGACTGAAGAAGTCTGTCGGCCGCAGCGTCTCTCCGTTGCGACGCACACGGATGCCGATGGCCGACTCCTTACTGGACACTTCAATTTCACCGAAGCCATAGACGGGACGAAGCCGCTGTTGAATGACGGCGGTTCGCGGCCCGTACTCGGCGATGAAGTGGTCCGTTGCGAAGGCTTGCTGCGCGCTGAGAAGCTTTTTGACCTCAGCAAAATACTCCACCCACGGGCGAACCTTCTGCGCTTGAGCAGTTGCTTCCTGCACCACGGCCTCGTTGGCAAGAATGCGCTGGCGGATGTTCGCGAACGCAGCGGACGTGGCTGCGGTGTCAACCGCCACCTCCAATTCCGCAACGCGGTCGCGCAACGCTAGTGCTGACACCTCGCGTGCCGTGGCGACTTCCACTTGCTGACCGAGCATTTCTGGCGACACGGCACTGTCGAACTTTGCAGCTGCCAGCTCCGACAGTACCGACTGAATGCTGGATTGATACTCGGTCCAAGCTTGATTCGCCTGCCGATGGCTGGTTCGAGCGGCCGCAACGGCCGCCTTTGCTGCCGCCTGGACTGCCTTCTGACGGTCGACCTGTTCGTTTGCCGATTGAGCTGCGGCGCTCGTCGAGACCCTTTGTTCTTCCGTGGCGCGCGCCGCATCTGCCAGTGCCTGTAGACCGCTCGCCAGGTTGACGGAGCCCCGATTGGCGTCATGGAGCAACTGGGCCATACGCTTCCGCGTATCGTTCAGCGTTGATTCGGTTGCTTGCCTCTGGTCGTCGAGCGCTTGATAACCCGCCTGAACTGATGTGAGCGCGGTTTCAGCCGTTTCGAGCAACTGCCTCGCTGAGCCCGCCGCCACCGCAGCGTTCAACTCGTCCTCATGGACTTGGATATTGAGGCCCTGTATCTGCTGCGACGTTTCGCTGGTTAGCGAAAGCCCAACTGAACTCAGCGATGCCTCATAGTTCGCACGTTGTTTTTCCAATTGCGACCGCTGTACCTGGGCATCAGTAAGCTGTTGCTCCTTCTGCTTCAACTGCTCGGCAAGCGCTTGCCGCTGGCCTATGAGGGTCTGGAGTTCTGCCCGCTGCGTCGTCGCAGTCTCGCTCAGCTGGACGACGCGGTCGCCGTGCTGCATCCGCCGGTCGATAGCTGCCAATAGGCCTTCCGTGCTTCCATGGTCATGTCCGCACAATTGGCAAATTGGCCCATCCACATGGCCGCGAAGCTCAGAAATGAGCTCCTTGAGCCTGGAGTCACTACTTCTGGCCTCGGCGAGCTCCTGCTCGACTCGAGCGACTACGATTTCCTGCGAATGCGCGGCCTGCTGGGCCGCTCCGAATTGCCTCCGCAGCTCCTCGATTGAGGCCTGCAATTGAGTACCGGCGTTCAGCAACTCGTCTAGGGTAGGCGCAGACCGTTCCCACGCTGTGGCGACATCCTTGACGGATTGGAGGCGTGCTCGCCTCTCCGATGCGGCCTTGAGGGCAGTCTCGGCTCGTTGAACCGAAGCTGCAGCTTCGCGTTGAGCGGCTTGCGCTTGTTCGAGGGTCGCCCGTTGTTGACTCAACCCCAAAGATATTGTGGCCAGCCCCGCAGAAAGGCTCGAAGCCTGCTTGGTTAGTTGTTCATACTCGGGCTGGACCGATACGGCCCAGGCGAGCCAGTCCCGACGAAGTTGAAGGCCCTGCTCCTGAGTCTTCAGCTGGGCCAACTGGCTGGACAAGGTGCCGAGAAGTTCCGACGCAGCCTTTTCGTACGTTTCGGCTTGCTGTAGTTGGGCCTGCCGCTCGGTCAACAGAGCTTGCACCGGCTCAAGTTGCCCACGAAGTGTGCTCAGTTTCCCGACCTGTTCAATGGCGCGCGACAGCGCCGCCCGCCAAGCGACTGCCTCGGCAGCCGCTGCGTTCAGCATCGCCCGAAGCCCTCGAGTGTCGCGCGAGGCAATCCCAGACATGTCGAAACCAGCGGTCGAGATTGCTTCTTGCAGACCAGCGAAGCGGGCGTCCAGCGCTTCTGACGAGGTATCCGAGGCGGCAAGTCCCTCCAGGCGTGCCAGTTCCGCGCGTTCATGCGCGATGGCCTGCTGGGCACTGAGGATGTCAGCGGACGCTTTGCTGTGTACTTGCCCTGCGAGCTTGAGCACTTCCTCGACCTTCTTGAGGCCGCTCGCGTAGTCCTCGAAGGCGAGCATCCGTGAGACCAGCTCTGAGGATAGCTCGCACTTCGACGCCACGTCTTGTGTGAGCTCTTGGTTCTCCTGGCTGAACAAGTGCGTTGCTCGGAAAAGGTCCACCAGGCTGTCAACTCTGTCGGCACCCGGTGCTGTACCGCCAGTCAGCAGACTGAGAACCTCTTTGCGTGGTGTAACCTTGCCGTTAACCAAGGCATTGTTGTGGTCAGCAAGATTGCGCGTGATGACATGCGTTTCGCCTTCCCGCACGAGCGTCAGTGAGACCTCGGTGGACTCGCCCTGGCTGTCGAGGTGCTTTGCGACACGGCCTAACCCGCCCGGCGCGTCGGCGAGGCGGCCAATGCCACCGGTGACTGCGAAGTCGAGGGCGTCGAAGAACGATGTCTTTCCGAAACCATTGGGACCGTACAGTATGGTTACCGCCGAGCCAAGTTCGAAAACCTTCTTCGTTCGGTAGGCCCGGAAGTTCTGGATGGAAATGGACTTCAGGGTGGCTTGAGCCCGGTCCTCGCCGACAGCGGTGGTCGCGCTGGGGCTTGTTGCCGATTGCAGAGCTTCTGGAGGGCCATAGGTGCCAGCAAGGCATCCACTCAGAATTCTCGATGCACTGGTCGTCGACGGCACCACGAGCGCCTTTGCAAGGTCCGCTCTGAGATTGTGTTGGCGAAGCAGCGTCTGGGCCGATGGCGGTCTCGTCTGTACGCCTGGGGCTATTGGCGAAAGCGGAAGGAAGGGCAGCCTGGCCAAACTATTAGCGAGGTCACCGTCGAGACGAACAACGTACTTCCTGCAGAAGTACACGTCGACCTCCACGCGAGAGCAGAAGTCAGCATCAATCTCGGCGTCCGCGGGGAGGCAGTACACGAATGCCAGGTCCTTCGTCGACCACTCTGCGCTGTTCTTCAAGTAGTGTTTTTTGAAGGCTTCATACAGCGGCTGATAGTCGGCTTGCTCACCGACCGCGAAGGCGGTCAAGGCATGCTGGCGCAACATCATCAGCACGGGCAGGCAATCGCCCCGCAGGACCTCTTCGGAGAATGTCGCCCCTTGCATGAGGCCCGTCAAAGTGGACCGCAGTTCTGCCGGCAGGCCCAAAATCTCAGGAGAGCTTTGCATCGAGTGCCTCTTTCAATTCGGCTTCGTTCGCCGCGTTCCGATACGCGTCGAGCACGTCGTGGTACCCAATGCGAATGATGGCGCTAGTTGGCTGGGTGAAATTTGCCTCAGTGGATGGCTCGTCGGGGACTTGGTCATAGATGGACTTGAAGCGCGGGTCCCATGGGGTATTGTCCTCGTCTCGGCTGACAACTACGAGTTGCCCCTTGTGCGCCGGCAAGCAGTTGAGAACATGTTTGTCGCAGTCCTCATGGCTATCCCCCATTACGGCGATTACCTCCAGGCTCGTTTCGCCTTTCACGATGGTCGCCTGAGCACCGTTTCCATGAAATTTCGTCGGATATTGAGCCACATCGAGAATCGAGAAGGTGTGTAGCAGATGCTTCACGGCATGGCCTTCACCGACCTTCCATTCGTCCGGCGTTCCTTTGCAAGCTGTGAGACTGGCAAAGTTCACGGTGTTGCCAAGAGCGTCCGCCTTCAACGTTCGGAGCTCACCGACCATCCGCTGGTGTGCCGCGCCTGCCGCGGCAGTCAAAGGCAGATGGATGTACCTTGTAGCCAACGACTTTGAAGGTTCGTCCAACTGGTCGTTCATCCACTTGACGACAGCAGGCACGGGGCCGTTGGGTGCCCTGGGGTCATTTACGCCATTAAATGGGTGCACGGACGGTTCGCGCACGGCAAATCGCCGGCCTGCGGACCCCGGAGGCAGCATGGACGGATGGGCGACCAAGAACGAGTGGATGCATGCTCCGCGCTCGCGGAAAACAGCGTCCCGAAAGTTCTCCAAAACGTCTGCTCCTCGCTGCGACACACCTCCGTTGCCGTACGTTGGCATGCACTCTGGGCGCACGAATCGGCTAGGAGTCACGATGATAGAGGACTGACCGAACTGTTCAGCCGCGCCAGGTGTCGCCTTGCCAGCTACGTTAGCCATAATCAAGCAGGTTTCGTCCCGCGCGACTCTCGGATACTGGGTGGGGTCAAAGAAGGGCCCCACTTGGCCCATGAACGAGGGATGGGACGGCGCTGGGTTGCATTGCGCGACGAACAACCACGTCAAAGGAAGGGTGGCGCCCAACTGCCCAGCCCGTGCAGCAATTCCGTCGAGCAGCCACTCCCACATCCGCTTGGGACCCGCTGACCCAATCCAGTCGAAGCAAAGCAGGGTGGCGAACTGGTACGGCGCATCGACGTTCGAGTGAATACCCTTGAATACGTAGATTGAACGTCCCTGGTACATCGACATGTGGTTGACGTCCAGTTCAACCCAAGCAGGAGAAAGCTTCGGCTGCACCCAACTGCGTACTTCACCGGTCGGTAGCTTCGCCCAAGTGACGACACAGTTTACCCAGTGATGCGCCTGTATGCGGTCAAGGCGGTTTTCGACAGAGTCGTAAGTGGTGTTCGGCCTTTGAACCAGTTCAGCGAACTGGTCTTTGGTCAGGCCCTCTACCCCTCCGATGACAACCGTTTCGGTCGGCCAGTCTCCTGCCTGCATGGCCGCCGTAATGCGGTCCACACCCTCCAGTCCTGGAATCGTGCACTCTGGGAAGACGGTGAAGTGCGTTTTGTCCGCGCCGTGCGGGCAGCCTCGTGAGACTGCCAGAGTCTCATCGATACACGTAAGGGCCCTTTGCTTTTCGGCAGGAGCCCACGTGAAAGGCTCCTGCGGTACGAAAACAACGTGAGGCTGGGCGACAACCATCGCAACCTCTCCGCGCGGGAGACCTACACCCAAGTCAACATCGAGAACTGCGACCATTCAATCCCCCACCACTTTTTTTTGGCGATTCTGACACACCGAGTAAAAGTCCTACCAGTATCACGGTCGCTTTTGCCATTGAGCTGGGAGGGGGTGAGTGCATTTGCATGCAGTTTGATTGAGGTTTTTGTGCTCATGGCCCTTCCCAGTTTTAGACGTTGATTACGAAGTCGACGAAAAATGGCCGATTGACAAAATTGTTGTTTTGTGACAACTTTATAAATGTAGATATTCGCCCCACCCAAGCGTGGAGCGCTGTGAATGATTTTTGTGCCAGTTGGCACTGGTCCGCTGCTCTCGTAGCGGCATTCACGCTTTGGCACGCCTCCGCTGCGTGCGAAGAACTAGGAGTATCTACATTGCTATCAGACAGTCTCGACGACTTTGTTGTCTTCTCCGGTGAGCCCAATGCGGACCTTCCCGCGTTGCTGGATGAGTTCGAAGCGCAAATAAATCACTACGCGGATAAGGAATGGGGTTACAACCCAAAGGTCTTCCCTTTGCTCAGGAAGGCTGCGCGAGGATATGTCGCTGGCAAATTGAGTAGACGTGCCTTGGAGGCGGTCTCCAAACGCACACTGCTTTGGTACCTCTGTGAGGAGGGCTCGGAGGAGGAGCTTATTGAGGATTTGCGTAGTTATATCCGAGCCAAGCCAAGCAATGATTTGCGCGCAGTGGTTGCCCGCATAATGTGGCGCAGGAGAGCGGCAATGGCGAGGCCAGAACAGCGCCACAGAATGCTTCACCGCGTGCCAGCTCTGAGCCAAGTAGTCACTGAGCCCGAATCCCCGGTGAGGACGGCCACAACTTCCACGGGCGTAGTCTTAAAGGCTGTGAAATAACCATCCGCTCAATCCCCGTTTTGCTCGGCGGGGAGGCTTCAGCCGGTCGTCCTGAGGCACTCTCCGGGCTCACTTCCTGCTTGTCCGTGCTGCGCACGGAACATCATTACGTCTCATCCCCGCCAACCCCAATCACACTGCATCGGCGCGGCAATTGGCTATACCGGGTATCACCTTCACCCGGAACCCTCATGCCCTCCTCCACACCGATTGCCCGTAGCAAGACAGCCGCCTTGGCCCGCATCCTCGACAGCGTGCCCAAGGGATACTGCCGATACACCTGCGGAACCGTAAGGGTCGACAAGGCTGAAGCCTTGGCCCACAAGTTTCACGCGCTGTACGGCATCGGCTGCTCGCCAGCGCAGCGCCTCGCACGGAAAGGCAAAGGGCTGGCGAGCGCCGTCCTGGTCTTGTATTGGCCGAGTGAAGCAGCGAAGGTGGAATGGCTACTGCTGGCTACCGAAGGCAACGGCCTGAAGCAGGAGTCGTTGCGCTCAGTCGATGAGACGCCTCGCTTGACCTGGCTGGGCTATGAGTTGGTCCGCCACTCCGCACGTGAACGGACGGCATGGACCTGGCGTCGGCCAAAGCAGGAGATGGCTGAGCTGCATGCTCTATTGGCTCACCAAGCGACCCAGCGACACTACGTTGCGTTGGCCGAGACACTCGAGCGCATTGCGCGCCAACCTGGTTTCCACGGTGTACGGGCGCAATCCTGGGCCCTCTTCCAGGAGGCAGGCCGACGTGGCTACGCCGGCCCGTTCCCGCAGCTCTTTTACCTTCAGAAGGTCAGCCACGGTGAACGTCTGAATGTTGCATGAAGGACGATGCGAATAGACCGGTCGCCTTGCAAATCATGAAGGCCCTTTCGGGCTATACAAGAAGCAGTCATGTGACTGCTTCTCGTAGACAAAACACATGCACCAACTGCATACAACGCCCGGCCTGGTTGCGCCCTCCACGGCGACCCAACACGATGCCCTTTTATTAGAGGGAGTTTTGTCGCCCATGAGCAAAATGGGCCGTCTGACGCCCTTGGCGGCGTCGGAGTTTGGTAAGAAGGCTTGGAGGCAGGAATGAGCCGCACCCCTCCCTTCGAACCAATCCGATTCGCTGAAAAGCTGGAGAAATCCGGCATCTATGCTTCAGACAACAGTCTGCTGTACGAGTGGACTGGAACCCATTGGAAGGCCATTGACGATGCCATGGGGGAACGCATGGCACTCAAGTGGATTGCATCCGACGGCCGGGGCACAATCAATGCCGCCAATGCGCGCGCAGCCTATCAAACCGCCGTCCGTTGGCTCCCGATGCTCGGTGAGCCCAGCGAGACCACCGTCATCCCCGTCCACAATGGGTACCTGCACCTTGAGCACGGGTTGGTGCTTGAGCCCCATGACAAATCCTTGGGTTTAAGACACGTCCTGTCCTGCGACTTCGACCCTGGAGCGCCGGCCCCCACTGAATTCAACGCGTTTATGGAGCGCATCCTGCCAGATAAGGGGGTGCGAGCCCGTGTGCAGGAATACGTTGGCTACACGTTGCTACCGGACGCCCGCTTCCAGCGCGCCCAAATCTGGCTTGGGTCAGGTGCGAACGGGAAAGGTACCCTGGCCAACCTGGTCCAGGCGCTGCACGAGCGTACCGCAGCGGTTCAACTGGATGGCCTGGACGGCTTCCGCATGGCAAGCATGATTGGCGCCTCGTTGATTTATTGCGATGAAGCGCCCCAGCGGAATATCAACGAACAGGCCATGAAGTCGCTGATTGCGGGCGAGCTTGTCCAAATTGACCGAAAATATCGTGACCCCATCACGGTTCGCGTCAACGGCAAGTGGTTGATTCTCGCGAATCACATCCCAGCTGTGACTGACCAATCCACCGGCTTTTGGCGACGGTTCGATGTTGTACCCTTCTCGGTGGAAATTTCTGAAGGTGAGCGTGACCCACTGCTGGCCAAGCGCATCATCGCTCGAGAACTGTCCGGAGTTCTAAATTGGGCGCTTGAAGGGCTGCAGCGCTTACTAGCTCGAGGCCGGTTTGACGAAGCCATGCCCACGCCAATGCGCGTCGCGGTCCAGTCTGCGCGAACGGAAACGAATTCGGTCCAGGCGTGGTGCAGCGACATGAGCATCGAACTCACCACGACGGTTGAAACGGCCAAAGTCGACGTCTATGCGAACTACGCAGGCTGGTGCCGCGAGAACGGGATGGTGCCGGTAGCTTCGCCCAAGTTCTGGAAACGCTTGCCGGATTCGGTAGGAGCTGTCGCTGAGGGGCGCATGCTTACCAAAGCAGGGCGCATCAGAACTTGCAACGTCCAGCTATGACCCGCCAGCCAGCAATCCTGGGCAGCCAAACCACCGCCAAAAGCGGTGGTTTTTTGATGAGACCGCGCAGACCGGGTTCCGTTGAAAACTCTCGGAGCCCATATATTCATTTTCCCTTCCGTGATGGACACAAAAGGAAACAGTCCAGCAGGAGATTTGTACCGGCACCTGGTCAACCTGGTCACGAACAAAAGACTGCGCAGTCCTTGCACATTTTCATGACCGGACCGGACCCCAAGTCTGGTCCGATGTGGGGATGCTGCGCTCCCCACGCCCCAAGCCGCTGACCAGGGACGTCAACGCCAGCCGTGATTAGCTCGTGTCAGTCGAAAAGCCTCTGCAATCCCACTTGCCTGCCAACATCTTGCGAAACGCAAGCTACTCTCCATTGGCAGCAGAACACTGCGCAAAGCTGGCGACACTGCAAGAAAGTATTGGCGCAGAAACCTCGCAATGTACCGAAAAGCGGTTTTTTATGGCCATCGTGTCAGAGCAAGGGGAAAGGTCACCGGAATTGTGCGAGCGCCGCTTTGCGACAGCCGATAAAGTGATTAGATATTCATATTTCAAGCAAGAATTGCGCTGACCGGAACATTCCTTGTGACTTTGGCTGTCCTGACCATGGTGCAAGCCCAATTCTCGTGACCTTTTTCCATAGAACTTTTTAAGGTCGCACAATTGCGGCGACCTTTGTTCCGCGCGGGCCGTGCTTATGCCAAAACGCCACCTTACGCGAAAGCCTTGCTGCGTAAGGCTCTCCAGACCATGCACCGCCCGAAATCACGATTCTTTTTGGTTGCAAAGGTGGCGGTTTCGCATAAGGAGCGCGCTTCAACGGTGGCAGCATTGCGGGCGATGGCGCCACCGATGCTTATGCCAAAACGCCACCTTACGCGAAAGCCGCGCTGCGTAAGGCTCTCCAGACCACGCCCCCTCCAAAATCCCGATTCTTTGCGGTTGCAAAGGTGGCGTTTTCGCATAAGGAGCGCGCTTCAACGGTGGCAGCACTGCGGGCGATGCTGCCACCGACGCTTATGCGAAAACGCCACCTTACGCAAAAGCCACGCTGCGTAAGGTTGTCCAGACCATGCACCATCCAAAATCACCATTCTCTGCAGTTGCAAAGGTGGCGGTTTCGCATAAGGCGCGCGCTTCAATGGTGGCAGCAATGCGAGAGACGCTGCCACCCTATCCAAAAAACGATGGTTTCCTGAACATACGTGAAATCATTACCACCACGCCGGGCTATACCCATTCAGATGTTCAACATTTCCTCCAACAATCAACATCCGGAAAAGGGTAAGCATGGCAGTAATCGGATACGCGCGGGTCAGCACCGACGAGCAGTCGCTAGACCTTCAGCAGAACGCCCTGAAGGAAGCCGGGGCCACCAGCACATATGAAGACAAGGCGAGCGGCAAGACAGCCGATAGACCGGAGCTAGCCCACTGCCTGAAGGCGCTACGAGAAGGCGACACCCTGGTTGTGTGGCGGCTCGACCGGCTCGGACGAAACGTGCAGGACCTCATCCGTATCGTCAACGACCTGGAAGCACGCGACGTCACATTCAAGTCCCTGAAGGAGGCCGTCGATACCAGCGGCCCTTCCGGCAAACTCATCTTTCATCTGTTTGCTGCGTTGGCCGAGTTTGAGCGTGAACTCATCAGAGAGCGGACTATGGCAGGCCTGGAAGCAGCTCGAGCTCGAGGCCGCAAGGGCGGGCGCCCGCGGCGCTTGGACGTCAAGCAACAGCGAGCCGCTTTGGCATTGATGAAGAATAGGGAGATGTCAGTTGCTGAAATTAGCCGGCAGTTCGATGTGTCGCGCTCTACGCTGTACAGTCTGCAGGCTGCGAGCCGCCGCCCCACCCAATAGCGCCGGGGAACATCGTCGATTTGGGCGAACAAACTCGGCCAAGCCTCGTACAGGATTACCAAGCAAGCAATGACGAGCTCGCCGCTCAACTTTCCCTACCCCTTTGAAGGCCACCCCGCGCCCATTCAGATGGTGGGGCTCTTCAGCTTTATCCCGGGCGCGTACCTGAAGTTGTTCGGTATTCAGTTCCAGGTCGCGTTCGAGGAGCAGGGCCTGGGAAACCAGTTCCGGCGCCTAACACGTCGAACAGAGGCGGGGCCACCAAAGGAAAAGTCCCTCGCGAAGGCACTCAGGGACGTCCTGGACAAGATTGCCTCCGATGAGGACGCGCCCTCCCTGTTTGACGACATGCGACTGGCCCTGGAGGGCTGCGAGCAAGCCCGCGAGCGACTCGAGAATCTGACGCTTATCGAATCGATGTACCTCGGATTTGGCATCGAGCCGGACACGTGGGAGCGTCGGCATTGTCACCAAATCTTGATGGAGCGAGCTGGCCGGCACGCCCAGCAGCTGCTCGAGGCCGGTGACACGCCTGGCGCCGTTGAATACATCAGCACCCACCCCCTGTTGAGCGCCCTAGTCTGGCCGGAGGCCTTGGAGGTGCTGCGCGGAGCGACGAGCCTGAATGCCGCGCTTCCAGTGACTATCGCCATGGCCATGGATGCCCACCTGGGCTGGCTGGCAGCCTGGGACCTCGATGACGCTGAGGGCAGGAAGCTGCCGGCACCTCAATTTGCCTGCCTGCTGCCGTCAACCGCGCAGAGAGGCCGCAATCCGACCAGCCTGCTTTTCGACGAGCTGAAACGGCGGCTGGCGGTATCCTCAGTCCCTGAGATACTGGACAACGGCCATGGCGAGCCCGAGGTGGAGATTGGGACGCTTTACCGGTGGAGTTCGGGGAAGAACTTTCCGGAGGCGAAGACGCTGTCGAAAGTGATGACAGCGCACGGGCTCCTGGACGAGCGGGACATCCTTTATCGGCAGTTGAATGCGGCTAGGCTTGTCAACCTGCTGGGTTATCTCAGCCAAGACCTCGCCAGCAAGGCACTGGAACACCGCGAGCCGACGGCCTGGTGGCCGTGGCCCGCCTACCCTTTCGGCCACCTTGATTTCGAGTCCTGGGCGGCCGACCGGTATCCCTTCTGGCTGGCGTATCACCGGAAACATGGCGCTACGCTGGCCGGGTTGGCCAAATCAACGCCGACCAACCCGTAGCGCCGGGCGTTACTTGCCCTTCGACGGCGGATTGTTGCCGCGGCCGCCGCCGGAAGGCTCGCCCGTGCGGCTCGGCCAGTTCGGATTGTTCGGGGCAGCGTTGAGGTTGCTCATGGTGTTCTCCTGGTTGGTTAGGTCGGTTTGTTTCCGACGCCCAACTATCGCCCCTCCCGGGGAGAACAAGCTATGGCAATGTTTTGCCAAAAATGTGCTGTCGGCCAGTAGTTCCTACGCGCCGTGGTGCCTCTCATTCATCGTGGGTGCGAGCGCTCCGATTCGGAACACATTCCTACCAGAACGGGTGAGCCTCATTGCCGGATGCGTCGATTGGCCTCTGTCTTTTAAGGACACGTGACTCTGGTCGCCGTGTCCATAATGGACACGGGCCTGCTGAGAGATAGTCCCGCACGTATTCGAGTCTGGTACTCACACGTAAAGTGTCCGACTCGGACACTGCAGCACGCGAGTGTGTCCCATTGGGACACTGCCAGCGAAAAGGCTAACGCTGCATCCGTTTGCGGCGAGATTGACCAACTTGCCAGCCCGGAAATTCTACGTGCGCCGAGCTGCGACCTGCTCCGCCTTAGTTGGGCGACCGCGGTGGCGCGGCACGTGTGTCCCTTCCGGGGCAACCGGATTTTCGGTCGCACCGAGTTGTTTTTCGAGCCACGCTTCAACGTCGACCGGGCGAAACCGCAGCAACCGGCCGAGCTTGATGCAGCGCGGCAAATCGCCACCGGTCGAGTGGCGGTTATAGATTGTTTGCTCAGCCAAGCCGAGGGCGGCGGCGAGTGTCTTGGGAGTGAGAAGGTCTTCCACAGCGTCACATGGCTATATCGTGCAGTCACATGACTGCAATGAGTATAGCCGTGAGTTACCCGCATCTTTGCGCAGCTACTTCGCTTGCGGTGCCGGCCACTCTTGCTGCAATTTCGCTGCACTTGCTGCAGTAAATCGCGGTAACATGCCGCGACTCAGGGTAAGGTAAGTCCTTGATTTTGCTGGGCCGAACCAGCAACCATGCCCGTCCGCGACGCCCTCCGAAGGCAGGGGTTGCTGGTTCGATCCCAGCCGGGCGCGCCAAAAATCAAAGATTGCCGCGACTTGTACGGTTTTCCCACGCCAGAACCGCGCTTCCGCCGCAACGTGCAGGCCTGCCTATCCCCGAACCTTATTCAGCTCCCCTGCGTTTTCGATCCGCTGATCGGGCTGCGGGCATGCTTGAAGAGATAGTCACCCCATCAGGAGTCGAGCTGTGAGCCGTTACTGGAGCGATATCGTTCAGCAACTTGTGCCCTACGTCCCGGGCGAGCAACCAGCCATCGCGCGGCCCATCAAGCTGAACACCAACGAGAACCCATACCCGCCATCGCCGCGTGTGGTGGCAGCAATCTCGGCAGAGCTGGGGGAGACCGGCGACAGCCTGCGCCGCTACCCCGATCCGCTCTCGCGACGCCTGCGCGAGACGGTCGCCGCGGAGGTCGACCTCAAGCCCGAGCAGATCTTTGCGGGCAACGGGTCGGACGAGGTCTTGGCGCACGTCTTCCAGGCGCTGCTCAAACACGACAAGCCGCTGCGCTTTCCCGACATTTCGTACAGCTTCTACCCGACCTACGCGCGGCTGTACGGCGTGCAGTGCGAAGTGGTGCCGCTGGCGGACGACTTCTCCATCCGCGCCGATGATTATCTTGGCGACGCGGGCGGTGTGCTGTTCCCGAACCCGAACGCGCCGACCGGCCACGCGCTGCCGCTGGCGGAAATCGAACGGATCGTCGCCGCGAACCCGTCGTCGGTCGTCGTGGTGGATGAGGCTTATGTCGATTTCGGCGCCGAGTCCGCCATTGCGCTCATCGACCGCTATCCGAATCTGCTCGTGGTGCACACGACGTCGAAGTCGCGCTCGCTGGCCGGCATGCGCGTGGGCTTCGCGTTCGGGCACGCGGCGCTCATCGAAGCGCTCAACCGCGTGAAGGACAGCTTCAATTCGTATCCGCTGGATCGCCTGGCGCAAGCTGCCGCCCAAGCGGCTTACGAAGACGATGCGTACTTCCGCGCCACGTGCGCACGCGTGATGGCGAGCCGCACGCGGCTGACGCAATCGCTGCAGTCGCTGGGGTTCGAGGTCGTGCCGTCGATGGCGAACTTCGTCTTCGCGCGGCACCCGCGTCACGATGCCGCCACGCTGGCGGCGCGCCTGAAAGAGCAGGCGATCTTCGTGCGCCACTTCAAGCTTCCGCGCATCGATCAGCATCTGCGCATTACCGTCGGCACCGACGATGAATGCGACGCATTCTTAAAGGCGCTGCAAGGTCTGCTGAAGTAAGTACGCGGGCGTCTGCGGCAAATTGCCACCGGGGTCCGCCGGCCATTTGGAGGGCACCGCCCGGCGCAGATGGCTGCATGCCTCGACCACACGGTGCATCCGCGGCATGGCGCAGTGTGGATCGAAGGCCACGGAGGCAACCGATTGCTGCACTGAGGTATGCGGAACATTGACCGTACGCAGATGCCGCAGGCCGATTGCTGTGCCAGAATGCACGAGCGGGTAAACGGCGCGCCGACGCCGTCCGCTGTCCCCTAGGGCGAGCCTGAGCAACGCGCGGGCGGCACGGGACGCCACACAACACACTCCCACAAAAGGAATCAGCATGTCCAATCGTCGTCAATTCCTGAAGAGCATCCCCATCGTGGCCGCCGCGGGCGCCGTCATGTCGATGTCGGACCTGGCACTGGCTGCACCGATGGTGGCGGAAAGCGACCCGCAAGCCAAGGCGCTGGGCTACGTGGCTGACACCACCAAGGCCGACAAGGCGAAGTTCCCGAAGCACACGCCGGATCAGCACTGCGGCAACTGCGCCCTGTACCAAGGCGGTGCGGCTGCGCAAGGCGGTTGTCCGCTGTTCGCCGGCAAGGACGTCGCCAACAAGGGCTGGTGCAGCGCCTGGGCCAAAAAGGCCTGAGCGAAGCGGTATCGCACCCATGAAAAAACGGACTCTGCGGAGTCCGTTTTTTCATGGGCACTCGCTCTACAATGCGTGCCATGCCGTTCACATTCACGCCCACCGTCCTCGTCGTCGACGACGAACCGCACATCCGACGCTTCGTGCGCGCCGCACTGGAGGAGGAAGGCTGCGAAGTCCATGAAGCCGACCGCGTCGAGCGTGGCCTGATCGAAGCGGGCACACGTCAGCCGGACGCGGTGATCCTCGATCTGGGGCTGCCCGATGGCGATGGCATGCAGCTGATTCGCGAGCTGCGTACCTGGACGGAAGTGCCGGTGCTCGTGCTTTCGGCGCGCGTGGATGAGCGCGACAAGATCGACGCGCTCGATGCGGGGGCGGATGATTACCTGACCAAACCCTTCGGCGTGGGCGAGCTGGTTGCGCGCCTGCGCGTGCTGCTGCGGCGGCACGCCAAGCGTGGCGAAGACGGCGGCAGCGTCATCCGCTTCGGCGAGGTGGAAGTGGACCTGGCGCGCCGCCTGGTGAGCCGCAACGGCGAGGCGGTGCATCTCACCCCGATCGAATACCGGCTGCTGGCGGTGCTGCTCGGCCGACGCGGCACCGTGATGACGCACCGCGAGCTGCTGCGCGAAGTCTGGGGCCCCGCGCATTCCGACAGCAGCCACTATCTGCGCATCTACATGGGCCATCTGCGCCACAAGCTGGAGCGCGACCCCGCGCGGCCCGAACACCTGCTGACCGAAGTCGGTGTCGGGTACCGCTTCACGGCATAAGCCGGTTCACTGCTCCTTGATGCCGGCAGCGCGCACGATGCGGCCGTTGCTGTCGTATTCGGCGCGAATGGCCGCGGCAAACTGCTCGGCTGTGCCGCCCGCCGGTACCACGGCGGCCTGCGTGAGGCGCTCGCGCAGATCGGGCGCGGCCAGCGCCTTGTTGATCTCGGCGTTCAATCGGGCTATCACGGGGGCTGGCGTCTTGGCGGGCGCGAACACGCCGAAGGTCGAGGCCATGTTCGCCTTGGCGTAACCGAGTTCGGTGAAGGTCGGCACATTCGGCAGCGCGTCGAGCCGGTGCGGCGCACCCACCGCCAACGGGCGCAGCTTGCCGCTGCTGATGTGTTGCATCAAGGTCGGACCGACGTTGGTCGACATGACTTCCACCTGGCCGCCCAGCGCATCCGTCAATTGCTGACCGCCGCCCTTGTACGGGATGAGCGTGATATCCACGCGCGCCTGCGACTTGATCTGCTCCAGCGCGAGATGCCCCACCGTACCGAGGCCCGATGTCGACCAGCGGATCGAACCCGGCTTGGTGCGGGACTGGCTCAGCATGTCGGCAAAGCTCTTGCCGGTGAACGACGGCGTGCCCAGCAGGATCATCGGTGCGTACATGACGTTGGCCACGGGCGCGATGTCTTTCTGCGGGTCATACGGCAGTTTGCCGAAATGCGGGTTGAGCGTGAGGGGGCTGACCGACGAGAAGCCCAGCGTGTAGCCATCGGGCGCCGACTTGGCTACGGCGTCCATGCCGATGCTGCCGCCGGCACCGGCGCGGTTTTCCACCACCACCGGCTGGCCCAGTTGCGCCGACAGCTTTTCACCCAGCGCACGCGCCACGTTGTCGGAAATGCCACCAGTCGGATACGCGACGATGATGCGGATCGGCTTGGCCGGATAGTCCTGCGCCTGGGCAGGCACGGTGGCCAGCAGCGGCAGGCCGGCGCACAGCAGCACGGCAGAAGCAATCAGACGACGGCGGGCGGTACGTGCGGAAGTCATGGCGCAATGTCAGGGGGGAGAAACGGAAAGGAACATTGTAGGCCGATGCCCAGGCAAGCTCGCCCTGGCGACGTACAAAAACAGCAGGCAAAAGAAAAGGCGCCCGAAGGCGCCTTTTCCATTCCCAATCGCGTGACAGTGTCGATTAGAAGATGTGGCGGATACCCACGCCAACGCTCGTCTGGTTCGACTTGCCAACGCCGGTTGCGTTGCCGCCACCCGACAGTTCCGGCAGAGCTGCGTCCTTGACCTTGTTGTAGTCGACCGTGCCGTACACTTGCGTGCGCTTGGACAGGGCGTACTCGGCCAGCAGCACGCCGGTGTAGCGCTTGCCGTCGTTGCCGGCGGTCAGAGCGGCGTTCTTGATGCTGTCGTAGTAGAACGCGCCGGTCAGAGCCAGGGCCGGGGTGATGTTGTACGTCACGCCCAGGATGCCGACGTGGTCACGACGCTTCGTGGCGCCCGGGGTCAGGCCAGCGCCCGAGGTGGCGTTGCCGTAGATGTTCAGGCCGAAGGCGCTGCCGCCGACGCAGTTTGCCGAGCTGTTCACGCAACCCGTGGCGTCGCTGCTGTCGATGTAGCCTGCGAACAGCTTGGCTGCGGCGATGGTGTAGTTACCACCGATACCCCAAACGGTTTGCTTGTTGCCAGCAACGTCCTTGTGCTGCTGTGCGAAGGCGCCGATGTAGGCCGGACCGAATTCATAGGCCACCGTGCCGCCAACGTACGAGTTCTGGCTAGCAGCGCCAGCCACTTCGCCAAAGCCGTAGGCCAGGCCGACCGACAGGCCGTTCCACTTGCCTTCGTACTTCAGCATGTTCGATTCACGCAGACCGGTCAGGCCGTAGTACATCCACGAGTTGCCGTCGTAGTTACCCACGCCCAGCGGGTCGAAGTTGCCGCCCGTCGTGAAGCCGAAGTTGTATTGACGGCCCAGGGTGATGGTGCCCAGGTCCTTGTTCGACAGACCCACGAACGATTGACGGTTGAACAGCGTACCGGAGCTGCTCATGCGGCCCGAGTCCGAGTTGAAGCCGCTTTCCAGCACGAACAGTGCCTTGTTGCCGCCACCCAGGTCTTCCGAGCCCTTCAGGCCCCAGCGGCTGTTCGACACAGCACCGCTTTCCATCTGGGTCACGCTGTTGCCAGCTTGGTTGGCGTTGTTGATGTAGTGAATGCTGGTATCGACAATACCGTACAGCGTCACGCTCGATTGGGCGTAGGCAGAACCTGCGAACAGGGCGCCAACTGCAACCAGAATGGCAGACTTTTTCATGTGGGCTCGTAATAAAAGAGTTGTCTCAAACCGCCCGACCCCGTGTGCATGAGGTTGGGCTCCTCCGTTTCCTTAACTTCCGTGTCGGAAGTGCCGCGCAAATTTAACAAAAGCCCATATGCGCGGCAAAGCAATTCACGGAATCGTTCTACCAAGTGTGGTAAGCGCGCATCGCTCTTAATGCACTGCACCAAATCGGCCTGCAACAAGGCTTGCAGGCGCGTCGCGCCCTGCTGTGGTGCATCAAGGTCGGACGCGGCATTTGAACTGCTCTCTTGATTAGACAAAAAGGTTAGGAATTTGCCGAGGGCATTACGCCACTGGCGCGAATTTCAGCGCCATTCACGCTGACTTGCATCATTTCGGCGCCAACAACAAACCGTTCGTCGCACCACCGTGGATGCGGCATGCCCCCTGACCTAGGCTGTAGACCGTGGCAAGACATCAAATGACCACGCCTAAAACAGCACCGAAAATCAGTTGAAGAAGGAGTTCGCCATGCGACTCAAGCAAATGGGGTTGGCCGCCATGCTGGCGGCCGGGGCCCTCGCGGCGGGCAGCGCTTGGGCGCAGGCCAGCCGCGTGGAAGTGTTCGGCCAGAATGCACGGGCCGAACGGTTTGACGTCTATAGCGACAGTGCCCGCACCGGACGCTTCGACACATATACAGAAGGGGCGCGCAGCGGCCGCTTCGATCCGTATTCGGACGGCATGCGCAGCGACCCGGCCGGCCGCGCCCGCGAGGGCGGCGGTACGGTCTACGGGTATCCGGTTCCGAATTGATGCGCTGAACGGCATTCACCGCGTTCGTCACGCAGCCGTTACGCATTGATCAGTTACGGGCCGGTCTCCAGGCATCCTCCGTTTTCCGCCTCTTGGCCCACTCGGGCCCCGCTGGTGATGCGCCAGCGGGGCTTTTTCATGCGCGCTCAGATGAGCTTGTCGAGCGTGATCGGCAGTTCGCGCACGCGCCGGCCGGTGGCGTGGTAGACGGCGTTGGCGATGGCCGCCGGCACGCCGGTAATGCCGATCTCGCCGATGCCCTTGGCGCCCAGCGGGTTGACGTATGCGTCCGCCTCGTCGAGTACGAGGATGTCGATGTCGGGCACATCGGCGTTGACGGGCACGTGGTACTCCGCGAGGTTGTTGTTGACGATGCGGCCGTAGCGCGTGTCGAGCAGGCTCTCTTCGAACAGCGCCATGCCCATCCCCCAGACGATGCCGCCCATGAGCTGGCTACGCCCCGTCTTGGCATTGAGCAACCGCCCCACGCCGTAGCTGCCGACGATGCGCGGGACGCGGACCACGCCCAGATCCGCATCGACATGCACCTCGACAAACACCGCGCCGAACGAGTGCATTGAGAATTTCTGCTTTTCCTCCCCCGGCTGCACCTTGGCCGTCACCTCGATGGGGCGACCATGGCGGGCAACCACGGCAGCCACCGGTTCCCGCGCACCGCTGCGTGCGGCGAGCACACCGTCGGCCACCGTGATGTCCTCCGCGGCCAGCCCATGCAGCGGCGAACTGGCGTCGGCAATGGCCGCGGCAATCAATGCATCGCGCGCCTGCTGGCCGGCGGCCTGCACGGCGGGCGATACGCTGGCCACGCTCTGCGAGCCGCCCGACACCGGCGCTTCCGGCATGCGCGTATCGCCCAGGCTGAAGTGCACGCGGTCGACGGGCATGCCCATGGCATCGGCCGCTACCTGCGTCATCACCGTGTAGGTGCCGGTGCCCAGATCCTGCGAGCCGGATTCGACCTGCGCCGTACCGTCCGGCAGGTAGCGCGCGGTGGCGCCGGCCGCGCTGCGGTTGGCCGGATACGTGGCGGTGGCCATGCCCCAACCGATACGCGTGTTGCCGTCACGCATGCTGCCCGGCTGCGGATTGCGGCGCGCCCAGCCGAAGCGCTCGGCGCCAGCGCGGTAGCACGCAGCCAGGGACTTGCTCGACCACGGGATGCGTTTTTCCGGGTCTTGGGCGGCATCGTTGCGCAGGCGCAGCTCCACGGGGTCGATGCCCAGCGCGTAGGCCATCTCATCCAGTGCGACTTCCAGCGCGAACGTGCCGGTGGCTTCGCCGGGTGCGCGCTGGAACGTGGGCGTACCGACGTTCAGACGCGCCAGCCGATGCGTCGTCCGCTGATGGGGCGTGTCGTAAAGCATGCGGGTGACGATGGCGCAGGGCTCGGTCCAGTCCTCGATCATCGACGTGGTGGTCAGCGAGTCATGCGAGATGGCGGTGAAGCGGCCATCGCTGGCGGCGCCCAGGGCGACGCGCTGCTCGGTACGCGGGCGGCCGCCCACCGGCCCAAACATCTGCGGGCGGTCCAGCACCAGTTTCACGGGCCGTCCCGCCTGCCGCGCGGCCATGGCAGCCAACACCACGTGCGACCACACCGAGCCCTTGCAGCCGAATCCGCCGCCCACGAACGGGCACACGACACGGAGCTTGTCCGGCGACAGGCCAAGCGTCTTGGCGACGGTGCGGCGCACGCCCGAGACGTATTGCGTGCTGTCGTACAGCGTGAGCGAATCGCCCTCCCACACGGCGATGGTCGCGTGCGGCTCCATCGGGTTGTGCGTTTCCATGGGCGTACCGTAAACGGCCTCGATGCGCTGCGCTGCCTGCGCCATGCCGGCAACCACGTCGCCGCGCGTGGTGTCGGCCGACTGCCCCTGCACCTTGCCGGGCGAGTGCGCATCGGCGCGGGCAGTTTCGAAATCGAGCCGCGCCGGCTGCTGGGCAACCTCCACGCGCACCATGCGCGCTGCGGCCTGCGCATGTTCCAGCGTGTCGCCCACCACCAGCGCGACGGGCTGGCCGTTGTAATGCACCTGATCGTCCTGCAGCAGCGACAGCACGCGCCCGGCCGGCGGTTCCAGCGCGGGCTTGCCACCGTTGGGCAAGCGCGGTGCGTTCTCATGCGTCATCACCAGCAGCACGCCGGGCATGGCCTGCGCGACATGGGTATCGACCCGCGTGATTCGACCGGCCGGCACGGTGCTCTGCACCAGCACCGCATGCACCAGACGCGGCACCTGGAACTCTGCTGAGTAGCGCGCCTGGCCCGTGACTTTGAGCAGACCGTCGGTGCGGTCCAGCGGTTGGCCGACGTTGCTCATGCCACACCTCCTGTCGGATTGGCGGGATTGGCGGGATTGCCCGCGATGGTGAGCGCCCGGGCCACGGCCCGCTGTGCGAGGGGCACCTTGAAGCCGTTGTCGCGCAGCGGCTGGGCGCCCTGCACAGCCAGCGCGCCCGCCTGGGCAAACAACTGCGCATCCACGGCCTGGCCCGCCAGCATCTGCTCGGCCGCATGCGCACGCCACGGCTTGTGCGCGACGCCGCCGAGCGCAATGCGCGCCTCCCGAATCGTCCGCCCATCGGTCTGCAAGGCCAGCGCCGCAGCCACCGACACCAGCGCAAACGCGTAGCTCGCGCGGTCGCGCACCTTCAGGTAATGCACGTGCGAGCCGAACACGGGCGCCGGCAGGTCGATGGCGACGATCAGCTCGCCGGGCTCGAGCGTCGTGTCGATTTCGGGATGCGCTTCCGGCAACCGATGGAAGGCTTCGATCGGGATACGCCGCTCGCCATGCGTGCCGTGCACAACCACCGTGGCGTCCAACGCGGCCAGCGCGACGGCCATGTCGGATGGATGCGTCGCCACGCAGGCCTCGCTCGCACCCAGGATGGCGTGCATGCGGTTGAAGCCCTCGCGCGCGGCGCAGCCGGAGCCGGGCTGACGCTTGTTACACGCCGGGTACGCCGTGTCGTAGAAGTAATGGCAGCGCGTGCGCTGCATCAGGTTGCCGCCGTTGGTGGCCATGTTGCGCAGTTGGCCCGATGCGCCCGACACAATCGCCTCACTCAGGAGCGGATAGCGTGAGCGCACGAGCGGATGCGCCGCCGTATCGGCATTGCGCGCCATCGCGCCCAGGCGCAGACCGCCGTCGGGCAACGTGCGGATCTGCGCCAGCGGCAGACGGCTGACATCCACCAGCCGCTGCGGCTGCTCGACGCCGCCCTTCATCAGGTCCAGCAGGTTCGTGCCCCCGCCGATATAGCGCGCGCCCGGCTCCTGGGCCAAGCGCACGGCAGCCTCGACGGAAGACGCGCGGTCATAGGCAATCGATTGCATGGCGGCTCCTTAAACCGTGCTGCCGGACTTGGCAGCCACCACGCGGATCGCCGCCACGATGTTGGGGTACGCACCGCAGCGGCAGAGGTTGCCGCTCATGCGTTCGCGGATTTCGTCTTCGGTCAGCGTAACCGGGCCGTCTGCGCCAAGTGCCTCGGGCGACGTGACGGTGCTCGGCATGCCGCGCCGCGCCTCTTCCAATACCGCCACCGCCGAGCAGATCTGCCCCGGCGTGCAATAGCCGCACTGAAACGCGTCGTGTTCAAGAAACGCGGCCTGCACCGGATGCAGCGCCGCACGGTCGACCACGCCGTCGTGCGCGTGCGCCAGGCCCTCGATGGTGGTGATGGCCTCGCCTTCGTGCATGATCGCCAGCGTCAGGCAACTGTTGATGCGCCGGCCGTTCACGAGGACGGTGCATGCGCCGCACTGGCCGCGGTCACAGCCCTTCTTGGTGCCGGTCAGCCCGAGCACCTCACGCAGCGCGTCGAGCAAGGTGACACGCGGCTCCAGCGACAGCGCATACGGCTTGCCATTGATGTTGAGCGAGACCGGCCGCGCCGGCGCCAAGGCAGCGGAGCGGGCCGCGCCCTGCGCCTGAGGGCGTGCGCCGGCGGATTCATGCGGCAGCGCAAACGCCGAGGCCGCGGCCGCCGCGCTTTGCAAAAAGCCGCGCCGGCTGGGGCGGGCGGGTGATCCATTCGATTCGCGGGAGGGGTCGTTTGGGGCTGCGGAGGGATGTTCGGACATGACGCGCGCTCCACCGGCCGGGCGGCCGTAGCTGGGGACATGCGTCACGGGAAAGCAAGCGGAATACCCGGCACCCGGGCGGTGGGAAGCCGCAGGACAGCGGCTTCGCGCAGGAGATGTGCTGCGGCGCGTGTAAGGCTTACGCGCCGCGTTGCAGTGCGGTTACCTGGCCGGGCCGACGCGGTCGCGCGACACGTCCATGACCATGCGCGTCAACAGGTACAGGCGCGGCACGATGGAGTTCAGGTCGACGTATTCGGCGTCGTTCGAGTGCGCGCCAAAGCTCGCCAGGCCGAAACGTTCGATCACGGGCGCCTTGGTCTTCGAGGCGGCAAATGCGGCATCGGTGCCGCCGCCTTCGGCCTTGTCGTCAATCTCCAGCGTCTTGCCCAGTTCGCCGTAGATCTTCTGGGCGTGCTCGGCCAGCGCGCGCGAGGCCGGCGTGGCTTCCAGCGGCGGGCGGCGACGCTCGAACTTGGCCGTGACCTGCGTATCCGGAATCAGCTTGTTCTTGATGCGTTCGTTGACGGTGTCTTCCAGCTTGTCGGCGTCGGCCGCGCGCAGCAGGCGCACATCGGCCTGGGCGCTGGCCACGGCCGGGATCACGTTGCGGTTCGTTCCGGCCTGCGCCACCGTCCAGTTCACCTTCAGGCCCGTTTCGGGCTTGGACAGATCGCGCATCTGCAGCACCTGGTGCGACAGCTCGTACAGCGCGTTGCGGCCCTGCTCCGGTGCGCCGCCCGCGTGCGATGCCTTGCCCTTCACCTCCAGCAGGATCGCGCCGATGCCGCTGGTGGCCAGCGACAGCTTGTCGGACGTCACGCGCGTGCCTTCGCACGAGAACACGGCGTCCTGCTCGGCACCGAGCTTGGCCTGCATGGCCCGCGCGCCCGGCGAGCTGATCTCTTCATCGCCGTTGATCAGCACCGTGAGCGTGCCGTATTGCTTGAAGTTGACGGCCTGCAGGATGGCGATGGTGTGCAGGATGACCGCCACGCCGTTCTTGTCGTCGGCGATGCCCAGGCCGTAAGCCCGTTCGCCGTCGATGCGGAATGGCTGCTGCGCCAGCATGCCCTTCAGGTACACGGTATCCATGTGCGCGATCAGCATGATGTTGCGCTTGCCCTCGCCCTTGAAGCGCGCGAGGACCATCTTGC
Organism: Ralstonia edaphi; assembly: GCF_958350185.1. Lineage (NCBI taxonomy): Bacteria > Pseudomonadati > Pseudomonadota > Betaproteobacteria > Burkholderiales > Burkholderiaceae > Ralstonia > Ralstonia edaphi. The sequence continues at coordinate 80,243 of NZ_CATWHI010000007.1, forward strand.
CGATCTTCTCGGGCGTGTCGGCCATGCGGTAGGCATGGTCGCTCGGGTCGATGAGCTTCACGTCGCCGCCCATGCCGCGCAGGCGCTCGGCAATCACCCCGGCAATCTTGTCGAGTCCTTCGATGTCCTTGCTGCCCGATTCGATCGAAACCAGTGTCTTCATGGTGTCGATCAGCGCCGGTTTTTCCTGCTGGGCGCGCTTGTAGATTTCAGCCGGCGGCACGGCGGCGGCCTGACCGGCAACCAGCGCACCCACCAATGCGACAACGGCCAGCACTGCAGGGCGCATGCCCTTGGGCAACAACGGGGCTCTCATGAATGTTTCCTCACCTGTTCTTAGTTATGGTCTGCAACAAACCGGCGATTTTCTCACGCCCGCCTGAGGATTGCCCGAGGGCCATCCCCCCTTTGGCTAGGCGCATGACACCGCGCAAAGGAATACTGATAGAGATGCGCAAAACGAAAGCGCTGGGCTGACACTCTCGCTACAATTGCTGCCATGCAATACATCCATGTCGTCAACGGCGATGTTGCCGGCGCCACGCTCAAGCAGGCGCTCGCACAGGCTGGCCGCCCCGATTCCGTAGTCGTACTGCGCGACGATCTCGCCGTCGGGCCGCTGGTCGACGTCGACAGTGTCGCCATGGCCCGCTCCGGTTTCTGGCAGCGCGTGGCGCCCAACAGCAACATCGATTTCGCCGCGGAGATGCGCGACGCACTGGCGTCGCTCGCCGACCTGCGCGATGCCACCACGGAAGTCGCCATCTGGCACGGCCAAAGCGCGTCGGACCAGCTCATGCTGCGCCGGGTGGCGTTCCATCTGCACCAATCGCCCCAGCGCATCAATGAAGTCGGCATGGATGTGCGCGAACTTGAGGCCCCGAACGGTCAAGGCCCCCTGACGACCATCGGCATGTATTCGGGCGCCCGGCTGGCACGGCGGTTTTCGACCATCGCGCCGGTGTCGGTGTTGCGCATCGGCCGCCTGGCCTACGAATGGCAGCAGACCGTGCGCGAGAACGCCGACACGCGGCTGTGGAAGGGCAACACGCTGGTGCCGGTGTCGTACGGCACCGTCGATGAAGTGATCCTGGAGCACGTTCCGACCGACTGGGCCAGCGCTCGCGACGTGGTCGGCAGCATCATGGGCGCCATCGACGGGTTGCTCGCCAGCGACTGGTTCGTCTTCTGGCGCTGCCGCGAACTGGTCGGCAACGGGCAACTGCTGCTGCGCGGCGAGGCCGATTCGCTCAGCACCTGCGAGCTGCGGCGCAACGTCAGCGTGGCCGTGTAACTGCCGCCCTAAACTTGGATGTGACCCGAGGAGCGCCAAAAGCGCTCCTTTTTGTTTGTGCGCGGCTTGCGCCTGAAGCGCGTTCGTAACCGGCGCGAGTTAGCCGTCGCGCCGGAGGCCAGCCCGCGCGGGGCAACCGATCGGGGCATCGGCGTCGCCGCCGTCGACCTCGTTGGCAAGGTCGCTGTCGGGCTGCGCGCCTTCCATGTCGCTGTGGACGTCGCCCTCGCCCCACGGCATGCCGGATTCGCGCAGGCGTTTGCGCTGCATGCGGTCGCGCTGGAACATTTCGGCCAGCTCGTCGCGCCCCTGCTGCGCAAGCGACACGAGCTTCTTCTGATCGCGGTAAACCGGGTAGACCTGTTCCATCGAATTGAGCGTGTGGCGGCGGAACGTCTGCGCGATGCGATGCGCCTCGTACGGCGCCTTGCCCAGGCCTTCCAGCACGCGACGGCTCAGCATCAGCGAGCCCTCGAACATTTCACGCTCAATCACCTCCACGCCGCGGTCGCGCAGCTGGTAGACGTGCGACACGTTGCGCGCCCGCACGTACAGCTTCAGGTGCGGAAAGCGCTCGCGCACGCGATCGACCACTTCCAGGTTGGTTTCCATGTCGTCGATGGCGACGACCATCATGCGGGCCTTGTCGGCGCCAGCGGTTTCCAGCAGGTCCATGCGCGTCGCGTCGCCGTAGAAGACCTTGAAGCCGAAGCGGCGCAGCATGTCGATCTGGTCTGGGTCGTGGTCGAGCACGGTGGCGCTATAGCCCTGGCTGTAGAGCATGCGGCCGACAATCTGCCCGAAACGGCCGAAGCCCGCGATGATGACTTCGTTCTCCTGCGGCTCGATCGTGTCGGGCGCGCGCTTCTTGCCATCCATCATGCGCGGCACCAGTACCTTGTCGTGCAGGAGCAGCAGCAATGGCGTGGCTGCCATCGACAGCGCGACCACGAGGTTGAGCGCAGCGGCGGTCTCCGCGCCCAGCACGTTGCCGGCCACACCGGGGCCGAACACCACAAACGCAAATTCACCGCCCTGCGAGAGCAGGAAGGCAAACAGCCACGCCTGCCCGCGCGCAATGCCAAAGCGGGTGGCCAGCAGACGCAGCGCGCCGATCTTCACGGCCAGGAACACCGCCACCAGCCCGATCACGGCCCACGGCTGGCGCATCAGCACGCCAAAGTCGATCGACATGCCGACAGCGAGAAAGAACAGGCCAAGCAGCAGCCCCTTGAACGGCTCGATGTCGGTTTCCAGCGCGTGACGGTATTCCGAATCAGCCAGCAGCACGCCGGCAATAAAGGCACCCAGCGCCATCGACAGGCCCACGCTGTGCATCAGCAGTGCGATGCCCACCACCAGCAGCAGCGAGAACGAGGTGAACATCTCGCGCATGTTGGTGCGGGCGATCGCGCGCAGCACGGGCCGCAGCAACGTGCGCCCGCCAAAGATCACGGCCGCCACCACGCCCACCGCTTTAAGCGCCGCAAGCCAATGGTCGCCGCCCGCAGCATCGGCGGGTTCGGGTGCCAACAAGGGGAGCAACGCGATCATCGGGATGGCCGCAATGTCCTGGAACAGCAGGATGCCGAAGCTGGCCGTGCCTGCCGGCGTGCGCATCAGGTTGCGCTCGGCAAGCGTGGCGAGCGCGATCGCCGTGGACGACAGCGCCAGCCCCAGCCCGGCCACCACCGCTGCACGCCACGGATGGCCAACCGCCATGACGGCAAGCCCCACCATCAGCGCGCACACCACGAGCTGCAGCCCGCCGTAACCGAAGATGCTGCGCCGCAGCGACCACAGCCGCGCGGGCTCCAGCTCCAGCCCGATCACGAACATCATCAGCACGACGCCGAATTCAGAGAAATCCAGAATCGACTGCACATTGGTGATGAGCCGCAAGCCCCAGGGCCCGACGATGACCCCGGCCAGCAGATAGCCGAGCACCGAACCCAGCCCCAGCCGACGGGCCAACGGCACTGCCGCCACGGCTGCAGCCAGGTAGATGACGAAATTGACGAGCAGGTCGTGCGATTGCATGGGCAAGGAAGAAATCCGAAACGTCAGGCGACGGAACGAGCGACGGCGTCGGCCGGAAGCCAGGGTTGCAGCGCCGCCCGGACCTGAGCGATATGGGCGTCGATGGTCTCGGTAGATGCATCGTCGGCGTCGTGCAGCACATGCGGCGGCTGCCATTGCATGCCGCACAGCGCTGCCGTCTGCTGCAGCGGCAGCAGGAACATGTCGAACGTGTGGCCGTGAATGCCATCCACGTTGTAGGAATGTGCGCGCCCCCCGGTGGTGGCGAGCACCATCAGATGCTTGCCGCGCAGCGCCGTGCCGCCGGGGCCGTAGGCCCAGCCCATCTCGAGCACCACGTCGATCCACTCCTTGAGCAGCGACGGCGTGGCGTACCACTGCACCGGAAACTGGAAGATGATCAACTCCGCTGCTTCCACCGCCTCCTGCTCGGCACGCACATCGATGTCGAAATCCGGGTAATGCCAGTAGAGGTCGTGCATGGCCACGCCGGGCAGGCTGGCGAGCGCACGCGCGAGCGGCTTGTTGGCACGCGAGCGGCGCGGCGCAGCGTGCGCGTAGATCACAAGAATGCGCGAGGACGTCATGGAAAATCAGGAGGCTGGGGCGTCTTGATGGCGCATCTTCGCACGGCTATTGTGAAGCGGCGTTACGAACCAAGGATTGCGCTTCGACGGAGATGTAGCTTGCACGACACGTGGAAAGCGCAACGGTCCTCGCTTTTGCGCGCCGCAGCATTTACGTTGTTGCTACACCACACCGGGTAGAACGGCGCGGGGATGCGCTAAATCAAGGATTTACCGGGAAATCCCTGGGAAAGTCTGACACCAGACTTACGGGGAAACCCTGATTGCACTACAATTGCATGGTGCGTTGCACAACACTCAGTTGCACCCGATTGAGTGCCCCGGAGGTGCCATCCGCGCCTCCGACTCATCACTTCGCTGCCCTCCATTGAAAGGCGCGATCAGAACAGGAACCATGTCGTGAACCCGCTCGAACTGAGCAAGGCCATCGGGGTCGTCACCCAGGACGACATCGACAAGACGGAAGCAGCGCAAGGCGCGCCGCGTTCCACCGTGCTGGTGCGCGAGCTTGCCGCGCACCACCGGTCGCGCCTGCTCAAACATCTGCTCGCGCTCGGCGAGGAAGACCGCCTGCTGCGTTTCGGCCAGGTGGTCCGGGATCACGTCATCGAGGCGTACGTCGACAGCATCGATTTCGACCACGACAAGGTCTTTGGCGTCTACAACGAGCGCCTTGAGCTGACCGGCGTGGGCCACCTCGCCTACCTGCGCGACAACCCGCAAGGACGTGTGGCGGAGTTCGGCGTGTCGGTGTCGGAATCGGCACGCGGCAAGGGCGTGGGCAGCGCGCTGTTCCAGCGTGCCGCCATGCACGGCCAGAACACCAAGGTGCGCACGCTGTACATGCACTGCCTGTCGCGCAACGCAGCCATGATGCACATCGCCAAGAAAGCCGGCATGCGCGTCCAGTACGCCTATGGCGAAGCCGATGCCTACCTCGAATTGCCGCCCGCCGACACGATGAGCCTGCTGACCGAGGCCATTGACGAGCAAGTGGCCGATCTCGATTACATGCTCAAGCGCAACCTGCGCGACGTGCGCCGCTTCGGTCAGCGCTTCTGGCGCTCACTGGTGCCACAAAAACGCACCGTGTGATTGCACCGCTCAGCAAAGAAAACGCCCGGCTTCCACCGGGCGTTTTCTTTTGCGTGACGCATTTGGATTGCCCGCAATTTAATGCAAGCCATTTCATCAAAATAATATCTGCAGAAAATCGCATCGATTTTTCAGCATCCATTTTGTGATGTTGGTTCGACGCGGCATTACGCATATTGGGTAATTTGAATTAAATCCCTCAAGCTCCAGCCGCCCCGCTCGATAGAGCAGTCGTGATCGATTATGACGGGGACAAACATGCGCTTTTCCAAAATGAAGGTGGCCACCCAACTGGCGTGGGGTTTCGGCTTGACGATGGGGCTGCTCGTGCTGCTCATGGCATTCAGCCTGCAGCGCATGTCGGATTTCCGGCGGCTGCTGGAAGACACCACGGAAATCAATGCCGTAGAAGCCAAGCTGGCCGCAAAAATGTATTCGAGCGTTACCGAACGCGCATTGGCTTATCGGAATATCGTGCTGCTGGAGCAGCATGACGAAATTCAGAGCGAACTGAGCCGCATCGAAAAACAGGAAGGCCAGTACAGCGAGGCTGACAGCAAGCTTGGCCGCATGTTCGACACGCTGGCGGACACCACCACCGAAGAGAAAGCGCTGCTCGCGCAAATCCGGCAGCAGGCCGAACTTGCTGCGCCGTTCGCAACGCGGGTCAAGGCGCTGGTCGCGGCCGGCCACAAGGAAGACGCGTACAAAGTCCTGCGATTCGAATTCCGCCCCGTGCAGCGCGCCTGGTGGGATCTGCTCGGCAAGTTGCAGGCGTTTGAAGAAAAGCTCAACGACGAAAACACCGCCAAGGCCAAGTCGAGCTATGTCGACAGCCGCAACTGGCTGCTTGCGCTGAGCGTGCTGGCACTGCTGGTGAGCCTCGCGGCGAGCGCGCTCATCACGCGCGGCCTGCTGAGCAAGCTTGGCGGCGAGCCCGGAACGGTGGCCGACATCGCCAGCCAGATCGCTGGAGGCAATCTGGCGGTGGCCATCCCGACGCGCAGCGACAACGAGGCAAGCCTCATGCACGCCATGAAGCGCATGCGTGACAGCCTCGCGACGATTGCCGAACAGGTGCACACCAGCACCGACACGCTGGCCACGGCATCGGAGCAGATCGCCACCGGCAACTTCGACCTGTCGACCCGCACGCAGGAACAGGCTTCCGCGCTGGAGGAATGCGCGGCGTCGATGGAAGAACTCAACGCCACCGTCAAGCAGAACGCTGAGCACGCGCGGCACGCCAACCAGCTCGCCGCCACGGCCGCCGAGGTCGCGACACAAGGCGGCACGGTGGTGGCGCGCGTGGTGGATACCATGGGGGCAATCAGCGAATCGGCACGCAAGGTGAGCGAAATCATCGGCGTGATCGACAGCATTGCGTTCCAGACCAACATCCTCGCGCTCAATGCTGCCGTGGAAGCAGCGCGCGCCGGCGAGCAGGGGCGCGGCTTTGCCGTCGTCGCCAGCGAGGTGCGCGGGCTGGCGCAACGCTCGGCGACGGCAGCCAAGGAAATCAAGCTGTTGATCAGCGATTCGGTCAACCACGTGGATGCGGGCAACACCCTCGTCGAGCAGGCCGGCACGACCATGCAGGACGTCGTGACGAGCATCCACCGCGTAACCGCCATCGTGACCGAGATCATGGGCGCGACCGACGAACAGGCCAGCGGCATCGACCAGATTCACCGCGCCATCACGCAGATGGACGAAGTCACCCAGCAGAACGCCGCGCTGGTTGAAGAAGCGGCCGCGGCGGCGGAATCGATGCGCGAGCAGTCGAGCCGACTGGTGGGTGTGGTGAGCGTGTTCAAGCTGGCCAACCCGGCGAAAGCGGCAGCACCTACGGCGCGCATCGGCTATCACCAACCCGCCCTGTTGCCGGCCTGAGCCGGAGGACGCCACGATGAAATCTGCCCTTTCGTCCTGCGCCGGCCCCGCCGCACGCAATGTCTACTGGCATGCCGGCGGCGTAGCCGACGAGGCCCGTGCGCACCAGTTTGGCCATGCGCCGCTCACCCTGTGGCTGACGGGCCTGAGCGGCGCGGGCAAATCCACGCTCGCCTATGCCCTGGAGAAGCGCCTGTACGAAACATGCCAGCGCTGCGCCGTGCTCGATGGCGACAACCTGCGTCATCACCTGAACCACGATCTCGGCTTTACCGAAGCCGACCGCACCGAGAACCTGCGCCGCGCCGCCGAGGTGGCACGCCTCATGAACGACGTCGGGCTGATCGTCGTGACCGCGTTCATCTCGCCGCTGCGTGCCGATCGCGAGATGGCGCGCGAGATCATCGGTGCAGACCGGTTTGTGGAAGTACACGTCTGCACCGCGCTGGATGTGTGCGAGGCCCGCGATCCGAAGGGACTGTACGCCCGGGCGCGCGGCGGGCAGATCCCGCAGTTCACCGGCGTGTCGTCGCCGTATGAGGCACCGGCGGCGCCGTCGCTGCGGCTCGATACCGGCGCCATGCCGCTGCAGGCGGCCACGGCCGCGCTGCACGCACATTTGTCCGCCTGGCTGGACACCCGTCAACCGGAGACCGTTCGATGACCGCCCTTCCGCGCCCCGTCCTGATGATTCCGCTGCGCCGCTGCGGCAGCCACGCGCTGCGCCTGCGCCTGAATTTCAACCCGGCGTTCTACGCGCCGTATCCGCTGCACATCGTCGACTTCATGCCGCTGGTGCCGCTGTACGGCAACCTGGAAGACGATCGCGCCTACTTCCGCTTGGTGACCGACGTGATCGGCCTGCAGGCGGCGAGCATGGTCAAGTGGCCCGGCATGGTGTTCGATCCGGTGGAGGTGTTCGAGGCCCTGCGCGACCAGCCGCGCAGCGTGCACCGCGTGGTGTGGGAACTATTGCTGCGTGCGGGCGCACAGCACGGCGCGCGCGTGGTCATGGACAAATCGCTCGACAGCGTGCACTACGCCGCCGAGCTGATGACGCTCTTTCCGGACATGCGCTTCCTGAACGTCGTGCGGGACCCGCGCGCGCAGGTCGCGTCAATGAACCGCGCGATCATCCACGACTTCGACACGCTGCTGAACACGCAGACCTGGGTGGCCGCACACCGCGCCGCCAACGCGCTCATCGCCCAGTACCCGGAGCGCACCTGCACCATCCGCTATGAAGATTTCCTGATCGATCAGGAAAGCACGTTGCGCCGCGTATGCGACTTCCTGGAGATCGATTTCCTGCCGCAGATGCTCGATGTGTCCCGCTCGGCCGAAGCGCGGCAGATATCGCGGTTGTCTGCGTTGTGGACGTCCAACTGCTTCGCACCCATCACCGCCAATATCGACAAGTTCCACCAGCAGTTGTCGATGGATGAAATCACGCTCATCGAAACCCTGGCGCGCGACGACATGGCCCGTTACGGCTATGCCCCGTTGACCGCCGCCAACGCCCGCGTCGAAACCCATGCACTGGAAGCCGCGCGCATGCAGTCTGAAGCTGGCCGCCAGGCGGCGTGGCGCGCGCTGGAAGCTGACAACTACCGTGATTTCGTCCTGCGCCGCCACCGCGCTGATTTTTTAGGCAGCGTGCGCGAACGGCTCATGCTGCAAGCGATGACGACCGCAGCCATCAAACCCACGGCGTCGCATCGGCTGGAGGCGCTGGCTGACCCGGCCGCGTTTGAGGTGACCGACTAGGGGTCAGCTAGCGGCATTGTCTTCATCGGCGCGGGCGGCGCTCTCGACATTGGCAGACATGCGCTGCAGCACGACGCGAAAGCGCTCCAGATCGGCTGCATCGATACCGGCGCGCAAACGCGCGTCGTACGCGATGGCCGCATCCCGAAGCTTGAAGAACAGCGCCCGCCCTGCATCCGTCAGCGCTACCTGATGGACCCTGCGGTTGTCCGGCAGCGGGCTTCGCATCAATAGGCCGTCCTTTTCCATGCCGTTCAGATGATGCGTGAGCGTGGGCCCTTGCACGCCCACCGTGGCCGCCAGCTCAGCCTGGGTACGGTGCTCACCTGCCATCAGCGCCTTCAGGATCAGCCACATCGGCAGCGATCCGCCCCGTTCCTGCAATGCGTCGTCAAACGCGCGGGCCGTCGTCTTGGCGGTCTGGGCGAGGAGGAATCCCACAGGAATGCCATGGGCTTGCTTTGGCTTCATGTTGGCCTATGATAGATATCGAATCATTCGATGTCAAAGAGTAGTCCACGCCAGATGGACCCCGAGTGTTCGCCCAACCCGCAGTTCAAATCAGGAGTCACCATGCAATTCAGTTGGATTCTGTTGATTGCGCTTCACGCCATGGCCACAGTGTTCTGGACCGGTTCCACCTTCATGCTCGCCCGCACTGGCGGTGCCAATGCCGATGTCATGTTTCGCCCGCAGATGGGCGCGGCAACGGTGGCCGTGCTGACGGGCCTCGGGCTCGGCGCGATGGACCACGCCGGGCTGCTCGGCTGGCCGCGCACCGTGCTGATGATCGGCGCCCTGGCGGCCGTCGCGGCGGCCGGCGTGCAAGGCGCGCTACGTAGGCGGCCCGCACTGGCGCATCGCGTTGCAGCGCCGCTGTTGGCTGTCGCCCTGGTGTGCATGGTCATTGCCCGTTATGTCGGCTGAAGGAGGTTCGCCATGATTGTGCTTGATCACACCATCCTGCGGGTACGCAACGCGGCCCGCGCGGTCGACTTCTATACCCAGGTGCTCGGCTTCGCGCACGAGGGGCAGATGGGTCCTTTCGATGTCGTACGCGTGAACGACACCTTCACGCTCGACTTGCGCGAGGTCGACGAACTCCAGAGCGAACATCTCGCCTTCAGCATGGACCGCGCGTTGTTCGACACCATCCACGCGCGGCTGGTGGAACGCGGCATCGCGTACGGAGGCTCGCCGTTCGACCGACGCAGTGGACAGGTCGGACAAAGCTTTGGCGCGCGCGGCATGGCCGCATCGATCTACTTTGACGATCCCGACGGCCACGCGCTGGAGATCCGTGCCTATCCGGATCCGACTGTCACCGCCTAGGGCAATTGCGTGCTTGTCAGCCGCGCGGGTGTCTTCTCTACGATGAGGATGCGGCACCTCTCGCTCTCCAGTGGCGGCCATCTGCGTCGCCCGCGAGCCGATGCCGAGGCAAGAAGGAGACGAAGATGAAGACACCATCCGCGCAATCGATGCTGCTGACCGCAGCCGTGCTGCTCGTCCTGGGCGCCGCGCCCGCTGCCGCCCAGGACGCCGCCATGGGCGACATGACGATGATCAACCCATCGGCCCTGAAGTGGGTCGACGCGCCGCCGGGCTTGCCCAAGGGCGCCAAGCTGGCGGTGCTCTACGGCGACCCGGGCAAGGACGGCCCGTACGTCGTCCGCCTGAAAGCGCCAGGCGGCTACAAGGTGCCCCCGCACTGGCACACCCAGACGGAGAACCTCACGGTGATCTCGGGCACGCTATACCTGGGCAGCGGCGACACCATGGACATGGGCGCCGCGCATGCGCTCAAGACCGGCGGGTTTCACAACCTGCCGGGAGGCATGCATCACTACGCCTTCACCAAGACGGCAACGGTCGTGCAGATTCATGGCACGGGGCCGCTGGACGTCAAATACGTCAACCCGCAGGACGATCCGTCGGCCAAGCAGTGAAGCCTGACGCGCCAGCGTCGATGATCGCCAGCGGCCGGCAAGGTACATAAACAGCCGTTAACACGCCGCCGACGGGCGCTGGCTACCATGCCCCTCCACAGGTCAAGCAACCACGGAGGGGCAGATGGTCACCAAGGCCCAGGCGAAGCCCAAAACCGATTTCGAGCGCTGGCAGGATTACATCAACACCGCGGCCCAGCACCCCGACCGCTGGAACGGCTACGACTGCGACATCCAGGCTGCGGTGGCGGAATACAACCGCCACCTGATGGGCAACGCGGGCTATCTGCCGCTGGACTGGCAGGTCGTCAAGGCGATGGTGTGGGTCGAGACCGGCGCCGATTCGGAAGCGTGGTCCACCCGGCCGATGCAGATCGGCAACCTGGGCGACCCCGCCTTGAATACCCTGCTGCGCGGCGAAGAAGGCAGCGACCTCATCGTCCCCCCGGCCATCCGCACCCGGTTGAACGCGGGCCTGGCCCGAACGGTGCCGGCGTGGAACATCCGTGCCGGCGTCGGCTACCTGCTCACGCGCATGGCAAAGTTCGACGTCCGGAGCGTGCGCGATGCCGACGACAAGGTCTATGAAGTGGCCGTCAAGGCGGGCGACAGCTTTGACAAGATCGCCCGCGCGCAAGGCTCGACCCTCGCGGAGATGCGCGCGCTCAACCCGAACGCCGCAACACTGAAACCCGGGCAGGTGGTCAAATACCGCAAGGCCGCCATGCGCAAGGTGATCAGCGGCTGGCGCCCCGTGACGACGCAGAACATTGCCGTGCTGTACAACCACGGCGACGCCGCGTACATCCGGAAACTCGATTACGTGCTCACGCTCATCCCGAAGATCGGAACCGCCGCATGCAAGTAGGCCGCCTCCTTATCGCCGTATCGCTGCTGGCTGCGCAATCGGCCATGGCAGCAGATGCCCTCACCGGAACCTTCCGCGGTGACGGCCGCGCCTGCTACGGCGCGTTGTTCCTCCGCCCGAAAACCATCGAATGGAACGCCAGCTTCTTCAAGTGCGGCCCGACGCGCTACAAGGTGATCGAGCAGGACCTGTCGGGCGAGCATCCGCACGCGGCGTTCAAGATTGAAGACCACCGCAAGCGCTGCGGCCTGGCCGTCATCGAGGTCTCGCGCTACAGCGAGTTCTCGTGGAGCGTAAAGGGCTACCCAACGATGGAGGCGTACCAGAAGCGCGAAGAACCCGGCTGGAAGGATTCTGCCGACCCAGAACGCCAGATCGCCCTGTGCGGCATGCGCAAGGAATAGCGCAGCGAACGCGCCGCCGCCATGCAGCCGCTCCAACGCTTCGCCCTGGAGAAACACAGCGGCCCGTATGAGCAGTGGCCCACGCGCACGCGTGTGATTGTGGATGGCGTTCCGCACCCGACGCTCGCCATCCCCGGCTACGAGCTGCTCCGGCAATACCAGACGGACCTCGGCTTCGTCCTCATCACCAATTACGACTGCCCGTTTGAAGAGGCCGTCTCCGTCACCCTCGTCGCGCCCGACCTTTCACGTGCGATCAGCACCGGCACCATCGGCGCGGCGTACTACACGTTCTGGCTGGACGAGGTGGAGTGGATCGACGCGAACCACTTCCGCCTGACCTGCGAAGACGCCGTGGGCGACTGGCTGGTGACGCTGCGCGCCCGGCACATCCCGGTGTTATCTCCGGCCGTCTTCATCAAGCGCCGCGTGGCGCCACCGGTCGAACCTGCGGTGTAGAGTGAAAGCCGCCTCCCTCACCGACACCCGCATCGCCATGACCGACGACGAAAGCGCCATCCGCAACGTGGTGGCCACCTGGCTCGCCGCCAGCAGAACCGGCGACATCGATACCGTGCTCGGCCTGATGACCGATGACGTGCTGTTTCTCACGCCGGGCCAGCCGCCCTTCGGCAAGGACGCCTTCGCCAGGATGTCCAGCGGCATGAAGGACGTGCACATCGACGGCACAAGCGATATTCAGGAGGTGCAGGTGTTTGGTGACATCGCTTACTTGCGCAACGCGCTGCGCATCGTCATCACGATGCCGGATGGAAAGGAGGTGCAGCGCTCGGGGCAGACGTTGACGATTCTGCGGAAAGAGGCGGATGGGAAGTGGCGGTTGGTGCGGGATGCGAATTTGGTGATGGCAGACTCTGCAAACTGATACCGACATGGTCTTCCTAGCAATCAGCCCTGAAGGTTTGCAACGCGCGCTACAACTGGCAAGCGAGGCGAATCTGCCAATCTGGTGCGGAACGGATGCAATATCCGACGACTACGGCAAACTCGCCGGTCGCAACGTTTCGCGGTTTGTCTATCCGCTGCGCGGCGCCTCTGCCGAAGCGCTGCAAGATGCTATCGATACGATCGCAGAGCATCATCCTGGTGAGCCCGTTTGGGTAGAGCACCTGCCGCCCACCTGAACCTTGATGCCATGCGACTTTCACTAGAACTACTTTGGCGTGACCCAGATGACGGCATGCTCGAACTGCGGCTGTCCATCGAAGGCGAGCACCAGTCGGTTGTCGCCGATTTCTACGACTACGCAGATGAACTCAAGAAATGGGGCGCGGGACTGATGACGTTCCCTACCGGCGTCAACGAAGAGATCGCTTTCGAGAAGGGCGCAAAGGACGGAAGCGCCTATCTTTGGCTGGCTGTACGAGCGTTCGTAGCAGATGGCGTCGGCAATACCGCCCTTGAAATCGAATACAAAAAACCGGGCAACCGCTTGCACCTCGAAATCGTGCGCTTTGCGATCTCGGTGGAGGCCGCGACGATCAATCGCCTGGGCGCCGCACTGAAAAGTTGGGAGCCCACGGAACATGAGCCTTTGGTGTTCAGGGATAACGCGCCCGAAGTCGGCACCGTTTAGCCGCGCCGTATCAGCATCCCCGCCAATCGCTGGAACGCGTCAATCGCATCGACAATACCTCTCACGAATGCCGGAGCGTTGGTGCGCGCCCTGATGCCGGGCTCTGAGCGCAAAGGTCCACGCATCCGCCGCGCATATCGGCCCAATGTGTGCAGCGTTCGTGCCTTGGCTCCCTGCTTGTCGCGCTTACCCAATAGACCGCCGAGCGCGGCAGTTTTGGCCTCATGTGTCGCCCTCAAACACCTGAATTCGCTTGCATGAGAGCGACGCCTCGCCGTCAAACAGCGGCGTGCGGGGCTCAGAGGTCCGCACGCCGCCCAAAAACATCCAATCCATCGGCCCTCCGAAGCCCACGCTTCGGCATCAAAGACACGAAGTCATCGAGTTGAGGCTGACGTTCCGCCGTCAGACGGTCGAAGCCGTCTGTCAGAGGTCGAAAATTTCGACCTCTGACTGCGGAATGCGAGTGTTTGAGGGTAGCGTTCCACCCCCAGCGATTCAGGCTCGAACAAGGAAGGCCCACGATCGGACCGCTGAGGTGCGTGATCGGCGGTTTAAGCCTCGATGGCGCAGCTACCCAATCCCTCAAACCACCACCGGCAACGCCGTCGTATCCTTGATCCGCTCCAGCGCAAAGCTGCTCTTCACATCGATCACTGCCGGGTGGGCGAGCAGCTGGTCGCGAATGAAGCGCGCGAAGTGCTCCATGTCTTCCACAAACACCTTGAGCAGGTAGTCCATCTCGCCGGTCATGGCATAGCACGTGACCACCTCGGGCCATGTCGCCACCGCAGCGCGAAAGATGTCGGAGGGCCCTTTGCCCTTGGGCGCGCCGCCCTGCTTTTCCAGCCGCACATTGATGTACGCCGACAGCCCCAGCCCGATCTTGGTCGGGTCGAGCAGCGCGGCGTATTGGCGGATCACGCCACTCTCCTCCAGGCGGCGGATGCGTCGCAAGCACGGGCTGGGCGACAGATTCACCCGCTCGGCGACTTCCAGATTGGTGAGGCGGCCGTTGTTCTGCAGGACCTCCAGGATCTTGCGGTCGATCTTGTCGAGTTCCACTTTATTCATTTTGTTGCTCCGCACCAATTAATTCGGCAATTTTCTTGCGCAAATTTAGCAAGGTGGGCACAACTTCGCAATTTTTGCTTGGACGGACACTCCTACACTGCGAGGATCGTCAAAGACCTGAGCGCTCCAGAGCGCGCCCCCACAGGAGACTCACCATGCAATTCACGCCTTGGGAAAACCCGATGGGCACCGCCGGTTTCGAGTTCATCGAATACGCCGCGCCGGACCCCGTTGCCATGGGCAAGCTGTTCGAGAACATGGGCTTTACCGCCATCGCGAAGCACCGTCACAAGAACGTGACGCTGTATCGCCAGGGCGAGATCAACTTCATCATCAACGCCGAGCCGGATTCGTTCGCGCAGCGCTTTGCGCGCCTGCACGGCCCGTCGATCTGCGCAATCGCGTTTCGCGTGCAGGACGCCGCGTTCGCCTACAAGCGCGCGCTGGAACTGGGCGCCTGGGGCTTCGACACCCACAGCGGCCCGATGGAGCTGAACATTCCGGCCATCAAGGGCATCGGCGATTCGCTGATCTACCTGGTCGATCGCTGGACCGGCAAGAACGACGCCAAGGCCGGCGACATCGGCAACATCAGCATCTACGACGTCGATTTCGTGCCCATCGCGGGCGCCAACCCGAACCCCACCGGGCACGGCCTGACCTACATCGACCACCTGACGCACAACGTCTACCGTGGCCGGATGAAGGAATGGGCCGAGTTTTACGAACGCTTCTTCAACTTCCGTGAAGTGCGCTACTTCGACATCGAAGGCCAGGTCACGGGCGTGAAGAGCAAGGCGATGACGAGCCCGTGCGGCAACATCCGCATCCCCATCAATGAGGAAGGGACGGAGAAGGCGGGTCAGATCCAGGAGTACCTGGACATGTACCACGGCGAGGGCATCCAGCACATCGCGCTCGGTTCGACCAACCTGTTCAACACGGTGGACGCGCTGCGCAGCAAGGGCATCAAGCTGCTCGACACGATCGATACGTATTACGAGCTGGTCGACAAGCGCATCCCCGGCCATGGCGAAGACGTGGCGGAGCTGAAGAAGCGCAAGATCCTGATCGACGGCGCCCCGGGCGATCTGCTGCTGCAGATCTTCTCGGAAAACCAGCTTGGCCCGATCTTCTTCGAGTTCATCCAGCGCAAGGGCAATCAGGGTTTTGGCGAGGGCAACTTCAAGGCGCTCTTCGAGTCGATCGAACTCGACCAGATGCGCCGCGGCGTGCTCAAGGCCGACGATCAGCCTGCCTGAAGACCCTCAAACTTCAGGCGTGCTGTACCCGCACCCCGATGGTTCGCCACCGGGGTGTTTTTTTGCGCCACCGGTCTTGCCGCCCTCTTGAGAATCCGGACCGGCGCGGGCAATAAAAACGGCGCCCGAAGGCGCCGCTTGCGTGCGGAGATTCAAACGAGGTGTCACTCGCCCCTCGTCGCCGACGGACCGCCCGGCATGGCCGCGCCTGCAGGCGTGTTCTTCTGCGCCTTGCGGGCATCGTGACGGGCCTTCATATAGGCGCGGATCTCGTCTTCGGTGATCTTGCCGTCGTGGTTGGCGTCGATCTGGTCGAAGTTCTTCGCCAGGCGCGGCATGCCGGCCTGTACTTCGTCCTTGGTCAGGCTGCCGTCGTTGTCCTTGTCGGCCGCCTTGAACTTGGCGTCAAAGCGCTGCGCCATCTTTTCATGCATCTCGCCCTTGTGGGCCTTGTGCCATGCGGCCAGTTCGTCCTTGCTGAGCTGGCCGTCGTGGTTGGCATCGATCTGGTCGAAGTTCTTTTCAAGCCACGCGTGGCCCTTGGCCTCGTCGCGCGACACCTGGCCGTCGCCGTTGGTGTCGATGGCCTTGAAGCCGCCTTGGTGGCCCATCCTGCCGGCGCGGGGGCCGGCTTGCGGCGCAGCCGGCGCGGTGGCGGTGGCCGGCGCCTGCGCGCTGGCGGCGGGGGCGCTGGCATCCTGGGCGCGGGCGTTCATGCCCGACATGGCCAGAAACAGGGCCGAGGTGGCGAGGAAGGCTTGGACAGCACGTTTGTTGGTCATGGTCAGCTCCTTTTCACATGGACTGTGTAGCGGATTAGAACCCGACAATGCCAGCGCGTTGCCTGCTTTTACACGCTGTTACCCCAATGACATGCGCTGTAATATGCGCCCGCCAACGCATGTCGAGCCGCAGCATGCGGCGACACGCTTATTGGTCGGCGCCCGGCTGGGGGGTATCGCCCTTGCGCGCAGCGGCCGCTGCCCGGTGGCGCGGGCCGACGATACCGCCGCCCTGGTTGGCAGGCTCGTCGCCCGTGTTGATCTGCGCGGGCGCGATCGGCAGCATGGCGCCCGGCATGGCCGTGTTGGCCGGGTTGTTGACCACCGGCGGCGCAGGCGACGTTGCCGGCGGCATGGCGGGCGTCGACAACGGCGCTGCAGCGCCTGCAAGCGGCAGCGGCATCGCCGGCGCATTGCGATTGGCCGGCGACACCCCGGCCACGGCGCTCGCCGGCAGCGGGATCTCCTGGCGCGCGCCGTTGCGCTCGATCACCACCGAGCGCGCCTTGATCTCCACCAGCTTGAGGTTGGACGACAGCGACTTGCCGGCGCGCACCGCCTGTGGCGCGCCACCGTCCACCGACACGATGGCCGCGCCGGAGCCATCGGCCAGATCGGCCACTACGCCCATCACCTGCACATCGCGCGGGCCGTTCTGCGGGCCGCCGCCGAAGAGCGTGACGGCCGCGCCGGTCTCCAGCGCATCGGTCTGCGCCACGCGGGCCTCACGCGGCGCGCCCAGCGAGCGCAGCGACGACAGCGTCAGCACCCAGTGCGTCAGGAGCGCACAGAGGGCAGCAAACAGTACAAGGCTGAGCAGGCGGGACGACTGTCGAGCGTTCATGAAATGGGCGGGGCACCGTAGGAATACGCCGATTCTATCCGCCCTTCATGCCGGTTCGGTGAACAGCTTGGAGGTGCGGCTCTAGAGCCAACGCAGCATGACCCCTGCGTGCAATATATGGTCATATCTCACGGATATACTGTGCCTCTTCCCCTTATTGTCAACTCTGTCGCCATGATGCAAGGCCAACTTCGCTCTTCCTTCCGCCAGCGCGCCCTCGCCCGGCTGCCCCAACGGGCGGCACGCGGCTTCACCCTGATCGAAATCATGGTGGTGGTGGTGATCCTGGGCATCCTCGCCGCGCTGGTGGTGCCGAAGATCATGAGCCGCCCCGACGAGGCGCGCATCATCGCCGCCAAACAGGACATCGCTTCCATTTCGCAGGCGCTCAAGCTTTATCGCCTGGACAACGGCCGCTACCCGACCACCGAGCAGGGCATCAGCGCGCTGGTCACCAAGCCGACCACCGAGCCGATCCCCAACAACTGGAAGGGCGGCGGCTATTTGGAACGCCTGCCCAAAGACCCGTGGGGCCACCCGTACCAGTATCTGAACCCGGGCGTGCGCGGTGAGGTGGACGTCTTCAGCTTCGGCGCGGACGGCCAGGCCGGCGGCACCGGCAACGACGCCGATATCGGCAACTGGGACAACTAAGCCGCCGCAGTCGCCTCAACCACCGCGCGCCATGTTCGGTCAACCACGCCGCCGGCACCCTCGCGGCTTTACGCTGCTGGAGTTGCTGGTGGTGGTCGTCATCATCGGCATCGTGCTGGCCGTGGTGGCCGTAAACGCCACGCCCAACCCGCGCTCGCAACTGGCCGATGACGCGCAGAAGCTCGCGCGCCTGATCGAGCTGGCTCAGGAAGAAGCGCAGCTCACTTCGCGCCCCGTGGCGTGGGAAGGCGATGCGCAAGGCTGGCGCTTCTACGAATCGACGCCCAACGGCTGGCGCGTGCTCAATCGCAACGTGCTCGCACCCGGCCACTGGCGCCAAGGCATGGACAACGTACAGATCGTCGCAGGTGCCGCTGCGGTGCCCGGCGCCCCGCAGCGCCTCGTGTTCGGTCGTGAGGCGATCGGCCTGCCGTGGCGCGTGGCACTGACCGCGCAGGGCTCGCGTGTGGACGTGGTATCCGACGGCGGCCCGCGCGTATTGACGGAGACGCAAACGCAATGACGCGCCGTCTCCTCCGCCCTGCCCCCGCCATACGCACGCGCGGCTTCACGCTGCTCGAAGTGCTGGTGGCGTTGACCATCGTGGCCGTGGCGCTGACCGCCACCATGCGCGCCATGGGCAGCATGACCACCGCCAGCGATTCGCTGCAGACGCGCATGATCGCCACGTGGAGCGCCGAAAACCACCTCGCCAATTTGCGCCTCGCGCGCGTCTTCCCCGATCCCGGCGCGCGCGGCTTTGCGTGCCCGCAAGGCGATACGCAGCTGTGGTGCGAAGAAACCATCGCCAGCACGCCCAATCCGGTGTTCCGCCGCGTGGAAGTGTCCGTCTATCCGGATGCCTCCAAATCCGTGCGACTGGCTTGGCTCGTGACCCTCTTGCCGAACGATGCGCGCAATGTCTTCTAATCGTTCGGCGCGCGGCTTCACCCTGCTCGAGCTGCTGGTGGCGATCACGCTGCTGGCCATCCTGGCCGTGATCGCTTGGCGCGGGTTGGACAGCATGACCCGCACGCACGAGGCGCTGGCCCAGCGCGACGAACGCATCGAGGCGCTCAAGACGGCCTACGCGCAGTTCGATGCCGACTGCACCCAACTGGCCGATCCGAACACGCTGTCGCGCTCGCCGGTCGAGGTGGACGCCAACCGCGTGCTGATGGTGCGCGACCGCCGCGACGATGGCCAGCCGCCCGCGTGGCAAGTGGTGCTCTACCGCATCGTCGACGGCCGGCTCGAGCGCCTCCAGACCCAACCGATCACCAACCGCGGCGACCTGCGCAATGCGATGGACAACCTGCGCCAGGGCGGTGTGGGCAACGCGCGCTACCTGCTTGCTGCCAACGTTGACAGCATCAGCGCGCGCGCCTGGATCGAACCCGGCGGCTGGATGGACAACACGGGCGCGCTGTCGGCGGCGCTGTTCCCGGCAGGCAGCAACACCACCACCCTCACCGGCTTGCCGTCGGCTTCCACGCCCAGCGCGTCGGCGCCGTCGGCCAACAGCCCGGGCGTGGTGGTGCCGGCCGCTTCGGTGCGTGCGGTGGAACTGGCATTGCTCGTGCGCATGACGCCGCAGGGCGCGCCGCAGCGCTTCACGCGCATCTGCATGACGGGGCTTTGACATGGCGCGATGCTCCCGTCGATGTGCTCACCCTGACCTGCGCGCGAAGCGCCAGCGCGGGGCGGCCATCATCACGGCGCTGCTGGTGGTGACGCTGGCCGTGGTGATCGTGTCGGGCATGCTCTGGCGCCAGCAGGTAGAAATTCGCGCGGTGGAAAACCAGCGCCTGAAAGCGCAGGCCACGTGGATTGCGCGGGCGGGCATCGACTGGGCGCGCCTCATCCTGCGCGACGACCAGCGCCGCACCGGCGCCGTCGACCACCTGGGCGAAATCTGGGCCGTGCCGATCCAGGAAACCAAGCTGTCGGACTTTCTCGGCAGCTCGCTGCGCACGGACACCGCCGGCGAGGAGTCGTACCTCTCGGGCCGCATCTTCGATGCCCAGGCGCGCTTCAACCTGATGAACCTGCTGACGGCGCAGACGCTGGGCGCCCGCACGCTCATCACCGGCCGCGACAAGGACGCCATCAAGGCCTACGGCCTGCTGCTGCAGTCGCTGAGCATCGACCCGAGCCTGGCCAATGTCACGGCGACGTACCTGGCGCAGATGCTGGGCGGCTTCCAGTCGATCGAAGGCATGCAGGGCGGCCAGCAAGGCGGTGAAGACAGCGGCGGCGGGAGCGGCGGCAGCAACAGCAACGGCCCCAGACCGCTCGACGACGTGGCGAGCCTGCTGACGATTCCCGGCTACACAGCCGACATGATCGCCAAGCTGCGCCCCTACGTGATCGTGCTGCCGACCCGCACGCAGATCAACGCCAACACGGCCAGCGCCGAAGTGCTGGCCGCCGTCATCCCGAACCTGAGTCTGGACCGCGCCCGTTCGCTGGTGCAGGCGCGCGACCGCGCGTACTTCCGCAACATCGGCGACGTCACCAACCAGTTGCGCGGCATCGCGCCCGGGGTCGACACCACCGCCGCGGCGAACCTGCTGGACGTGCAGACGCACTATTTTCTGGTCTACGGCATGGCCCGCCACGAGCGCGCCAGGATCGGAGAAGTGGCGCTTGTTTCACGTGGTGATCCGATCAACAATAACGCGACCCGCATCGTCTGGATCCGCCGCATCGACGAGATTCCGTCATGACAGCGGCGCAACACCCCTCCACGTGCGTACGCGCCGCTTGTAGACAGACCCTGGCCTTCGCCGTATTGTCATCCGCATCGTTCAGCATCGCGGGTCTTGCGCAATCCGGCGCTTCCGTTGGCAGTTCGCATTCACACTCTCAAGATGAATAGAGGAGCGGTTTGACGACCTCCCTGTACGTGCGCCTGCCGCACCGGCCCATTCAATCGCCCGAACGCTGGTCGGCGGGCGCGCTTGCCTCCGTGCCCTTCGCGCTGGTGCGTGAAGAGGGTGCGCAGGGCCCGCAACGCGTTCAGCGCGAAGGCACCTCGCGCACCGACGAGCTGCCCGCGGCCGACCGCCTGATCCTTCTGCTGCCCGCCGCGGACGTGCTGCTGGTGCCGGCCAACGTGCCGCCGCTGGCGCTGCCCAAACTGCGTCTGGCGCTGCCCAATCTGGTGGAAGACCGCCTCGTGCAGGACGCGCAGCAATGCCATATCGCCCTTGGGCCCCGCCTGGGTGATGCCCCGGCCCGTGGCTGGCGGGCACCCCGCGAGCCGCAATCGCGCGCATTGATGATTGCCGACCGCGCGTGGGTGCGCTTCATTCTCGATACCTTTGCCGGCCACAAGCATCGCACCGGCCATTTGCTGCCTGCGCAGCTTTGCGTGCCGTTTGAAACGCCTGCCGCAGCGGCAGCGCCGGTTGCAGAATCGGCAACCGCCGTCGAGCGTGCGGAGCCGTCGCTCGATGCTTCCGCTACCGCTGAGCCCGCAGTCGACGCGCCCGTGGCTGAAACCGTGGCTGCGGTGACACCGGCCACCATCGCGCTCGACGCGGCGCCATCGTCCGACCCGGACGCGCCCGTGGCCGTCGACATCACCGTACGCACCGGCCGCGCCGAGGGCTACGGCCTGCGCGTGCTGCCGGCCAACGTCGGCAACTGGCTGGGGATTGCGCCCACGCCGGCCACGTTGATGGTGTCGCCCGCGTTGCGCGAGTTGGCGCCCGGCCTGTCGACCGACCCCGCCACCGCCACGCTCGATTGGGCGACCTGGGCGGCCGGCGCCCGCGACGCCCTGGCCTCAGGCGAAGCCGATCTCTGCCAGTTCGACTTTGCACGCGGCGGCGTGGCCGGCATGGACTGGAGCCTCTGGCGCCTGCCCATCGCGCTGGCCGTGCTGATCGTGGTCGTGCAGCTCATCGGCATGAACGCGCGGTGGCTCACGCTGCGCGCTGAGCAGAAGCGGCTCGATACCGCCATGCGCGCGCAACTGCAGACGGCATTCCCGAATACGCCCGTGATTCTCGACCCGCCCGCGCAGATGCGCCGCCAGGTCGAGCAGTTGCGGCTGGCCGCCGGCAAATCGGCGCCAGAAGACTTCCTGCCGCTGGCCGATCGCTTTGCCCAGGCAGCCACCGGCCTCGCGCCCGATGCGCTGCTCGCGCTCGATTACCACGGCCGCGCGCTCACGGTCACGCTCAAGGACGGCACCGACACCGCCAGCCTGCGCACCGCCGCCCGCAATGTCGGCCTGAACATGGACACCGCCGAGGCCCCGCGCGGTGCCGAGGCCACCGTACCGGGCTCGCGCTGGACGGTCTCCATCGCCCAATAACGCTTCCTCCATGGCGACTTCCTCCCCTTCCTCTTCCCGATCGTCATCCCGCCGCCTGCCGCGCATCGGCGTGCCGGACTCGGTGCGCGATGCGGCGACGACGTTCTGGATGCAGCGCGAGCCGCGCGAACGCCGCATCCTGGCCGGTGGCGGCGTGGTGCTGCTGCTCGTGATCGTCTACCTCGTGCTGTGGGAGCCGGCCTTCGAAGGCCAGCGCCGCATCGAGAAAGCCCTGCCGCAGATGCGGACCCAGCTCGCCGAGATGGAAACGCTGGGCCAGGAAGCGCGCGGCCTGTCGGCCATTGCCGCCGCGCCGGTGCCGCGCGGTGCGGAACTGCAGCAGGCGCTCAACACGAGCCTGACCAACCACGGCCTGAAGGCCACGCGGATGGCGATGTCGGGCGAGAGCGTGCAGGTGCAACTGGACAAGGTGCCCTTTGGCGCCGTCGCCGAATGGCTGCAGGAGGTGCGGCAGGCGCAGCGCATGAAGGTGATCGACACGAACATCAAATACGTGGGCGCGACGGCCCTGGTCAACGTGACGGCGACGCTGCAAGGCCCCGCCGCCGCTGGCCGCTGACGGGCCCGATCGTGCCGATGGGGATTGAATCGCTGCCGCCGCTGCGCTTGCGCCGCCGGGCCGGGCCGGACGAGCGCACCGGCCTCGGCTGGCGTGTGCTGTGGTGTGGCGTGGCGCTGCTGGCCGTGGGCGCGACCGTGGTGGCGCAGTATCCGGCCGCGTGGGCGGCGGAACGCATTGCCGCAGCCACGGGGCACCGTGTTTTGCTGGCCGACAGCCAGGGCAGTATCTGGCACGGCAGCGCAACGCTCGCGCTGACCGCCGGCAACGGCGGCGCCGATGCGACCGTGCTGCCCGGCCGGCTGTCCTGGTCGATCGACATGCTGCCGCTGCTGACCGGCACGCTGCGCGCGCACCTGGCGCACGATCGCGCGCTGGAGAAGCCCGTCACGCTGACGGTCACGCCGGGGCATTGGGAGGCAGAGGCCGGCGCGGTCGCGCTGCCGGCATCGTTGCTGGAAGGCGTTGGCGCGCCGTTCAACACGCTCAAGCTGGATGGCCGGTTGCGGGCGCAATGGACGCCGCTCTCGGGCCAATTCAGCCGCGGGAAAGGCCAGCCAAACACCGCCCAGGGCGCGCTGACTGTCACGCTCGAGCAGGTATCATCCAGCCTCAGCCGGGTGCGGCCGCTGGGCAGTTACCAAGCGGTGCTGTCGTTTGGCGGCGTGAGCGGTGCGCCGATGCAGTTGTCGCTGTCGACGCTGGCCGGGCCGCTCACCCTGCAAGGCCAGGGCACTCTTGGCCAGGGCGCGCATTTTGACGGGGTGGCGAGTGCCACGCCGGAGTCGGAACCGCAATTGATTGGCCTGTTGAGTCTGCTGGGCCCGCGTGACGGGTCGCACCATCGACTCCGCTTTTGATCCTCAAGCCGGCGCGCGAGCCAGCGTGCCGACAACCATGAACGAGACCATGTACAACGCCTCTTCCCGACTCACCGTTCGCGCCATCGTCCTGGCATGCTGCGCAACAATGGTGGCCGGCTCGATGCCAGTCTTTGCCGCCCCGCCGAGCGCGGCATCTTCCCAGAACGGCGCCGCCGGCAATCCAGGGGATGAGGTCTCGCTGAATTTCGTCAATGCGGATCTGGACTCGGTGGTCAAGGCCGTGGGCCAGGCCACCGGCAAGAACTTCATCGTCGACCCGCGCGTGAAGGGCACCGTCAACCTCGTCACCGAAAAGCCGGTGACGCGTTCGCAAGCGCTGGAATCGCTGGGCTCGATCCTGCGCATGCAGGGCTACGCGATTGTCGAGGGCAACGGCTTCACCAAGGTCGTGCCGGAAGCCGACGCCAAGCTGCAGGGCTCCCCCACCAGCGTAGGCGCGGCGGGCTCGCGCGGCGGCGAGCAGGTCGTTACGCAGGTCTTCCGCCTGCAGCATGAATCGGCCAACAACCTGGTGCCGGTGCTGCGCCCGATGATCGCGCCCAACAACACGATCACCGCCTACCCGGCCAACAACACGCTCGTCATTACCGATTACGCCGACAACCTGCGCCGCATCGGCCGCATCATCGCGTCGATCGACACGCCCGTGGCCGGCGAAACCGAGCTGATTCCGCTGAGGAACGCCGTGGCCATCGACGTGGCGGCCACGCTGCAGAAGCTGCTCGATCCGTCTGCCGGTGGCGCAGGCGGGGCGGGCGCCGGCGCGGCGCTGTCGGACCCGAGCCTGCGTACGTCGGTCGTGGCAGAGCCGCGTTCGAATAGCGTGATGGTGCGTGCGTCGAGTGCGGCCCGTCTCGCCCAGGCCAAACAACTGATCGCCAAGCTGGACGTGCCGAACGCGCGCCCCGGCAATATCTGGGTGGTGCCGCTCAAGAATGCCAACGCGGTGCAGCTGGCCACTACGCTGCGTGCGATCGTCGCGGCCGACGCCACGCTGTCGGCCTCGGCATCCACCGGCCCGGGCGGCCAAAGCGCCGCGCAAGGCGCGACCTCGCAGCCCGCCGGCGGCGTGAACACCTCGCAGAATCAGAACACGCAGAACACCAACTACGGCAGCGGCTCGGGTTCGGGCAGCGGCTCGGGCAGCGGGAGCTCTTCGTTCCGCGCCTCGTTCGGGCAGAACAACACGCCCACCACCGGCGGCATCATCCAGGCCGATCCGGCCACCAACGCGCTCATCATCACCGCCAGCGAGCCGGTCTACCGCAACCTGCGCGCCGTGATCGACGACCTGGACGCGCGGCGCGCGCAGGTCTACATCGAATCGATGATCGTGGAAGTGACGGCCACCAAGGCGTCGCAGCTCGGCATCCAGTGGATGGTGGGCGCGGGCGGCCCGAACACCTACGGCGGCGGCGGCACCAACTTCGGCACCGGCTCAGGCAATCTGCTGACGCTGGCCGGCACGATTGCCACCATCACGACGGGCGGCATCGGCAGCACGGCGGCGCAGACGGCGCTGTCCAACGTGAACGTCGGGCAACTCAACGGCGGCAACTTCGGCGTGTTCAACAAGGCCAGCGGCCTGGGCGCGATTCTGTCGGCGCTGGGCTCGGACGGCTCGGTCAACGTGCTGTCGACCCCGAACCTGATCACGCTCGACAACGAAGAGGCCAAGATCCTGATCGGCCAGAACGTGCCGATCACCACCGGCTCGTATGCCCAGACAGGCACGTCGGCTTCGGTCACGCCGTTCCAGACGTTCGACCGCAAGGACGTCGGCATCACGCTGCGCGTCAAGCCGCAGATCACCGATGGCGGGCTGGTGAAGATGCAGATCTTCCAGGAGTCGTCGGCCGTGGTGCCGGGCACGCAGAATGCGACGCAGGGCCCCACCACCAACGTGCGCTCGATCGAGACCAATGTGCTGGCCAACGACGGCCAGGTCGTCGTGCTGGGCGGCCTGCTGGAAGACAACTACCAGGACGGCGAGCAGAAGGTGCCGGGCCTGGGCGACATTCCCATCCTGGGCGCGTTGTTCCGCTCGGAAAACAAGACGCGTGTGAAGACGAACCTGCTGGTGTTCCTGCGCCCGATCATCCTGCGTACGGCCGATGCGACCGGCGCGCTGTCGGACAACCGCTACAACTACATGCGCGATACGCAGCAGGGCTTTGTCTCGCCGAACATGCTGCCGACCACGTCGGACAAGGACACGCCGGTGCTGCCCTCGCCCAGCGCGATGCGCCCGGCCGACAACTACGGCGATGTGTCGATCGTGCCGAAGGGCCCGGCCGGCACGCAGGTGCCTCCGGGCGCCCCGATGCCGATGCCGCAGGGCACCACGCGCAGCCAGCCGCGCCTGCAGAATTTCGCGGCGCCGACCTCGGGCGGCTACGACGGCAACGCGCCGCGCAATGGCGGCTGACAACGGACAACGAACCATGGCCACGCAAGCTTCCACCACCGACGTCAGCACGCTGGAGCCGCCCTCGCAGTCCGCCGTGCGGCTGGTGCCGTATGCGTTTGCGCGCGACGCCAAGCTGCTCGTCGCGCGCCAGGACGTCGACACGCTGGAAGTGTGGGTCTGCCCCGAAACCTCGCGCACGGCGCTGGCTGAACTCGGCCGCGTGTTCGGCGCGCTGCAACTGGTGACGCTCGACACGGCAGCACTGTCCGCCGCCACGCAGACGGCCTACAACGCGCAGGACGGCAGCGCGGCCCAGGTGGTCGGCGAAGTGGAAGGCGAAGTCGACCTCTCCCGCCTGATGCAGGACATTCCGGCCGTGGAAGACCTGCTCGAATCGGAAGACGACGCGCCGATCATCCGCATGATCAACGCGCTGCTTACGCAGGCCGCGCGCGAAGGCGCATCGGACATTCACATCGAGCCGTTCGAGAATGCATCCGTCGTGCGCTTTCGCGTCGACGGCACGCTGCGCGATGTGGTGCGCCCGAAGAAGGCGCTGCACGGCGCGCTCATTTCGCGCATCAAGATCATGGCGCAACTCGACATTGCCGAGAAACGCCTGCCGCAAGACGGGCGCATCACGCTGCGCGTGGGCGGCCGCCCGGTGGACGTGCGCGTGAGCACGCTGCCCACCGGCCACGGCGAGCGCGCGGTGCTGCGTCTGCTCGACAAGGAAGCCGGGCGGCTCGACCTGGGCAAGCTCGGCATGGGCGCCGGCACGCTGGCGCGCTTCGACCACCTGATCAACCAGCCGCACGGCATCGTGCTCGTCACCGGCCCGACGGGTTCGGGCAAGACGACCACGCTGTACGCGGCGCTGTCGCGGCTCGACGCGTCGTCCACCAACATCATGACGGTGGAAGACCCGATCGAATACGACCTCGACGGCATTGGACAGACGCAGGTCAACCCGAAGATCGACATGACCTTCGCCAAGGCCCTGCGCGCCATCCTGCGCCAGGACCCGGACGTGGTGATGATAGGGGAAATCCGCGACCTGGAAACCGCGCAGATTGCCGTGCAGGCTTCGCTGACGGGCCACCTTGTGCTGGCGACGCTGCACACGAACGATTCCGCATCCGCCGTGACGCGCTTGATCGACATGGGGATCGAGCCGTTCCTGCTGTCGTCGTCGCTGCTGGGTGTGCTGGCGCAGCGGCTGGTACGCCGCCTGTGCGTGCATTGCCGCCGCGAAGAGGTGCTCGAACTCACACCGGCGGAAGTGGAAGCCGTGGCCGGCACGCCGGTTGCCGATGGCGTGGCACCGGCCGCACCGGCACGCAAATCGGTGTGGCATCACGTCGGCTGCGACCGTTGCAGCCACTCCGGCTATCAGGGCCGCACCGGCGTGTACGAGCTGCTGACCGTCACGCCGGAAATCCAGACGATGATCCACCGCCAGGCCGCTGAATCCGAGATCAAGGCGTTCGCCATCGGCCAGGGCATGCAGACGATGCGCATGGACGCACAGCGCTGGATCGACACCGGTGCCACGTCGCTGGAAGAAGTGCTGCGTGTCACGCGCGACTAAGACGCGAATGAACGAATAGCGCATGCCAGCCTTCCGCTACGAAGCCGCCGACGCCACCGGCAAGACCGACAAGGGTGTCATCGAAGCCGACAGCGCGCGTCAGGCGCGCACGCTGCTGCGCGCACGCGGGCTGACGCCGCTGCTGGTCGACGCGCTGGGCGCACAGGCCACCAAGCGCGGCGGGTCCAGCTTCGGCAAGCGGCTCTCGGCGCAGGAAAACGCGCTCGTCACGCGCCAGCTCGCCAGCCTGCTGGTGGCGGGCCTGCCGCTCGATGAAGCACTGGCCGCGCTGGCCGATCAAGCCGAACGTGCGTACGTCGGCGAACTGCTCGCCGCCATCCGCGCGGAAGTGGTGGGCGGCAGTTCGCTGTCGGTCGCGCTGGCACAGCATCCGAAGGATTTCCCGGACATCTACCGCGCCCTCGTTTCAGCGGGCGAGCACTCCGGCAACCTCGGCCTCGTCCTCTCGCGCCTGGCCGACTACATCGAGAGCCGCAACGCGCTCACATCGAAAATCAAGCTGGCCTTCACGTACCCCGCCATCGTCACGGTGGTGGCGTTTGCGATCGTGATCTTCCTGCTGTCCTACGTGGTGCCGCAGGTGGTCAGCGTGTTTGCCAACACCAAGCAGAAGCTGCCGACGCTCACGATCATCATGCTGTGGCTGTCGGACTTTGTACGGAATTGGGGATGGCTGGCAGCGATCGTGCTTGCGGCGATTGGCGTGCTGATCCGCAATCTGCTCAAGCAGCCGGCGCTGCGGTTGTCGTGGCACAAATGGCTGCTGACGGCGCCGCTGTTCGGCAAGCTCGTTCGCGGCTACAACACCGCGCGGTTTGCGAGCACGCTGGCGATCCTGACGAGTGCCGGCGTGCCGATCTTGCGGGGGTTGCAGGCAGCGGGGGAAACGCTGAACAACGTTGCGCTCAAGACCAACGTGGAGGATGCATCCACGCGCGTGCGGGAAGGGACTTCGCTGGCGCGGGCGTTGGCAGCGCAGAACCAGTTTCCGCCTGTGCTGGTGCATTTGATTCGCTCGGGTGAGGCGACGGGGAATCTGCCTGCGATGTTGGAGCGGGCTGCGCAAGGCGAGGCTCAAGAGTTGGAGCGCCGGACGCTGTTCCTTACTGGCTTGCTTGAGCCGGCGCTGATTTTGACGATGGGTGTGGTGGTGTTGTTGATTGTGTTGGCTGTGCTCATGCCGATCATCGAAATCAACCAACTGGTGCACTGAGTTTTTTTGGCTTCTGGTCCACCCCCCCTTTCGTTCCCTGCCGGGACCGACTCACTTTTCTTTGTCTTGCCAAAGAAAAGTAAGCAAAAGAAAGGCGCGCCCGAGATGGCGACTTCCCCTTGGATTTGTGTCGCGGGAAGGGAGGGGAGGCAAACTCGCTTCGCTCAAACAGGCCTCCCCTCTTTATCCTTCCCGCAACAAAAATCCAAGGCGCCATCAAGGGCTCAACGTCAAAAGAAAAAGGCCAACCCATCGTCAGGTTGGCCTTGTCGTTTGGGTCGGCGCCCAGATGGTTCGGCTTTGTCCTTTGACTTTCCTGCCCTAGATGGCGCCTTGAATTTCTGTAAGCGGGCGGAAAAAAGAAGGAGGCCTGTTTGAGCGCAGCGAGTTTGCCTCCTTCTCCGCACGGTTACAGAAATTCAAGGAGTCTTTCGCCATCTCGGGCGCGCATTTCTTTGCTTACTTTCTTTGGGCAAGACCAAAGAAAGTGAGTCAGCCCCGGCAGGGGATGAAACAAGGGATGCACCACCACGACCAAAAAAAAAACCAACCAGCACCCCAGCCGTCACGACACCCCCACATCCCCCACCACCGCACGCGCACTGTCCCTCCACTCCTGCACATAATCCGGCGTACCCGCCGGCGCAGCCTCCACCACCGGCGGCAACGGCAACAGCGCCATCGGCAGCACCCCAGCCCACACAGGCAGGTCAAGGTCTTCAGCATCATCCTTCGGCCCGCCCGTGCGCACTTTGCACGCCGCCTCATCCAGCGGAATGCGCAGCACGGTCGTGGCGGCAAGTTCCTTGGCATTACCGGACCGCGCCTGTCGTGAACGACCAGGCGCGAGCACTTCCATGAACGTATCGAGCACCGCAGGCTTCTGCGCATCCGGCACGACTTCGAACGCACCGTAAATGACAGCCGACCGGTAGTTCATCGAATGGTTGAACGCCGAGCGCGCCAGCACCAGGCCGTCGATGTGCGTGACGGTCACGCAGACCTGCGCCCCGCTGCCTGCCAGCTCGAGCATGCGGCTGCCGTTGGAACCGTGGATGTACAGATGATCGCCCTCGCGCCAGCAGGCGGTCGGGATGCAATGCACGCCGTGCTCGTCGGCGAAGGCGATGTGGCAAACGTAAGCCTCGTCGAGGATGGCATGCAGCGTGGTGCGGTCGTAGTGGCCGCGATGCGCGACGCGGCGCACGCGAGTGCGTGCGGTGGGCGATGTGGGTTCTGTGGTCGACACGCGAGGCTCCGAATCATCAATCGATATGCCGACAATAGAAAAACCGTGGCACCATTCATAGACCCACCAAAATGCAAGATCTTGGAGCCACGATGGACTACGGCGTCCTGCTGTCGAACTACGAACGCACGGCGATGCATGGCGAGGGCGGAGCCCGCACCTCGCAGCAGCACCGCCTGTATGCCTGCCTGCGTGCGGCCATCCTGAGCGGACAGATCGAGGAAGGCACGCGCCTCGCGCCATCGCGCACGCTGGCCGAAGAGCTGGGCATCGCGCGCAACTCGGTGCTCTACGCCTACGAGCAGCTCGCTGCGGAGGGCTTCGTGCTCAGCCGACGGCAAGGCACGGTGGTGGCACGCGTCGGCCTGCAGCAGACGCCCGCACCGGCGCCGGATGCCCCACCCGCGCTATCGCACCGCGTGAAGGATCTGGAGCGCCCGCGCGGCGGCATGGACGACCTGCTGCCCTTCCTGCCCGGCACGCCCGCGCTGGATGAATTCCCGCTGGCGCAATGGCGCCGCTGCATGGAGCGAGGGTGGCGCCGCATCGGTCCGGGGCAGATGGGCTACGGCCCGGTCGAAGGCAACGTCGCGCTGCGCCAGGCCGTGGCGGAATACCTGCGCGTTTCGCGCGGGGTGCGCTGCGATGCGACGCAGGTGCTCATCACCGATGGCACGCAGAACAGCCTCGACATGTGCGCCCGCACGCTGGCCGATGCGGGCGACACTGCATGGATCGAGAACCCCGGCTACTACGGAGCGCGCGCCGCCTTGCAAGCCGCCGACATGCGCCTGGTACCGATCGGCGTCGATGCCGATGGCCTCGCCCCGCGCGCGGAAGACTGGCGTGACACGCCGCCCCGGCTCATCTACATCACGCCATCGCACCAATACCCGCTG
This sequence comes from Ralstonia edaphi, assembly GCF_958350185.1. Classification (NCBI taxonomy): domain Bacteria; kingdom Pseudomonadati; phylum Pseudomonadota; class Betaproteobacteria; order Burkholderiales; family Burkholderiaceae; genus Ralstonia; species Ralstonia edaphi. The sequence continues at coordinate 111,527 of NZ_CATWHI010000007.1, forward strand.
GGCGCGGTGATGAGCCTTGAGCGCCGTCTCGCGCTCATCCAGCACGCACGCGCAGCCGGCGCGTGGATCATCGAAGACGACTACGACAGCGAATTCCGCCACACGGGCGCGCCGCTGTCCGCCGTGCAAGGCCTGACCGAAGATGCGCCCGTCATCTATCTCGGCACGTTCAGCAAGATGCTATTCCCTGCGCTGCGCCTCGGTTACATGGTGGTACCGCCAGCCCTGGCGCCCGTGCTGAAAAAGGCGGCCGGTGCGCTGATGCTGCGCGGGCGCGTGGCTGAGCAGCTCGCGCTGGCCGAGTTCATCGAGGCGGGACATTTCACGCGGCATCTGCGCCGCATGCGTCGCCTCTATGGCGAGCGCCGCGATACGCTGCAGGCCGCAATCGAGCGACACCTGGCCGGCATCGTCACCGTATCGGGCGGTGCGGGCGGCATGCATCTTTCCACGCGGCTCGACGCGCCGGTGCGCGACACGGAGGTCAGCCGCGCCGCCCGGGAACGCGGGATGGTGCTGCGGCCGCTGTCACGCTTCTGCCTGCCCGGCACGCTGACCGCGCAATACAACGGCCTCGTGCTCGGCTACGGCAACGTGCCGGCCGAAGCGATGGACGGACTGGTGATACGCATGCGCGACGTGATCGAGAGCGTCGCAGGTTGATCATCAGGCGGCCATCTTTGTGGCAGCCGCCAACACCGCGATGGTCCAGCCGCCGCCCAACAACACGCGGCGCGTGTGCAAGGCGTCGAGCACGTCCGCACCAACTGCATCGCCGAGATAGCGCAAGCGCTTCTCGCGCACTTCCACGTAACCCGACGCATACCGCGCCGCCAGCGACTGCCACAGCGCGTGCGCGCCCGTCGATTGCCGCGCGCCGCTCATCAGGCACATGCCGCCATCCAGCGCGCGCCGATACACCGCCGATGCGAGCCCGCGCCGCTGGTACGCCGCCGCATACTTCGAATGCGGTGCACGCAGGATGCGATCGGCACGCTTGTCGAGTTCAATCAGCCGATTGAACACCGTGACGCCAGCAAAGCGCCGCGCAGCCACATCTTCGACGTAGACGTAAATCTCGCCGTCGGCCTCGCGTGTGTGCAGGCGAAAGCCGGGCAAGGTGCCATCGTCGCAGGCCATGCCGTGCAGCGGCGTGCCGGGCGTCTGCATGCGCTCGTACAGCGTGTCGAGTTCGCGCTCGATGTCGTCACTGCCGTGCTCGACGTCGATGCGCAAGCCGAGCGGTGCAAGCCAGCGCTGCAGCGGCGGCAAGACGGGAAACAGCGTCGGCCAATCGAGGGGCGGCGGGATGGGCAACGCACAGCTCATGGCGCGCCCCAGTGTCCACTGACCAGACCGTCAGGACGCGCAAGCGCATGCACGCGCGCGCTGACGGGCCAGTCGGCCATGCGCACCGCCAGCCCGGCATACACGCCGTAGCCGGGCCCGGCCACGATCGTGCCGCCGGCCTCCACGCCTTCGCCCGCGCGGATGGCGCCACCCGCTTCAATGTCGCCGCCGGCCCGGATGCCCCAGCCTGCTTCGAGATGCGTGTCGGCGCACAGGTCGCCACCGGCGAAGATGCCGTTCGCGCTGACGATGCCGGCCTCGCTGATGACCTCGCCGCCGGCGCGCAGGCCCTTGCCGCAGCGCACGTTGCCGCGCGCCGCCAGTGCCTCGCCGATCAGCAAATCCGCGGCTGCGTCGATGCCGGCATCGCAGTGCAAGTCGCGATGCACGCGCACCAGCCCGCCGCAATGCACTGCACCAGTCGCGGTCAGGCCCCAGCCGACGCGCAGGTCGCCACCGACATGCACGGCACCGTCGCAGTAAAGACCGGCCTTGGCTTCCAGATCGCCGCCGGTGGTGATCGACTCGCCTGCGCGCACGCCACCGCCGGCGCGAATGCCCTGGCCGGCGCGCAACACGCCATCGACATGAATGCCGCCGCGTACAACGATGGTGCCGGCAAAGACGAGCGCATCGGCTTCGATGTCGTCGGCGTCGAGCACGGCATCGGTCGGGCCGAAGTTGTCGAGCAGCCAGACGGCATCGCCGATGCGGCCTTCGCGTACGAGGCTGTCGAGCAGGTGTTGGTAGTCGGTGCCGCTGTGGCGGTTGCGGATGTACCAGCGGTAGCCATCCGCGCAAGGCCGCTTGGCCTTGACGAAGTTCTGCGTGAGTTCCATGGCAGTTCCTGCGCCGCCGCGCCGGGTTACATCCGGCGACGGCAGGCGTACCGGCGCCGGCGCGTGTCAGCGCCAAGCCGGAATGAAAGGGAGAGGGGAGCGGAGCGTGCCGTACGGGGCAGGTGCGCCAGCTTGTGGCGACACCCCGCACGGCTTACGAAAGCCGGGCGAGCAGGAAGTGCCGGAGGGCGACGTGCGTGCTGAACCGATCGCGCCAAGGGCCGCCACGCAGGCGCGCGCCGTCTGCCGGCAGCGTGTGCCGGGGTTGGGCGGTGGCGAAAGCGGTGGCGATCACGATCGTGGTTTGAGGAATGCGGGCGGAACTGCGCAGGATGGCGGCGCGGCTTGCGAAAGTCCAGGGATTGCGTGACTTGGTCGCAGCTTCTTTACCGAAGTTTGCCGATTTCGCCGCAAACGTTGCATGCACCGCACAACCGGTGCAACCGCAGCTTCCATCCCCCTGCGTGCGTGCATCGGACACCACAACCAAGGGAAAACCCGCCCCCATTCTTGCTGCGTTGCACGGTGTTCCGAATGTCACGCGATGCTACGATGCCTCGACCCACGGCCCTCTGCCAGTTTCCACAAGAAGCGGCGCAGGCGGCACCAAAAGAGACCTGCTGTCGGTGATCCCGACACACCCACCCGGAGCACGCATGAATGCCCCTCTGAACGACGCGCTACGCCGCGCGCTCGAAACCGTTTCCCTGGACGACAAGTACACGCTCGAGCGTGGCCGCATCTACATCAGCGGCACGCAGGCACTGGTGCGTCTGCCGATGCTGCAGCAGGAGCGCGACCGCGCCGCTGGGCTGAACACGGCAGGCTTCATCTCCGGCTACCGCGGCTCGCCGCTGGGTGCGCTGGACCAGGCCTTATGGAAGGCCAAGAAGCATCTGGCCGGCCACAACATCGTCTTCCAGGCGGGGCTCAACGAAGACCTGGCCGCCACGGCGGTCTGGGGCTCGCAGCAGGTCAATCTGTATCCGAACGCCAAGTTCAGCGGCGTGTTCGGCATGTGGTACGGCAAGGGGCCGGGCGTCGACCGGACGATCGACGTGTTCAAGCACGCCAACTCGGCCGGCTCGTCCGCGCATGGCGGCGTGCTGGTGTTGGCAGGCGATGACCACGCCGCCAAGTCCTCCACGCTGGCGCACCAGTCCGAGCACGTCTTCAAGGCGGCCGGCATTCCGGTGCTGTATCCGTCGAACGTGCAGGAATACCTCGACTACGGCCTGCATGGCTGGGCGATGAGCCGCTACTCCGGCCTGTGGGTGTCGATGAAGTGCGTGACGGACGTGGTGGAATCGTCCGCCTCGGTGGACGTCGATCCGCACCGCGCGCAGATCATCCTGCCCGAAGATTTCGTCATGCCGCAGGGTGGGCTGAACATCCGCTGGCCCGATCCGCCGCTGGTGCAGGAAGCGCGGCTGCTCGACTACAAGTGGTACGCCGGCCTGTCGTACGTGCGTGCCAACAAGCTCGACCGCGTGGTGCTCGATTCGCCGCAGGCGCGCTTCGGCATCATGACCGCCGGCAAGGCGTACCTCGATGTGCGCCAGGCGCTGGTCGATCTCGGCCTTGATGAGGACACCTGCCGCCGCATCGGCATCCGCCTGTACAAGGTCGGCTGCGTGTGGCCGCTGGAAGCGCACGGCGCGCGTGCGTTTGCCGAAGGGCTGCAAGAGATCCTGGTGGTGGAAGAGAAGCGCCAGATCCTGGAATACCAACTCAAGGAAGAGCTGTACAACTACCGCGACGACGTGCGGCCGCGCGTGTACGGCAAGTTTGACGAGCGCGACAACGCCGGCGGCGAATGGTCGGTGCCGATGGCCAACTGGCTGCTGCCGGCGCATTACGAGCTGTCGCCCGCGCTCATCGCGCGCGCCATCGCCACGCGCCTGGAGAAATTCGAACTGCCGTCGGACGTGCGCGCGCGCATTGCCTCGCGCATCGCCATCATCGACGCCAAAGAAAAGGCACTGGCCAAGCCGCGCATCACGGCCGAACGCAAGCCGTGGTTCTGCTCGGGCTGCCCGCACAACACGTCGACCAACGTGCCGGAAGGCTCGCGCGCGCTGGCCGGCATCGGGTGCCACTACATGACCGTGTGGATGGACCGCCGCACCGACACCTTCAGCCAGATGGGCGGCGAAGGCGTGGCGTGGATCGGCCAGATGCCGTTCTCGGGCGACCAGCACGTGTTCGCCAACCTGGGTGACGGCACGTACTACCACTCGGGCCTGCTGGCGATCCGCGCGTCGATTGCAGCCAAGGTGAACATCACCTACAAGATCCTCTACAACGACGCCGTGGCCATGACGGGCGGCCAGCCGGTCGACGGCCCGCTTTCCGTGCCGCAGATTGCCGCGCAGGTCTACGCCGAAGGCACGTCGCGCATCGTCATCGTCACGGACGAGCCGGAGAAGTACAACGCCGCCATCAAGCTGCCTGAAGGCGTAACGGTGCATCACCGCGACCGCCTCGATGCCATCCAGCGCGAGCTGCGCGAGGTGCCGGGCACCAGCGTGCTGATCTACGACCAGACCTGCGCGACCGAGAAGCGCCGCCGCCGCAAGCGCGGCACGATGGCCGATCCGGCCCGCCGCGCGTTCATCAACGACGCCGTGTGCGAAGGCTGTGGCGATTGCTCGGTCAAGTCGAACTGCCTGTCGGTCGAGCCGCTGGAAACGGAACTGGGCACGAAGCGCAAGATCAACCAGTCGTCGTGCAACAAGGACTTTTCGTGCGTGAACGGCTTCTGCCCGAGCTTCGTGACGGCAGAAGGCGCGCAGGTGCGCAAGCCGGAGTCGCACGGCGTGTCGATGGAAGGCCTGCCGCTGCTGCCGCATCCTGAGCTGCCGGCCATCCACCGCGCGTATGGCGTGCTGGTGACCGGCGTGGGCGGCACAGGCGTGGTGACCATCGGCGGGCTGCTCGGCATGGCCGCGCACATCGAAGGCAAGGGCGTGACCGTGCTCGACATGGCGGGCCTGGCGCAGAAAGGCGGCGCGGTGCTCTCGCACGTGCAGATCGGCGAGCGCCCCGATTCGATCCACGCCACGCGCATCGCCATGGGCGAGGCGGACCTCGTGATCGGCTGCGACGCGATTGTGTCGGCGTCGGACGAAGTGCTGTCGAAGGTGCAGCACGGCCAGACGCGCGCCATCATCAACAGCACGGCATCGCCCACGGCCGATTTCATCAAGAACCCGAACTGGCGCTTCCCGGGCAGCTCGGCCGAGGCGGACATCCGCGCGGCCGTCGGCGACGCCTGCGCGTTTGAAGACGCCAACACGCTGGCCGTGCGCCTGCTGGGCGACGCCATCTTCACCAACCCGCTGGTGCTGGGCTTTGCATGGCAAAAGGGCTGGGTTCCGCTGACGCACGACGCGCTCATACGCGCGATCGAACTCAACGGCGTCGCCGTCGAGAAGAACAAGACCGCGTTCGAATGGGGCCGCCACCTCGCGCAAGACCGCGAGGCGGTGCTCAAGCTGGCAGGCGACGCACCGCGTGCCAAGGCCGACGTCATCGCCCTGCCCTCGCTCGACACGCTGATCGCCCGCCGCGTCGATCTGCTGACCGCATACCAGAACGCCGCGTATGCCGCTGAATTCCGCGCGGTGGTCGAGCGCGTGCGTGCAGCAGAGGCCGCCGTGGTGGGGGCCGGCCAACCCCTGGCGCTCACGGAAGCGGTGGTGCGCAACCTGTCGAAGCTGATGGCGTACAAGGACGAATACGAAGTCGCCCGTCTGTACACCGATCCGGCCTTCCTCGACAAGCTGCGCGCGCAGTTCGAAGGCGAACCCGGCCGCGACTACCAGCTCAACTTCTGGCTCGCGCCGCCCATGACGGCCAAGCGTGACGAGAAGGGCCACCTGGTCAAGCAACGCTTTGGTCCGAACACGATGCGCATCTTCAAGGTGCTCGCCAAGCTCAAGGGCCTGCGCGGCACGGCGCTCGACATCTTCGGCAAGACCGAAGAACGCCGCACCGAGCGCGCGCTGATCGGCGAATACCGCGCGCTGGTCGATGAACTGGTGAAGGGCCTGACGGCGCAAAAGCTGGCCCAAGCCGTGGAACTGGCTCGGCTGCCGGAGGACATCCGCGGCTTCGGCCATGTGAAGGAGGCCAACCTGGCTGCGGCGCGCATCCGCTGGAACAAGCTGCTGGCCCAGTGGCGCGATCCGGCGGCGGCACAGCAGGCGGCCTGATCGGCGCCAAGCGTTCAGCATCGCCATGAAAAAAAACGGAGGCTTCGGCCTCCGTTTTTCTTGATGCGTCGGCTTCGTCAGCCCGGCACGATCTGCTGCGCGTAGTCGTACAGATCCTGCAGGATGGTCTGCGCACGCGTGTCGCCGTTCTCCGCCGCTTCCGCGCCCAGCTGTTGAAGCCGCTCGCCGAACATTTCGAAGGTCATGTAGCCGTCACGGCCTTCGAACAGCCGCTCGGCGCGCAACTGCTCCCACTGCTCGTATTCCTCTTCGTTCAGCGTGTCGGGGAAATTGCGTGCGCGGTAATGGAACAGCAGCTCAGGCAGGCGAGCGTCGGCAAACTCCGCATGCAGGCGCGCGAGCTGTTCGCCGCTGAGCGTGCGCAGCTCGTTGAGCAGGCGGCGATCGTCGTTGCCGACGAATCCGCCGTAGAGGTTCTGGTCGACGTCTTCAATCGGCTCCAGTTCGCGGGCGTACACCTGACGCCACGTTTCGCGCATGTCGGGCGCGCCTTGGGCGATGGCGGCGTGGCGTTCGATCGTGGCGAAGTCGATGCCCCAGCGTTCTGCCTGCGCGGGCTGCAGCGTCTTCATGTTGCTGATGACGATGGGCGACTTGTTGATGTGAATCGACTTGATCGGCAGTCGCGTGGTGCCCTCGGCCAGATCGGCCGTGCGCGTGAACATGCGCTCGCGGATCGTCGCCACATCCATGTGGAACAGCTCGGACGGGTCGAACGCGAGATCCCAGACGATCAGTTCGTTCTTGTTGGTCGGATGCCCGCCCAGTGGCCACACCACGGCCATGCAGCCACGCTCCACGCCGTACATGCCGGAGATGTGCAGCAACGGCCGCGGCGCATCGCCAATCTCGGCCACCACGCGGTCTTTCTTGCGCAGCGCCAGGCAGAAATCGAACAGGCGCGGCTGCGCATTGCGAATCAGACGCGCCAGCGCGATCGTCGCGCGCACATCGGACACCGCATCGTGCGCCGCCTCGTGCACCAGGCCGTTGGCCTTGGACAGATGCTCCAGCTTGAAGCTCGGCCGACCGTCTTCGTGGGTCGGCCATTGAATGCCTTCCGGGCGCAGGGCCCACGTCGTGCGGACCACATCGAGCAGATCCCAGCGTCCGCAGTCGTTCTGCCACTCGCGGGCATACGGGTCGATCAGGTTGCGCCAGAACAGGTGGCGCGTCACCTCATCGTCGAAACGGATGGTGTTGTAGCCGACGCCGATGGTGCCGGGCGTGCCGAGTTCGCGCTCGATGGCCTGGGCGAAACGGTATTCCGGAATGCCTTGCCGGGCGCATTGTTGCGGCGTGATGCCGGTGATGAGGCACGACACCGGATCGGGCAGCCAGTCGTTGGACGGCTGGCAGAACAGTTCGACCGGCTCGCCGATCTCGTTCAGCTCGGCATCGGTGCGGATGCCGGCAAACTGCGCGGGGCGATCACGGCGCGGCACGGCGCCGAACGTTTCGTAGTCGTGCCAGAGAAAGGTGGGAGTGACAGGCAAGGCAGCGGCTCGCTGGAAAACACTGAAGATGCCGGCATGTTAACAGTGTTGCCCATCCCGCTCGCCCTCCTTGGCGGTTGACTCACATCAACCCGCATCGGGCAGGCGTCGACCAGACTGGTATCTCCCCCAACCCGGAGATGTCTCATGGCCCAGTCGATGAAAGCCGCAGTAGTCCATGCGTTTGGCGAACCCTTGCGCATTGAGGAAGTGCCTGTTCCCACACCTGGGCGCGGGCAGATTCTTGTCAAGATCGCGGCCTCGGGCGTCTGCCATACAGACTTGCACGCCGCCGATGGCGACTGGCCCGTCAGGCCAAGCCTGCCGTTCATCCCCGGGCATGAAGGCGTGGGTTATGTGGCAGCCGTGGGCGAAGGCGTGACCGCCGTCAAGGAAGGCGACCGCGTGGGTGTGCCCTGGCTCTACACCGCCTGCGGCCACTGCGAGCATTGCCTGAGTGGCTGGGAAACCCTCTGCCACGAGCAGCAGAACACCGGCTACTCCGTCAACGGCGGCTATGCCGAATACGTACTGGCCGACCCGAACTATGTCGGCCACCTGCCCGCGCAGGTCAGCTTTGAAGAGATCGCACCGATCCTCTGCGCAGGCGTGACGGTCTACAAGGGCATCCGCATGACGGATACGCGCCCCGGCCAGTGGATCGCCATTTCCGGCATTGGCGGGCTGGGACACGTGGCGGTGCAATACGCGATTGCGATGGGCCTGCACGTGGTGGCCGTCGACGTGGCGCCCGACAAGCTGGCGCTGGCACGGGAGCTTGGGGCCAAGCTCGTCGTCGATGCCTCGCAGCAAGACCCGGCGGCCGTGATCCAGAAAGAGATCGGCGGTGTGCACGGCGTGCTGGTGACGGCGGTGTCACGGAGCGCCTTTGCGCAAGCGCTGGGCATGGTGCGGCGCGGCGGGACGATCTCGCTCAACGGGCTGCCGCCGGGCGATTTTCCGCTGCCGATCTTCTCCACGGTGCTCAACGGCATCACCGTGCGGGGCTCGATTGTGGGCACGCGGCGTGATCTGCAAGAGTCGCTGCAGTTTGCCGCCGAGGGGTTAGTGCGCGCCCACATTCACCGCGACAAGCTCGACAACATCAACCAGGTGTTCGCCGATCTGAAGGCCGGCAAGGTGGATGGCCGCATTGTCCTGACGCTCTGAGCGCCGGCACCCGGCGGTGCGAGTAAGCTGCAGGCATCACGTCCGCTTGCCCCGCCGCCATGCGCATCCTCTTTTTCAGCAGCCACCGTTACGACGAAGACAGCTTCCGCGCCTCACTCACGCGTGGCGGCCACGGCTTCGACCTCGTTTTCCAGCGCGCGCACCTCGACGCACAGACGGCGTCCCTCGCAGCCGGCTTTGAAGTGGTGTGCCCCTTCGTGAATGATTGCCTCGATGCGGAAGTGCTCGAGGCGCTGGCAGCGGGCGGCACGCGGCTGATCGCGTTGCGCTCGGCGGGCTTCAACCATGTCGACCTGGCGGCCGCGCAGCGGCTGGGGCTGACGGTGGTGCGCGTGCCGGCGTATTCGCCGCACGCGGTGGCCGAACATGCGGTCGGCATGATCCTCACGCTGAACCGGCGGCTGCACCGCGCCTGCAATCGCACGCGGGAAGGCGATTTCTCGCTGGACGGATTGCTGGGCTTCGACCTTGCCGGCAAGACTGTCGGCGTGGTCGGCACGGGGCAGATCGGCCAGGTGTTCGCGCGCATCATGGCGGGTTTCGGCTGTCACGTGCTGGCATTCGATCCGTTTCCGCAGGCGGCGCTGACGGCGCTGGGCGTGCGCTACGTGCCGCTGCCTGAATTGCTGGCGCAGGCCGATATCGTCAGCCTGCACTGCCCGCTCAACGCCGGCACACACCACCTCATCGACGCCAGCGCGCTCGCCAGCATGAAGCCGGGCGCGATGCTCATCAACACGAGCCGCGGCGGTCTCGTCGACAGCCCGGCGCTGATCGACGCCCTCAAGACCGGCCAGCTCGGCCACCTCGGGCTGGACGTCTACGAAGAAGAGGCCGATCTGTTCTTCGAAGACCGCTCCGCCGACGTGCTGCAGGACGACGTACTGGCGCGGCTCCTGAGCTTTCCCAACGTCATCGTCACCGCGCATCAGGCGTTCTTCACGCGCGAGGCGCTGGCGGGCATTGCCGACACCACACTCGCCAACGTGGCGGCGTGGGCGGCAGGCGCGCCCGTCAATGTGGTGAAGGCCTAGGCCTGCACATCAGGCCGCCGCGGCTTTCGGCCGCGACAGTTCGCTTTCGCCTTCCTTCACGTAGATGGAGTTGCGTGGCTTGGCCAGCACGCGCCGCACCATCGGCTCGAAGAACGACAGCGGCAGGTTGTCGTAATCCGGCATGAAGGCCGCGGCGTCGTATTTGGCGCAGAACTCGGCGGTGCGCTCGAACAGTTCCGGCTGGCTGCGGTACTGCTCGCGCACGTTGCGGTCGAGCCCGAGATGGTGGAAGAAGTAGTAGCCCTGGAAGATGCCGTGCTTCTCGACCATCCACAGGTTTTCCGGGCTCACGAACGGCTTCAGGATGGCCGCGGCGATGTCCGGATGGTTGAAGCTGCCCAGCGTGTCGCCAATGTCGTGCAACAGCGCGCAGACGACGTATTCCTCGTCACGCCCGTCGCGGTGGGCAAGCGTGGCGGTTTGCAGGGAATGCGCGAGACGGTCGATCGGAAAGCCGCCGCAATCACCGTCGAGCAGCTTCAGGTGCGCGAGCACGCGGTCGGGTAATGCACGGGCGTAAGGCATGAACTCCGCCGAGATAGCGGCCCAGTCCTCGCGCGTGCCGTGCTCCATATGGGAAAACGTTGCGCGCGGGGCGGTGTGTTGGGAATCGGTCATTGGGGGTGTCTCCTTCGTCGCCGGAATGGTCGCGTCGGTGCCGCGTCGTATTTCTTGAGTGGCTGGCTGCGCGGCTAGCGGGCCATTCTCTGCCGGCGCTTGCATGCAGACTGTCAAGCGTTTGACAATGATCGGACCGCCCTCGCCGCATCCTGCCGCCATGCCCGCAGACGCCACCCACACCGCCGCCGCGCCCACGCCTGCACAGCTCGCGCAGGGCTGGCTGCGCGACGCCCCCGCCGAGCTGCTGGCCGAGATTGCGCCCACCGCACGCCTGATCACCTACCCCGACGGCGAATGCATCCACCCGCACGGCGGTCCCGCACAGGGCATGTTCCTGATCGTGCGCGGCCGCGTGCGCATCAGCCGGACGACGGACGGCGGCAGCGAACTCGTCTACGGTGTGCTGCGGGCGGGCGAATGGTTTGGCGAGATCGCGCTCATCGACGGCGGTGGCCGCACGCACAGCGCCCATGCGCAGGGGCCGACCACGCTCGTCTTGCTGGGCAGCGCGGCGTTTGCGCGCGTGGTGTCGGCTTACCCGGCCGGCATGTGGGCGCTGATGCAGCAGCTCTGCCAGCGCATCCGCCTCATCTTCGACGAGTTCGAGCACGCCAGCGAAATGCCCGCCGATGCCCGCCTCGCCCAACGACTGCTGCAGCTCGCCCGCGCCGGCGATGGCCGCTCCGTGGCCGCCAGCAACGAAGAACTGGGCCGCATGCTGGCGCGCTCGCGGCAGACGATCTCAAAGTACCTGCAGGCGTGGCAGCGCGCGGGCTGGATCCGCTGCCATTACCGGACCGTCGAGATCGTCGACGCGGCAGCTTTGCGGAGGCTGATGGACGGGCACGCTGCTTGAGCGTGCCCTGCGCATGGGGCGCGCGCGCCGCAATCTGCGCCGATAGAATGGATTTTTGCCGCGCAGATCTGCCCCTTCCACCGCTCCCATGAACCCCATGTTCTCGCCCGGCTCGCCTGAAGGCCGGCGCCTTGTGTTGTTGCTGGGCCTCGCGCAGATGGTGTCGTGGGGCACGCTGTACTTCACCTTCACCGTGTTTCTGGCGCCCATGCACGACACGCTTGGCTGGGCGCGGCCGTTTCTGGCGGGCGGGTTTTCGCTCGGGCTGCTGGTGTGGGCGCTGTGCTCGTTCTGGGTCGGACGCGCCCTCGACCGCTGGCCGGCGCGCCGCGTGATGGGAGGAGGCACCGTGCTGGCGGCGGGCGGTCTGCTGGCGTGGTCCTTCGTCTCAAATGAGGCCGCCTTCCTGTTGCTCTGGTTGCCGATGGGCCTGGCGATGGCCACGACGCTCTACGACCCGGCCTTCGTCGTGCTTCGCCAGGCGTTTGGCGATGCGTACCAGCGCCCGATCATCGGCCTCACGCTGATCGCCGGGTTCTCCAGCACGCTGAGCATTCCGCTTGCGCAATGGGGCGTCGAACACGTCGGCTGGCGGCACACGCTGCAGCTTTTTGCGCTGGCGCATGTGCTGATCTGCCTGCCGATCCATGCACGCCTGCGTGTGCGACCGCCCGTCCACACGCCAGCGGAGGCGCTCGACCCGACAGCACCCGTGCATGCCTCGGCATGGCGCATGGTGCTGCGCCTACCTGTGTTCTGGGCGGTGGTGCTGGCCTTCGTGGCCACGAGCCTGATCGCCACTGTGCTCGGGGCGCACCTGATTCCGCTGCTGACCGAGAAAGGCGTGCCGACCAGCCGTCAGTTGCTGATCGCCGCGCTCATCGGTCCGGCCCAGGTGCTCGGCCGGCTGGCCATGATGCGTTCGCGCCCGGCGCACCCGGTGCGCATTGCTCCATGGACGTACGGCGCCATGGCAGCCGCACTCGTCGTACTCGCGCTCTCAAGCGGGCCGGCGCTGATCGTATTTGCGCTCGTCTACGGCGCAGCCAACGGCATCAACACAATGGTGCGCGCGATCGCGATGCCAGAGCTGGTGTCGCGCAACCAGTACGCCACGCTCAATGGCCTGATGATGACGCCCGTACTGCTGGCCCAGGCCAGTGCACCATGGCTGGGCGCCCTGCTTTGGCGGGCCACCGGCGGTTATGCAGCCGTCGAATGGGCGATGGTCGGAGCGGCCCTCGTCGCGCTGATGGCCTTCGCCTATGGGTTGCGGAACGCGCAAAAACGCCCTGTACCGACTTCTGCGTCGCGCGCCAAGGTGACGCAATCGCCATGACGTACGCGCCACTTTGTGGGCGAAACATTGCTTTTAGGAACCTTTGCAAGCGCACATCTGTCTTGAAACATGGGACGTGATGTTTCATTCTCATAGGAGAGGCGGTCCGCTTTTTGCGAGACCGCCGACGGAGGAAGCGCCTTGTCACAGGTTCATCTGGAAACATCTGAAAGCGAACGCATGCCGTGGTCGGTCCAGGAGATCGCCTACGACAGCATTGACGTCGCACGCGTGCGCGAAAACGGCACGCTGTTCTACCTCGTTGCCAGTGCATCGTTTGTGGAGAGCGGCTCCGACCTTTATGCCGGCAACCTCGCGCAGTACTACGCCGATCGCCCCGATACCGCGCACTGGCTGACCCACCATTGGGAACGCGAAGAACTGCAGCACGGGCGAGCATTGCGGCGCTACGTTGAAACCGTCTGGCCCGAATTCGATTGGGAGCGCGGCTACGCCCGTTTCTTCGAGGAATACTCGGTGACGTGTTCGATCGATCAGTTCGAGCCCACGCAGGCATTGGAAATGGTCGCGCGCTGCGTCGTCGAAATGGGTACGGCCACCTTCTATCGCGCTATCGCCCAGGCAGCGGCGCAAGCGGATGAACCCGTGCTGCGCGACCTCGCCAGCCGCATCTCGGCCGACGAAGTGCGGCATTACAAACACTTCCTGCGTTTCTTCAACGAGTGCAACGCAAGCGAAGGCGTGGGCCGCGCGCGGGTGCTCAAGGCGCTTGCCTCGCGCTTGCGCGAAATCAAGAATGAAGACTCGATGATCGCCCTGCGCAATGTCCTGCGTATCGAGCGCGGCCAGGAAGATGTGCCCGAGGCCGATGTCCGCGCCCTGAACTCGCGCGTCAGCGCGCTGGTGCGCTCATATCTGCCGCTCGACATGGCCGCCAAGATGCTGCTCAAGCCACTGCGCCTGCGCCCGGGGTTCGAGCGCTCGATCCGGCCGCCGCTGGTGGCCGTGGTGCGGCGGGTGATCCTGCACTAATCGCCGCGTACGAACGAGGCGCCAACAAAAAAACCCGGGCCGAAGCCCGGGTTTTCGTATCCAACCGACAGAAGGTCGATTAGAACTTGTGGCGGATACCGACCACGGCGCCCAGTTGGTTATTGGTGCTGCCATCGGCGCTCGTGAACACGTCACCAAAGCCGGCCACGCCCAGCGGCAGTGCCGCATTGCTGCTGTTTTTGGCGTACGCCAGGTTCAGGTACGCGTCAGTGCGCTTGGAAAGTGCGTAGTCGCTGCTCACGACGAACAGCCACGGGTTGCCCGCACCCTCTGCCTTGAAGTTCTGGTAGTAGGCCGTACCCGTCAGGGTCAGCGCCGGCGTGGCTTGATAGCCGACACCCAGCCAGTACAGGTTCGAACGTGCCGAGTCCAGACCCAGGCCAGTTGCGTGAGCCCAGCGGTAGCCCGCGTACAGCTTGGCCGGACCATAGGCGTATGTACCGCCAAGCATGGCACGCTGGATCTTGATGTCGGCCAGCTCAGCCGTGTTGCCATTCGTCCGGTCGTACACCACACCGACAGAGTACGGGCCGCTGGCGTAGTCCAGGCCCAGGCTCCACTCGCGACCGACCTTGTTGTTGCCGGCGACTTCCTGGCCATCGCTGCGCGTCGAATACAGAGCTGAAGTCCTCACGCCACTGAACGTGCCCACGTACTTCACGGCATTGTCAGCACGGCCAGCCAAGGCGGCATCTTGCGAAGCCAGCGAGTAGCGATTGGCAATCGCCATCGGGTCGTAGTTCAACGCAAAGTCGAACATCAGATTCTGCTGACGCCCCAGGGTCAGTTGGCCCCACTGCCCTTGCAGACCGACATAGGCATTGCGGCCGAACAGACGGCCGTCTTGACCCGAACGTCCGTCGTCGATGGTGAAGCCGCTTTCCAGGTTGAAGATGCCCTTCAGGCCGCCGCCCAGGTCTTCAACACCGCGCAGGCCCCAACGCGAGCCCGACAGGTTGCCCGACTGCATCGCGGTGCGCGAGCCACCGTTGCCCGGAGCCTTGTTGACCCACTCAACGCCGGCGTCGACCACACCGTACATCGTCACGCTCGATTGAGCGAACGCGCCAGCCGAAACCAGGGCGGCAGCAGCGGCCGCAAACAGCTTGATCTTCATATCGTTTTCCTTAAAAACACTATCGCGGGGATTTGCGATCGGCGGCCATTATGTATTCCGGCCTTGCATCTTCATCAATTTCAAAAACAGCCTGTGGTAAATATGAAACCTAAGCATTTGCAGCCAAATTATTCATATGGATCAAAGGCTTGCAGCCACCGCGCAAGAACCGTAAGCATGATTTACAACAAGAGAATCCCATGGCTTACTCGACGTAATCCATTGCGCCAGAAAAGTCATCCAAGCGATGATAAAAATTAAAGTATTGGCGAGCTTTGCTTTTCGATTATGATTCGGCCCGAAGCTTGAATGACAGTTTCACAGCTTCATATCGACTTTAAGAGACCGCCCTAAACAGCGGTCTCTTTTTTTTGCCCGTGAATTGTGCCGATGGATCAATCGGGAAGTCCGACCTTCCTTGAGATGCGGTGCTTGAACGTGGACACCGTCTTGGGCGAGATGCCGAGGCGCTTGGCGATCTCAGTGTTCCGATGGCCTTCGGCGAGCAGTTGGTTCACACGCATTTCGCGCTGAGTGAGCGTGGCAAGCCCCGCGCCTTCCGACGGCCCCATCGCTGAGGCGGGAAACGACAGATAGCCGCGTGCCGCCAGCAACAACGCCGCCGTCAGCACGGAGGTCGCTTCCGATTTCGGCACGTAGGCGTTGGCGCCTGCCAGGAAAGCGAGCCGTGCCTCATTGCCGGTGGTCTGGGCAGACGTGACGACCAGGCCGATATCGCGGCGCTGCGCACGCACGCGACGCACGAGTTCCAGCCCGTCCAGGTTTGGCAGATTGATATCGACGATGGCGAGCTTCGGGCGCGCGGAGCGGATCAGCTGCAGCCCCTGCGCGCCATCGGCCGCCGTGGCGACGAGCTGCAGATGCGGCGATCCGGCAAGCAGGGCCCGAATGGATTCGAGAACGATCGGGTGGTCGTCAATGGCGACGACCGGATGGAAGGTTTGATCTGCGGTGGACATGGCGAGCGGTGACGGAGCGGGGTTCCATGCTGCGAGTCACCGGTGCGGATCGGGTTCCGCGCGGTACAGGTTTGCACGATTGCCCACCAAACCTTGTACCAATTGCAACGCCACATCATCAATTCATGACATCTTGCCGGGTCAGGCCAGCCGGAACACATCCACCGCGCCGCGCAGCTCCTGGGCTTGCTGGCGCAGGCTTTCGGCTGCGGCGGCGGCTTCTTCGACCAGCGCGGCGTTCTGCTGCGTCACCTCGTCCATCGACGTGACCGCGCGGTTGACCTCTTCGATGCCTTGCGACTGCTCGCGCGACGCGTGGCTGATCTCGCCCATCAGACCGGCGATGCGCTCCACGCGCGTCACGATGTCCTGCATGGCATCGCCGGCGCCGCGGGCGGCCTCGTTACCAGCCTGCACTTCTTCGACCGAGCGACTGATCAACTCCTTGATCTCCTTGGCGGCGGCGGCACTGCGCTGGGCGAGGCTGCGCACCTCGCCGGCCACGACGGCAAAGCCGCGGCCCTGTTCGCCGGCGCGAGCGGCTTCCACGGCGGCGTTCAGCGCCAGGATGTTGGTCTGGAACGCGATGCCGTCGATGATGCCGGTGATGTCGGCAATCTTCTGCGCCGTGGCGTGGATACCCGACATGGTACCGACCAGCCGCTCGACGGTCTGGCCGCCGGCATTGGCCGCCTCGCTGGCGGACTGCACCATGTCGTGCGCGTGGTGGGCGCTCTCGGCGTTCTGGCGCACGGTGGCGGCCAGTTGCTCGATGCTCGATGCGGTGCGTTCCAGGCTGCCGGCCTGCGCTTCGGTGCGCGCGGAAAGATCGGCATTGCCGGCAGCGATCTGGCCGGTGCTCGACGCGATGGTCGAGGCGCTGGCACGCACCTTGTCGACGATTCCCGACAGGCCGTCGCCGACGCCGTTGACGGCGCGCATGACCTGGCCGATCTCATCGCGGCGCGTGGAGGGCAGGCGGTGCGTGAGATCACCGGCCGCCACACGCTGCGCGACGTTCACCACCTCGGCCAGCGGCGTGCTCACGGCACGGCGCAGCATCCAGTACAAGCCGCCCGCCAGCAGCGCGCCGAGCGCCAGCCCCAGCAGCAGGAACCGGTTGCGTGCGGCCATCAGATCGGCGTTGAGCTCATCCACGTAGGCCGTCCCCGCAATCACGAGCTGCCAATCCGGGTATTGCGTGAAGACGGTCAGGCGCTCACGCGCGGTGCCGCCTTCCGTGTCGGCCAGCGTATGGCGCAGCGTGCCATCCTTGCGCGCGATCATTTCGCGCACCCAGGCCTGGCCGCCGGCGTCCTTGGTGTCGAGCAGGTTTTTGCCTTCGCGGTCTTGCGTATGGTCGATCAGCACCTTGCCTTGGTCTGCGCCGGGCTTGCCGTCGATGACGAAATAGCCGCCCGTCTTGCCGATACCGTGTGAGCGGATCTTGTCCTTGAGCAGCGCCAGTTCCGAGCGCACGTCCACACCCACGTAGAGTGCGCCGATGACCTTGCCCGACGCATCGCGCACGGGCTCGTACTTGCTCATGTAAGGCACGCCAAACAGCCACGCCAGGCCGCGGAACGGCTCGCCGGCCATCAGCGCCTTGTAGCTCGGGTGAGCGCGGTCGAGCAGCGTGCCGATCGCGCGTTCGCCGTTTTCCTTCTTGAGCGAGGTGGTCACGCGCACAAAGTCGTCACCGGTGCGGGCAAACACGGTGGCGACCGTACCGCCGGTGCGCGCGAAGAACTTGTCCGGCACCGTGAAGTTGAGGTTCAGCACCGTGTCGCCGCTCTTGAAGGTGGGCGTCGGCTTGCCGGCCACTTGCACGGTCTGCGCCGGGTCCACGCTGTAGGGGCCGGGCGCGGCGTCGGCAAAGGCGGTCAGGAACCGGTCGGCCTCGGTGCGCATGGTGCCGTCGAACAGGCCGATCATGTCGCGCATGGCGGCCTCCTGGTCATGCATGGCCGATTGCGTATTGGCCTCCAGCATGCGCAGGCTCGATTGCGAGTTGGCCAGCGCAAACATGCCGAACACGGCCACCAGCGCGATCAGGCCGATCACAGCCAGACGGGTACCAAGGCTTGTGGGACGTTGTGAAACTTCAGAAAGGGGCGCAGACGCTCTCATGCTTTTTTTCCTGGGGGTCGTCAGTCGGGTTAACAACGGATCGACTGGGAAAAGCTTGAGCGCAAACGTTTTACAAACCGCTTTGTCTGATAAACCAGACATCTGTCTGCCATCCCGGACGTCACCGGTCGCAGGTCAGTCCGACATGCTGCGGCGTGAGCTTGGCGGCGTTGCCGGCGCCGAGTTCGATGCGCCAGTCAGCCCCGCGCGCGGCGCCCACGTCGCGGCCGTCCACCGTGGCGCGGCAGCGGCCAGCGTTGGCAAAGCGGATGAACGGCCGCACATAGCCGGCAACATCGACCGACAGGGAACGGCCGTCCGCGCTGCGCCGCCAGTTCGACAGGCGGCCGCTGGCCTCGCGCACGTACGGCAGCGTCGGGCCGCCGTTGTCGAGCGCAAAGCGCGCCGAGCCGCTGGTCAGATGGATATACGTGCCGCCCGGACCCGCCGCGTAGCCCGCCACATCGCGCGCATCCGCAAGACGCGGCACACCGGCGCCGGACCAGCGCACGGTGCGCAGATCGCCATTGCCGCGCACAACCCAGGCATCGCCGTCACGCGCAACCGCCATGGCGCGGAAGTCGAGCACCTTGCGGATGTAATCCGACGCGTAGATCGGCGTGACGGGCTGGGCGAGCGCCCAGTCGTACACCTGCCGCAAGGCGGTGAGCGAAGCCAGCTTGGTGCCCGAATACATGTGGTAGTAAATGCCGATCGGCTTGAAGCGATAAGGCTTGTCGGTCAGTTCGAACGTTTCGATGGCCCGCGAGAAACCGTAATACGGGCCGTGCCAGAGGTTGGTGTAGATGTTCTCGTTCTGGTCGGGCGCAAAGACCTGGAACAGGCCATCGCCTTTGTCCACGCCAAGCGGCGCCACGGCCGTCCAGCTCGGGTTGGAGCGCGTGATGTAGGTGTCGCCGCCGTTCATGTTCAACACACCGGCCTCGACCGTCTTCTGCACGGCAATCGGCGGCACCTGGCCGTTGCCGCTCCACAGCAGCACCTTCACGCGCTTGCCTGGCGGCGCCAGCTTCGTGTTGATGTACTGGATGGAGCCGGCGATCTCTCGGTCGAAACTGAAGCGGTAGTTGGGAATCCTCAACGAGAAGGACGTGTCGCTGCCTTCGGGCGTTGCGGCGGAGGCCGGATCGGGCGGATTGGTGGTGCGCAGCCAGTTGAACGGATGCGAGAACGTGTGGCTGGCCAGTTCCACGTAAGGCTGCGCAAACAGAGCGCGCGCGATCGGCTCAAGCTGCGGCGTGAGCTTCGGGTACACGCCGTCGGCCGCCACTTCGCCCTCGATGATCGACACGGTGGTGGGCACCTTGTAGCGGTCCAGGATCTCGCGCAGCAGCGCCTGGCCGGAAAACTCGCTCGGCGGGAATTCGGTGCGGGAGGCAAATCCGTCGCCGTCGATATGCACGGTCATCAATCTGCGGCCGTTCTCCGTCGTCGTGTCGGGCACGGGCATGGCCGGCAGCTGCAGCGCGCGGCGCAGAAAATCGAGCGGCTGGATCACCCAGCGCGCCTGGTCGACCTCGGGCATGCGGAACACGCCAAATGGCTGCAGCACATAACCGCCCCACGGCATGATCGCCGCCGCGTCGTAGGCGTAACTGCCGGCCGAGAGCCGCAGCAGCGACTGCGCCCCCGCCACGCTGGAATCGACCTGAACCCCCACGGCCATGCGCCGGTCTGGATGGGGCTGCAACTCGAAGCCCATGATCGGATCGCGCGAGACCACGGCAAGCGGCCCGGCCGGCGTGCCGGGCACGGCTCGCAGATCGAACATCTGCGCCGTGGGCGCATCCATGTTCAGCCCAAACTGGTTGAACATCGCCACACGCACGCCGGCGCCCATCGTTCGCCGAAGCCACGACGCCCACGCGCCCGGCCGGGATGCAACGCCGTCGAACCACGTGACGACGCCCGCATAGCGGTCTGGCGTGACGGCCGGCAACGGCTTGTTGGCGTCGGCAAACTCGACGCGATAGCCGAGATAGTTGATCGGCATGGCCAGATAAAGCACGGAGGGCGCGGTGTTGGTGCTGGTGCCGGGCTCCTGCGGCTCGACCAGCAGGACGCGGCGCGGCATCACTTCCAGGCGGCCGATGCCGATGAAATCGGCGCCCGGCGTGGTCGCGTAGCTGCTGACGCCCGCTGCGCGTGCCACGTTGGCGGTCTCGCGCAGACAGGCCCGGTTGTAGTCGGGGCAGTAATCGAGCGCCACCGCAGGCAGGTGGTACTGCGCGCCGATGTTGCGCAGCGTGGCAACGCGCGCAGTGCGGTCGGCATCGGCCACATCCTGCAAGCCCTCGCCGCCGGTGCGCTCACGCACCAGCCCCGCCGTCACCACGCCGGACAACTGCGGTGCGAGCGTCTCGAGCCACGCCGTGCCGCCGGCCAGCAGCTTGGTCTGCGGCGCGCGGGCGTGCAGCGCCTGGGCCAGCGCCGCAATGCGGTTGCCCGCGTCGGGCGCGCTGTGCTGAAGCACGTCGAGCCCATCCAACAGGAAGCCCGCATAGCCTTGCGCCAGCAGCGGCGCAAAAACCTGGTCGATCACATTGGCGGGCCACGCGCTGGCGCGCATTGCGTCGGTCTGCTGCGTCAGGTCTACACGGGCGAACCACAGCGTGGACGATGGCTGCTTCGGATCGAAACTGCCAGCCGTGGCTGGGTCCAGCACGACCCAGTCGAAGGCTTGCAGTTCTGCCACGGGGACATCGCGGCCGTAGTAGAAGGCGATCTGCGGATCTGCGGAAGCAGACGTCGTCGACGGCTGTGCAACAGCGGTCGCAACGCCGAACGCCAACGCAATGGCAACCAGCCACGTCGGCCACCGCCACACCCGCCTCTTGCTCGCCGCCTGCCTGCCGTGCATCCCGGTCCTCGAAAGTCGATCCGACTTTTATTGTGTCGGGCAGCCGTCCGATTGCAATGTTTGCGGCCGCAGCGTGCCCGCCACGGCACCTCGGGGCGCATGGCGGGCGGTACGCGGCTCAGTAGCCGACCACCGTGTACTGCGGGAATTCCGCTTCGAACGCCTTCTCCAGGTTGTCGGCCGTGGCGACTGCGGAGGTGTAGACAGCAGTTGTCGTGCCGCTGTCGTAGGCCAGCGTGACGGCCCAGGCGGCATGCGCCGTGTTGACGCGATCGCGCGCGGCTTGCGCGGCGAGCAGACCGGGGCCGTTATCCGGTTTGGTTCCGTAGACTTTGCAGTTGGACATGGCAATCACTCCGAAGATGTGGAAGGAATGCCGCCAACGCACGGGCGAGGACACGCTCGGTCTGGCTGGTCTGTGTTCTTGACGATACGGGCGAACAGACACGCTGCCGGCTGGTCCCGCCGGCATGCACCAGCGGCACGGCCAGCGTAAAAGCCGGGGCCGTGCGCCGGAATGGTGCGTTCGTCAGGGCTGGCGTTCTAGAACGCCGACTTCACCACGCCGCCGTCCACGCGCAGCGCGGCGCCCGTGGTGGCCGAAGACAGCGGGCTCGCGACATAGGCAACCAGGCTGGCCACCTCCTGCGTGCTGGCAAAACGCTTGATGAGCGAGGTTGGGCGGGCCGTCTCGAAGAAGGTCTTCTCGAACGCGTCGAAGCTCTGGCCGCCCGAGAGCTTTTCGACAAACTCATCCACGCCCTCGGAACGCGTCGGTCCCGGCAGCACGGCATTCACCGTGATGGCCGTACCTGCAGTCAGCTCGGCCAACCCGCGCGAAAGGCCCAGCAGCGCGGTCTTCGTCACGCCGTAGTGAATCATCTCAACAGGAATCTGCACGCCGCTCTCGCTGCTGATGAACACGATGCGGCCCCAGTTCTGCGCACGCATGCCCGGCAGATACGCGCGGGACAGACGCGCCCCGCTGAGTACGTTGACGTTGAAGAAATGCTGCCATGCGGCGTCGTCGATTTCCTCAAACGGCTTGGGCTCGAAGATGCCTAGGTTGTTGATGAGGATGTCGACCTTGGGGAAGCGGGAAAGCAGCGCGTCGGCCTGCACGGGATTGGACAGGTCACCGGCAAAGCCCTCGACCTGGGCGTCGGGGACTTCGGTGCGCAGGCGCGCAATCGCATCGTCAACAGACGCTTCGGTGCGGCCGTTGACGATCACGCGGGCGCCTTCTGCGGCCAGTGCTACAGCAATGGCATGACCGATGCCCTTGGTCGAGCCGGTCACGAGAGCAAGCTTGTTCTGAAGGTGGAGGTCCATGGCGTTCAAAAAAGGAATATGGAGGAGGACGAGCACGCCGCGCCACATGGTGCGCGTAGGTTACGGCGTCGACGTTTCAGCCATGATACGAAGCACCCCGCCCCTTGGCAGCCGCAATCGTTTTGCAGCGGTATCCAACGAGATTTGACGATCGGCGTCGGTATCGATCCCGGCTTGACGGCCTGGGCAAGCGACGATTAGTGTGCAATGAAGCACGCCACCGTTACGGGAACGCGGCGCGCCTTACAAGCCGGATCACCGGCAGAACGGGGAGCACCACCATGAGCATCGACGTACAGACACCTGAGGCCGCCGACACCAGCACCACGGAAGGCGCCTACCAGCTTGACACCATGGACCGCGATACCAACATCGGTCGGCTCGTGCACCGGGTCCGACATGCGTTGGTGACGCACATCGACAGTGCCCTGGCTTCGCTGGACCTGACTGCCGCGCAGTGGACGGTCGTCATCTACCTGGCGGAAGACCTGGCCACCACGCCGGCCGAACTTTCACGCCTGCTGCATTACGATCCGGGCGCGATGACGCGGCTGATCGATCGGCTGGAGAAGAAGAACATCGTCAAGC
Source organism: Ralstonia edaphi (assembly GCF_958350185.1). Taxonomy (NCBI): domain Bacteria; kingdom Pseudomonadati; phylum Pseudomonadota; class Betaproteobacteria; order Burkholderiales; family Burkholderiaceae; genus Ralstonia; species Ralstonia edaphi. The sequence continues at coordinate 134,554 of NZ_CATWHI010000007.1, forward strand.
GCGCGCCCAGCGATGCGGATCGCCGCTCGGTGGTGGTCTCGCTGACCGAGCAGGGTCGTGCGCTGTATCCGGAAATCCGGCCGCTGATCATCGATGTGCTGAACCACCTGCTGCGTGGGTTCTCACAGACCGAGGTCAAGCAGTTGGAGAACCTGCTGCTGCGCGTGCTGCATAACGCCTGAGCGGATCAGGCGTTGGCGCTTCAGCAGCAACAGTCGACGTTGTGAGCCGCGCCTACGGCATCGCGCGGTGCGGCTCCGCGCTCACTGCCCTTCAAGCTCGTGCTTGATCTTGAACAGCTCGGTATCGGTGCGGATACCGAGCTTGCGATAGGCCGATTGCTTTTGCGAGCTGATCGTCTTGATGCTGCGCGCGAACTTCTCGGCGATGTCCGTGACCGACATGCCCTCGAGGCAGCAGCGCAGCACTTCGCGCTCGCGCGGGCTGAGTTCTGAGCGGTCGATCAGCGCAGAGAGATGGGTGCCGCTGTCGGTGGGCGCGGGCGCATCGGCAGTCAGGGCATCGCGCTCCATCTCGGCCGCCAGCGCGGCATTCAGGCGCTTGCCGCCCGTGGCCACGGTGCGGATGGCGCGCACCAGTTCCGTCAACTCCTCTTCCTTGCCGACAAACCCGCGAGCACCGGCGTGCATGACCATGCCGACCGTCGCCTTGTTGTGATGCGCCGACGCCACGAGGATTTTCAATTCCGGATACCGCACACGGATCAGGCGGATCAGGTTCAGCCCGTCGATCTCGGTGGGGCCCAGCGAGTAATCCATCAGCAGGACATCCACCACAAGGTTGTTGTCCTTGAGCGCCTGCACGATTTCGCGGCCCGAGGCGAACAGGCCGCAGACCTCGATGTCGGCCTCCTGCTTCAGGCGCGCAGCCAAACCATGGCGGACGACCGCATGGTCATCGAGCACGACCACGCGGATCGGTCGGGTCGCGGTCCAGTTCATGTTGGCAGGTTCCTCTTCGACGGGTTTTACTCGCAGCACAAAAGCGCCATCAAGGTGCTGCAGCGGCCGGCCGACATCTTAATAGCATTCCCGCGCAGCGACGGCGGTTACTTCGCCTCGACGATGGTGTCGTCTCGGGCGTAGACGGAACAGTTCCGATACTGCTCCTGGCACCACGACATCGCGCGGAACTCGGCGTTCTGCCCCCACGCGTAGCGGAACACGTCGCCGTCAGCCGCAACGAATACCTTCGGCCAGGGCTTCTGCAAATACTCTGCAAAACCGGCTTGAGATTTCGGGCCCAGCTCGCCGCGCTTGCGGGGCTGCGGCGTGGCGGCAGCCGCCGCCGTGGCGGAAGGCGTGTTCACCGACACCGCCGATGCCGCCGCAGCGCGCTCGGCCAGCGCCTTCTGCGCACGGGCAGGCACATCGTTGATCCACTCGGCGGGCGCGGCAAAGTTCAGGTTCTGCCCGTAGACGGCAGACACCATGCGCGACGTGATGCCGACCAGCCGCGCATTGCTGTCGAACAGGCCGCCGCCGCTGGAGCCATGCGAGATCGCCGCCGACGTCTGGATCGCGGTCAGCGCACCGTTGTCGTCATGCCGCAGCGACGAGATCAGCCCCTCGCTGATCGTCAGGTCAAACCCGAGCGGATTGCCGATCGCGTAGACCTTTTGCCCCGTCACCAGCATGCTGCTTGGGACGATGCTGACAGCGGGGTAGTGGAAATCGGCAATGCGCAGCTGGCACAGGTCGCGCTGCACGTCGGGATACAGCAGGCGCGCGCCAAAGCTGGCGTTGCCGCGCTTGAGCGTGACCTGCTTGCCGCCGCGCAGCACGTGGCAGTTGGTCACGGCCAGCCCGTCGCCGATCACCACGGCGCTTCCGAGGGCCAGCGGCTGGCCCTCGGCGTTGGACACGCGCACTTCCCAGATGCTGGGCGCGACCTTGGCGAACACTTCGGCCGGCTCCAACGCGGCCGCCGGCAACGCGGCCAATGCCGATGTGGCAGCCAGCAGCGCGCGGATCATGAAGGCAGTGCGGTGCGTCATTGCGGCGTCAGCAAATCGGAAAGGTCGCTGAGCGTGGTGGAGCCGTCTTCGGAACGCGTCTTGTCACGCATGAAGGCCACGTCTGCGTCGGTCAGGTCGGGGCACGTCCCGGTGCCCAGCGACACGTTGGTGCGATAGACGCGATAGCGCACGTTAAGGGGATGCCACGATTTGCCGTCGTCAGACTCGACCACGCCGGCACGGCAGACGTGTGCGTTGGTCGGATAGCTGGCCGTCATCTTGTATTGCTTGCCTCGCTGCGGCACAAAGGTGACCGAAACCCCGCAGCTATAGACCAGCGTGGCGGAAGCCCGGGTAAATCTGGCTGCGAGCGCGGTTGGCACACCGGCCAGCACGCGGATCTGCCGTACCGGGTCTGCAGCCTTGAGCGCGGTATGCGCGCCACTGCAAGACTTGGCATCGTCGAAGACGAGGATGGTCGGGTTGGTGCTGCCGGAGGGCCGGACAAAGTCCACCGTGGCTGTGCTGGCCCCAGCCGGCGGTTCGATATATGTTGTGCCACAGCCGGCCAGCCCGAGTGCACCCCCTACTACCGCAGCGATCATTCGGATCGTCATGCGTCCCCCAGCGTTTTTTGATTTGATCGTTCAGTGTGATTCGCTGGCGCCGCTCCGTGCGCCATGCTGCGCACAAGTGTAACCAAAGGTGGCGCCGGGGGAACGTTGAAGCGCCGCAGGGGCGTTGCTTGCGCGCGTCGCGCCGACGACTCCGCTCAGGCCAGCGCAGCGTCGATACGCGCCTGCGTGCTGCGGCGCGCGCGCTCGAACACCGCCATGTCGCCCATCAGAAACGCCACGTTGGCATTGGAGCGAAACGATTCGATCTCGAAGACGAGCTGATCGACATCGACATCGGCGCGCAATTCACCGGCCGCCTTTGCCGCGGTGATCGTCTCGCGAAACCGGGCGCGCACCGACTCGCGATGCCCGCGCACGCGGTCCTGAATCGGGCCCGGCCGGGCGCGGTATTCGTAGCTGGCCGCGCAGACAAAGCAGCCGCCTGGCGATGCACCGCTGGCCACGTAGTCGAACCAGCCATCGGTCAGCGCACGCAGGCGGGCAAGCGGGCTTTCCAGCGCCAGCGCGGGCTCCACCACCTTCGCGCGGTAATGCACCACGCCCGCGTCGAGTGTGGCGAGCTGCAGCGTTTCCTTGTCGCCGAAGAGCACCTGGATATTGCCCTTGCCCACGCCGGCGTCGGTGGCCACGCGGCCGATGGTGAGGCCCTCCAGCCCGTCGGTGGAAGCGATGGCGGTGGCGTGCTCGAGCACCTGGGCGCGCGCACGTTCGCCACGCTGGCGTCGGCCGTCGGTTTCGTTCATGGCAATGCCCTATCGGTGAGTGGGGTCAACACAATCGGCCCTTGACGTGGGCCAATCGCTCTCTAGTATACGTACGACCGTATATTAATAACCGAGATCCCCCATGTCAACGGAATCCCTTTCTGCCGGCGGCGTTGCCGCGCCCGCCAAACGGCACTGGCCCGCGCTGGCGGCGCTGCTGACCGGCAACTTCGTCACCATTCTCGACCTGTTCATCGTCAATGTGGCAATCCCGGACATCCGCGCCGGCCTGCACGCGAGTTTCGCGGAAATCCAGCTGGTGATGGTCGGCTACAGCGCGGCGTATGCGGTGTTCCTGCTCAACGGCGCCCGCCTGGGCGACCTGTTCGGGCGCAAGCGCATGTTTCTGGCGGGCATGGCGCTGTTCACGCTCGCCTCTGCGCTGTGCGGGCTGGCAACCACGCCCTGGATGCTGATTGCCATGCGCGTCGGCCAGGGCCTGGGCGCGGCCATCCTGATGCCGCAGGTGATGGCTTCGCTGCGCGTGCTGTTTGACGGCGATGCGCGGCGCCGCGCGTTCGGCACCATGGGCGCTGTGCAGGGCGTGGCGGCGTCGGTCTCGCAGATCATCGGCGGCTGGCTGATTGCGCATCCGCTGGCGGCCGGCGTGTCGGGCTGGCGCGCGGTGTTCCTGGTGAACGTGCCGATCGGCATTGCGGCGCTGCTGGCGGCCCGCGCCTTCGTGGCCGAATCGCGTGCGCCGGTGGCCGCGCGGCTGGACGTGCATGGCGCCGTGGCCGGCGCGGTGGCGCTGGCGATGCTGCTGGTGCCGATCATGCAGGGGCGTGAGTCCGGCTGGCCGTGGTGGTCGTGGGTGTTGCCGCTCGCCTCGTTGCTGGTGTTCCGCCACTTTGTGCGGGTGGAGCAGGCGCTCTCGGCGGCGGGCCGCGTCCCGATCATCGAAATGGCGCTGTTCCGCAACCGCAGCTTCGTGCTGGGCGTGCTGGCGATCTTCCTGTTCTACACGGCCATCAGCTCGTACTTCCTTGCACTGACGATCCTGCTGCAGTTCGGGCGCGGCCTGTCGGCGTTGGCCGCGGGGCTGGTGTTCACGCCGGCCGCCATGGCGTTCTTTACCGGCTCACTGACGGCGCCCCGCCTGGCTGAACGCATCGGGCAGCGCGCGCTGCTGCTCGGCGTGGCGATCTTCGCTGTGGGCATGGTCGTGCTGGCCACCATGGCGCAGGTCGGCGCGGACACCGCCTGGCTGATCCTGCCGCTGATGCTCAACGGCTTTGGGCAGGGCATGGTGATTCCGCTGTCGCTCAACACCATCCTGAGCGGCGTGGAAACCGCCCAGGCCGGCATGGGCGCCGGTACGGTCACGACCATGCAGGCCGTCGGCAACGCGGTGGGCGTGACGGTGGTGGGCGTGCTGCTGTTCTCGCTGCTTGGTCAGGTGGATGGGGCGGATGGTGCCGTAGCGGCGGACGCGGCCGCCCACGCCGCGCACTACGGCCACGCGTTCGCGCTGGCCACGCTTTACAACGTGGGGGCGACGGTGCTGTCGTTCGTGCTGTTCTGGCGCGCGTGGCGCCGGCGCGCCTGAGCCTTGCTTACTTGCGCACCCAGCCGCGCCGCACGCAGGGCGCCAGCAGCACGCCATGCAACGCCAGCCCCAGGCGGTGCAGCGGCTCCGACAGCGTATGCGCGACGCGCCCGCTGCACAGCCAGGCGCAGAAAGCCGACACGGCCGCCGCGCCCAGCATGTCGAACGGATAGTGCACGCCCAGGTAGATGCGCGCCCAGGCCATCGGCAAACCCAGCAGCGCCAGCAACACGCCCCCGCGCCGCAGGCGTGCGTTCCACATCAGGCTGAATGCCACCGTCCACAACGCGGTCAGGTGGTCACTGGGGAACGACGAATCCGGCGCGTGCGGCAGCAGATTGGTGCCCAGCGCAATCGCAAACGGCCTCGGGTGATACCACGCCTGGCCGAAGCCCACGTTGATCGACAGCGCCAGTGCAGCAGCCACGCCGGTCTGCAAGGCCTGGCGCCGCGTGGCCGGCTCGCCCCATAGCCAGCCGGCCACGAGCGTCAGTGGCACCAGCCAGATCGCGTATTCGGCAAAGGCCATCGCCAGCCAGACGGTGGTGGTCGAAGCGTCGGCCGGCGCGTTGATCCAGAGAAACAGCGTGTGATTGAGTGATTCCATACAGCGTTGGCCCAGGGCCCGGTTGATTCAATTGCAGCGATGCCCGGCCCACACTACGGAAGATTCCCTTCAATTGCCTTGGAGCGCCTGTCGATAAGCTGGGGCCATCCGCCTCAGGCCCGTCGTAACGATATTCCCAATCACTGCCTAGGCTTTTCCCGCCGACTGACGCTGCCTATGATGTAGGCACACCGACACACGAGCAGGTCGGATGGTCGCAATCTCAAACCCCGGGGGGTGGATGGAAAGTTTTCTGATTCAGCGGGCCACACGCCGGCAAGCCATGTTTGCCGGCGCAATTGCGCTGCTGATCCTGTTGACGCTGGCCGTGGCCGCCCCACGCGCAGGCCTGCAATGGCCGGCGATCAACCCGTTCATGCCGATGTGCGCCTTGACGGTGTTCACCACAGCCGGCATCGCGGCGTTTCTGCTGGGCGCGCAGTTCACTGTCACGCGGCAGCCGATGTTGGGCGCACTCGGCGGTGCCTATGCCTTTACCGCGTTGGCCGTCGCGCTGCAGTTGCTGACGTTCCCGGGCGTGTTCTCGCCCACGGGGCTGTTTGGCGCCCGCCCCACCAGTGCGGCATGGATGTGGGTGTTCTGGCACGGCGGCTTTCCGCTGTTCGTGATCCTGGCGGTGCTCCTGCGCGATCGGCTCTCGCGCGATGCCGTTGCTGCGGGGCGCGTGCGCCTGTGGGCCTGGCTGCTGATCGGCGGGCCGGTAGCGGTGGGAGCGCTGCTGGGTAGCTTTGTCGTGTTGACCACCCTGCCGCCGCCACTGCACGCCAGCAATGGCGACAACCCCGTCGCGGTCGTCCTGTGGGCCGTCAACGCCATTGCCGTGCTCACCGTGGTGGCCAGCGGCCGCCTGCGCGGGGTGCTCGACGTGTGGCTGGCCATTGCCGCGCTGGCCTGCCTGACCGACACCACCCTCAACCTGCTGAGCACCGACCGCTTTACGGTGGGCTGGTACGTCGCGCGCCTGTTCAGCATGTTCGCGCCCGGCGTACTGGTCTGCGTGCTGGTATGGGAAGTGACCGCGCTGTACCGGCGGCTGTTCGAGGCGCATGTCTCGCTGCGGCAGGCGTCCATGCGGGATGCGCTGACCGGCCTGTACAACCGCACCTACTTCAACGAGCAGATCGACAGCCACATCAGCGCCGCCCAACGCAGCGGCCAGCCGCTTTCGCTGGTGATGGTCGATGTCGACCACTTCAAGCGCTACAACGACGCCTTCGGCCACCTCAAGGGCGATGCCTGCCTGGCAGCCGTGGCGCACGCGCTGGCCGGCGTGGTGCACCGTCCAGCCGATTTCATTGCGCGCTACGGCGGCGAGGAATTCATCGTCGTCCTGCCCGACACCGATGCAAGCGAAGCGCAGGCCCTTGCCGAGCGCGCGCGTGACGCCGTGCTGCGCCTGCGCATCGAAGCCACCGCACCGTCGCGCTACGTGACCGTCAGCGCGGGCTGCGCCACGTCCGTGCCGGGCAACGGCGCCTTCTCCATCGACACGCTGGTCGAGACGGCCGACGCCGCGTTGTATCGCGCCAAGGCGGGCGGACGCAATCTGGTGATAAGCGCACACCCTCTGCCGGCCGCGCTCACGTAACGCACCTCAAACGAACAGGGCACTCCGGAGCGTTTGCCCTGCCCGTCTTGACTGTCTTCTCTATTTCTTCTGTATATAAAAATAGTAGTAGTAGATAACGGTGGATCGTTTCTGTGGACAGCTGCGGAAAACACTTTCGCGTCAACGGTTTGCGAACTGCACAACCCATCGGACAGCGTGTGCCGATGCGTGGATGACTCGTGCAGAGCGCGCTCCACCCTCTCGGCAACCACCCAAGTTATTCCCGTGCTGTGGACAACCTGACCCCGGACAGCCAACACAGTTGTCCCTGAAGTTCTTCACGTGCTTATCCACATATCCACATGTCCACAGTGGTAATCGGGACCATGCGCGCGATTACCGCTTCGGCGCCCACGCAAGCCGCGCCGGGAACGCCTCCACCAGCCAGTCAATGAAGACTCGCAGCCGATGCGTGACATGGCGCGTCTGCGGATAGACGACGTGAAACGGATAGGGCGCCGGGCGCCACGGCTTGAGGATCTCCACCAGCGTGCCGTCGTTGATTGGCGCTTGCGCCGCATAACCAAAGGTCTGCACGATGCCCAGACCCGCGAGACATGCGGCCAGATGCGCATTGCTTTCGTTCACGCCGATGCGGTGCTCGACCTTGATTTCGGTCTTTTCGCCATCGCGCTCGAAGCGAAACGGAACCGCCCGCCCCGTCTGGCTGAAGACGTAGCTCACCAGCCGGTGGCCGTTCTTCAGTTCATCGGGGTAGGCCGGCGTGCCGTATTGCTTGAGGTATCCGGGCGTGGCGCACGTGATCAGGGGCGCATCGCCGAGGTGGCGTGCGACCAGGGACGCGCTGTCCAGCGGGCCGCCCCGAATCACGCAGTCGACGTTGTCCGCGATCAGATCCACCGAGCGGTCTGATACGCCCAGGTCGATCCTGATCTCGGGATAGCGCGCAGCAAACTCGGGCAACAGAGGGATCAGCACGTCGCACGCAGTCGACCCGCCGACATCGATGCGCAACGACCCGCGCGGCCGCCCGCGGGCGACGCTGAACGACGCATCGATGTCTTCCAGGTCGCGCAGGATTCGCGTGCTCTTGGCGTAGTAGTCCTCGCCTTCGGGCGTGACCGTCACGCGCCGCGTCGTCCGCTGCAGCAGGCGCACGCCCAAGTGAGCCTCCAGCTCCTGCACCTGCTTGCTGACGGTGGCGATGGGCATGTCGAGCGAATCGGCTGCCCGCGTAAAGCTGCCCGCTTCCACCACCCGCGCAAAAGAGCGCATTGCCAGGAGTTGATCCATTCGAATGTCCGCACAAATTATCCACAAGTGTGGATAGTAATTCTATTTGCAGCGCTTTTTCGAAAAGTTTGCTGGCCCTAAAGTGCCTCCATGCCCAACGCGACGGCGCCACGTAAAGCGAAGCAAGGCATGAAAGAACCCGCCGCAAGGTCATTCATCCCAACCTGAAATCACGACATGGAGCACATCATGAGCAAGCAACTGGAAGGCAAGATCGCACTCGTCACCGGCGGCAGCAGCGGCATCGGCCTTGGCGCCGCCAAGGAACTCGCTGCCCAAGGCGCGCGGGTATTCATCACCGGGCGCCGCCAAGCGGAACTGGATGCCGCCGTCGCAGAGATCGGCGCGGGCGCCACCGCACTGCGCGCCGATGCATCGGTGTTGTCCGACCTCGACGCCGTCTATGCCCAGATCGCCAAGGTGGCCGGCAAGCTGGACATCCTGTTCGCCAATGCCGGCGGCGGCGACATGATGCCGCTGGGCGCCATCACCGAAGAGCACTTCGACCGGATTTTCGGCACCAACGTGCGCGGCGTGCTGTTCACGGTGCAGAAGGCGCTGCCGCTGCTGACCGACGGCGCGTCGATCATCCTGACGTCGTCCACGGTGTCCGTTCAAGGCACGGCCAACTTCAGCGTCTACAGCGCCAGCAAGGCGGCGGTGCGCAACTTCGCCCGCTCGTGGGTGATGGATCTGAAGGATCGCGGTATCCGCGTGAACGTGGTGAGCCCGGGCCCGATTCGCACGCCCGGCCTGGGCGGCCTGGCCTCGGATGAAACGCGCCAGGGCCTGTTCGACTTCCTCGCCGCGCAGGTGCCGCTGGGCCGCCTGGGCGAGCCGTCCGAAGTCGGCAAGGCCGTCGCGTTTCTTGCGTCGGACGCCGCCAGCTTTATCAACGGCATCGAGTTGTTCGTGGATGGGGGGATGGCGCAGGTTTGAGAAGCGGTAGCCGGAAGCGCCGGCGCGACCTGACAGCATCCGACGCGCCAGTTTGGCGTCGGGTGCTTGGCGAGCGGGTGTTGTCGCGCCGGCTCACGCCGAACGCGCCAGCCAGATCTTCTTGCGGTTCAGCAGCAGCGGAATGACACCGATGGCGATGCCGCCCATGCCCACGACGTTGGTGACCCAATCGAAGGTCGGGATGCTGTAGAGCGCGATGAAGAAAAGGAAGAGCCCGCTTGCCACCGGCCAGATGACATGCGTGATGGCCACCCACGGCCCCTGCGTGAGCACCTTCCGGTAGTACCAGCCGCAGGCCAACCCGGTGAGCCCTAGGTAGAAGCAGATCTGGAAACCGATGGCGGTAATTGAATCCTGCAGGATGACGTTGATTGTCGGCAGGTAAGACGACACGAACAGCAGCACAAGCCCCGTCAGCCAGATGAAGAAGATGGCGATGTGGGGCGTACGCCAGACCGGATGCAGACGTGCATAGCGCGCGTGGAGTGCGCCGTCGCGGCTCTTGGCAAACAGCGTGCGCGTGAACTGCAGCATCTGCGTTTCGACCGTGCCCACCGTGCTGAGCAACACCGCGACGATCGCGACGTAGCCCCACGTCGGTCCAAACAGCTTCTCGGCAATGGCGAAGATGATGTTCGTGTTGTAGTGCTGGATCTCGGCATCGGACAGGCCAAGCTGCGTGATGACGATGAAGACGAGGAAGAACGCCATCAGGAACACCATCGACCAGAACGCGGCACGGCCTGGCGTGCGGTTGGCGTCGCGCGTCTCTTCGCTGAGGTTCATCGTCACGTCCCAGCCGTAAAAGAAGAAGATCGCCACCAGCGCGCCGTTGGCGAACATCTTGGGCGTGAAGGCGAACGGCCAGAACCAGACCCACGAGAACGGATGCGCGGGCGCACGCGGAAACACGATGAAACTCGCGACGATGACCGCGAGCAGGATGACGCCCTCGACAATCGTCATCAGCACCTGCACGTAGCTGGTCAGTTTGATGCCCTTGACGACCACCACGCTGACAAACGTGAGCCATGCCGCCGCAATGAGCGTCACGTAGTGCACGTTGTTCATCATGGGCCGGTTAAAGATCAGCAGCGTGGCATTTGCCGCCGGAATCATGGCCGACACCATGAACACGCAGCACAGCACCAGCAGTGCCCAGCCGGCCAGGAAGCCCAGCGCCCGCCCGAATACCATGCTCACCCACGAATACGACGTGCCGGCACTCGCCATGGCGCGGTTCATGTTGATGAACGCGTACGCGATGCCAAACATGATCAGCCCGCACACCAGGATGCTCGCCGGCGACTGCGTGCCAGCCGTGCCGATGATGGTGGATGTCGTGATTTCGATGCTGTACGCCGGGGCAGTGCCGGCGATGCCCATGATCACCGATTCGACGATGCCCAGGGAATCGGCATTGAGCTTGGCTGGTTGGTCCATGGGTGCGCGACTCCCGGTTGGGATTGGGCGACGATAGCGCGATTTTTACCCTGCGCCGGATGTGCAGGCAATAGGGGCGTCTCTGGGGCGAGTCAGGGCCTGGGGCGGCGCAGGATTGGGCGGCCTACGTAGCCGATCTCCCCGCGCCGCAGGCGGCGCGGTGCCTATGGAGTCCGCTTCTGGTTTGCCCGGGCGTTCACATCCGGCGCCTTGGCCCCGGCGCCCGCGGTGGCGGACTCGTGAGCGTGCTGGCTTCCCGTGGGATCAGCAATTTGAAACGCGTTGCCCCGCTGCCAACCATTGGCTGCAGGATTGACCGGCGGCGCGGGAATATCCGCACGGTCCTTCTTCCGCTCGGCACTGTCGATGCCAATGCGCTTGTCTCGCTCGGCAACCATCGCTGCATTCGCCTGGCCCTCCCCCGTGAAACCCATCATCAATTGAGGGACGCCGAGCGGCAGTTGTTTGTCGAGATCGGTATGCCACGTGTGCCATGTCTTGCCATATGTGCCGACCAGTTTCTTCATCAGTTCTTTTTCTGCCGGCTCGGGAATCCCAGGCGCGACGAGCTGCCCGGATTTCACCTCCCAGACGTGGCTGTGCCACAAGGCTTTCTCTGCGGGAGGCAGCGTGGCGAACAGCTTTGCGCTGATGATGTATTCCACGCCCATCAACTTCGCATTCTTGACGTTGCCGTCGTAGATGGTGCATTGGGTGACATCCTCGTTGACGATCGCGCAGTAGTGATGCGCCTCCATCTGCACGTTCGGCCGGCCGTTATAGAAATGGAAGCCGTCCAAGTAAGCGTTGATGGCCTCGACGGGTGGCCTGTCCTGCAGCGCAGCGGCGCCTGCTTCCAGAACTTTCGTCTTTGAAGACTCGGCTTGCCCCGGCGCGCGGACATTCGATTGGGTATCGCTCTCACGATGACAACCGCTGACACCGAGCGCGGCAACGGCACAGACAAGGAGGACGTATCGCATGGCTTGCCCCGGGAGCATGTTGGATGCCCCCGCATCGCAAGACTTGCGCCCACGGGCACGGTGGGTGTACCCGCCCCCGCATGCTGCACGTGCGTCTGCTCACATTGGCGACTAAAACGGCATCCAAGGCAGGCGCCAGCCCGCTGCGGCCTGCATTCCTCAAGCCGTCGAAGCCCCAGGCAACGTGGGGCCGCGCTTTGCGCCACGGAACAGAAGGAGCGCCACGCCGAGCATGATTCCGACGTCTGCGACGTTGAATACACCGGTTCGCAACTGCCCGATGCCGATGTTCAGAAAATCAAAAACCCGGCCGTCGTAGACACAACGATCGAACAGGTTGCTGAGCCCTCCGCCCAGAATGCAGGCTGCCGCAATGACGTCCGTGCGGCCGAGCCTGGGCGTACGCAGCACCCACACGAACAGGCCGACCAGAATTGCCAGAACGCCATAGATGAAGACGACGTTGCGCGTCGCGTCCGACATTCCTGCGCCGAGGCTGAGGAACGCACCGTGGTTATAGGTAGGTAGAACCAGAAGGCTTCCTGAGAAGAATGACACGACCTCGCCGGGCGTCAGTATTTGCTTGAACAGAGCCTTCGTCGCCTGATCAATGACGATCCAGGCGAGCGCGCAAAGCAGCACAGTGGCAACGCGTTGTTTCGTCGTCATGCGAGAGGTCGTCATCTGTGGGCGGGCCCCCATTCTAGGCCGCAGAGCGCACGCTGGAAGGCAAACGCGAGCTGACGCCGATGCAGCATCGGCATGCCGTCTGACAAAAAAAGAGCCCCGGCCGGGACGGGTGGCCGGGGCTAGCTAGGACTGCATGGACGACTAGGGAGAGGGAGGAGCCTCCCCTTAAGTTGCCAGGGGCGGAGTCTATGGAAGGGGTCTTGCCGAGGCAACTCAACAATTCTCAGCGGGGATGGGCCCCTTCCCGGGAACGCGTCAGTCCATTGTGATTGGTTGCAGCGCCGTCAAAGCGCTCAACGATCCGACCGCTCAACCACGACCTCGCTCAACTGAAGCACCGGTGCGATGTCGGTGTAGTTGGCGATGTCGCCCAGGATCTCGGCGCCGTGTTCTTTCATGGCGGCCTGGAAGCCCTCGGCCGACTCGCAGATCAGGGCGCACATCGCAACGAAGGCGGGCGGCGTACCTGGCGCGCCGCCAGCCAGACCTTTTTCGACGGTGTAGTACGCGCAGGCATTGCCCAGCTTCGCCTTCACCATCGGCATGTGCCGGTCGCGGTAGTAGTCGTGGTCGAAGCGCGCGCCTTCGGTGTAGGGGTACATCACGGTCACTTTGATCATGTGGTCCTCCTTGTCGTCATCAGAGGCTGGAAGGATAGCGTGATACGGTCTGCGCCTGATCACGGGCGGTCGACCGGCAATGGCCGCCATCGCCTACGAGCATCCCGTTCGCAAAAGGAGTCCGCATGCCAGTTCACAAAGGCCCTACGTTCGACGGTCGAGATGTCTATATCGACTATCCCTTTGAGGAGGTGATGTTCCGATGGGAGCATCAGGCAAGGAAGATCTACGTTTGCTTCTATGGGGAGCGCGAATCCTCAGAACCCGTGCCGCATGACAACCGCCTCTTTAACGATGCGCTGCGGTACGGGGACGAAATTGATCGTCTGCAGTACGAGCGGATAGCGCGCGGCGGCAAGTAAGGTTTGGCTCCCGCCGCCGCTGAACAATCCATCTAAAAAATTAGCTTGCAATTCAATAGCGCGCTATATATATTCTCCTCCATGAACACACGCAAGCCTTCCCCCGCACGCCGCGACCTCGCCCTGGACGAGCAGCTCTGCTTTGCGCTGTACTCGACCATGATCGGGATCAACAAGGCGTACCGGCCGCTGCTCAAGGCGCTGGACCTGACGTACTCGCAGTACCTCGTCATGCTGGTGTTGTGGGAGCAAGACAGCCAGACGGTGTCGCAGATCGGCGAGCGGCTGTTCCTCGACTCCGCCACGCTCACTCCGCTGCTGAAGCGGCTGGAGGCATCGGGGCTGATCGAGCGGCAGCGCTCGGCCGAGGACGAACGACGGGTGATCATCTCGCTCACGGCGGCCGGCAAGGCGCTGGAGAAGCGGGCCGAGAAAGTGCCGACATGCATGGCTACGGCCATGGAGTGTGCGCCCGGCGAGCTGGAAGAACTGCGCACACAGTTGAATGCATTGCGAGGACGGCTCTTCAAGAACGCCGCCTGAGCACACACGTATCGCCGACGGGCGCCTGATCGCGCTCGTTTTTTTAAACTGATTAAGTAGCGCGCTATTTAATCGTAAGCAACTCGGCATCAGCCTCGACAGCCGATGCCTGCACCACCACCCCTCTCATAGGAGAACCACCATGTCGATCGAAAACATCCTCTACCGTGCCAATGCTCGTGCCACCGGCGGCCGCGATGGCCGCGCCACCACTGACGATGGCCGGCTCGACGTCCGCCTGACCACGCCCACCGAACTGGGCGGTGCCGGCGGCGAAGGCACCAACCCCGAGCAGCTGTTTGCCGCTGGCTACAGCGCGTGTTTCCTCGGCGCGATCAAGTTCGTGGGTGCGCGCGACAAGATCCGCGTGCCGGCAGATGTGTCCGTGCAGGGCAGCGTCGGCATCGGCGTCATTCCGAACGGCTTTGGCATTGAAGTCGACCTGAAGATCAGCCTGCCCGGCATGGACCCGGCTGAAGCGCAAACGCTCATCGACCGTGCCCACATCGTCTGCCCCTATTCGAACGCGACGCGCGGAAACATCGACGTACGCCTGAGCCTGATCTAAGCCGTACGCCCTTCCCCAACATTCCCACGACAACCCATTAGAGGCCCAGCCATGAACCGCATGACCAAATTTGCCGCCGGCACCCTGCTCTCTGTGGCAGCAAGCGTTGCCCTTGCTGCGGGCAGCCCAGGCGTGGAGCGCACCACCCAGGCATTCCTCGACGCCCTGGCCGCCGGCGGTGGACAGCCGCTGGAAACCCTGTCACCCGCCGATGCCCGCGCCGTGCTGGTGGGCGCGCAGGCCGCCGCAAAGGTGCCGCTGCCGCCCGCTGACGTCAGCCAGAAAACCATCACCGTGGACGGCAAGCCGATCAGCCTGACGATCGTGCGCCCGGCCGGCGCCAAGGGCACGTTGCCCGGCTTCATCTTCGTTCACGGCGGGGGCTGGGTGCTGGGCGACTTCCCCACGCACGAGCGCTTTGTGCGCGACCTGGTGGCCGACTCCGGCGCCGTCGCCGTCTTCGTCAACTACACGCCCTCGCCCGAAGCGCGGTATCCGGTGGCAATCAACCAGATCTACGCCGCCACAAAGTGGGTGGCAGAAAACGGTGCGCAGATCGGCGTAGACGGCAAGCGGCTGGCGATTGCCGGCAACAGCGTGGGCGGCAACATGGCGGCCGTGGTGGCCCTGATGGCCAAGGCGCACGGGACGCCCGGACTGCGCACGCAAGTCCTGTTCTGGCCGGTCACGAATGCCAGCTTCGAGAACGCTTCGTACGACGAGTTTGCGCAGGGGCACTTCCTGACCAAGCCGATGATGCAGTGGTTCTGGAACGCCTACACGACCGACCCGGCGCAGCGTCAGGAGATCTACGCATCGCCGCTGCTGGCCACGCCCGCTCAGCTGAAGGGGCTGCCGCCTGCGCTGGTGATTACCGCCGAGAAGGATGTCTTGCGCGATGAAGGCGAAGCGTATGCACGCAAGCTCGACGCGGCGGGTGTGGATGTGACCGCCACGCGCTACAACGGCATGATTCACGACTTCGGCTTGCTCAATGCGCTGGCCGGCGTGCCCGCAACCCGTGCAGCGCTGCATCAAGCCAGCGAAGAGCTGAAGGCGCGGTTGAAGTAATCGGGTGGGCGGGTTGGTTCACCGCCTTCGCCGCCTTCACGGTTCACTGGTCACCCAGCGATGCGCCCGCCCGTGCCTTGTGCACGTGGTGGGCGTATTGCGTTGTGTTTCCGTGTCCCCTTGTTCCGTTGCCGACCGACGAGGCCCAGCTTGGGCGTCCTCTGCAATGGCTTGCATGTTTCGAGCGTACCGATAACGTGCGCTCCTGACCGGAAGCGGTCGATCACGACGGCGTCTCGACGATGAACATCCGCGCTTGCTGGGCTTCCTGCCGCTCGGCCTTGATCGGCGCATAGGTCTCGGAATTGTAGAAAGCCAGCGCTTGCGCCAGCGTCGGAAACTCGAACACACCAGCCATCGGCAACGGATCTTCATCCCCCTCCAGAACCCGCGCGACAGGGCCGAAATGCAGGATTCGCCCACCCGCGTCTTGCAGCGCAGCCTGAAAGCGCGGAGCAAGCGCCGCCTGCTTGGCCGCGTCGATGATGCGTAGATTGACGTGTACGTATGCTGGCATTGTGGCTCCAAAATAATGCATATACAGTATTGATGCCAGGTGCGATTGTCAAACGGAGTAGACATGAAGGGTTTTGATCCAGAAGCTTTGAAGAACGTGGCAGCGGAGTGTCCGGGCTTCCAGGCACGCGCAACGGCGCGCGCGCTCACGCGTTACTACAACGCCTGTTTCAAGCCGCTCGGGCTCACGGCGGAGCAGTTCAGCCTCTTGGTTGGAATCGGTGAAGCCGAGGGCACGACGCTGGTCGAGCTGGCGGATAAGGCCGGGGTCGACCCCACGACCCTCAGCCGATCTGTCCAGAATCTGGAAAGCCGGGATTTGCTCCAGGCCACCGGCGGACGCGGCCGGGCTGGAAAGCAGTTGGCGCTCACGGCATCTGGGCGTCGGCTTGTCGCGGATGCGCTCCCGGTGTGGAGTGCGGCCAAAGCAGAACTTGCCGCTCAGATGGGCGATAAAGCGCTTCGTTCAGCAAGGCACGCAATGGCGAAACTGGCCAATGCTGCAGAAAACAGCTGCCCTATCGGCGTGTGCAGCGCATAGAGGACATTGCGAAGGCTTGCCGGAGCTTGGAGCCTCCGATGCCTTTGTCCATCGGCAAGCACGATGAAGATGCGCTCGCGAGCGATTAAACGCAGGCTGCAGGCGATGTACCAGTCGATCTATCTTGACTAGAATCCGGAGCGCAGAATTCGCGCCATGCTGGTGTAGAAGCAACGCCGATGTGTTTCTGCTTCTTAATATTCGCCGCCGCAGTCGCTCGACGCAGCGACTCCGTTCCCGCAACACAGGCCACCGCCGTGACACGTCGCGCCTGGAAGGCCTCTTCAACTGCCGCTCGTCATTCCCTCGTATGCAGCCTCGCCATTCCTTCTCCGCCTTCACAAGCACCATCGCCTCAAACGTCCTGCATGGCACGGCGCTGACGTTCGGTCTCGCGCTCACATTGCAGGCTGCCGCGCAAACGGGCGTGCCAGCGCTTCGGGTCGTGTCTGAGTTGAAAGACATTCGCATGAAGGCAGTTGCCAACCTGCCCAAGGCCGGCGGCGACGCCAGTGACCGCGACAGTTGCCCGCAACTTGTCATCAAGCCAAAGTCGCCAGCCGCGAAACAGGTGGCCGCGCAAGGCTGGGCGGTGATGGCCGATGTACCGCTTGGCGCCTATCGCGCTGTCAGCTTTGCCGGCCAGATGCAGGCCGCGACCAGCGGCACGTGCAACGTCACGCAAGGCAACGTAGCGGTGTTTCAGAACGACAAGCTCGTCGCGCTGGCCTACGGCAAATCAGCCGAAGACACCGCGATTGGCGCACTGACCCCGCTGGAAGGCGGCGCCGTGCGCGTGTGGGATGGCGACATTTCTCCCCTGCCCGTCGGCGACCTGCGCGTGGACAGCGATGGCACGCTGCGCCTGAGCAAGGTGGCCGACGACGATGCCGTCTGCCAGGGTCGCGCCCACGTGCCGAATGTCTACAACATGCCGATCGACAAAGCACGCAAGGCGCTCGCCGACAAGGGCTGGAAGCCTGTGAAGGGTGGCGCCAGCCCGGAGCCTCGCCAGGCTGCGCTGGTCAAGCGCGGCATCGGCGAGGCCAACTCCTGCGCCGGCACGGGCTTGGCCTATTGCGATTTCAACTACGCTGGCCCCGCAGGCAAGCTCACCTTGACCACCGTCGGCGAGGACGATCTCCCGCACGTGGCGGGGTACGACGTCAGGTGCCGCTGACTGTGGATCACGGCAACCCTTGTCTGGAGCAGAACGTACTGAAAGGGATGTGAAAAAAGCCCGCGTTGCCTCTCGGCTCGCGGGCTTTTTGTTGGAATCGAATCGCCATCGAAGAAAAATCCCTCCGATGCCTTGGCCGCCAATCATTCCGGCTTGGGCGGCGGCTCTCCGAGCTTGCGGTAACTCAGGATATCCGGCGAACCGGCGGGCGGCGGGTTCTGCTTCAGATCGGCGATGAGCGCGTTCATTTCGCCAATCTCCTTCACCTGCGCCCGAATGATTCCGTCCGCCAGCTTGCGTACGCGCGGGTCTTTAATGTGCGCGCGCTCACTGGTCATGATGGCGATGGAGTGGTGAGGAATCATCGCCTGCATGTACGACACATCCCCAACCGTCTGCTGGCTCCGAACCAGCCACAGCGCGCTGCAGAACACGACCGCACTCACAAGCAGGATCGCGACGTTCGCGGTGGCCTTGGCGTACATGCCCCACATGAACACGAGCATGATGGCGCTCATTGCCGCGCCCATGATCAGCGCCATCCACATGCGTGTCTGACTGAATAGAACGTGCTCGATCTCGTAGGTGTTCAAGTACATCAGACCGAACATGACGACCGTGGACACCACGATCATTGCTCCGAAACGGGCGTAGCTCATCTGTTCCCCCGCGCGTTGAACGAGTTGGCGGGGCGCGGTCATTGGCCCCGGACCATGCAGGCGCAGCATGCGGTATGCCTGTCGGGAGCATGTGTTGGGCAGCGCACGGAGCTATCGGATAGCCCGCCGCCGTCATGCGGGCGAACGCCTCTTATGCCTCTTCAAACAGGCGGAGCGCCATCAGGCCGTGTCCCATTGTTGCGCCCGCTCGAACCGCTGCTGCAATTGAAATCAATTCCGCAAGTTCTTCAGCAGTAACGCCGGCCTTTTTTGCTGCCTTCGTATGGACATCAAGGCAGTACGAACACTGCGTCGTCAGCGCAACGGCGAGCGAGATGAACTCCCTGACCTTGGGCGGAATGAGACCATCAGCGCGCTTCGCGGCATGATCGAAGGCCATAAAAGCGTTGCCTTCTTCCTTCGCAAGGGCAAGAAGCTTTGGAATGTTCTGGAAGTCTTTGGGCGACTGGTATTCACTCATCATTCATGCCTGCTGTTTTGGATTACCGATCATTTTCCGAATCCATTGCCGAATTCCAGTATCCGCTTGCGACAAGTTTCTCGCGCACCATGGATCGGGCACGATGCAGTCGGCTCTTGACGGCTTCAACGGTCACGCCTAGCTCGGCCGCCACTTCCGGTGCCGTCAGTCCATCGACATCCCGCAAGATGAGAACCTCGCGATAGTTCTTTGGAAGCGTCTGGATTGCGTTGGTGAGATCCGTTCGCAGATCTCTTGGGATCGTCGGTGCCTGAACAGCATCCAAATCGGCCTCGCACAAGGGAATGGACCCTTTTCCCCTGGTAAAGAATCGGTAGCATTCCCTTTCGACGATACGGAATAGCCAGCTCGCAAATGCCGCCGCCGTACGTAGCGCGCCAATTTTTCGAGACACCCGCCATAAGGCGATCTGCACGGCGTCTTCAGCGTCCTCGCTATTGGTGCACGTTCGTCGCGCAAACCGCTTTAGATCCGGCTGGCAAACCGTCAACAGTTGAGAGATTGCAGCCTCGTTGCCAGCGCAAGCCGCCTCAATAAGCGCATCAGACGGACGGATCATTTCAGTTCTTTATTGGCGTTCTTCCAACAAGCGCACAGGCCGGACAAAAGCCGACAACTGCTGTGCCCGCAAGAATTGCTGCGGCCGCGTAGCCGGCAATCATGCCCCACGGTGTCGTCGCCCACGTTGCTGTAGCAACGGCTGCGCAGAGCCCAAGGAAAGCGCGAATCAATCGCTGGGGGGTGGGCAGATTTCGCTTGAGATAGAACATAGGGACGCATCCTTCTGTTGTGCTGGTGACGGCTTCATAGAGGCACAGCCAGTGCAAAAGGATTCTTTTTTTTCTAGGTGTTTCGGGACTGGCGCACCATGGACCGCCCCTGCGCACCGCTCGCCATCGCCTCTGACGGTGATCGCGCGTGGCCGGACTCTCAGCGGCCGCGTGCGCCGTGAGGGGATACGTCGCACAAAGCCACTACAATAGCGCCCCTTTCGCAGGTGGCGCCCGCTCTGATATCCCGTGCGGGCGCATGCCTCCCGCTGCACTCCAGAAGCCACAATCCTATGATGTCAAACGCCTGCGGCGTCGATTTCGGCACGTCCAACTCCACCGTCGGCTGGCTGAGACCGGACGCACCCACCCTGCTGCCGCTCGAAGACGGCAAGGCCACGCTGCCTTCCGTCATCTTCTTTCACGCCGAAGACCCGACGGTCAGCTACGGCCGTGCCGCGCTGGCCGACTATCTTGCCGGCTACGAGGGCCGCCTGATGCGCTCGCTCAAGAGCCTGCTCGGCACGTCGATGATGGACGACAGCACCGAGGTCATGGGCCAGGCCATGCCCTTCCGCAAGCTGCTGGCGCATTTCATCGGCGAACTCAAGCGGCGCGCCGAGCATGCCGCCGGCCATGAATTCCGCCGCGCCGTGCTGGGCCGCCCGGTGTTCTTCATCGACGAAGACCCCAAGGCTGACCAGCTCGCCGAAGACACGCTGGCGGGCATCGCGCGCGACGCGGGCTTTGACGAGATCGCCTTTCAGTACGAGCCCATCGCCGCCGCGTTCGACTACGAAGCCGGCATCAGCGGTGAAGAACTTGTGCTGGTGGCCGACATTGGCGGCGGTACGTCGGACTTCTCGCTCGTGCGCTTGTCGCCCGACCGCGCGAAACGCCTTGACCGCCGCGACGACATCCTCGCCAACGGCGGCGTGCACATCGGCGGCACCGACTTCGACCGCGCCTTGAGCCTGGCCAGCGTGATGCCGCTACTGGGCCTGAACAGCACGCTGCGCAACGGCAAGGCGATGCCGTCCGGCCAGTATTTCGACCTGGCGAGCTGGCACACCATCAACCACGTGTACACGCGCAAGGCGTGGACGGTGGTGATGGACAATTACCGAGATGCCGCCGACACCGAAAAACTCGACCGCCTGATCCGCCTGATCCGCGAGCGCGCCGGCCACTGGCTGGCTATCCAGGTGGAAGCCGCGAAGATCGCGCTGTCAGACGCTCCGGTGGCGGAGATCGACCTGCACCGCATCGCACCCGAGTTGAAGCAGCCCGTCACGCGCGAGGATTTCGACCAGTCGATCGGGAAGCTGGTCGGCAAGACGGTCTCGACGGTGCAGGCCATGCTGAAGACGGCGGGCGTGGCAGCGGAAGCGGTCGATACCATTCTCTTTGCCGGCGGCTCCAGCGGGGTGCCGTTGCTGCGCGAGCAACTGGCGCAAGTGCTGCCGTCGGCGCGGCGGGTCGAGGGCGACCTGTTCGGCGGGATCGGTTCCGGCCTGGCGCGCGATGCGGCGCGCAAGTTTGGATGACGGGTTGAAAGGCGGGGCGGCGGGACGTTTCGAGCGTATCGAACCAGACCGCCCCGGCGCGCGGCAGGATGTCTCTAAAGGAAGACCAGATGAAGCTCCTAACCATCTCCGGCAGTGCCCGCCGCGATTCCGTCAACACGGCGCTACTGTTCGGCTTGAAAGACGTTGCCCCCGAGGGCGTTGAGCTGTCGGTATTCCATCGCCTCGACACCTTGCCGGTCTTTTCCCCTGACCTGGAAGGGCCACAGACACCAGCCGAAGTGCTGGAATTCCTGGCACTCGTGTCCGGATGCGACGGCATCATTATTGCCAGCCCCGAATACGTTCGCGCTATTCCGGGAGGGCTCAAGAACGTCATCGATTGGATGGTCTCGCGATTCGAAGTCATCGGAAAGCCCATTGCGCTCGCACATGCATCCCATCGTGGCGACGACATGCTCACATCGCTCCGGCTCGTGCTGTCCACTGTCAGCGATCAATTTCTCGAAGACGTGTTTTTGCGCATCCCGTTGATTGGGAAAACGCCAGACGAAATCAAAACCCTGCTGAAGCGGCCCGAGCGGCAAACCGAAATGCGCGGATTTCTGTCCGCTTTCGTGGCGGCGATTCGTGCTCGGTAGACAGCTTCAACAGCCAACGCCCAACAGCCACTCTGACCAGCTCAGGCATTCCCGCCCGTCATGGGAATGCATTTGGGGGGCTGACCGTCATCCCATGCGAGTGCTGCTGGGTCAACGCAAACAGCTCCCCGAGGCTTAGCCTTTCGTTCCAGATACGGCGAAACTCCAACCCATACCTCGCCTCGATATCCTTAGCCAAGGTTTCAAGCTCAAGCGCGTCAGGGGTCCATCGAGATGGATATAGCGCTCGATATATGGCCAGGATTTCATCGTCCGGCCGGAGCATCAGCTTTTGCCTGGCGGGCAGCGCGAACGCCCCTACGAACACGAGTAGGAATTCGCGAATCTCGAACTTTGAGGCAGACGGGAATGCTCGGCGCCAACTCGTTCCCTGACAGGTCCTGAGGCTAAACGGTTTAGGCAACCCCCATCCAACGAACGCGGACCATAGTGGGAGAAGCAGAAAAAGCGCGATAACGATGAATGTCGTCATGACTCTCCTTACCGCCATTTAAGGCTTGAACGATAGAGTGATTGCCGTGGGGCAGAACCGAGCACCGCCTTGGCTGCCGTCAGGCGTTGGTCGACCTTCGACACGAAGAGAACGCTTGGGCCACAGCCGGAACAGCAAGTCGCAGGTCGCTTCTCCGTTGCCGGTGTAAAGGTACACCCCCGCTGCGATTCGTCTCGCCTCGCCCGCTTCAGAGTAGATGCGATAGTTGGGGCCAAAGATGCGAAACCAGAAGCGTAGGCCCTTGTCGGACGTGGCTTCAACCAATGCCCGGTTGACAACACGTGCACGACTGAATGGTTCCCGCGCCGCAAAGATGTTATCGACGGTGGCGTATGCCTGCGGTTTGGCGCGCCATGCAGGTTCGTCAGCCTGTTCCGCATGCGCTGTAGCGCAGAGCGCCGAGGTCAATGCCATCAGGATGAAGGACGCAACCATCCGTGAGCGGCCGGCCAGCAGCTTGCTACATCCCAAACGATGCAAAAGGCCCGTCTTTTCCATGGCTTCCCCCCTTTTTTTGAGTGCATCTTACTCCGGCACCTCAGGGCGCAGCGTTGCCACTTTCCCTTCACGCTCTTCGTCTACGATCCCAGTTGCTGTGCAGAACAATCAGACCAACGTGAGCTTGGTAAAGACAGGGGGATTCATGCTGTATCGCGTGCAGACGCTTGCGTGCATCGTGCCATTTGTGTTGTTGGCTGGATGCGCCAGCCAGCGACCCACTCCGCCAGAAGCCGGTTCGCCGGCAACTCATCCACCGGCCATCGGATGCACGAATCCGTTGGTGGTCTATCCCGACGAAGCACGCCGAAAGCGCATGGAAGGAGCGGCTGTTGTGTGGGGGGTGATTGAACCGGATGGAAGCCTCTCCAACATTCACATCAAACGGTCTTCCGGCCATGCCCCGCTAGATGACGCTTCCGTGCAAGCTGTACGGTCAATGGCGTGCGCACCCTTTAAAGACCCCAAGACGGGTCAACCAATGCGCGTCCCCTTTTCCAGAGCGTTCGCGTTCGGCCTAGACCGTGATCCGCCGACGATGCCGTGAGTTGGTCGTCATGTCTGGACCGGAGCGGACAAATCGACCGGCGAATGCCCAGTTGCCCCTCCGATTTCACCCCGGCATTCCCGCCCGTCACGGGAATGCGTGCATCTCTTGTTATTGGCTATAGCCCCGCCGCTCTATGGCGGCTAGCACGTCCCACGATTGCGGATCGACATCGCGGCCCCCGAGCGACATCGATACGTACGCATCAATCGCATCCATAAAGCCTTTGATAAAAGCCGGCGGGAACGCGTGTGTGGAGAAGTGCTGAAGCTCCTCCCGCAGCATGCCCGGTCGGCATTGGCCGTGGCTGCGCATGGCGGCGCGGGTGCGCCTGAGATACGCCTGCGCTGCGATTGCGCCGTTCAGATAAGTACGGTTTTTTGTAAGCGTACCGGCGTCAGACGACGTGGGCGCGTGCGTGGGTGGTTCAGGTGGAGATGGATAAGACGCGGGGCGGTGCCCGCTTGGACCATTTGGCATAGAGCCTCCAGAGTGGTTGGAGGCCCGGCAACTCATCGCCAGACGAGGTGGCGGGCCTGACGGCGGGGCTGGCGAACCGGCTCTCTGGAGCACCGGCAGACCTTGCGGTCTCCCCACCCGGCCCGCCGTAGTGCGTGCGTGGGTGTGCGGAGCCGATGCGCGAAGCATCGTCTCTCCAGAGCCACCAGTGCAGGTCGCCAAACCCGGCTGCCGTTGGTGCAGCAGCGGAATGGATTATAGCGACGGGGGCAGCGGCGAAAGTTGGATTCTTGATTCGTCGGGCGCGACGGTCGGAAGGTCACGCTCCACTCTCTGACGGTGAAGCGTCAGGGTAAAACACTGAAGCTTCACCCTCAGACACTGGAGCTTCACCCTCAGACACTGGAGCGTCAGTGTCAAACACTGGAGCTTCACCCTCAGACACTGGAGCGTCAGTGTCAAACACTGGAGCTTCACCCTCAGACACCGGAGCGTCAGTGTTAAACACTGGAGCTTCACCCTCGGACACTGGAGCGTCAGTGTTAAACACTGGAGCTTCACCCTCGGACACTGGAGCGTCAGTGTCAAACACTGGAGCTTCACCCTCAGACACTGAAGCGTCAGTGTCAAGCACGGGAGTGTCGGGAGTGTCAGGATTGCTGACTGCCTAAGTTCGATGAAATCGAACTCGATCCATCTTGCGGCGGGAAAGCGACTCGAAGCCCAACCTGCACATGGCTCGCCGCACGATCGCTCGGCTTGATTGCTGTTCCCTGGCTAACTCGCCATACAGCAATTTCGTTGCGCATAGCCGCAACAATCAATGAGCAGAGAACAAAAATCTTTGGTCCAAAGGGCACCAAAACTACGCTATGCCCGTCGCCTAAGCCGCGCACCACAGATTCCAATGTTGCAAGCACTGAGGTAGGTGCACAGACGTCGTACTCAAGAACTCGGTTAGGTGGAATCTCCGACAATAACAGATCATTGGCTTTATCAACTTCAGCTTTGTACTCGACGACAGGCGATTTTGGTGTAAACGCCCACACCTCACCCGCCTGAAGGAACTCAACTACCCCTAGCGCCTGATCTTGTTCGTATCCGAGACCAAGAACCGCAGCAGTTGAAGAATATCCTCCTTGTGACCAGCCGGCGAACGCCCGATGCGCCGGGCCCACGACTGTGTTCGGCTGACGAATTGAATCCGGCTTTTCAAATTTTGCCAACGAGTATGCGAAATCGATTGTTAATCCAGCCCCAAGTGATTGAGAGAGTGAAAATAGCTCATGAACAATCGAGGCAAGCCGAAACCGACTGAAACAAGATACATCAACAAAAACCATTCGATGACTCTCTCCGTCGAGAGCCTTCAGGTGGCCACGAAGCACCTCTTCAAATTCACGATCCGATAGCCCATCCTCCACTCGCACGGAAGCATCTGAGAACGCACGCTTGTTCTCCTCATACGCGAGCTCACGTCCGTGGTCAAAACCTAGTGCCAACAGTGCTCGTGTTCGTTTGGCCACTGACGGCAGAAGATTCACAGCCCTAGACTCAAATCCGAGTGCGAATATAGATAGATCGTACTCAACATCTGATTCTTCGATCAAAGCAAGATTCGAAAACTTAGGTCGCTTCGAAGTCATGTAAATAAACCTAGTTGTTGGCTACCTTCCCGACTATCACCAGCTTGTGCTGGCAACGCAAAGTGCTCCAGCGGACCGAGTTGTTTTGCGAGGATTTTTGATAAGCTCCTTGCTTTCCCTCTTCGCATTGGGAGGTTAAAGTGCGGAGCGAGCAAGTGCACAAGCCGAAATGTTCGGCCAACGGGAGACGCTACGGTGAAGTTCACGTCTTCATCATTGAAGATGACAATAGCGCCAATGTTTAGCGCGGCCATCACGAGCCGCTGAATCGGTTCCGGCGTTCCCTCGTCGACAGTGAATGCTAGTACCGGGTCAGCAGTAAAGATCCTACCTAATGCACCCTGCTCAAAATGCTTCGCCAGGGTCTTGATCAAGTCGTATAGGCTAATAAGTTGGACTGCTCCCTCGTCGGCCTTGTCGACCGGTATCGCATTGATCCAAGCTAGGAATTTTTTTGCTGAGGTTTCTAGCTCCTGGGTCTGCTGCTCCCGAGTGAGCTCCTTCCCGCTGGGGCTTAGCCTCCACCGCAAGAGAAGCCTGGACGCAATTCCGCTGAACCACCGTGGATTCCCTTCCGTAGCAGTGCATATTGCCTCCCATCCGGAGAAGACATCAGGTGGTGCGCGTTTCAGGCTCTTTCGAATCGGCACGCCGGAGGAGTCCCTAGAACTAGTTAGGTACGCATTTCTAAAACCAACAAGAGGGGCAACCTTGCGGACCACCGAGTTCATCTTCTCCCGTGGTGTTGCATCAAGGGATGCTGCTTTTACGCCATTGCGGCGAAGGTATTCTGCAAAAGACGGATCTTTCTTCTCGAGCTCAAGGAAATCCGATCTCCAACTGCCGGCCATCTGCCCTTGATACCGCCGGCGCCCATGGCTACTCTCTTGGTTAGAGTACTGAAACCGAGACCTTTGCAACAAGACATACGGCGGTAGATGCTTTGCGTCCGTACCAGCCGAGTGCTTGTCCCATAAACGCAGGCAAAACTGCTCGCGCTCACGCTGGTCAGTAAACCACAGTGGTATAGCGTCGTAATCATTGCCGGCAGAAGCCGCTCCTTCGGAATTTAACAAACTGGACGCATCATTCGATGGGCTGATTGCCAGCTTGAAAATAAATCGTTGATCCGTGGAGCGCAAATAGCGAAATAGATCTTGCTGAATAGCTTGAGGCGCAATCTCCAATTCATCAAAGCACAAAGCCCAGCGAGCGGAGTAAAGTCCTGTTATCGCGATAAATTGCTCTGCGATTTCCCGAGCAACGCCAAGCAGGTTCATTCCTAGAAGACGAACCATGTATGGAGACAATTGCTTTTGGAGCTTAGTTTCACCGAGCTGGTTAAGCTCTTCGACTAATGAAACCTTTAGGCCGTCAAGTGATGGAACGCCCAATGATAGGCCCCAACTTTTAGCAAGAGCAATGCAAAGAGCAATTTCTTTCTCTTTTGATAACTCTACTCTTGTAGATGCCTCGCCATTGTCCACTCGTGGACGATCCCGGGTCAGTTGGAGGATGCAGGCAACGAACGCTTCTCTGAAGTGCGACAAAAACACCGCCTTCGAGAACTTCCCATCGCTTTCTTCTCCGAGACTTTCTGCTTTTTGGTCGACTTGCACCTTCCAATTGACGTCAGCCGGCGTGAATACCCCCCAATAGTCGATGTTGACACGCGCCCGATCAGCCTCCTCCCCTTGCCAAGCGGCCAGCGCCTTGGGTTGTAGCATTTTAAGAAGATGTGTTTTACCGCTTCCTCTGGGGCCAATAAGAAGCGAGTTCCTCAAGGCTATCAATTCCCAGAACTTCCCTGATGGGACAAACTGGCGGGCAACTTCCTCAGGATTGATGTGACGCGCGTTGTAGGCGCCAAAGAACGGGGACGATGCAGTCTCTCGAGTCATGCTGACCTCCCCACCTGCGTCAGCATTCCCTCTCGATCACGATGCAGCTTGATGTTCATCGCCTCAAGCAATTTTTCGACTTGGCTAAGGTGAGTAGGGGTCATGAAATTCACGTCTGGAACCCTTTCTGCAACCTCCTCCCAGCTCTTATAGTCGGGCGTCTTGTCCAGTATCTGCGCAATTTTTTCAGCTAGAGCTCGTGGCTGAAATTGCGAGCCAAATCCGCATTGGGGGGGAAACCCCTCTTCGTCATTCTGAATTGGCCGTTTTTGCCATCCTCCGGTGATGGTCCAACTCCAAGTTTCAATGGTTCCTGTTAGAGGCTGCGGCACGGAATGATCGACGATGATCTCGAGAATATGGAATTGATTGAGCTTCCCAGGAATTTGACCAGAGAAACTTGATGCGCCCACTACAACGCAGTCCGGATCCCTGGAATGCTCAAGATTTGGGATATGTCGATGCCCATGCAAAACAAGCCATGGTGAAGCTGTTGTACTTGTTAACATACTCAGCAGTTCACCCCCCTTTTGCATGAACTCCGCGTCAGGAGCACTTTGCCAAAGGCCTTTCAGCGGGCGTACATGGTGATGGCACAGTAAGACGTTTAGATCAACTTGCTCCTCAACCGCCAGCTTTCGTCGGATCGCATCAATCGTTCGCCTTGATACCCTGCCGTGTGCTTCTTCCCCCGCGCTCCCGCCATGGTACGCGCTTGTGTTTAGGACAAGAAAGCGCACGCCTTGCAGGGGCTCTAAGAAGGCGAAATTACGTGCCCAGAATTGATTTGTCAGCTCATCGCTCACAAATGGAAATTGCGGTTGGACAGTCTGAAGAGCACCCTTCGGGTCGGGATCTTCCGCTGAGTCGATGTGCCTTGAATTCAGATCATGATTACCGCAGGTCGCGATAAGTTGGGTCGCCCCCAGAGATTCTTTCAAGGCATTCAGTCGACCCCATGCGTACTGAAATCCTCGGAAATCTGCTTTATCGCAAATATCACCAGCACATATAAGGAAATTGACATTCAGCGCCTCGCGCTTAATCAAATCCTCTAAGTTTCCGAAGGGATCGGGGTCTGAAACCCCCTGAGTTGTTGGCAGATATGAAACGGCGGAGCGACCGGCTTCCGGATGGTAGGCATGCAGATCACTGAGCAAGGCAAGGCGCACGCGAAGAGCTGACATATCGCTTCGATTAGTAGTTGCGGGCCAGAATTTCCCGAGCTAGGCGCCGAGAATGCGCAAAACCTGCAACACTTCTGGTAACGTTTATCCGTATCAGCGACCATCCTTCTAGCGCCTCACAGAGTGCCTCGCACTCTTTGAACGAAAGCAACACCTTGACGCCACGCTTCGTTAGATCGTTGCAGCTCGTTATCAGTCTTTCCTGGTCAGTGCTTTGAAACGAGCCCTGATAGCTATATTCGCCGCGAAACCTCGTTCCGTCGCTATAAGGTGGGTCCAAGTAAACGAAATCGCCTTCTGACGCATCTCCCACCGCCCGCGCGAAGTCACCGCAGACTAGGGTGACTCCTCGCAGAGCCTCGGACGCCGCCTGAATCTCGTTCGGCTCTGGTAACGCGAAGAATCTGCTCCCCAGTGGAACATTGAAGCGCCCTTGACGGTTCGTTCGATAAACGCCGTTGAAGCAACCCTTCATAAGGTAGATCAGTCTTGCTGCGCGTTGAGCGTTGCTCAGATTCTCCGGGATGAGGTCCCGTACGATGTAGTACGCCTCCTTCGTCTTCGGCACCGAGTAAAGGTAGTGGCAAACCTCTTCAGGCGCGTCGCGGAGAGCCTCGTATGTAGCCACCACCTCAGGGTTGAGATCCCCCAAAACCGCTGTCGTCGGCATGAGATCAAAGAACAAAACAGCCGAACCTGCAAACGGTTCAAAATAGCGCCGAAATGAGGGAGGCGAAAGCCTACGTAATTCGGCTAGCACCTTTCGCTTACTTCCGGCCCACCGCAATACTGAATTCATCGACGTTCAATTGATTACTCAACTAACCCGATTCGGGGAGAAAGGGTATAGCCGATTTGGGAAGGTCTCCGAGATATCCCTAGGTTGCAGTGAATCAGGCCCCCTAAGCCAGTCTCGACATGTTTGCTGCTTGTGCGGCAAAACGAGGTAGTCATTGTAAAGTTTGCATGGGGGTCTGAGCGAGTAGATTAACAACTACGCCACGAAACGTCCCGGTAGACTTCCTACCTGATCGTGCTGATCCACGAGGTAAGGTGCCGCCCATTGTTCGACTGGTCCAGCTCAGCTTCCCAGTCTGCGGTTTCGCAAATTGTAGATTGAGGGTTCGAAGCTAGAAACCGAGCTTGGCAGCCCTCACTCCGAGAAAGTAAAGAAATCGCCGTCTTGTGAGCTTCTATACGACCAAACGGGTACCGCCCCCGGATTCGCGGCAACGGGCAAGCTCGGCTTAAGGCGGGAGTTCCCCTCAGAACTTCACATGGGCGGAACCAAAGCAATAAAGCCGGCACACGGCCGGCTTTGTCGTTGAAGCATTAGGCTGCAGTTTGTCAGAGAAGCACACCCTTGCATCCGCTGCGAAAATATCGTCCCTGTCTCAGCTCATCAAACGCTGCCAGTAACTTGGTGGACCGAAGGAGGATCGAACTCCCGACCTCCGCATTGCGAACGCGGCGCTCTCCCAGCTGAGCTATCGGCCCGTGGGAAATGAGTCTACCCGAACTCCCCGGGCCCTTTCAATCGGGGGTCAACCCCCGTTTTCCATGCCCGGATTGCCATCCATGCCCACAATGCGCGGCGTGTTCAGCGGCCTGGCGGTCACTTCGCGCTGGTCGCGCAGCCAGTCGGCCAGCACGTCCCACACGGGGCGCCCGCCCGCCTTGCGAGCTTCGGGTGACACGGCGGCCCAGCCGGCCACCTTGTAGCGGCGGTCGGCGTCGATGGGCGTGCCGCTTCCCGGCCCCAGGCGCATGTCGGCAATGCGCTGGCCCATGGGCTTGGTGGGGTCGATGGTGTAGCGCAGGCCGCCGGTGCGCACCATGTCGCCGCCCTGCTGGTAGTACGGGTCTGGGTTGAACAGGTTGTCGGCCACGTCTTCCAGCACGGTCTTGATGGTGGCGCCCGTCATCTCGGTCAGCGTGGTGGCCGGGTAGGTGATGGCGGTCTGGGCCATCAGCGCTTCCATGGTCAGGGCCTCGCCGGGCAGCAGCGTGGTGCCCCAGCGGAAACCGGGCGAGAAGGCAATCTCGGCGCCCTGCGCGTGCATCAGGCCATCAACGATGAGCTGGTCGAACGTGCCGTTGAAGTTGCCGCGCCGGTACAGCAGGCCGCGGTTCGTGGCCAGCGTTTCGCCCAGCTTGTCTTTGTACGGCGCACGCACGCGGTCAATCAGGGCGGTCATGGCCGGGTCGGCCGGCAGCAGGTCGGCAAACACGGGCAGTAACGTATAGCGGATATCGCGCACGGTGCCGCCGCGCACATGCAGATCGAGCACGCCGACAAACTTGCCGTTGGCGCCCGCGTTGGTGACGAGCGTCACGCCGCCCGGGTTGCTGACCTTGACGGGCGCGGGCACGGCATCGTGCGTGTGGCCGCCGAGGATGGCGTCCAACCCGCGCACGCGTGAGGCCAGCTTCAGGTCGACATCCATACCGTTGTGCGACAGCAGCACGACGACCTTGGCGCCCTTGCCGCGCGCCTCGTCAATCATCTTCTGCAGGCGTTCTTCCTGAATGCCGAAGGTCCAGTCGGGCGTGAAATCGGCCGGGTGCGCGATGGGCGTGTACGGAAACGCCTGCCCGATGATGGCGACCGGCACGCCGTTCAGCTCGCGCAGCACGTACGGGTCGAACACCGGATCACCAAAGTCGGCGGTCTGGATGTTCTGCGCAACAAAGGCGACCTTGTTCTTGAAATCGTGATCGACCACGTGGCGCACGCGGTCGGCGCCGTAGGTCATTTCCCAGTGCGGGGTCATGACGTCCACGCCCAGCGCGAGGGCCGCGTCGACCATGTCCTGGCCGTTGGTCCACAACGCGGTGGCGGAGCCCTGCCAGGTGTCGCCGCCATCCAGCAGCAGCGCATTCGGGCGTGTGGCGCGCAGGCGCTTGATGAGCGTGGCAAGGTGTGCGAAGCCGCCCATGCGGCCGTAGCGGCGGGCGGCCTCGGCAAAGTCGAGCGCGGTGAAGGCGTGCGCGGCGCGCGAGCCCGGCGCAATGCCGTAACGCTTGAGCAGCGCGTGCCCGACCAGATGCGGCGGCTGGCCAGCCCATTGCGCCACGCCCAGGTTGACGCTGGGCTCGCGGTATTCAATGGGCAGCAGCTGCGCGTGGCAATCGGTGAAGTGCAGCAGGTGGACGTTGCCAAAGCGCGGCACGTCATAGCTGAACGTATCGGCATGGGCGTCGGTCAGGCGCAGGCCGGCGGCTGCGGCAATCGCCAGGGCTTGAACGAATTCGCGGCGGTTCATTGTTTGGGGCTGTGTGCGTAGCGGGCCAGGTCGGCCACGTCGTCTTCCAGCATCTCGCCAACTTCCTTGCGCACCACGCGGCCCTTGGCGTCGAGCACGAGCAGTTCGGGCAAGCCCTTGCGCGGGCCGGTGGCGGCGCACAGCGCGTCGGTTTCCATCGTCACCGGAAAGGTGAAGCCGCGCTTGGCGACGTAATCCTTCGCGAGCTGCGGGTTGGCGTCGATGCTGATGGTGAGGATGCGCAGGCCGGTGCCGCGCGTGGCGTCGTAGAGCTTTTGCAGGCGCGGGTTCTGCAGCGCGCAGAACGGGCACCACGATGCCCACGTGGCGATGATGACGGGGTGCCCGCGCCATGCATCGCCGGGCACCCGCGTGCCGTCGAGCAATTGCACGTCGGGCAGCGCCACCACATCGCCCACTTCGACGGCTTGTGCGGTGCTGGCAACGAGCACCATGGCCGCTGCCGCCCACATCAGGAACCGTCGAAGCGTGCGCATGGCGTTATTGGCTTACTGGTTCACGGGCGATGCCGGGTCGAACAACAGCGCCATCACGTCGCGAATCTGCTGCTCGGTCAGGATGCCCTTGTGCCCGAAGCGCGGCATGTTGGAGCACGCCGCATACGCATTGGAGTTGTAGATCTTGCCCCACGTGTAGCGCAGGATCGCCTCCGAATCGCCACGCAGCTTGCCGTACTGGTACAGCGAGGGGCCGATGGTGCCGTATGACACCTCGTCTTTCGACAAGCGGTGGCAGGCGTAGCAGTTGGCGCCGTTCGCGCCACCGGCCGGGTCGGAGAACTGCATGCCGCGGCCGCTCTGCGCGGTCTTCTCGCCTGCCTTCCAGTCGCCCAGCCATTTGTTGTCTGCGGGGTAATGGATGGTCTTGAATTGCGCGTCTTCCAGCTTCTTGGCAACCGCAGCGGGCACGGCGTTGCGGTCGGCAAACTGGCTGCAGATCTTCTGCACGTCGTCGCGCTCGGTCACGCCCTCCACGGTGGCGGGCCCCTTGGAGACAAAGCTCTCTTGGATGACCTTGGCGAGTGCTGCGTCGGCCTTGGCATCGGGCTTGGGCGCGGTGATGGCCTTGGCGGCGGCGTCGGCTGCGTGGGCGGTGCCGACGGCCAGGGCCAATGTGAGCGCCGTCAGAACGATGGGGGTCAGTCGGAACATGCGTGGCCTCATCGTTTGATCGACGGCGCGTCCATCTTGCCGCCGTTGGCGTTGCGGGCGAGGAACATCTCCAGCGCGGTAATCACCTCGCTGCCGTAGAGCGGTTCCGGAAAGCGCTGCTGGCGCAGGCAGTCGTACAGGCGGTGCTGCATCGTGCGGACCTCGCCCTGCGAAACGCGATACCCCGGCCAGGTGGAATACGCAAAGCGCGCGCCGTCGGCGGTCAGCAGGTCGGGCAGGTCTTGCAGGCGGATGCGCAAACCCGGCTGGGCATGGCACGTGGCGCAGGCAAAGTCATAGGCGCCGCCACGGTAGAAGAACATGCGGCGGCCGAGTTCGTACACGCGCTTTTCTTCTGGGTGGGCGAGCGGAATGTCGATAGCCGCGCCGCGCGATTCCGAAGCCACGTACGCCATCAGCCGTTCAATGTCCGACGCCTTGCCAGGCGACGAGAACGGGCGGGAAGAAGCCTCTTCCTTGGTCAGCCCTTGCAGCGTCATGCGGCAATGCATGAGGCGCTGTTCGGCGTCCATCACGCGGCCGGTGTCTTTGAAGAAGCGCGGCAGCTTGGCGTAGGCGCCCTTCACCACGCCGGGGCCGAGGCCGAGGTCGCACGCTTCAAGCGAGGCCTGCTTGGGGCCGGCGGGCTTCTTCCAGAGTTCTTCGCCGGCGGCTTCCCAAAGCTCAGCCGGGTTGCCGTCGGCCAGCATCTCGCGGTACTGCGCGATGCCGGCGGCGGTGCTGTCCTTGGCGTCCTGCGCGGATGCCATGACGGCGCTGCCGGCAACCAATGCCGCCGCCAGCGCCATCGTCCATGTCTTGTGTTTCACGGTCCCCTCCGTGGGTCGCCTACGGTTTGATATAGGCGAAACCTTCTTCCTGCTGCAAGCGGGTGATTTCCACCACGCCGGCCGGCACCACCTTGGCTTCGAGCAGCAGCTTGTCTTCCGGCACCTTGAAGGCCATCAGCGAGTTGTGGCACACGCGAAACTCCACGCCCATGCTGGCAAGCGCCGCCACCGGCGCATCAAAGGTGCGGCCCTGCGCGTCCTTGGCGCCTTCAACGAGGAAGTCGATGCCATGGCCCAGCGCCACCACCACGATCTTCGTGCCGGGTGCGCCGTTCAGGTGGTTGCGCAGGTTGCCGATGGCGCGCACGGCCTGGTCGATGCCTTCGCTCAGCTGGTAGACCACCTTGTAGCGGGCACCGGCGCCGCCCGCGCGCGGGGCATTCTGGGCTGCCGCCTTGCCGGCCACGCCAAGGGCCGCCAGCGCGGCGGTCACACGAAAGAAGCTGCGTCGCATTTGAGCCTCCGAGGCTTTGCTGAATCGACCTTATTGGATTGCCGTCTCGTCGGTGCGCTTGTCGCCGTGGTTGTCCACCCACGTGACCGTCACCTTGTCGCCCTTGGCGCCGCCCTTGAACTTGAAGTTGAGGAACGGATCTTTCGACACGGCCGGGCCGAACTGCGCGTCGAGCACGGTCTTGCCGCTGTGCTGCACCGTCACGTTGGTGATGTGCCAGGCAGGCACGACCTTGCCGGACGCGTCTTTGCGCTGGCCGGTTTCCATGTCGTGCTTCATCAGGATCTTCACGTCGGTGGTGCCGCCGTTTTCCATCGCGCGAATGCGCATCGGGTCTGCCATGGTGTGTTCTCCTGAGGTTTAACCGCCGCAGCCACCAAGGGTGACCTTCACTTCCTTGCTCGCCAGCACCCATTTGCCGTTGGCGCGCACGGCGGCATAGACCGTTGACGTCTCGCCCATCTTCACGCGCGTGCTGACAAACGGGTCAGTGCCGGCCGGAATGGCGAACGTGGCGGCCAGCGTGTTCGGGTTCTTTTCCACCAGGATGGCGATGAGGTCGGTGCCCGGCAGCGTGCTCGTCACGACCAGCGGCACCACGGCGCCGTTTTCTGCGATGTCCGGTGCGGTGAGCTGGATGCCGGCGCCGCCCTTGTCGACCGCGCCACCGCCCAGTTGCTTGAGCACGTCGTTCACGCCCTTCACGGCAAAGGCGGCCTTGTTCCACTCGGCCGCCTGGGCCGGCGTGGCAATGCCGGCCGACACCAGCAGCGCCATCATGGCGCCGGCGCGCAGCACGTCGCGGCGGCTCAGGTTGATTGCGTCATTCATCGTGCGTTCCTCACTTGGCCGGGGCGCCCGCGAGCACCCAGTCGATCACGGTTTTCAGATCGGCATCGGCAATCTTCGGATTGGCCGGCATCGGGATCTGGCCCCAGTTGCCCATGCCGCCCTCGCGCACCTTCTTGATGAGCTTGGCTTGTGCGCCGGCATCGCCCTTGTACTTGGCGGCAACGTCCTGGTAGGCCGGGCCGACGAGCTTGCGGTCGACGGCGTGGCAGCCCATGCAGGCGTTCTGGTTGGCGATGGATTGCGCGCGGGCAGCGTCAACGGCGGCTAGCGCGGGCGTGGCGGACAGCGCCAGGCCGGCCAGCACCGCCGCAGCGGCGAGCGTGGGGGCGAACTTCATGTGGTCTCCAGAAGACGAGGCTGCCCGCATGCGTGTGCGGGCGAAATGGCGGGAATCGGACCCGGTATTGTGCCCGAAACGGGCCAAATCCTATGTCGCGCCCAAAAGCAAAACGCCCGGTACCTTTCGGCCCGGGCGCGTGTTGATCGGGATGCGGCGTCAGGCCATCGCCCGCCGCGCCGTCAGCCGGCCGCCAAACACGTTGAGCAACAGCCCGGCCATGACCACGGCGCCGCCCAGCCATTGGGCAGGCACCAGGCGCTCGCCGAGCAGCACGGCGGCCGACACCAGCCCCACCACCGGCACCAGCAGCGTGAGCGGCGCGACCTGGCTGGCCGCATAGCGCGCCAGCAGACGGCTCCACAGGCTGTAGCCGAAGATGGTGGCGCCGAACGACAGGTAGACGATCGCGCCAATGCTGGATGCGCTGATGTTCGCCAGGCTATGCGCAATCTGCTCCGGCCCCTCCAGCCAGTACGACAGCAAGAAGAACGGAACCGGTGGAATGACGGCGCCCCACACCACCAGGCTCACCACATTTACCGGTCCGACGCGCTTGGTGACGATGTTGCCGCTGGCCCAAGAAAACGCGGCGCACAGCGTGAGCAAGAAGCCGGCGGTGGTCATGCCCGTGACCGAGCCGCCGCCCGCCATGCCGATGACGGCCAGCCCGCCCGCGGCCACCGCCATGCCGGCCAGGTGGAACCAGCGGATCGGCTCGCGCAGCACGATGGCGGCAATCGCCAGCGTAAAGAACGCCTGCGACTGCAGCACCAGCGAGGCCAGCCCCGCCGGCATGCCCACGTACATGGCCGAGAACAGGAACGCGAACTGCCCGAAGCTGATCGTGGCGCCGTAAGCCACCAGCCACTTGAGCGCGATCTTGGGGCGCGGCACGAACAGCACGGCCGGGAACGCGACCAACGCGAAGCGCAGCGCACCCAGCAGCATGGGCGGCACGCCGTACAGGCCCACCTTGATGACGACAAAGTTGACGCCCCACACCAGCACAACGGTCAGGGCCAGCAGCAGATCCTTGGGAGACATGATGATCGGAAGGTTCGGACGGCCGCCCGTGCGGCCACATGACGCACTGTAGGCGCCGGCCGCTTAGGCGACTTGCACAATCTTGCGCATTGTTTGTGCCGGGCGCCTCGGCCTTGCCTTGCTCAGCCCAGCATGTCCGACCAGATGGCGCGGCTCCAGCCTTGCGCCAGCTTGCCCTCGGCGGCCGAAGGTGCATCGGACAGCCCACCGGCGCCGGGCACCGTCACCATGGTGTGCTCGGCCGCGTCGTAGCGGTGGACGGTTGCCACGTGCATGGCCTCGTCGGGCGTGGCAAAGCTGTAGCAGGTGTTCGTATACAGCGGGGACGCATCAGGCGCGTGGCCGGCGAGCATCGCCACCACGGCGGCGGCGGCCACCTTGCCGTGCTGGTTGGCCATGTGGCCCGACTTGGGCATCAGCGGCGCGGTCTGGATGGCATCGCCAATCACATGCACGCCCGCCGCCACCTTCGATTCAAACGACAGGAAATCCACTTCGCACCAGCGCCCATTGGCCGTCGCCAACCCGGCCTGCACGGCAATCGCTCCGGCGCGCTGCGGCGGGATCAGGTTGACGACATCGGCCTGCAGGTCGTCCTGCACATCGAACTTGAGCACGCGGCCCGTGGCATCGATGTCGACGGCGTTGTATTGCGGGCGATATTCAATGTGCTGCGGATAGCGCTCGGCCCACACGCGCTTGAACAGCGCGCCCTTGGATGTGACGTCGTCGTTGGCATCGAGAATGAGCACGCGCGAATCGGGCTTGGCGCGCTGCAGCCAGTTGGCGATCAGGCAGGCGCGCTCGTACGGCGCGGGCGGGCAGCGGTATGGCGCGAGCGGAATGCTGATCGCCACCGTGCCGCCGTTGGGCATGGCTTCGAGCCGATGGCGCAGCGCCAGCGTCTGCGTGCCGGCTTTCCAGGCGTGCGGCGCTTGCGCGGCGGTGGCCGCATTGGCGAGACCGGGAATCGCCCCCGGCACGAAGTCGATGCCCGGCGAGAGGATCAGCCGGTCGTAATCAAGCGTGCCGCCGCCGGCCAGCCGCACCTGTTTGGCGCCGGCATCGATGGCCGAGGCGCGGTCGCGCACCCGGCGCACGCCGTGGCGCTCGACCAGCGCGTCGTATGGCACGGTGATCGACGCCATGTCGCGGTCGCCCGACAGCACGAGGTTCGACAGCGGGCACGAGACGAACGCGGCGTTCGGCTCAATCAGCGTCACATCGACACGGCCGCCGGAAAACACGCGCACGTACTTGGCTGCCGTTGCGCCGCCATAGCCGCCGCCCACCACCACCACGCGCGCATTGCGCACGCCCGACAGCGATGCACACGCGGCCAGCGGCCCGGCCAGCGCGGTTGCCCCGAGCGCGCGCAAAAGTGCGCGCCGATCCTTGCGCGACCAATCGCTCATGGCGCCTCCTGCGGTTGGCGTGACAGCCAGCCGGCAATGGCGGCGATCTGCGCATCGTCATAACCGCGGGCAATCTGGCCCATCACCGTGGAGGGGCGCGCGCCGCTGCGGAAGGCCTGCATTGCGTCCATCAACTCGGCCTGCGAGCGGCCGGCCAGCGGCGGCAGCGTCTGCGCGGCGAGCTTGGCGCCGGGCGCGGTATCGGCGTGATGGCAGCTGGCGCACGTGGCAGCCCAGGTGCGGGCCTGCAGATTGGTGGGGGGAAGATCGGCCGCATGGGCCACAGTGGGCGCGGGGGCCGTCAGCAGCGCCGCAAGCAACGCTGCGGCGGCAAGGCGGTGGACGACGGGCATCGGGGGGCAGCGAAGTCGCGGAAGCGTCATACGCTAACACGCACCGCCAGCCATGTGCCTTGTGATGCGTGCAGCCAACAAAAAACGCAGCGCGGTGGCTGCGTTTCTTGCGTTGCGATGTCGTCGAGACGGCTTACGGCAGTTGTTTGCCCGGCGGCAGCGCGGGCGAGTTGGTCGGCGAGACGGTCACGCCCGGCGAGGCCGAAGTGACGGGTGCCGGTGCCTGCGTGGCCGTCGGCGTGCCTTGCACCGGTGCCGGCGTGCCTTGCGCCGCATCAGGCGCGGTCGACGGATTGGTCGACGTGGCATTGGCGTCCAGGCGCTTGCGCTCGTCTTCGGTCACGTAGTCGAACACCTTCACGACCTTGTTGACGCCACTCACGGTGCGCACGGCTTCGGTGGCCTTGTTGCCTTCGGCCTCGGTCACCACGCCCATCAGGAAGACGGTCTGCGCTTCGGTCGTCACCTTGATGGAGTTCCAGGGCACGCCTTCCGTGCCGGCCAGCACGCTCTTCACCT
This sequence comes from Ralstonia edaphi, assembly GCF_958350185.1. Lineage (NCBI taxonomy): Bacteria > Pseudomonadati > Pseudomonadota > Betaproteobacteria > Burkholderiales > Burkholderiaceae > Ralstonia > Ralstonia edaphi. The sequence goes on from NZ_CATWHI010000007.1 coordinate 173,567, forward strand.
TGGTGGTGATGTACGTGTCATTGGTGCGCGAGCCGAACGTGCTCGACACCGGCGTCACGACGATCTCGTTGACGACCTCGCGCGCGTTCTGCAGCTTCTGCGCGTATTGGCCGATCTCCTGCTTGGTCTGCTCGGTGCCGGCTTCGCCGGTCAGCAGGACCTTGCGGTTGTAGACCGTCACGTTGACGTGGGCACGGCCGTCGTAGCGCGAGATCAGCGTGTTCTCGGCTTCCATCTGCAGGCCGCGGTCGATGGTCTGGGTGGCGGTCGGGCGACGGTCGGTGGCAAGCGCCACACCGCCGGCCACGGCGCCCGCAAACAGCGGGAAGCAGGCGGTCAACTGCGTTGCGGTAACGCCGGCCAGGGCGGCCAGCACGGCGGTGCGCGTGACCGTGCGACGGAAACGGGCAAACGTAGGCGACGAGGGTTTCATGCTGTCCTTGAATGAAGTCCGGAAAAAAGAAGAGCGAGGTTTAGGCATCAACGCCGAAGGCATCGCGCATCCATTCGATACGCGCACCGTCGATGGCAATGACGTCAAAGCGGCAGGCCGGCACATCTTCAACCTGCCGCGCGAGAAAATCTTCAGCCGCGGCAATCAGGCGGCGTTGCTTGGCGGGCGTGACACTCGCGGCCGCGCCACCGAAGCGCTGCGTGGAACGCGCCACGCGGGCACGCACTTCAACGAACACCAGCGCGCCGGCCGCATCGCGCATCACCAGATCGATTTCACCGCCCTTGCAGCGATAATTGCGGCTGACCACGGCCAAGCCGCGCGCCTGCAAGTAGCGCAGCGCGCGGTCTTCACCGGCTTCACCGGTGGCGGCTGTGATGGGCTGCGGCGCATGCATGTGCGGTTTGAACCAAGTGACTGAGAGAAGTTCTCGTGAGTGATCCTGACTGGACCCTGCTGGCGCACGACCAGCACTATCCCGCCGGCGCATTATATGTGGTGGCCACCCCCATCGGGAACGCGGCCGACGTGTCGCTGCGGGCGCGCTACGTGCTCGGCCTTGTCGACGCGGTGGCCTGCGAAGACACGCGCAACACCGGGCAACTGCTCAATCGGCTGGGGCTGTCGCGGCCGATGCTCGCGGCGCACGAGCACAACGAGCGCGAGGCGGCTGCGCGCATCGTCGCGCGGCTGGCGCAGGGCGAGCGCATCGCGTATGTGTCGGATGCGGGCACGCCGGGCGTGTCGGACCCGGGTTCGCGGATTGTGGAGGCGGTGCGCGCGGCGGGCCAGCGCGTGATTCCGCTGCCGGGCGCGAGCGCGGTGGTGACAGCGCTTTCTGCCGCCGGGGAATTGCTCGACACGTCTGGCGGGCAGTTCACCTTTGTCGGCTTCCTGCCGCCCAAGGCGGGGCAACGCGACGCGGCCATCCGCCAATGGGCCGCGCACGGCCCGGCGTGGGTTCTGTACGAGGCGCCGCATCGCATCGAGGCCACGCTTGCCGCGTTGGCGGAACACCTGCCCGCGCGACGCATCCTGATCGGCCGTGAGTTGACCAAGCTGTTCGAGCAGATCGTCGTGCTGCCCGCTGCGGACGCACCGGCATGGCTTGCCGCCGACGCCTCGCACGGCAAGGGCGAATTCGTTCTGGTGGTGGAAGGCGCTGGCGCACAAGACACGGCACCGACCGCGATGGCGGCGGACCAGGTCTTGCGTCTGCTGTTGGCTGAGCTGCCCGCCAAGCGTGCGGCCAAGCTGGCCGGGGCGATTACGGGCGCGTCGGTCGACACGCTGTATCAGGGCGCGCTGGCGTTGAAAAACGAAGGGAAGGACTGAAGCAGGAAGCGGCCGGATCAGCGGATCAGCGGCGTTTGGCGCGGCGCTTGACCGCTTTCTTCTTGGCCGGTGCCGGTTCATCACCGCCCACATCGGCATCGCCATCGTTGCTGGCGACATCGGTTTGCGTCAGCTCAGGGCGCAGCGCTTCAACTTCAGCGCGCGACAGTCGGCGGATTTCCACCTGCGTCGAACCACGCTTGACGAAGTCGAGGCGCTTGGCAGCGGCGTACGACATGTCGAGGATGCGCTTGCCGTGGTACGGGCCGCGATCCGTCACCTTGGCCACGACCACGCGGTCGTTGGACAGGTTGCGCACCAGCACCCAGCTTTGCAGCGGCAGCGACGGATGCGCCACCGTGAAGGCATTCATATCGAAGCGCTCGCCGCTGGCGGTGCGGCGGCCGTGGAAGCCGCGGCCGTACCACGAGGCCAGGCCGCGCTGCTCAAACGTGCCGAGGTCGGCGCGCAGGCCGGGGCTCGTATCGGTGTTCTCGTCCAGCTTCAGGCTGCTCGAATCCTGGGTGCCACGGAACGACAGCGTGCCCCACGCATCGGGGTTGTCGCGCGGGTCCGCCACCTTCACCGCGGGCGTGGCGGGCTTGGTGGCCTGGAGGCCGGATTGCCCACCCGCGGGCGGCTCGCCGGGAACGGCGGCACAGCCCGCCAGCACCAGCAGCGTGGTGCCATGCGTGAGCCAGGCACGCAGCGTGCGGCCGGCCGAACGGCTGGAATTGAGGTGGGTCAACTTAAGCATGGCCGCGAGTCTAACATGCATGCTTCGATCGTTTATTTACATTTCCTATTAAAACGATCACATCATGCTGTCATCTCGCGCCAATTTTGTAATATTTTCTTTCCGATGTAACAGCACACCCCGCGAGCCCAATGCTGGCGCGGGCTCCGGCCGATACAATCGGGTTATCCCTGCCATGTGTAAATGCGCACACAAGATCACATGAAAGTCGTTGTCGTCCCCGTTACGCCGTTTGAACAGAACTGCACGCTGCTGATTGGCGACGATGGCACGGCGGCCGTCACCGACCCGGGCGGCGATATCGACCGCATCCTGGCCGCCGCCGAGCAGCACGGCGCCCGCATCGAAAAGATCCTGCTCACGCACGGCCACGTCGACCACTGCGCCGCCGCCGATGCGCTGCGCACGCAGCTTGGCGTGCCCATCGAAGGGCCGCAGAAGGATGAGGCGTTCTGGATCGACCAGTTGCCGATGCAAAGCCAGCGCTTTGGATTTCCGCCTGCCAAGGCCTTCGTGCCCGACCGCTGGCTGGAAGACGGCGACACCGTCGAAGCCGCCGGCCGCACGCTGCAGGTGTTCCACTGCCCTGGCCACACACCTGGCCACGTGGTGTTCTTCAGCCCGGAAGACCGCGTCGCCATCGTGGGCGATGTGTTGTTTGCGGGGTCGATCGGCCGCACGGATTTTCCGCGCGGCAACCATGCAGACCTGATCAACGCGATCCGCACGAAGCTCTGGCCGCTGGGCGACGACGTCACGTTTGTGCCGGGCCATGGCCCGGTCTCGACCTTTGGCGATGAGCGGGCCAGCAACCCGTACGTCGCTGATCGCCTGTTTGCCAACGAAGGCTCGGCATGAGCGAAAATACCAACGACAGCACCAACGACAGCGACGACACCTTCGCCGACACCGCGCCGGCCGCACCTGTCGCACCCGCCGACAAACCGCGCCGCAAGCGCGGCAACCAGCCGCCCGACACGCGGCCCGAAATCTACGTCAGCACCGACATCGAGGCCGACGGCCCCATCCCCGGACCGCACTCGATGCTGAGCTTTGCCAGCGCGGCGTACCTGGCCGACAAGACGCTCGTCGGCACGTTTGAAGCGAACCTGGAAACGCTCCCGGGCGCAGAGGGCCATCCGGTCCAGATGCAATGGTGGCAAACGCAGCCCGAGGCGTGGGCCGCATGCCGCGCCAACCTTGAGGCGCCCGAGGTGGCCCTGCCGCGCTACGTCGAATGGGTTGAGAGTCTGCCTGGCAAGCCCGTATTCGTGGCGTTTCCGGCCGGCTTCGATTTCACGTTCATGTTCTGGTACATGATGCGTTTTGCCGGGCGCTCGCCGTTTGGCTGGGCGGCGCTCGACATCAAGACGCTGGCCTTTGCGCTCACAGGCATGCCCTATCGGCGCAACGTCAAAGCGGCCTTTCCCGAACACTGGCACGACCCGCTGCCACACACGCATATCGCGCTCGATGACGCGAAAGAGCAAGGCGCCCTCTTCTGCAACATGCTCGCCGAGTTGCGCAAACGCGAAGGCGAACGCGCCGCCGCACAAGTGTCCCAGCAATCTGCTCAGGATTGAGCGCCGGACGCGTCACGCATTTCACGAAGACCCGCACGCGTTTTGCCTTTTGCCCGCGTGATGCGCCCACCATGCCGCAACGCAACTTGCGGGCTCGCAAACCCGCGTCTACGCTGGGCTTGTGCGAGCGACCAGACGACTGCGCCACCCGGCGCCGACAAGCAAAGCCACTCGCATACGCCATTTGCTTGCCGTATCGTTTTCGGGCCGCACGTGCCCCCGACGCCGGTGCGTGCCGGCGTCGGCTATCAGCCAACAACGGGAGGTACCGCGATGCGATTTTCCCGTGACGCGTTTGACACGCAACACTTGCGAGCGATGACGGAGCGCTTGCATTGGCATCGCAAATCATCTGCGAAGGCGGTTCCGTTGAGCATGCGTGCGCAGCATCTGCATCAGTTGCATCACACGCACAGCAACGCGCACCACGACGCAGACGTCATGAAGGTCGCCATGGTCTCGACCGCGGCGGCGCTGGCAGTGGTGCTTGCCGCCCTGCTGGCAGTTGGTTTCGGGTCAGAAATGGCCCGATGGATGGGCCTGGAATAAACCGGTGCCCTTGCGCGTCTTGACGGACGCAGCCCCGGCCCTCGCGCAGAGCGAGATACGGCCACCCCTGAACGGCCTGTCCGATGGAAATCGGCAGGCCGTTCAACTTTGTGGGGCGCGGTGAATTACTTCAGGAATGCCTCAAGCGCTTCAGGCGTGCGGCCGATGACGGCGCGGCCGTTGCGCACGAGCACCGGGCGCTGCAGCAGCTTCGGGTGGGCCGCGATGGCCTTGAGCAGCGCGTCGTCCGATGCATCGGCCAGATTGAGCTGCGCGTATTCGTCTTCGTTTTCGCGGACCAGGCTGCGCAGCGGAGTGTCGAATTGCGCTGCGAGCTGTTTGAGGTCGGCCAGTGTGGGCGGCGTGGTCAGGTATTCGATGACCTCGAGTTGTTCGCCGTTTTTTGCGGCGAAGGATTGGGCTTGTTCGAGGGCCGTGCGGGATTTGGAGCAGCGGGGGTTGTGGTAGATCTGCATGGTTTTTGGGCTTTTGTGTTGGCTTGATGGGGTGTGTTGCAATCTTAAGGGGTGGGGGTTGGGTGGGGGTTTCGTTGTTGGCTGTGGGGGGATTCGTGCTTTTTTGTTTTTTGTGGTGCATCCCTTGTTTCATCCCCTGCCGGGGCTGACTCACTTTCTTTGGTCTTGCCCAAAGAAAGTAAGCAAAGAAATGCGCGCCCGAGATGGCGAAAGATTCCTTGAATTTATGTCGCAGGGAGGGAGGGGAGGCAAACTCGCTGCGCTCAGACAAGCCTCCCCTCTTTTTCCTCCCTGCAACAAAAATCCAAGGCGCCATCTAGGGCAGGAAAGTCAAAGGACAAACCCAAACCCTCGGGGCGCAGGCCCAAACGAAAAGGCCAACCGCACGATGGGTTGGCCTTTTTCCTTTGACGTTGAGCCCTTGATGGCGCCTTGGATTTTTGTTGCGGGGAGGATCAAGGAAGGAGCCTTGTCTGAGCGCAGCGAGTTTGGCTCCTTCCCCTCCCCGCGACACAAATCCAAGGGGAAGTCGCCATCTCGGGCGCGCCTTTCTTTTGCTTACTTTTCTTTGGCAAGACAAAGAAAAGTAAGTCGGTCCCGGCAGGGAACGAAAGGGGGATGGACCACCAAGGCAAAAACCAAATCACCCGCCCAACAACTCCCCCACAGCACACCCCACCACCACAGTCGCACCCCGCAGATCATTCAACCGCAGGTTCTCATCCGTGTTGTGCCCACGCGCCTCCATCAACGTCCGCGGGCCCGCGCCATACAGAACCGTCGGCACGCCATGCGCCGTGTAATGCCGCGCATCGGTATACAGCGGCACGCCATGCACCGGCACATCGCCCCCAAACACCGCCAACGCATTCCGTCGCACCGCGCCAATCAGCGCGTCCACGCCCGGCAGTTCGGCAAGCGGCTCCGCCAGCAAAATGCGTTCGACCGAAACCTCGATCCCCGGCCGTTCTGCCGCCGCACGCTCGATCACCGCGCGCAGTTCGCCTTCTGCATCGCGCCCGGCTTCTTCAGGAATCATCCGGCGGTCCACGCGGAACGTCACCAGATCAGGCACGACGTTGGTGTTGATGCCGCCCTGGATCAACCCGACGTTGAGCGTTGCGTGGTCGATGCCCGGCACGGCGGATTTGCGCGTGGCGAGTTCTGCGCGATAGGCATACACGGCCTGCAGGATATGCGTGGCCGCCTCGATGGCGTCGATGCCCGTATGCGGCATGGCCGCGTGTGCCTGCTTGCCGCGCACCGTCACCCGCACGTGCAGGCAGCCGTTGTGCGCAGAGGTGATGCCGTACGCAAAGCCGGCGGAGATGGCGTAATCGGGCTTGCTCAAGCCTTGATCCAGCAGCCACCTGGGGCCGATGTCGCCGCCGGTTTCCTCGTCGTATGTGAAGTGCAGTTCGACCGTGCCGTTGAGTTTGGCGCCGCGCTTTTCCGCTTCGATCAGCGCAAGCAGCGCCCACGTGTAGGTGGCGAAGTCGGACTTGGACACCGCCACGCCGCGGCCGAACATGGTCGGGCCGTGTTCGGTCTCGACGATCTCGCCGCCGTATGGGTCGTGCGTCCAGCCAAGGCCAGGCGGGACGACGTCGCCGTGCGCGTTCATGGCGACCGTGGGGCCGCCGCTGCCGAACGTGTGGCGCACGATCAGGTTGGTGGCGCTGACCATGCCAGCGGCACGCACCTGCGCCTGCGGCACGGCATGCGCTTCCACCGTCAGGCCCAGCGCCTCCAGCAGCGCCTTGGCGCGCGCGGCATGCGGGGCGCAATCGCCGGACGGGTTGTCCGACGGCACTTTCACCAGCTCGCGCAGGAAACCAATCTGCTGCGCATGCGCGGCTTCGACGAATGCGCGGATGTCCGCATCGATGCCGGGGTTGGCAAGTTGGGCCTGGGTCATGTCGATGTCTCGCTGACGGTGGTGGGACGGAGATTGAAAGTGACTGAGCCCCCGTTGTGCGGGGGCTCAGGATCAGCACGGGTGACGCGATGCTTACAGCGCAGCCTGCATGGCCTCGGCGGTCAACCACACCGATTCGGCCAGGTCTTGCTCGTCGCAGTTGTGGCCTTCGCCACCGCGGTCGACGACGATGAAATCGCTGACCTCGCCCAGGGCCAGCAGCGGGTGGTGCCACACGCCGCGCGCGTAGTTCACGCCTTGCCAGCCGCGCGAGACGAACGCGCGCAACTTCGACGGATCCAGCTCGCCGGCCGGCGCCACGACCACCAGATACGGCTTGTCGTTCTGCGGGATGAAGGCCTGGCTGCCACGCGGGTGGCGCTCCAGCATCTTCACCTCGAACGGCAGCGTACGCGGCTGGCCACGGAACAGGCTGATCAGCGCGCGGCCGCCCTCGCCCACATCGACATTGGCGAGGTCATGAAAGCGGATGGTCGTGCCCTGGTTGATGGGGAATTGCTTGGCCCCTTCCAGCTCGATCACGTCGCCGAACGGCGCGAAGGCTTCGCGCGTGAGCGGCTCGATGGTCAGCGCAATGCGTGCGGCGGTCTCTTGGCTCATTCGAGCACCCCCCACAGGCGCAGACGCGACACGCCGCCGTCCGGGAACATGTTGAAGCGCACGTGCGTGACGATGCCGAGGTCAGCGATTTCCGCTTCGTAGTAGTGCTGCAGATCCATCTGCAGCTTCTGCTCGGGCAGCAGCGTTTGCCAGAACATCGCTTGCGTCTTCAGCGAGCTGTCGGTGCCGCCCACCACGCGCGCGGCCTGGATGGAAACGCGGTCAGCAAAGTTGCCCTTGAAGTGCGCGGTGTCGACTTCGATCTTGCGGATGCGGCCCGGGTTGGCCAGGGCGATCACGCACCAGTCGTTGCCTGGCTCGCGGCGGCGGCGCGTTTCCCAGCCGTCGCCCATGTTGACGCCACGGCCCGGCATCAGCATGCGCGAGGCCGGCCCGAAATGTTCGTTGTTGGCTTCGACCACATAGGCGCCGTTTTCCATGGCGGCCAGGTCGAACAGCTTGGTGCGGTCCGCGCCCTTCCAGTCGACTTGCGGCTGGCCGTACACGCGCAAACGCGCGATGCCGCCGTCCGGGAAGATGTTCAGGCGCAGGTGCGTGAAGGCTTGCGGGCTCGTCACGGCCACGTAGGCGTGGCTGTTGCCTTGCAGCGTGGTCGACGGAACGATTTCAGTCCACTGCGTGGCATCGGTCGGCTCGCCATCCGGCAGATAGGCGGCCTCAATGGAAGCGGCCGGCGGGAAGTTGCCGGTGAAGTGGCTGGTGTCGATATCGACACCCTTCACCACGCCCGGGCGGGCCAGGCGGACGATGCAATGGTCATAGCCGCCGTTACGGCGACGGCGCGTTTCCCAGCCATCCATCCACTTGCCGTGGTCGTCGTACTTGCCGGGAATGAACACCGCCGGCTCCGGGTTGAGCATGCGGTCTTTCGGCGCGAAGAATTCGTCGGTCGCGAACGTGGCCTCTGCGCCAAGGCGAGGGTCCGCCAGGTTCGGATATCGGCGCGTGAAATCCGGCGCGTTCGGATCGAGCGTAGGCATCGCCATGTGGAACTCCTTGGTATTTGTCTCTGGATGTTATACGGCCGGCCCATCGAACAAGAACAGCGAGTAAGAACACTCGAAACTGTGGCGATGGGAACGCCGGAAGTGCAGCGTAGATGGCGGAACCACAAGGCTTCGCGGGACTGCATGAACCGATCCTAGCATGTGAATTCAAAAATTGCATACAAAAATTGGATCGCCTATGATGCCGTCAACGCTCAACAATTCACCGCGACAATTTGTTGCACTGCAGTGAGCGAAACAAAGCCCTGACGACAATCGCAGCACACCAAATCAGACGATTGAGCGGGGCTTGAGACACCAGTAATCCAAAGGAGGATTCACCATGCAACGCTTTACGCGCCCGTTGTTCGGGCAGGTTTTGATCGCCCTGGCGGTCGGCATCGCGCTGGGCATCTGGGCGCCCGAATTTGCGCAGAAGCTGCAACCGCTCGGTGATGGTTTCCTGAAGCTGATCAAGATGCTGATCGCGCCGATCGTCTTCTCGGTGGTGGTGGTCGGGATCTGCGGTGCCGGCGAGCTGAAGAAGGTGGGGCGCGTAGGCGGCAAGGCCGTCATCTACTTCGAGATCGTCACGACGATCGCACTGGCGCTGGGCATTGCGCTGGCCTATGTGTTCGGGCCGGGCCACGGCATGAACGTGGATCCGAAATCGCTCGATCCGGCGGCCATGGCGTCGTACATGACCACCGCCAAGCAGGTGGAATCGACCGGCGTTGCGGCGTTCTTCCTCAAGCTGATTCCCGATACGTTTGTCAGCGGCTTTGTGAAGGGCGACATCCTGCAGGTGCTGCTGGTGTCGATCCTGTTCGGTTGCTCGCTGTCGCTGCTGGGTGAGCGGACGAAGCCGCTGGTCAACCTGATCGATCAGCTCTCGCATGTGCTGTTCCGCATGATGGCCGTGATCATCCGCCTGGCGCCGCTGGGCGTGCTGGGCGCGGTGGCCTTTACCGTCGGCAAGTACGGCGCGGGCTCGCTCAAGCAGCTTGGCTTCCTGGTGCTGCTGTTCTATGCAGCCGTGGCGCTGTTCGTGTTTGTGGTGCTCGGGACCATCCTGCGCGTGGCGGGCTTCAACATCTTCAAGCTGATCCGCTTCCTGCGCGCGGAACTGCTGGTGGTGCTGGGCACGGCATCGTCCGACGCGGTGCTGCCGTCCATCATGAACAAGCTGGAGAAGATGGGCATCAAGCGCTCCGTGGTCGGCCTGGTCATTCCGACGGGCTACTCGTTCAACCTTGATGCGTTTTCGATCTACCTGACGCTGGCCGCCGTGTTCATCGCGCAGGCGACCAACACGCCGCTGGCGCTGCAGGATCTGCTGCTGATCCTGGGCGTGGCGCTCGTCACCTCCAAGGGGGCGCACGGCATTCCGGGTTCGGCCATCGTGATTCTGGCGGCCACGCTGTCGGTCATTCCGGCCATTCCGGCGATCGGCCTGGTGCTGGTGCTCTCCGTCGACTGGTTCATCGGCATTGCCCGTGCGCTGGGCAACCTGATCGGCAACTGCGTCGCCACGGTCGTCATCGCCGCGTGGGAGAAAGACATCGACCGCGTGCGTGCCAATGCAGTGCTCGACGGCAAGATCGACATCACCGAAGAAGGCGAAGCGATTCCGCACGGCCACGGCGTGGCTGCACAGGCCGCCCACACGCTGCCGCATGCCTGAAGCGGCTCTACTGTCGGACGGCGGTAAAATCGGCGCCATGACCGAAACCACCGCCGCCGACATCTCCTCCGAAGGCATTGCCGACGACATCGCGCAGGCGATCGTCGCGCATCGGCTGCCGCCGGGCACCAAGCTGCGCGAAGAGGCGCTGGCGCGGGTCTACCACGTCAGCCGTACCAAGATTCGCGCGGCGCTGCTGATGCTGGCCAAGGACAAGCTGATCCGCATGGAGCCGGATCGCGGTGCGTTCGTCGCCAAACCCGACGAGACCGAGGCGCGCGAAGTCTTTGCAGTGCGCCGCGTGCTGGAGGTTGCGCTGGTGCGCGAGTTCATCGCCAAAGCGACGCCCGCCGATTACAAGCGGCTGGAGAAGCACCTGGCCGAAGAGCACAAGGTGGCGGCCAGCGGCGACCTGTCGGACGTCCCGCGCCGCAATCGCCTGATGGCCGACTTCCACCTTCTGATGGCGGATGTGGTCGGCAACAGCGTGCTCAAGGAGATGCTGCGCGAGCTGTCCGCGCGCAGTTCAGTCATTACGATGTTGTATCAGTCCACGTACGATGCAGTGCGCTCCTCCGACGAGCACACGGCATTCCTTGATGCCGCCAAGCGCGGTGACGTGGAAGGCGCCATCGCCCTGATGGAAGAGCACATGGCGCACACCGAGGCATCGCTCAAGTTCGAATCGCCGGGCGGCCGGGCGACGGATCTCGTAGCCGCCCTCCTCGCCTGACCCGCGCGTGCCGACGTACACGCTGCGCGCGCCGGTTTCCGCCGAGCTGGAAATCAAGAAAAGCCGCTTTATCGGATTGGCCGTGCCGGTAGAAGACCGGGCGGCCGCCATGGACGTCATTGCCCGCCTGCGCGCCGAGCACCCCGCTGCCACGCACGTCTGCTGGGCGCTTCTGGCGGGCGGCCAGTCCGGCATGTCCGACGACGGGGAACCCTCCGGCACGGCGGGCCGCCCCATTCTGGAAGTGCTGCGCCATCACGATCTGGACGGCACGCTGGGCGCCGTGGTGCGTTACTTCGGCGGCGTCAAGCTTGGCGCGGGCGGTCTGGTACGCGCCTACACGGACGCCATCGCCACCGCGCTCATGCACGCCGAACGCGTGGAGCGCATCGCCAGCACGACGCTCACCCTCTCCACCGATTACGCCGATGAGGCGCGCATCCGCCGCTGGATCGACGATGGCGGCTACACGCTCGTCGATGCTGCTTACGACGCGGGCGTGACGCTCACGGTGCGGCTGCCGGTGACGGACGAGGCGACTGCGCGGAACACGCTACGGGACCTGACGCAGGGGCGTGTGGCGATTACCTAGCGCTTATCGCGTGGGAGCGAGCGGAGCGGCCGGCGCAGTGCCCGGGCAACACGGGTTCTGGCAGTCCGGTTGGAAAACGACGTAGGCGGCTGTCGGCATTTTTGGGGCGACACCTTCGCGTTCCGCGGCACGCAGATGCGTATCGGCTTCGGATGACTCAACTTTGTCGCCCTCGATGCCGACGGCGTCCAGCACGGCCTGGATGCTTCTGAGGCGCAGCACGGCCAGCTCTGGGTCAGGGGCAGGCTCGGACGCCTCCTGCAAGCGCACCCGGTATTTGCCGCCGCTGCGAAAATCGTCCTTGAGCTGCGAATCCCATTCGGCCAGTCTCAGGATTTCGGCGGTCGGCAGCGCAGACTCGCCGGGCGAAAACACCAGCGGGTGCTCAAGCCCGGTCAGATCGCACGCGAGAGCGGAGCCGCTGAGCAAGAGCGCGCCGACAACTGCAGTTCTGCGTAGCATCTTCAGTCTCCGGCATTGAGCGCGCCAGTCGCGATGCGTCTGATGAACAGTTTAGGAACCGTCATCCATTTCCGCACGCTCAACTAACGCGTGCGCGACCAATACCCCGCCTGCCCATACACCGACTTCAGGTGCTCGATAAAGAACCGGATCTTTGCCGGCACCGGCCGCTGCTGCGGGTACACGGCCAGGATGTCGTAGTCAGGCAGCGCGTAGTCGTCCAGCACCGTCATCAGCGCGCCGGATTCCAGCTCAGGCTGGATCTCCCACGTTGAGCGCCAGCCGAGGCCCAGGCCTTCGCCCATCCAGCGGTGCAGCAGTTCACCGTCGTTGCAGTCGAGGTTGCCGTTCACCTTCACGGTGACGGCCTTGCCGTTCTGCTGGAAATACCAGCCGCGCTGCTGACCGCCCTGCAGGTTGAAGGCGAGGCAGTTGTGGCGCGCGAGGTCGTCGAGCGTGCGCGGCACGCCGTGCTTGGCAAAGTACGCAGGCGTGCCGCACACCACGCGCTTGTTCGACGCCAGGCGGATCGCCACGAAGTTCGGATCGATCGCGCCGCCAATGCGGATGCCCACGTCGTAGCCTTCGCGCACGAGGTCTACCACGCGGTCGGTCAGGTTGAACGAGATGCGCACGTCGGGGTTGGCACGCAGAAAGTCCGGGGCATGCGGCGCGACGTGCTTGCGGCCGAAGGCTGCGGGCGCCGAGACGATCAGGTGGCCGGTCGCCTTGTGGCGGCCTTCGGCAACGAGCAGCTCCGCGCGGTCCAGCTCGCCCAGCGCCTTCTTGCACTGCTCCATGAAGACCGCACCCTGCTCCGTCACCGCAATGCGGCGGGTCGACCGGTGCAGCAGCTTCACGCCCAGCCGGGCTTCCAGCGCGTTGATGCGGCGGCCGATCATGACGGGCGTCACGTCCTGCGTGAGCGCGGCGGCGGCCATGCTGCCGTGTTCCACCACGGCGATGAACGCCTCGATCTGCTTGAGCTTGTCCATTCCATCATTCCAGTTCGCAATGTCTGACCATTTTAGTGAGCATTCCGTACCCGGATTGCGGCTTTCTGGCGCATATCACTTGTGACGAATGGCAAAAATGGTGACCCACGATGTGATCGATGCGCGCGCGGACGGTGGAAATTTTGCATCGCACAAAAATCGCCGGGAACGGCCTAGGGATGCGGTTCTCTTGGCCATTGAGCGCGTCCGGATTGCTGCAGCACGCAAAATAATTCGATATGCAGAGTTAGCAATCAACTGACGAAAGCTGCGTTTATCCATATCGGCATGCGGGAATAGGATCAGCTCCAACGTATTCCCACCTTCCCCTTCCTGGAGACACCCATGCCGAAGATGAGAGCGATTGATGCCGCAGTTGCGGTGATGGAAAAAGAAGGCATCACCACGGCCTTCGGCGTGCCCGGTGCCGCCATCAACCCGTTGTATTCGGCGTTGCGCAAGGCCGGCAGCATCGACCACGTGCTGGCGCGCCACGTTGAAGGCGCCTCGCATATGGCCGAGGGCTACACCCGTGCCGAGCCGGGCAACATCGGCGTGTGCATCGGCACGTCGGGCCCTGCCGGCACCGACATGATCACCGGCCTGTACTCGGCCTGGGCTGATTCGATTCCCATCCTCTGCATCACCGGCCAGGCGCCCCGCGCCCGCCTGTACAAGGAAGACTTCCAGGCCGTCGACATCGAGTCGATCGCCAAGCCGGTCACGAAGTGGGCCGTCACGGTGCGTGAGCCGGCGCTGGTGCCGCGCGTGTTCCAGCAGGCGTTCCACCTCATGCGCTCGGGCCGCCCGGGCCCGGTGCTGATTGACCTGCCGTTCGACGTGCAAGTCGCCGAGATTGAATTCGACCCCGACACGTACAGCCCGCTGCCGGTCTATAAGCCCGCGGCAACGCGTGCGCAGGCCGAGCGCGCCATCGAGATGCTGTGCCAGGCCGAGCGCCCGCTGCTGGTGTGCGGCGGTGGCGTGATCAACGCCGATGCGGCCAAGTTGATGGTCGAGTTTGCCGAGCTGGTGAATGTGCCCGTCGTCCCGACCCTGATGGGCTGGGGCGTGCTGGCCGACGACCACCCGCTCAACGCCGGCATGGTGGGCCTGCAAACGTCCCACCGCTACGGCAACGCCACGCTGCTGGCGTCGGACTTCGTGTTCGGCATCGGCAACCGCTGGGCCAACCGCCACACCGGCAGCGTCGACGTCTACACCAAGGGCCGCAAGTTCGTGCACGTCGATATCGAACCGACCCAGATCGGCCGCGTGTTCGGTCCGGACCTGGGCATCGTCTCGGACGCCAAGGCGGCGCTGGAGAAGTTCATTGAAGTGGCGCGCGAGCTGAAGGCCACCGGCAAGCTGCCGTGCCGCAAGAGCTGGAACGCCGACGTGCAGAAGCGCAAGCGCACGATGCTGCGTCGCTCCGACTTCGACAACGTGCCCATCAAGCCGCAGCGCGTGTACCGCGAGATGAACCAGTACTTCCCGCGCGACGTGCGTTACGTGAGCACGATCGGCCTGTCGCAGATCGCCGCTGCGCAGTTCCTGTCGGTCAACCAGCCGCGCCACTGGATCAACTGCGGCCAGGCAGGCCCGCTGGGCTGGACGATTCCCGCCGCCATCGGCGTGAAGGTGGCCTCGCCCAACAGCGACGTAGTGGCCATCTCGGGTGACTACGACTTCCAGTTCATGATCGAAGAGATGGCGGTGGCCGCGCAGTTCAAGGTGCCGTACATCCATGTGGTGGTGAACAACTCGTACCTGGGCCTGATCCGCCAGGCGCAGCGCAACTTCGAGATGGACTACTGCGTCCAGCTCGCCTTCGACAACGTCAACGCACCCGAGCTGAACGGCTACGGCGTCGACCACGTGAAGGTGGTGGAAGGCCTGGGTTGCAAGGCGATCCGCGTGTTCAAGCCCGAAGACATCGAACCCGCCTTTGCGCAGGCCCGCCTGCTGATGGCCGAGTTCTCGGTGCCGGTGATGGTGGAAGTGATTCTCGAGCGCGTGACCAACATCGCGATGGGCACGGAGATCGACAACGTGGTCGAGTTTGAAGAGGTGCTCGACCTGGAAGACACCCTCACGGAAACCGAAGGCGTCGCCGCATAAAGACGGCCCGCCATTCCCTCACCGTCCGATACAAGGAGAAACCATGACAAAGCTGGCAGCTAACCTGACCATGCTCTTCAACGAACAGGCCTTCCTTGACCGCTTCGAAGCCGCCGCACGTGCGGGCTTCCGCGGGGTCGAGTTCCTGTTCCCCTACGCGTTTCATGCCGACCAGATTGCCGATCGCCTGAACCGCTTCCAACTCGACCTGGTCCTGCACAACCTGCCGGCCGGCAACTGGGACGGCGGCGAGCGCGGTATCGCCATCCTGCCGGACCGCGTGAGTGAGTTTCAGGACGGCGTTGGTGAGGCCATCAAATACGCCAAGGTGCTCGGCGTGAAACAGCTCAACTGCCTGGTGGGCATTCGCCCCGAAGGCGTGAGCGAAGACGCTGCGCGCAAGACGCTGGTGGAGAACCTGAAGTTTGCGGCGAAGGCACTGAAGGCGGAGAAGATTGATCTGCTGATCGAGCCGATCAACACGTTCGATATTCCGGGCTTTTATCTGAACCGTACGCAGCAGGCGCTGGACCTGATCAACGACGTGGATGCGTCCAACCTGTACGTGCAGTACGACATCTATCACATGCAGCGGATGGAAGGCGAAGTGGCTAGCACGCTGAAGCGCCATCTGGACAAGATCAAGCATGTGCAGCTGGCGGACAACCCTGGGCGTAATGAGCCGGGGACTGGGGAGATCAACTACCAGTTCTTGTTCCGTTGGCTGGATGAGATTGGGTACACGGGGTGGGTTGGGTGTGAGTACAAGCCTAAGGCTGGGACGGTTGAGGGTCTCGGCTGGCGTGACGCGCACCGGGTTGCTTGATTCTTTGTTTGGTTTTGCCTCGGTGGTGCATCCCTTGTTTCATCCCCTGCCGGGGCTGACTCACTTTCTTTGTCTTGCCAAAGAAAGTAAGCAAAGAAAGGCGCGCCCGAGATGGCGAAAGATTCCTTGAATTTATGTCGCAGAGAGGGGAAGGGAAAAACTCGCTTCGCTCAGACAGTTTCCCTTCCTTTTTCCTCCCTGCAACAGAAATTCAAGGCGCCATCTAGGGCAGGAACGTCAACGGCCAAACCATCGACCACGAGTGCAGTAGGAATCGGCAGCAGAACGCAAAGCAAAGCGAGCAACACCGCAACAAACAAGAGCCCACCTAGGACAGCGCACAGATTGTGTGGCCGTACCCTGCCCTAGATGGCGCCTTGAATTTGTGTAAGCGGGCGGAACAAAGACGGGGAACTGTCTGAGCGAAGCGAGTTTTCCCCGTCTCCGCCCGGTTACACAAATTCAAGGAGGGTGTCGCCATCTCGGGCGCGCCTTTCTTTGCTTACTTTCTTTGGCAAGACAAAGAAAGTGAGTCGCCCCCGGCAGGGGGTGAAAAGGGAGTGGACCACCAAGGCCCAAACCACAAACCACGAACCACCAACACATCCAAACCAAGGAGATCCCTCACCATGGCAAACAATCTCAACCTCGGTTTCATCGGCCTCGGCATCATGGGCGCCCCCATGGCAGGCCACCTGCGCGCCGCCGGCCACACGCTCTTCGTGCACGACGTCAACCCGGCACCCGCCGCGCTGGTGGAAGCCGGCGTGACGGTCTGCACGAGCGCGGAAGAAGTCGCCAAGCGCGCCGACATCATCTTCATCATGGTGCCCGACACCCCGCACGTTGAAGCGGTGCTGTTCAGCGAGAAGGGCGTCGCCAAGGCGCTGAAGGATGCTGGCAAGGACGCTGCCACCAACAAGATCGTCGTCGACATGAGTTCGATTTCGCCGATCGCGACGAAGGACTTCGCAGCCCGCATCAACAAGACCGGCGCGCAGTACCTGGATGCTCCGGTGTCGGGCGGCGAAGTGGGCGCGAAGGCTGCATCGCTGACGATCATGGTGGGCGGTGAGCAGGCTGCGTTCGATCGCGTGGCACCGCTGTTCCAGCTGATGGGCAAGAACATCACGCTGGTGGGCGGCAACGGCGATGGCCAGACCACCAAGGTGGCCAACCAGATCATCGTTGCGCTGAACATCCAGGCCGTGTCCGAAGCGCTGCTGTTCGCATCGAAGGCGGGTGCCGACCCGGCGAAGGTGCGTCAGGCGCTGATGGGCGGCTTCGCGGCCTCGCGCATCCTGGAAGTGCACGGCGAGCGCATGGTCAAGCGTACGTTCGAGCCGGGCTTCCGCATCGAGCTGCACCAGAAGGATCTGAACCTGGCCTTGCAAGGTGCGAAGACGCTGGGCGTGGCGCTGCCGAACACGGCCACCGCGCAGGAACTGTTCAACACCTGCGCCGCCAACGGCATGGGCAAGCAAGACCACTCGGCGCTGTGCCGCGCGATCGAGATCATGTCGAACCACGACATCGCCTGAATGCGCGCCTAAGTTGTGTGCACTGTCGCAGCCTTCGGGCGGCGGCAGTTCTTTTTTGCTGTCTCCCCGCTTTCTGCCATGCACCACGACCAATCTGCCCAGGCCGCCCTGCGCGCCGCCTTGCCCAATCCGTCGCCGCGCGCGCTGCTGCACGGCTTGTTCGATACCGCGGTGGCTGCGGTCAGTGCTGCGCAATGCCTGCCGGCATACCTGCCCGAACCGCCGCGTGGCCGCACCATCGTCATCGGTGCAGGCAAGGGCGCAGCGGCGATGGCCGAAGCGGTTGAGCAGCACTGGAAGGGTGAGTTGTCTGGCCTGGTCGTCACGCGTTACGAGCACGGCCGCGCGCCCGCCACGCAGGGCCGCATCGAAGTGGTGGAAGCCTCGCACCCCGTGCCCGATGCGGCTGGCCAACGCGCCGCGCAACGCATGGTCGGCCTGCTCGAAGGTTTGACGAAAGACGACCTCGTGCTGTGCCTGATCTCCGGCGGCGGCTCGGCGCTGCTGGCCGCGCCCGCCGAGGGCCTGACGCTGGCCGACAAGCAGTCCGTCAACCGCGCGCTGCTCAAGAGCGGCGCGAGCATCGGCGAGATGAACTGCGTGCGCAAGCACCTGTCGTCGATCAAGGGCGGGCGCCTGGCACTGGCGTGCGCACCGGCGCGTGTGGAGACGCTGCTGATCTCGGATATTCCCGGCGATGACCCCACGCTCATCGCCAGCGGCCCGACGCTGCCCGACGCCACCACCTGCGCGGATGCGCTGGCCGTGATCGACAAATACGGCATCGACGTGCCTGAAGCGGTGCGTCGTCATCTGGAAACCGGCGCGGGCGAGACGCCCAAGCCCGGCGATGCGCGCTTCGAAGGCCATCGCAGCCACGTCATTGCGACGGCCCAGCACGCGCTGGAAGCGGCTGCCGCGCAGGCACGCGCGCTCGGTTACGAGGCACACATCCTGTCGGACAGCATTGAAGGCGAGGCGCGCGATGTGGCCGAAGTGCATGCCGGCATCGTGCGGCAGATCGTGGCGCGCAATCAGCCGTTCACCAAGCCGTGCGTGATTCTGTCGGGTGGTGAAACCACGGTGACCGTGCGTGGTAATGGGCGCGGTGGGCGCAATGCCGAGTTCTTGCTGGCGCTGGGCGTGGCGTTGGATGGTTTGCCGGGGGTGTATGCGATTGCCTGCGATACCGATGGCATCGATGGCTCGGAAGACAACGCTGGGGCGATGTTGACGCCGGATAGTCTGGCGCGTGCTGAAGCGCTTGGGTTGCGGGCTAAGCAACTGCTCGACAACAACGATGGGTATGGGTTTTTTGATGCGTTGGGGGATTTGATTGTGACTGGGCCTACGCGGACTAATGTGAATGATTTTCGGGCGATTTTGATTACCGGCTAATTTTTGGACGAGGGGGGGGATGGGGGTTTTGGTTTTGTGGTGCATCCCTTGTTTCATCCCCTGCCGGGGCTGACTCACTTTTCTTTGTCTTGCCAAAGAAAAGTAAGCAAAAGAAAGGCGCGCCCGAGATGGCGACTTCCCCTTGAATTTATGTCGCAGGGAGGGAAGGGAAAAACTCGCTTCGCTCAGACAGTTTCCCTTCCTTTTTCCTCTCTGCAACAGAAATTCAAGGCGCCATCTAGGGCAGGAACGTCAACGGCCAAACCATCGACCACGAGTGCAGTAGGAACCAGCAGCACAACGCGAAGCAGAGCGAGCAACACCGCAACAAACAAGAGCCACCTAGGACAGCACACAGATTGTGTGGCCGTACCTTGCCCTAGATGGCGCCTTGAATTTGTGTAAGCGGGCGGAACAAAGACGGGGAACTGTCTGAGCGAAGCGAGTTTTCCCCGTCTCCGCCCGGTTACACAAATTCAAGGAAGGGGTCGCCATCTCGGGCGCGCCTTTCTTTGCTTACTTTCTTTGGCAAGACAAAGAAAGTGAGTCGCCCCCGGCAGGGGGTGAAAAGGGAGTGGACCACCAAGGCCCAACCAAGCAAATAAACAACCCCACCCGGAGCAACAAAGTGCGCCGCTTCCGCAACACCAAAATCCTAGCCACCCTAGGCCCCGCCAGCAGCGACAAAGACACCATCCGCGCCCTCTTCGACGCCGGCGCGGACGTCTTCCGCCTGAACTTCAGCCACGGCTCGCACGAAGACCACCGCAAGCGCTACGACACCGTGCGCGCGGTGGAGGCCGAGACCGGTCGCCCGATCGGCATCCTCGCTGACATGCAAGGCCCGAAGTTGCGCATCGGCACGTTTGCCGACGGCCGCGTCGTGCTCAAGAATGGTGACCGCTTTGTGCTCGACCGCGACCCGACGCCGGGCGATGTCACGCGGGTGCATCTGCCGCATCCGGAGCTGTACGCCGCTACCGCGCCGGGCCAGTCGCTGTTGCTGGACGACGGCAAGATCCGCCTGGCCGTGGAAGCCGCCGACCCAACGGCCATCGTCACGCGCGTGGTCGATGGCGGCCCGCTGTCCGACCGCAAGGGCGTGAACGTGCCGGACGCCGTGATCCCCATCCCCGCGCTCACCGAGAAAGACCTGCGCGATCTGGACTTTGCGCTGTCATTGGGCGTGGACTGGATTGCGCTGTCGTTCGTGCAGCGCGCCGAAGACGTGATCGCCGCACGCGAGATCATCGGCGACCGCGCTGGGCTGCTCTCGAAGATCGAAAAGCCCGCCGCGCTGCTGCACCTGGAAGACATCGTGCAGGCCTCCGACGCGCTGATGGTGGCGCGCGGCGACCTGGGTGTGGAGCTGCCGCCCGAGCGCGTGCCCGGTGTGCAGAAGCGCATCCTGCGCATGGCGCGGCAGCACGGCAAGCCGGTGGTCGTGGCCACGCAGATGCTGGAATCGATGATCGAAGCGCCGGTGCCGACGCGCGCCGAAGCCTCCGACGTGGCCAGCGCCGTGTACGACGGCACCGATGCCGTGATGCTGTCGGCCGAGTCGGCCAGCGGCAAGCACCCGGTGGCGGCGGTCAGCATCATGAACCGCATCATTGCCGAGACCGAGCGCGACCCGCTCTACCGCAACCTGATCGACGCGCAACATCAACCGCCGCTGCCGACGCGCCAGGACGCCATCTGCGCGGCCCTGCGCGACGTGACGCACATCCTCGGCGCAGTGGCCACCGTCACGTACACGTCCAGCGGCAAGACGAGCCTGCGCGCCGCACGCGAGCGGCCGCTGGCGCCCATCGTCAGCATCACGCCGCGACTGGATACCGCGCGCCGGCTGGCGATTGCGTGGGGCGTGCACAGCACCGTCAGCCCGGACGTGAGCAATGTCGACGAGATGGTGGATGCGGCGTGCCGCGCCGCCGCGCGTGAAGGCTTTGCCGTGTCGGGCGACCAGATCGCCATCACGGCGGGCATGCCGTTCGGCCAGGCCGGTTCGACCAACCTGCTGCGCCTGGCGGAAATCTGGCCGCAGACGTTGGTCGGCGCTCAGGCGCAAACCACCGCGCTGCAGCCGGAACCGGCAACGGTCTGACGGGGCTTCGAGTCGGTCAGCGGATCAGACCACCTTGGAGTAGCGCGGGACGAAGGTGACGGGCTTGCCCTCGGCTTCCACCGCGCCCTCCGTGCCCGCCTGGCGCAGGTGCGAATCGAAGACCATCGCGATGCGGCGCACGAGCAGCCGCCCTTGCGGCGTGATGACGATACGCTCGTCCCCCACCCTCACCAGGCCGGCTTCCTCCAGCGGCGCCAGCGCCCGCAGCTCGTCCGCAAAGCTGCGCTTGAAGTCCAGCCCGTGGCGCACGCCGAATGCGCGCATGTTCAGTTCAAATCCGCACATCAATTCGCCAATCAGCGCGCGGCGCACGTGGTCG
The DNA here is from genome assembly GCF_958350185.1 of Ralstonia edaphi. Taxonomy (NCBI): domain Bacteria; kingdom Pseudomonadati; phylum Pseudomonadota; class Betaproteobacteria; order Burkholderiales; family Burkholderiaceae; genus Ralstonia; species Ralstonia edaphi. The sequence continues at coordinate 195,066 of NZ_CATWHI010000007.1, forward strand.
TCGGGCGTGAGCGACATGCCGCGCAGCACGGCAAGTTCGCCGGCATCGATGCGCGCGTAGTACGCGTCGAGATCCTTTTCGTTCTGCGCATATACATCGCCCACCCGGCTGATGGCGGACACGCCAAACGCCAGCATGTCGCAATCGGCGTGCGTGGAGTAGCCCTGGAAATTGCGTTGCAGCCGCCCTTCGCGTTGCGCGATGGCAAGTGCATCGTCGGGCCGCGCGAAGTGGTCCATGCCGATGTAGACATAACCCTCGGCGACAAGGCGTTCCACCGTCATCGCAAGGAGGTCGAGTTTTTGGTCTGCAGTCGGCAGCGTGAGCATGTCGATGCGGCGCTGCGCCTTGAACAAGTGCGGCAGGTGCGCATAGCTGTAGACGGACAGCCGATCAGGCGCCATCTCCAGCACGCGGTCCAGCGTGGCATTGAACGTTTCGGTGCGCTGATACGGCAGGCCGTAGATCAGGTCGAAGCTGATCGACTCGAAGCCCAGCCGGCGCGCGGTGTCGACCACGCGGCGTGTCTCTTCCACGCTCTGGATGCGGTGAACAGCGCGCTGGACGTCGGGGTCGAAGTCTTGGATGCCAAGGCTCGCACGGTTGAAGCCGATCTCGGCCAGGACTTCGAGCGTGGCGTCGTCGGCGTGGCGCGGGTCGAGTTCGACGGAGATCTCGCCATCGTTGGCCAGATCGAAATGCTGCCGTGTGGCAGCCATCACGGCGCGCATTTCGTCGTGCGCGAGAAACGTGGGCGTGCCGCCGCCCCAATGCAATTGCGTCACGCGGCGCAGTGGGCCGATCTGGTCGGCCACCATCGCCATCTCGCGGGCGAGCGTTTCAACGTAGCGTGCGCTGCGGGAGCGATCCTTTGTGATGACCTTGTTGCAGCCGCAGTAGTAGCAGAGGTTCGCGCAGAACGGCAGGTGCATGTACAGCGACAGCGGCGCATGCAGCGCGGGCGCGATCGCGGCGCGGCGGTGCAAGGCGTCGAGGTAATCGGCGTTACCGAATTGGTTGTGAAAGCGATCGGCCGTCGGGTAAGACGTGTAGCGCGGGCCGTGCGTATCGAAGCGCTGGGCCAGCGCGCGTACCTGCGGCGCAGACCAGCGGAACGCGGTGTCGTTTGCGGCGGACGGAGGGTCGGCCGGCTTGGCGAACGGAAACATGGGGCGGTTCTTGTGGGGGCGATGGCTCATCCTAAAACTGCGATGTGCGCGCCGCGTTGATGTGTGTCAACGTCGGTCGATGCCTGGTCTAAAGCGTTGGGTGCTGCACGCGGGCCGTCACGATGGCACAACAGCGCTGGCCGTCGACGGTGTTTTCAGGGTTTTGGGTTGTTGGTGCATCCCTTGTTTCATCCCCTGCCGGGGCTGACTCACTTTCTTTGGTCTTGCCCAAAGAAAGTAAGCAAAGAAATGCGCGCCCGAGATGGCGAAAGACTCCTTCAATTTTCGTAACCGGGCGGAGGCGGGGAAAACTCGCTGCGCTCAGACAGTTCCCCGCCTTTTTTCCGCCCGCTTACAAAAATTGAAGGCGCCATCTAGGGCAGGAAAGTCAAAGGACAAAAGCCAAACCATCAAAGCGCAGGCCCAAACGACAAAGGCCAACCTCGCGACGGGTTGGCCTTTTTCTTTTGACGTTGAGCCCTAGATGGCGCCTTGGATTTTTGTTGCGGGGAGGATCAAGGAAGGAGCCTTGTCTGAGCGCAGCGAGTTTGGCTCCTTCCCCTCCCCGCGACACAAATCCAAGGGGGGGGGTCGCCATCTCGGGCGCGCCTTTCTTTTGCTTACTTTTCTTTGGCAAGACAAAGAAAAGTAAGTCGGTCCCGGCAGGGAACGAAACAGGGATGGACCACCAAGGCAAAACCCAAAACCCAAAACCCAAAACCCAAAACCCAAAACCCAAAACCCAAAACCCAAAACCCAAAACCCAAAACCCAAAACCCAAAACC
>NZ_CATWHI010000008.1:0-170870 GCF_958350185.1 Ralstonia edaphi
GATTCCCGTGTGAAAGTAGGTCATCGCCAGGCTCTCCCCATACAACACCCCAGCTCTACTACTGAGCTGGGGTGTTTGTCTTTGGCGCGAACGATTCGTGACCAGATCTGCTGAACGGGCTGCTCATTCCTGCGAACCATCCCGAACACATTCACACCCGTCGAGCTCGGCGCAGCAGCAATGCCCCCCTGTGGCCGGCCTCGTCAAAACAAAAAAAGCCTCCATTCGGAGGCTTTTGCAGTTGCCGGCGGATGCGTTTGCGAAGTCGGCTAGTCCGTACGCCGGCCGCTCATTAAATGTCCCGTGGGTGTACGGTGGCCTGGCTGGGGCTTCCGCCTTCCAATACTCCCCCCCCGCGGTAGACTTGCTTAGCCACTTCCGACGAAGGCCCGGCAAGCTTCTCTATCGACCCCTTGGCGCGCGTATCGACGTGCCTGGCGACGCTGACGCACCGAATGCCATGGCCCTATAAGGATGAGAGCGTCAATGCTGGAAATCTCGCGATTTCATCAAGCAGTGCTTGACACGGTGACCTGATGGTCCCATAATCGCAAGTTCTCTTCGGAGAGGTGCCCGAGTGGCTAAAGGGGGCAGACTGTAAATCTGTTGGCTTACGCCTACGTTGGTTCGAATCCAACCCTCTCCACCAGAATTAAGCAGTGAGTTCGGTCGCAGGGCCGGGCGGCAAGGGAAGTAGTAACCCGGGCGGGTGTAGCTCAATGGTAGAGCAGAAGCCTTCCAAGCTTACGACGAGGGTTCGATTCCCTTCACCCGCTCCATTCACTGTTCGCAAGTTTTGCCCATGTGGCTCAGTGGTAGAGCACTCCCTTGGTAAGGGAGAGGTCGGCAGTTCGATCCTGCCCATGGGCACCACGCATCCACCAACGCAAATCGCTACCGAGACAGGAGTCGCGACATGGCAAAGGAAAAGTTCGAGCGGACCAAGCCGCACGTGAACGTTGGTACGATTGGTCACGTTGACCACGGCAAGACGACGCTGACGGCGGCGATCACGACCGTGCTGGCGACCAAGTTTGGTGGTGCCGCCAAGGCATACGACCAGATCGACGCGGCGCCGGAAGAAAAGGCGCGCGGCATCACGATCAACACCGCGCACGTCGAGTACGAAACGGCCAACCGCCACTACGCGCACGTGGACTGCCCGGGCCACGCCGATTACGTCAAGAACATGATTACCGGTGCCGCCCAAATGGACGGCGCCATCCTGGTGTGCTCGGCTGCTGACGGCCCGATGCCGCAAACGCGTGAACACATCCTGCTGGCCCGCCAAGTTGGTGTGCCGTACATCGTCGTCTTCCTGAACAAGTGCGACATGGTGGACGACGCCGAGCTGCTGGAACTGGTCGAGATGGAAGTGCGTGAACTTCTGTCGAAGTACGACTTCCCGGGCGATGACACCCCGATCGTCAAGGGTTCGGCCAAGCTGGCGCTGGAAGGCGACAAGGGCGAACTGGGCGAAGTGGCCATCATGAATCTGGCCGACGCACTGGACACCTACATCCCGACGCCGGAGCGCGCTGTTGACGGCACGTTCCTGATGCCGGTGGAAGACGTGTTCTCGATCTCGGGTCGCGGCACCGTGGTGACCGGCCGTATCGAGCGCGGTGTGGTCAAGGTCGGCGAAGAACTGGAAATCGTCGGTATCAAGGCCACGCAAAAGACCACCTGCACGGGCGTGGAAATGTTCCGCAAGCTGCTGGACCAAGGTCAAGCAGGCGACAACGTCGGTATTCTGCTGCGCGGCACGAAGCGCGAAGACGTCGAGCGCGGCCAAGTGCTGTGCAAGCCGGGTTCGATCAAGCCGCACACGCACTTCACGGGTGAGGTCTACATCCTGTCGAAGGACGAAGGCGGCCGTCACACGCCGTTCTTTAACAACTACCGTCCGCAGTTCTATTTCCGTACGACGGACGTGACTGGCTCGATCGAGCTGCCGGCCGACAAGGAAATGGTCATGCCGGGTGACAACGTGTCGATCACCGTCAAGCTGATCGCCCCGATCGCCATGGAAGAAGGTCTGCGCTTCGCTATCCGTGAAGGCGGCCGTACCGTCGGCGCCGGCGTCGTCGCTAAGATCATCGAGTAAGTGCTGTAACTCTTCCGTGCGGCTGCCAACCGGCCGCACGTGAAGTGCCAGAGTGGGGTTGACCGAATGGCAACCCCAAAGCTGTTTTAGGGGTATAGCTCAACTGGCAGAGCGTCGGTCTCCAAAACCGAAGGTTGGGGGTTCGATTCCCTCTGCCCCTGCCAATTCATCAGCCGCGTCGCGCAGGAAAACGCGCCACGCGGCTTAGTCTCGTTTGGGAAACATGGCCAATCCGAACGTCGAAACCGTCAACACCGCCAGCGGCAAATGGCTGCTGGTCTTGGCGTTCCTGCTGCTGGTTGCTGGGGTGATCGGTTTTTACTTGCTGGCGCAACAGCCAAGCTATGTCCGTGCTGCCTCGCTGATCGGCGGGCTGGTGCTGGGCGCGGGCGTTGCGCTGGTGTCCGCACCTGGGCAAGGCTTCATCGAGTTCGCGCGCGAGTCCTATCGCGAAGTTCGCAAGGTGGTGTGGCCGACGCGCAAGGAAGCCGGGCAGATGACCGGTCTGGTGTTCGCGTTCGTCGTGATCATGGCCTTGTTCCTGTGGTCTGCGGACAAGCTCATCGAGTGGGTAATTTTCTCCCTCGTGCTGGGCTGGAAATAATCGGGTGAAGCCATGACGGATAACGTAGCGAACGACACGTCCACGGATTCGTCCGCACCGGCCTCGAAGAAGCGCTGGTATGTCGTGCATGCCTATTCGGGCATGGAAAAAAGCGTGCAACGCGCGCTGCAGGAGCGCATCGAGCGCGAAGGCCTGCAACATCTGTTCGGTCAGATTCTGGTGCCGTCGGAAGAGGTGATGGAGAGCAAGAGCGGTCGCAAGACCGTGACTGAGCGTCGCCTGTTCCCCGGCTACGTCTTTGTCGAAATGGAGATGACTGACGAGACCTGGCACTTGGTGAAGAACACTTCCAAGGTGACTGGTTTCATTGGTGGTACGGGCAATCGTCCGTCGCCGATTTCCAAGAGCGAAGTCGACAAGATCATGGCCCAGATCCAGGAAGGGGTCGAAAAGCCGCGGCCCAAGACGCTGTTCGAAGTGGGCGAAATGGTGCGCGTGAAGGAAGGCCCGTTCACCGACTTCAACGGCAACGTCGAAGAAGTGAACTACGAGAAATCGCGTCTGCGCGTTTCCGTGACGATCTTCGGGCGTGCGACACCGGTTGAACTCGAGTTCGGTCAGGTCGAGAAGGTTTAAGAAATTCGGTGCGGTGGCGCAAGCCACTGCGCCAATCGCTCGGTCCCTTGGACCCGGCGGGCAACGGTGGCAAAGCCACCTGCGCCAACAGAGGAGCGTCGGCCTTGCGCCGGTGCGTTACCACTCAACAGGATTGCCATAGTTGTTGAGCTAGGCAATCCGGATTGGAGTCAAGATGGCCAAGAAAATCATTGGCTTTATCAAGCTGCAAATTCCGGCTGGTAAAGCAAATCCGTCCCCGCCCGTCGGCCCGGCCCTGGGTCAGCGCGGTCTGAACATCATGGAGTTCTGCAAGGCGTTCAACGCGCAGACTCAAGGTATGGAACCGGGCCTGCCGGTGCCGGTGGTGATCACCGCCTTCGCCGACAAGAGCTTCACCTTCGTGATGAAGTCGCCGCCGGCGACCGTGCTCATCAAGAAGGCAGCCGGTATCCAGAAGGGTTCCGCCAAGCCGCATACCGACAAGGTTGGCAAGATCACCCGTGCTCAGGCAGAGGAAATCGCCAAGGCGAAGAACGCTGACCTTACCGCAGCTGATCTGGACGCCGCCGTGCGCACGATCGCCGGTAGCGCCCGTTCGATGGGTATCACGGTGGAGGGCCTGTAATCATGGCAAAGATTTCGAAGCGTGCGGCCGCGAACAAGGCCAAGGTCGAACGTACCAAGTTCTACCCGATCGACGAAGCGTTGAGCCTCGTTAAGGAATGCGCCAGCGCCAAGTTCGATGAGTCCATCGACGTGGCGGTGCAACTGGGCATCGATGCGAAGAAGTCGGACCAAGTCGTTCGTGGTTCGGTGGTGCTGCCTGCCGGTACCGGCAAGTCGGTGCGCGTGGCCGTGTTCGCCCAAGGCGACAAGGCTGAGCAAGCCAAGGCCGCTGGCGCCGAGATCGTCGGCATGGAAGACCTCGCCGAGCAGATCAAGGCCGGCAAGATGGACTTCGACGTCGTGATCGCTTCGCCGGACACGATGCGCGTGGTGGGTACGCTGGGTCAGATCCTGGGCCCGCGTGGCCTGATGCCGAACCCGAAGGTCGGCACCGTGACGCCGGACGTTGCCACGGCCGTGAAGAACGCCAAGGCTGGTCAGGTGCAGTTCCGTGTCGACAAGGCCGGTATCGTCCACGCCACCATCGGCCGCCGCTCGTTCGAGCCGGCAGCGCTGAAGAGCAATCTGGCTGCACTGCTGGACGCATTGACCAAGGCTAAGCCGGCATCGAGCAAGGGCGTGTACCTGCGCAAGGTCGCCGTCTCGTCGACGATGGGTGTTGGCGTGCGTGTTGACCAGGCGACCCTGGCTGCCTGATCGCTCTCGATCATCCGCACCGGGTGGCCCGATAACCATCCTGGTGTTAGCAGTTTTCTCTCGCGTGGTTTCGGCCACGCAGGTCCTTGAAGCTTGAGGGACAAGACTTTGGGCAGTGGCAGACGCTTGTGCAAGCAGGCTGACGCCGCTGGTTATCAAAGACCGTTGGCGGTGTGGGGCTCCTTGGAGCCCACACCTTAATCGCGGGCCACTCCGGAAACGGAGGCGGACTTCAGCCAACGCAGATGGCGCCCCCGAAGGGAATGAGTGACTTTGGTATTGCCGAAGTGATTTGTGCCAATCGGACGCCGTACTTTTGGACTGACCGAGGTGACCGCAGTGACTGCGCAAACCGAAGTCGTTTTGGAGCTTAACCGTGGCACTCAATCTCGAAGATAAGAAGGCCGTCGTGGCCGAGGTAACGGCGCAAGTCGCCAAGGCCTCGACCATCGTCGTCGCCGAATATCGCGGTATCACGGTTGGCGATCTGACCAAGCTGCGCGCGCAAGCGCGCCAGCAAGGCGTCTACTTGCGCGTTCTAAAGAACACGCTGGCACGCCGCGCTGTTGAAGGCACGCCGTTTGCCGAACTCGCCGAGCAACTGACCGGCCCGCTGATCTACGGTATTTCCGAAGATGCAGTGGCCCCGGCCAAGGTGCTGAACGATTTCGCCAAGGGTAATGACAAGCTGGTGCTGCGCGCCGGTTCGTACGATGGCAAGGTTCTCGATGTCAACGCCGTGAAGGCGCTGGCGACGATCCCGAGCCGCGAAGAACTGCTCAGCAAGCTGCTGTTCGTCATGCAGGCGCCGGTGTCGGGCTTTGCCCGCGCCCTGGGTGCCCTGGCTGCCAAGCAAGGCGAAGGCGAGGCTGCAGCGGCCTAATTGGCTGCAGCACCGCGTACAGATCGCACGATCGATACCGAATCACATTCTGGAGTTATTCAAATGGCAATCACCAAAGACGACATCCTGGAAGCCGTTGGCGCGATGTCCGTGATGGAACTGAACGACCTGGTCAAGGCGTTCGAAGAGAAGTTTGGCGTGTCGGCTGCTGCCGTGGCCGTGGCCGGTCCGGCTGCTGCTGGTGGCGCTGCTGCTGCTGAAGAGCAAACCGAATTCACCGTGACGCTGAAGAGCGCCGGCGCGAACAAGGTTGGCGTCATCAAGGCCGTGCGTGAAATCACCGGCCTGGGCCTGAAGGAAGCCAAGGACCTGGTCGATGGCGCCCCGAAGCCCGTGAAGGAAGGCGTCGACAAGAAGACCGCCGACGAGCTGGTGAAGAAGCTGGTGGAAGCCGGCGCGGAAGCCGAAGCCAAGTAAGTGCAGGTCTCGCGTGCCGCACTTGGTACGCGATAGAGGCTGGCAAAGGGAGATTTCCCGGCGCCAGCCTTTTTGCGCTTGTGGGACCGGTTGTAGAGCGATCCCGCAATCACGCTGTAAGTGTTGTTGAAGTCTCTTTGCCGGATTTTCCGGTAGCCGGCCCGGACAAGGCCAGCAGAGGCCAAACATCAGTGGCACACTAGGCAGTTCGCAGTCCGCTGATGTTTGTCTTCTGAACCGACTGCAGAAGGCAAGTTTGGTCGGGTACTCCCCCGTCCGTAGCATGGGCTCCATGGGCCCATGTGCGGATGGCGCGCGCAGTGCCGTCAGCCAGAGGTTGGTAGCGGCCAACCGCCAAATCCCGTCACCAGTCGCTGAACACCTCAAGTGTCAGGCGTGCCTTATCGCCTTAAGTCCGTCGCGCGCACTTGCGATGATTCGGAGATCCCATGGCGTACAGCTTTACCGAGAAAAAGCGTATTCGCAAGAGTTTCGCGAAACGCGCAACGGTTCATCAGGTTCCCTTCCTGCTTGCCACCCAGATTCAATCGTATGCCCAGTTCTTGCAGGAGAACACTCCTGTTGCACAACGCAAGAGCGAAGGTCTGCAAGCGGCGTTCAACGCCATTTTCCCCATCGTGTCGCACAATGGTCTGGCACGCATGGAGTTCGTGTCGTACCACCTGTCCAACCCGCCGTTTGACGTCAAGGAATGTCAGCAGCGTGGTCTGACCTTCCACTCGGCGCTGCGCGCAAAAGTGCGCTTGATCATCAACGACCGCGAGAATCCCACCAAGGTCAAGGAGATCAAGGAGCAGGAAGTCTACATGGGCGAAATTCCGCTCATGACCTCCACCGGTTCGTTCGTGATCAACGGTACGGAACGTGTGATCGTGTCCCAGCTGCACCGTTCGCCGGGCGTGTTCTTCGAACACGACAAGGGCAAGACGCACAGCTCGGGCAAGCTGCTGTTCTCGGCGCGGATCATTCCGTACCGCGGCTCGTGGCTCGATTTCGAATTCGACCCGAAGGACATCCTGTACTTCCGCGTTGACCGCCGCCGCAAGATGCCGGTGACGATCCTGCTGAAGTCGATCGGCCTGACGCCGGAACAGATCCTGGCGCACTTCTTCGTGTTCGATAACTTCACGCTGAAGACCGAAGGCGCACTGATGGAATTCGTGCCCGAGCGTCTGCGCGGTGAAGTCGCTCGCTTCGACATTTCCGACAAGAACGGCAAGGTCGTGGTCGAGAAGGACAAGCGCATCAACGCCAAGCACATCCGCGATCTGGACTCGGCTGGCACCAAGCTGATCAGCGTGCCGGAAGACTACCTGCTGGGCCGCGTGCTGGCGAAGAACATCGTCGATCCGGATACCGGTGAAGTCTTGGCCAACGCCAATGACGAACTGACCGAAGGCGTGCTCGAGAAGCTGCGCGACGCCGGCGTGAAGGAAATCCAGACGCTGTACACGAACGACCTGGATCAAGGTCCGTACATGTCGGCGACGCTGCGCACGGACGACACGGCCGACCAGACCGCCGCGCGTATCGCCATCTACCGCATGATGCGCCCCGGCGAGCCGCCGACCGAAGACGCCGTCGAAGCGCTGTTCCAACGTCTGTTCTACAGCGAAGACTCGTACGATCTGTCGCGCGTGGGCCGCATGAAGGTCAACAGCCGCCTGAATCGCTCGACCGGTACCGGCCCGATGGTGCTGACCGACGAGGACATCCTCGACACGATCAAGCTGCTGGTGAACCTGCGTAACGGCAAGGGCGAAGTGGACGATATCGACCACCTCGGCAACCGTCGTGTGCGTTGCGTCGGCGAACTGGCGGAAAACCAGTTCCGCGCCGGTCTGTCGCGCGTTGAGCGTGCAGTGAAGGAACGTCTGGGCCAGGCCGAGACGGAAAACCTGATGCCGCACGACCTGATCAACTCGAAGCCGATTTCGTCGGCGATTCGCGAGTTCTTCGGTTCGTCGCAGCTGTCGCAGTTCATGGACCAGACCAACCCGCTGTCGGAAGTCACGCACAAGCGTCGTATTTCGGCACTGGGCCCGGGCGGTCTGACGCGCGAGCGTGCGGGCTTCGAAGTCCGTGACGTGCACCCGACCCACTACGGCCGCGTGTGCCCGATCGAAACGCCGGAAGGTCCGAACATTGGTCTGATCAACTCGCTGGCACTGTACGCACAGCTGAACGACTACGGCTTCCTCGAAACGCCGTACCGCAAGGTTGAAAACGGCAAGCTGACCGACCAGGTGGATTACCTGTCGGCCATCGAGGAAGGCAAGTACGTGGTGGCGCAGGCCAACGCGACGCTGGACAAGGACGGCAACCTGATCGACGAACTGGTCTCCGCGCGTGAAGGCAGCGAGCGTGAAACCCGTATGGTCACGCCGGACCGCGTGCAGTACATCGACGTGGCGCCGTCGCAGATCGTGTCGGCTGCAGCCTCGCTGGTGCCGTTTCTCGAGCACGATGATGCAAACCGTGCACTGATGGGCGCAAACATGCAGCGTCAGGCCGTGCCTTGCCTGCGTGCGGACAAGCCGCTCGTGGGTACGGGCGTCGAGCGCACTGTGGCAGTGGACTCGGGTACCGCTGTGCAGGCAACCCGTGGCGGCGTGGTCGACTATGTTGACGCGAACCGCGTGGTGATCCGCGTGAACGACGACGAAGCCGTGGCCGGTGAAGTCGGCGTGGACATCTACAACCTGATCAAGTACACGCGTTCGAACCAGAACACGAACATCAACCAGCGTCCGATGGTCAAGGTGGGCGACATCGTTGCCCGCGGCGACGTGATTGCCGACGGTGCCTCGACCGACATGGGCGAGCTGGCGCTCGGCCAGAACATGCTGGTCGCGTTCATGCCCTGGAACGGCTACAACTTCGAAGACTCGATCCTGATCTCGGAGCGCGTCGTGGCTGAAGACCGCTACACCTCGATCCACATCGAGGAGCTGTCGGTCGTTGCCCGCGACACCAAGCTTGGACCGGAAGAAATCACGCGCGACATCTCGAACCTGGCCGAAGCCCAACTGGCTCGCCTGGACGAGTCGGGCATCACGTACATCGGCGCCGAAGTGGAAGCCGGTGACGTGCTGGTCGGCAAGGTCACGCCCAAGGGCGAGACCCAGCTGACCCCGGAAGAAAAGCTGCTGCGTGCGATCTTCGGTGAGAAGGCGTCCGACGTGAAGGACACCTCGCTGCGCGTGCCGTCGGGCATGAGCGGTACCGTGATCGACGTGCAGGTCTTCACGCGTGAAGGCGTGGTGCGTGACAAGCGCGCCCAGTCGATCATCGATGAAGAGCTGAAGCGCTACCGCCTGGACCTGAACGACCAGCTGCGTATCGTGGAAGGCGATGCCTTCCAGCGTCTGGAGCGTCTGCTGGTGGGCAAGATTGCCAACGGCGGCCCGAAGAAGCTGGCCAAGGGCACCGCGCTCACGAAGGAATACCTGGCCGATCTGGACAAGTGGCACTGGTTCGACATCCGCCCGGCAGAAGACGAAGTCGCACTGCAGCTGGAAGCCGTGAAGGTCGCCATCGAGCAGAAGCGTCACGACTTCGACCTCGCGTTCGAAGAGAAGCGCAAGAAGCTCACGCAAGGCGATGAACTGCCGCCGGGCGTGATCAAGATGGTCAAGGTGTACCTGGCCGTGAAGCGTCGCCTGCAGCCTGGCGACAAGATGGCCGGCCGTCACGGTAACAAGGGTGTTGTGTCGAAGATCACCCCGATCGAAGACATGCCCTACATGGCCGACGGCACACCTGCCGACATCGTGCTGAACCCGCTGGGCGTGCCTTCGCGGATGAACGTGGGTCAGATTCTCGAAACCCACCTTGGTTGGGCCGCACGCGGTCTGGGCGAGCGCATCGGCAACATGCTCAAGGCGCAAGCCAAGGCTGCCGAGATCCGCAAGCTGCTGGGTCAGATCTACAACGAGAGCGGCAAGGTTGAAGATCTGGACAGCCTGTCCGACTCGGAAATCCTGGAGCTGGCCGAGAACCTGAAGAAGGGCGTGCCGTTCGCGACGCCGGTGTTCGATGGTGCGCATGAGGATGAAATCCGCCGCATGCTGGACCTCGCCTATCCGGAAGACATCGCGAAGGAGAAGGGCCTGACCGCTTCCAAGCAGCAGGTCACGCTGTTCGACGGTCGCACTGGTGAAGCCTTCGAGCGTCCGGTCACGCTGGGCGTGATGCACATGCTGAAGCTGCACCACTTGGTCGACGACAAGATGCACGCGCGTTCGACCGGTCCGTACTCGCTGGTGACGCAGCAGCCGCTGGGCGGTAAGGCCCAGTTCGGTGGCCAGCGTTTCGGTGAAATGGAAGTGTGGGCACTCGAAGCGTACGGCGCGTCCTACGTGCTGCAAGAAATGCTGACCGTGAAGTCGGATGACGTGAACGGCCGGACCAAGGTGTACGAGAACATCGTCAAGGGCGAGCACTCGATCGATGCCGGCATGCCGGAATCGTTCAACGTGCTGGTGAAGGAAATCCGCTCGCTGGGTATCGACATCGACCTCGAGCGCAACTGAGCGCCGATGCGGTGAGGGTGTGGCGGCGACATCGCCACGCCCTGGTAACAGCAGCCATTGACGAAGATTTAGGGCCGGCGCCTTTGGGTCACACCAAGGCGCCAGCCTCAAACTCAAGGAGTTTGGAATGAAAGCATTGCTCGACCTATTCCGTCAGGTACAGCAAGAAGAGCAGTTTGACGCGATCAAGATCGGCCTCGCGTCGCCTGAGAAAATCCGTTCGTGGTCGTTCGGCGAAGTCAAGAAGCCCGAGACCATCAACTACCGTACGTTCAAGCCCGAGCGTGACGGCCTGTTCTGCGCCAAGATCTTCGGCCCGATCAAGGACTACGAGTGCCTGTGCGGCAAGTACAAGCGCCTGAAGCACCGTGGCGTGATCTGCGAGAAGTGCGGCGTTGAAGTGACGCTGGCCAAGGTGCGCCGTGAGCGCATGGGCCACATTGAACTGGCTGCGCCGACCGCGCACATCTGGTTCCTGAAGTCGCTGCCGTCGCGTCTGGGCATGGTGCTCGACATGACGCTGCGCGACATCGAGCGCGTGCTGTACTTCGAAGCATTCGTCGTGGTTGAGCCGGGCATGACCGCGCTCAAGAAGAGCCAGATCATGTCGGAAGACGACTACCTGGCCAAGTGCGACGAGTACGGCGAAGGCGAATTCGTCGCCATGATGGGCGCCGAAGGCATTCGCGAGCTGCTGCGCGGCATCGACATCGAGAAGCAGATCGAGACGATCCGCGCCGAGCTGCAAGCTACGGGTTCGGAAGCCAAGATCAAGAAGTTCGCCAAGCGCCTGAAGGTGCTCGAGGCATTCCAACGTTCGGGCATCAAGCCGGACTGGATGATCCTCGAAGTGCTGCCGGTGCTGCCGCCCGAGCTGCGTCCGCTGGTGCCGCTGGACGGCGGCCGTTTCGCCACGTCGGACCTGAACGACCTGTATCGCCGCGTGATCAACCGGAACAACCGTCTGAAGCGTCTGCTCGAGCTGAAGGCGCCGGAGATCATCGTGCGCAACGAAAAGCGCATGCTGCAGGAAGCGGTGGACTCGCTGCTGGACAACGGCCGTCGCGGCAAGGCGATGACCGGCGCCAACAAGCGTCCGCTGAAGTCGCTGGCTGAAATGATCAAGGGTAAGGGCGGCCGTTTCCGTCAGAACCTGCTGGGCAAGCGCGTGGACTACTCGGGCCGTTCGGTCATCGTGGTGGGCCCGACGCTGAAGCTGCACCAGTGCGGCCTGCCCAAGCTGATGGCGCTCGAGCTGTTCAAGCCGTTCATCTTCCACAAGCTGGAAACGATGGGCATCGCCACCACGATCAAGGCGGCGAAGAAGGAAGTGGAAAGCCAGACGCCGGTGGTGTGGGACATCTTGGAAGAGGTGATCCGCGAACACCCGGTGATGCTGAACCGTGCGCCGACGCTGCACCGCCTGGGTATCCAGGCGTTCGAGCCGGTGCTGATCGAAGGCAAGGCCATCCAGCTGCACCCGCTGGTCTGCGCGGCGTTCAACGCCGACTTCGACGGCGACCAGATGGCTGTTCACGTTCCGCTGTCGCTCGAAGCGCAGATGGAAGCGCGCACGCTGATGCTGGCGTCGAACAACGTGCTGTTCCCGGCCAACGGCGATCCGTCGATCGTCCCGTCGCAAGACGTGGTGCTGGGTCTGTACTACACGACCCGCGACAAGATCAACGGCAAGGGCGAGGGCATGACCTTCGCTGACATCTCGGAAGTGATCCGCGCCTACGAGAACAAGGAAGTCGAGCTGGCTTCGCGCGTGAACGTACGGATCACCGAGTATGAGCTGGTGAACCCGGAAGCCGACGGCGACGCCCGTTTTGCACCGAAGATCACGCTGCAATCGACCACGGTCGGCCGCGCGATCCTGTCGGAGATCCTGCCGAAGGGTCTGCCGTTCTCGGTGCTGAACAAGCCGCTGAAGAAGAAGGAAATTTCGCGCCTGATCAACACGGCATTCCGCAAGTGCGGTCTGCGCGAAACCGTGATCTTTGCTGACAAGCTGCTGCAGTCGGGCTTCCGCCTGGCAACGCGCGCCGGTATCTCGATCGCCATCGACGACATGCTGGTGCCGCCGGCCAAGGAGAAGATCATCTCCGAGGCAGCCGCCAAGGTGAAGGAATACGACAAGCAGTACATGTCGGGTCTGGTGACGGACCAGGAGCGTTACAACAACGTCGTGGACATCTGGGGCGCCGCCGGCGACCAGGTGGGCAAGGCGATGATGGAGCAGCTCCAGACCGAAGATGTGGTCGACCGCAACGGCAACACCGTCAAGCAAGAGTCGTTCAACTCCATCTACATGATGGCTGACTCGGGCGCACGGGGTTCCGCAGCGCAGATCCGTCAGCTCGCCGGTATGCGTGGCCTGATGGCCAAGCCGGACGGCTCGATTATCGAGACGCCGATTACCGCGAACTTCCGCGAAGGCCTGAACGTTCTGCAGTACTTCATCTCGACCCACGGTGCACGTAAGGGTCTGGCGGATACGGCACTGAAGACCGCGAACTCGGGTTACCTGACCCGTCGTCTGGTCGACGTGACGCAGGATCTGGTCGTGGTGGAAGACGATTGCGGCACCTCCAACGGCGTGGCCATGAAGGCCCTGGTCGAAGGCGGTGAAGTGATCGAAGCCCTGCGCGACCGTATCCTCGGCCGCGTGGTCGTCAACGACGTGGTGAACCCGGAAACGCAGGAAACCGCGATCGAAGCCGGCACGCTGCTCGACGAAGACATGGTCGACCTGATCGACGCGCTCGGCGTGGACGAAGTGAAGGTCCGCACGCCGCTGTCCTGCGACACGCGTTACGGCCTGTGCGCCAAGTGCTACGGTCGCGACCTCGGCCGCGGTGTGCTGGTGAACTCCGGTGAAGCAGTGGGTGTGATCGCTGCCCAGTCGATCGGTGAGCCGGGCACGCAGCTGACGATGCGTACGTTCCACATCGGTGGTGCGGCATCGCGTGCGGCAGTGGCATCGAGCGTGGAAGCGAAGGCAACCGGTACTGTGCGTTTCACGGCAACCATGCGTTACGTCACCAACGCGAAGGGCGAGCAGATCGTCATCTCGCGTTCGGGCGAAGCGCTGATCACCGACGACCACGGCCGTGAGCGTGAGCGCCACAAGATCGTGTACGGCGCGACGCTGCTGGTGAAGGACGGTCAGTCCATCAAGGCCGGCACGCAGCTCGCCACGTGGGATCCGCTGACGCGTCCGATCATCTCGGAGTACTCGGGCACCATCAAGTTCGAGAACGTCGAAGAAGGCGTGACCGTCGCCAAGCAGATGGACGAAGTGACCGGTCTGTCGACGCTGGTGGTCATCGATGCGAAGCGTCGTACCGCTGCCACGAAGGGCATCCGTCCGCAGGTGAAGCTGCTCGACTCGTCGGGCGCTGAGGTGAAGATCCCGGGCACGGACCACTCCGTGACCATCGGCTTCCAGGTCGGCGCGCTGATCACCGTGAAGGACGGTCAGCAAGTGCACGTGGGTGAAGTGCTCGCACGTATCCCGACCGAATCGCAGAAGACGCGTGACATTACCGGTGGTCTGCCGCGTGTGGCCGAACTGTTCGAAGCGCGTTCGCCGAAGGACGCCGCCGTGCTGGCGGAAGTCACCGGTACGGTTTCGTTCGGTAAGGACACCAAGGGCAAGCAGCGCCTGGTGATTACGGATCTCGACGGCAACGCCCACGAGTTCCTGATCGCCAAGGAAAAGCAGGTGCTGGTGCACGACGGCCAGGTGGTCAACAAGGGCGAAATGATCGTCGAAGGCCCGGCCGACCCGCACGACATCCTGCGTCTGAAGGGCGTGGAAGAACTGGCGACCTACATCGTCGACGAAGTGCAGGACGTGTACCGTCTGCAAGGCGTGAAGATCAACGACAAGCACATCGAAGTGATTGTTCGTCAGATGCTGCGCCGCGTGCAGATCGTCGATACCGGCGATACCCGCTTCATCCCGGGTGAACAGGTGGAGCGTTCGGACCTGCTCGACGAGAACGACAAGGTGATCGCGCTGGGCAAGCGTCCGGCGACCTACGAAAACCTGTTGCTGGGTATTACGAAGGCATCGTTGTCGACCGACAGCTTCATCTCGGCGGCGTCGTTCCAGGAAACCACGCGCGTGCTGACCGAAGCCGCCATCATGGGCAAGGTCGACGACCTGCGTGGTCTGAAGGAAAACGTCATCGTCGGCCGTCTGATCCCGGCCGGTACCGGCTTGGCTTACCACCGCGCCCGCAAGGCGAAGGAAGTGGCCGACCGCGACCGCGCCGCAGCGATTGCCGAAGAAGAAGCCGCTTCGATCTTCGAAACGCCTGCTGTTCAGCAAGAAGGCGACGCGTAAGCGCTCGCTTGCAACACCATCAAAGCCCGGCCACGTGCCGGGCTTTTTTTTTGCCCGCTTTTTGCCCAGGCGCCGTGTGCAGACGCCACGCAACACTGGCGCTGCCCGATTCGTATTTTCTTGAGACGTTAACCCGCCTTAACATGCCAACCGCTATGATTTCGCGGTTATAGACCGGCACTTTTTACAATCTGCGCGCCCTCCAGCGGAGCAGGTTCCAGCAAGTCGCCGGCCCCTCCAGTCTTGCCGACGATTCCTCCATGAAGCTCACACGCAAGCAGATCGCCGTTGGTGCGGTCGCCCTGGTCGTTGCCGGCGCGGCGGTGGTGCAGATGGTCTGGCACCCGTTTGGCCGCACGCGCGCGCTGCACGCCCGCCAGGTCCAGCTCGACCTGACCTATCCCGATGCCCTGATCGACAGCCAGAGCCTTTCGCAACTGCCGCGCGACGTGCTGCGTGTGCCCCTGCTGCGCGACGTGCTGACCGAAGATTTCGTTGCCTATTACGAAGGCAACGAAGACCGCCTTTCGGTGGCCGGTGCGCTGCGCCGCCTGGCGTACGAGCAGAAGCTCGACCTGGCCGAGACGGTGCTCAAGCACGTGTTTGACGAGCCCGCCCGCGTGATGCTGTGGCGCGGCCCGGACGACAAGCTGCGCTACTGGGTGCTCTCGATGCAGCGCAACGGCCTGGCCAAGGCGCTGGAAGCCGTCGCCACCGTGGCCACGAGCGATGCGCAACTCAGCAAGGTCGCCGATGGGCTGGGCGATTCGGGCGCGCCGGTCTATGCGCTCAGGCTTTCGGCCACGCGTTCGATCCTGATTGCCAGCAAGGGCGACTGGCTGATCGCGCTGTCCGAGCCCGGCATGCTGCTGGACAAGGACGGCAAGCCGATCTCCAAGCAGGCGAACGCGCTGGCGGCGCTGTTCTCCGACGACGCCGGCAAGCGCAATGTGCAAGGCACGGCGTACGCGCTGCCCGCGCAGCAACCGACGGGCCATCACGTTGTGGTGAGCGCCAACTATCTGTCGTTCGGTTATCAGCAGTATTTCCCCGGCATTGAAGCGCTGCGTTTCGACTTCGGTACGGCCAAGGACGGCGGGGGCAACGGCTGGCAGAGCGCCGCGCTGATCGACCCGGCCCGCTTGTCGGCCAAGTGGGACAACGCTGGGCTCTGGCGCGCATTGCCGTCTGATCCTGCCGCGTGCGCGACGCTGCCGGTCGACTGGAAGGCCGCCGGCACGCTGCTGAAGTCCGTGGCCGGCGATGCCAAGGAGATCAGCGAAGCCGCCGCGCATGTCGGCGATGCGTTTGCGGGGCCGGCGGCTGCGTGCTGGTACGGCAAGTCGTCGCTGGTGGCGCCGTTGTTCGTGGCGAAGCTGTCGTCGGCGTCGCAGGCCGAGGCGGTCAAGCCGGCGCTCGGTGCGCTGTTCGGCCAGATTGTCGGCTCGTACGAAGCCAAGGCGCAGGCTGACGACAAGTCCGGTCCGTACAAGCGCCTGCCGGTGACGACAAAGCCGGGCCCCGCCAACGCCACGCTGTGGCAGCGCCCGGTCAGCGCGCGCTACGGTACCGCGCAGTCGGCGGGAGCGCCGTTTGCGGCGCAGCTGTCGGCGGATCGCTACTTCCCGGTCACGCTCGCGATTGCGGGCGATGTGGTCGTGTTCTCGCCGGACGCGCGCCTTGTCGACGACGCCCTGGCGGTGCTCGCCAAGCGCTTCCCCGCCGTGGCGGATAGCCTGCCGAAGGACAAGACCGATCGCATCGTCCTGACGATGACGCCCGCATCGCTCGCGCCGCTGGTTCGCCGCGAAGCCGGTGCCGCGCTGCCCGCCGATCAGGAAGCGGTGTTCCTCAACGCCGCGCAGACGCATCTGTTCCCGAAGCTCAAGGCGTTGTCGCGATACGCGCCCGTGTCGCTGGCGCTGGACGGCGGTGTGCCGTCGGCGCGCGGTTGGGTGCCGGTGACGTGGCTGTCGAGCGGACGCGGTCTGCCTGCCGGTGGTGATGGCACGCCGCCGCCGGCTGACGCAACGGCAGCGCAAGCTCCGGCGGCCGACGCGCCCGCCACAGCGGCTGCGGCGCCCGCCTCCGAAGACAGCACCAGCACACAGCAATGACGTTGCGCGCCCAGGCCGCCGCGTTGAACCGCCGCCGTTGGTTGACGGCGGCGGGCACCTGCCTGCTCGCTCCGTCTGTGCATGCGCTGTCGGGCTGGGCCGACACGGCGCCCGCCGATGCCGATGCCCTTACGGCGGACCAATCCAGCGTGTTTCGCGCGTGGTTCGTTCGCATCGTCAACGAGCAGCTCCGCCAAGGCCCGACGCCGCGCTGGACGCATCGCGACTGCGCCGGCCTCGTGCGCTTTGCCGCCGGCGAGGCGCTGCGCCCCCACGACGCCCGCTGGCTGCGCGCCAACGGCATGCGCGATGCCGAATCCACGCGGCAACTGCCGCCCGAGCTGAATCTCACGCCCGCGCAACGCACGCTCACGCAGCGGTGGGCACGCTTCGATGGCAGCACCGGCGCGTATGTCTCGGCGCTGGGGCTCATCCAGCAGAACAGCCGCTTCATCGCCAAGGACGTCAATCAGGCGCTCCCGGGCGATCTGCTCTTCTTCGATCAAGGCGACGACCAGCATCTGATGATCTGGATGGATCGCTACATCGCTTACCACACCGGTACCGTCACCCGCACCGACAACGGCCTGCGCGCGGTCCCGGTTTCTGAACTGATGCAATGGAAAGACTCGCGCTGGCAGCCGCAGAGCGGCAACCCCAACTTCATCGGCGTGTTTCGTCTGGCCTTTTTGACACGGTAGAAAAACTCATGCGCAACCGTTGGCTGTCGTTCAATCTCGTTGCCGCCGTCTGCGTGACGGTGCTGGCGTTGGTCGCTTCGGTGCCCGCAGCGCACGCGGCCGATGCGCCGGAAGCGCCGAACCCCACGCTGTTCGCCGTGCCGGGCAGCGGCTACGAGCCGATCAAGGGGCAGCCGTTCTTCCTGCTCTCGGACGCGAGCTACGGCACCGATCAGGAAGCGCTGGTCCGCCTGGAAGCCCCGGGCCGCGAATACAAGGACGAACTCTCCCGCTACGGCGGCGCCGACATCCTCGTCTACCGCGTACCGCAGCCGCTGGAGTTTCTGAAGGCGCAGAAGAACCTGCACCGCATCGACGTGAAGGCCAACTACACGGGCGAAGGCCTGGCCAACACGCTGGCCTATCTGTGGGACAACTGGACGCGCCAGGCCCGCCGTGCCTGGCAGCGCGTGCTGTCGTTTGCCACGCGCAGCAAGGCCGTGGAGACCGCGCCGCAGTTCAGCATGGGCGACCAGATGACCGCGCCCACGCGCTTCTCGAACAACCCGCAGTACGCGCCGCTCAAGGGCTACGAGTTGCTGGGCCGCTTCCGCTACCCGATCTGGGATGCCAAGCCGATCGCGCCGCCCAAGGACGTGAAGCTCGAAGGCAGCAGCAGCGAATGGATGCCGCAGAACGCCGGCAACGTGATGATCCCGGTCGGCAAGCTGCCGGCGGGTCTGTACATCGTTGAAGCCGTGATTGGCGCGTACCGTGCGCATACGCTGCTGTTCGTGTCGGACACCGTGGCCGTCACCAAGGGCACGTCGCAAGGGATGATGGTGTGGACGGCCGAGCGCAAGAGCGGCAAGCCGGTCAGCGGCGCGTCGGTGAGCTGGACCGACGGCGTCGGTGTGCTGGCCTCGGGCACCACCGAAGCGGACGGCACGGCCGATCTGCGTCACGTGTCGCCCGAGCGCAGCTACGTGATCGGCAACGACCGCGCGGGCGGCGTGTTCATCTCCGAGAATTTCTATTACGACAGCGAGATCTACAACACCAAGCTGTACGCCTTCACCGATCGCCCGCTGTATCGGCCGGGCGACGAAGTGAGCGTCAAGTTCATCGGCCGCAATTTCAAGAACGCAACCGAATCAACTGTGCCGGCGGCCGGCGACATCAAGCTGCAAGTGCTCGACCCGAATGGCGCGCCGGTGGCCACGACGACCACGCGCCTGACGGGCGAGACGGGCGCTGACGCGCGCTTTACGCTGCCGTCCAACGCGCCGGCCGGCGGCTACTCGCTGCGCTTCGACTACAACGGCGGCACCTACGGCGGCGCCTTCCGCGTGGCCGAATACATCAAGCCGCACTTTGACGTGAACCTGTCGCTCGACAAGGCCAGCTACGGCACGGGCGAAGCGGTCAAGGGCAAGATCAGCCTGCGCTATCCGGACGGCAAGCCGGTCAAGAACGGCAAGGTGTCGGTCAGTCTGCGCGCGCAGCAGGTGACGATGGTGGAAGGCGAGCTGCGTTACGCGGGCCTGTTCCCCGTCAAGCTTGAGCAGCAGGAGCTTGTCACCGATGGCGACGGCAACGCCAAGCTGGAGCTGCCCGCCGCTAAGGAACCGAGCCGCTACGTCGTGACCGTGTTTGCCAACGATGGCGCGGCGTACCGCGTGAAGGTGACGCGCGAATTGCTCATCGCACGTGGCGCGACGCCGTACAAGCTGTCGACCACGTCGAACTTCACCACGCCGGGGCAGAACGTGTCGTTCACGCTCACGCCGATGCCGGTTGCGAGTGACGCAAGCGGTGCCAGCGCGCCGCCCGCCAAGTGGGACCTGGTGCGCCTGGAAACGCGCACGCGCACCGAAGGCACGCTCACCCCGGATGCCAAGGGCAACGCCACGTTCCCGGTCAAGTTTGACCAGCCGGGCTCATACACGCTGTCGGTGCGTGATGCTGCTGGCAACCTGCTCGCCGCATCCAGCCACTGGGTGGCCGGCGACGGCGTGCACACCGTGCCGGGCAACATCGAGATGGTGTTCGACCGCGATCGCTACCAGATTGGCGACACGGCCGAAGCGCTGATCACCTTCCCGCAGCCGGTGGACGACGCGCTGCTCACGCTCGAGCGCGACAAGGTCGAGCGCCACGCGCTGCTCACGCGCGGCGGCGAATGGCTGAGCCTGCAGAAGGTCACGCCGTCGCAGTACCGCGCGCGCATCAAGATCGGTGCAGAGTTCGCGCCGAATATGACGTTCTCGGTGCTGTACGTGCGCGACGGCGACATGGTGTTCCAGAACGCCGGCATCGTCGTCACGCAACCGACGCTCGACCTGGGCGTGCATGCGGACAAGGCCGTCTACGCGCCGGGCGAGACCGTCACGCTGGACCTGACCAGCGCGCTGGCGGGCAAGCCTGTGCCGGCCAACCTGACCGTCTCGGTGGTCGACGAAATGATCTACGTGCTGCAGCCGGAAGTGGCGCCCAGCATCGTCGACTTCTTCTATCACCCGCGCCGCAACAGCGTGCGCACCACGTCGAGCCAGAGTTTCATCAGCTATGACCTCGCGCTCGCCTCGCTGCCGGGCAAGCCCGGCGGCACGTACGGCCGTCATAACGAGCGCGGCGTGAAGGTGCTCGAACGCCCGCGCCGCGACGAGAAGGACACCGCTGCCTGGGTCGCCAACCTGCAGACCGGCGCCGATGGCCGTGCGCGCATGACCTTCAAGATGCCGGATTCGCTGGCGCGCTGGCGCATCACAGTGCGTGCGGTGTCCACCGCCGGCGCATCGGACGGCATCGTTGGCCAGCGCACGGCGAGCATCCGCTCCGACAAGCCGCTGTACCTGAAGTGGACCGGCCCGCAGCGCTTCCGCGAAAGCGATCAGCCGCGCCTGGACATGGTCGCCTTCAACCAGACCGACAAGGACATCACCGCCGACTGGATCGTCTCGGGCGCCGGCCTGAACATCAACCAGCGGGTGACGCTCAAGCGCGGCGCCAACTACCTGCGCGCGCCCGTCACGGCGTTGCAGGCGGGCGTGGTCAATGCCGAGCTGAAGCAGGACGACAAGGTTTCGGACCGCCTGCAGACCACGCTGAAGCTGGATGCCACCGGCTGGCTGGCGGACCGCGAAAACGTCGTCCCGCTCACGCAGTTGCAAGGCACGCGCCTGCCGCTGGGCCTGCCCGCCGATGCGCGCGACGTGCGTCTGCGCGTGGTCGGCAACACGGCCAGCCAGTTTGCTCGTGTGGCGGATGACCTGATCGAATATCCGTATGGGTGCGCGGAGCAGACCGCCAGCCGCCTGATCCCGCTGGCACTGGCCCAGCAGAGTCTGGCGGCCACCGGCACGCGCCTGGGCGACGGCGGCCCGGCCGGCACGCAAGGCGTCGACGCGCTGCTGCGCACGCAACGCCAGCGTCTGGCACTGCTGGCCGGCACCAACGGCACCTTCGGCTGGTGGGGCGAGCTGACGACCAGCAGCGCGCTGATCACGTCGTATGCGTATTACGCGGATTGGCTCGCCAGCCGTTCAGTCGGCATCAGCCTGCCGGCAGACAACTGGAAGCAGGTGCTCGAAGCCTACAAGCGCACCAGCCAGAACGAGCCGCTGCTGCACCGCGCGCTGGCGCTGTGGTTTGCCAACGAGATGGGTCTGCCTGTTGCGACGCCGCTGTCCGGCGTGGCGAACGAGCTTGCGCCCAGTGGCGGCAAGGCGCCCAAGGCCTCGGCCGACGCCGACCCCGCCGCTGGCGACAGCCTGATCTTCGTGGCGCCGGATTCGCCGCGCGGCCGTCAGGTGGCGACGGTGCTGACGGCACAGCTGATGCGCCAAGTCGGCCAGCCGGTGCCGGAAGCGCTGGTCTCCGCTGACATTGCTGCGCGCAACGCGCTCGCAGCCGACAATTCCCCGCTGGTGCAAAGCCTGCTGCTGATGGGCGGTGGCCGCTCGGCTGCCGACCCAGCGCCGCTGCTGGCCCGCGCCAGCGCCGCCATGCCGACGATGGATCGCGCTGTGGCGCTGGTCTGGCTGCAGAAGGGTTTGGGCGGCCTGCAGGGCGCCAGCGTTGCCACCATCCAGCCGGCCGTCTCGGCGGGCGGCTGGCAGGCGACACGCTCGCCGGTCGGTGTGCCGACGTGGCGCTGGACCGGCGCGCAAGCCCCCGCCGCGCTGGACCTGACGACAGCGCCGACCGACGTGACCACGCAATCGGCCATCGTGTCGTACCGCAGCCGCGCGGCCGAGGCCTCCAAGCTGCCGATCACGGTGGAGCGCAAGCTGTACCGTCTGGAGCCGATCGATTCGGCACCGGCCAAGCCGGACCCGAAGGCGCCCAAGCAGCCGGCGGCCGACACCAGCAGCGGCATCGCCTTTACCGCCAAGCCGGTCAAGCCGGGCGACACGCTCGACAGCAATGCGCTCTACGTCGACGAGGTCGTGCTGACGCCGCGCCAGGGCACGTACCGCTACGGCCTGGTCGAAGTGCCGCTGCCGCCGGGCGCCGAAGTGGAGGCCACCACGTGGGGCATCCAGATCGACGGGCTGAAGGGTGAGCCGAACGAGGGCAACGGCGCGCAGGCGTTCGAGCGCAAGGCCGCGTATGAAATGGGCCAGCTCTCGTACAACCAGCCGGTGCCCGCGCTGGAGCGCCCGACCGTGCTGCGCCAGCTGGTGCGCTTCTCGCTGCCGGGCCGCTTTGCGCTGCCGCCGGTGCGCTACTTCCGCATGTACCAGCCGGAGGCCAAGGCGTTCCAGGGCGACGGCAAGACGGCCAGCTATCCGTTCAAGGTGGAGTGATCGGCGATGTTTTCCCGCCTGCTCGCGCGTGGTGTGCTGACCGGCCTGCTTTGGGGTGGCGGCGCCTGCGCGCTTGGCGGGCAGGCTGGGCACGCTGTCGCCGCGCCGGTGGGGCAGTCGCTTCCACCGTTGCGATATGCGGCGTTGCAAGGCGATGACGCCAAGCTCTGGCAGTTCAGCGCTGACCCGGCCGGCGGCGTGCCGCAAGCCACCGCGTTGCCGCGCGACACCGAAACACCGCTCGGCAGCGTCTGGAAGCTCTTCGTCTACAGCTACCTCGTCTCGCGCCGCATCAGCACGCCCGACTACACGTGTCACGGCAACGACCCCGAAGAGGTCTACTGCTGCACCGCCGGCAACAGCATCGACCGCGAGCGCGCGCTCATCCAGTCGTGCGGACGCTATTTCGAACCGGCGCGTCTGGGGCTGGACCGCGCGGATTGGCGGCGCTTCTGGCAGCAAGCCGGGGCGCCCACGTGGCTGCGGGAGATGCGTGCCATGCAGCCGACGCATCGCGTGCCGGTCGCCGATCTGCTCGCCGCGCTGCGCAGCGTTCCGGCCGATGGGCGCGAAACGGCCGCGCAAACGCTCGTCTCCGTGCTGACGGTTGGGCGTGGCGAGGGCACGGTGTCGGACTTCGGCGGCCTGCTGCGCGCCAAGACGTGGACGATGCCTGACCCGCAGCGGCCCGGCGCGTCGATCGGCGGCGCCGCGGGCTGGCTGGCCGACGGCACGCCCGTCTGGCTCGGCGGTGCCGGGTCGAGCAACCAGGTGCTGGCCGCTGCCGCACCGCGCCTGACGCCGCTGATCGAACAGACGCCCGTGCCCGACGACGATGCCTGTGTCGTGGTGGACTTCTTTGCGCGCTATCCGATTCGCGAGGTGCGCGACGCCAGCGGCAAGCCCGTCACGGCCGGTCGCCTGGAAGGCCGCTACGCCGTGCGCTTCGTCAACGGCAACACGCTGCCGATCGAGAGCCGGGGCGAGTTGACGCTCTCGCGCCAGAACAACCTGCCTGTCATCACCGGCCGCCTGGGCATGAACGACTACGTGGCGCGCGTGGTCGAGCGGGAAGGCCAGCTCGCCGAGCCGCAGGCCGCGCGTGCGTTGGCCGTGGCGGCGCGCAGTTACCTCGTGCAGCACGCCTCGCGCGACAAGGGCTGCTACCGCATCGCCGACAGCTCGCGCACGCAGCGCGTGCTGCCGCGCCCGCCGCTGGCCGCTGCGCGCAACGCAGCCGAATTTACCGACGCGCTGGTGCTGACCGGCCAGCCCGTGCAGTACCACGGCACCATCAGCGCGCGCGGCCAGATGAGTTGGACTGCCGCGCGTGCCGCCGCTCAACGCGGCCAGGGGTTCGACGCGATCCTCGCGCAGTGGTGGCCGCAGGCGACGCTCACGTCGTTCCAGAGCCCGGTGGCGGGTGATTGCTCGCCGGTGGCGGGCGCGCAGCAGTGGCTGCAGGCGCGCGCGCCGGTTTGGTCGGCCCGCCTGGCTGCCGAGCCAGGTTACGAGGCGCCGCCGCTGCCCGCCGTGTGCGTCGTGCACGAGGGCCGGCCGTACGCCGACTCGCGCCGCAACCGGCTCTACGTGCACCGGCTCGCGACCGAGGAAGACCGCATCGCGCTGACGCACGAATATCTGCACCTTGCCTTTGCGCGCCACCCGCGCGGGCAGGACGAACAGTTTGTCGAGGCGATGGCGCGTCGCCTGATCCGAGGGGAGGGTTTGCTGTGAAGAGTGGGATGACGCGCTTGGCGCTGGGCACCGTTGCGCTGCTGCTGGCCGCTTCGGCGCTGGCTGAGCCGGTGGCCGATCTGGAAGGGCCGATCGGTGGCTGGCGCAACAGCAAGCTTACCAACGAGCTGGAGCAATACACCGCGGCGTATCCAAAACCGCCTGTAGACCGTGGCGCGCAAAAGTACCGCACGCTCATCGCCGGACGCATCCGCGCGGCCGGCAAGCAGCGCCGCCCGCCGGTGCTCGTCGTCAACGGCAACGCCATGCCGCTGTATGGCGATGGCGAAGGCCGCTTCGCGCGCCCCTGGGCGTTCGGCCCGGGCTCGAACAGCGTCGAAATCGTCAGCGCCGACGGCCAGTCGCGCCAGCGACTGCAGTTCTACGAGGCCGACACCACCAAGACGTCGGCCAAGCTGCGCGCCGTCCTCACGTGGGACGACCCGCGCGCCGAGGTCGACATGCACGTCATTTCGCCGATTGGCGATCACGCGTTCTGGGCGCAGCCGCTGTTGTCCGACGGCGGCGGCCTCGACGTAGACAGCGTCGACGGTGCCGGCCCGGAGATCTTCTCGACCGCCGCGCCGCGCTCCGGCGTGTGGCTGTTCTACGTGAACTACTGGGGCAACTTCAACGCCGGCGGCTACAACTTCGACGAAAAGGCGCACGACCGCGATCTCATCACCGCGCAACTGACGCTGATCTATAACGAGAACACGCCCAACGAGCGGCGCGAGTTCGTCAGCGTACCGCTGCGCAAGATCGGCGAGCTGGCGCTGATGAAATCGATCCGCTTCTGACGTGACCCACATGACGCCTTCCACTTTCCGTCTCGCCGTCGCCATCGCGCTGGCCACGTTTGCGGCCGCGGGCAGCGTGCTCGCGCAAACCGACACCGGCAATGTCGAGATCGCCGCGCCGCTCAACGGCTGGCGCAATTCGGCGGGCGACGAATCCCGCTACACGCAGGACGTGCATTACCCGGCGGTGTCGGTGTCCACGCCGCAAGGGCAGGGCGTTGCGTCCATGATCGCCGGGCGCATCCGCAACCAGCCGAAGGCGGCCGCAGCAACCGACGAGAACAAGCCGCGTCGTCGCCGTGGCGCCGATGGCGCGTCGGTCGGCACGCTGATCGTCAACGGCGTGGCCATGCCGCAGCGCATCGAGGCCGACGGCACGTTCTCGCGTCCGTACGCATTTGGCGCGGGCAGCAACAGCGTCGAGGTGCGCAGCGCGCGCGGCGACGCCAAGCGCGTGCAGTTCTACGACAGCTACACCGGCAAGCAGCGTCCGCGTTTGCGCGTGGTCCTCGCGTGGGACACCGACGGCACCGATCTCGACCTGCATGTCATCTCGCCTGATGGGCAGCACGCCTGGTACGGCAACCGCGTCGTCGAAAACGGCGGCGCGCTCGACGTGGACGTCACCACTGGCTACGGGCCCGAGATCTATTCGAACCCGGCGCCGGTGCCCGGCACGTACCTCGTCTACGTGAACTATTACGGCAGCGGCAACGACCGCAGCGCAATCACCACCGCCACCGTCACCATCATCACCGACGAGAACACGCCGTCCGAACGCCAGCAGACGTTTGTCGTGCCGATGCGCAAGGCCGGCGATCTGACGCTGCTACGCAGTTTCACGATGAAGTAGCCCACACGACCGGAGTCGCCATGGACACGCAGACCGTTGCCGCCTACGACGCGCTCGCCGAAACCTTCGCGCAGGAGTGGCGCGACCAGCCGGCGCCTGAAGACCTGTACGCGCTGCTGCGCCGCGAGTTCAAGGCAGGCGGTGCCACCGCCGACATCGGCTGTGGCGCGGGGCGCGAGGTGGCGTGGCTCAACGCCAACGGTTATCCGGCGGTCGGCTACGACGCGTCTGCCGCGCTGCTGGAAGCGGCACGCGAGCAATATCCGGGGCTGTCGTTCCGGCAGGCGCTCTTGCCTGAATTGGTCGGCATTGCCGAAGGCGCGTTCGACAACGTCCTCTGCGAGACCGTCATCATGCATCTGCCGCCTGAGCAGATCGACGCGGCGGTGCAGCGGCTGGTGTCGTTGCTGCGCCCGGGCGGCACGCTGTATCTGAGCTGGCGCGTCACGCCCGACGCCGACCAGCGCGATGGGCGCGGCCGGCTGTTCACGTCGTTCGATGCGGCGCCCGTGCGCGAGGCGCTGGCCGGCACCAAGGTGGTTTTCGACGAAGCGGCTGTCAGTCAGTCGTCGGGGCGGACGATCCATCGCATCGTCGCGCGCAAGGTCTGACCGCAGCGTTTCCGACAATCCGACTGTCCTGATTGACCGCCCCTCGGCGGGGTTTGTCACAATAGCGGTTTCGCCCAGCCCGCGCGAGACACCGCGCGCACCCGCCGTCCCGATGTACGACTCTCCCGCCATAGACCACGCGCTGAAGGCGCTGCCCGAAGACACCGCCGCCGCCACGCATGCGGTGCTGCACGATGTGTTCGGCTACAGCGCCTTCCGCGGTCCGCAGGCGGAAATCGTCGCGCACGTCGCCGACGGCGGCGATTGCCTCGTGCTGATGCCGACCGGCGGCGGCAAATCCCTCTGCTATCAGATTCCGGCGCTCGTGCGGCACCGGCGCGGGCAGGGTGCTGGCATCGTCGTGTCGCCCCTCATTGCGCTGATGCAGGATCAGGTGGCCGCGCTGGAAGAGGCGGGCGTGCGCGCCGCGTACCTCAACTCCGCGCTGACGGGCGCCGAGGCCGCGCAGGTCGAGCGCGATCTGGCAGCCGGGCGGCTGGATCTCGTCTACGTGGCGCCCGAGCGGTTGATGACGCCGCGCTTCCTCGAGCTGCTTGAGCGATCGCGCATCGGCCTGTTCGCCATCGACGAAGCGCACTGCGTGTCGCAGTGGGGGCACGATTTCCGGCCCGAGTACATCCAGCTTTCCGTGCTGCACGAGCGTTTCCCGCACGTGCCGCGCATTGCGCTCACCGCCACGGCCGATGCGGTCACGCGCGACGAGATCATCGAACGGCTCGCGCTCACGGGTTCCCGCGTTTTCCTCTCCAGCTTCGACCGCCCGAACATCCGCTACACCATCGTCGAGAAGGACAGCGCGCGGCAGCAGCTGCTGCGGTTCATTCGCGCCGAGCACATGGACGGCGACACCTGCGACGCCGGCATCGTCTATTGTCTGTCGCGCAAGAAGGTGGAAGAGACCGCGCAGTGGCTGGCCGAGCAAGGCATCCGCGCGCTGCCGTATCACGCCGGGATGGATTCCGAAGTGCGCGCCCGCCATCAGGCGATCTTCCGCAAGGAGGAGGGCGTCGTGATGGTGGCGACCATCGCTTTCGGCATGGGCATCGACAAGCCGGACGTCCGCTTCGTTGCGCACCTCGATTTGCCCAAGAGCCTGGAGGGCTACTACCAGGAGACCGGCCGCGCCGGCCGCGACGGCCTGCCCGCCAACGCGTGGATGGCCTACGGCTTGGCCGACGTGGTGCAGCAGCGCCGCATGATCGATGAGTCCGATGCGGACGATGTGCACAAGCGCGTCTCCACCGCCAAGCTCGAAGCGCTGCTTGGCCTGTGCGAAGCCGCAACCTGCCGCCGCGTGGCGCTGCTCGCGTACTTCGGTGAAAGCAGCCAGCCCTGCGGCAACTGCGATACGTGCCTCACGCCGCCGCAAACCTGGGATGCCACGCGCGAGGCGCAGATGGCGCTGTCGTGCGCATACCGCGTCCAGCAAGCCAGTCGCGTGAGCTTTGGCGCGGGCCAGCTCATCGACATCCTGCGCGGCAACGCCACCGAGCGCATCAAGCAGTGGCATCACGAAACGCTGTCCACCTTCGGCATCGGCAGCGATCTGTCCGAAGCCGCTTGGCGCAGCGTGTTCCGCCAGTTGGTCGCGCAGGGCTTGTTTGCGGTGGACCACGGCGGCCATGGCGCGCTGATCCTGACCGATGCCGCGCGCCCCGTGCTCAAGGGCGAGCAGCCGGTGATCCTGCGCCGTCAGGCCGAGAAGGTGCGCGGCGCGTCGTCATCGTCGACGAAGAAGGAGCGTCGCGCCGATCCGGCTGCCGAGCTTTCCGCCGAGGCGCAGGTGCGCTGGCAGGCGCTGCGGGCCTGGCGGACGCAGGCTGCGCGCGAGCACAGCGTGCCGGCGTATGTGATCTTCCACGACGCCACGCTCGCGCGCATTGCGGAGACCGATCCGGATTCGCGCGAGGCGCTCGGCGAGCTGCCGGGTATCGGCATGGCCAAGCTGGACCGCTACGGCCAGGCGCTGCTCGACGTGCTGGAGAAGTGCCGCGAGCAAGCCTAGGCGGACGGTGGCAATGGCCCCATCACGCCGGTGCGGCTCAGGTGATCGCCCAGAAAATCGACAAACGCCCGCACCTTCGGCAGCAGGTGCACACGCTGCGTGAATACGGCGTGCAGGGGCACCTCCCGCGCTGTGTAGTTCGTCAGCACCGCTTGCAGCCGGCCGGCCGCAATATCGTCGCGCACGAGATACGCCGGCCCGAGCGACACGCCCAGCCCCGAACGCGCCGCCTCGCGCAGCACGAGGCTGTTGTTCGCGAGCATTGAGCCGGTGACGTGTGCGACGTGACGCTGGCCAGCAGCGTCTGTCAGCACCCAGTCGTACGGCCCGTCGTAGTTGGCGTAGACGAGGCAGTTGTGGTCGCGCAAATCCTCCGGCGACTGCGGAATGCCCCGCTCCCGAAAATACGACGGCGCGCCGTAGATGGCGTGCGCGCAATTCGCCAGTCGCCGCGCCACCAGCGACGAGTCCTCCAGCATGCCGATACGGATCGCCACGTCGATGCGCCCGGCGACCAGATCGGCGTAGCGGTCGTTCATGTCCAGATCGATCTGCACGGCGGGGTAGCGCGCCTGGAATGCGCCCAGCAGCGGCGCCAGCAATGTCACCGCAAACGAGGCCGGCGCCGACACGCGCAACGTGCCGCGCGCCTCATCGCGCAAGGCGCTCACGGCCTGCTCCGCTGCATCGACGAGCGCCAGGCCTTCGCGGCTTTTCTCGAAGAACGCCGCACCCGCTTCGGTGAGCGACAGGCGCCGCGTCGTCCGTTGCAGCAGCCGCGTCTCCAACCGCGCCTCCAGCCGCGCAAGCGCCTTGCTGATCACCCCGCGCGACATCCCCATCGCATCGGCCGCCGCCGACAGGCTGCCGCGCTCCACCACCTGCACGAAGACCACCACGTCAGAAAGCCGATCCATATTTGCGCACGTACGGAAACAATATGGCGCCAGAGGCTACCTTAATCTGCGCGAATCGGCTGGCTAGGATGGGGTCTCCGATTCTTCGTCCCGCTCATCATGACCACCGAAGCCCCAGCCGTTCCCAACACGTCCCTCGCCGACGCGCTCCCTCGCGGCGCCACGCCGCTGTTTGCCGCCGCCGTCGGGCTCATCGTCATCAACCTGTTCGGCATCCAGCCGCTGGTCGCCGAGATCGCCGCGAGCATCGGCTGGACCACGGCCGCCACCGGGCTGCTCGTGACCGCCACGCTGGTCGGCTACGGCATCGGCCTGTTGCTGCTGATGCCGCTGACCGACCTGCAGGACAATCGCGCGCTCGCCTCGCGCACGCTATGGGGCGCGGTGGCGTCGCTGGTGCTGACCACGGTCGCGCAGAGTGGCCAAGTGTTGATGCTGGCCGCCTTTGCCATCGGCCTCACGTCGACGGTCATTCAGATGCTGATCGCGCTGGCGGGCCGCTTGGCCGCAGACCACCGGCGCGGCCGCGTGCTCGGCGACATCATGATCGGCCTGAACCTGGGCATCCTGCTGTCGCGCCCGGCGGCCAGCCTAATCGCGGCGCAATGGGGCTGGCGTGCGTTCTACGGCGCATCGGCGGTGGCGATTGCCGTGCTGGCCGTCCTCCTGCCGCGGGTGATGCCGACCTTCGTGCCGCCGCGTGCGCTGTCGTATGGCGCGTTGCTCAAGTCGTATGGCCATCTTCTACGCAGCGAACCGGTATTGCGTCGCCGCGCCGCCACCCAGGCTTTGCTGATGGCGGCGTTCACGTTGTTCTGGACGGCTGTCGCACTGCGGCTGGCGGCCGCGCCATTCCATCTTTCACAGAACGGCATCGGGATCTTTGCGCTGTGCGGCGCGGCCGGGGTCGTGGCAGCGCCCATCGCCGGGCGGCTGGCCGATCGCGGCTTGGTGCGCGTTGGCACGCTGCTCGCGCACGGCAGTGCGGCGACGGGTCTGCTGTTGGCGCTGGCTTCGGCGCTGCTGCCGGGCCTGAGCGTTCCGGTCATGTTGACGATGCTGGTGGCCGCGGCGCTACTGCTCGACTTCGGTGCTATCGGCGACCAAGCGCTCGGCCGCTACATGGTCAACACGCTGTCGCCGGAGGTTCGCGGGCGTGTGAATGGCCTATACACCGGGGCGTTCTTCTTTGGTGCGGCGGCAGGCGGCGGCTTGGCCGGCGTGGCGTGGGTGCGCGCCGGCTGGGTCGGCGTATCGATTCTGGCGCTGGGGTTTGTGGCGACGGCCGCACTCGTCTTTGTGTGGCCCGCGCGTGCTTCCCGTGCCATCGGCGCCACACCGCGCCGCTGCTGACCCCGCCCGCGCGTCGCCAGAGCGGCGGCGCGCTTGACGCTTGCAAAGCAGGTCGCTATAGTGCCAGATTCGAGTTTTTGGCTTCTGGTTTCGCGCGTCCATGCCCGGCAAAGCGCTGTGCAAGACATCTGAACCAGACGGGCTCGCGCTCTTTGGTCTTGATCTGTTCCCGCAGGTCCTCCCTTCAGAGCGTTCTGCTCGCCACTTCCATAAAACCCGATTGCGCCGTCCGCCTCACATATGAGGCGTTCACGTTATGTGAGCCGGCGATTTTTCAAAAACCAAGCTGGATTGAACAATGCCAACCATCAATCAACTGGTTCGCAAGCCCCGCGTCTCGGAAAAGCTGAAGAGCAAGAGCCCGGCACTTGAGAACTGCCCGCAGCGTCGCGGCGTGTGCACCCGCGTGTACACCACGACGCCGAAGAAGCCGAACTCGGCACTGCGTAAGGTCGCCAAGGTGCGCCTGACCAACGGTTTCGAAGTCATTTCGTACATCGGCGGTGAAGGTCACAACCTGCAAGAACACAGCGTCGTGCTGATCCGCGGCGGCCGTGTGAAGGACTTGCCGGGTGTGCGTTACCACATCGTGCGCGGCTCCCTTGACCTGCAAGGCGTCAAGGACCGTAAGCAAGCGCGTTCGAAGTACGGCGCGAAGCGTCCGAAGGCGGCCTAAGTCGCCAGTGAGATCGCGCCGCTTTTGCGGTCACGGTCTTGTCATGAGCAGGCGGTACAACGGTGCGTTTTTTGACCGCACTGGCACCGTCGAGTAAGTGGTCACCCGGCTCAGATTGTTGGAAGACAAGCTAGTTGGTGGCCGGAGAACCGAAGCGGTTCTCAACTGAACAGAGAAGGAAAGAAGATGCCACGTCGTCGTGAAGTCCCCAAGCGGGAAATTCTGCCGGACCCGAAGTTCGGCAATGTGGAAGTCGCCAAGTTCATGAACGTCCTGATGCTGGACGGCAAGAAGTCGGTGGCTGAACGTATCGTCTACGGTGCGTTCGACCAGATCGAGAAGAAAGCAGGCAAGGCGCCGATCGAGGTGTTCACGCTGGCTATCGGCAACATCAAGCCGGTGGTCGAAGTGAAGAGCCGTCGTGTTGGTGGCGCCAACTATCAGGTGCCGGTCGAAGTCCGGCCGTCGCGTCGTCTGGCATTGGCGATGCGTTGGCTGCGGGAAGCTGCGAAGAAGCGCAGCGAGAAGTCGATGGCCCTGCGTCTGGCTGGTGAGCTGCTCGAAGCCTCGGAAGGCCGCGGCGGCGCCATGAAGAAGCGCGACGAAGTGCACCGCATGGCTGAAGCCAACAAGGCGTTCTCGCACTTCCGCTTCTAAGCGACGCGAGACGTTGTTGGTTGCTGGGCGGGCTGTGTGCGCACATCTCGCCCATTTGTATTAGGGGCGCTTGGCCGTGGGCCAGCGCCCCGTTGACGAATCTGAGGATTAACCGTGGCTCGTAAGACCCCCATTGAGCGCTACCGTAACATCGGTATTTCCGCTCACATCGACGCCGGCAAGACCACCACGACCGAGCGGATCCTGTTCTACACCGGTGTGAACCACAAGATCGGTGAAGTGCATGATGGCGCTGCCACCATGGACTGGATGGAGCAGGAGCAAGAGCGCGGCATCACCATCACGTCCGCTGCTACCACCGCCTTCTGGAAGGGCATGGGCGGCAACTACCCCGAGCACCGCTTCAACATCATCGACACCCCGGGCCACGTGGACTTCACCATCGAGGTGGAGCGTTCCATGCGTGTGCTGGACGGCGCGTGCATGGTGTACTGCGCGGTGGGTGGCGTGCAGCCGCAGTCGGAAACCGTCTGGCGTCAGGCCAACAAGTACAAGGTGCCGCGTCTGGCGTTCGTCAACAAGATGGACCGTACCGGCGCGAACTTCTTCAAGGTCTACGACCAGCTGAAGACCCGTCTGAAGGCCAACCCGGTGCCCGTCGTGGTGCCTATCGGCGCTGAAGACGGCTTCCAGGGCGTCGTCGATCTGCTGGAAATGAAGGCGATCATTTGGGACGAAGCCAGCCAGGGCGTGAAGTTCGAATACCACGACATCCCGGCCAATCTGGTTGACGTCGCCAACGAGTGGCGCGAGAAGATGGTCGAGTCGGCTGCTGAAGCCAGCGAAGAGCTGATGGAAAAGTACCTGGGCGGCGAAGAGCTGTCCCGTGCTGAGATCGTCAAGGCACTGCGCGACCGTACCATCGCCTGCGAAATCCAGCCGATGCTGTGCGGCACCGCGTTCAAGAACAAGGGCGTGCAGCGCATGCTCGACGCCGTGATCGACTTCCTGCCGTCGCCGGTCGACATTCCGCCGGTTCAGGGCATCGACGAAAACGACGAAGAGAAGAAGCTCGAGCGCAAGGCAGACGACAACGAAAAGTTCTCGGCGCTGGCGTTCAAGATCATGACCGACCCGTTCGTTGGTCAGCTGATCTTCTTCCGCGTCTACTCGGGCAAGATCAACTCCGGCGACACCGTGTACAACCCGGTGAAGCAGAAGAAGGAGCGTCTGGGCCGTATTCTGCAGATGCACGCCAACCAGCGCGAAGAAATCAAGGAAGTGCTGGCAGGCGACATCGCCGCTGCAGTGGGCCTGAAGGACGCCACCACGGGTGACACGCTGTGCGACCCGAGCGCTCCGATCATTCTCGAGCGCATGGTGTTCCCGGAGCCGGTGATCTCGCAGGCTGTCGAGCCGAAGACCAAGGCTGACCAGGAGAAGATGGGCATCGCCCTGAACCGCCTGGCTGCTGAAGATCCGTCGTTCCGCGTGCGTACCGATGAAGAATCGGGCCAGACCATCATTTCGGGTATGGGTGAGCTGCACCTCGAAATTCTGGTCGATCGCATGAAGCGCGAATTCGGCGTGGAAGCCAACATCGGCGCCCCGCAAGTTGCCTACCGCGAAACCATCCGCAAGAAGGTTGAAGACGTTGAAGGCAAGTTCGTCAAGCAGTCCGGCGGTCGCGGTCAGTACGGTCACGCTGTGATCACGCTGGAACCGGCGGACGACGAGGCGAAGAAGGCTGGCAAGAACTTCGAATTCGTCGACGCCATCAAGGGCGGTGTGATTCCTCGCGAATACATCCCGGCGGTCGAGAAGGGCATCGTCGACACGCTGCCGTCCGGTATTCTGGCGGGCTTCCCGGTGGTGGACGTGAAGGTCACGCTGACGTTCGGTTCGTACCACGACGTGGACTCGAACGAAAACGCGTTCCGCATGGCCGGCTCGATGGCTTTCAAGGAAGCCATGCGCCGCGCCACCCCGGTTCTGCTGGAGCCGATGATGGCTGTGGAAGTGGAAACGCCGGAAGACTACACGGGTACCGTGATGGGCGACTTGTCGTCCCGCCGCGGCATCGTGCAGGGCATGGACGACATGGTGGGCGGCGGCAAGATCATCAAGGCCGAAGTCCCGCTGTCGGAAATGTTCGGTTATTCGACGTCGCTGCGCTCGCAGACGCAAGGCCGCGCCACGTACACCATGGAATTCAAGCAATACGCTGAGGCACCGAAGAACATCGCCGAAGCTGTGATGGCTGCCAAGGGTACGAAGTAATCAACGTGTTTTGGCGGCGCGCGCGTGCGTGCCGCCTGCATCCCAAATCTAGTAATTAGCCGATTCCGAATTGAGGAGCTGACATGGCAAAGGAAAAGTTCGAGCGGACCAAGCCGCACGTGAACGTTGGTACGATTGGTCACGTTGACCACGGCAAGACGACGCTGACCGCAGCGATCGCAACCGTGCTGTCGAGCAAGTTCGGTGGTACCGCGAAGAAGTACGACGAAATCGACGCAGCGCCGGAAGAAAAGGCACGCGGCATCACGATCAACACCGCGCACATCGAGTACGAAACGGCCAACCGCCACTACGCGCACGTTGACTGCCCGGGCCACGCCGACTACGTCAAGAACATGATTACCGGTGCCGCCCAGATGGACGGCGCAATCCTGGTGTGCTCGGCCGCTGACGGCCCGATGCCGCAAACGCGTGAGCACATCCTGCTGGCCCGCCAGGTTGGTGTGCCGTACATCATCGTCTTCCTGAACAAGTGCGACATGGTGGACGACGCTGAGCTGCTGGAGCTGGTCGAGATGGAAGTGCGTGAACTTCTGTCGAAGTACGACTTCCCGGGCGACGATACCCCGATCATCAAGGGTTCGGCCAAGCTGGCGCTGGAAGGCGACAAGGGCGAACTGGGCGAAGTGGCCATCATGAACCTGGCCGACGCGCTGGACACCTACATCCCGACGCCGGAGCGCGCTGTTGACGGCACGTTCCTGATGCCGGTGGAAGACGTGTTCTCGATCTCGGGTCGCGGCACCGTGGTGACCGGCCGTATCGAGCGCGGCATCATCAAGGTCGGCGAAGAAATCGAAATCGTCGGTATCGCCATGGACGGCGACAAGCCGAAGATCGACAAGACGACCTGCACGGGCGTGGAAATGTTCCGCAAGCTGCTGGACCAAGGTCAAGCAGGCGACAACGTCGGTATTCTGCTGCGCGGCACGAAGCGCGAAGACGTTCAGCGCGGCCAAGTGCTGGCCAAGCCGGGTTCGATCAAGCCGCACACCGAATTCACGGGCGAGGTCTACATCCTGTCGAAGGACGAAGGCGGCCGTCACACGCCGTTCTTCAACAACTACCGTCCGCAGTTCTACTTCCGTACGACGGACGTGACTGGCTCGATCGCCCTGCCGGAAGGCAAGGAAATGGTCATGCCGGGCGACAACGTGTCGATCACCGTCAAGCTGATCGCCCCGATCGCCATGGAAGAAGGCCTGCGCTTCGCTATCCGTGAAGGCGGCCGTACCGTGGGTGCTGGCGTCGTTGCCAAGATCCTGAAGTAAAAGGCGGATCGATGCGCTGTTCCTCGTAAGGGGTGCGGCGCATCGCCTGTAGCATCGCTCTTTCAATCTACCGGCGGCCTGGCCGCCATGCTCTTTAAGGAAACATCATGCAGAACCAGAAGATCCGTATCCGCCTGAAGGCTTTCGACTATCGCCTGATCGACCAGTCGGCCGCTGAAATCGTTGAAACCGCCAAGCGCACCGGTGCGATCGTCAAGGGCCCGGTGCCCCTGCCGACCCGCATCCAGCGTTTCGACGTTCTGCGTTCGCCGCACGTCAACAAGACCAGCCGCGACCAGTTCGAAATCCGCACGCACCAGCGCCTGATGGACATCGTCGATCCGACGGACAAGACCGTCGATGCGCTGATGAAGCTGGACCTGCCGGCTGGCGTGGACGTCGAGATCAAGCTGCAATAAGCAAGACAACGCTGCCGGTCACTCCGGTAACGGGCAAGCGGCGAGCCAAGTGCTCGCCGTTTTGCTTTTGAGGTGGCGGATGTTGCGTTGCACACGACGTTCGGGCGCTATCCGGCAATCGGCCTTGCATATTGTTCGTAATCGGGATATATTGTAGGGCTACCCCTTTAGTCAGGGGAGTGGGCTGGCCATTTGGCCTCGCGCCGTCTCTTTAGGCGCAGTCCAGTTCAAGATTCGTAGTATCAATCAGCCCCGGCCAATCGCAGCTGGGAATGGAGCAAACCATGAGCCTTGGCCTTGTAGGTCGCAAGGTTGGCATGACCCGTATTTTCACGGACGACGGCGATTCGATTCCCGTCACCGTGCTCGAGGTCGGCGACAACCGCGTGACGCAAATCAAGACGGACGAGACCGACGGTTATACCGCGGTTCAAGTCACCTTCGGCACCCGACGCGCCAGCCGCGTCACCAAGCCGCTGGCGGGTCATCTCGCCAAAGCCGGCGTGGAGGCGGGCGAAGTTATCAAAGAATTCCGAGTGGATGCCGCTCGTGCCGCTGAATTCCAGCCTGGCGCGAACATCAGCGTCGACCTGTTCGAAGTCGGTCAGAAGATCGATGTTCAGGGTGTGACGATTGGTAAGGGCTACGCCGGTACCATCAAGCGTTACAACTTCTCGTCGGGCCGCGCCTCGCACGGTAACTCGCGCTCGCACAACGTGCCGGGCTCGATCGGTATGGCGCAGGATCCGGGTCGCGTGTTCCCGGGTAAGCGCATGACCGGTCACATGGGTGACGTCACCCGTACCGTTCAGAATCTGGAAATCGCCAAGATCGACGCAGAGCGCAAGCTGCTGCTGGTCAAGGGTGCGATTCCGGGCGCCAAGGGCGGTCAAGTCATCGTCACGCCGGCCGTGAAGGCCCGCGCCAAGAAGGCATAAGGAGCAAACGCATGGAACTGAAGCTGCTCCAGGACAACGGTCAACTCGGCGCCGGCGTTGCTGCCTCGCCGGAAGTGTTCGGCCGTGACTACAACGAAGCCCTCGTTCACCAAGTCGTCGTCGCTTACCAGGCCAACGCTCGCAGCGGTAACCGTAAGCAGAAGGACCGTGAAGAGGTCAAGCACACGACCAAGAAGCCGTGGCGTCAAAAGGGTACGGGCCGCGCCCGTGCAGGTATGAGCTCCTCCCCGCTGTGGCGCGGGGGTGGTCGTATCTTCCCGAACAGCCCGGAAGAAAACTTCTCGCAGAAGGTCAACAAGAAGATGTACCGCGCCGGCATGCGCTCGATTTATTCGCAGCTCGCCCGTGAAGGTCGCATCAACGTCGTTGACAGCCTGTCCGTCGACGCGCCCAAAACCAAGCTGCTGGCCGACAAGTTCCGCGCCATGGGCCTGG
Organism: Ralstonia edaphi; assembly: GCF_958350185.1. Taxonomy (NCBI): domain Bacteria; kingdom Pseudomonadati; phylum Pseudomonadota; class Betaproteobacteria; order Burkholderiales; family Burkholderiaceae; genus Ralstonia; species Ralstonia edaphi. The sequence continues at coordinate 37,432 of NZ_CATWHI010000008.1, forward strand.
ATTCGGTGCTCGTGATTACCGATAACCTGGACGAAAACCTCTTCCTGGCATCGCGCAACCTGGCGCATGTGCTCGTGGTTGAGCCGCGTCACGCCGACCCGCTGTCGCTCGTGCACTACAAGAAGGTGCTCGTGACCAAGGCAGCCGTCGCGCAGATCGAGGAGTTGCTGAAATGACGCAAGTTGCCAAGAACGACCATCGCCTGATGCAGGTGCTGCTGGCGCCTGTGGTGTCTGAAAAGGCAACCCTGGTGGCCGAGAAGAACGAACAGGTCGTGTTCGAAGTGGCTCGCGACGCCAACAAGGGCGAAGTGAAGGCTGCTGTCGAGCTGCTGTTCAAGGTCGAAGTCGAGTCCGTCCAGATCCTGAACCAGAAGGGCAAGCAAAAGCGCTTCGGTCGCTTCATGGGTCGTCGTGACCACGTGAAGAAGGCCTATGTCTCGCTGAAGCCGGGCCAGGAAATCAATTTTGAAGCGGAGGCCAAGTAATCATGGCACTCGTCAAAACCAAGCCGACATCGCCGGGCCGCCGCTCGATGGTGAAGGTCGTTAACCCCGACCTTCACAAGGGCGCGCCGCACGCCCCGCTGCTGGAAAAGCAAATCCAGAAGTCGGGTCGTAACAACAACGGCCACATCACCACCCGTCACAAGGGCGGTGGTCACAAGCATCACTATCGCATCGTCGACTTCAAGCGTAACGACAAGGACGGTATCCCGGCCAAGATCGAACGCCTGGAATACGATCCGAACCGTAGCGCCAACATCGCGCTCGTGCTGTTCGCTGATGGCGAGCGCCGCTACATCATCGCCCCGAAGGGCGCTGTGGTTGGCCAAGCCATCGCCAACGGCTCGGAAGCGCCGATCAAGGCCGGTAACAACCTGCCGATCCGCAACATCCCGGTCGGTACGACGATCCACTGCGTGGAAATCCTGCCGGGCAAGGGCGCCCAAGTTGCCCGTTCCGCCGGTACGTCCGCTGTGCTGCTGGCTCGCGAAGGCATCTACGCTCAAGTGCGTCTGCGCTCGGGTGAAGTGCGCCGTGTGCACATCGAGTGCCGCGCGACCATTGGTGAAGTCGGCAACGAAGAGCACAGCCTGCGCCAGATCGGTAAGGCCGGTGCAACTCGTTGGCGCGGTATTCGCCCGACCGTCCGCGGTGTGGTGATGAACCCGGTCGATCACCCGCATGGTGGTGGTGAAGGTAAGACTGCTGCTGGCCGTGATCCGGTGTCCCCGTGGGGCACGCCGACCAAGGGCTACCGCACCCGTCGTAACAAGCGCACTGACAGCATGATCGTTCAGCGCCGTCACAAGCGTTAATCGGTAGGTAGGAGCTTAGATATGACTCGTTCCGTAAAAAAGGGTCCTTTCATTGACGCCCACCTGCTGAAGAAGGTTGAGGTGGCAGTGCAAACGAAGGACAAGAAGCCCATCAAGACTTGGTCGCGCCGTTCGACCATTCTGCCGGACTTCATCGGCCTGACGATCGCCGTTCATAACGGTCGTCAGCACGTGCCCGTGTATGTCACGGAAAACATGGTTGGCCACAAGCTCGGCGAATTTGCGCTCACGCGTACGTTCAAGGGCCACGCTGCCGACAAGAAAGCGAAGCGATAAGGGGCAATCATGGAAGTTAAAGCGATTCATCGCGGCGCCCGTATCTCCGCACAGAAGACGCGCCTGGTTGCTGACCAGATCCGCGGCCTGTCGATCGAGCGCGCGCTCAACGTGCTGACGTTCAGCCCGAAGAAGGCGGCTGGTATCGTGAAGAAGGTGGTTGAGTCCGCCATCGCGAACGCCGAGCACAATGAAGGCGCCGATATCGACGAGCTGAAGGTCAAGTCGATCTACATCGACAAGGCCACGTCGCTCAAGCGCTTCACGGCGCGTGCGAAGGGCCGTGGCAACCGCATCGAGAAACAAACCTGTCACATCACTGTGACGCTGGGCAACTAAGGGGTCACGATGGGACAGAAGATTCATCCGACTGGCTTCCGTCTGGCTGTCAGCCGTAACTGGGCATCGCGTTGGTATGCGAGCAACACCCAGTTTGCCGGCATGCTCAAGGAAGACATCGAGGTTCGCGAGTTTCTGAAGAAGAAGCTGAAGAACGCGTCGGTGGGCCGCGTGGTCATCGAGCGTCCGGCCAAGAATGCTCGTATCACCATTTACAGCTCGCGTCCGGGCGTGGTGATCGGCAAGAAGGGCGAGGACATCGAACTGCTGAAGGCTGAGCTGCAGCGTCGCATGGGCGTGCCCGTGCACGTGAACATCGAAGAAATCCGCAAGCCGGAAGTCGATGCACAGCTGATCGCCGATTCGATCACGCAGCAGCTCGAGCGCCGCATCATGTTCCGTCGCGCAATGAAGCGCGCGATGCAGAACGCGATGCGTCTGGGTGCTCAAGGCATCAAGATCATGAGCTCGGGCCGTCTGAACGGCATCGAAATCGCCCGTACCGAGTGGTACCGCGAAGGCCGTGTGCCCCTGCACACGCTGCGCGCCGATATCGACTACGGCTTCTCCGAAGCGGAAACCACCTACGGCATCATCGGTGTCAAGGTGTGGGTGTACAAGGGCGACCATCTCGGTCGCAACGACGCACCTGTCGTGGAAGAGCCGCAAGAAGAGCGTCGCAAGCGTCCGGGTCGCCCGGAAGGTCGTCGCCGTGAGGGCGAAGGTCGCCCGGCCGGTCAGCGCCGCGGTGCTGGTGCAGGTGCCCGTCGTGGCGCCGACGCCAAGACTGGAGAATAAACATGCTGCAACCTAAGCGCAGGAAGTACCGCAAGGAGCAGAAGGGCCGTAACACCGGTATCGCGACGCGCGGCAACGCAGTCTCGTTCGGCGAGTTCGGTCTGAAGGCGATGGGTCGCGGCCGTCTGACCGCGCGTCAGATTGAGTCGGCCCGTCGTGCGATGACCCGTCACATCAAGCGTGGCGGCCGCATTTGGATCCGGATTTTCCCGGACAAGCCGATCTCGAAGAAGCCTGCCGAAGTCCGTATGGGTAACGGTAAGGGCAACCCGGAATACTACGTGGCTGAAATTCAGCCGGGCAAGATGCTGTACGAAATGGACGGCGTTGGCGAAGAACTGGCACGCGAGGCATTCCGCCTGGCCGCTGCCAAGCTGCCGATCGCGACCAGCTTCGTGGTGCGTCAGGTCGGAACGTAAGGAGCACACACCATGAAAGCATCCGAACTGCGCGACAAAGATGTCGCCGGGCTGAACCAGGAGCTCTCCGAGCTGCTGAAGGCCCAATTTGGCCTGCGCATGCAAAAAGCGACGCAACAGCTGCAGAACACCAGCCAGCTGAAGAAGGTGCGTCGTGACATCGCGCGTGTCCGCACCGTGCTGGGCCAGAAGGGGAACCAGAAATGACTGAAGCCGCAACGTCCCTGAAGCGCACGCTCGTCGGTCGCGTTGTCAGCAACAAGATGGACAAGACCGTCACGGTCCTGATCGAAAACCGCGTCAAGCATCCGCTGTACGGCAAGTACGTGGTGCGCTCGAAGAAGTACCATGCGCACGACGAAGCCAACCAGTACAACGAAGGCGACAAGGTCGAGATCACGGAATCGCGTCCTCTCTCCCGCACCAAGTCGTGGGTGGTGTCGCGTCTGCTCGAAGCTGCACGCGTGATCTAAAACAACAGCGAGCAGTTTGCTGTTGCAAGACCGAGATTATGTGATATAGTCTCGGTCTTTCCCTTTGTGAGGGTGGCCGGTAGATATGCTGGTGGCTCGGGTGAAGGGGAAAAGCGAATGGGCCAGGCGGCAATCGCCGTCGGGCAGCTACCGACTTCAAGTTGATCAACCCAATCGCAGTTGGCGCAATGCCAGCAGCCGGCGGGACCAAGACTGATCGCCTCTGCGCATTGTGCGTTTGGCGAATTAAGTTGGGACGAGAACACCATGATTCAGACAGAAAGCCGGCTCGAAGTGGCCGATAACACGGGTGCGCGTGAAGTCATGTGCATCAAGGTGCTGGGCGGTTCGAAGCGCCGCTACGCCAGCGTCGGCGACATCATCAAGGTCAGCGTCAAGGATGCTGCCCCGCGTGGTCGCGTGAAGAAGGGCGATATCTACAACGCCGTGGTGGTGCGTACCGCCAAGGGCGTGCGCCGTCCCGACGGCTCGCTCATCAAGTTCGACGGCAATGCCGCCGTGCTGCTGAACACCAAGCTTGAGCCGATCGGCACCCGTATTTTCGGGCCGGTCACTCGCGAACTCCGTACCGAGCGCTTCATGAAGATCGTGTCGCTCGCGCCGGAAGTGCTGTAATCGGAGGCCGCATGAACAAGATTCGCAAGGGCGATCGCGTCATCGTCCGTACCGGTAAAGACAAGGGCAAGCAAGGTACTGTGCTGGCCGTGCTCGCCGAGCATGTGACGGTTGAAGGCGTGAACGTTGCCAAGAAGCACGTGCGCCCGAACCCGATGCTGGGTACCACGGGTGGTGTGGTCGACAAGGTCATGCCCATCCATATTTCGAACGTTGCGCTCGTGGATGCCAATGGCAAGCCGTCGCGCGTCGGCATCAAGGTTGAAGGCGGCGTGAAGACGCGCGTGCTGAAGACCACTGGTGCTGCCGTCGGCGCTTGATTCTGGGCAATAGAGAGGAGTTGAGCATGACTGCACGTCTGCAAGAGTTTTACAAAGAGAAGGTTGTGCCCGAGCTGATCAAGCAGTTCGGTTACAAGTCCGTGATGGAAGTGCCGCGCATCACCAAGATCACCCTGAACATGGGTCTTGGCGAAGCCATCAATGACAAGAAAGTCATTGAGCACGCCACCGGCGACCTGATCAAGATCGCTGGCCAGAAGCCCATCGTGACGAAGGCCCGCAAGGCTATCGCCGGCTTCAAGATTCGCCAGGGTTACCCGATCGGTACGATGGTCACGCTGCGTGGCCAACGTATGTATGAATTCCTGGACCGCTTCATCACCGTGTCGCTGCCCCGCGTGCGCGACTTCCGTGGTGTGTCGGGCAAGGCGTTCGATGGTCGTGGCAACTACAACATCGGTGTGAAAGAGCAGATCATTTTCCCCGAGATCGAGTACGACAAGATCGACGCACTCCGTGGTCTGAACATCAGCATCACGACGACTGCGAAGAACGATGAGGAAGCGAAGGCGCTCCTCAACGCGTTCAAGTTCCCGTTCCGTAATTAAGGGGTTACCGTGGCTAAATTGTCTCTGATCGAACGCGAGAAGAAGCGTGCCAAGCTCGTGGCCAAGTACGCTGAGAAGCGCGCCGCTCTCGAAGCCATCGTGGCCGACCAAAGCAAGTCGGAAGAAGAGCGCTACGAAGCGCGTCTGAAGCTGCAGGCGCTGCCGCGCAATGCAAATCCGACTCGTCAGCGCAACCGCTGCTCGATCACCGGTCGTCCCCGCGGTACGTTCCGTAAGTTCGGCCTGGCGCGTAACAAGCTCCGCGAGATCGCCTTCAAGGGCGAGATCCCGGGTCTGACGAAAGCCAGCTGGTAATCACGCACAGGCTACAGGAGAAACAGTATGAGCATGAGCGATCCGATCGCCGATATGCTGACGCGTATCCGCAACGCGCAAGCGGTGGAAAAAGCGTCGGTGGTCATGCCGTCGTCGAAGCTGAAGGTGGCAATCGCCAAAGTCCTGAAGGACGAAGGCTACATCGACGAATTCGCCGTGACCGAGCAGGGTGGCAAGTCCACGCTGACGATTGGTCTGAAGTACTACGCTGGCCGCCCGGTCATCGAGCGCCTGGAGCGCGTCTCGAAGCCTGGTCTGCGTGTGTACAAGGGCCGTAACGAAATCCCGCAAGTGATGAACGGCCTGGGTGTCGCCATCATCTCGACCCCGCAGGGTCTGATGACGGACCGCCGCGCCCGCGCAACCGGTGTCGGTGGCGAAGTCATTTGCTACGTCGCCTAAGGGAGGGGAACCATGTCTCGCGTAGGTAAGGCTCCCATCGCGCTGCCCAAGGGCGCCGAAGTCAATTTCGCTGGTGGTCTGCTGACCGTTAAGGGCCCGCTGGGCACCCTGACGCAGCCGATCCACTCGCTGGTCAAGGTCACCACCGACAACGGCACGATCACGTTCGCGCCGGTAGATGAGTCGCGTGAAGCCAATGCGCTGCAAGGTACGATGCGCGCCCTGACGGCCAACATGGTCAAGGGTGTGACGACGGGCTTCGAGCGCAAGCTGAACCTAGTCGGCGTGGGTTACCGGGCATCGGTTCAGGGCACCGCTCTGAAGCTGCAACTCGGTTTCTCGCACGACGTGATCCATGAGATGCCGGAAGGCGTGAAGGCGGAAACGCCGACGCAGACCGAAATCATCATCAAGGGTTCGGACAAGCAAAAAGTTGGTCAGGTCGCCGCCGAAGTGCGTGGTTATCGTCCGCCGGAGCCCTACAAGGGCAAGGGTGTGCGCTACGCCGACGAGCGTGTGATCCTGAAGGAAACCAAGAAGAAGTAAGGGTGCACATCATGAACAAAAATGACTCGCGTCTGCGCCGTGCACGTCAGACCCGCCTGAAAATTGCGGAACTGAGCGTCGCCCGTCTGGCTGTGCACCGTACGAACCTGCACATTTATGCGCAGGTCTTCTCGGAAGATGGCACCAAGGTCCTGGCTTCGGCTTCGACTGCGGAAGCCGAAGTCCGCAAGGAACTGAACGGCAACGGTGGTAACACCGCTGCTGCCACCCTGGTGGGTAAGCGTATCGCTGAGAAGGCGAAGGCTGCCGGCATCGAAGCCGTGGCGTTCGATCGCTCGGGTTTCCGTTATCACGGTCGCGTGAAGGCTCTGGCCGACGCGGCACGCGAAGCTGGCCTGAAGTTCTAAGCCGGCATAGAGGATATCGTCATGGCAAAAATTCAACCTAAGGTCCAAGGGGACGAACGCGACGACGGTCTTCGCGAGAAGATGATCGCGGTCAACCGTGTGACCAAGGTGGTCAAGGGCGGCCGGATTCTCGGTTTCGCTGCTCTGACTGTGGTCGGCGACGGCGACGGCCGTATCGGCATGGGCAAGGGTAAGGCTAAGGAAGTCCCGGTGGCCGTGCAGAAGGCAATGGACGAAGCCCGTCGCAAGATGGTCAAGGTCCCGCTGAAGAACGGTACGCTGCAGCACGAAGTGGTTGGCAAGCATGGCGCCGCAAAGGTGCAGATGATGCCCGCGAAGGACGGTACTGGCGTGATCGCCGGCGGCCCGATGCGCGCCATCTTCGAAGTGATGGGCGTGACGAACATCGTGACCAAGTCGCACGGTTCGACCAATCCTTACAACATGGTGCGCGCAACGCTGGATGGCCTGCGCAAGATGAGCACCCCGGCCGAAGTTGCCGCCAAGCGTGGCAAGTCGGTCGAAGAGATCCTCGGCTAAGCCGAAGGGATAGGTGAACGATATGTCGCAGAAAACCGTGAAAGTCCAACTCGTGCGCAGCCTGATCGGTACGCGCGAAGACCACCGCGCCACGGTGCGCGGCCTGGGCCTGCGCCGCATGAACTCGGTGTCCGAATTGCAGGACACGCCCGCAGTGCGCGGCATGATCAACAAGGTGTCCTACCTGGTCAAGGTCATCGGCTAAGGCAAGACGGAGAAGAGCATGCAACTGAATAACCTGAAGCCGGCAGCCGGCTCCAAGCACGCCAAGCGCCGCGTTGGTCGCGGTATTGGTTCGGGCCTGGGCAAGACGGCTGGTCGTGGTCACAAGGGTCAGAAGTCGCGTTCGGGTGGTTTCCACAAGGTCGGCTTCGAAGGCGGCCAGATGCCCCTGCATCGTCGTCTGCCCAAGCGCGGTTTCACCTCGCTGACCAAGGAATTCACCGCTGAAGTGCGTCTGGGCGACCTGGCGGGCCTGCCGATCGAAGAAATCGATCTGCTGTCCCTCAAGCAAGCCGGCCTCGTTGGCGAGATGGTCAAGAGCGCCAAGGTGATCCTGTCGGGCGAAATCGACAAGAAGGTAACTCTGAAGGGTATCGGCGCGACGGCTGGGGCGAAAGCCGCAATCGAAGCGGCTGGTGGCTCGCTGGCCTAATAGCCTGCTGTTTTACACTGACGGAGCATCCGTTTGGCCACGGCGAAACCTAATGTGATGGCCCAGGCCAAGAACACGGCCAAGTACGGCGATCTTCGCCGTCGGCTGGTGTTCCTGGTTCTGGCATTGCTGGTGTACCGGATCGGCGCGCACATTCCTGTGCCGGGTATCGATCCGGATCAACTGGCGCAGCTTTTCCAACGGCAGTCGGGCGGCATCCTCGGGATGTTCAACCTGTTCTCCGGCGGCGCGCTGTCGCGTTTCACGGTGTTTGCGCTGGGGATCATGCCGTACATTTCGGCGTCGATCATCATGCAACTGCTGACGATCGTGTTGCCGCAGCTGGAATCGTTGAAAAAGGAAGGCCAAGCCGGCCAGCGCAAGATTACGCAGTACACGCGCTACGGTACGGTCGTCCTGGCAACGTTCCAGGCGCTGGGGATTGCAGTGGCACTCGAAGCGCAGCCGGGTCTGGTGTTGGATCCGGGCCTGATGTTCCGGGCAACCGCGGTGATTACGCTGGTGACGGGCACGATGTTCCTGATGTGGCTGGGTGAGCAGATCACCGAGCGCGGTCTGGGCAACGGGATCTCGATCATCATTTTCGGCGGGATTGCTGCAGGGCTGCCCAACGCGATCGGTGGTCTGTTTGAGCTGGTGCGTACGGGGTCGATGGGGATCTTCTCTGCGATCCTGGTGGTGGCAATTATTGGTGCGGTGACGTTTGTGGTCGTGTTCATTGAACGCGGCCAGCGCAAGATCCTCGTCAACTACGCCAAGCGGCAGGTTGGTAACAAGATTTATGGCGGACAGTCGTCGCATCTGCCGCTGAAGTTGAATATGGCTGGGGTGATTCCGCCGATCTTTGCATCGTCGATCATTCTGTTCCCGGCCACGATCGCGGGCTGGTTTACAGCCGGCAACTCGACGAATCCGGTTGCACGGTTCGTCAAGGATCTGGCAGCAACGCTGTCGCCGGGTCAGCCGGTGTACATCTTGCTGTATGCGGCGGCGATCATTTTCTTCTGTTTCTTCTACACCGCGCTGGTCTATAACAGCCGCGAAGTGGCGGATAACCTGAAGAAGAGTGGGGCGTTCATTCCGGGCATCCGTCCGGGCGAACAAACCACGCGGTATATCGACAAGATTCTGGTGCGTCTGACCTTGGCGGGTGCGATCTACATCACGCTGGTGTGTCTGTTGCCGGAGTTCTTGGTGCTGCGCTGGAACGTGCCGTTCTACTTCGGTGGGACGTCCCTGTTGATCATCGTGGTCGTCACGATGGACTTCATGGCACAAGTGCAGTCCTACGTGATGTCTCAGCAGTACGAGTCTTTGATGAAGAAGGCGAATTTCAAGGGAAACCTGACGCTCCGCTAGGAGTGATCGCACGAACCTGAAGGGACATGGCTAAAGATGACGTGATCCAGATGCAGGGCGAGGTGCTGGAAAACCTCCCCAACGCAACGTTTCGCGTCAAGCTAGAGAACGGCCACGTAGTGTTAGGCCATATTTCCGGCAAGATGCGTATGCATTACATCCGCATCTTGCCCGGGGACAAGGTGACGGTCGAATTGACCCCGTATGATCTGTCCCGCGCGCGCATCGTATTCCGGGCGAAGTGAGCGGACTGGAATTGAAGGAAGAGGAAAATCATGAAAGTGCTGGCTTCTGTTAAGCGCATTTGCCGCAACTGCAAAATCATCAAGCGCAAGGGCGTGGTGCGTGTGATCTGCTCGTCGGACCCGCGTCATAAGCAGCGCCAAGGCTAATTTCGCAAAGAGGATTGACGAATGGCACGTATCGCAGGGGTCAACATCCCCAACCACAAACATACCGTGATTGGCCTGACGGCGATCTACGGTATCGGCCGCTCGCGCGCTCAGAAGATTTGCGAGGCTACTGGTATCCCGACCGACAAGAAGGTCAAGGACCTGACGGATCCGGACCAGGACGCGCTCCGTAAGGAAATCGAGAAGTTCCTCGTCGAGGGCGACCTGCGCCGCGAAACGACGATGAACATCAAGCGCCTGATGGATCTGGGCTGCTACCGTGGCGTGCGCCATCGTAAGGGCCTGCCGATGCGTGGTCAGCGTACCCGCACCAATGCCCGTACCCGTAAGGGTCCGCGCAAGGCCGGCGTCGCGCTCAAGAAGTAATCCGTCGGGTAAAGGATAGGAACTATGGCAAAAGCAGCGAATACCGCCGCCCAGCGCGCGCGCAAGAAGGTTCGCAAGAACGTCGCCGACGGCATCGCGCACGTTCACGCGTCGTTCAACAACACGATCATCACGATCACCGACCGTCAGGGCAACGCTCTGTCGTGGGCGACTTCGGGTGGCCAAGGCTTCAAGGGCTCGCGCAAGTCGACGCCTTTCGCTGCTCAGGTGGCAGCCGAGAGTGCTGGCCGCGTGGCGCAGGACCAAGGCATCAAGAACCTGGAAGTGCGCATCAAGGGCCCGGGTCCGGGTCGTGAATCGGCTGTCCGTGCGCTGAATAACCTGGGTATCAAGATCCAGTTGATCGAAGACGTGACGCCGGTGCCGCACAACGGCTGCCGTCCGCCGAAGCGCCGTCGCATCTAAGCGATTCGGCCGGCCTCGCCTGCTGTTGGCGGGGTCGGTCTGCGGGTGCTATACTTGCCCGCTTGCCTGTCTTCCGGTTTTTCCGGAAGGCGGGTTTCGTCTTTTCATAAGCCCACTGTTCGCAGCGGCCCTCTTGTTGGGGCTGAGCGGCGGACCATCCGAGGCCGTGTGCCACGGATGACTGATAACGAAGGAACACAACGTGGCACGCTATACCGGCCCCAAGGCGAAACTGTCTCGCCGTGAAGGTACTGACCTTTTCTTGAAGAGCGCACGTCGCTCGCTCGCCGACAAGTGCAAGCTGGACAGCAAGCCTGGTCAGCACGGCCGCACCTCCGGCGCCCGCACCTCCGACTACGGCAACCAGCTGCGCGAAAAGCAGAAGGTCAAGCGCATCTATGGCGTGCTGGAGCGTCAATTCCGCCGCTACTTCGCAGAAGCCGACCGCCGCAAGGGCAACACGGGTGAAACCCTGCTGCAACTGCTGGAATCGCGTCTGGACAACGTCGTTTACCGCATGGGCTTCGGCTCGACGCGCGCAGAAGCCCGTCAGCTGGTGTCGCACAAGGCGATCCTGGTGAACGGCCAAGCTTTGAACGTTCCGTCGGCTCAGGTCAAGTCGGGCGACGTGATCGCCGTCCGCGAAAAGTCGAAGAAGCAAGTGCGTATTGCCGAATCGCTGTCGCTGGCTGAGCAGACCGGCTTCCCGATCTGGGTTTCTGTGGATGCCAAGAAGATGGAAGGCACCTTCAAGCAAGCTCCGGATCGCGCGGATATCGCTGGCGACATCAACGAAAGCCTGATCGTCGAACTGTATTCGCGTTAATGACGACGCCCGTACCGTAAGGTGCGGGCTCGTGCGCCTTTTTGGGGACGCTCATCGTCAACGACATTGTGTTCGAGCGCCAGCCGTATTTCGGTGTCGATGCAATCCGAATCGTTACGTGCCGCAACGTGATTGCGGCATGTGCGTCTTCCATCGCAATGTTTGTGATGGAACCTTTCCAGTCCAATCCGTCAGCCTTATCGGTGTAACGAGCCGAGGGTATTGAAATAGGACAACCTAATGCAAACAGCACTCCTGAAGCCCAAAATTATTGCGGTTGAGCCGCTTGGCGATCATCACGCGAAGGTCGTCATGGAACCGTTCGAGCGCGGCTATGGCCACACGCTCGGTAACGCGCTGCGCCGCGTGCTGCTGTCGTCGATGGTCGGCTATGCCCCGACCGAGGTCACGATCGCTGGGGTCGTCCACGAATATTCCACCATCGATGGCGTGCAGGAAGACGTCGTCAACCTGCTGCTGAACCTGAAGGGCGTGGTGTTCAAGCTGCACAACCGTGATGAAGTCACCGTGTCGCTGCGCAAGGAAGGCGAAGGTGTGGTGACCGCCGCCGATATCGAGCTGCCGCACGATGTCGAAATCATCAATCCGGGTCACGTGATCGCCAACCTGTCGGCAGGTGGCAAGCTGGACCTGCAATTGAAGGTCGAGCAAGGCCGCGGCTACGTGCCGGGTAACGTGCGCAAGTTCGGTGACGAGTCGAGCAAGGTCATCGGCCGCATCGTGCTGGACGCCTCGTTCGCACCCGTGCGCCGCGTGTCGTACGCAGTTGAGTCTGCCCGTGTGGAGCAGCGTACTGACCTCGACAAGCTGGTGATGAACATCGAGACCAACGGTGTGATCTCGCCGGAAGAAGCGATTCGCCAGTCGGCTCGCATTCTGGTTGATCAACTGTCGGTGTTTGCTGCACTGGAAGGTACCGAGAGCGCTGCCGAGGCCGCCGCCGCCCGCGCACCGCAGATCGATCCGATCCTGCTGCGCCCGGTCGACGATCTCGAACTGACCGTGCGTTCGGCCAACTGCCTGAAGGCCGAAAACATCTACTACATCGGCGACCTGATTCAGCGTACCGAGAACGAACTGCTCAAGACCCCGAACCTGGGTCGCAAGTCGCTCAACGAGATCAAGGAAGTCCTCGCATCGCGTGGCCTGACGCTCGGCATGAAGCTCGAGAACTGGCCGCCGGCAGGTCTCGAGAAGTAAGTTGTCATTGTCGGCCGATGCGAGAGCATCGGCCGGTTTTCCGCCATCGCCGTTTGGGTGGCATATTGTTAAGGCTACCGGCCCGCGCCACGCCATGTTGTATGGGCGGCGGCGATAGAAGAGCTGGTCAAACACTCTTAAGAAGGAATCATCATGCGTCACCGTCATGGTTTGCGGAAACTGAACCGCACCTCGTCGCACCGTCTCGCGATGCTGCGCAACATGTCCAATTCTCTGCTGCAGCACGAGCTGATCAAGACCACCCTGCCGAAGGCCAAGGAACTGCGCAAGGTTGTCGAGCCGCTGATCACGCTGGCCAAGAAGGACACCGTTGCCAACCGCCGTCTGGCATTCGCCCGTCTGCGCGACCGCGACATGGTTACCAAGCTGTTCAACGAACTGGGCCCGCGTTTCGCCACCCGCCCGGGCGGCTACACCCGCATCCTGAAGTTCGGCTTCCGCCAAGGCGACAATGCGCCGATGGCACTGGTTGAGCTGCTCGACCGTCCGGAAGTTGCCGAGGCCGTGGAAGTCGACGGCGCTGCCGAGTAAGGTCAGCCGAGTTTGCCCGTGCGACATGGCGTCGCGCTGGCCAGCCCCGGAATGCGTGCAGCCGTGCGCATTACAATGAAGCCAGGATTCGCATCCTGGCTTTTTTGTTGTCCGTTTCCGGCGTTCTGTCTGTCACGGAGCATCAGTGGAGTGTCTATGTCCGCAGGAACCGAAGTGCTGCTGGTGCTGACCAATTTACCCGATGCCGATAGCGCGGATCGCGTGACGACGGCTGTGCTGGAATCTCGCGCAGCGGCGTGCGTCAATCGCTTGCCAGCTTGCGCGTCGACGTATTGGTGGAAGGGCGCGATCGAGCACGCCGCCGAGATTCCGCTGCTGATCAAGACCACGCGCGCGGCCTACCCTGCACTGGAAGCCGCGCTACGAAAGACGCATCCGTACGAAGTGCCCGAGATCATCGCCGTGCCGGTGGCGGCCGGCTTGCCGGCGTATCTTGCGTGGGTGGCCGATGAAACGCGCCCGCCTTCCAATTGATGTTCGATTGTTGTTGATATGACCTTCTCTTCGTTCGTGTCCGTGCGACGTGTAATGCAGTTGGTGATGCTGCTCGTCGCGGTGGCGACGCTGCAGATGCCCGCGCATGCTGCTGACGACTTTCTGCCGCCCGAGCAGGCGTTCCGCTTCTCCGCCACGCAGGTGGACGGCCAGACCGTCGAAGTCAAGTTTGCGATTGCCGATGGCTACTACATGTACCGCGAGCGCTTCGCGGTGGCGGCGGATCCGGCAACTACCACGCTGGCGCTGTCCAACATGCCGGCGGGCAAGGTCAAGTTCGACGAGACGTTCAATAAGGACGTCGAAACCTATCGCCATGAAGTCGCATTCCACGTAAAGGCGCAGAACGCGACGGCGCCATTCACGCTGATCGTCACGTCCCAGGGGTGCGCGGATCAGGGCCTGTGTTACCCGCCGATGAAGAGCCGGTTCCATGTGGAGCCCGCAGCGGCTTCGCCAGCAGCGCCTGCCGGTGGTGGCGAAGCGAGCTCTGGCGACGCACTCGGCCGCATTGCCAGCACGCTGGGCAGCGGCAACCTCGGTGCGATTGCGGCGTTGTTTTTCGGGCTCGGTCTGTTGCTCACCTTCACGCCCTGTGTGCTGCCGATGCTGCCGATCCTGTCGGCGATCGTGGTCGGCGAGCACGCGACGCGTTCACGCGCAGCGATCGTGTCGGTGGCCTACGTGCTCGGTATGGCCGTTGTCTATACCGCCGTAGGTGTGGCAGCCGGCTTGGCCGGGCAGGGCCTGCAAGCTGCGCTGCAGAACGCATGGGTGCTGGGTGCGTTTGCTGTATTGATGGTGGCGCTGTCGCTGTCGATGTTCGGGCTGTATGAACTGCAGCTGCCGGCTGCCTGGCGCGATCACCTGACCAAGGCCTCCAGCAAGCATGGCGGCGGCGAGATTGTTGGCGCAATCGTGATGGGCGCGCTTTCGGCATTGATCGTGTCGCCGTGTGTCACGCCGGCGTTGGCCGGGGCGCTGGCCTATATCGCGCAGACCGGCAACGCTGCGATCGGCGGTATGGCGCTGTTTGCGATGTCGATCGGCATGGGCGTGCCGCTTGTGCTCGTGGGTGTCGGCGCCGGCAACTTGCTGCCGCGCGCTGGTCATTGGCTGATTGTCACCAAGGCGGTCTTCGGTTTCATCCTCCTGGCTGTGGCGCTGTGGATCGTGCAGCCGGTGTTGCCGGCGTGGGCCGTGATGATTGCGTGGGGCGGTTTGCTGATCGGTGCGGCCGTGTTTCTGCGGACCTTCGATTCCTTACCCGACGGCGCCGGCAACGTACAGCGTTTGGGCAAGGTTGCGGGTGTGCTGCTCGCCCTGGCGGGCGCAGCGCAACTGGTGGGGGTCGCTGCCGGCGGCCGCGATCCGCTACAGCCGCTGTCCGGACTGATTCGCGCATCGGCGGGCGCATCTGCGCAAGCTGAGGCGCACGGTGTGACATTCAAGCGGGTGAAGAGCATCGCTGAACTCGATGCCGAAGTGCGCAACGCAAGCGCGTCCGGCCGTGCGGTGATGCTGGATTTCTACGCCGACTGGTGTGTGAGCTGCAAGGAGATGGAGCGCCTGACCTTTACTGATGCGCGGGTGCGCAAGGCGCTCTCTGATGTGGTGCTGCTGCAGGCCGACGTAACGGCCAACAATGCGGACGACCAGGCGCTGCTCAAGCGCTTCGGCCTGTTCGGCCCGCCCGGCACAATCTTCTTCGATACGCAGGGGCGCGAACTGAAGGCTCGCGTGGTCGGCTTTGAGCGCGCCGACACGTTTTTGGAGAGCCTGCGCCGCGCGCTCGGCACGACGCAGGCAGTCAAGCCGACGGCCTGATTACGCGTGCAGCAGGCGGGCGGCGTCCAATGCGAAGTACGTCAGGATGCCATTCGCGCCGGCGCGCTTGAACGCCAGCAGCGATTCCAGCACGACCTTGTCGTGATCCAGCCAGCCGTTCTGCGCGGCGGCTTTCAGCATCGCGTATTCGCCGCTGACCTGATAGACGTACGTGGGGAAGCGGAACTCATCTTTCACGCGTCGCACGATATCGAGATACGGCATGCCGGGCTTGACCATCACCATGTCGGCGCCTTCGGCGATGTCGAGTGCCACTTCGCGCAGCGCCTCATCCGAGTTGGCCGGGTCCATCTGGTAAGTCATCTTGTTGCTCTTACCCAGATTGGCGGCCGAGCCCACCGCATCACGGAACGGGCCGTAGAACGCTGAAGCGTACTTTGCCGCGTAGGCCATGATGCGCGTGTAGATGTGATCGTCGTTCTCCAGCGCCAGGCGGATCGCGCCGATGCGGCCGTCCATCATGTCCGACGGTGCGACGATGTCCACGCCGGCCTCCGCTTGTACCAGTGCCTGGCGCATCAGGATGTCGACCGTCTCTTCGTTGAGCACGTAGCCATTGGCGTCGAGCACGCCGTCCTGGCCGTGGCTCGTGTACGGGTCGAGCGCCACATCGGTCAGGATGCCCAACTCGGGGAAGCGCGCCTTGAGCGCCTTCACCGCACGCGGAATCAGTCCATCCGCATTGGCGGCCTCGATACCGTCGGGCGTCTTGAGCGACGGCTCGATAACGGGGAACAGCGCCAGCACCGGAATGCCAAGCTGCACACACTGCTCTGCCACGTTCAACAACACATCGATCGACACACGCTCGACGCCCGGCATTGACGGCACGGCCTGCCGCACATTGGTGCCTTCGAGAATGAAGACCGGGTAGATCAGGTCGTCGGGGGTGAGGCGCGATTCGCGCATCATGCGGCGGGAGAAATCGTCGCGGCGCATGCGGCGCGGACGATGGTCGGGGAAGCTCGCGATCATTTCAGCAGACCCTAAGAACACACTGTGAAGTTTCGAAACCTTTGTCGCGATTATCCATCCTATGCACGGACAATGCGCCAGCGACGCTGATGCAGCGTTCCCCGCGGCTCCTCCCTGACGCGGGTTCCCATCGATGGCTCGATGGGGTCGTTACCCCCGTTGCGCGTTTGGCGACGGGGTTTTTTTTGCCTGTTCGGCTTGCGGCTGGGGCTCCAGCGCCTCGGGCAGGCACAGCCAGCCTGCGACAATTCGCTGCGCCTCTTCGATGCCGCGACGCTTCAGGCTCGAGAACAACTGCACCGTCAGCGACACATCACCGTCAATCTGCGCGCGGTAATCGGCCAGCACCTTGCGTGCCGCCATGAGCGCGCGCGAGGCGTCGTTGTTGGTGAGCTTGTCTGCTTTCGTGAGCAGCACGTGGATCGGTTTGCCCGTCGGCAGGAACCACTCGACCATCTGGCAATCGAGGTCGGTAAACGGGCGGCGCGCGTCCATCATGATGACGAGCCCGGCGAGTTGCTGGCGCGCCTGGACGTAGTCGCCGAGCAGGTGAACCCAGTGCGATTTGGTCTCGCCAGGCGCTTCGGCATAGCCGTAACCGGGCAGGTCGACCAGGAAGCCGAGCGGGTCCTCCGCCTTGGCGGGCATCACCGAGAAATAGTTGATGTGCTGCGTGCGGCCCGGCGTCTTACTGGAGAAGGCCAGCCGCTTCTGATTGCACAGAATGTTGATCGCGGTGGACTTGCCAGCGTTGGAGCGCCCCGCAAACGCGACTTCCGGCACGGCGGTCGCCGGTAAATCACGCAGATGATTGACGGTGATGAAGAAACGGGCTTGATGCAGGAGCGACATGCGCGGCAGTACCTGTAAACTGCAGTTCAGAACTGCGTGGTTGCTGCGCCGCGAGGTCGCATTGCAGAGGTGTTATTGTACAATACGCCGGTTTACGGACGTCCCCACTAGATCCGTCGCAGGACCGCCCCGAGGCCCGGGCCGGTCCGTTTTCATGCGCTGGTCTGGCACGAGGAGAAGGGGATGCCCGGCGCCGCAGGGTCCCGCATTGGGCGGCGCACGCAGCATTCGAAAACAATCTAAACAAGGTGTGCGAATGAACCGCATCGCGAACGTTTTTGCTGTCGCAGCGCTGTCCCTGGCATCGGTCTTCTCCATGGCCCATGCCGAAGAGCAAAAAGTCGCCAAGGCCGACGCCGTGCGCGGCGAAACGATCTTCAACACCGGTGTGCCCGCCAATGGCGTGCCGGCGTGTACCAGTTGTCACGGCGCCGGCGGCAACAGCGCCATGAACGTCAACCCGAAGCTGGCCGGCCAGCACGCCGAATACATCGAAAAGCAGCTCAAGGATTTCAAGGCCAAGACGGACCGTAACCAGCCGGTCATGTCGTTGTACGCCGGGGCGCTGTCGGACCAGGACATGAAGGACATTGGCGCCTACCTCGGCAAGCAACCGGCTTGGAAGCCGGGTTCGGCCAAGAGCAAGGACACCATCGAATTGGGCCAGAAGCTGTATCGCGGCGGTGACGCCAAGCGCGGTATCGCAGCCTGCGCGGGCTGTCACGGCCCGACGGGTGCCGGCATCCCGGCGCAGTATCCCCGTATCGCCGGACAGTTCTCTGAATACACCGAGGCTCAACTGGTTGCGTTCCAGAGCGGCGCTCGCAAGAACAGCGTACAGATGCACGACTTGGCCGGTCGCATGACGGCCCAGCAGATCAAGGCGGTGGCCGATTACATTGCCGGCCTGCGCTAATCTGCCGCACCCGGCCGTCAGCTGACGGTCGCACAATCAACAAGAAGAACAGGGTGGCAATGCGCCTGGCATCGCCACCCTGTTTTCGTTTTTGAACAGGTTGTTTCCCCGCATGTCTTCGGTCTCCACTTCCGGCGTCCAGATCCGCTCTCGCCGTCGCGCGCTGCGTGAAACGGTTGAGCTGCTGTCGTCGATGCGCTTCGCGATCAGCCTGCTGACGGTGATTGCCATTGCCAGCGTGATCGGCACGGTGCTCAAGCAGAACGATCCGTACCCGAACTACGTCAACCAGTTCGGGCCGTTCTGGGCCGATGTGTTCCGCTCTCTGACGCTGCCCACCGTTTACAGCGCGTGGTGGTTTCTTCTGATCCTGGCGTTCCTGGTGGTGTCGACGTCGCTGTGCATCGTGCGCAATGCCCCCAAAATGCTCGCCGACATGCGCTCCTGGCGCGAGAACGTGCGCGAAGGCAGCCTGCGGGCGTTCCATCATCGGGACGAATTCGATTCGTCCGTGGATACGGCGACCGTGACCGCGCGTCTGGCCGCACTCGCGCAGAACCGCGGTTTCCGCATCAAGGCGTTCGCGCGCGAGGGTGGCGCCACGCTCATTACGACAAAGGCGGGGGCAGGCAACAAGATCGGCTACATCCTGGCGCACACGGCCATCGTCGTGATCTGCATCGGCGGCTTGCTCGACGGCGACATGATGATCCGCGCGCAGATGTGGTTTGGCGGCAAATCGCCCATCAAGGGCAATGCGGTCATCAGCGATATCGGCCCGGAGCATCGGCTGTCGACATCGAACCCAGGATTCCGCGGCAACGCCTTCGTGCCGGAAGGCTCGACCGTCAGCACGGCGATTCTGAACATCGCCGACGGCGCGCTGATCCAGGACCTGCCGTTCATGATCACGCTCAAGAAGTTCACGGTCGAGCATTACTCGACCGGCATGCCTAAGCTATTCGCCAGCGACATCGTCGTGACCGACCGCCGCACCGGCAAGCACACCGCAGCGCGTGTGGAGGTCAACAAGCCGTTCGTCTATGACGGCGTGGCGATCTACCAGTCGAGCTTTGAAGATGGTGGCTCGAAACTCAAGCTGACCGGCTACCCGATGCGCGGCGACAACCCCAAGACATTCGACATGTCGGGCGTCGTGGGCGAAAGCTCGAAACTCACCGGCAAAGGCGGCGACTACACGGTCGAGTTTTCCGACTTCCGCCTGATGAATGTGGAAACGGTGACCGACGCCTCGGGCAAGCAGGACGCGCGCGGTGTCGGCAAGAAGGGCGGTGCGGAAAATGGTCTGCGCGCGGAGCTGGGCAACGTCACCAAGATGACGCGCGACCGCGATCTGCGCAACGTCGGCCCCTCCGTGCAGTACAAGCTGCGCGACGCCAATGGCCAGGCACACGAATTCAGCAACTACATGCAGCCCGTCACGCTCGATGGGCAATCGGTGTTCCTGGCCGGCATGCGTTCGCAGCCGGACGAGCCGTTCCGCTATCTGCGCATTCCTGCCGATGCGCAAGGCACCGTCGCCGACTGGATGCGCCTGCGCGCGGCGCTGCAGAATCCGGCGATGCGCGGCGAAGCGGCACGCCGGTTTGCGTTGCTCTCCATGCCCGGCGAGCAGCGCGCGGAGTTGCGCAACCAGCTGATGGAAAGCGCCCGTCGCGCGCTCGACCTCTTTGCCGGCGCCGCCGATGTCAAGGACAGCACAGCCGGTGCACAGGGCGGCTTTGCGGCGGTCGCCACGTTCCTGCAGAAATCGGTGCCCGAAGGCGAGCGCGAGAAAGCTGCCGATGTGCTGATGAAGATCATCAACAGCTCCATGTGGGAGCTGTGGCAACTCGCCCGCGCGCAGGATGGCTTGCCGGCACCCACCGTGGACGCCGCCAGCAGCCAGTGGTTGCAGAGCGCCATCAACGCGCTTTCGGACAACGTCTTCTACGGCGCACCGGTCTATCTGCAGTTGAACGACTTCCAGCAGGTACAGGCCAGCGTGTTCCAGCTCACACGTGCGCCGGGCAAAAACATCGTGTATCTTGGGTCGTTGCTGCTGGTGCTGGGCGTGTTTTCGATGTTCTACGTGCGTGAGCGCCGCTGGTGGCTGTGGATTCGGCCGCAATCCGGCCAAGCCAACGAAAGCGCTTCCGGCGCACATGTGCTGACCGCCATGTCGACCATGCGCCGCACGCTCGACTTCGACCGCGAGTTCGAGCGCCTCAAACACGATATCCGTGCCGCGGCAGGCGCCCCAGCCGCACCCGATGCCGCCACTGCAGCGAGCGTCGACCCCAAACCAACGAAGTGAGCAGGTGATGGAAGCGACCAATCCCCAAACGACCGTGGCGAGCGCTGATCTGGGTGCGCTTGAGCGCCCGTCGTATTTCCGCCGCCTGGGCTGGTTTGACTGGCTGTTTGCTGCAATGCTGGCCGCAGGCGCCGGTTACGCCTTCTCGCGCTACGGCGCCTATATGGACGGCTACGAGCGCGGCATTCTCGTTGCCGCCGTGCCCGCGTTCGCATGGCTTGGCTGGACGTGGAAGCCCGTGCGCGTGCTGATGATCGGCATCGCCGTGTTGTCGCTGTTCGGCATCTCGCAATACGCCGGCGCCAATGGCCCGGACCTCGCCCGCGCCGAGCAGGCCTTCCTCCTCAAGTACTTCCTCGCCAGCCAGTCGGCCATCCTGTGGATGAGTGCGCTGATCTTCCTGTCCACGCTGTTTTTCTGGACGGGGCTGGCACTGCGCTGGGAAGCGGGCGGGGCGATCGGCAGCAAGCTGTGCTGGGCAGCGGTGGTGCTGGGCCTGACCGGCATGCTTGTGCGGTGGTACGAGTCGTACCTGGTCGGTGCCGACATCGGCCACATCCCCATCTCGAATCTGTACGAGGTATTCATCCTCTTTACGTTGATCACCTCGCTGTTCTATCTGTACTACGAGCAACGCTATAAGACGCGTGCGCTGGGTCCGTTCGTGATGTTGGTGGTATCGGCAGCCGTGGGCTTTCTGCTGTGGTACACGGTCTCGCGCAGCGCGCAGGAGATCCAGCCGCTGGTGCCGGCGTTGCAGAGCTGGTGGATGAAGATCCACGTACCGGCCAATTTCATCGGCTACGGCACGTTCGCCCTGTCGGCCATGGTGGGCGCGGCCTTTCTGCTGAAGGAGCGCGGCGTGCTGGCCGATCGTCTCCCCTCGCTCGAGGTGCTGGACGATGTGATGTACAAGGCCATCACCGTCGGCTTTGCGTTCTTCACCATCGCGACGATCCTGGGTGCGCTGTGGGCGGCCGACGCCTGGGGCGGCTACTGGAGCTGGGACCCGAAGGAAACCTGGGCGCTGATCGTTTGGCTGAACTACGCCGCGTGGCTGCACATGCGCCTGATGAAGGGACTGCGCGGTCGCATGGCCGCCTGGTGGGCGTTGATCGGCCTGCTGGTGACGACGTTCGCCTTCCTGGGCGTGAACATGTTCCTCTCGGGCCTGCACAGCTACGGCGAGCTGTAAGCCGTCAGTCACAAAAAAATCTCAGCGGACTGGAATAAAGACGCGCCTGGCGTGTTTACTGCTCAGTGAGGGCGCGATCGGCGTGCCCCTCCATCCAAGGAGAACAAGATGAGCCAGTCCGCAACTTCCCCGAAGTGGTTCAACTCGCGCACGGCTATGGCCGGCGCCGCGCTGCTCGCCGCCCTCGGTTTGGCCGGCTGCAGCGGCATGGGCATGGGGGCATCGTCCACGCCGTCCGCCGTGAAGGTGACCAACGGCACGCTGACGGATCAACACGGCATGGCGCTCTACACGTTTGACCGTGACGCCACGGCCGGCAAGAGCGCCTGCAACGGCAAGTGCGCCGAGAACTGGCCGCCGCTGGCTGCCAATGACGCCGACAAGCCATCCGGCGACTACACCATCATCACGCGCGACGACGGCAAGAAGCAGTGGGCCTATCGCGGCAAGCCGCTTTACCTCTGGACCAAGGACAAGATGCCGGGCGACCAGACTGGCGACGGCTTCATGAACGTTTGGCACGTCGCCAAGCCGTAAGCACGCCGCCCTCGCTCGCGCCCACATGTCCGATCTGGCCGGCCGGCTGATTGCGCTCACGCCACGCCTGCGTCGCCACGCGCGCGGGCTCGTGCGTGACGCCAGTGGCGCCGACGACCTCGTCCAGGACACGCTGGAGCGCGCGTGGCGCTACCGCTGGCGCTTTCAGTTGCGCCCCAGGTTGGGGCCGCTCGGCCAGATCGGCGCCAAGGGCGAGAGCGATGGGCTGTTTGCCTGGCTGCTGACCATCATGCATCGGCTGCACCTGAACGCCGTTCGCAGGCCCGACCGGATCGAGCTGAGCGACGCACCCCCCGAGATTCCCGTTGATGATGACCCGGGCTTGCGCCGCGACTTGCTCCGCGCCCTGGCGACCCTACCGGAAGATCAGCGTGCGGTATTGCTGCTGGTCGGCCTGGAGCAGTTCGCCTATAAGGACGCCGCCGACGTGCTGGGCGTGCCGGTGGGCACGGTGATGTCGCGGCTGTCGCGGGCGCGCGAGCGGATGCGTGCCGCGCTCGAGGGAGCGCCCGCCGCATCGAGCGCATTTGCGGCGTCCGGCGATGGCGGCAGCGCAACGCTGCACCGCGTGAAGTGAGGCTGGCCATGTCCTCCAATTCCATTCATATCGACGAACTCCACGCGTATGCCGACGGCCGCTTGCCAGCCGCGCGCCGTGCTGCCGTGGAGGCTTATCTTGCCGCGCACCCCGGCGCAGCTGCCGAAGTCGCCGGGTGGCGCAAGATCGACGCGGAATTGCACCGCGCGCTTGATCCGCTGCTGAACGAACCGGTGCCGCGGCGCAGCATTCCGGCGGAAATCCTGGCGGCGGCGCGGCGTCCGACCGCAGCCGCTTTTGGTGCGATGCGCGGCTGGAGTGTCGCGGCGCTGGGCGTGGCTTGCCTGGCCATCGGCTCGGGCGCCGGCTGGCTTGGTCGAGGTGCGGCCGAGCGCACCCTGCCCATGCAACGTTTCGCCAACGATGCACTCGTATCGCACGTCGTCTTTTCTCCCGAGTCGAAACACATGGTGGAAGTGCCGGCTGATGAAGAGGCGCATCTCGTCACATGGTTGTCGCGCCGGCTCGACGCACAGTTGCGCGTTCCCGACCTGACGTCGCTTGGCTACCGGCTCATCGGCGGCCGGCAGACGGTGGTGGCGGACGCGCCGACGGCCATGCTGATGTACGAGGGGCCGGGCGGCACGCGTATCTCCGTGCAGTTGCGGCGCATGCCGAACAATCGCGATACCGGTTTCCGTCTGGAGAAGCTTGCTCCCGACAACCGCGTGCTGCAGGCGATCCATCCTGTGGGCGACCATCCGCCGCCAATGGCGTTTTACTGGGCGGATCATGGTCTCGGGTTTGCGGTCGCCGGCCCTCTTGCGCGGGCGCAGTTGCTGGAAGTGGCGCAAGTCGTCTTTCGGCAGTACAGCGAATTCACGGGGTCGGCGGAGCCCAAGGAATAGCACTCCATTTTTTTCGCGGCGCGCTGTCAGGTCGGCAGCGCGAGCGCGACCAACGCACATGGGACAGCGTTCCCGCACAACGAGGACCACGAATCATGTTGATCAAGACTGACCGCTGGCTGCGTGGCGAGGACATCCCCGCTGGCGAGATCACGCCGCAGCACATCTTCGAGCAGCGCCGCCGCTTCCTGACTGCCGCTGCCATGGGCGCCGCCGGCGCAACGCTGGCACCGTGGGCGTCGCGCGAGGCCTTCGCCGCCAGCCCGTCGCTGGCCAAGCTGGCCGGCAAGCCCAACCCGGCGTACACGACCGTGGAGAAAGCCACCCCGTACGAACAGGTCACCACGTACAACAACTTCTACGAGTTCGGCACCGACAAGGCCGATCCGGCGCGCTATGCAGGCACGCTGCGCCCGCACCCCTGGCAAGTCAGCGTGGAAGGCTTGGTGAAGACGCCCAAAACCTACGACCTGGACGACCTGATGAAGCTCGCGCCGATGGAAGAGCGCGTCTACCGCCTGCGTTGCGTCGAGGGCTGGTCGATGGTGATTCCATGGGTGGGCTTCCCCTTGGCCGAGCTGATCAAGCGGGTGGAGCCTCAGGGCAGCGCCAAGTATGTCCAATTCATCTCGTTGGCCGACAAGCGCCAGATGCCCGGCATCAGCAGCCCCGTGCTGGAGTGGCCGTACAGCGAAGGCCTGCGCCTGGACGAGGCGATGCATCCCTTGGCATTGCTCACCTTTGGCCTCTACGGCCAGGTGTTGCCGAATCAGAACGGTGCGCCGGTTCGCGTGATCGTGCCGTGGAAGTATGGCTTCAAGAGCGCGAAGTCCATCGTCAAGATCCGCTTTGTCGACAAGCAGCCGCCGACGAGCTGGAACCTTGCCGCGGCCAACGAATACGGCTTCTATTCCAACGTGAACCCGACCGTGGATCATCCGCGATGGAGCCAGGCCACCGAGCGCCGTATCGGCGAGGACAAAGGCGGCTTCGGCGGCCTGTTCGCGCCCAAGCGCAAGACGCTGATGTTCAACGGCTATGAGCAGGTCGCGCCGCTTTACGCAGGCATGGACCTGCGCAAGAACTTCTGAGGGCGACATGACACTGCTGCCGCCGATGTTGGCGCCCAAGCCATTGCGTGTGGTGAAGGCGATCGCATGGATCGTGGCGCTGCTGCCGTTCCTGCGCATCGTCTTCCTGGGCGCGACAGACCAGTTCGGGGCCAACCCTC
Source organism: Ralstonia edaphi (assembly GCF_958350185.1). Lineage (NCBI taxonomy): Bacteria > Pseudomonadati > Pseudomonadota > Betaproteobacteria > Burkholderiales > Burkholderiaceae > Ralstonia > Ralstonia edaphi. The sequence continues at coordinate 62,488 of NZ_CATWHI010000008.1, forward strand.
TGGAGTTCGTCACGCGCTCGACCGGTACGTGGACGCTGGTGCTGCTCTGCTGCACGCTGGCCATCACGCCGCTGCGCCGCATCACGGGCATGAACTGGCTGATCCGGCTTCGCCGCATGCTCGGGCTGTACACGTTCTTCTACGGCACGATCCACTTCCTGATCTGGTTGCTGGTCGATCGCGGGCTCGACCCAGCGTCGATGTTGAAGGACATCGTCAAGCGGCCCTTCATCACCGTAGGCTTTGCGGCCTTCGTGCTGATGATTCCGCTGGCCGCCACGTCGACCAACGCGATGGTGCGCAGGCTCGGCGGCAAGCGTTGGCAGTGGCTGCACCGGCTTGTCTACGTGACGGGCGTGCTCGGCATCCTGCACTACTGGTGGCACAAGGCCGGCAAGCATGACTTTGCCGAGGTGTCGATCTACGCCGCAGTGATGGCGGTGCTGCTCGGGCTGCGGGTGTGGTGGGCTTGGCGCTCGCCGCGCAGTGCGATGGCCGGAGGAGCGATGCCGGCGCGTGATTGATACCGGTCGCGCCCACAAAAAAGCCGACGTTGACGCGTCGGCTTTTTCTTTGCGATGCGGGCTTACGCCGGGAACAGATGCTCGCCGCGGATCAGGTCTTCAAAGCACTCGCGCTCGCGCGCCAGATGGACTTTGTCGCCATCGACGATGACTTCTGCTGCGCGATTGCGCGTGTTGTAGTTCGAACTCATCGTGAAGCCGTATGCACCCGCCGACAGGATCGCCAGCACGTCGCCCGGCTGCACCGCCAGCGAACGGTCGCGGCCCAGCCAGTCGCCGGATTCGCACACCGGGCCCACCACGTCGTACACGACCGGCGCGCTCTGGCTTTCGCGCACCGGCACGATGTGGTGATACGCCTCGTACATCGCAGGGCGGGCGAGGTCATTCATCGCCGCATCGACAATGCAGAAGTTCTTGCTCGCGCCGGGCTTGAGGTATTCGACGCGCGTGAGCAGCAGGCCGGCGTTGCCCACCAGCGAGCGGCCGGGTTCGAACAGCACGGTGCGATCGCCGAAGCCGCGTTGCTCGACACGGTCCAGCAGCGTGCGCGCAAAGGCGGTGATGTCCGGCGGCGTCTCGTCCGTGTAGGTGATGCCCAAGCCGCCGCCCACATCGATGTGCGACAGGCGGATGCCCTCGGCGTCGAGCTGCGTCACCACGTCGAGCACCTTGTCGAGCGCATCCAGGTACGGCGACACCTCGGTGATCTGCGAGCCGATATGGCAGTCGATGCCGACCACGCGCAGGTTCGGCATCGCGGCGGCCGCGCGGTAGGTCGGCAGCACTTCGTCAAACGCCACGCCGAACTTGTTGCCCTTCAGGCCCGTCGAGATATACGGGTGCGTCTTGGCGTCCACGTCCGGGTTGATGCGCAGCGACACGGGCGCGACCTTGCCCATCGATCCGGCTACGTCGTTCAGGCGGTGCAGCTCGGGAATCGACTCCACGTTGAAGCACGCCACGCCGACTTCCAGCGCGAAACGCATTTCGTCCGCGCTCTTGCCCACGCCCGAGAACACCACCTTCGAGGCCGGCGCACCGGCGGCCAGCACGCGCTTCAGTTCGCCGGCGGACACAATGTCAAAGCCTGCGCCCAGCTGTGCGAACACCTGCAGCACGGCCAAGTTGGAGTTGGCTTTCATGGCGTACTGCACGTGCGCGTTGCGGCCCTCGCACGCGGCGGCGTAGGCGCGATAGTTGGCTGTGAGCGCGGCGCGCGAGTACACGTAGGTGGGCGTGCCGAACTGCGCGGCAATCGCATCCAGCGCGACGCCTTCGATCATCAGCGCGCCTTCCTGGCGAATCAGGGACTCGGACATGAGTGGGGAACATTCTGGGCATCGCCCGGGATAAGGGCAGTGCCGGTTGAGCAAAAAGGACGGGATCAGCGGTTCGCGGGCACCGCGCTGGCCGCATCTGCGGCTGCGGGTTTAGCGCCAGGCACCGGCGGCTGCGGCACGGCGTTGGGGCCGGCGATGCCGGGGTCGGCTGTTTGCGGCGCGGTCGGCGCCGGCGGCACCTTGGGCATGTACAGCGGCCCGCGAATTCCGCAGCCGGATAGGCCTGCGACCGTCAGGGTCAGGCCGACAGTGGCTACAATGGCGGCGGTTCGTATCATCGGATGATGGTGCAGAAAGGATGCCCCAGGGGTGTGGCCCTTGCGGCAATCGGAGTCATATGGGACGAAGCGCCTGCTGGTCAGGAAGGGCCGGAAATGGCCGCCACGCAACGTCCGCGCAAGATTTTGGAGTGTAGCATGCCCCCCCTGAGCGAATCGGAGTTCCTGGCGCTGGCCGAGGCGGAACTCACCCGCATCGAAAGCATCGTCGAAACGGCCGCCGACGAGGCCGATGCCGACATCGAGATCAACCGTACCGGTAACGTGCTGACGCTTGAATTCGACGATGGCTCCAAGATCATCGTCAACAGCCAAGCGCCGATGCAGGAACTGTGGGTCGCGGCGCGTGCCGGCGGTTTCCACTTTCGCCGCGGCGACGACGGCCGCTGGGTCGACACGCGCAGCAAGGAAGAGCTGTATGTGGCGCTCTCGCGCTATGTCAGCCAGCAAAGCGATGTGGACGTGACATTGGCGGCCGGCTGAGCGCAGCGTTCTCGTCGGATGCCAAATTAAAAGCCGCCCCGAAGGGCGGCTTTTTCATGGGCGCGACGTTCAGTTGCCGCGGAACATGTCGAGAATCTTCTGTTTCTCCTGTTCCTGCGTCGGCGCGAGGTTGATGCCAGGCTGTTGTGACGGGTCGCCGCCCGGCGCCGAGGCTCCCGGCAGCGCATCGCCCAGGCCCACCGACGCCACGCCCTGACCGTTGGCGTATTCCTCGTAGGCCCAGTCGCCCGCCATCTGCACGACGCCTTCGGGCGGCTGACGTTCGGTCTGCGGCTCGCCCTTGAGCGCGTAGCTCATGTAGTTGATCCAGATCGGCAGGGCCAGGCCGCCGCCGGTTTCGCGATCCCCCAGGCTGCGCGGGTTGTCGTAGCCCATCCAGGCCACGCCGACCAGCTTGGGCGTGTAGCCGCAGAACCACGCGTCGAACGAGTCGTTGGTGGTACCGGTCTTGCCGGCCATGTCGTTGCGGCCCAGCTTGACCTTGGCCTGGTAGCCCGTGCCGTTCGACACCACGCTGCGCAGCAGCGAATCCATGATGAAGTCGTTGCGCGGATCAATCACGCGCACGGCATCCTTGCCGGCGGTCATCGGATGGCTTTGCTGCACGACCGTGCCGCGCGCATCGACCACGCGATCGATGATGTACGGGTTCACGCGGTAGCCGCCGTTGGCAAACACCGAGTAGCCGCTCGCCATCTGCAGCATCGTGACCGAACCTGCGCCCAGCGCCATGGGCAGATAGGCGGGGTGCCGATCGGCATCGAACCCGAAGCGCGTGATGTATTGCTGCGCGTACTGGGTACCAATCGCCCGCAGGATGCGCACCGACACCAGGTTCTTCGACTTCTGCAGCGCGCGGCGCATCGTCATCGGGCCGTCATAGCCGCCGCCGTAGTTTTTCGGTTCCCACACCTGGCCACCGGTGTCGCCGGTCGGGATGGAGAGCGGCGCGTCGTTGATGACCGTGGACGGCGAGAAACCCTTGTCCACCGCCGCCGAATAGATGAACGGCTTGAAGCTCGAACCCGGCTGGCGCCAGGCCTGCGTGACGTGGTTGAACTTGCTGCGGTTGAAATCGAAGCCGCCAACCATGGAGTAGATCGCGCCCGTCTGCGGATCGAGCGAGACGAAGCCCGAGGCCACTTCCGGCAGCTGCGTGATCGACCACTTCTGCGTCTTCGTGTCCTGGATCACACGGATCACCGCGCCTGGGCGCAATTTGATCTTGGGCTGGGCATTGTTCGACAGCGCGGCCTGTGCAAAGCGCAGCCCGTCGCCGGACAGATCGATCGTCTCGCCGGTCAGCATCGTCGCGCGCACCAGCTTGGGCGTCACGCTCACCACCACGGCGGACTGCAGATCGTCGCTGTTCGGATGTTCGAGCAGGGCGTCGTCGATGGCCTGTTCGCGCTCTTCGGCATCGGAGGGCAGGTCGATGAAGGCTTCCGGGCCGCGATAGCCGTGACGGCGCTCGTAGTCGAGAATGCCTCGGCGCACGGACTGATACGCCACGTCCTGGTCGGCCTTGCGCAGCGTCGTGTAGACGTTCAGGCCGCGCGTGTAGGTTTCTTCGCGGTATTGCGCATACATGAGTTGGCGCACCATTTCGGCCACGTACTCGGCGTGCACGTCGAACTCATGGCCTTCGCCACGCACCGGCAGTTGCTCATTGATGGCCTGGGTGTACTGCTCGGGCGTGATGTAGTGCAGGTCGCGCATGCGCTGCAGGATGTATTCCTGACGCACCTTGGCGCGCTTCGGGTTCACCACCGGGTTGTACGCCGACGGCGCCTTGGGCAGGCCGGCCAGCATGGCCGCTTCGGCCAGGGTGATGTCCTTGATGTTCTTGCCGAAGTAAATCTGCTCGGCGCTGGCGAAGCCGTACGCGCGCTGGCCCAGGTAGATCTGGTTCATGTACAGCTCGAGGATCTGATCCTTTGTCAGGCTCGCCTCGATCTTGTACGACAGCAGCATCTCGTAGATCTTGCGCGTGTACGTCTTCTCGCTCGACAGGAAGAAGTTGCGCGCCACCTGCATCGTGATCGTCGACGCGCCTTGCGACAGGCCGCCGTGCAGGTTCGCCAGGCCCGCGCGCAGTACGCCGATGAAGTCGACGCCGCCGTGCTCGTAGAAGCGGTCATCCTCGATGGCCAGCACCGCGCGTTTCATCACGTCCGGCATCTGCGTGATCGGCACGAAGCTGCGGCGCTCCTCACCGAATTCCCCAATGAGGACGTTGTCGGCGGTGTAGACACGCAGCGGAATCTTCGGGCGGTAATCGGTGATGGCGTCAAGCGACGGCAGATTGGGCGCGGCGACGAGCAGGGCATAGCCCAGCAGCAGCGCCCCGACGACCCCCATTGCAACGAACAGGCCAAGCATCCAGAGAAGCAATCGCGCCCACAGCGGGCGGCGGGCTTTAGGCGGCTTGGGCGAAGCTGGGGTGGTTTGGGCAGTAGCCATTACAGGTGGGCACCGGGGGTGTCAGTCAGCGTGGCGGCGATTATATCGTCGCGGCTTCGGGGGTCTGGCCGCGCTGGACGTAACAACGCGTAACCACTGTCACGTCAGGGCAGCGCTGCGCACTTGTGCGCCGCGTCATGCATGTTCCGCGGGCGGATTGTGCGCTCGCCGCACCCTGATTCAAGGCGGCTAAGAATCGGCCGTTAGAAGTAGACGGAGCGGAAATCAAGTCAGACGAAAGGGGTATCCCCCGACCGTGGGGTTTTGACAACGCTTTGGGAAGGGCATGGCGCGAAATGCATCGCGGTCTGCCTGAGCGTTTGCCTGTTCTAAAGGATTTTGTGAGAATCCAGCAGCAAATCTAAGCAGGCTATGGCGCACGTTGGATTTGCGACGGGCGCCAGGGTTCAAAAAACTATAAACGGTGGGGTGTCTCTGTGCGACGGGGTTTGTTGTCCGGCCTGCTGCGCCGCAATATCGTCGGGATAGATATCGGGTCTTCCAGCGTCAAGGTGGTGGAGTTGTCCGCCAACGGCAAGCAGGGGGATTTCCGTCTCGAAAAATGCGCCAGCGAGCTGATTGAACGCAGTGCCGTCGCTGACGGCAATCTGGTGAATATCGATGCGGTGGGGAGTGCGCTCAAGCGCGCCATCGCCAAGGCGGGCATTCGCGGTAAGGAAGCCGTGCTTGCCATTCCCGCAAGCCTGACGGAATCGCAGACCGTCAGCCTGCCCGACAACCTGACCGAAGACGAGCTCTTCGTGCAGGTGGAGAGCGAAGCCAACCGGCTGTTTCCGCCCTCGCAGAACGTCAATTTCGACTATGTCGTGATCGGTCCGTCCGAAACCGAAGGCGGGATCGGCGTGCGCGTCACGGCAACGGTGTCCGAGCGCGTGACCGAGCGCGTGACCGCCGCCGAGATGGCCGGTCTGAAAGCGATCGTCATGGACGTGGAAGAAAACGCCATCCAGCGCGCCATGACGCACATGCTGGCGGTCAAGCCCGACGCCACCGAAACCGAGACGCGCGACATGCCTGTGGTGGCGATGTTCCACCTGGGCGGGGCACGCTCGCACGCGCTGTTCTACCAAGGCTGGAAGGAGCTGTACGAGCAACCGATGTCCGGTTCTGGCGACCAGCTCACGCAAAGCATCTCACGCCTGTTTTCCCTCGACCTGCTCAAGGCCGAGGTGAAGAAGCGCAAGAACACGCTGCCCGACGAATACCGCAGCCAGCTGCTCAAGCCCTCGCTTGAGACACTCGCCATGGAAGTCGGTCAGGCCATCCAGAACTTCCTGTCGACTTCGAGCGTCGGTCGCGTCGACGAGATCGTGCTGTCGGGCGGCCACGCATCGTTGCTGGGTGTGCAGACCGCGATCCAGCAGCAGACGCAGATCAACACGACGCTGGCCAATCCGTTCGCCAACATGGGCGCGGCCAAGAACGTCAACGCGCGCTATCTGCAGCGCGATCTGCCGGCCTACATCGTCAGCGCAGGCCTCGCCCTGCGCGGGCTGCAATAAGGAGCTGACGATGGCCAATGAAAGCGCGAATGCCGTGAATGCGCTCCCCAGCGTCAACCTGCTGCCGTATCACGCAGAGCGACGCGCCGGTAAGCGCAAGAAAGTCTTCATGAGCCTGGGCGGCGCCGCCGTTGCGGGCGCGGTGGTGGTGTTTCTGGGCGGCATGGTGATCGATCACCAGACCGAAGAGGCACAACGCATCAACGACATCCTCACGCAGAAGAACGCGGAGATGGACAAGCAGATCGCCGAAGTCAACACCCTCAAGAAGGACATCGACGACCTGCTGCAACGGCAGCAAGCGGTGGAAAGCCTGCAGAACCAGCGCAACCGCCCGGTGCAGTTGCTCGAAGAGCTCGTGCGCCAGGTGCCGGACGGCATCTACCTCACGTCGCTCAAGCAGGATGGCGACCGTTACACCGTATCCGGTGTGGCGCAGTCCAACGAGCGCGTGTCGGACCTGCTGCGCAATCTGGGCGCCGTGCCCTGGCTTGATCATGCTGAGCTGGGCGAATCGGTGGCTACCACCATGACGAACAACCTGAAGGAACAGCGCCGCCTGTTCAATTTCACGATCCGCTTCCAATGGAAGGCCGAGCCGGCAGCGCCGGCCAAGCCGGGTGCGGCCACGGCGGGGAAATAACCATGGCGCTCTCGACCGAAATTTCGCTGGAAGACCTGGTCAGCCAGTTCCGCGGCCTGAACCTGAATGAGCCGGAAACGTGGCCGATGGCGCCGCGCATCCTGTTCATGATTCTCTCCGCCGTGCTGGTGATCGGACTGGGCTGGCAGTTCTACTGGAGCGGCAAGTTTGACGAGCGCGACGCCAAGCGCACCGAACAGGACAACCTGAAGTCGGCATACCAGAGCAAGCTTGCGCAGGTAGTGAACCTCGAAGCGCTGCGCAAGCAGAAGGCTGAGGTGGAGCAGCGTGTCGCGAAGCTTGAGCTGCAACTGCCCAACAAGACCGAGATGGATGCACTGTTGGCCGATGTCAACCACGCCGGTATCGCGCGTGGGCTGACCTTCGACCTGTTCCGTCCGGCGGGTGCGGTGATCAAGCCCTACTACGCCGAGATCCCGGTGGCGGTGAAGGTGAATGGTCGCTATCACGACATGGCGCTGTTTGCTGCCGATGTGGCGGCGCTGTCGCGCATCGTCACGCTGCAGAACATCTCGCTGACAGGCACCAAGGATGGCGGCATGGTGATGGAAACGCGCGCCGAGGCCTACCGGGCGCTCGACGCCGAAGAGCAGGCTGCCCAGCGCAAGGCGAATGCAGCCGCCAAGGGAGGCGCCAAATGAGGGGCCGCACCATGAGCCGTCGTCGCATGTCGCACGTTCTGCGTCTGTCGCCGCTGTGCCTGGCCGTCGTGCTGACGGCCTGCGGCGCAAGCGAAGACGATGAATTGCAGCAATGGATGCAGCAAGCGCGCCAGAGCGTCAGTACGACCGTGCCGCCGCTGCCCGAGCCCAAGCCTTACGCGCCGCGCGAATACACGACCACCAAGCAGACTGATCCGTTCAGCGTGCAGAAGGTGGCAGAGCTGTCGCGCGCGCAGAACGAATCGCCGGAACCGAATCGCCGTCGCGAGCCGCTGGAAGACTATCCGTTGGAAGCCTTCAAGCTGGTCGGGACGATGAAGCGCAATGGCGAGACGGAAGCCGTCGTGTCTGTCGGGGACAAGACGCAGCATGTGCATGTGGGGCAGTACATCGGACAAAACTATGGTCGCATCGTCCGCATCGGAGACCAGGAACTCACCCTGCGTGAGCTGGTGCGCGAAGGCACGACCGAATGGAAAGAAAAAATGACGACCCTGAAAGTTCAGGAGAGCGCGCAATGACGATGCGTCTTGTGAAGGGTGGCCTGTCGCAGGCAGCCCGAGTGGCCCGGGGGGGCGCGGTGGCATGGCTTTCGCTGTGCCTGTTCATGGTGGCCGGTCAGGCTGCCGCCCAGCAGGCGGCGCCTGCGGCGGCCGTCTCCGGCAACACAATCGAAAAGGTGGAGCAGGCCACGGCCGGCGAATCCACCGTGGTGACGGTCACGCTCAAGAGCGCGCCGACGCAGAAGCCGGTGGAGTTCAGCACGCAGCAACCTGCGCGCATCGCCATCGACTTCTTCGGGGCGAGCTTCGCGCAAGGCCGCGCCAATTACCAATACGGCGGCAAGCTGCTGCGCTCGGCGAACGTCGTGCAGATCGGCGACCGTACCCGCGTCGTGCTCGACTTGTCGCGCCAGACGCAATACAAGTCGGAAGTGCGCGGTAACCAGTACGTGCTGACGCTGGAAGCTGCGCCGGTGGCGGCGGCTGTCGCGGCGCCGACGTTCTCGGCGCCGACGCCCGTCGCTGGCGCCGAGCGTCCGGCGGTGCGCAACGTTGACTTCCGCCGCGGCGAGGATCTCGCCGGTCGTGTGGTGGTCGACCTGTCGACTGCCAACTCGGCGATCAACATCGCCCAGCAAGGTCAGAACCTTGTCGTCGATTTCGTCGGTGCGACGCTGCCGCAGTCGCTGCGGCGCCGCTATGACGTCAGCGATTTCGGCACGCCGGTGCAGGCCATGCGCGCCACCGACAACGGCACTGGCGCACGCCTGATCATCGAGCCGCGCGGCAACTGGCAGTACAGCTCGTACCAGACCGACACGCAGTTCGTCGTGGAAGTGCGCCCGACCAAGGAAGACCCGAACAAGCTGATTTCCGGCCCGGGCTACCGTGGCGAGCGCCTGTCGCTGAACTTCCAGAACATCGATGTGCGCTCGTTGCTGCAGGTCTTCGCAGACTTCACGAACCTCAACATCGTGACCAGCGACAGCGTGACGGGCACCCTGTCGCTGCGTCTGAAGGATGTGCCCTGGGATCAGGCACTGCAGATCGTGCTGGATTCGAAGGGCCTGGCGTCGCGTCGCAACGGCAACGTGCTGTGGGTTGCGCCGCGCGGTGAGCTGGCCACGAAGGAAAAGGCCGAGCTTGAGTCGCAGCAGCAAGTGACCGAGCTGGAGCCGCTGCGCAGCCAGGTGTTCCGCCTGAATTATCAAAGCGCTGGCGATGTGCGGAACATGCTGCTGGGTACCGGCGCGGCAGGTGGAGCAGGTGGTGCTGCTGGCGGTACGACTTCCCGGATTCTGTCCAAGCGCGGCTCGCTCACGGCGGATACGCGTACGAACCAGCTGTTCGTCTCGGACATCCCGAGCAAGCTGGAGGAAGTGCAGGCGTTCCTGCTGAAGATCGACATTCCGGTGCGCCAAGTGATGATCGAAGCGCGCATCGTCGAGGCGGACGACACGTTCAGCCGCAACCTCGGCGCGAAACTGGGCTTTGCCTCCAAGACCAACGGTGCCGGTTATGGCAATACCTACACCAACGTGGTGTCGCCTGTGACGCAAAACGCCACGTGGGACAACAGCCCCGCGATCAGCTTCCCCGCCAATGGCATCAACGGCGTGAACGCGGCAAGCGTGGCCGTGAGCCTGTTCAATGCCGGTGCCGGCCGCTTCCTGGCGCTGGAACTGTCTGCGCTAGAGGCTGACGGCCGCGGCAAGATCGTCTCCAGCCCGCGTGTCGTGACTGCTGACAACATCAAGGCGCTGATCGAGCAAGGTACTGAGATTCCGTACCAACAGGCGACGTCTTCCGGTGCGACTTCGGTGCAGTTCAAGAAGGCCAACTTGAAGCTGGAAGTGACGCCCAAGATCACGCCGGACGGCAACATCTTCCTCGATGTGGACGTCAACAAGGACAGCGTGGGTATCCAGACCACCAACGGTTTCGCCATTGACACCAAGCACGTGCAGACGCAAGTGTTGGTGGAGAACGGCGGCACGGTCGTGATCGGTGGTATCTACACGCAGAATGAGCGGACCGACATCAACAAGGTGCCGCTGCTGGGCGACATTCCGGTGCTGGGCAATCTGTTCAAGAGCACCAACAAGATCAACAACCGCACGGAGCTGCTGGTCTTCCTGACCCCGCGCGTGCTGTCCGACCAACTGTCGCTGAAGTAAGCCGCGGCGGCATCGCCATCTGAAAGCCCGGCCTCCCGAGTGGAGCGCCGGGCTTTTTTGTGTCATGCGGCCGGGTTTGTGCAGGATGGTGACCAAATGCCACTACAATCAAGCTCAAATTCCTGATTTCACGCGATTTTGTCTGTTTCGAACGTTTTTTTCGTCGGCTTGATGGGCGCGGGCAAGACCACGGTCGGCCGGGCGGTGGCGCGTCGGCTCGATCTGCCGTTCTTCGACTCCGATCATGAGATCGAAGCACGCTGCGGCGTGCGCGTGCCCGTCATTTTCGAGCACGAGGGCGAAGTGGGTTTCCGCGACCGCGAAACCCACATGATCGACGAGCTGACCGCGCGCGATGGCGTGGTCATCGCCACGGGCGGCGGCGCCGTGTTGCGGGCCGAAAACCGGGCGTTCCTGCGTGAACGCGGCACGGTGATCTACCTGCGTGCCAATCCGCATGACCTGTATCTACGCACGCGCCACGACAAGAACCGGCCGCTGCTGCAGACAGAAAATCCGCGTGCCAAGCTGGAGGAACTGCACGCGATCCGTGATCCGCTGTACCGTGACGTGGCGCACTTTGTCATCGAAACCGGCAAGCCCACCGTCGCCCAGCTTGTTAATATGGTGCTGATGCAACTGGAGGTGGCCGGCATCGTGGTACCGCCTGCAGGCGCGCCCACCTCTTCGCAAGTCTCCCCTCAGTCATGATTACCGTTGATGTTGACCTTGGCGATCGCGCCTATCCGATCCATATCGGCTCGGGGCTGCTGTCCAGAGCTGAGTTGTTCGCTCCACACATTCGCGGCGCGCGTGCCGTGATCGTCACCAACGAGACCGTCGCACCGTTGTATGCGGCCAAGGTCGAAGCGGTCATTCGTTCGCTCGGCAAGGCGGTCGACACGGTCGTGCTGCCTGATGGCGAATCGTTCAAGAAGTGGGACACGCTCAACCGCATCTTCGATGCGCTGTTGACCGCAGGCGCAGATCGCAAGACCACGCTGATCGCCCTCGGTGGCGGCGTGATTGGCGACATGACGGGCTTTGCCGCCGCCTGCTACATGCGCGGCGTGCCCTTCATCCAGGTGCCGACGACGCTGTTGTCGCAGGTCGATTCTTCGGTGGGCGGCAAGACGGGCATCAACCACCCGCTGGGCAAGAACATGATCGGCGCGTTTCACCAGCCGCAGGCGGTGCTGGCCGATATCGATACGCTGCGCACCTTGCCGGCACGCGAGCTCGCTGCCGGCATGGCCGAGGTGATCAAGCATGGTGCGATTGCCGATGCCGATTACTTCGCCTGGATCGAGCAGAACATCAAGGGCCTCAACGATTGCGATACCGACCTGATGGCCGAAGCCGTGCGCGGCTCGGTGCGCATCAAGGCGGCTGTCGTGGCGCAGGACGAGCGCGAAACCGGCCTGCGAGCTACTCTCAATTTCGGCCATACCTTTGGTCACGCCATCGAGGCAGGCCTCGGCTACGGCGAGTGGCTGCACGGCGAGGCGGTCGGCTGTGGCATGGTGATGGCGGCGGACCTGTCGCATCGCCTGGGCTTCATTGACATCGACACCCGCAACCGGATCACTGCGCTCACGCGTGCGGCCGACCTGCCGACGGTGGCGCCGGACCTCGGCGTCGATCGGTTCATCGACCTGATGCGCGTCGACAAGAAAGCCGAAGCCGGCGAGATCAAATTCGTGCTGCTGCGCAAGCTGGGCCAGGCGTTTGTGACCACGGTGCCCGACGCCGACTTGCGCGCCACCTTGCAGCACGCCGTGCTGCGACCACCCACCGAAGCGCCCGTCGCCTGAGACAAGACGAGATGGCCCGATGAACGACCGATTTGATGTGCCGTCCGCGCCGTTCGATCTCGAGGGCCCTCTCGCTCCCTACGCCGCGCATTCGGCGCAGACGCGCGGCCGCGTCCACGCCGAGCCGCCGTCCACGTCGCGCACCGAGTTCCAGCGTGACCGCGATCGCATCATCCACAGCACCGCTTTCCGCCGGCTTGAATACAAGACGCAGGTCTTCGTGAACCACGAGGGCGACTTGTTCCGGACGCGGCTCACGCACAGTCTGGAAGTCGCGCAGATCGCCCGTTCGATCGCGCGCAGCCTGCGCCTGAACGAGGATCTCGTCGAAGCGATTTCGTTGGCACATGATCTGGGCCACACGCCGTTCGGCCATGCCGGGCAGGATGCGCTCAACGATTGCATGAAGCCGTACGGCGGCTTCGAGCACAATCTGCAGAGCCTCCTCGTGGTCGACCGGCTGGAAGAGCGCTACGGCGGTTTCGACGGGCTGAACCTGACGTTCGAAACGCGCGAAGGCATTCTCAAACACTGCTCGCGCAATAACGCAGCCACGCTGGGTGACCTTGGGCGGCGCTTTCTCGAGGGGCAACAGCCTTCGTTGGAAGCGCAGCTTGCCAACCTCGCCGATGAGGTCGCGTACAACAACCACGATATCGACGACGGCCTGCGCTCCGGCCTGATCACGCTGGAGCAACTCGAAGACGTGCCGCTGTGGGCCGTCCACCGGCGCGAAGCCGAGGCGGCGTTTCCGGACGTCAGTGGCCGACGCCTGATCAACGAAACCATTCGCCGCATGATCAACGCGCTGATCGTCGATCTGATCGGCACCACGCGCGCGGGCATCGCTGAAGTCGCGCCGCAATGCATCGACGATGTGCGTGCCGCGCCGGCGCTCGTTGCGTTCTCAGATCCGATGCGCGAAGAGGCGCGCGCGCTCAAGCGGTTCCTGTTCGATAACCTGTATCGGCATTACCTCGTGATGCGCATGGCCGCGAAGGCTCGCCGCATCATCGACGATCTGTTCCGCGCCTTCATGGATGACCCGCGCCTGCTGCCGCCGCAATACCAGGCGAAAGACGCCCCCGAAGAGCAGCCGCGCTGGATTGCGCATTACATCGCTGGCATGACGGATCGTTACGCCATCAAGGAGCATCGCCGCATCTTTGCTGTGGATGCGGTTTGAGCGACGGCGGCTTCGGTCGCGCCGCAAACCCGCGCGCAGCTTGCCAACGATTTGGCATCAGCAGCTCTAAACCGAGCGCCCAAAAAAAATGCCCGGCCGCCCCAACGCATGCCGGGCCGAACGCGCCAACCACCGCCGACGAGCGCCCCCGCCGTCGACGGCCCCTGCGGCACGTCGGTAAAAGTCGATCAGGACAGTGTCAGTTCGCTGATCGTCCTCCCTTAAAAGCGATAGCCCAGGCCAATGCCCAGCAGCCACGGGTCAACCTTGACCTTGCTGATGGTCTGGCCGGCCATCTTCACGTCGGCGCTGATCCAGGTCTTTTTCAGGTCGACGTTGAAGTAGAGGCGTTCCGTCAGGCGGTAGTCGAAACCTGCCTGCAGCGCGGGACCGAAGCTGTTTTTGCTGAGATCCAGCGGACCAACGCCCGGCACTTGCAAATTCACATTCGAGATGCGCGTGTAGTTGATGCCTGCACCCACGTACGGCTTGAAGCGCGACTCGGGCGTGAAGTGATACTGCATTGTCAGAATCGGCGGCAGGTGGCGGAAATTGCCGATCTTGGTCGGGCCGCCGAGCGCGCTTTGCATGACGGTCACGTCGTGCTGTTGCGGGTAGGTCAGGATCAGCTCGGCCGCGAGGTGCGGTGTAAAGAAGTACGAAATGTCCAGCTCAGGCAGGACCTTGTTGTTGATCTGGATCGCGTCAGCCGGAATGGCCAGCGCAGGTACCGCATCGGATTTATTGGCGGCTGTCAGGTTGACGGCGCGCAGGCGCACCATCCAGTTGCCGGTGGCCGGCGCCAAATCTGCGCTCTGCGCAAAGGTGGTCTGGCTGAATACGGCGGCAAGCATGCCGGCGGCTACAGCAACAACGGCTAGGCGGTGAAAAGCCATGAATCGCTCCCTCTCGTGTTGTCTCGTGATGTGATGGAAGCCAGTCTCGCGGGGAAGTCGCCCAGCCGATTTGCTCGGGATCAAGTTCTGCCTGTCGTGGGTGGCATGTAAGGCCGCCGATTTGACGGCACGCAAACTCCGCCGTCGCATCTCCACGACAGCCGCCATGCAAGCGTTTGCCTGCTGAAAATTGGGGACAGGTTCGCGGCGTTCAGGCTACGATGGCGTTTTTCGTTGCGCTGTTTCCTCCATGGCCCGCCTGCCTCGCCTCAGTCCGACCGACGTCCCCGTGCACGTGTTGCAGCGCGGCAACAATCGCCAAGCCGTCTTTCGTGGTGACGAGGACTACGCGTTCTACCTCGACACGCTGCGCATGGCGGCGCGCGAGCATGACTTCGCGATCCATGGTTTCTCGCTGATGCCGAATCACGTCCATCTGGTCGGCACGCCCAAGGTGGCGGAAAGCCTCTCGCGCACGCTGCAGGCCGTCGGACGACGCTACACGCGTTACTTCAACGCCGCCGCCGATCGGAGTGGAACGCTGTGGGAAGGGCGTTTCCGCTCGACCGTGCTGGACCCGGCCGAATGGGTACTGCCGATCCTGCTGTATGTGGAGTCGAACGCCGTGCGCGCGGGCCTCATCAGCACGCCGGAAGAAGACCGATGGAGCACGTATCGTCACCACGTCGGCATCCAATCGATCCCGTGGGTGAGTGACCACTATTGCTATTGGCGGCTTGGCAATACGCCGTTCGAGCGCCAATCACGCTACCGGACCTTGTGGCATGAAGGTTTGGGCTCGGACCAGCTCGCGCAGATTCGCCAGCACGTGCACAGCGGCTGGCCGCTTGGCAATGAAGCGTTTCTGGCAACACTCGCGCGCACCGGAGGCCGTCGCGTCGCGCCATTGCCCAAGGGTCGGCCGCCGCGCCAACCCGAAGAAGCCGGATCGGAAAGCACCGCGCATACCGAATAAGGGATGGTGGCGCAGTGATGCATGGTCCGCGCGATTGCGGTCGAATTTAACCTGTCCCCATTAATAAACCCGCACTGATGTCGTGCATTTATTAATTTACTCCGACCCCATTTAAAAACTTTTGCCTGTTACAGGCCACTCTTTTATATTCGTTTCACCCCGCATTCATGGTGCGGCGCGCCATTGCCTGTCTGCCACCGCATCCGCACCATCGCGAGGGCCCTCCACGGCGCGCTGTACCCACAACATCGGAAGATCGCCGTGGAACAACATTCCTTCCCCATCACGCCGTCAGCGCCGTCGGCCCAGGGTCTGTACGACCCGACCAATGAACACGACGCTTGCGGCGTCGGCTTCGTCGCCCACATCAAGGGCAAGAAGAGCCACGAGATCGTCCAGCAAGGCTTGCGCATCCTGCACAACCTGGATCACCGGGGCGCGGTTGGTGCCGACCCGCTGATGGGCGACGGGGCCGGCATCCTGCTGCAGATTCCCGATCAGTTCTTCCGTGAAGAGATGGCCAAGCAGGGCATCAACCTGCCGCCGGCCGGCGAATACGGCGTCGGCATGATCTTCCTGCCGAAGGAGCACGCCTCGCGCCTCGCATGCGAACAGGAACTTGAGCGCACCGTGCGCCTGGAGGGCCAGGTTGTGCTGGGTTGGCGCGACGTGCCGGTCGACAAGACCATGCCGATGTCGCCCACGGTGCAGAAGACCGAGCCGGTGATCCGCCAGATCTTCATCGGGCGCGGCCGCGACATCATGACCACCGACGCGCTGGAGCGGAAGCTGTACGTGATCCGCAAGACCGCCAGCCACGCCATCCAGGCGCTCAAGCTCAAGCACGGCAAGGAATACTTCGTGCCATCGATGTCGGCGCGCACGATCGTCTACAAGGGCCTGCTGCTGTGCGAACAGGTCGGCCGCTATTACCAGGATCTCGCAGACCCGCGCACGGTGTCGGCGCTGGCGCTGGTGCACCAGCGTTTCTCGACCAACACGTTCCCCGCATGGGAACTGGCGCACCCGTACCGCATGGTTGCGCACAACGGCGAAATCAACACCGTCAAGGGCAACGTCAACTGGATCAACGCGCGTACGGGCGGCATCTCGTCGCCGGTGCTGGGCGATGACCTGCCGAAGCTCTGGCCGCTGATCTATCCGGGCCAATCCGATACGGCATCGTTCGACAACTGCCTCGAACTGCTGACGATGGCCGGCTATCCGCTGGCCCAGGCGATGATGATGATGATTCCGGAAGCGTGGGAACAGCACACGCTGATGGACGACAACCGTCGCGCCTTCTACGAATACCACGCCGCAATGATGGAGCCGTGGGACGGCCCCGCCGCCATCTGCTTTACCGATGGTCGCCAGATCGGCGCAACGCTCGACCGTAACGGCCTGCGTCCGGCGCGTTATTACGTCACCGACGACGACATGGTCGTGATGGCGTCGGAAGCCGGCGTGCTGCCGATCCCCGAGTCGCGCATCGTCAAGAAGTGGCGCCTGCAGCCGGGCAAGATGTTCCTGATCGACATGGAGCAAGGCCGCATCATCGACGACAAGGAACTCAAGGACAACCTGGCCAACGCCAAGCCGTACAAGAGCTGGATCGATGCCGTGCGCATCAAGCTCGACGAGCTGGAAGCCAAGCCGGAAGACGTGGCCGCCGAAACCAAGCCGGCCGCGAAGCTGCTGGACCGTCAGCAGGCTTTCGCCTACACGCAGGAAGACGTCAAGTTCCTGATGACGCCGATGGCCGCCAACGGTGAAGAAGCCGCCGGCTCCATGGGCAACGACAGCCCGCTGGCCGTCCTGTCGTCCAAGAACAAGACGCTCTACAACTACTTCAAGCAACTGTTCGCGCAGGTCACGAACCCGCCGATCGACCCGATCCGCGAAAACGTGGTGATGTCGCTCGTCTCGTTCATCGGGCCGAAGCCGAACCTGCTGGAGTTGAACAACATCAACCCGCCGATGCGCCTTGAAGTGAGCCAGCCCGTGCTGGACTTCAAGGACATGGCGAAGATCCGCAACATCGAGCACTACACCGGCGGCAAGTTCATGGCTTACGAGCTGGACATCTGCTACCCGGTGGCCTGGGGCAAGGAAGGCATCGAAGCGCGCCTGGCCTCGCTGTGCGCCGAGGCTGTCGATGCGGTCAAGTCGGGCTACAACATCCTGATCGTCTCCGACCGCGCGGTCGACGAGAAGCAGGCCGCCATTCCGGCGCTGCTGGCCACGTCTGCCATCCACCATCACCTGGTGGACAAGGGCCTGCGCACGAGCACGGGCCTGGTCGTCGAAACGGGTTCGGCCCGCGAAGTACACCACTTCGCGCTGCTGGCCGGCTACGGCGCGGAAGCCGTGCATCCGTACCTGGCAATGGAGACGCTGGCTGAATTGGCGCCTGGCCTTGGCCTGACCGCCGAGAAAGCCATCTACAACTTCACCAAGGCGATCGGCAAGGGTCTGCACAAGGTGATGTCCAAGATGGGCATCTCGACGTACATGTCGTACACCGGCGCACAGATCTTCGAGGCGATCGGCCTGTCGCGTGAGCTGGTCGACAAGTACTTCCAAGGCACGGCATCGAACGTGGGTGGCATCGGCATCTTCGAGGTGGCTGAAGAAGCGCTGCGCCTGCATCGCGACGCCTTTGGCGATGCGCCGGTGCTGGCCAACATGCTGGACGCCGGCGGCGAATACGCCTACCGCGTCCGCGGCGAAGAGCACATGTGGACGCCGGATTCGATCGCCAAGCTGCAACATGCGACGCGCGCGAATTCGTACCAGACGTACAAGGAATACGCGAACCTCATCAACGATCAGAGCAAGCGCCACATGACGCTGCGCGGTCTGTTCGAGTTCAAGGTGGACCCGGCCCGCGCGATTCCGCTGGAAGAAGTCGAGCCGGCCAAGGAGATCGTCAAGCGCTTCGCGACGGGCGCCATGTCGCTCGGTTCGATTTCGACCGAAGCACACACCACGCTGGCCGTGGCGATGAACCGCATCGGCGGCAAGTCGAACACGGGCGAAGGTGGTGAAGACGAGCGTCGTTATCGCAACGAACTGCGCGGCATTCCGATCAAGCAGGGCACGAAGCTGTCGGACGTGATCGGCCGCGAAGTGGTCGAGCGCGATCTGGAACTGCAAGAAGGCGATTCGCTGCGCTCAAAGATCAAGCAGGTGGCGTCGGGCCGTTTTGGCGTGACGGCCGAGTACCTGGCTTCGGCTGATCAGATCCAGATCAAGATGGCGCAGGGCGCGAAGCCCGGCGAGGGCGGTCAGCTGCCAGGCCACAAGGTGACGGATTACATCGGCAAGCTGCGTTACGCGGTGCCGGGCGTGGGGCTGATCTCGCCGCCGCCGCACCACGACATCTATTCGATTGAGGATCTGGCGCAGCTCATCCACGACCTGAAGAACGTGAACCCGCGTTCGGACGTGTCGGTCAAGCTGGTGTCGGAAGTGGGTGTGGGCACAGTGGCGGCAGGTGTCGCCAAGGCCAAGGCAGACCACGTGGTGATCGCCGGTCATGACGGCGGCACCGGCGCTTCGCCGTGGTCGTCGATCAAGCATGCCGGCACGCCGTGGGAGCTGGGCCTGGCCGAGACGCAGCAGACGCTGATGCTCAATGGCCTGCGCAACCGCATCCGCGTGCAGGCCGACGGCCAGATGAAGACCGGCCGTGATGTCGCGATCGGTGCGCTGCTGGGCGCCGACGAGTTCGGCTTTGCGACCGCCCCGCTGGTGGTTGAAGGCTGCATCATGATGCGCAAGTGCCACCTGAACACCTGCCCGGTCGGCGTGGCGACGCAGGATCCGGTGCTGCGCAAGAAGTTCTCGGGCAAGCCCGAGCACGTGGTGAACTACTTCTTCTTCGTGGCAGAAGAAGTGCGCGAAATCATGGCGCAGCTTGGCATTCGCACGTTCAACGAGCTGATCGGCCGCGCGGATCTGCTCGACACGAAGGCCGGTATCGAACACTGGAAGGCCCGCGGTCTGGACTTCGCGCGCATCTTCTATCAACCGGCCAAGAAGGAAGGCGAGCCGTGCTACCAGGTCGATGTGCAAGACCACGGCCTGGATCGCGCGCTGGATCATCAGCTCATCGAGAAGGCCAAGGCTGCGCTGGAGAAGGGCGAGCGCGTCTCGTTCATCCAGCCGGTGCGCAACGTCAACCGTACCGTGGGCGCGATGCTCTCGGGCGAAGTGGCCAAGCGCTATGGTCACGAAGGTCTGCCCGATGACTCGATCCACGTGCAGATGCAGGGCACGGCCGGCCAGTCGTTCGGCGCGTTCCTGGCGCACGGCATCACGCTGGACCTGGTGGGCGACGGCAACGACTACGTGGGCAAGGGCCTGTCGGGCGGCCGCGTGATCGTGCGCCCGCCGCACGAGTTCCGCGGTGAGCCGACCAACAACATCATCGTCGGCAACACCGTGCTGTACGGCGCGCTGGCTGGTGAGGCGTTCTTCAATGGCGTGGCCGGCGAGCGCTTTGCAGTGCGCAACTCCGGCGCCACCACGGTGGTGGAAGGCACAGGCGACCACGGCTGCGAATACATGACCGGCGGCACCGTCGTCGTGCTCGGCGCCACCGGCCGCAACTTCGCGGCAGGCATGTCGGGCGGCGTCGCCTACGTCTATGACGAAGACGGCCTGTTCGACAAGCGTTGCAACACGGCGCAGGTCGCACTGGAATCCGTGCTGTCGGCGGCCGACCAGGAGAAGGCCCACACGCCGTCGACCTGGCACAAGGTGAACGGCGAGCGCGTGCTCGACGAGCAACTGCTCAAGGCGCTGGTGGAAAAGCACTTCCGCTACACCGGCTCCGAGCGTGCCAAGGAGCTGCTGGCCGACTGGAACAACGCGCGCCGCCGCTTCGTCAAGGTCTTCCCGACCGAGTACAAGCGTGCGCTGGCCGAGATGTACGAACGCGAACAGGAAGCCGGCCGCGAACAGATCGCAGCCTGATTTCCGCCGACTGGGCGAATGGCTGATCTGCTGATCGGCCGTTCGCCACCAACGAATACAACGCAACCTCACAAGACAGGCTCGACTGCCTGGCTGGCGCGACTGTGCCGGCGGAGCAGCATCGGGCCAGGAAGGACACCATGGGCAAGGCGACCGGTTTTCTCGAATTTCCCCGCCAGAACGAGGCATACGAAGCGCCCGAAGCGCGCGTGAAGCATTACAAGGAATTCGTGTTCGCGCTGGCGGACAACGAAGCCAAGATCCAGGGCGCGCGCTGCATGGACTGCGGCATTCCGTTCTGCAACAACGGCTGCCCCGTCAACAACATCATCCCGGACTTCAACGACCTGGTGTATCGCCAGGACTGGAAGACCGCGATTGAGGTGCTGCACTCGACCAACAACTTCCCCGAGTTCACGGGCCGCATCTGCCCGGCACCGTGCGAAGCGGCTTGCACGCTGGGCATCAACGAACTGCCGGTGGGCATCAAGTCGATCGAGCACGCCATCATCGACAAGGCCTGGAAAGAAGGCTGGGTCGCGCCGCAAGTGCCGAAGCACAAGACCGGCAAGACCGTGGCCGTGGTCGGCTCGGGCCCGGCTGGCATGGCCGCAGCACAGCAACTGGCGC
Source organism: Ralstonia edaphi (assembly GCF_958350185.1). Taxonomy (NCBI): domain Bacteria; kingdom Pseudomonadati; phylum Pseudomonadota; class Betaproteobacteria; order Burkholderiales; family Burkholderiaceae; genus Ralstonia; species Ralstonia edaphi. The sequence continues at coordinate 83,614 of NZ_CATWHI010000008.1, forward strand.
GCGCTGGTCACGACGTGACGCTGTTCGAAAAGAACGATCGCATCGGCGGCCTGCTGCGCTACGGCATCCCCGACTTCAAGCTGGAAAAGGCGCAGATCGACCGCCGCATGCAGCAGATGGAAGCTGAAGGCGTGACGTTCCGCACCGGTGTGATGGTAGGCGACAAGACGGTTCCCGCCGGCATCGCCAACGACGCTCGCGAGACCATCGCCGCGGAAGACATCCTCAAGCAATTCGACGCCGTCGTGCTGACGGGCGGGTCGGAAGTGCCGCGCGATCTGCCGGTGCCGGGCCGTGATCTGGACGGCGTGCATTACGCGCTCGAATTCCTCATCCCGCAGAACAAGGAAGTGGCCGGCGATGCACCGAACCCGATCCGCGCTGACGGCAAGCATGTCATCGTCATCGGTGGCGGCGACACGGGTTCGGACTGCGTTGGCACGTCCAACCGCCATGGCGCCGCATCGGTCACGCAGTTCGAACTGCTGCCGCGTCCGCCTGAAGAAGAGAACAAGCCGCTGGTGTGGCCGTACTGGCCGATCAAGCTGCGCACGTCGTCGTCGCATGACGAAGGCTGCGAGCGCGACTGGTCGGTCGCCACCAAGGCGCTGATCGGCGAGAACGGCCGTGTGACGGGTCTCACCGCCGTGCGCCTGGAGTGGAAGGACGGCAAGATGACCGAAGTGCCAGGCAGCGAGTTCACGCTCAAGGCCGATCTCGTGCTGCTGGCGATGGGCTTTACCAACCCGGTCGGCGGCGTGCTGGACGCCTTTGGCGTGACGAAGGATGCGCGCAACAACGCGCGTGCGGCCACCGAAGGCGACAACGCCTACGCCACCAACGTGCCGAAGGTCTTCGCCGCCGGCGATGTGCGCCGCGGGCAGTCGCTGGTTGTGTGGGCGATCCGGGAAGGCCGCCAGGCTGCCCGTTCGGTTGATGCGTTTCTCATGGGCCATTCGGAACTGCCGCGCTGACCACGCGGTTGACCGTTTGACTCAAGCCCGCCTGCCTCGGCGGGCTTTTTTGTTTGTGACGCAGGTGCGGTGGCGGCAGCGTCATGCCTCATGGTTTACGTCGACATGGTTTACATGAGTGCAGGGCGGACAGGCGGATTTCTAGAATGAGATTTCCCCGTGATCCCCGACTGCCTCATGCGACCTCGCACCCGCAATGTGCGTGCAGATGTGCCTCCTGCGCCCGATGTGCCGGATCGGCAGCGGCGCCGCACGCTTGCGTGGCTGGGCGTGCTGCCGGCGATGCTGGCGTCGCCTGCGCGTGCGTTGCTGCAAGGGTATCCGTCGCAACCGCTGCGCCTCGTCGTGCCGGCGGCGGAAGGCAGCGCGTTTGATGCACTCGCCCGGGCGCTGGCGACGCAGTTGCAGCAGCAGGTCGGCCGCGAAGTGGGCGTCGAAGATCGCCCCGCGGCCAATGGCATGGCCGCCGGTGAAGCTGTGGCCCGCGCGCCGTCCGATGGCCATACGCTGCTGCTCCAACAGACCACGTTCGTCGCCCAGCCCGCGCTGGAACCGGCGTCGTATGACCCGCTGCGCGATTTCCAACCGGTGGCGATGGTGGCCACGCTGCCACTGTTTCTCGCCGTCGATGCGCGCTTGCCGATCCATTCCGTCACCGATCTGCTTGCGCAGGCGCGTGGTGAGTCCGTCACGGTCAATTGCGGCTCGGATATCGTCGGCACGTGGTCGCACCTCGTCGCCGAGCAGTTTGTGCGCGACTACGCTTTCCATGCGCCGCATGTGGCCGTTCGCGGTGAAGCGGGGCTCGTGCAGCAAATCCTGGCTGGCCGCATGACGGCGTGTTTTGCGTGTTATCCGAGCGTCGCGGCGGCGGCGGCCAACGGCCAGTTGCGGTTGCTCGGGGTGACGGGCGGCGCGCGCTCCCGTTTCGCGCCCGCTGTGCCGACGCTGCGCGAAGGCGGTCTCGCCGGATTCGATCGCAGCGCCTGGATCGGTACCTTCATGCCGGCGCGCACCCCGCGCCCCCTCTCGATGCGCGCGGCTGTCGAGCTGCGCCGCGCCGTCGCTTCGGGCGATGTCCATGCCACGTTGCTCGCCGGTGGGTTCGAGCCGGAATGGGACGCGCCCGACACGTTCGCCCAAGCAGTGCGCCGCGACGCGACGCACTGGCAGGGGGTGATTCGCCAAGCTGATCTACGGCTGGATAGTGGCGAATAATCCACTTTCGGTGCGGGCTGTCGCGCCATCCTCCAACCTCGCAAGCGCACCACTTTCAGCATCCCGCAAGACACGAAAACCCACAGCGCGGCGAACAAGCCACACAACCTGTCGGTAAGCATGGCGTGACTGACGGGCTACGCGGGTTTCCACCTATAATGGCGGGCCGCGCGAACCCGCCTCCGTTGGCCAGCCCGCGGTAGTCAAGACAACGAGATGCGGCAGCATGAAGCCGCCAACCTGCCGAGCCCTCTGCACCGAACTCCACCGTGTCCACCCAGCCTTCCAACGCCGTTGTCGAACTCGATCAGGTCGATTTCGCCTACCAGCCAAGTGCGCGGCGCATCCTGTCCGGCCTGTGCATGCGCGTGCCCAAGGGCAGCGTGGTGGCCGTCATGGGCGGTTCGGGCTGTGGCAAGACAACGATTCTGCGGTTGATCGGCGGCCAAGTGAGCGCCGCCGCCGGCACTGTGCGTGTGCACGGTCAGGACATCGGCGCCATGGACAAGCGCGCGCTGTACGACGCGCGCCGCCAGATGGGCATGCTGTTCCAGTTCGGGGCGCTGTTTACCGATCTGTCCGTCTTCGACAACGTGGCATTTCCGTTGCGCGAACATACCGAGCTGCCCGAGCCGCTCATCCGCGATCTGGTGTTGATGAAGCTGAACGCCGTCGGCCTGCGTGGGGCCCGCGACCTGATGCCCTCGGAGATTTCCGGCGGCATGGCGCGACGCGTGGCATTGGCGCGCGCCATTGCGCTGGATCCGTCGCTCATCCTCTACGACGAGCCGTTTGCCGGGCTGGACCCGATCTCGCTGGGCCTGACCGCGTCGCTCATCCGCAAGCTGAACGACGCGCTGGGCGCGACCAGCATCATCGTCTCGCACGACGTGCAGGAGACGTTCCACATCGCCGATTACGTCTATTTCATTGCCAACGGTGGCATTGCAGCCCAGGGCACGCCGGCTGAACTGACCGCGTCGACCGATCCGTTCGTCCGCCAGTTCGTGCACGGCGAGGCGGACGGCCCCGTGCCGTTCCATTATCCCGGGGCGCCGCTGGCCGATGACTTCGGTCTGGGCAAGAGCGGAGGCGCGCAATGATTTCCGCCATCGGCCGCTTCGTTCTGGTGCTGATCAGCCGCTTCGGCTACGCCGCACGCACGCTGATTTCGCTCATTGGCGCTTCCGGCGACGTGCTTCGCCGCCCGCGCCTGGTGATCGAGCAGCTGCGCTTCGTCGGCAATGATTCGTTCATCATCATCGCTGTGTCGGGCCTGTTCGTTGGCTTCGTGCTTGGCTTGCAGGGATACAACACGCTCAATCGCTACGGCTCCGAACAGGCGTTGGGCCTGCTGGTTGCGCTGTCGTTGGTGCGCGAACTGGGGCCGGTGGTGACGGCGCTACTGTTTGCCGGTCGCGCCGGTACCTCGCTCACGGCCGAGATTGGTCTGATGAAAGCCGGCGAGCAGCTGATCGCCATGGAGATGATGGCCGTTGATCCGCTGGCCCGCGTGCTGGCGCCGCGCTTCTGGGCGGGCTTCATTGCCATGCCGCTGCTGGCGGCGATTTTCAGTGCGGTGGGTATTCTGGGCGGATACTTCGTCGGCGTGGGGCTGATTGGTGTGGACCCCGGCGCGTTCTGGTCGCAGATGCAGGCCGGCGTGGATGTCATGGACGACGTGCTCAACGGCGTCATCAAGAGTGTCGTGTTTGGTGTGGCGGTCACCTTCATTGCGCTGTATCAGGGCTATGAGGCCAAAGCCACGCCGGAAGGCGTCTCGCGCGCGACTACCCGGACGGTGGTGATCGCGTCGCTGACCGTGCTGGCGCTGGATTTCGTACTCACGGCGCTGATGTTCAGCTGAGCCGCCGGTTGTCGTTAGCGTTCAACGAGAAAAGATCATGCGTAAAAGCGTCCTCGATTTCTGGGTCGGCCTGTTCGTTCTGGTAGGCATCATTGCGCTGCTATTCCTGGCGCTCAAAGCGGGCAATATGAGCTCGTTCTCGTTTGCCAAGACTTACCAGGTGAAGGCGGCCTTCGACAATATCGGTGGGTTGAAGGTGCGGGCTCCGGTCAAGAGTTCCGGTGTGGTGGTCGGCCGCGTGTCGCAGATCCTGTTCGACGACAAGAGCTACCAGGCCATCGCCGTGCTCGACATGGACCAGCGCTATCAGTTTCCGAAAGACAGTTCGGCCAAGGTCCTGACGTCGGGTCTGCTCGGTGAGCAATACATTGGCATTGAACCGGGCGGTGACTCGGCGATGCTCGCCAGCGGCAGCAAGATCACCATGACACAGTCGGCGGTGGTGCTGGAAAACCTGATCAGCCAGTTCCTCTACAGCAAGGCTGCGGATGCCGGTGCCGGCAACGCCAACGGAAGTGCCGGCGGAGCCAAGCCGGCTGAGGGCAGTGGGAGCAAATAAATCATGAAAACAACAACATCCATCCTTTCGCTGCGCGGCTTTGCGCTGGCCGTTGCTGCGGGCGCCACGTTGCTGGCCGGCTGTGCGACGGGGCCGAATGCCAATCCGGCGGATCCGATCGAGCCGTTCAACCGCGAAGTCTTCCGCATCAACGAAGACCTCGACAAGGGCGTGCTGAAGCCGGTTGCGCAAACGTATGTCGATGTGGTGCCGTCGCCGGCGCGCACGGCGGTGTCGAATTTCTTCTCCAATGCGGGCGACGTCTATTCGGCCGTCAACAACCTGCTGCAGTTGAAGGGCACGGCCGCGCTGGAAGACACCATGCGCGTCGCGATCAACACCGTGCTGGGGCTGGGTGGGCTGATCGACATTGCGTCGGACGCCGGCCTGCCCAAGCACAAGGAAGACTTCGGCCAGACGCTGGGCGTGTGGGGCGTGCCGTCGGGGCCGTACATCGTCTGGCCGTTGCTCGGCCCGAGCACCGCACGTGACACCGTGGGTTTCCTGGTCGACTGGCAGATGGACCCGCTCACGTACTGGCATGACAGCGCGATCACCTACTCGCTGGCGGCGCTGCGCGTGGTTGACGTGCGCGCAAACCTGCTCGGGGCCAGCAATGTGTTCGAACAGGCCGCGGTCGACAAGTACACCTTCCTGCGCGACGCCTATCTGCAGCGCCGCCGCTACCTGATCTATGACGGCAACCTCCCGGAAGATCAGGACAACAAGACTTCGCCGGATACGGGTGACACGACGGTCTCTCCATACCATCGCTTTACGCCCAACTGGCCGGTCTTCCGCCGCTGATGGGTACACGTAACAAGGTCGCCTCAAAGGTGACAAGGCGTAAAACTGGCTGTCCCGCACGAACTTGGCTGCGGGCGGTCTGTTCTAATCGCCAACAAGATTGCGGCGAATGTGCCGCAAGCGACCCCAAAATCACACTATAAGGACGCGATATGTTGAAGACGCTTCTCCGCTCCCTGTTCGCTGGTCTCACGCTGACGGCTGCCGTGGCAGTTGCGCCGGTCCACGCCCAGGAAGCCGATGCCCAGGCCACCGTCAAGACAGCCGTGGACGACGTGCTCACCACCATCAAGAGCGATCCGGAACTGCGCAGCGGCAACATGGCGAAGGTATTCCAGCTGGTCGACCAGAAGATCGTGCCGCGCGCCGATTTCAAGCGCACCACGCAGATCGCCATGGGCCGCTTCTGGAATCAGGCCTCGCCGGAGCAGCAGCAACAGATTCAGGAAGGCTTCAAAACGCTGCTGATTCGCACTTACGCCGGCGCGCTGTCGAATGTGAAGAACCAGACCGTTTCGTACAAGCCGTTCCGCGCGGCGGCCGATGACACCGACGTGGTGGTGCGTTCGACCGTGAACAACAACGGCGAGCCGGTGGCCCTGGACTACCGTCTGGAAAAGACGGCCGGCGGCTGGAAGGTGTATGACATCAACATCAGCGGCCTGTGGCTGTCGGAAACGTACAAGAACCAGTTTGCCGATGTCATCAGCAAGCGTGGCGGCGTGGCCGGCCTGGTGAGCTTCCTGAACGAGCGCAACGCGCAGCTCGAGAAGGGCCCGGCAAAGTAAGCGGCCTTCCGGTAGAATCGACACAGCGGTCAAGTTTGGCCGCTGTTTCTTTTTCTGATGCATCCATTTTCACCATGTTGACCTTGTCCGGCCCGCTGACTCACCGCGAAGCGCCGCGCGTTCTGCGCGAGGGCGAGGCTCAGCTCGGCCAAGCGCGCGAAGCCGGCATTGCCGCGCTGCACGTCGATTGCGCCGGCTTGTCGCAGGTGGATTCGTCTGCGCTGGCGGTGCTGCTGTCGTGGCAGCGCACGGCCCAGGATGCCGGTATCGCGCTCGATATCGGAGGCGCTCCGCAAGCGCTGTCCAATCTCGCCACGCTGTACGGCGTGGAGTCCCTGCTGGCCATCGCGCCGGCCCCTGCAGCCCACCCTCACGCTCGACATTGAGGCGGCGTCCGGTGTTGGGCGCGGGGTGAATGCTCCGAACCTGTCATCGCGATGCCGCGCTCCGGCCAGAACGCCGCGCGCGGCTCTGGCATTCGCGGTTCGGCGTCGCACGGTGCGGCGCCGTGAGTTGGTGCAGTTCCCCTATAATTCTGGGTTTGTCGCTCTGCCGCCGCCGTGTGCGGCATCCGCGGCCGTCATGATCTTGTCGATCCATGGCCACGAGATGCGCAGGGTAGTTCACTTTGTCGGCCATGAAAGCCATCGAAATCGCTGACGTCCGCAAGCGCTACAAGTCGTTGCAAGCGCTCAAGGGCGTGAGCCTGTCCGTCGAGCAGGGCGAGTTTTTCGGCCTGTTGGGCCCCAACGGCGCGGGCAAGACCACGCTGATCTCCATCCTCGCGGGCCTGAATCGCGCCGATTCGGGCCACGTGCGCGTGCTCGGTCACGATGTCGTTTCCGACTACCGCACGGCGCGTCGCAAGCTCGGTGTGGTGCCCCAGGAACTGGTGTTCGATCCGTTCTTCACGGTGCGCGAAACGCTGCGCCTGCAGTCGGGCTATTTCGGCTTGACCAAGAACGATGACTGGATCGACGAGGTCATGGCCAACCTGGACCTGACCAACAAGGCCGACGCCAACATGCGCGCGCTGTCGGGCGGCATGAAGCGCCGCGTGCTCGTGGCGCAGGCGCTGGTACACCGCCCGCCCGTGATCGTGCTGGACGAGCCGACCGCCGGGGTGGACGTCGAGTTGCGCCAGACGCTGTGGAAATTCATCTCGCGCCTGAATCGCGAGGGCCACACCGTCGTGCTGACCACGCACTATCTGGAAGAGGCCGAATCCCTGTGCGACCGCATTGCCATGCTCAAGTTTGGCGAGGTGGTTGCACTCGATCGCACGGCGAATCTGCTGTCGCAATTTGCCGGGCTGCAATTGGTGCTGAGCTTTGCGAAGGGCGCGCTGCCGGCATCGCTCGAAAGTCTGCGCCTGCCGGGCAACCACGGTGAGCGCGGCGTGCGCCTGCGCCTGTCGGGCTACGGCGAGGTCGAGCAGATTCTCGCCACGTGCCGCCTCGCCGGATGTGAGATCGACGACATGGAAGTCGCCAAGGCCGATCTGGAAGACGTGTTCGTGCAGATCATGCGCCGCGAAGGCGGATTGCCCCTCGGGCCCCAAACGCCTGCCATTCCTGATTCTGCGCTGGAGCCCGCTGCATGAACGCCATTCCCGAGAGCTTGCCGGGCCGTTGGGTCGGTTTCCGCACGCTGCTGTACAAGGAAGTCCTGCGCTTCTGGAAGGTGAGCTTCCAGACCGTGGCCGCGCCGGTGCTGACCGCGCTGCTGTATCTGCTGATCTTCGGCCACGTGCTGGAAGATCGCGTCAAGGTGTTCGACCAGTTGAGCTACACCGCCTTCCTAGTGCCGGGCCTGGTGATGATGAGCGTGCTGCAGAACGCGTTCGCGAACAGCTCGTCGTCGCTCATCCAGTCGAAGATCACCGGCAACCTGGTGTTCATCATGCTGCCGCCACTGTCGCACTGGGAGATGTTCGGCGCGTATGTGTGCGCCTCCATCATTCGCGGGTTGGCCGTGGGGACCGGTGTGCTCGTCGTGACGACCTTGTTTGCGCACCTGCACTTCGCGCAGCCGCTGTGGATCATCGTGTTTGCCGTGCTGGGCGCGAGCGTGCTGGGCACCTTGGGGCTGATCGCCGGTATCTGGGCTGAAAAGTTCGACCAGCTCGCAGCGTTCCAGAACTTTCTGATCGTGCCGGCCACCTTCCTGGCAGGCGTGTTCTATTCGATTCATTCACTGCCGCCGTTCTGGCAGGCGGTGTCCCACGCCAACCCGTTCTTCTACATGATCGACGGCTTCCGCTACGGCTTCTTCGGCGTGTCCGATGTGCCGGTGGCGACGAGCCTCGGCGTGATGCTGATCGCGCTGGTCGTGGTGGGGGGAGTGGCCCTGCAGATGCTGCGCACGGGCTACAAGCTGCGCCATTGATGCGTCGATAACAAAACGAACGACGCACCACCCTAACGTTTTTGGAGAAGGGACGGCCATGTTGCCCACACCCGAACAAGTCAAGCAGTACATCGAAACCGGCCTGCCGTGCGAGCACCTCGAAGTCGAGGGCGACGGCCAGCACTTTTTTGCCACCATCGTCAGCGCGCAATTTGAAGGCAAGCGGTTGATCCAGCGTCACCAGCTCGTCTACGCCGCGCTGGGTGAGCGGATGCGCGCCGAAATCCACGCGCTGTCCATGAAGACGCTCACCCCGGCGGAGTGGCAGTCCTGATGGCCGAGCTTGATCCCACCCCGGTTACCGTTTCAACCGATTCCGACCTTGCGCTCGCCGAGCGCCCCTCCCAACGTGATCGACGAGACGTCTCGCTCATGGACAAACTGCTGATCGAAGGCAATGGCCCGCTGTCGGGCGAAATCCGCGTGTCTGGTGCCAAGAACGCCGCGCTGCCCATCATGTGCGCCGCGCTGCTGACGGCCGAGCCGCTGGCGCTGAGCAACGTGCCGAACCTGCAGGACGTGCGCACGATGCTCAAGCTGCTGCGCCAGATGGGCGTGGAAGGCGTGCTCGACGGTCACAACCTCACGCTCGACGCTGCGACGATCCATACGCCTGAAGCTTCGTACGACCTCGTGAAGACGATGCGTGCGTCGATCCTGGTGCTGGGCCCGCTGCTGGCGCGCTTTGGCCATGCGCGTGTGTCGCTGCCGGGCGGTTGCGGCATCGGCGCGCGCCCGGTCGACCAGCACATCAAGGGCCTGCAGCTCATGGGCGCCGAGATCGTGATCGAACACGGCTACATCGAAGCCAAGCTTGCTGATGGCGCCAAGCGCTTGCGTGGCGCCCGCATCGTCACCGACATGGTGACGGTCACGGGTACGGAAAACCTGTTGATGGCCGCTGCACTGGCCGACGGCGAAACCGTGCTCGAAAACGCCGCACGCGAGCCGGAAGTCACCGACCTCGCCAATCTGCTCGTGAAGATGGGCGCGCGCATCGACGGCATCGGCACGGACCGCCTGGTCATCCAGGGCGTCGAAGCACTGCATGGCGCCGCCCACACCGTGATTGCCGATCGCATTGAGGCCGGCACGTTCCTGTGCGCCGTGGCAGCAGCCGGCGGCGACGTGACGCTGCGCGGCGTGCCGCCGGGCATCCTCGATGCCGTGCTCGACAAGCTGCGCGAAGCCGGCGTGACGCTCACTACGGGCGACGACTGGATCCGTGTACAGATGACGGGCCGCCCCAAGGCCGTGAGCTTCCGCACGTCAGAGTACCCGGCGTTCCCGACGGACATGCAGGCGCAGTTCATGATGCTCAACGCCATTGCGGAAGGCTCTGCCACGGTAACGGAGACCATCTTCGAAAACCGCTTCATGCACGTGCAGGAACTGAACCGCCTGGGCGCCAATATCGTGATCGACGGCAAGACGGCCGTGGTGACGGGCGTCGAGCAATTGTCGGGCGCGACCGTCATGGCAACCGACCTGCGCGCCTCGGCCAGCCTCGTCATCGCCGGGTTGATCGCGCAGGGCGAGACGCTGGTCGATCGCATCTATCACCTTGATCGCGGCTACGACCGCATCGAAGACAAGCTGTCCGCTGTCGGCGCCAAGATCCGCCGCATTCAAGCGTAAGGTAAGGAACCCGCCGGTCATGAACGCATTCCAGTCCGCCTCCAACCAGCTCACGCTGGCGTTGTCCAAAGGGCGCATCTTTGAAGAGACGCTGCCGCTGCTGAAGGCCGCCGGCATCGAGGTGACCGAAGATCCGGAAACCTCGCGCAAGCTGATCCTGCCGACCTCCGACCCTGCGCTGCGCGTGATCATCGTGCGCGCTTCCGACGTGCCGACCTACGTGCAATACGGCGCGGCGGACTTCGGCGTGGCCGGCCGCGACGTGCTGATGGAGCACGGCATGGCGGGCCTGTATGCGCCCATCGACCTGAACATCGCCCGCTGCCGCATGTCGGTGGCGGTGCCCAAGGGCTTCGATTACGCCAACGCGGTGCGCCAGGGCGCGCGCCTGTCGGTCGCGACGAAGTATCTGAATACCGCGCGCGAGCACTTCGCCAAGAAGGGCGTGCACGTCGACCTGATCAAGCTGTACGGCTCGATGGAACTGGGCCCGCTGGTGGGCCTGGCTGACGCCATCGTCGACCTCGTCAGCACGGGCGGCACGCTGCGCGCGAACAACCTCGTCGAGGTGGAGGAGATCGTGCAGATCTCGTCCCGACTCGTCGTCAACCAGGCCGCGCTGAAACTCAAGCGTGACCGGCTGGCGCCCATCCTCGACGCTTTCGAGCGCGCCTCCGCCCAGGACGAGCGTGCTGGGGAACCCGCATGAGCCTGACCATTCGTAAGCTGGATTCGGCTGACGCCGGATTCGCGGCGCAACTGCGCCAGGTGCTCGCGTTCGAAGCGAGCGAAGACGAAGCCATCGACCGCGCCGCTGCGCAGATCCTGGCCGACGTGAAGGCGCGCGGCGATGCCGCCGTGCTGGAGGCCACGCACCGCTTCGACCGCATCGAGGCCGACAGCGTAGCCGCGCTGGAGCTGTCGCCCACCGTGCTGCAAGCTGCGCTGGACGGCCTGGAGCCCACGCGCCGCGCGGCGCTGGAAGCCGCCGCCGCCCGCGTACGTGCGTATCACGAGAAGCAGAAGATCGAGTGCGGCACGCACAGCTGGGAATACGCCGAAGCTGACGGCACGGTGCTCGGCCAGAAGGTCACGCCGCTCGACCGCGTGGGCATTTACGTGCCGGGCGGCAAGGCGGCATACCCGTCGTCGGTGCTGATGAACGCAATCCCGGCGCGCGTGGCGGGCGTCAAGGAAATCATCATGGTGGTGCCCACGCCCGGTGGCGTGCGCAATGACCTCGTGCTGGCCGCCGCCTGCATCGCTGGTGTGGACCGCGTGTTCACCATCGGCGGCGCGCAGGCCGTGGGTGCGCTGGCTTATGGCACGGACACCGTCCCCGCCGTCGACAAGATCGTCGGCCCGGGCAACGCCTATGTGGCCGCTGCCAAGCGTCGCGTGTTCGGCACCGTGGGCATCGACATGATTGCCGGTCCGTCGGAAATCCTGGTCATCTGCGACGGCACGACCGATCCGGATTGGGTGGCGATGGATCTGTTCTCGCAAGCGGAGCACGACGAGCTGGCTCAGTCGATTCTGCTGTGCCCGAACGCCGAGTTCATCGCGCAGGTGGAAGCCAGCATCAACCGTCAGCTTGAAGACATGCCGCGCCGGAGCGTGATTGCCGAGTCGCTGTCGGGCCGCGGTGCGCTCATCAAGGTGCGCGACATGGAAGAGGCGTGCGACATCGCCAACGACATCGCGCCGGAGCATCTGGAGATTTCGGCAGAGAACCCGCGCCAGTGGGCCGAGCGCATCCGCCACGCCGGCGCGATCTTCCTCGGCAAGTACACCAGCGAATCGCTGGGCGACTACTGCGCAGGCCCGAACCACGTGCTGCCCACGTCGCGCACGGCGCGCTTCTCGTCGCCGTTGGGCGTGTACGACTTCATCAAGCGCTCGAGCCTGATCGAGGTGAGCGAAGCCGGCGCGCAGATGCTGGGCGAGATTGCTGCCGAACTGGCCTACGGCGAAGGCCTGCAGGCGCATGCCCGCAGCGCCGAATATCGCCTGCAACGCCCCACGTCCGAATAACCTCCGCCGCACGACGATGACCGCCACCGCTCCGGCCCAAGCCCCTCTGGATGACCTGCTCGCCCGCATCGTGCGCGACGACGTTCGCGCCATGGGCGCGTACCACGTGCCCGACGCCACCGGCATGGTCAAGCTGGACGCGATGGAAAACCCGTACCTGCTGCCGGCGATGCTGCGCGACGCGTTGGGCAAGCGCCTGGCCGAAGTTGCGCTCAACCGCTACCCGGTGCCGACCGCCGACGCGTTGAAGGCGCAGCTCAAGCAGGTGATGCACGTGCCGGCCGGCGCCGAGGTGCTGCTGGGCAACGGCTCGGACGAGATCATCAGCCTGATCGCCATTGCCGCGGCCAAGCCGGGCGCGACCGTGTTGGCGCCGGTGCCGGGCTTCGTGATGTACGCGATGTCGGCGCAGCTGCTGGGCCTGAACTTTGTCGGCGTACCGCTCAAGGCGGACCTGACGCTGGACCGAGAAGCGATGCTGGCGGCCATGGCCGAGCACCAGCCCGCCGTCATCTACCTGGCGTACCCGAACAATCCGACGGGCAACCTGTTCGACGCGGCCGACATGGACGCGATCATCCGCGCCGCACGCGGCCCGGTGTGCCAGAGCCTGGTGGTGGTCGACGAGGCCTACCAGCCGTTCGCGCAACAGAGCTGGATGCCGCGCCTGCGCGATTTCGATCACCTTCTGGTGATGCGCACCGTCTCCAAGCTCGGCCTAGCCGGCATCCGCCTCGGCTACGTGGCCGGCCACCCGAAGTGGATCGTCGAACTGGACAAGGTGCGCCCGCCGTATAACGTGAATGTGCTGACCGAGGCGACCGCCCAGTTCATGCTCGAACACGTGGACGTGCTGGATGCCCAGGCAGCGACCCTGCGCGCCGAGCGCACCAAGCTGATCGATGTGCTGTCGGCGCAGCCCGGCGTGACGGTGTTCCCCAGCGCGGCGAATTTCATCCTGCTGCGCGTGCCGAATGCCGCCGCCTTGTTCGAGCGCCTGCTCAATCGGCGGATTCTGATTAAAAACGTCAGTAAAATGCACCCGTTGCTGGCCAACTGTCTGCGCGTGACGGTCAGCAATCCCGAAGAAAACGCGCAATTTATCGATGCCTTTGTCGCATCGATGCAGGAAGCCCCATGAGCCGCCGTGCCGAGGTCACTCGCAACACCTCTGAAACGCAGATCCGCGTCGCCCTTGATTTGGACGGCACGGGCAAGCAGACGCTGAATACCGGCGTCCCCTTCCTCGACCACATGCTCGACCAGATCGCCCGTCACGGCATGGTCGACCTCGACGTCTCGGCCACCGGCGACACCCATATCGACGATCACCACACCGTGGAAGACGTCGGCATCACGCTGGGCCAGGCCGTCGCCAAGGCCATCGGCGACAAAAAGGGCATCGTGCGCTACGGCCACAGCTACGTGCCGCTGGACGAGGCCCTGTCGCGCGTGGTCATCGATTTCTCGGGCCGTCCGGGCCTGGAGTTCCACGTGCCGTTCACGCGCGCGCGCGTCGGCAATTTTGACGTGGACCTGTCCATCGAATTCTTCCGCGGGTTCGTCAACCATGCCGGCGTGACGCTGCATATCGACAACCTGCGCGGCGTCAACGCGCACCACCAGATCGAAACCGTGTTCAAGGCCTTCGGCCGCGCGCTGCGCATGGCGGTCGAGATCGATCCGCGCGCAGCCGGCACGATTCCGTCGACCAAGGGCGCCCTGTAAATCACTGCGTCGGCCTGGCCGCGCCTACCCGACTCAAAAACCGGCCGCCGATCCGATGGATCTGACCAAAAGCTTTTTCTCGCTGCTCGCGCTGATCAACCCGATTGGCGCGATCCCGTTCTTCATCAGCCTGACCGAGAGCCAGACGGATGAGGAGAAGCGCCGCACCATCAAGGTCGCGTCGATTTCGGTGGCGATTGTGATCGGCCTGTCGGCGTTGCTGGGCGAGCAGATCATCGGCTTTTTCGGGTTTTCGGTGGGTTCGCTGCAGGTGGGCGGCGGGATCATCATGATCATGATCGCGCTGAACATGCTGAATGCGCAGACGAGCCGCACCAAGGCGACGCCCGAAGAAGAGGACGAGGCCGGTGCCAAGGCCAGCATTGCGGTTGTGCCGCTGGCGATTCCGCTGCTCACGGGCCCCGGCTCGATCAGCACGGTCATCGTCTACGCCGGCAAGACCAGGCACTGGTGGGACTTGTTTCTCCTGGCGGGCGTTGGTGTTGCGATTGCAGCTGTGGTCTGGATCGTGTTGCGCGCGGCCGAGCCGATCGCCCGTGTGATCGGTCGCACCGGCATCAACGTCGGGACGCGGTTGATGGGCCTGATCCTGGCGGCGCTGGCCGTGGAATTCATCGTTGATGGGCTGAAAACCCTGTTGCCCGTACTTCGGGCCTAAGTTAAGTCATGACTAAGATCGCAATCGTCGATTACGGCATGGGCAATCTGCGCTCGGTGGCGCAAGCCCTGATGGCCGTTGCTCCCCAGGCCGATGTGCGCATCAGTGCGCAAGCGGATGAAATCCGCGCCGCTGATCGCGTGGTGCTGCCAGGGCAAGGCGCCATGCCCGACTGCATGGCGGCCTTCGACCAATCCGGCCTGCGCGACGCAGTGCTGGAGGCATCGCGCAGCAAGCCGATGCTCGGCGTATGCGTCGGCGAGCAGATGTTGCTGGAGCGCAGCACCGAGGCGCGCCCCGGCCAGCAATACACCGAAGGTCTGGGCCTCATCAAAGGCGATGTGGTCCGCTTTGATCTGGATGGCCAGTTGCAGCCGGACGGCTCACGGTACAAAGTGCCTCAGATGGGCTGGAACCGCGTGCACCAGAGTCGTGCCCACGCCCTCTGGGAAGGGGTGCCAGACCAGAGCTACTTCTATTTCGTGCATAGCTACTACGCGCGGCCCGCCAATGCCGACGAATCGGTCGGAGAGACCGAATACGGCGTGCGGTTTACCTGCGCCATCGCCCGGGATAATATTTTTGCAACACAGTTTCACCCGGAAAAAAGTGCGCAAGCCGGCCTGCAGATCTACCGGAACTTCGTGCACTGGAATCCGTGACGCCCGCCGTGGCGTCGCAATCGAATCCATTTTTCGCCCTTTTTAATTTTTCCCCCTCAACTCTGTCGTCACGCTTATGTTGCTCATCCCGGCCATCGACCTGAAGGACGGTCAGTGTGTGCGCCTCAAACAAGGCGATATGGATCAAGCCACCGTGTTCTCGGAAGACCCGGCCGCCATGGCGCGGCACTGGGTTGAACAAGGCGCGCGCCGGTTGCATCTGGTCGATCTGAACGGCGCTTTCGCCGGCAAGCCGCGTAACGAGGCGGCCGTCAAGGCCATCCTCGCCGAGGTGGGTGACGAGATCCCCGTGCAACTCGGCGGCGGCATCCGCGACCTGGGCACCATCGAGCGTTGGCTCGACGACGGCCTGTCGTACGTGATCATCGGTACGGCGGCGGTCAAGGACCCGGGTTTTCTGCGGGACGCCTGCACGGCATTCGGCGGCCATATCATCGTCGGGCTCGATGCCAAGGACGGCAAGGTGGCGACCGACGGCTGGAGCAAGCTCTCTGGCCATGAAGTCGTGGACCTTGCCAAGAAGTACGAAGACTACGGCGTCGAAGGCATCATCTACACCGACATCGGCCGCGACGGCATGCTGCAGGGCATCAACATCGATGCCACCGTCAAGTTGGCGCAGTCGGTGAAGATTCCGGTCATTGCCAGCGGCGGCCTGTCGAACCTGAAGGACATCGACCACCTGTGCGCGGTCGAAGAGCATGGCGTGGAAGGCGTGATCTGCGGCCGCGCCATTTATTCGGGCGACCTGAACTTCAAGGAAGCGCAAGCCCTTGCGGACAAACTCGGCGCGGCCTGATCGTTGATCCAGCCGTGCTCAACGGGCGCTCCGGCGCCCGACTCATCATGCTAGCCAAACGAATCATCCCCTGCCTGGACGTCACCAACGGCCGGGTGGTCAAGGGCGTCAACTTCGTCGAATTGCGCGACGCCGGCGACCCCGTCGAAATCGCACGCCGCTACGACGAGCAGGGCGCCGACGAAATCACCTTCCTCGACATCACGGCCACCTCCGACGGGCGCGACCTGATGCTCGGCATCATCGAAGCGGTGGCTTCGCAGGTGTTCATTCCGCTGACGGTGGGCGGCGGCGTGCGTGCGCTGGAAGACGTGCGCCGACTGCTCAATGCGGGTGCGGACAAGATCAGCATGAACTCGTCGGCGGTGGCGAATCCGCAACTGGTTTCGGACGCCAGCGCCCGCCATGGCGCGCAATGCATTGTCGTGGCCATCGACGCCAAGAAGGTGTCGGGCGAAGGCGAGGCACCGCGCTGGGAAGTCTTCACGCACGGCGGCCGAAAAGGCACGGGCCTCGACGCCGTGGCATGGGCACGTGAAATGGCACGGCGTGGCGCGGGTGAAATCCTGCTCACCAGCATGGACCGGGACGGCACCAAGGCCGGCTTCGACCTGGAACTCACGCGCGCCGTGTCGGACGCAGTGCCGGTGCCGGTCATCGCCTCGGGCGGTGTCGGCAACCTGCAGCATCTGGCTGAAGGCATCCAGCAAGGGCATGCCGATGCGGTGCTCGCCGCCAGCATCTTCCATTACGGCGAATACACCGTCGGCCAGGCCAAGCAATTCATGGCAGAGAAGGGCATTCCAGTACGGATCGGACTATGAGCAAGAAGTGGCTGAACAAGGTCCACTGGGACGATAACGGCCTGGTGCCGGTAATCGTGCAGGAGCAGGGCAGCAATGACGTTCTGATGTTTGCCTTCATGAACCGCGAGGCGCTCCAGAAGACCGTCGAAACGGGCGAGGCCGTGTTCTGGTCGCGCTCGCGCAAGCGTCTGTGGCATAAGGGCGAGGAGTCGGGCCACATCCAGAAGGTGCACGAAATCCGCCTCGACTGCGACGAAGACGTAGTCTTGCTCCGCGTCACACAAATCGGCGGTATCGCCTGCCATACTGGCCGCCACGCGTGCTTTTTCCAGAAGTTCGAAGGCAATGTGGAAGACGGCGATTGGCACACCGTCGAGCCGGTGCTCAAGAACCCCGACGACATCTACGCCGGCAAGCCCGGCCACAATCATGAGTGACACCCTGCGCCGCCTGGGCGAGGTGCTCGAATCCCGCAAGCTCGCCAACGGCGGCGACCCGGAAAAGAGCTACATCGCGCGCCTCTTCCACAAGGGCGACGATGCCATCCTCAAAAAGATCGGCGAAGAAGCCACCGAGACGGTCATGGCGGCCAAGGACGCCCGCGCCGCAGGCATGACCGACGAGGCGCGCAGCAAGGTCGTCTACGAAGTGGCCGACCTGTGGTTCCACACGATGGTGCTGCTGTCGCATTTCAACCTCACGCCGGATGACGTTGTGAGCGAACTGGCGCGCCGCGAAGGGCTTTCGGGTCTGGAAGAGAAGGCGCTGCGCAAGTCGCAGGCACGCGACGCAGCCGGCGACTGATTACGGTGACGAATCGTCGCAGGGAGGCAGCGTGGACAAATACGGAGCGGCAGTGGTCGTGACAGACGAGTCGGAGCGCTTGGCCGGGCTGCGTCGCCTGACGCATATCCTGTATGCGCTTTACGCCATTTTTTGGCTGACCGGCGGTATCACTGCATTGATTGCCATCATCGTCGGGTATGTTAAGCGCGACGATGTGCGCGGCACGCTGTATGAGTCGCACTTTCGTTGGCAAATCCGTTCGTTCTGGTGGTGCGTACTGTGGGGTGTGATCGGCGTGCTGCTCATTCCCGCAGCCTTCATCGGCTTTGCCGTTCTGTGGGCTCTGGGCATCTGGATGCTGTATCGTATTGTGAAAGGTTGGCTGTATCTGAATGACAGCAAGCCGATGTACGCAAATCCGTAAAATCAACCAATGGCGTTGCCACCGTTGCGACGCCAACAGCCGTATTTACGTGGGAGTAGGACATGGGTTCCTTTAGCATTTGGCACTGGCTGATCGTGCTGGTCATCATCATGATGGTCTTCGGCACGAAGAAGCTGCGCAACATCGGTTCGGATCTTGGCAGCGCCGTGAAGGGCTTCAAGGACGGCATGAAGGAAGGGGCGGAAGACAAGCCCGCAGCACCGCAGCAGACGGCCAGCCAGCCGCCGCGCGAACTGCATGATTCGACGACGATCGACGTCGAAGCGCGCGACAAGTCCAAGCAAGGCTGAGCACCGACGCGCGCTGACCGATGATCGATCTCGGCATTTCCAAGCTGGCGCTGATTGGCATGGTGGCGCTCGTCGTCATTGGGCCGGAGCGTCTGCCCAAGGTGGCGCGCACCGCTGGCGCCCTGCTTGGCCGCGCACAGCGCTACATCGCCGACGTGAAGGCTGAGGTCAGCCGCGAAATCGAGCTTGAGGAGTTGCGCAAGATGCGCACCGACTTCGAGCAGGCCGCGCGCAATGTTGAGCAGACCATCCATCAGGAGGTCAGCAAGCACACGACCGAGCTCAACGAGCGCCTGAACGAGGCGCTTGGCGATCCCGCGCAGACTGCGACCTCCGCTCCCGACTGGCGCCCCGCACCTGGCAAGTCGCGCAACGGCCGCAACAGCTGGCGCAACAAGCAGCTTTCGATGCCCAAGTGGTACCGCCAGAAGCAGGGCGTGCGCATGTGGGCGCAATCGGGTGCGGCACGCGTCAAGCGCCATCGTCCGCCCATCGTTGCCGCGCAGTCGCGTGCGCGCTCCTTCTTCGAATGATCTTCCGGGCGCGAGCCGTGTCTGCGGTGCCGCGTCCTGACTTTCCCCTTTCCCACCCGACATGAGTGCCGCTCCGCTCGATCCGCAAGAGTCGCCCGAGGACGGCGCGCAGGAAACCTTCATTTCGCACCTGGTCGAGCTGCGCGAGCGCATCGTCAAGGCCGGTGCGGGCGTGCTGCTGGTCTTTCTGGGCCTGGTCTACTGGGCGGCGGATATTTTCAACCTGTTCTCGCGGCCGCTGATCCAGGCGTTGCCCAAGAACGGCCACATGATCGTGACGGACGTCACCGGTTCGTTCTTCGTGCCGATGAAGGTGACGCTGCTGGCCGCATTCCTGATCGCACTGCCGTGGGTCCTGTACCAGATCTGGCGCTTCGTGGCGCCGGGGCTCTATACGCACGAGAAGCGGATGATCATGCCGCTGGTGGTGAGCACCTACGTGCTGTTCCTGTGCGGTGTGGCGTTTGCGTATTTTCTTGTGTTCCCGACAGTGTTCAAGGTGATGGCGCACTACAACGCGCCGCTGGGTGCCGAGATGTCCACCGACATCGACAAGTACCTGAGCTTCGCCATGACCACGTTCCTGGCTTTCGGCATCACCTTCGAGGTGCCGGTGGTCGTGATGGTGCTGGTGCGCTTTGGCATCGTGAGTCTGGAGAAGCTGCGACAGGCCCGCCCGTACGTCGTGGTGGGCGCCTTCGTGATCGCTGCCGTTGTGACGCCGCCCGACGTGATGTCGCAGCTGTTGCTGGCGGTGCCGCTGTGGCTGCTGTATGAGCTGGGGTTGATCTTGGCGGCCATCTTCATCCGTAACACCACGGCGCCGGAGAACAATCCGGAGCATTTGCCGGTGGTGAAGGACTGACGGCGATCCAAGCATCAGCCAAAGAAAAAGGCAGCCGAGGCTGCCTTTTTTGTTGCCGATGAATCTGCTGTTGCCGCTGCGTTTAGGCGGCGTACAGCCAGAACTGCTCGCGCGGGAACGTCAGCGCGTACTTGCCGTCGCTCGGGGCGCTGGAGGAGTAGGCGCGCAGGCCTGTGCCCGTTGCGCCGCTGTCGTCGGTGGCACGGAACAGGCACTCCCAGCGGTCGCCAAGGTACATGCGCGTTGCGAGCGGCAGGTGGATGGTGTTGTCGGCGTTGTCGACGCCCACGCGCACCTGTTCCAGGCGGATCACGCCGTGCGCCGATGCGCCCGGCTTCAGATCGCCGCGCGCCACGCCCCACAGCGACCAACCTCCGGTCTCGTCCACCAGCCGGGCCATGCCGTCGCGCACTTCGGCGATCTTGCCGTTGATGCGGTTATTGCTGCCCATGAACTCTGCGGTAAACAGCGTCTGCGGCGCACCGTACATTTCTTCGGGCGTGCCTTGCTGCTCGATCACGCCGTTGTTCAGCAGCAGGATGCGATCGGACATGGCCATCGCCTCGCTTTGGTCGTGCGTGACCATCAGCGCCGACAGACCCAGGCGGACGATCAGCTCGCGCAGGAAGGCACGCGCTTCTTCGCGCAGCTTGGCGTCGAGGTTCGAGAGCGGCTCGTCGAGCAGGATCACAGGCGGGTTGTAGACCAGCGCGCGGGCGATGGCTACGCGCTGCTGCTGTCCGCCGGACAGCTGGCTCGGGAAGCGCTCGCCGAGATGGCCCAGGCCCAGTTGCTGCAGCACGGCTTGCACGCGCTCCTTGATCTGCGCGGCAGGCGTCTTGCGCAGCTTGAGCGGGTAGGCGACGTTCTCGGCCACGGTCTTGTGCGGCCACAGCGCGTAGGACTGGAAGACCAGGCCCAGGTTGCGCCCTTCAGCCGGCACGTCGAGCTTCTTGGCGCCGTCAAACATGACCCGATCGCCGATCTTGACGGTGCCCTGGCTGGCCTGTTCGAGGCCGGCGACAGCGCGCAGCAGCGTGGTCTTGCCCGAACCGGACGGGCCCAGCAGCGAGACGACCTCGCCCTTCTGCAGCTGCATCGAGACACCCTTGAGAACCGGGTTGTTGCCGTATTGCAGGTGCAGGTCGTTGACAGTGAGTTCAATCATGGAGCTTCACTCCGAAACGCAGTGCGATGCCGAGGCCGACGGCCACCAGCACGATATTGACGAAGGACAGCGCGGCGACGATATCGATGGCGCCGCCCGCCCACAGGGAAACCAGCATCGAGCCGATCGTCTCGGTGCCCGGCGACAACAGGTACACACCGGTCGAGTACTCGCGCTCGAAAATCAGGAAGATCAGCAGCCATGCGCCGAGCAGCCCGTAGCGCGTGAGCGGCACCGTCACGTCGCGCGTGGTGCGGGCGCGGGTGGCGCCGACCGAGCGTGCGGCTTCTTCCAGTTCCGGACCGACTTGCAGCAGCGCGGCCGAGATCAATCGCAGCCCATAGGCCAGCCACACCACCGTGTAGGCGATCCACACGCTGAAGATCGTGCTGCGCAGGTCCCGCAGGCTCGGCACGACGTTTTCGATGATCCAGTTGGCGAAGGGCAGGCCGCTGTCGGTCAGGCCGGTCTCGATCCAGTTCGGCACGAACAGGAACACCCACAGGAACGCCAGGCCGGCCAGCAGACCCGGAATGGCGCGGGGCACCAGCACGCTGTAGTCGAGGAAGCGCGTCCAGCCATCCGGCTTGCGGTGCATGGCGAGGCCGATGCAGGTGTAGCAGCCCACCGCCAGCGCGCCGCCGATCACGCCGATCAGCACCGTGTTGACCATCGCCCGCAGAAACTGCGGCTGCGCGAAGATCTGCTGGAATGCCGTGGTCGAGAAAGCCTCCACCAGCGAGACGCCTTCACCCCAGTTCGAGACGAACGCGCGCAGCGCGATACCCGAGAGCGGCACCACCACTGTCACGAAGAACCACAGCACCACGACAGCCCAGGCAGGCCAGCGCCAGTTGCCCAGCGGCAGCGGGCGGCTGCGCGTGACCTTGCCCTTGACGGTGACGAAGCGGTTGGCCGACTTCAGCATGTAGCGCTGCAGCAGCACCAGGGGGAAGGTCACCATCACCAGGCAGACCGCCACGGCGGCCATCAGGTGGTAGGCCGGCGTGCCGAGCTTGTTGGTCAGCTTGTACAGATACGTGGCCAGCACCAGGTGACCTTCCGGGTCGCCCAGCACGAGCACCAGGCCGAACACCTCGAAGCCCAGGAACGTCACCAGCACGGCTGCGTAAAGCAAGGCGGGGCGCACCATCGGCAGGCTTACATTCAGTGCCACCGACAGCGGCGATGCGCCCGCGATACGCGCGGCTTCTTCCACGTCCGAACCGAGGCTGCGCAGCGCCGACGAGACATACAGATACACGTGAGGGACGTGCGTCAGGCCGGCAATGATGATGATGCTCGTAAACGAATACACATTCCACGGCGCACCGCCGAACAGGTTCTTGAACCAGACCGTGTAGAAGCCCACGGGGCCGGCGGACACCACATAGCCGAACGCCAGCACCATCGGCGAGACGAACACCGGAATCATCAGCAGCGGTTCGAGAACGCGGCGGCCGGGCAGGTCCGAACGCACCATCAGGAACGCCAGGATGCCGCCCAGCGGCACCGAGATGACTGCCAGGCCGAACGCCAGCGCGGCGGATTTCTCGAAGGCGTGCCAGAAGTCCGAATCCGTAAAGATGAAGCGATACGCATCGAGCCCCGCCAGCGCGTCGGGCATGAAGAACGGCGCGGACAGAAAGCTCTGGTAGAAGATCAGCGCCAGCGGCGTGAAAATCGCCAGCGCGGTAAGCAGAATGACCACGCCGCGCGGCAAAGCCTGTCCCACACGCGTCCAGGGCGAGCGCTTGAGGGTGACTTGGCGAGCGGCGGCACGGTCTTGCGCTAGAGAACGCATGGTGCCTCCAGGAGGAACCGGCGCCAGAACGGATGGCGCCGGCAGGTCGGTCAGATGAGTGGAGTGCCGGTGATCAGCGGATCAGATCAACGGCCGGCGGCGGTACGCCATTGCTTGATGAAGTCCAAGCGCTTCTTGGGTTCCAGGAACGCCAGGATCGATTCGTCAACGGGAATCGGCTTGATGCTGTTGCCGAGAATCTTCTTCAGGCCGGCGGCGGTCGCTTCGCCTGTCACGTCTTCACGCAGCGAGTGCAGATCCGACTTGTTGGCGAGGATTTCCTGGCCGCGCTTGGACAGGATGTAGTCCAGCCACAGCTTGGCCGCGTTCGGGTTCTTCGCCTTCTTGGCGATCATCGCCACGCGCGACACCACGAGCGTGTAGTCCTTCGGATAGACGATGCCGATCGACGGATCTTTCTTGGCGCGTGCAATCGCGTACGAGCCGAGGATGTTGTATGCCACCAGGTTTTCGCCCGAGGCCACGCGCTCCATCATCGTGCCGGTGGAGGACTGCAGCACCAGGTTCGGGCCCACCGCCTTGACGAAGTCGAAGTACTGCGGCGAGTCGACGTTGTCCTGCGCGGCCATCATGAAGCCGACGGCGGACTTCTCGATGTCGTACGTCGTGACCTTGTTCTTGAAGCGTTCGGGCTGGCTGGCGACCAGCTTGGCGAAGTCGGCGTGCGTCTGCGGGACTTCGCTGTCCTTGATCAGGCGCTTGTTGTACAGGAACACGGCCGGCTCGTACGTGGTGCCGTAAGCCAGGCCCTTGTAGACAGCCCACTTCGGCAGGTTCTGCACTTCCGGCGAGTCGTACTTCATCGCGTAGCTCTGCGCGAGCTTGAGCTGCGAGTCCATCGACGAGTTCCACATCATGTCGGCCGACGCGCCGCCTGCAGCCTGCTCACTGATGAAGCGGTTGTACAGCTCGCTGCTGTTCATGTCGTTGTACTCGACCTTCACGCCGGGGTAGAGCGACTCGAAATCCTTGATCAGCGGATCGGCGGCCTTGGTGTCGGTGGTCGCGTAGACCACCACTTTGCCTTCCTTCTTGGCGGCGGCGATGGTGTCGGCGTAGTTGGCGGGATAGCCGGCCGGGACTTGCGCGACGGCGGCGGTGCTGAGGGTCAGTGCGGCAGCGGCAATTGAAGCGAGAGCGGCGTGCGCAGGCGTAAAGCGTCCACGAAGCATGGGTTTGTCTCCTGTTTGCTTGTGATGGCGTGGGGCTGGCTACTTATGGCGTGGTGCGTGTAGCTCGGGCGGATGGCCCCAAGTGCGGCCGATTATAGAAATCGCGCGCTTTCGCCACGCTTTCATTGCGGCTGCTGCGTCGCAGCATGCTCCGGGGAGGGGGCTGTGGCGGCCAGCGGCACGCGGATCCGCGCCGACAAACCAACGCCGCCGTGCGCGTTCGGCTCGCCGTCGGCCAGTTCGATTTGCCCGCCGCTGCGCGCCGCATAGGCACGCGCGATGGCCAGGCCGAGGCCTGAGCCTTCGGCGGCATAGCGAACGTCTTTGGGCGCGACCTTGGGTTTACCCGAGCGACTTCCGCCCTCGTGCGCCCGGCGGAAGCGCTCGAACGCGTGCGCGCGCTCGTCAGCGCTCATGCCCGGCCCGGTGTCGTCCACGCAGACCAGCGCGGCGTCGCCTTCAGCCGTGGCCCGTACGGTGATGCGGCCGCCGGCCGGCGTGTACCGGATCGCGTTGTGCACGAGGTTGGAAAGCGCCTCGCGCAGGAACGCCGGATAGCCGATGACGGGCAGCGTCATGACGAGGCCGCCGTCGTCCCAGCCGAGATCCTGCTGTTTTTCGCGTGCCAACGGCAGCGCATCGACCACCACGTCGCGGGCCAATTCACCCAGGTCGAAGGTTTCTGCGGGCGCGTCCTGTCCCGCATGCCGCGCGCGGGCGAGGGCGAGCAGTTGCGTGGTCAGCCGGTTCGTCGACTGCAGGCGCGCGATGATGGCGGACAGGCTTTCGCGTACCCGTGCCGGGTCGGTTTCGCGCAGCGCGTATTCGGCTTGCGTGAGCAGCACGGCCAGCGGCGTGCGCAACTGGTGCGACGCATCGGCGAGAAACTGACTCTGCGCCTCCGCAAGTTCGGCGTAGCGATGAATGTGGTGGTTGATCGCGTTCACCAGCGGGCGTACCTCGGCGGGCACATCGGTGGCGTCCAGCGGCCGGAGGTCGTCCGATGCGCGCACGCCGATGCTGCGTGCCAGACGATTGAGCGGCTTGAGCGCGACGGTCACGCCGAGCCACAGCAGCGCAGCGCTGATCGCCACCAGCGCCGCGTCGCGCAGCAGCGTACCGCGCCACACTGCCTGCTGCAGCGCGCGCCGCGTCTCGATGGTTTCCGCCACCTGAATGACGATGCGCGCCGGCAGCCCCGGTTGATAGAGCGGCTTGGCCACGGCGGCCACGCGTACGGGTTCGTCGTGGTACGTCGCGTCGTAGAAGAGTGGAGTGTCGTTTTCCAGCCGCTTGGCGGGCAGCGGCAGATCGTCGTAGCCCGTCAGCGCGGCTTCGGGGGCTTTACCGGGCACCGGTTCGAAAGCGACGCGGTAATAGACGTTGCTCTGCGCCGTCGATTCGAACATGGACAGCGCCACATACGGCACGTTGACCTGGACCTGCCCGCGCTCGATCGTCACGCCGTTCTCGATGGCACGCACCGAGCCGAGCAGGGCGCGGTCATACGCGCGATCAGTCGCGCCGCGCAGCGCCTGGTACGCCGAAACGATGTCGATGGCCAGCACCCCCACCAGCCCAGGCAGCAGCAACCACAGCAGCGTGAGCTTCAGGCTGCGCGGCAGCCGGAGCCTGGCGAGCCGCTGCATCATGCGTTGCTGTCGCCGGCGGCGGGCGTTTCGCCATCGCCCGTTTCGAGCAGGTAGCCCAGCCCGCGTACGGTGACGATCTGCACGCCCGTACCCGCCAGCTTCTTGCGCAGGCGGTGCACGACCACCTCCACGGCGTCTGGGCTCGAATCGCTGTCGAGGTTGAAGACCTTGTCGAACAAATGCACCTTGCTGATCGGCTGGCCGGTCTTGTGCAGCAGCGCCGACAGCGCGGCGTGCTCGCGCGGCGTGAGCGACAGCGGCTCGCCTGACAGCAGAAATGCCTTGCGCCCGGTGTCGAACTCCAGCGGCCCGCAACGCAGACGTGGGAACGCCCGGCCGCGGCTGCGGCGGATGAGCGCCATCAACCGCGCCTCCAGCTCCGACAAGGCGAATGGCTTGGTGAGGAAATCGTCCGCGCCGGCATTGAGGCCGCGCACGCGCTCATCCAGCGCGCCCTGCGCGGTGAGGATCAATACCGGCGTGCGGTCGTCGCGCGCGCGCATGTCGGCCAGCACGGCAAAGCCATCCTTGCGCGGCAAGCGCAGGTCCAGCACCACCGCATCAAATTCTCCGGAGCCGAGGAACGCCTCCGCGATGACGCCATCCGCGGCGCGCTCGATCACGAAGCCGCTTTGCGCCAGCGCGCGCGCCAGCCATGCGGCCAATTCGTCCTCATCCTCCACCAGCAAAATCCGCATCGGGTGTCTCTCAATATCGTTCTGGCTACTTTTTCATGATAATGCGTGGCGCCCGCATCTCGACCTCCCCTGTCCGCGTGATGCGGCTCCAGTTCGCTTCAACCGGCATGCCGTCCATCCCAAATTCCCGTCGCCGCTGGCTTTGTCAGACCGCCGCATTGCTGGCCGCAAGCGGCGTGGTTGCGCGAGGGGCCCAGGCTCAGTGGTTGGCGCGCCCGGCGCCGGAGCTGCCGTCGTACTACCCACGC
Organism: Ralstonia edaphi; assembly: GCF_958350185.1. NCBI lineage: Bacteria > Pseudomonadati > Pseudomonadota > Betaproteobacteria > Burkholderiales > Burkholderiaceae > Ralstonia > Ralstonia edaphi. The sequence continues at coordinate 110,285 of NZ_CATWHI010000008.1, forward strand.
GATTACGGGGCGATGATCGAGGCCGCGCGCCGCGAAGGCCGTGTCACGGTGTACTCCACGACGGATTTCTCCGCCGCGTATCCACTCATCCGCGCCTTCGAAACGCGCTACCCGGGCATCACCGTCGACTACCGCGAGCAGAACAGCGACGATATCTACCGCCGCTTCCTTGCTGAATTCGCCGCCAAGTCGCCGGGCGCCGATGTGGTCTGGAGTTCGGCCATGCCCGAGCAGTTCAAGCTGGTGAATGACGGCCACGCACTCTCATACGCGTCGCCGGAGCGGCCGTACTTGCCGTCGTGGGCCATCTGGAAGAATGAGGCGTACGGCACGAGCTACGAGCCGGTCGTCTTCGTCTACAACACGCGCCAACTGCCGGCGGATTTGATCCCCTCCACCCATGCAGACTTCGCCCGCATTCTGAATGGCCATCGTGACTTGCTGCGCGGTCGCGTCGCCTCGTACGACATCGAGCATTCCGGCTCGGCTTTCCTCTTCGCCGCCGAAGACGCACGCACCACGCCGGTGTTCTGGGATGTTGCCAAGGCATTGGGTGGCGTCAACGTCAATCTGTACATCACCACCGCCGCGATGCTCGAGCGCGTCGCCTCCGGCGAAAGCCTGCTCGCCTACAACGTGATCGGCTCCTACGCGGCGCGCTACGTCGATCGCAATCCGGCGCTCGCCATCAAGATGCCGACCGACTACACGCTGGTAGCTACGCGCGTCGCCTTCATCGCCCGGCGCGCGGCCCGCCCGAACGCTGCGCGCCTCTGGCTCGACTTCATGCTTTCGCGCGATGGCCAAAGCGTGATGGCGGACCGCGCGTTCCTGTTTTCCCTGCGCCAGGATGTCGAGACCGGACTCACTGCCAAGCGCCTGCTCGCTGAACTCGGCAACACGCATCGGCCCATTCCCGTCGGACCGGGTTTACTCGCCCATCAAGATCAACTCCGCCGCGCCGATTTCCTAAAGCGATGGCGCGCCGCACTCGGTCGATAAAAGAGAATAAATACGCACTTTCTGCTGCAACGTGGTGCGAAGGCGACAATTCGGAACTGTCACCAACGGCCAAATTTGTTGCGCAGGAACGGGGTCGCAATCGCCCGCCAACCCCTGTGCTACCGCGCAAAAAGCGGGTTGCGCCCCCCTCCCAAAGGGGCTCGGCGCGTGTTGCCCATGAGCAACAACTTGGCCGCAAATCGCGGCCCAGAGCCAGAAAGGGTTTCCGGAATCCGTCAACGCTGGCACATAATGCGGTCAGACGTGAGGTATCTGCGTCGTCCATAAGGACAGTCAAGATTTCCCAATCAGTTGACAAGGAAAGTGTCGATATGAAGATGAAACTGTTTGCAGCTGCTGTTGCAGCTCTGGCCGCCGGTGGCGCCTATGCACAATCCTCCGTGACCCTGTACGGCGTGGTCGACGCTGGTCTGACCTACGCAAACAAGGTGCCGAACGGCAACGGCGGCGGTAGCTCGCGTGTTGGCCTGGATTCGGGCGGCCTGTCGGGCTCGCGCTGGGGCCTGCGTGGCGTTGAAGACCTGGGCGGTGGCCTGAAGGGTATCTTCAACCTGGAAAGCGGCTTCAACCTGGACAACGGTACGTCGGCTCAAAACAACCGCCTGTTCGGTCGTAACGCTTACGTCGGTCTGCAAGGCCAGTGGGGTCAACTGACCCTGGGTCGTCAGCAAAACCTGCTGTATGACTTCTCGCTGATCTATGACCCGATGGCAATCGCCACGCGTTACTCGCTGGCCTCGCAAGACCAGTTCTTCGCTGGCCGTGCTGACAACTCCGTCAAGTACGTCGGCACGTTCGGCGGCCTGAGCGTCTCCGGTCTGTACTCGTTCAACTACAACGGCAACGAAGTGGCTGGCAGCAGCAAGACCGGCCGCGAGTGGAGCTTGGGTGCTAACTACGCTGGCGGCCCGCTGGGTATCGGCGCAGTGTACGACCAGACCAACTCGACGACCGTTGGTAGCGACAACAAGGAACAACGCGCCACGATCGCTGGCACGTACGCCTTCGGCCCGGCCAAGCTGTACGCTGGCTACCGTTGGTACAAGGCTAACTACGCAACTGTTGCTGGCAACGGCAACCTGCGTTCGAACCTGTACTGGGCTGGCCTGGGTTACCAAGCTACTCCGGCTCTGTCGCTGACGGGTACGGCTTACTACCAACAGTTCAAGAACAGCGGTACGGGCAACCCGTGGCTGTTCGTGGTCGGCACCGACTACGCTCTGTCGAAGCGCACCGACGCGTACTTCAACCTGGCCTACGCTAAGAACAGCGGCGGCTCGGGTCTGGGCGTGATCGGCCTGAACGACGCTAGCTACGCTGGCACGACGCTGACGAACGGCAGCCAAGTGTTCTCGGGCCCGAACAACAGCAACAACCAGTTCGGCGCTACCGTTGGCCTGCGTCACAAGTTCTAATTTGACGCGCTCGTAAGAGCGCATCGAGTTAAACGGTTAAACGCCGATCCCGAAAGGGGTCGGCGTTTTTCTTTGTGCGTACGATGCGCGGTGCAGCTGCATGGCTGAAGCGCCGCCAAGGGTGGCGTAGCGTTGGCCGGCGTGCAAGCGTCGGTCCATGGTGGGAGTTGAAGGCGACGCTGGAGCATGTTGCCGCGCTTGCTGTTTTGCCCCGCCATAAGGCCGACCGCCGCGTTGCCACCTTGCAGCGCCGGACGAAAGGCCCTCGTATCGACGCAGCAGCGCAGTTGTCGGTGCGCCGGGTCGATCGTTGAGTGGAAAGCTGCGTCAGGGTTGTTCGCCCCTCGTCAACGTGCCGGTGCGATTGCCAGCGTACGCGCATGAAAAACGGCGGCACATCGGCCGCCGTTTGTGTCTTCCGGAACCAGTCGCTTACTGTTGCTCTTCGTCGTCCTGCGAGGGCATCGGCACATTGCGACGCGTAGGCGCGGGACGCTTGCCGACAACGATGGTCAGTTCCACTGCCTTGCCCTTGCGCGACACGGTCACCTTCGCTTCCGCGCCGGGTTTCAGCTGTGCGATGCTGTTGAGCAGCGCCGTCGTATCCAGGATCGGCTCACCGTTCACGCTGGTGAGAATGTCCCCCGGGCGCAGGCCTGCCTTGTCCGCTGGTCCGCCTTGGACCACGGCGGCAATCAATGCCCCATCCTTGCGTGACAAGCCAAACGACTCGGCGATTTCCGGCGTCACATCCTGCGGCTCGACACCGATCCAGCCGCGGACCACGCTACCCGTCGAGATAATCGACTCCATCACCTGCTTGGCCAGCGAGACCGGAATCGCGAAGCCGATGCCCAGCGAGCCGCCCGAGCGCGAGTAGATCGCCGTGTTGATTCCGAGGAGGTTGCCGTCGGCGTCGACGAGCGCACCGCCCGAGTTGCCGGGGTTGATCGCGGCGTCGGTCTGGATGAAGTTCTCGAAGGTGTTGATGCCCAGATGGCTGCGGCCCAGCGCGGAGACAATGCCCATCGTCACTGTCTGGCCCACGCCGAAGGGGTTGCCGATCGCCAGCACCACGTCGCCGACGCGCACATTCTCCAGCCGGCCCAGCGTAATGGCGGGCAGATTCGGCAGGTTGATCTTGAGGACGGCCAGGTCGGTTTCCGGATCGGAGCCGACGACCTTCGCGTTGGCCTTGCGACCGTCGGTCAGGGCGACTTCGATTTCGTCGGCGCCGTCTACCACATGGTGGTTCGTTAGAATGTAGCCTTCCGAGCTGACGATCACGCCGGAGCCCAGGCTGGCCGTCGGCTCCTGGCGCTGCTCAGGGGCGCGGTCGCCGAAGAAGAAGCGGAACCACGGGTCTGCGCTGGCTTGCGGATTGTTGCTGCGCTTCGGCGCGTTCTTGCTGCTGAAGATGTTGACCACCGCGGGCATCGCCACCTTGGCGGCTTCCGCGTAGGAGTTGCTGGAGGTGCCGCCGTGGCCGATCGGCGCGACTTCCTTGAGCGCGACGATGGGCGAGCCGGATTGCACTGCGACCTTGCCGCGCTGCAGCCAGTCAGGCTTGAGCGTGGCGATCACAAACCAGACGGCCAGGACGACCGTGACGGCTTGCGCGAAAAACAGCCAAAAGCGGCGCAACATAGAGCGAAATTGAGTCCAAATGGATCGAAAAGAACTTGAATTGTACTTGAACGACCTGTTGCAGGCGGCCCGTTTTCGGGACTATTGCCCCAACGGTCTGCAGGTGCAGGGCTGCGAAACCATTGAGCACATCGTGACGGGAGTCACCGCCAGCCTGGCATTGATCGAAGCTGCTATCGAAGCGCGTGCCGACGCCATCCTCGTGCATCACGGTTACTTTTGGAAGGGCGAAGACGGCCGGGTCGTGGGCCAAAAGCATGCGCGCCTGAAGCAACTCCTGGCACACGATCTGAACCTGTTCGCGTACCACCTGCCGCTGGATGCCCACCCTGAGCTGGGCAACAACGCGCAGCTGGGTGCGTTGCTGGGCATCGCGCCCCAAGGCCGGTTCGGCGACGATGAGCTGGGTTGGATCGGGACGCTTCCCGAGGCGACTACCCTGAGCAATTTCGCGCAGACGGTATCGGCAAAGCTGAACCGGGCGCCGCTCGTGATCGGCGATGACAATCGCCCGGTGCGCACCGTGGGCTGGTGCACCGGTGGCGCTCAGGGCTGGTTCGATGCCGCCGTGGCCGCCGGCGTGGATGTGTATATCAGCGGTGAAGCGTCGGAGCAGACGACGCATCTCGCGCGCGAATCGGGTGTCGCCTATATCGGTGCGGGCCACCACGCCACGGAGCGCGGCGGCGTTGGGGCGCTGGGCAACCATCTGGCCGAGCGCTTCGGCGTGCGTCACACCTTCATCGATATCCCGAATCCGGTGTGATTCGACGTCCGATTACGGCTTGTTCTTCAGGCTGTCGCGGATCTCGCGCAGCAGCAGGATGTTTTCCGGCGTTTCGGCGGGTGCTGCCGGCGGGTTGGCGTCGATTACGCGCGTGATGGCGCGCACCATCAGAAACACGATAAACGCCAGAATCAAGAAATTGACCGCCACGGTGATGAAGTTGCCGTAGGCGAAGACCGGCACGCCTGCCTTCTTCAGATCGGCCAGGGTATGCGGCACACCGGCGGGCGCCTCTGCCAGCTGAATGAACAGGTTCGAGAAATCGAGCTTGCCAACAATGCGGCCGATCAGCGGCATGATCAGATCATTGACGAGCGAATCGACGATTTTGCCGAACGCCGCGCCGATGATCACGCCCACTGCGAGGTCGATCACGTTGCCGCGCATCGCGAATTTCTTGAAGTCTTGCATCAGTGCCATCGGTTTTCTCCGGATTGTTTGATTCGAGACAAACGGTCAAGCTAGCGAACGGTTGACCTGAATTGTTGAAAGCGAGGCTGCAAGAGCCATGCCAAAGCCTTGTCAGCATTGGGCTGGCGGGCGATCGGCGTGTTCACTATATCCGTAACCGCTGCGCCCGGCGACCGCTATCGTTCGCTCGGTACGCTCGGGTATAATTTTTGGTTGACGCGAATCTATCTTGATTTCTCACCCTGGGGTCTTGAATGAGTGACCAGCAAAACGTGGACAAGGGTCGCCGTAATCTGTTGATTGCGACGTCCGTGGCTGGTGGTGTGGGAGGGGTTGCGGTTGCGGCCCCTTTCGTTTGCACATTCGCACCATCTGAAAAAGCCCGTGCAGCGGGCGCGCCCGTAGAGGCGGACGTGAGCGACCTGGCCCCCGGCCAGATGAAGGTGGTGGAATGGCGCGGCAAGCCGGTCTGGCTGCTCAAGCGCACGCCCGACATGCTGGAATCGCTCAAGAAGACCGATAACGAAGTCGCCGACCCCAAGTCCGATGTGCCCTTCACCATGAAGACGCCGGACTACTGCAAGAACGAAACGCGCTCCCGTGCCGAGCATAAGGACCTTCTGGTCGTGGTCGGCATCTGCTCCCATCTTGGTTGTTCCCCGTCTGGCCCGTTTCCCGCAGGCGCCAACGTGCAGCTTGCTGGAGATCCCGGCTTCGTTTGCCCGTGCCATGGCTCCACGTTCGACCTGGCTGGCCGCGTGTTCAAGAACAAGCCCGCGCCGCAGAACCTCGACGTCCCGCCGTACATGTTCCTGTCCGACACGAAGCTGGTGATCGGTAAAGACGAGAAAGGAGAGGCTTGATCATGGCCGAGAAGAAGGTGGAGACAACCGGGCTGCTGGGCTGGATCGATGCACGCTTCCCGGCATCCGAGCTGTGGAAGGCGCATCTGTCCGAGTACTACGCGCCGAAGAATTTCAACTTCTGGTATTTCTTCGGATCGCTGGCGCTGCTGGTGCTGGTGATCCAGATCGTCACGGGCATCTTCCTGGTGATGAACTACAAGCCGGACGGTACGCTCAACGCGGCCGGCATCCCCGTCGCCTATGCGAGCGTGGAGTTCATCATGCGCGAGGTGCCGTGGGGCTGGCTGGTGCGCTACATGCACTCGACCGGCGCTTCGGCGTTCTTCATCGTCGTGTATCTGCACATGTTCCGCGGCATGCTGTACGGCTCGTACCGTAAGCCGCGCGAGCTGGTCTGGATCTTCGGCTGCCTGATCTTCCTGTGCCTGATGGCCGAGGCCTTCATGGGCTATCTGCTGCCGTGGGGCCAGATGTCGTACTGGGGCGCGCAGGTGATTGTGAACCTGTTCTCCGCCATCCCGCTGATCGGCCCGGACCTGTCGCTGTGGATCCGCGGTGACTACGTGGTGTCGGACGCGACGCTGAACCGCTTCTTCTCGTTCCATGTCATCGCGGTGCCGCTGGTGCTGCTGGGCCTGGTGGTGGCGCACATCATCGCGCTGCACGAAGTGGGCTCGAACAATCCGGACGGCGTTGAGATCAAGGCAAAGAAGGACGAGCGCGGCATTCCGCTCGACGGCATTCCGTTCCACCCGTATTACTCGGTGCACGACATCGTCGGCGTGGCGGTGTTCCTGTTCATCTTCAGCGCGATCGTGTTCTTCGCGCCGGAAATGGGCGGCTACTTCCTGGAAGCCAACAACTTCATCCCGGCAGACTCGCTGAAGACGCCGCCGCACATTGCGCCGGTCTGGTACTTCACGCCGTTCTACTCGATGCTGCGCGCGACCACGTCGGACTTCCTGCCGTGGCTGTGGGGCTTCATTGCAATCATGCTGGGGCTGCTGTTCGTGCGCTCCAAGAGCATGAAGGTCAAGGGCGTGGCGGTGGCCGTGGCCGTGATTCTGGCGCTGGGCTTCGCGTTTATCGATGCCAAGTTCTGGGGCGTGGTCGTGATGGGCGGCTCGGTGGTGATCTTCTTCTTCCTGCCGTGGCTGGACCAGTCGCCGGTCAAGTCGATCCGCTATCGCCCGGGCTTCCACAAGACGCTGCTGATCATCTTCGTGATCGCCTTTGCGGTGCTGGGCTACCTGGGCATTCAGCCGCCGAGCCCGGTCGGTTCGATCATCTCGCAGATCGGCACCATTCTGTACTTCGCGTTCTTCCTCGCGATGCCGATCTGGAGCCAGATCGGGACGTTCAAGCCAGTGCCTGAGCGCGTTACGTTCACGCCGCACTGATAGAGCCCGCGCACAAGGACCCATGAAGGACACAAGAATGAAAAAGCTGCTTGCGATTTTCGCCTTGGCCGGTCTCGTGTTTGCCGCGCCCGTGATGGCCAATGAGGGCGGCGTGCCGCTCGACCCGGCGCCCAATCAGTCCAGCGACACGTCTGCGCTGCAGCGCGGCGCCAAGCTGTTCGTCAATTACTGCCTGAATTGCCACGGCGCCAGCGCCATGCGCTATAACCGTCTGCGCGACATCGGTCTGAGCGAGGAGCAGATCAAGCAGAACCTGCTGTTCTCGTCGGACAAGGTTGGCGACACGATGCACATCGCCATGGACCGCGAGGACGCGAAGAAGTGGTTTGGTGCCGTACCGCCGGACCTGTCGGTCATTGCGCGCGCGCGCGGCAGCGACTGGCTCTACACCTACCTGCGCACGTTCTACCGCGACGACACGCGTCCGACCGGCTGGAACAATCTGGTCTTCGACAAGGTCGGCATGCCGCATGTGCTGTGGGAGCTGCAGGGCCAACAAGTGCCGAAGTACGCCGAAGTGAAGTCCGAGCACGGCGAGGCCGAGAAGAAGCTCGTTGCCCTTGAAGTCGCGGTCCCGGGCAAGATGAACAAGGTCGAATATGACCAGGCCGTGGCCGATCTGGTGAGCTATCTGGACTGGATGGCTGAGCCCGCCGGCAACCTGCGCAAGCGTCTCGGCGTCTGGGTATTGTTGTTCATTGGTGTGTTCTTCGTGCTGGCTTGGCGCCTGAATGCGGCCTATTGGAAGGACATCAAGTAAAATCCGTGTTTTCCGGGCAAGGGCTAGGCCGGTGGAGAACTGGCTCTAGCCCTTTGCCTTTTCGCTTTTTGTGCCGTGGCGAGGTCATTTGTCGTCACGGTTGTACCGTCATCGGGCCGCCCCCGGCCCATGCGCCAAGGAACTACAACCATGATGGTCTTGTACTCGGGCACGACTTGCCCGTTTTCGCAGCGTTGCCGCCTCGTCCTGTTCGAAAAGGGCATGGATTTCGAGATTCGCGACGTCGATCTCTTCAACAAGCCGGAAGACATCGCGGTGATGAACCCGTACGGCCAGGTGCCCATCCTGGTTGAACGCGACCTGATCTTGTACGAGTCGAACATCATCAACGAATACATCGACGAGCGCTTCCCTCACCCGCAGCTGATGCCGGCCGATCCGGTGCAACGCGCCCGCGCCCGCCTGTTCCTGTTCAACTTCGAGAAGGAACTGTTCACGCACGTCTCCGTGCTCGAGAACGAAAAGGGCAAGGCCGCCGAGAAAAACCACGAGAAGGCCCGCGCGGCCATCCGCGATCGCCTTACGCAACTGGCTCCGATCTTCCTCAAGAACAAGTACATGCTGGGCGAAGAGTTCTCGATGCTGGACGTGGCGATTGCGCCGCTGCTGTGGCGCCTGGACCACTACGGCATTGAAGTGTCGAAGAACGCCGCCCCGCTGATGAAATACGCTGAGCGTATCTTCAGCCGTCCGGCGTATATTGAAGCGCTGACGCCGTCCGAAAAGGTCATGCGCCGCTGATCGCCGTCGGGTCGCTGGCCGTGCCGGGGCTGAGCCTGCGCGCGGCCGCGCCCAACGGTCACTGATTTCATCATGTCGGAAACATCCACCAAGCCCTATCTGATCCGCGCCATCTACGAGTGGTGCACGGACAACGGCTTCACGCCGTACATCGCTGTCTTCGTCGACAACAGCACCAACGTGCCGCGCGAATTCGTCAAGAACGACGAGATCGTGCTGAACGTGAGCTTTGACGCGACCAGCCAGCTCGACATGGGCAACGAGTGGATCACGTTCCATGCGCGCTTCTCGGGCGTGTCGCGCAAGATCGAGGTGCCGATCGAAAACGTGCTTGCCGTGTATGCGCGCGAGAACGGTCAAGGTATGGCATTCCCGGTGGAGCGCAGCACACCGACGACACAGGCCGCGACCGAACGCGAGAACAATCCGCCGCCCAAGCTGGCTGCGGTGGACTCCGAATCGGCGTCTGCGCCGGTCGCTGCCGAGGCGGAACCGGGCCCGGAAGACGACCCGACGCCGCCAAATGTGCCGCGCATCGGTGGAAAGCCGGCGCTAAAAGTCGTCAAGTAACGCGTGTTAGGTTAGAATCGCGTTTCTTTGCCGGCTTAGCTCATCTGGTAGAGCAGTTGATTTGTAATCATCAGGTGGCGGGTTCGAGTCCTGCAGCCGGCACCAGCATCACGAAAACGGTCTCCCTTGCGGAGGCCGTTTTCTTTTGTCGCGCCCGTTCAATTTCACGGGCTTCACCCGCGCCGAACCCAAATCACCTTGCCGCCCTGGATGCCGAGGTTGCGACGTTCTTCGCGGTAGTCCATGGTGCCGGGCAGGGCTTTGCCGTCGCGTTCGCTGATGCGCCAGAGGCAGCCATTCAGCAGGGCCGTGGCGTCCTGTTCGGATTTGCCGATCAAGGCGTTGTCGGGAATGGCGGCCGCCTGACAGGTGGCGGCTTGAGTGGTGGGCTCAGTCATCTTGGATACCCCTGCGTTTCCGGGTTGTTCCGGGCCTGGTGTCGAGCAGGCCGCCATGCCGAGGGTGGCCGCAATCGTGGTGAGTAGCGTTGCCAAGCGCGTCATAAAACCTCCGTGTGATATCGCAGTGGTGAGCGCCCTCGACAAGGCGCTCGATGGTCGCAGCAGTGTACCGACGCACGCTTGCGAGATGCCTCATGCAGCGGTGTTGCCGCCGCGCAATGGGCTTCGCGAGGCCCGAGAAAAACGCTTGCCGCCATCAGCGAGACTTTGTTACTCTGCGCCCCGTCATAGCTACGGAGTTCACCTCCATGGACAGTTGTTCTAGTCGATCTTCGATCGCACATTGAACGGCTAGACAGTCTCGGCGCACCGTTTTCGCGCCTCACCACTGCCTAGCCGTATTGCACGGCGGGTAGTGGCGCTTGCGTGGGTTCTCTGCGTAAGTCCCTTCCTGAATTCGATTGTTGTATCGGGCACAGCCACGTGGCTGCGTGTGTTTGCGCGCGCCATCGCAAGGCGCGGCCGGCGTTTGCCTACGTCCGTCGCGGAAACGGGCGGGGAGGTCTCATGCTGTTCTTCTCGTTGTTGCAGTACGTCTGGGTGGCAGTGCGTCCGCTGGTTGGGGTTCCTCTGCTGGTTGGGGGCGGCGGCAGCGGCGCGTTTCTTGGTGATGGCGGCTTGAACTATGGCCACGAGCGCGTGCTGGAAGTTTTTTACAGCCTGCAGGTGACCAAGGCGCAGGGGATCAGTCCAGATTTTCAGCTTATACAGAACCCGGGCTACAACCACGATCGCGGTCCGGCCAAGTTCGTGGGCGTGCGCGTCCACGCCGACTTCTAACCGTAGGAGGACCCATATGGACAGTCCGAGTCGACCTTACCCAACGTCTTTTTCCCACTAGGCGAGTCCGCCGCACGGCTGTTCCCTGCTGCTGACTTGCCGCCCTGGCAAGGCTGCGGTGTCTGCATCGCTCCTTGATCGTTTCAACTATGCCGCCGCGTGTGTGCGACGCGTGCGGCGATGGCCGCGTGCCGTGCGTATGTGCACGCGGCGAGGAGTGTGTCATGCGCAAATTCAAGATTCCCACCCGCCGCTTTTCGGCGATCGCACTGCCGTTCAGCTCACCGTTTGTGCACCCCCGGGCCGGAGCGCCGGAGCCTGCTGGTGCTGCATCGGTCACATCCATGCGGCGTGCCGGTGACAGCGGCCAAATGCTCTCCAACCATAGTTACGCGGCAGCCGCCATCCGGCTGTCGCGCACCTACTGGTAACGCAATGGCGGGCCCGCGCGTCATGTCGCGCTGGACGACGGCCGCATGGATGAATTCGCAGCGTGCTCGGCGACTTCGGGTCCGTCAAACGAGAATGTTTCTTATTACTAATATCAACTTGGAGCGCACATTTGGCGACAACGTCGGCTGCGCACCACTGTGGCCGATTGTCGCAGTGCAACAACATCCACTTTCGATTTGCTTTCCCGCAAAGCCACGTAAACCCTAGCCCTGCAGCCAGGACATCACTTGTCAATCGACGGCGCTTTCTATTTGCCTGAGCAGATAGCGCGATCCGGAGCACCGTCTGGCGGTAAGATCGCGCCCGCATTCCACTCCCAACCGCGCTCCCCCAACGGGCGCATGACGTAGTGCCTGCTCCGACCTTTTACGCCCCCGATCTGTCGTCCGCCGCTTTGTGCGACGCGGCGGCGCTCGACTTCGCCCATGCCCGGCATGAGCGAAGCCCGCCTCGCCAACTGAGGGCGTTGGGTTCAGCTTCTCCCTGACCGGCGCCTGATGTGATCGAAGATCCGCTGCCGCACCTCAGCTGTATTCGGGGCGCCGGTAGCTCGGTCTTCTCTCATTTCCCGCGTTTTTCGCCTTGTGGCCGCTGTCTGGGCCGCTGGGCTCCCGTGATGTCCGGAAGCATCGCCGGCGCAATTGTGCAAGACATGAAGAACACACTCGTTCCACATATGAAGCGGCTTCTCGCCGCAAGCCTCCCGCTCCTGCTGGCGGGCTGCAACCTGACGGTCCTGGACCCGAAGGGGATGATTGCGGCTGAAGAAAAGACGCTGATCCTGGTGGCGACCGGCCTGATGCTGCTGGTGGTCATTCCCGTGATCGTGCTGACGCTGGTGTTTGCGTGGAAGTACCGCGCGTCCAACACCAAGGCCCGCTACGAGCCGGACTGGTCGCACTCCAACGCCATCGAGGCCGTGGTGTGGCTGATCCCGTGCCTGATCATCATCGTGCTGGGCGTGATCACCTACAAGTCCACGCACGCGCTCGATCCGTACAAGCCGATCGAATCGGATGTGAAGCCGATCACGGTCGAGGCTGTTTCGCTCGACTGGAAGTGGCTGTTCATCTATCCGGAACTGAAGATCGCGACGGTCAACCAGCTGGCGTTCCCGGCCAACACCCCGATCAACTTCAAGATCACGTCCGATACGGTGATGAACGCGTTCTTCATCCCGCAGCTCGGCAGCCAGGTGTACGCCATGGCGGGCATGCAGACCAAGCTGCACCTGATCGCGAACGAGACCGGCGTGTTTGACGGCATGTCGTCGAACTACAGCGGTTCGGGCTTCACGGGCATGAAGTTCAAGGCCACGGCCATGACGAACGAAGAGTTCGACGCCTGGGTCAAGCAAGTTCGCGAGTCGTCGCAGAACCTGACCAAGGAAGGCTACGCAGAGCTGTCCAAGCCGAGCGAGAAGGTGCCGCCGGCGGCGTATGCATCGGTCGACCCGACGCTGTATCACAGCATCCTGCACAAATACATGGACAAGATGGGCGAGGGCGAGAAGGTCCTGACGCTCGACGAGGCGCTCGAAGGCGCCAACTGCACGACGGCCACGGCTGAAGCGGCAACGCGTCCGCTGCCGGTGCAGTCCGCCCTGCCTGCGCCCAAGAGCGCGGCCAAGAATTCCTAGGAGTTGACGATGTTTGGCAAGTTGAGTCTGGAGGCCATTCCGCTGCACGAGCCCATCGTGGTCGTGACGGTGTCGGCCATTCTGCTGGGTGGCGCGGGCTTGTTCGGCCTGATCACCTATCTCAAGAAGTGGACCTACCTCTGGAATGAGTGGATCACCTCGGTCGATCACAAGAAGATCGGCGTGATGTACTGCATTCTGGCCATCGTGATGCTGCTGCGCGGCTTTGCCGACGCCATCATGATGCGCTCGCAACTGGCGGTTGCTTCGGGCGGCGGTGCCGGCTATCTGCCGCCTGAGCACTACGACCAGATCTTTACCGCGCACGGCGTGATCATGATTTTCTTCATGGCCATGCCGCTGATGACGGGCCTGATCAACCTGATCGTGCCGCTGCAAATTGGCGCGCGCGACGTGGCATTCCCGTTCCTGAACACGCTGTCGTTCTGGCTGGCTGCTGCAGGTGTGGTGCTGATCAACGTGTCGCTGGGCGTGGGCGAATTCGCTCGTACCGGCTGGCTGGCGTACCCGCCGCTGTCGGAGCTGGCCTACAGCCCGGGCGTGGGGGTCGATTACTACATCTGGGCGTTGCAGATATCGGGCCTCGGGACATTGCTGACCGGCGTGAACTTCGTCGCGACCATCTTCAAGATGCGCGCGCCGGGCATGACGCTGATGCGCATGCCGATCTTCACCTGGACCGCCCTCTGCGCCAACATCCTGATCGTGGCTGCCTTCCCGGTGCTGACCGTGGCGCTGGCGCTGCTCGGTGCTGATCGCTACCTGGACATGCACTTCTTCACGAACGATGGCGGCGGTAACGCCATGCTTTACGTGAACCTGATCTGGATCTGGGGCCACCCCGAGGTGTACATCCTGATCCTGCCGGCGTTCGGCATGTTCTCGGAAATCGTCTCGACGTTCTCGCGCAAGAAGCTGTTCGGCTACACGTCGATGGTGTGGGCGACCGCTGGCATCACCGTGCTGTCGTTCCTGGTGTGGCTGCACCACTTCTTCACCATGGGCTCCGGTGCGAACGTCAACGCGTTCTTCGGTATCGCGACGATGATCATCTCGATCCCGACGGGCGTGAAGATCTTCAACTGGCTGTTCACGATGTACCGCGGCCGCGTCGAGCTGAATTCGATGATGCTGTGGACGATCGGCTTCATGATCACCTTCGTGATCGGCGGCATGACCGGCGTGCTGCTGGCTGTGCCGGGCGCCGACTTCCTGCTGCACAACAGCCTGTTCCTGATCGCTCACTTCCACAACACCATCATCGGTGGCGTGGTGTTCGGTTACCTGGCTGGTATCACCTACTGGTTCCCGAAGGCCTTCGGCTTCAAGCTGGACGAGAAGTGGGGCAAGCGCGCCTTCTGGTGCTGGTTCGTGGGCTTCTACACCGCCTTCATGCCGCTGTACGTGCTCGGCTTCATGGGCATGACGCGCCGTCTGAACCATACCGACAATCCGGCATGGCAGCCGTGGCTGATCGTCGCCGTGATCGGCGCCGCGATCATCGCCTGCGGTATTGCTTCGCAGCTCATCCAGATCTTCGTGAGCATCCGCAACCGTCATGCGCTGGCTGATCTGACCGGTGACCCGTGGGGCGGCCGTACGCTCGAGTGGGCGACGTCGTCGCCGCCGGCGCACTACAACTTCGCCCGCGTGCCGGTCATCCGTGACATCGACGCCTTTGCCGACATGAAGGCGCGCGGCGAGGTGCTGACGCAGGTTGCACCGAGCTACGAGAAGATCCACATGCCGAAGAACACCGGCGCCGGCTTCTTCATCGGCATGTTCTCGATCGTGATGGGCTTCGCGCTGATCTGGCACATCTGGTGGATGGCCGTGCTGGGTCTGGTCGGCATGATCGGCAGCTTCATCCTCCGCAGCAACAACGACGACATCGATTACTACGTGCCCGCTCACGAGGTTCACGAGACCGAGTCGGCCTACTTCCAACGTATCGGTTCGCAGGCTTAAACCATGGCTTCCAATGTTCTAGACGGTCACGCCGCGCACGCTCACGCGCACGGCCACGACCACGCGCATGACCATGCGCACCACCACGATGCCGCAGACACCAAGGTCTTCGGCTTCTGGGTGTACCTGATGAGCGACTTGATCATCTTCGCGTCGCTGTTTGCCACGTTCTGCGTCCTGCGCGGTGCGACGGCCGGCGGCCCGACGGGCAAGGAGCTTTTTGATCTGTCGTACGTGGCGATCGAAACCGGCATTCTGCTGGTGTCGTCCATCACCTACGGCATGGTGATGATCAGCCTGCAGAACGGCCGCAAGGATCAAGTGATGCTGTGGCTCGGCATCACCCTGCTGCTGGGCGCCGCGTTCGTCGGCATGGAAATCAACGAGTTCCATCACCTGATCGCAGAAGGCGCGGGCCCGAGCCGCAGCGCATTCCTGTCGTCGTTCTTCCTGCTGGTCGGCACGCACGGCCTGCACGTGGCGAGCGGCATGCTGTGGATCATCGTCCTGATGTGGCAGATCAGCCGCAAAGGCCTGACCCCGACGCAATCGACGCGCCTGTCGTGCCTGAGCCTGTTCTGGCACTTCTTGGACGTGGTGTGGATCGGCGTGTTTACCGTCGTGTATCTGCTGGGAGCGATGTAAATGGAACAGACCAACGCAACGACCGCCATCGCCCACGATGATGCGCACGGTCATTCGGCTGGCGGCGCGGGCCATGCCACCGTCAAGGGCTACCTGATCGGCTTCGTGCTGGCGGTGATCCTCACGGCCATCCCGTTCAAGATGGTCATGGACGGCGGATACTCGCACCAGACGGTGCTGGTGACGGTGATGGCCCTGGCGGTCGTGCAGATCGTCGTGCACCTGATCTATTTCCTGCACCTGGACGGCTCGTCCGCCCAGCGCTGGAACGTGATGGCCTTCCTGTTCACGCTGCTGATCCTGGCGATCGTCGTTGTCGGCTCGCTGTGGGTCATGCATAACATGAACGCCAACATGATGACGATGTAACGAGGCCTGGCCCGCTGCATCGGAAGGGCGCCCCTGGTGGGCGCCCTTTCTTTTGCTCGCGCGGCCGAGAGCCCTGGGCTTGCCGCGCCCCGGCTTTGTTAAACTCGCCGGATTCCCCATTTCTGCGTTTCCCCCCGCAATTCCGCCATGTCACAGTACGTTTTCACCATGAACCGCGTGGGCAAGATCGTTCCGCCCAAGCGCCAGATCCTCAAGGACATCTCGCTGTCGTTTTTCCCGGGCGCCAAGATCGGCGTGCTCGGCCTGAACGGCTCGGGCAAGTCGACCGTGCTGAAGATCATGGCCGGCCTCGACAAGGACATCGAAGGCGAAGCCACACCGATGCCCAATCTGAACATCGGTTACCTGCCGCAGGAGCCGCAGCTCGATCCCGCCAAGACCGTGCGTGAAGAAGTCGAGAGCGGCCTCGGCGAAGTGATGGATGCGCAAAAGCAGCTCGAAGCCATCTACGCGGCATACGCCGAGGAAGGTGCCGACTTCGACAAGCTCGCCGAAGAACAGGCGCGCCTGGAAGCCATCATCGCCGCAGGCTCCGGTGACAACGTCGAACTGCAGCTCGAAATCGCCGCCGACGCGCTGCGCCTGCCCCCGTGGGATGCCAAGATCGAGCACCTCTCGGGCGGTGAAAAGCGCCGCGTTGCGCTGTGCAAGCTGCTGCTCTCTCGCCCCGACATGCTGCTGCTGGACGAGCCGACCAACCACCTGGATGCGGAATCGGTGGACTGGCTTGAACAGTTCCTCACGCGCTTTCCTGGCACCGTTGTGGCCGTCACCCACGACCGCTACTTCCTCGACAACGCCGCCGAGTGGATTCTCGAACTCGACCGCGGCCACGGCATCCCCTGGAAGGGCAATTACAGCTCCTGGCTGGACCAGAAGGAGACGCGCCTGAAGCAGGAAGAGTCGAGCGAATCGGCCCGCCAAAAGGCGCTGAAGAAAGAACTGGAATGGGTGCGCCAGAATCCGAAGGGCCGCCAGGCCAAGTCGAAGGCGCGTCTGGCCCGCTTTGACGAACTGAACAGCCAGGAATATCAGAAGCGCAACGAAACGCAGGAAATCTTCATCCCGGCCGGCGAGCGTCTGGGCAATGAAGTGATCGAATTCCAGAATGTCAGCAAGAGCTATGGCGATCGCCTGCTGATCGACAACCTGAGCTTCACGATTCCGCCGGGTGCGATCGTCGGCATCATTGGCCCGAACGGCGCCGGCAAGTCGACGCTGTTCCGCATGATCACCGGCAAGGAGCAGCCGGATTCGGGCACGATCAAGATCGGCCCGACGGTCAAGCTGGCGTACGTTGACCAAAGCCGCGATGCGCTGTCCGCAGACAAGACCGTCTTCGAAGAGATCTCGAACGGCTCGGACATCCTCACGGTGGGCCGCTATGAAACGCCGTCGCGTGCCTACATCGGCCGCTTCAACTTCAAGGGCGGCGATCAGCAGAAGCACGTCGGCACGTTGTCAGGCGGTGAGCGCGGCCGCCTGCATCTGGCCAAGACGCTCATTTCTGGCGGCAACGTGCTGCTGCTCGATGAGCCGTCAAACGACCTCGACGTCGAAACGCTGCGTGCGCTGGAAGATGCGCTGCTCGAGTTCGCCGGCTGCGTGATGGTGATCTCGCACGATCGCTGGTTCCTCGATCGCATTGCCACGCACATCATCGCGTTTGAAGGCGACTCGCACGTCGAATTCTTCCCAGGCAACTACCAGGAATACGAAGCCGACAAGAAGAAGCGTCTGGGCGAAGAGGGCGCCAAGCCCAAGCGTATCCGCTACAAGCCGGTGACGCGTTAAGCACGGATACGCGGGTCTTCGGGCCCGCGTGTTCGTTTACGGTGACCGGTCTGCCTCCACGGGAGGCGGCGCGTCGAGGTTGTTGTCAAACTCGACGCGCTTGTGCGAGCCGTCACAGAACGGTTTATTCAACGAGTGCCCGCAGCGGCACAACCACGCCTGGCCTTCGTCCACGGCCAGCTCGCGCCCGCCTTGAGTGACGATCCGGAAGCTTCCCTGAATGTGACACGGCCCGTTGTTGCGGACCGTGATGACAACGTCGTCGGCCATGGCACGCCTCAGAAGAGGATGCCCTGCATGCGATACGCGAAGTGGGCGGGCTTGGCGTCGCGCATCAGGGCCATGAACTGATCCATGTCCATATGCACCACGTTTTCGTGGTCGCCGGCTTCGAAGTAGACGTCGCCGTGGGTCATCAGGCTGCTGTCGATGTAGGTCGGCATGCCGTAGGCCATGCCCACGGGCGGGACGGCGCCGACATCGCAGTCCCGGAAGACTTCGCGCAACTCCGATTCATCGGCCAGCGTGAGATCCAGCCGGCCCGATTCCTTTTGCAACTCCGACAGATGCAGGTGGTACGTCGACGGCAACACGGCGGCGACATAGCCGAGCTTGTCTTCAAGGAGCAGCGTCTTGGCCAGACGGTCGCCCGGGACATGCGCAGATTGCGCGGTCTCAGTGCTGGTGTGGGTATGAGGGTGGCGAATCACCTCGTACAGGCAGCCCTTGCTGCGCAGGCAGCCGTCGAGTGTGCTGGAGATCGACATGGCGTCCTCCCTTGTGCTGTGCGGCCGGCGGCGGGATTGCAGGGGCCGCTACGTCAGCATAGGTCGGTTTGCAGATTGCGCAGGCATTCGAGCGCGCAAAAGCAACGGGCCGCTCAGTGAGCGGCCCGTGTGCCAATCAATCGCTGTTTTTGTCTGTTCGCGCTAGGCGTTAGCGGTCCCAGCCGCGGTGCCAGCCGTGATCGTGGCGCCATTCGCGCTCACGCCACTCGTGACGGCGCCATTCACGCTCACGCCAGTAGTCACGGTCGCGGTAATAGCCGCCATAAACAACCGGAGCAGGTGCATAGACCGGGGCCGGGCGATACACCACCGGCGGCGGTGCATAAACCGGTGCCGGGGCCACATACACCGGCGCGGCAGGTACGCCGATCGCCACGCCGACGTCCACATGCGCCAGCGCCGCCGTCGAGGCGCACAGCGCGGCGCCACCCAGAACGAATGCGAGCAGTGTGCGTTTCATGATGCTTCTCCTTACGGTTGCGAGGCCGGGCTGCGGTGCCGTCGACTTCGTGTATCAAGTTCGTGATGCCATTCTATGAACCGCCGGGCGCTTCAGGTGATACGTAAATCCTACGGATGTAACGGGAAGTAAAACGCCCCACCGGCAAGATGCGGGTGGGGCGCGGTATTTCTGTCGGGCGGCGTTGTTCAGCTTTCTGCTGCCGTCCAGGCCGCACGCTGCTCCGGGGACGACCACACCGCCAGGTGCAGCGCCGACAGCGAGAACGGATCCGACAACAACACCAGCTTCTGTTTGCCTGTGAGCTTGTCCGGGCCGACCTCCAGCGCGTGACGCACGTGTGCTTCGCGCACTGCCACAAGGCGCTTGTCTTGCGGAAAGCGCGCCGTACCAATGGCGCACATCAGCGCGTTGGTAACGGGGTCGACCACGGCTTGGCGGAAATCCGGCATCGGCGGCGCATTGCGCAGGTGCTTGCGCGTCGCGCGGAGTTCGCGCGGCGGGCGCACCTCCTCGGGGATCATGAATAGGCGCAGCCGTCGCATGCGGCGGCCCAGGCTCACGCGGCTGGAGAACACCGAGAGCGGGATCGACACGATCAGCGCACCCACGACCGGCGACAGCCACCACAGGAAGCTCGGGTTCAGCCAATACACGATCGCAGCCCAGACGATGCCGATGACGGTGTGCAGGCCGTGGCGGCGTACCGCGTCGCCCCAATGCGTCTGTGCGTCTTCGCGCGGGGGCGATTTCCAGTGCACCTTCCAGCCGAGGAACGCGGCCGTCACAAAGCGCGTGTGGAAGAGCATGCGCACCGGCGCGGCCAGCACCGAGAACGCCGCCTCGATCGCCATCGACAACGCCAGGTGGATCGCCCCGCCAAAGCGCCTCGGCCCCTGTGCCCAAAGCACAAGCACGCTGAGGATCTTCGGCAGGAACAGCACGGTGGCCGTGGCGGAAAACAGCGCGGCGGCCTTTTCCGGATGCCACTCCGGCCAGATCGGGAAGAGCTGGCGCGGCTGTGTGAAGTATTCCGGCGCGATCAGCGTGTGCTTGGCCAGCAGGGCCGTCGACAGGAGCAGGAACAGGAACCACAGCGGCGCCGACAGATACGCCATCACCCCGGTGATGAAGACCGCGCGGTGCACACGGTGGAAGCCCGGCGCGCCGAACAGGCGGAAGTTCATCAGGTTGCCGTGGCACCAGCGGCGGTCGCGGCCCAGCTCGTCGAGCAGGTTGGGCGGCATCTCTTCGTAGCTGCCGTCGAGGTCGTAGGCGATCCACACGGCCCAGCCGGCGCGGCGCATCAGCGCGGCTTCGACAAAGTCGTGCGACATGATCTCGCCGGAGAGCGAGCCCTTGCCCGGTATCGGCGCCAGCGCGCAGTGCTTGATGAACGGGTCCAGCCGGATGATGGCGTTGTGGCCCCAGTAGTGCGATTCGCCGAGCTGCCAGTAGTGCAGGCCGGCGGTGAACAACGGCCCGTACACACGCGTGGCGAACTGCTGGATACGCGCATACAGCGTGTCGCGGCCGGCGGCGCGCGGGGCGGTCTGGATGATGCCCGCGCTGGGTGCACCTTCCATCAGCTGCACGAGGCGCGTCAGGCAATCGCCGCTCATCACGCTGTCGGCGTCGAGCACGATCATGTAGCGGTACCGGCCGCCCCAGCGCCGGCAGAAATCGTCGATGTTGCCGCTCTTGCGCTTCACGCGGTGGCGGCGCCAGCGATAGAAGATGCGACCGAAACCGTCGAGCGCCCGGCAGATGTGCAGCCAGGCGTCGGCTTCTGCCGTGCGGATGTCCGGATCGCCGGAGTCCGACAGCACGAAGAAGTCGAAGTGCTCCAGATGCCCCGTGCGCTGCAACGATTCGTACGTCGCCCGCAGCCCCGCGAAGACGCGCTGCACATCTTCGTTGCAGATCGGCATGACGATGGCCGTGCGGGCGTCGTCCGGAATCGTGGCGTCGGGCGTGGCGCGGCGCGAGATGACGAAGCGGTCGCCGTGGAAGGCCAGCAGCAGGAAGCCCGTGATGGCCGTCCAGAAGCCCGCCGATACCCAGCAGAACAGCACCGCAAACAGGACGATGATGATGGCTTCGAGCCAGTCGGCACCGTGGTACGGCAGCACCGTGCTCATCGCCCAGGTGGCGGCGACGGTCTGCGCGATCATCAGCGCGAGCAGCGTCAGGCGGCGGCGTGCGCCGACGAAGCGCCAGATGCCTTTCGGGTCCGGCGAGTCGGGCGCTTCGTACGGCACCGGCTTCTTGCCGCCATGCATCCAGCGGTCGATGGCCTTGCGCGCGCGCCAGATCGGGCCGAGCACCCATGGCCACGGCACCATCGAACGGCGCGCGGGCGTGGGGCCGGTATCCAGGTGGATGCGGCCCTGGTTGTCGTGCTCAACGGGTGGGGCAGGTTGGGCGGAGGGCTCCGTCGATGCCGCCTCCGCGCGCGTGGCGCCATACGCAGCATCCAGGCGCGAGCCTACGGACGCGTAAGCCGGCGCGTCGGCGTCGAGCGAGGTCGTCTGTGCGGGGTCGAGCCGGGCCAGCGCACGATGCAGCTTGGCGAGCGCCGCTGCATCGTCGTCCGTGGCTGTGATCCCCGCGTTGCGCAGCAGCGCAGCGCGCGCGTCGGCCGCCAGCGGCAGCGCCTCAAGGTAATGGTCAGCCACAGACTGCGCTGTGGCTGGGCTGGTGGAGGGGGCTGTGCCGGCAGCACCGGCAGTCTGGGCTGTCGTCACGTTCAGCCCGGAGGTAACAGGTAGCTCCACGTCTCGGAGAGTCCGGTGCCGCCGCTGCGCAGGTAGCCACGCAGTTCAACGGGTTTATCGTCGTCGACCCGCTTGAGGCGCACGGTCACGCGCCAGCCGCCGGTCGCGGTGTTGGGTTGGCCGAAGATCGATTCGATCTTGCCGTTGGCATCTGCCGAAAACACCGGCTCAACCGGAGCGTTCGGCGCCAGCTTGGCCAGCGCCGGCCCTTCAAAGTCGACCACGAAGGCGATCGTATCGTCGGGCTTGCGCTCGTCGGGGCGCTTGGTCGTCCAGCCGTGCGAGCGGCGCGTCTGCGCGACCCATGCCAGCGCCGGCTTCTTGTCGGCGTCCTTCTGCCACAGCAAGCGGTATTCGAGATTGAACGGCTGCTGCGGCTTGGGCGGGTTTTCCGGCACCCAGTAGGCGACCACGTTGTCGTTGGTCTCGTCGGGCGTCGGGATCTGCACAAGCTCCACGCGGCCCGCGCCCCATTTGCCGACGGGCTCGACCCACGCGCTCGGGCGCAGTTCGTAGCGGTCGCCGATTTCCTGGTAGCTGGAGAACGCGCGGTCACGCTGCATGAGGCCGAAGCCGCCCGGGTTCGTCGTCCCGAACGAACTGACCAGCAGGCGCTTGGGGTTCGTCAGCGGACGCCAGATCCATTCGCCCGTGCCGGACAGCACCGACAGGCCGTCGGAGTCGTGCACCTCGGGGCGGAAATCCAGCGCAGGCGCCGGCTGGTTCTCGCCAAAGAAGAACATGCTGGTAAGCGGCGCGATGGCCAGCTTGCTCACGTTCTCGCGCATGTACAGCTGCGCCTTCACGTCGACTGCCGTGTCGCTGCCCGGCTTGATGACGAAGCGGTAGGCGCCCGTGGCGCGGCGCGAATTGAGCAGCGCGTAGATCGTCAGCTCTTTCGCATTGGCGGCGGGCCGTTCGATCCAGAAATCGGTGAAGCGGGGGAATTCCTCGCCCGAATTGAGCGCGGTGTCGATGGCCAGCCCGCGCGCGGAGAGGCCGTAAACCTGCCCCTTGCCGATGCCCCGGAAGTAGGACGCGCCCAGGAACACGATGACCTCGTCCTTGTACTTGGGCGTGTTCATCGGATAGTGCACGCGGAAACCGGCAAAGCCGAGCTTCTGCAACTGCTTCGGATCGAGCTTGACCGGGCCGTAGTCGAACAGGCGCGGATCGAAACGGATTTCGCGCACACCGGCCGGCGACACCTCGTTGATCTTCACGGGCTGGTCGTAGTACGAACCCTCGTGGAAGAAGCCGAGTTCGAACGGCAGCTTGTCGCGGCGCCAGTAAGCCTGGTCGGACTTGAAGCGGATTTCGCGGTACTGGTCGTAGCGCAGCTCGCGCAATTCGCGCGGCAGGGTGTCGGCGGGCGCCTGGTACGGCTTCGCGGCCAGTTGCTTGGCGCGTACGGCCACATCGTTGAAGCCAAAGGCCAGCGCAGCATGCGCGGAAGCCAGCGCCAGCACGCCCACGGCGAGCCGCGCATAGCCGGCTACCGAACGGGTGCGTGCCGCGCGCGCGGCCCCCGGCATGCGGGAGGAAACAGCGGAGGGAATGTTCAAAATGAGATCGCGTCTATGCGGCGGGCCGAGGAACGTGACGCTTCGGTCCTGCCGGTCATTCGTCTGTGCCGCCGAGATTTTACCCGCCGGACCTTTGCGAGATCAAAACCGGCAACATTTTGATAATGTTTCCGGCCCGCATCGGGCCGACATCCGCGTCAAATGGCGTGTAACGAGCCGGTCTGGGTGGGGTCAACCGTTCGGTTGAGGGGAACGCACGCTGCCCGGCGCCGGTCACAACCGCTTTGCCGCGTGCCGGGATTCCCGCATGGCACACTCTCGGCTCTTTCCTTCATGGAGTTCGCATGACCTGCTGGACGCGACGCGCCACGGCAACCGCCGCCCTTGCCATCTCGACCTCGTTGCTCGCGCCCGTGGCGTTTGCCGCATCGGCATCGAAGGCCGCTCCTGCTTCGAAGGCTCCCGCACCGGCCAAGGCGGTGCGCGACCCCGGCGACGTGGCGGTGCTGCTGGACGCCTTTCCGCTCGGCAAGCCGCTGCGCAAGCTGCCCTCATGCGAAGACGTACGCGCCAATGGCGGCAAGGACGTCGCCGAATACTGCTCCGACGCGCTGGAATCGCATGGCCGCACGCGGTCTCTGGGCGTGCCGCAGGCATCGCGGCCGGAGTTGATGGACGGCCCGCAGGCCGTGGTGCTGATCGACCAGGATGGCAACATCGCCGGCATGTTCGTGCCCACGCGCGGCGTGGATACCGAGCAGCGCGTCTTCCAGGCCCTGTCCGATCGCTACGGCAAGCCGGCGCAGGAAGGCAAGGCGCCCCTCAAGCTCAAGTCCGGCAAGACCGTCGATTCGTTGCGCGCGCGCTGGGCGGGCCCTCAGACCATCATTACGATGTACGCGATTCCTGAAGAGCCGCAGAACGGCACGGTGGAATTCCTCTGGGCACCGCGCGCCGGGGCGGTCATGGATCAGATGCGTGCGGAAGTCGATCCGAATGCACCCAAACAGGCTGCTGCGTCAGGTGTGACGGCCTCGGCGCCCGCCGCGACAGCCAAGCCCTCTGCAGGCAAACCGGCGCCTAAGCAGTGAACTTACGAACGCACGTTCGTAGTTTTCAGTTACACGGCTTACACGCGCATGACGCCGGCGCCGCTCGCGCCGGCTTATAACGTCCACGTGGCTCCACTAGCGGGGCCGAAGGACGCTAATCATGAAAATCGTGGCTCTGGCCTTGTTGGCCGCGACGCTTGGGGGTTGTGCCGTGTATCCCGCACCGGTGGCCGTGGCGCCCGCGCCGGTCTATGTGGCACCCGCTTATCCGGCTTACTACGGCGGCTATTGGGGTGGGCCGTCGGTGTACTTCAATTACCGCCACCGCTAAGCTGCGGTCGGCTGATCGGCGCTTAGTCCGTTGAACGCAAGCCCGGCCAGCCGGGCGCCAACGTCTGCGGCAGGCCCAGCAGATCCAATACGCGCCCGACGGTGTGGTCGACCAGGTCGTCGATCGTCTTGGGGCGCTGGTAAAAGCCCGGCACGGGCGGGAACACGATTCCGCCCATCTCCGTGACCGCCGTCATGTTGCGCAGGTGCGCCAGATTCAACGGCGTTTCGCGCACCATCAGGATGAGGCGGCGGCGCTCCTTGAGCGTGACGTCGGCCGCGCGGGCGATGAGGTTGTCCGACAGGCCGTGCGCGACGGCCGCCAGCGTCTTCATCGAGCAGGGCGCCACCACCATCGCTTCGGCAGCAAAGGAGCCGCTCGCGATGGTCGCGCCGATATCGCGCACGTTATGCACGACGTGCGCCAGCGTTTCCACTTCTTCGCGTGCCATGTGCAGCTCGTGCTGCACGTTCATCAACCCTGCGGGCGACATCAGCAGGTGCGATTCCACGCCCGCTGAGTCACGCAGGCCCTGCAGAACCTGCAGCAGCCGCACCCCGTAAATCGCGCCCGACGCGCCCGTGATCGCCACGATGATGCGGCGCACGGCTGGCGTTTGAGCGGTGGCGTCCGGGGTTTGGGTCACGCTGAAACGAGAACGCAGCTCAAGCAGCCAGCAGCGGTTGCAGTTCGCCGCTCTGGTACATCTCCATCATGATGTCCGAGCCGCCAATGAACTCGCCCTTGATATAGAGCTGCGGAATGGTCGGCCAGTTGGCGTAGTCCTTGATGCCCTGGCGGATTTCGTCGTCTTCCAGCACGTTGACGGTGTGCGGACGGTCCACGCCGCAGGCCTTCAGGATCTGGATGGCGCGGCCCGAAAAACCGCACATCGGGAATTGCGCGGTGCCCTTCATGAAGAGGACGACGGGGTGGCCTTTGACGATCTGGTCGATCTTTTCGTGCGTGGTGCTCATGGGGAGACTCGATTGGGTGAGGGGCGGCAGCGGCTTCTCAACTGCCATCCACATTGGAAAACCCGTCTATTTTAGCGAGGAACGCGCACCGGCGTTTTGATCCGGCCACTGCCCGCCGCTGCAGCGGTCGTGGCCGGCCAGGTCTTGGGCGGTGAAGACGTTGGCGAAGCCGGCGCCCCCCAGCAGCGCACGCACGGGTTCGCCCTGGTCGTAGCCGTGCTCGAGCAGCAGCCAGCCGCCGGCGGCCAGCCGCGCAGGCGCCCCGGAGACGATGCTGCGCAGGTGGCGCAGGCCATCATCGTGGTCGGTGAGGGCGCTGGCGGGTTCGAAACGCAGGTCGCCCTGGTCGAGGTGCGCGTCGGTGGCGGCAATGTAAGGCGGGTTGCTGGCGATGAGATCGAAAGCGGGAGGCGCGTCGGCATCGGCCAGCGCGCCATACCAGTCGCCCAGCGCAGTCCGGACGTTGGTCGCGCCGAGCGCCTTGGCGTTGTCGATCGCCACGCCCAGTGCATCGGCGGAGGCATCGGTGGCCCATACGCGCGCGTCGCGCCGCGCCAGCGCGATCGTGATGGCGATGATGCCGCTGCCGGTGCCCATGTCCAGCACCGCTGGCGCATCGCGTTCTTCCAGGCGGTCCAGCGCTTGTTCGACCAGCAATTCGGTATCGGGGCGCGGGATCAGCACGGCGGGCGTCACCTTGAAGGCGCGCCCGAAGAATTCACGTTCGCCCAGCAGATACGCCATGGGCTCGCCGGCTAGGCGGCGCGCAGCAAGTTCGCTGATGCGCGCGCGCGCGGCCGCGTCGATGGGGCAGGTGTCTTGCGTGATGAGTTGCACGCGCGACAGGCCCGTCACGTGCGAGACCAGCATGCGTGCTTCCAGCGCGGGCAGGCCGGCACCGGCCAGCGCCGTCAGCGCGTCGGCCACGCGAGCAAGGGTTTCGGGCGGAATGACGGGGGAAGACGACACGGCAACAGACCAGCAGCGAAGATCGGGCGCACAAAATAACACGGGCCCGGCCGATGTGGCGCGGGCCCGCGAGCGGGTCGGTGAGGTAGAGCGGAGCTTACTGCTTGGTCGCCTCCTTGACCTTGTTGGCCGCTTCCTTGGTGGCGTCAGCGGTCTTGTCTGCCGCAACCTTGGCCGCGTCGGCCGTCTTGTCGGCCGCGGTCTTGGCGGCCTCCTTGGCCTGCGCCAGCGCGCCCGAAGCGGAGACCTGCGCGTCCGAAGCCGCTTGCGACAGTTCCACCTTGGCGGCGTCCGCGGCCTTGGTCACGGCGGTGCCGGCGTTGTCGAGGGCCTGCTTGGCGGCGTCCTTCGATTGTTCCATCGCGCTCTTGGCGGCCTGGTCGGTGGCGTCATCCTTCTTGCCGCAGGCGGCCAGGCCCAGTGCGAGGGTGGTAGCGACGGTAATGGCCAGCAGTTGGGTACGCATTGCGATTCTCCTAATCGTGATGTTGCCGCGCTTGTCGGTAAGTGCGTGCCGGATGCGACCGGCGATGCACTCGGCGTGATCGAGATCGATTATAGGAACGCGAGGCCGCCCCGCCATCGCGCAAAGCTGTATCAAACGCAAGCGGATGTTACGGGGAGGGCGCTTTTTAACGATTGAGCCCTCAGGCGTCTTCGCCAAGCGCCGCAAGCTGCTCCGCTTGGTGCTCAGCGGCCAACGCACCGACGAGTTCATCGAGGTCGCCGTCCATGATCGCGTCGATCTTGTACAGCGTCAGGTTGATGCGGTGATCGGTCACGCGGCCTTGCGGGAAGTTGTACGTGCGGATGCGGTCGGAGCGGTCGCCCGAGCCGATCAGGCTCTTGCGTGCGCTGGCTTCCTTGGCTTGCGCCTCGCGCTCCTGACGATCCTTCAGGCGCGCGGCCAGGACTTGCATGGCGCGGTCCTTGTTGCGGTGCTGGCTGCGGTCGTCCTGGCACTCCACCACAAGGCCAGTCGGCAAGTGCGTGATGCGCACGGCCGAATCCGTCTTGTTGATGTGCTGGCCGCCCGCCCCCGACGCGCGGAACGTATCGATGCGCAGATCGGCCGGATTGATCTGGATGTCGGCCAGCGCATCGGCCTCGGGCATGACGGCCACGGTGCAGGCCGACGTGTGAATACGCCCCTGCGCCTCGGTGGCCGGCACGCGCTGCACGCGGTGGCCGCCCGATTCGAACTTCAGGCGCGAGTACGCACCTTCGCCCACCAGCCGCGCAATCACTTCCTTGTAGCCGCCCAGGTCCGAAGGCGATTCGCTGACGATCTCCACCTGCCAGCGCTGCCGTTCGGCGTAGCGCGTATACATGCGCAGCAAGTCGCCGGCAAAGAGCGCGGATTCGTCGCCGCCTGTGCCGGCACGGATTTCCACGAAGATGTTGCGATGGTCGTTCGGGTCTTTGGGCAGCAGCAGGCGTTGCAGCTCGCCTTCGAGGGATTCCATCCGCTCGCGCGCGGCACGGAGTTCGTCCTCTGCAAACGCCTTCATGTCCGGATCGGCCGCCAGCTCCTGCGCGGTGGCGATGTCTTCCTCGGCCTGCTTCCACGCGGCAAATTGCGCGACCACGGGCTCCAGCTCGGCATGTTCGCGCGTGAGCTTGCGGTATTGGCCGAGGTTGGCGGTGGCGTCTTCACGCGCAAGCAGCGCGTTGATTTCGACGATGCGCTCGGCCAGTTGGTCGAGCTTGGACAGCATGCTGGGCTTCATTCGGGCAGTCGCGGAGGGAAACGCTGGAAGCGAAGGCGGCGCATGATACCGCGCCAGAACGTGCGCGCCAGTCGTGCAAACATGCGGCGCGCGTGCGATGCGCCGGCCGCTAGCGCTCGGAGTGGCTGGACTGGCGGAACAGCGCCGGCAGCAGGTCGATGAGTTGTTCGCGGCCTTCGCCCTGCGCGTGGTTGAGCGCATGCGTCGGGCCGTGGAGGAATTTCTTGGTCAGCGCCTGCGACAGCGCTTCGAGCACCAGCGCCGGATCGTCGCCACGCGCGAGCATGCGCTGGGCGCGTTCCAGTTCACCCTGGCGCAGCGTTTCAGCCTGCGCGTGCAGATCGCGGATGACGGGCACCACGCTGCGCGCATCGAGCCAGTGCATGAAGTTCAGCACGCGCGTTTCGATGATGGCCTCGGCCTGCGCCACGGCGGCCTGCCGCAGCGCGTTGCCTTCGCGCACGATGGCCCCCAGGTCGTCGACGGTGTAGAGGAACACGTCGGACAGGCGCGCAACTTCAGGTTCGATGTCGCGCGGCACGGCCAGGTCGACCATGAACATCGGGCGGTGGCGGCGCTGCTTGATGGCGCGCTCCACGGCGCCCAGGCCGATGATGGGCAGCGTGCTGGCGGTGCACGAAACGACGATGTCGAAGTCGGCGAGCTTGGTGGGCAGTTCAGCCAGGCGCACGGCGCGGGCATTCAGGCCCTGGTTCGACAGCGATTCGGCGAGCTTCTCGCCCCGTTCCAGCGTGCGGTTGGCGATTACCACCTCGCGCGGCGTCTGCGCGGCAAAGTGCGTGGCGCACAGCTCGATCATCTCGCCGGCGCCGATGAACAGGACGCGCTGATCCGCAATCGATTCGAAGATGCGCTGGGCCAGGCGCACGGCGGCGGCGGCCATTGACACGGAATGCGCGCCGATCTCTGTCGTGCCGCGCACTTCCTTGGCGACCGCAAAGGTGCGCTGGAACAGCTGATTCAGGTACGTGCCCAGGGCGCCCGCCTCGGTGGCGGTGCGCACGGCGTCTTTCATCTGGCCGAGGATCTGCGTCTCGCCCAGCACCATCGAATCGAGTCCGCTGGCCACGCGGAAGGCGTGGCGTACCGCCAGCGACTGGCCGAGCGAATACACATGGGGCGCGAGTTCGCCGGCGTCGATGTTGTGGTGCTGCGCCAGCCAGCGAATCGCATGCTCGTGCGCGGTTTGCTCGGGGAGGTTGCCGTCGGTGGCGCAGTAGATTTCGGTGCGATTGCAGGTGGAAAGAATGGCGGCTTCCGCCGAGCTTCTGAGCTGCGGCAGATGCTGGCGCAGCGTGCCCAGTGCGGGCTTGAGCTGCTCGAGCGGAAACGCCACCTTCTCGCGCAGGGAAAGCGGCGCAGTGTGGTGGTTGATTCCGAGCGTCAGCAACTGCATGTGGGGCGGCCGGTTAAGGGAACGGCACGAATTTTGAGCACTCTCGATTATAACGCCCGCCCCCCGTATCAGCAGGACGCAGGTCAAATCTGGTGAGGTGTATGGATGAATGTCGATTATTCGTCACGCGTCATGCGGGTGCGCCGACGTAGTTTTCCGCAGCGTCCTGCGCTAAGGTACGCGTCCAGTTGAATCGCTCAAGGGCAATACGGAGAACAGGCATGGGGTGGATGGGGCCGCTGTGGATCGGGCTGGCGGTGGGCGTGGCGGCGCGTTGGCTGCATCCGGCAGGCAAGCGCCTCGGATGGCTGGCCGCGCTGGTGACGGGCGGGATGGGTGCGTTGCTTGGTTACTACAGCGGCCAGTTCGCCCACCTGTATGCCGACGGGCAAATCATGGCGTGGACCGCCGCCGTGGTGGGCGCCATGCTGCTGCCTGCTGCTTGGGGCCTGCTGCGCCGCTAGGGCGGCTGCCGCTGCGGCATTCTGGCGCGGCTCAGCTTGCGCCCACGCCCGCGGTGCGCGCGTCGCGCGCGGCCAGATAGCCGGCCATCAGCGCTTCCAGTCGCTTGAAATCCACCGGTTTGGTCAGGTGATCCGTAAAGCCCGCGTCGCGGCACCGGGCGATGTCGTCTTCCATGCCATAGCCGGTGATGGCGATCGACGGGGCGCCTTGCCGCTCGGCAAATACGCGCACCACGTCGAGGCCGCTGCCGTCCGGCAAGCCAATGTCGCTGATCAGCAGATCGAATGCGCCCGATTCAGCGGCCTGCATGGCCGTGCGGGCGCTGTTGGCAACGGCCACGCTGTGGCCGAGGATATCCAGCATCTGCGCCATCGCCTCGGCCGTATCGGTGTTGTCTTCCACCAGCAGCACGTGCAGGCCGCGCGTCGGTTGGGCGCGGGGCGCGGGCGGTGTGGGCGGCGTCTCGGGCTGCACCATCTCGGTGGCCAGAGGCAGGGTGAGCGTGAAGGTGGCGCCCTCGTGGCGGCCGGCGCTCTCGGCAATCAATGAACCCTCGTGCTTCTGCACCAGCGCGTAGGCAATCGCCAGGCCCAGGCCAAGCCCGCCAAAGCGCTGCGTGATCGACGCATCGGCCTGTTCGAAGGCCGAGAAGATGCGCGGCAGTGCTTCCGGTTCGATGCCGATGCCGTTGTCCTTCACGGCGACGGCCACGGTGGAGGGCGACGGGTTCCAGACGCGCACCTCGATGGCGCCGCCGTCGGGCGTGAACTTGACCGCGTTGCGCACGAGGTTCCAGATCACTTGCTGAATGCGCGCGCCGTCGGCGTACAGCCGGCTGCGGCCTGCCTCGAAGCGTGTCTTGAGCGATAGCCGCTTGGCCTGCATGTCGTTGCGCGACATCTCCAGCGTGCTTTCCAGCAGCGGATACAAATCGACCAGCGCAAAGCTGACCGCCAGCTTGCCGCGCGCAATGCCCGTGATGTCGAGCAGGTCGTCGATCAGGCGCGCTTCCAGCTCGGCATTGCGGCGCACGACTTCGAGCTGCGCGACCACATACGCCGGCAGATCCTGGCGCATTTCCAGCAGATGCACGGCGGTCAGGATGGGCGTGAGCGGCGTGCGCAACTCGTGCGACAGCACGGCCAGAAAGTGGTCCTTGGCGTGGTTGGCGGTCTCGGCTTCTTCCTTCGCGCGGCGCAGGGCGTCGGCCGCGATGCGCTCTTCCGTGGAGTCGCGGATGATTTTCGAGAAACCGACCAGTTGCCCCGTCTCGTTGTGGATGGCCGTGACCACGCTCGATGCGTAGAACGGCGTGCCGTCCTTGCGCAGCATCCAGCGGTCGTCGGTGAGGCTGCCTTCGCGGCGCACGCGTTCGAGCTTGCGCTGGAATTCACCCGCCTCGCGCGCGGCCTGCGGATACAGAATCTCCGCCGATTTGCCGAGGATGTCTTCACGCGCATAACCAAGAATGCTGCGCGACGCCGCGTTCCATGTGCGCACGATGCCCTGCGGGTCGAGCGAGAGCACGGCGTGCTCCTTGAGCGCGTTGATCAGCAGGCGGAAATGCGTTTCCGCTTCGCGCAGCGCGGCTTCGGCGGCGATGCGCTGGCGGCGTTCGGCCGCTTCGGCCAGCGCCCGCAGCAGCACCACGGGCAGGCGCTGCAGGCGCTGCTTGATGACGTAATCGGTGGCGCCGCGCTTGAGCATGTCGACCGCGTGTTCCTCGCCCAGCGCGCCGGATACGAAGATGAACGGCGTTTGCGGCGCCATGCGGCGCGCAATGTCGAGCGCCTCGGCCCCCGTGAACTGCGGGAGCATGTAATCGGCCAGGATGGCGTCGAAGGTGCGCGCGCTGAGTTGGGCGATGAAGTCCGTCTCGTTGTCGACCAGCGTGGTGTCGGCTTGCAGATTGGCGGTTTCCAGCCGCGCGCGCGTGAGCTCCGCATCGAGCGGGTTGTCTTCGACCAGCAGCAGTTGCAGATTCGGCATGGGGGCGAATGCTCCGGATGGGGCGGCTAGCTCGCCGGCAGCGACGTGCGCCGTGCCCGGGTCGAGCCGGGCGGCGGTTCGTTGAGCACTGCCCAGAATACGCCCAGGTCGGCAATCGCGTCGACAAACGCCCGGAACTCCACCGGCTTGACCACGTAGGCGTTGACGCCCAACTCATAGCTGCGCAGCAGGTCGGTTTCTTCGCGCGACGAAGTCAGCATGACGACCGGCAGGCTCTTGAGCGCGGGCGTTGCGCGGATCTCGGCCAGCACTTCCAGCCCGTCGATCTTTGGCAGCTTCAGGTCGAGCAGCACCACGGCGGGGTTACCGGGCACGCGCTGCGCGTACAGGTTGCGCGCGTGCAAGTAATCCAGCGCCTCGGCGCCGTCCCGGGTGACGACCACGTCGTTGGCAAGCTGGCTGCGCTCCAGCGCCAGCAGGGTCAGCTCGAGGTCGTTCGGGTTGTCTTCAACGAGCAGGATGGGTTTGAGCATGGTGACAATGAGCGTGGAAAAGAACGATCAGGCCTCGCGCGTCATCGTGCGAAGGCCCGCTCGGATGCCGCTTGCGGGT
Source organism: Ralstonia edaphi (assembly GCF_958350185.1). NCBI lineage: Bacteria > Pseudomonadati > Pseudomonadota > Betaproteobacteria > Burkholderiales > Burkholderiaceae > Ralstonia > Ralstonia edaphi. Next base: position 143,152 of record NZ_CATWHI010000008.1, read on the forward strand.
CGGGCGTGCGCGGCAGGGCGAAGTAGAACGTCGCGCCGCGGTTCAGCTCGCCCTCGGCCCAGGTGCGACCGCCGTGGCGATCGATGATGCGCCGCACATTGGCCAGGCCGATGCCGGTGCCCTCGAACTCGTCCATGCGGTGCAGCCGCTGGAACACGCCGAACAGCTTGGCCACGTATTCCATCGAGAAGCCCACGCCGTTGTCGGCAATGCGCACGATGGTTTCGGCGTCGGTCTGTTCGGCGTCGATTTGGATGCGCGCCGGATCGCGGTCACGCGTGTATTTGACGGCGTTGGAGAGCAGGTTGCGCATGGCCAGTTGCAGGAATGCCGGATCGGCGCGCACCACCGGCAGGGCCGCGATGTTCCATTCGATATGGCGACGCCCCTGGTCGAGCGTCAGATCGCGCACGACGCCGCGCACGAGCTGCGTGAGGTCGACATCGGTCAGGTGAAGTGCGCCGCGTCCCATCTGCGAGAAGGTGAGCAGATCGTCGACCAGCTTGCCCGCGAAGCGCGACGACTCGGAGATCGTCTGCAGGAAGTGCCGCCCACGCTCCGAGACGTGTTGGCCTTCCATCTCGTCGAGCAGTTCGGCATAGCCGGCGATATGGCGCAGCGGCGCGCGCAAGTCGTGCGACACGGAATACGAAAACGCTTCGAGTTCGTGGTTGGCGCGGCGCAGTTCGCTGGTCAACTCCGCGGCTTCTTCGGCGCGGCGCAGCACGATGTTCAGGACGGCGTAGCGGAACTCCGCAGCGGTTTCCACTTCGCTCGTGCGCCACGGGCGCGAAGTCTGCGCGATGTGTTCCTGCCAGTGGCGCGTGCGGCCCAGCATGTGTCGGCTGTCGTGGTCGACGTCTGCGTCCGGCGCGTCACCCGCCCAGCGCACGGTGTGCGGGGTTTCGGGGCGGAACCACAGCACGTAGTGACGATGCAGCTGCGAAACCTGCACGGCCAGCACGCCGCTGGCCTGCGGCAGCAGCGCGGCGCCGTCCGGATAGGTGCTGGCCAGCCGATCGGTGTGGAATACCTCGCCGGGGCGCTCCTTGGCAAGCCATTCGGTCAGCCGCAGGATGCTAGCCTCGTCCGGCGCCGCACCGATGCGCACACACTCGCCCTGGCGCACGATGGCCGCGCCGCTGGCGGAGGCAAAGCCCAGCAGATCGGCGGGATGCTCCAGCAGGCCCTCGTGGAAATGGTCCCGGTCGGCCATCGCGGCCAGCAAGCGCACGAGGATGCGCCGCAGTTCCAGCCGGTGCGCGATCTCCGCGCGGTCTTCCTTCGCTTCGATCTGCAGCGACAGAATCTGCGCCAGATGTTCGCACGCCGTGCGCACTTCAAACGACAGTGAGCAGGGCGTCGCGTGGTGGCAGGCGATCAAGCCCCAGAGAGTGCCGCGCACCGTAAGCGCCAGCGTGAACGAGGCCTTCGCCCCCATGCCGCGCATGGTTTCGCGCTGCGCTTCGGAAGCGGCGCGCAGGGCGGCGTATGTCAGGTCGGTCGTCCGGCCGGTGGACGGATGCAGCGGTGGCACCAGACCCACCGCGATGTCGTCCACATCTGCCACGAGCCGCAGCGGATTGTGGCTGTACAGGGTACGCAGTTCGGGCGTGATGCCCGCCCCAGACAGGTGTGTGCCGACCAGCGTGTCGTAGGCCTCGTCGCGCGCTTCGGCCAACGCCTGCAAGGAGCCATCGCGCTCAATGCGGTAGATCGTGACGCGGCCAAAGTGGGTGAGACGGCGGACTTCGCGGGCGGCAAGGTCCGTGAGTGCATCGACGGTGCCAACGGCTTGGAGGCTGCCGACAAACGTGCGCATCAGCGGATACATCGACGCAAACGCGCCGTCGGCTGCATGCACGGCCGGTTCCAGTTCCAGGATCAGCGTGCGCTTGTGCCGGTGTATGACCGCGTCGAGCGCGTGGCCGTGCGGTGTCTGCAGCGTGCCGATATACAGGGGGTGGCCGTCGATGCTATGCGTGGCCAGGGCGCGCTCCAGCACCTCGCGGCCGGCGCTGCCCACCACACGGTCGACGCTTGCTCCCAGCGCGCTGGCCAGCGGCGTACCCAGCGCGGTCTCCAGGTTTTCGCTCACCTGCTGGACGCGCAACTCCGGTTCGGACAGGCACAGCAACACCCCGCGCGACTGGATGGCAGCGCTGCTGCCAATACCCGGCGTGGCGTCGATGTCGTCAACTACGGACAAGGGCGGGGGCGATTGCGAACTCATGGCGTTGGGCGAGTGCGCCGCCCGGCAGGCGTTGGTCGAATGCGGGGCGACGGGCTGCCCCGGGCAAGAAGCCTACCGGGGTTCAGCGTATCTGCCGTGCGCCACGCAAGTCACGTGCCCAAGACGCGAAAATGGCGCAGCAAAGCGCTCCGAAGGCCATCGCAACGGCCTTATCGGCACTACGTGTATGTAAAAAGTGATGCCGGGCCACCTCAACGTTACAAGGCCCGGCAGCACGCACCTCGCCCAGGCACGGTGTTGCCGCGCTCGCGTTGTCCATGAAAAAAGCCCTGCAGTGATTGCAGGGCTTTTCGTTGTGCTTGCGCTGATCAGACGTTGAACAGGAAGTGCAGCACATCGCCGTCCTTGACGATGTATTCCTTGCCTTCTGCGCGCATCTTGCCGGCTTCCTTGGCACCTTGTTCGCCCTTGTACTGGATGAAATCCTCGTACGAAATCGTCTGGGCGCGGATGAAGCCGCGTTCGAAGTCGGTGTGGATGGCCGCGGCGGCGCGCGGGGCCGTGTCGCCGATGTGGATCGTCCAGGCGCGCACTTCCTTCACGCCGGCGGTGAAGTAGGTTTGCAGGCCGAGCAGCTTGAAGGCCGCACGGATCACGCGGTTCAGGCCCGGCTCTTCCATGCCGATGTCGGCCAGGAATTCGGCCTTGTCGGCGTCATCCAGATCGGCGATTTCGGCTTCGATGGCGGCGCACACGGCCACCACGGGCGAGTTCGTCTGCGCAGCGTAGTTGCGCACGGCGTCCAGGTGCGGGTTGTTCTCGAAACCGTCTTCGCGCACGTTGGCAACGTACATGGTCGGCTTGGCGGTGATCAGGCACAGCGGCTTGAGCGTCGCCCACTCGTCGTCGGTCAGGTTCAGGCCACGTACGGGCTTGGCTTCGTCCAGCACCTTCTGCGCTTTTTCCAGCACGGCGACCAGCTTGGCGGCTTCCTTGTCGTTGCCCGACTTGGCGGCCTTGGTGTAGCGCTGCAGCGCCTTTTCGACCGTACCCAGGTCAGCGAGGGCGAGTTCGGTGTTGATGACTTCGATGTCGGCGATCGGGTCGACCTTGCCGGCAACGTGGATCACGTTTTCATCTTCGAAACAGCGCACCACGTGCGTGATGGCATCCGTCTCGCGGATGTTGGCCAGGAACTGGTTGCCCAGGCCTTCACCCTTGGAGGCGCCCGCCACCAGGCCCGCAATGTCGACGAACTCGACCACCGCCGGGAGCACGCGCTCGGGCTTGACGATCTCGGCCAGCGCCTGCAGGCGGGCGTCCGGCACTTCCACCACGCCGACGTTGGGCTCGATCGTGCAGAACGGGTAGTTCTCGGCGGCGATGCCGGCTTTGGTCAGGGCATTGAACAGGGTCGACTTGCCGACGTTCGGCAGACCGACGATGCCGCATTGGAGGCTCATGGTGAAAAAGGCTCTGAATCAAGGGGTTGCGTGACGCGGGAGGAGGCGGCAGCACAGTGGAATCCGGGCTGTGCGCGTCGTTCACGGAAAGGCGTGATTGTAACCGCTCCGGGTGCGTTCTCGCCCCGGAATGAAAGCGCATTCGGTCGGGCGGGGCGCTCGGCGGCTCGCGGTATGAAGGCGTTACGGCCCCGTTACGCGTTACGTTCCAGAAACGTAACAACTTCGGTTGAAGCGGCTGTTTTTCGGGCCTGGGTCGCCTGGGGCCGGACCCCCTCCGTATCCTTCCGAGCCAAGCCGGCAAAGGCTTGAGCGCTGTTTCCGCGGGCGTTCGAAACAGCTGCGCGCCGGCCGGGCATGCCTATTGCACTGGCTTCCCGCAAACAACACGTTTGATTCTGGAGCACAGCATGTCCTGGACCGTCGCCACCGCCGCCCGCCCGATCCATACGGTTTCCGACAGCGCCGGCCTGTTTGCCTGCTACGAGGCCATCGCCAGCCTGTCCGAAGACATGGTGGACGCCGCCGAACGCGGCGATTGGGACGAAGTGAGCCAACTCGAGCGCGAATGCGCGGTCCACATGGAGCGCCTGGGGCATGGTGTGCGCCCGGCCTTGTCGCACGAAGAGGTGCAGCGCAAGCGCGACTTGATGATGCGCATCCTGGCCAACGACGCCCGTGTGCGCGCGCTGGTCTGCCCGCGTCAGGATGAACTGATGCGCCTGGTCAGCGGCGAGCGCCGCGCCATCGGCGCACGTCAGGCGTACGCCGCCGTCTCGTACTACTGAGCGACAGCCCGGTTCCAGGGCCGGACCCGATTCAGCGGTCGGCCCGCAATTCCCCCCACGACATCAGCACCCGCTGGATGCTGCGCGCATAGGCGTCGCGGTGGGCCGGCGTTTCGGAGTGATACGCGCCGATGGCCCGCCACGTGTTTCCGTGGCGAACCATTTTTTGCTTGAGCAGCCAGGCCGCCACGAACACGTTGACGCAGGCGTCGGTCAGCGCATGGCGCGGCACGCCGTAGCGCGCCAGCGTGCCGAAGTGGATCGAGTTGATCTGCGCCTGGCCGATGTCGACCGAGCCATCGGCGTTGCGGTGGATGGCGCCCGGGTCGCCTTTCGATTCAAACCACACGATGGCGCGCAGCACCGTCGGGTTGACGCCCTGATAGGTGCCGGCCTGTTCGAAGCAATCGCCTGACGCCGCGTGCGCCGCCACGCTGGAACCCGCCAGCAAGAATGCCGCGGCAAGGCGGCGCCAGTTCAAGCAAAGAAGGCGGGCGAGGGGCATGACGGCTCCGGCGGCAATCGTTGATTACTTCTGCAGGGCCACTTCAAGCTGACGCTCGATGCCGGCCAGATACGTGTGCGAGGCCTCTGACACCACCATGCGGGGCACCGGCTCGGTCGCCTTGCGCCACTGCGTGGCCGCGACCTTGCGCTTGCCGCCGCGCGCGTGTGCCACGGGCGCCGGTTCCATTTCGCCGCCGCCGCCGGGCGGCAGCATCGCGAGCGAAGGCAGGGGCGGATAGACGCGGTCGGGCGCCGCGGCCGTCGCCGGCATCAGTGCATCGGGCGGGGCGGCAAAAGCCGAAGCGGTCGAGACGCTCAGCAGGCCGACGGTGAGCGGGAAAAGCAGATGGGTCATACGCATGGCGTTCCTCTTAATCCTGCGTGCGGATCGTCACGCTGTAGGGCTGGCTGGCGCTGACGGTCAAATTTTCCAGGCGGACGTAGCCGGCGCGCTGGGCGGGCACGCCGTTCCACAGCGCCTGGTTCAGGTAGCGGAAATCCTGGGCCAGCGCGGCTACCTGGATGGTTGCCGGGCGTTTTTGCGCCGCGGCCAGCGCGCCGGCCTTGGTCAGCACGGCCGTCAGTTGCGGGTCATGCGCGCCCAGTGCGTCGGGCGGGATGGCGAAGGTCATGACTTCGCCCGGGGGCGCGGTGCGGGCCACGGGGGCGGGCGTCGTGGCAGCAGGCATCTGCGCGCAGCCGGCCAACGCCAGTAGCGCTGCCAGCATCAGTGATACGGCGGAGCGTTTGGAGAAAGTCCACATGGCGATGAGGAATGCGTGGATCGGACCCGAACTGTATCGGCGGGTCGCGCGTGTCAAAACGTCGAATTACCCGGCTTTTATCGCCCATCCCGACCGATGGCCTGAGCGGCTGAAGTCCGGTGGAAACGGCATCACATCGCGGGTCTGCGGGCGGGCGGAGCATCTTCCACATATGTGGCAGAGGCGGCATCTGCGCCCCAAAACGTGCGTACCCCGCTGCACTAGGTTCGGGGGACGAAAACGTCGTGCGCGGCAGGGGTAGGCGTAAACACTGAGCCGACACGCGCGCACGCCATGTGTCGGTCGCGACACATTTGCGCGACCACAAGGCTGCCGCACCCCCCGCCGCTATAATCGGCCCACCATGAATACACCCGCGTTTTCCTCTTCCAAGGCGGCTTCCCGGGAGGCTGCGCCCTACCACTTGGCCGTGGTGGGCGGCGGCATCGTCGGGCGTGCCTGCGCCCTGCGGCTGGCGCAGATCGGCTTGCGCATCGCGCATATCGCACCGCCCGCGCCAGCCGCCGCGCCCGCCGGGCCGGACGCCTGGGACGCGCGTGTCTACGCGTTCTCGTCCAGCTCCCAGGCGCTGCTGGAGCAGTTGCGCATCTGGCCGGCGCTCGACATGACACGCGTGCAGCCGGTGCACGACATGCGCATCTTCGGCGATGACGCTGCCGCGCGCGGCGAGCACGCCCACCCCGACCTGCACTTCTCTGCCTACGCCGCCGGCACGCCGCAATTGGCGTGGATTGCCGAATCGTCGCTGGTCGAGCGCGCTCTGGAAACCGCACTGCGCTTCGCTCACACGGTGCAGACCTTCCCGCACGCCGCCACCGGTTTCGAAATGGAAGCCGACGCCGTGCGGCTGACGCTGGCGGACGGGCAGACGATCCGCGCGGGATGCGTGATCGGCGCCGACGGCAAGCATTCGTGGGTGCGCGAGCAGGCCGGTATCCAGGCCGAAGCGAAGCCGTATCGCCAGCTTGGCGTGGTCGCCAACTTCCAGGCCGAACACTGGCATCAGGACACCGCGTGGCAATGGTTCCTCGGTGCCTCCGCCGAGCAGGCCGCCGCCACGGATGACGCCGCCCCGGTACGCGGAGAGATTCTCGCGATGCTGCCGCTGCCCGATCGGCGCGTGTCGATGGTCTGGTCCGCCAGCGAGGACCACGCCCGCGAATTGCTCGCGCTGTCGCCCGAGGCGTTGTGCCGCGCAGTGGAAGCTGCGGCGGGTGGCGCCATCGCCGCTCGCTTCGGGCGCTTGTCGAACATCACGCCTGCGCAGGGTTTCCCGCTCGTGCTGCAACACGCCAGCCGGGCGGTCGCGCCGCGCGTGGCGCTGGTAGGCGATGCGGCCCATGTGATCCATCCGCTGGCCGGGCAGGGCATGAACCTCGGGCTGCGGGATGTGTCCGAAATCGGTCGCGTGATGGCGGAACGTGAAACCATGCGCGATCATGGCGATCTGAGGTTGCTGCGCCGTTACGAACGTGCCCGCCGCGAAGATCTGCTTTCGCTCACGGCCGCCACGGACGGTCTGCACAAACTGTTCGCCCTGCCGGGCGCGCTGCCACGCACGGTACGCAACGCGGGGATGCGCATGGTGGGCATGACGCCATTTATCAAACGCTTGTTGATCAGGCACGCACTCGGCTGAGGCCATCTCAGCGGATTTGTGGTTTTTCGGGGTTCCAGGAGTCGTTATGTCGTTTCGTATTCGGGTGGCGGCCATCGCCTCTGCGGTGGCAGTGGCAGCCATTGGCGCGGGCTATGTATTGAGCGCCGGTGCCGCCGAGCCCGCCTTGGACAAGGTCAAGGCCACCGTGCAGAAGGCCCTGGGCCCGAACGTGGAGATCAAGAGCGTCACCAAGTCGCCGCTGGCCGGCCTGTACGAGATCAACCTCGGCAGCCAGGTAGTCTACAGCGATGCCACCGGCCGCTACGTGCTCAACGGCGACCTGCTCGACACGCAGACCGCCACCAACCTCACGCAGGAGCGCCTGGCCGAGCTGAACCGCGTGAAGTGGTCCGACCTGCCGCTGGACCGCGCCGTGAAGTGGGTCAAGGGCAACGGCGCACGCAAGATCGCCGTGTTCTCCGATCCGAACTGCCCGTACTGCCACAAGCTGGAGCAGATGCTCACGCAAGTCGACAACGTCACCGTCTACACCTTCCTGTTCCCGATCCTGTCGGAAGACTCGAACACCAAGGCCAAGCAGATCTGGTGCTCGGCCGACCGCGCCAAGGCCTGGCGCGACTGGATGACCGCCAAGACCGCCCCGGGCGGCGCCGGCACCTGCGACACGCCGCTGGAGGCCAACCTGAAGCTCGGCCAACAGCTGAACGTGACCGGCACGCCGGCCATCATCTTCCCGGATGGCACCCGCGCCCCGGGCCTGATCGATGCGGCCACGCTGGAGCGCAAGTTCGCCGCGCTCAAGAAGTCGTAATTCGCACGAAGGAAGCGCCGGTCGATCCGGCGCTTTTTCTTTGGGCGCTTGCATTCACCTCACCTTCGGAGACTTGGCATGTCGTTTCGCGCGCTGATGCTGGAAAAGCAGGATGGCGGGCCGCTCGCCCACATCGTCGACCTCGATGACGCAGCGTTGTCCACACCCGAAGCGCTGGCCAACGACGTGACCGCCGGCGACGTGCTGATCCGCGTGGACTGGTCGACCATCAATTACAAGGACGGCCTCGCCATCACCGGCAAAGGCCCCGTCGTGCGCAAGTGGCCGATGGTGGCCGGTATCGACGGCGCGGGCGTCGTGCTCGATTCATCGCATCCGGATTGGCGGACCGGCGATGCGGTTGTGCTCAACGGCTGGGGCGTCGGCGAGACGCACTGGGGGTGCCTTGCCCAGCAGGCGCGGCTTTCCGGCGATTGGCTCGTGGCATTGCCGGCGGGGCTCGACGCGCGGCAGGCCATGGCGATCGGCACGGCCGGCTACACGGCGATGCTCTCCGTGCTGGCGCTGGAGCGCGCCGGCGTGAAACCGGGCGACGGCGAGGTCCTGGTGACGGGCGCGTCGGGCGGCGTGGGCTCGATCGCCATCGCGCTGCTCGGCAAGCTGGGCTATCGCGTGGTGGCGTCGACCGGCAAGACGAATGAGGCCGATTTCCTGCAGGCGTTGGGCGCGACGGATGTCATGGATCGCGCCGAGCTTTCCGCCCCGGGCAAGCCATTGCAGAAAGAGCGCTGGGCGGCGGTGGTCGATTCGGTGGGCTCGCACACGCTGGCCAACGCGTGCGCACAGGTGCGCTACGGCGGCGTGGTCACGGCGTGCGGGCTGGCGCAGGGGATGGATTTTCCGGCCACGGTCGCGCCGTTCATCCTGCGCGGCGTGACGCTGTGCGGCATCGACAGCGTGATGGCGCCGCGCGCGCTGCGACAGACCGCGTGGCAGCGCCTGGCCGCCGATCTGCTGCCCGATCGCCTGGCTGCCATCACGCGCGAAGTGACGCTGTCGGAGGCCATCGACGCCGCCCACGACATCATGGCCGGCGAGATGCGCGGGCGCGTCGTGGTCGACGTCAACCGATAGGCTGGCAGGCCGGTTTGCGGACGATTTGCCATCGGCAGCGTGGGACGGCAACGCTACAATGTCCGCCATGAAGCCGATCCGCTACACCATCGCCCCCGCCGCGCCCGAGGCGCACATTTTCACCGTCACCGTCACGGTTGACGCGCCCGATGCCCAGGGCCAGCGCTTTTCGCTGCCGGCGTGGATTCCGGGCAGCTACATGATCCGCGAGTTCGCGCGCAACATCGTGCGGATCGAGGCGTCGTCCGCCCACAGGCCGGTGCGCCTGACCAAGGTCGACAAGCACACGTGGTGGGCCGCGCCGTGCACCGGGCCGCTGACGATTTCCTACGACGTCTATGCGTGGGACTTGTCGGTGCGCGCCGCGCATCTGGACGCCACGCACGGCTTCTTCAACGGTACGTCGGTGTTCCTGCGCGTGGAAGGCGCGGACGACCAGCGCTGCCTCGTCGACATCCAGCCGCCCGCCGGAGAGGCCTACCGCGGCTGGCGTGTCGCCACCGCGCTGCGCGAAGCGACCGGCCGCGTCCAGGGCAAGGCCGGCGCCAAGCGCTACGGCTTTGGCTGGTACGAAGCGGCCAATTACGACGAGCTGATCGACCACCCCGTGGAGATGGGCACGTTCGCGCTGGTGTCGTTCGAAGCTTGCGGCGCACAGCACGACGCCGTCTTTACCGGCCGTGTGCCGAACCTTGATCTGGAACGCATCGCCCGCGATTTCAAGCGCATCTGCGAAGCGCAGATCCGCCTGTTCGAGCCGCAGACCGCCACGGCGCCGTTCCTCGACAGCAACCGCCGCTACGTCTTCATGACGATGGTCACCACCGATGGCTATGGCGGCCTGGAACACCGTGCCAGCACCGCATTGATGTGCGCGCGCGCCGATCTGCCCGTCACTGGTCGCGATGAAACCACCGAGGGCTATCGCACCTTCCTGGGCCTCGTCAGCCACGAGTATTTCCACACCTGGAACGTCAAGCGCATCAAGCCGGCCACCTTCGTGCCGTACGCGCTCGACCGCGAGGTCCACACGCCGCTGCTGTGGCTGTTTGAAGGGTTCACCAGCTACTACGACGACCTGATGCTGGTGCGCTCGGGCCTGATCTCCGAAGCGCAGTATCTGGAGATGCTCGGCAAGACGTGGAACGGCGTGCTGCGCGGCAGCGGCCGCCTCAAGCAGAGCGTGGCCGAAAGCTCGTTCGACGCCTGGACGAAGTACTACCGCCAGGATGAGAACGCGCCCAACGCCATCGTCAGCTACTACACCAAGGGCTCGCTGGTGGCGCTGGCGCTGGACCTGACGATCCGCACGCAGACCCACGGCGAACGTTCGCTCGACGACGTGATGCGTGCCCTGTGGGTAACGTACGGCCGCGACTTCTACGCCGCCGGCCACGCGCAGCGCGGCGTGACCGAAGCCGGGCTCATCACCCTGATGGAAGAGACCACCGGTGTGCGCCTGCGCACGCTGGTCCGCCAGTTGACCGAGGGGCGTGACGACCCGCCGCTGCCGGCGCTGTTCAAGGCGATGGGCGTGAGCGCCACGCGCAAGGCGGCAGATCCCGCGCTTGCCCTGGGCGTCAAGACCGGCACCGAGAACGGCTACGTCAAGCTGCAGCAGGTGTTTGACGGCAGCCCGGCGCAGCAAGGCGGGCTGTCTGCCGGCGACCTCGTCGTCGCGCTGGACGGCCTGCGTGTGCCGACCGGCCAGCTCGACAAGATGCTCGCGCGCCACCGCGCCGGCGACACCGTCCCTGTGCACGTGTTCCGCCGCGACGAACTGATGCAGCTCGACGTCACGCTGGCTGCGGATGCCACGCCGCAGTTCACGCTGGCGCTCGCGTCCGAGCCCTCGCCGTTGCGCTCGGCATGGCTGGGCAAACGGGCAGCGGCGCGCAGCACGCGTGCGGCACGCGGCAAGTCAGCCTGACGCGTAGCCCGATGGACTACGTCCACGATCCACGCACGTTCCTCTACAGCCATTACGTCTCGCGCGGCGTCCGTACTGCCACCGGCGTGATCGGCCTGACGCTGCTCGCGCTCCTGGTGATGGACCTGCAGGGCGCGATGGTGGTGTCGATCGGCGCGCTGTGCACGAGCCTCATGGATTTGCCCAGCCCGCTGCGGCACAAGTTCAACGAGATGATGGCGTGCGTGCTCTTGACGACGGCCGTCACGTTTCTCGTGGCGGTGGCAACGCCGTACGCGATCCTGCCGGCAGTGATCGTGGTGGTGAGCTTCCTGGCGGGGCTCATGGTGGCGTACGGCAACAAGACGATGCCGCTGCAGTTTGCGGCGCTCTTCGTCATGACGCTCACGTTCACCGAGGAATTCGCCTTCCGCGAAGCCGTGGAGCACACGCTGCAGTTCTTCCTCGGCGCGATCGGCTACATGGCGTTTGCGATGGCGGTGGCGTGGGGCCAGCGCCGCCGCATCAAAGAGCAGGTGTTGGCCGAATGCCTGTACGAACTGGCTGTGTACGTGGAACGCAAAGCCGGCTTCTACGACGCATCCAAGGATTTCGACGAGCAGTTCAATGCGCTCGTGCGCCAGCAGATTTCGGTGGCCGACAAGCAGCAGGTGGCGCGCGATTTCGTCTTCCGCGATAACCGCACCGCCAGCGATGGGCGCCTCGTACAGATCCACATGCGGATGCTCGATATCTACGAGTATTTGCTGTCGTCCAATACCGATTACCCGCTGCTGCGCCAGTGGCTGGCCGACGCCGAGGTGATGCGTCTGCTGCGCGACGTGATCGAACGCATGCGCATGGATATCGAAGGCGTGGCCTATGCCGTTGGCCGCGACAGGCCATCACCCACGCCGATGTCGTATGACCAGGAGATGGCCGCCATTGAAGGCGCGCTGCACGAGCTGCAACACAACCACCATGGCGTGCCCATCGAAGCCATCGCGGCGCTGGAGGAATCGGTGGCCACGGTGCGCGGTGCAATCCGCCTGATGGCGCAGCTGCACGCCGCCACCGCCACACCGGTCGAACTGTCGCAGGTGCTGCTGCGCCCGGACATGACGCCGTTTCTCACGCGGCAGAAATACGAGCTGCGGCTGGTGCTGGAAGAGCTGACGTGGCGTTCGCCGGTGCTGCGCTTTGCGCTGCGCATCTCGATGGCCGTGGCTGCCGGTTTGTGGATTGCCGACCACCTGCCATATGCGTCGCATGGCTACTGGGTGTTGCTGACCATCGTCGTCATCCTCAAGCCGACCTTCAGCATGACGCGCCAGCGCAACTTCGACCGGGTGCTGGGCACGCTGATCGGCTGCGTGATTGCGGCGGTGATTCTGCGCTTCACCCATTCGACGTGGGTCCTGATGGGCGTGCTGTACCTGTCGACGGCGGCAAGCGCGGCCTTCGTCACCGTACGCTACCGCTACACGGCCATCGCGGCGTGCGTGCAGGTGCTCATCCAGATCAACCTGCTGCTGCCCGGCAGCAAGGACGCCATTGGAGAACGGCTCGTCGATACGCTGATCGGCGCGGCCATCGCCACCGCCTTCAGCTATGTGCTGCCTGCCTGGGAATACCGCAACCTGCCCAAGCTGGTGGACGACGTGCTGCGCACCAACCGCCGCTTTATCGAAGCCGCGCGCGACTTGCTGCTCGGCACGCTCAAGGACGACTTCGCCTACCGCGTGCAGCGCAAGCAGTTCATGGAATCGCTGACCGGGCTCATCGCTGCCTTCGCGCGCATGCTCGACGAGCCCAAAAGCCGGCACCGCGCCGTCGACAACCTGAACCGCTTCATCGTGCAGAACTACCTCGTGGCGGCGCACGTCGCGGCGGTGCGCATTCTTGTGCGGCAACGCGCGCAGGAGCTGGACGAGGCCGATACGCGGGCGCTGGTCGAGCAAACGGCAGAAGCCGCGCTCGAAAGCCTGGCGCGCGCCAAGGAGCGCTTCGACCAGGCCGTCCACGAAGGCGGGTGGGGCGTGCGCCCGCGCGACACGCAGGAGCTGGGCGCAGCCGACTTCGCCGATCAGTCGGCACGCTCGCGCATGGTCGACGCTGCGGCCGAATCCGAATCGCTGTCGGCGATGCACTTGCTGGAGCGCCGCTTGCAAGCGCTTCGGGCCGATACGTCCAAGATCGCATTGCGCTGCGGTGCGCTCGGGCGCGCGCTGCGTATTTCGAAGGGCTAGCGCAGCCGGGCTGAGCCTCGGACCGTCGACGACGGCGCTCAAAGAGCCGAAGTCCAGCGACAGACAGTCGAAATCCAGCGTTTAAGCGTCAATGGTCAGCCTCAGAGGGCCGAAGTCGGGTCTCGGAGGGCCGAGGACGGATCTTGAAGACTCAAACGGGAACCGAAAAAAGTCGAATTTGAGCCTCGGAGAGTCGAGCGCGACCCTCAGAGAGTCAAAGACGACCTTCAGAGCGTGAACGTTGGGCCTCGGAGGGTCAAAGTGTCGGACCTCAGAGAGTCGACGCCGGGCCTCGGAGAGTCGAAGTCGAATCTCGGAGAGTCGAAGTCGAATCTCGGAGGCTCGAAGTCGAATCTCGGGGGCTCGAAGTCGGGCCCCCGGGAGTCAAAGTCGAGCCTTGGAGAGCCGACCTCGGCCCTTAGACGGTCAACGCGGGAGCTTGGCGGCTCGTCGATCGGGCTGCGTGGCCGGTGCGGTTCAGCCGGCCTGCGGTTTCAGCCAGTCGATGGTCGGTTGGTGCTGCGCCGCCAGCCAATCATTGGCCGTCTTGAAATGCCCGCACCCCAGGAACCCGCGATGCGCGGACAGCGGCGACGGGTGCGGCGCCTCCAGCACCAGGTGCCCGTCCGACAGCAACGCCCGTTTGGCCTGTGCGTGGCTACCCCACAGCATGAACACGCGCTTGTGGCCGACGCGCGCGAGCTGCTCCAGCAGGCAATCGGTGATGCGTTCCCACCCGCGCTTGGCGTGGCTTGCGGCCTGGCCTTGCTCGACGGTGAGCACCGTGTTCAGCAGCAGCACGCCTTGCTGTGCCCAGCCCTCCAGGTTGCCGGAGGTGCCCGGCAGCTTGCAGCCGAATTCCGCTTCGATTTCCTTGTAGATATTGCGCAGGCTCGGGGGCACGCGCACACCGGCCGGCACCGAAAACGCCAGCCCATGCGCCTGCGGAATCTCGCGGCCACCGACGGTGCCCGTGCCGTGATACGGATCCTGGCCGAGGATGACGACGCGCACATCGTCCACCGATGTCAGGTGCAGCGCACGGAAAACATCCGTCGGAAAGATCGGCTTGCCGGCGGCGCGCTCGCCATCGACGAAGGCGCATAGCGCCGGCCAATTGGTCTGCGCGATACAGGGCGTGAGGATTGCCTTCCAGTCGGCGGGCAGGGCATCGAACTGCTGGGCCAGCGGGGTGAAACCGACGGCGGTCGTGTCCGCTGCGGGTTCGTCGAAGAGGGCGGCTTGCGCCGGATTGGCGCGTCGCGTCACGGCTGGCCCCCAGTGGCCTTCGTGCGCAACTGGTAGCCGCGTTGCGCCTTGCTGATGTCGAGTGGCGTGAGACCGGGCACGGCGGCGCGCAACTTCTGCGTCCAGGCGTGCAGGCGCTCGGCAATCGCGTCTTCGGCGAGCGTGCTGCCGGCTGCGGGTTTCCACTCCAGTTCGAGTTCGTCGATCGGCTCGCGTGCCTGCGTGCCCGGGATCAGAATGGCACCGGCATCCAACGCGATCTCGATCTCACCGCCATCCGCTGCGACATGCCACAGGCGGCGCGTGAAGTCGGTGCGGAACAGCGGGGCGAGCGCAGACGCATGCGGCCGAACATAGTCAGCGGCTTCGGCGGCGTTGTTGGCGACAAAGGCATCGAGGGACAGTGCGTCGTTTTGAAGCGGCACCTCCCATTCGTGGCGGGCGCTCAAACCGGACGTACTCACTGCTGCGGTCTTCAGCGTTTGCAGCCATTGGCTGCCCTGACGGCGCACGCGCAGCGCGGCGCGGTTGCGTGCCAGCGCCTGGTCGGGCGTGTCGTAGTAGACGTTGGCCAATTCCACCGAGCCGGCCGCCTGCGCATTGGCGTCCAGCCAGCCGACCAGTGCGTCGTGCGCGCCGGCCGATACGGCCAGCTTCAGTTCAATCTCGCGGGCCATTGTCTGGCGCTCAGGCGAACAGGCGGGCCAGTTCGGCGCCCGGGTCGTCTGCACGCATGAAGGCTTCGCCGACGAGGAACGCGTTGACGGCGGCGGCGCGCATCTTGCGCACGTCGTCGGGCGTGAGGATGCCGGATTCCGTGACGACGATGCGGTCGTCCGGCATGTGGTTGAGCAGGCCGAGCGTGTTGTCGAGCGACGTCTCGAACGTGCGCAGGTTGCGGTTGTTCACGCCCACCAGCGGCGTTTGCAGACGCAGCGCGCGGTCCAGCTCGTGGCCGTCGTGCACTTCCACCAGCACGTCCATGCCGAGTTCCAGCGCGCACGCTTCGAGTTCTTCCATCAGGCCCTGGTCCAGCGCGGCGACGATCAGCAGGATGCAGTCCGCGCCCCACGAGCGGGCTTCGTACACCTGGTACAGATCCACCATGAAGTCCTTGCGCAGCACCGGCAGCGCGCAGGCGGCGCGCGCCTCGCGCAGGTAATCGGCGTGGCCTTGGAAGAACTGCTCGTCGGTCAGCACCGACAGGCACGCGGCGCCGTGCTCCGCATAGCTGCGGGCGATGTCGGCGGGCTTGAAGTTCGGGCGCAGCACGCCCTTGGACGGCGACGCCTTTTTCACCTCGGCGATGACCGCCGCGTTGCCGGCGGCGATCTTGTCGCGCATCGCCTTGGCAAAGCCGCGGGCGCCGAGCGTGCTGTCGGTGCGGTTGGCTTCGGCTTCGGCGCGTACGCTGGCGAGGTCGCGGTGCTTGCGCGCGGCGGCCACTTCTTCGGCCTTCACGGCCAGGATTTTCTGCAGGATGTCGGACATATCAGGCTTTGAACTGGTTGGTGACGCGCACGAGTTCGTCGAGCTTGGCACGTGCCGCGCCCGAGGCGATGGCTTCGCGGGCCAGCTTCATGCCGTCGCCGATCGAGCCGGCGATGTTGGCTGCGTACAGTGCAGCACCCGCGTTGAGCGAGACGATCTCGCGCGGCGTGCCGGGCTTGTTCTCGAGGGCGTCGATCAGCATGGCTTTGGACTCGTCGGCGTCGGCCACCTTCAGGCTGCGGTTGGACACCATCTGCAGGCCGAAGTCTTCCGGATGGATTTCGTATTCGGTGACGACGCCGTCCTTGAGTTCCCCGACCAGCGTGGCAGCGCCGAGTGACACCTCGTCCATGCCGTCCTTGCCGTAGACAACCACGGCGTGCTTGGCGCCCAGGCGTTGCATCACGCGCACCTGAATGCCGACCAGGTCCGGATGGAACACGCCCATCAGGATGTTCGGCGCGCCGGCCGGGTTGGTCAGCGGCCCCAGGATGTTGAAGATCGTGCGCACGCCCAGTTCCTTGCGGATCGGGGCGACGTTCTTCATGGCCGGGTGGTGGTTGGGCGCGAACATGAAGCCGATGCCCACCGTCTCGATCGATTCGGCCACCTGCTCGGGCGTGAGCATGATGTTCACGCCCAGCGCTTCCAGCACATCGGCGCTGCCGGATTTGGAGCTGACGCCGCGTCCGCCGTGCTTGGCGATGCGCGCGCCGGCGGCGGCCGCCACGAACATCGAGGCGGTGGAGATGTTGAAGGTGTTGGCGCCGTCGCCGCCCGTGCCGACGATGTCGACAAAGTGATCGGACACCTCAGCGGGTACATCAACCTTGGTGGCGAATTCGCGCATGACGGTGGCAGCGGCCGCGATTTCGCCGATGGTCTCTTTTTTGACGCGCAGCCCCATGGTGAGGGCGGCTGCCATGACGGGCGACATCTCGCCGCGCATGATGAGCCGCATCAGGTGCAGCATTTCGTCGTGGAAGATTTCCCGATGTTCGATACAGCGGACGAGCGCTTCTTGCGGAGTGATGGACATGGTCGTTCCGTATTCAGTTGGGCGCTGCCGGAGCCGCAGCCGGGGTGACCGGCTGTGCGGCGTCGCGCAAGGCGCCGATGCGCTCACGCGAGAGATCGGCCTCGCATGCGGCTTCTGCCAGGTCGGCATCGGGCGCATTGCGGGCCAGGCGGCGTTGCAGGTCGCATTCGGCCTGCCGGTAGAGTTGGTGCGCGCGCACGGTGCGGTCGAACGCCATGGCGGCGCCGCGGTCCGTGCCTTTGTTGGCAGCCATGCGGGCGCGCAGCGCGGTGCGGCGTGTCGATTCGGCCGACGCCAGTTCCGTTTGTGCCGCCTTGCGTGCAGTCTGCACGCATTGGGCGACGTTGCCGGCCTCGGGCTGGGCCGCGCGGCAGGCGTCCAGCGTACCGGCCATCGCCGGCAGGCTTGCCATCATCGCCAGCGCCACCGCGCACACGCGGCGCATCAGACGCGTTCCTTCAGGAAATTGCCGAGCAGCGCGTGGCCGTGTTCCGACAGGATCGATTCCGGGTGGAACTGCACGCCTTCCACCGGCAGCGTCTTGTGGCGCACGCCCATGATCTCGCCGTCTTCGGTCCAGGCGGTAATTTCCAGGCAGTCGGGCAGCGTTTCGCGCTCAATGGCAAGCGAGTGATAGCGCGTCACCTTGAAATGGCGCGGCAGGTTGGCGAACACGCCCACGCCGGTGTTCTCGATGGTGCTGACCTTGCCGTGCATCACCTTCTGCGCGCGGATCACGCGGCCGCCAAACGCATCGGCAATCGCCTGGTGCCCGAGGCACACGCCCAGGATGGGCACGCGCCCCGCAAAGTGCTTGAGCGCCGGAACGAGGATGCCGGCTTCCGTCGGCGTGCACGGGCCGGGCGACAGGCAGATGCGCTCCGGGTTCAGCTTTTCGATCTCTTCGATCGTGATCTCGTCGTTGCGATAGGTGCGCACGTCCTGGCCGAGTTCACCAAAGTACTGGACGATGTTGTAGGTAAAGGAGTCGTAGTTATCGAGCATCAACAGCATGGTGGTCTCCTTTAACCTCAGAAATCGGCGTCGAGGCCGTCTTGCACTTGCTCGGCCGCACGCAGCACGGCGCGCGCCTTGTGTTCGGTCTCTCTCCATTCGGCATCGGGGTCCGAATCGGCGACCACGCCGGCGGCGGCCTGCACATAGAGATTGCCGTCCTTGATGATGCCGGTGCGGATGGCAATGGCCAGATCCATCTCGCCCGAGAAGGAGAGATAGCCCACCGCGCCGCCGTAGATGCCGCGCTTGACCGGCTCCAGCTCGTCGATGATCTCCATCGCGCGCACCTTGGGCGCGCCCGACAGCGTGCCGGCCGGGAAGGTCGCGCGCAGCACGTCCATGTTCGTCATGCCCGGTTTCAGGCGGCCCTCGACGGAGCTGACGATGTGCTGCACGTGCGAATACTTCTCGATGACCATCTGGTCCGTCACCTTGACCGAGCCGATCTCGGCAATGCGGCCGATGTCGTTGCGCGCCAGATCGATCAGCATGACGTGCTCGGCGATTTCCTTCGGGTCGTTGAGCAGCTCGGTGGCGAGTTCAGCGTCGCGCTCGGGCGTGTTGCCGCGCGGGCGCGTGCCGGCCAGCGGGCGGATCGTCACGATGCGGGCGGATTCGTCCGCGCCGTTGCTGCTGTTTTCAGCAGCCGGCACACGGCGCTCTTCCTGGCGCACCAGGATTTCCGGCGACGCCCCGACGATCTGCATGTCGCCGAAGTTGTAGAAGTACATGTACGGCGACGGGTTCAGCGAGCGCAGCGCGCGGTACAGCGACAGCGGCGCATCGCGGAACGGCTTGACCAGGCGCTGGCCGATCTGCACCTGCATCATGTCGCCGGCAGCGATGTATTCCTTGGCCTTGAGCACGGCGGTGATGTAGTCCGCCTTGTCGAACTCGCGGATGGTGTCGGTGCGCACCGACGCCGACGTCACCGGCACATCGACCGGCTGGTGCAGCTTCGTACGCAACGCGCGCAGCCGCTGCTTGGCGCGCGAATAGGCTTCGGGTTTCGACGGGTCGGCGTAGACGATGAGGTAGAGCTTGCCCGACAGGTTGTCGATCACGGCCAGCTCTTCGCAGAGCATGAGCTGGATGTCGGGCAGTTGCAGATCGTCGGGCGGGGCGGTCTCGGCCAGGCGCGGTTCGATGAAGCGCACGGCGTCGTAGCCGAAATAGCCGGCCAGGCCGCCGCAGAATCGCGGCAGGCCCGGGCGCAGCGCCACTTTCTGGCGGCGCTCGAAGGCGGCGATGAAGTCCAGCGGGTTACCTTCGTTCGTCTCCACCACCTTGCCGTCGGTCACCACTTCCGTGCGGTTGCCCTTGGCGCGCAGCAGCGTGTGCGCATGCAGGCCGATGAAGGAGTAACGCCCGAAGCGCTCGCCGCCTACCACCGATTCCAGCAGGAACGTATGCGTGCCCCGGTCGTGCGATTGCGCCAGCTTCAGATACAGCGACAGCGGCGTCTCCAGGTCGGCCAGTGCCTCGGCAATCAGCGGAATGCGGTTGTAGCCCTGGTCGGCCAGCGATTTGAATTCGAGTTCGGTCATGAGCGGTCAGGTCGATTCGCCGGGCGGGACGGTTGCGCGCCCACCGGCATGCGTTCGCTCCACGGCAAACGCAAGAGCGTCAATGATGCCGTCGGAACGTTAGCAGAACATCAGGGATGGGAACGCGCGAACGTCGTAAAAGCGACCGTGCGATCCCGCAAGGGTCGTCCGCAGCCGATAGCGGGCCAGCGGAAGACCGGCGGGCGGTCAGCGTTTGGGGCAGGAGATGCGAGGGTGGTTTGGGCGGCGCGTTGGTGACGCGCCAGAATGCCGAAACCGGGGAAGAACGATCAGCAGCCGTGCAAACGCTTACGCCCGAGCGAGGGCGTGCCAGGGCCGCCAGGGCCAGGCCCCCCGGTCACCACCAGCGTCGACGCGTTTGCGATTCAGGAACATGGATCGTCAGTTGGAAGCGGCAGAGATGGCGTTGTGGGGCTCTGCATAGGGCCGGATCAACTCGGCTGCCGCAAAAAGTGTGTCGACTATAGCATCGGCTCCCGCGGCCTGTATAGGCTGGCCGTGGTTGTAGCCATACGGCACCGCCAGCACGCGCATGCCGGCCGCTCGCGCCGCTCGGGCGTCGTTTTCCGAATCGCCAATGGCCACGATTTCAGCCGGCGTCAGGCCAAACGCTTCCGCCACGCGCAGCATCGGATAGGGATCGGGTTTGCGATACGGGAACGCGTCGCCCGGGTAGACGAGGTCGAAATACGTGTTCAAGCCGAGCTGCGCGAGCAGCGGCTGCGTGAAATCGTGTGGTTTGTTCGTCACGCACGCGAGCGCGAGACCCATGTCGCGCAGTGCGGCCAGCCCTTCGTGTACGCCGTTGTAAACATTGACGTGCCGGCCGTTGATGGCGATGTAGGCGCGCTGGTAAGCCTCCAGTCCCTCCGCAAAGCGGCTGTTGGCCTGGGCGGGCGGCAGGCGTGCGTCAAGCACGCGCCGCACGAGGTTTTCCGAGCCTTTGCCGACATAGCCGACGACTTCCTCGGCCGGCATGTCAGGCGTGGCGCCAAGTGCCTCCAGCATTGCGTTGATGGCGGCGTGGAAGTCCCCCGCCGTGTCAACCATCGTCCCGTCCAGGTCGATGATGACGGCGCGGACGGGGCCGGCGGGTAGCGCGCCCGTCGTCATGCCAGCGGGGCCAGCGCCTGGCGCAGCGCGCCCACGGTGCCCCGGTAGCCGCCATCCGCATCCGGCTTGCCGAACACGGCTGAACCCGCGACGAAGGTGTCGGCGCCGGCCTTGGCAATCTCGGCGATGTTGTCGGCCTTCACGCCGCCGTCGATCTCCAGCAGGATCTTGCGGCCCGTCTTGTCCTGGTATGCGTCGAGCTTCTGGCGTACGGCGCGCAGCTTGTTCAGCGCTTCGGGAATGAACGATTGGCCGCCGAAGCCCGGGTTGACCGACATGATCAGCACCATGTCCAGGCGGTCCATCACATGATCCAGGTAGTGCAGCGGCGTGGCCGGATTGAAGACGAGGCCAGCCTTGCAGCCGTTGTCGCGGATCAGCGCCAGCGAGCGGTCGATGTGCTCGGAAGCTTCCGGGTGAAAGGTGATCAGGTCGGCGCCGGCCTTGGCGAAGTCCGGAATGATGCGATCGACCGGGCTGACCATCAGGTGCACGTCGATCGGCACCGGCTTGCCATCCTTTTGTGCGTGTGGCCGAATCGCCTCGCAGACCAGCGGGCCGACGGTCAGGTTCGGCACGTAATGGTTGTCCATCACATCGAAGTGGATCCAGTCGGCGCCCGATTCGAGCACGCGGCGCACTTCTTCGCCCAGGCGGGCAAAGTCGGCGGACAGGATGGACGGGGCGATGCGGAAACCGGACGGATCGATGGCGACAGACATGATGGGAGACGGATAAGGCGCGCGAACTTGCACGCAAAGGCGCAAAAGAAGGGCGCTATTTTAGCCGGATCGGCCGTCTGCCCGCGCCTTGCCGCTGCCACAGCCATGCCGCACAATGGGCGCCAATTCTGATTGTGGATCGACATGCCGAGCTACGAACTCACCGTCCAGGTCCGGACGCGCTATCTGCCGGAGCAATCCGAGCCGGAACACGGCAACTTCGCCTTTGCCTACACCATCACCATCCGCAACACCGGTGACGTGCCGAGCCAGCTGATCTCCCGCCACTGGGTGATTACCGACGCCGACGAGCAGGTGCAGGAAGTGAACGGCCTGGGCGTGGTCGGCCACCAGCCGCTGCTGCCGCCGGGCGAATCTTTCGAATACACGAGCTGGGCGACCATCAAGACGCCCGTGGGTACGATGCGGGGCGAATACTTCTGCGTGGCCGAAGACGGTCACCGCTTCGAGGCGCCCATCCCCGAATTTGCGCTGGTGATGCCGCGCATGCTGCACTGATCGGGAATCAGGGCGCGTCGGAATTGGCGGCTTGAGAATCTTTTGGAGCTGCGTCGGTCGATTGGGAAGGTTTGGCAGCGTCGCTGTGGCGCGACGGATGTTCGGACGGCGCACGCAGCGGGCGTGGATGCTTCTTGGCGCCAGACATGGTCCAGATCACGATGAAAATGAGCAGGAACAGCGCCACGCCGGCCTCCAGGCCGAACAGCATCATCGGATGGTTTTCAAAGAATTCGCTCATGGTCGACGGCGGGAAGCTCGGGTGCGAGGCATTGTAGCCAACCCCGCCGCCGCATCGGACAGGATGGAACACGCATGACAGCAGCAACCTTGGACGCATTGACACAAGCCCGCACCGCCACCCGCCGCCGCTGGGGCGGGCTGGCCGCCGCTCTGGTCGCGGCCTTGCTTGCCGCCTGTACGAGCGGGCCCCCGCCGCGCGTCGAAACGCCGCAAGCGCCCACAGGCACGCTGGGCGGTCATCTGGCCCCCGCAACGTGGGCGGATGTGTCCGGCTGGACCGCTGATGATCTCGCCTCCGCCTGGCCCGCGCTGCAATCGAACTGCCAGGCCATGAAGCGTCGCGCCGATTGGTCGCGTGTCTGCACCGCCGGCCTGATGGTCGACGCTGGTGACCCGATTGCGATGCGCGTGTTCTTTGAAGACAACTTCACGCCGTATCGCGTGGTGAAGGACGACGGCACCGACAGCGGCCTCATCACCGGTTATTACGAACCGCTGCTGCGCGGCTCGCGGACCCGCCACGGGGCCTATCAGACGCCGCTGTACCGCATGCCCGCCGCGTGGCGCGGCAAGACGCTGCCGGCGCGCGCGCAGTTGATCCGCAGTCCGGCGCTGCAGGGGCAAGAGATTGTCTGGGTGGACGACCCGGTCGAAGCGGCGTTCCTGCAGATTCAGGGTTCGGGCCAGGTCCAGCTGGAAGAGGGCGGCATCATGCGCCTGGGCGTGGGCGGCACGAACAACCAGCCGTTCCGTTCATTTGCGCGCTGGTTGCTCGACATGGGCGAAATTACGCCGGTGCAGGCCACCATGCAGGGCATCAAGGCCTGGGCGCGTGCCAATCCGAGCCGTGTCGAAGAGATGCTCAACATCAACCCCCGTTACGTGTTCTTTGCCGAGACGCCCGGCAACACGGGCGGCCCCATCGGCAAGCTGGGCGTGCCGCTGACGGACGAACGCTCGATCGCCGTCGACCCGACCTACATTCCGCTGGGCTCGCCGGTGTTCCTGTCGACGACCAAGCCGCTGTCGGCCGATCCGATCCAGAAGCTCGTTTTTGCCCAGGACGTGGGTTCCGCCATTCGCGGTGCCGTGCGCGCCGACTATTACTTCGGCCATGGCGATGCCGCGGGCGACTTGGCGGGCCGCATGAAGCAGACGGGCCGCCTTTGGGTGCTCGTGCCGAAGGGTGGCAGCATCGGCGTCGCCACCCGCTGAGAAACGTCGAACCACTAACCGCGCCGCAAGTCCACCACGCGGCGCGCCTTGCCGACGGAGCGCTCGATTCCGCCGCTGGCCAGCGTCTCGATCGCGGCCGTCACGCCGATCAACGACTTGATGTCATGCGCCAGTTGGCTGCTTGCCGAGTTGGCCGCGTCTGCGGAGGTGCCCAGCGCCGCCTCGATCCGCACCGTCAGCGTATCCAGCGGTCCTTCCTTGCCGAGCACGCATTGGTAGTGCGGTGACAGCGCCGCGTGCTTCAGGATCAATTCCTCGATCTGCGATGGAAACACGTTCACACCGCGCACGATCATCATGTCGTCGCAGCGGCCGGTGATTTTTTCCATGCGCCGGAAGCCCGGTCGCGCCGTGCCGGGCAACAGGCGCGTCAGATCGCGCGTGCGATAGCGCACCACTGGCATCGCTTCCTTGGTCAGCGACGTGAAGACCAGTTCGCCGAACTCGCCGTCGGGCAGCACCTCGCCGGTGTCCGGATCGATGATCTCCGGATAGAAGTGGTCTTCCCAGATGGTCGGGCCGTCCTTGGTTTCGGCGCATTCGCTGGCAACGCCCGGCCCCATCACCTCCGACAGGCCGTAGATATCGACTGCCGAAAGCCCCATGCGCGCTTCGATGGCGCTGCGCATTTCGGGCGTCCATGGCTCGGCGCCGAAGATGCCGATCTGCAGGCTCGACGCGGCCGGGTCCATGCCCTGGCGCTCAAATTCATCGGCAATTGCCAGCATGTAGCTGGGCGTGACCATGATGATCTGCGGCTGGAAATCGTGGATGAGTTGCACTTGCCGCTCGGTTTGCCCGCCGCCGAACGGGATGGCCGTCAGCCCCGCACGCTCCACGCCGTAATGCGCGCCCAGTCCCCCGGTGAACAGGCCGTAGCCGTAGCTCACGTGGACCTTGTCGCCGCGCCGAGCACCCGCCGCGCGAATCGAGCGCGCCACCAACCCTGCCCACGTATCGATATCCGCCAGCGTGTAACCGACAACCGTGGGTTTGCCCGTCGTGCCCGACGACGCGTGGATGCGCGCGATCCGATCCTGCGGCACCGCAAACATGCCGAACGGATAGTTGTCGCGCAGATCGGTCTTGGTCGTGAACGGAAACTTCGCCAGATCGGCAAGCGATTGCAAATCCGACGGATGCACGCCCGCCGCGTCGAACTTTGCCCGGTAGGCGGGCACGTTCTCATATGCGTGCGCGAGGCTGCGCTTCAGGCGTTCCAGCTGCAGAGCCTGGATGGCGTCACGGCTGGCCGTCTCGATCGGATCGAGCGGCAGGTCGGTCGAGCGGGGGCGCATGCGGGTCTCCTCGGGATGCCGTCGTGCAAACCTGCTCACGATCCTACTGCGCGTTCCGATCTTGGCCCTGCGATGCTCACCGTACCCATGTACGGTTGCGCTTCTCGGGCCAACCTCGGGCCGCTCGCGACGGATCGTGAACAGGTTCTGAGGCGTCCTCTAATGGTGATGCGGTTTTGTGGAGGGCTTTATAAGACGTCTAGCTAGGGTTCTGGGCTGCCCGGGACCGGAATGACCTGGCCGCGAATCTGTGCAGACTTGCCGCGAAACATGGCGACCACCTCGCCGGCCTGGTTTGTCACGCGTACGTCGTAGATGCCGTGCCGGCCGGACAAGACCTGCTCGGTTGCCTCGGCGACCAGCACATCGCCGCCATGCGCCGGCCGCAGGAATTCGACGCTGCACCCAGCCGCCACCGTGTTGTGGTTATGGCTGTTGCAGGCAAACGCGAAGGCCGAATCGGCCAGCGTGAATATCAATCCGCCATGACAGGTGCGATGCCCGTTGAGGAATTCAGGCCGCACCGCCATGGAAAGCCGAGCAAAGCCGGGCGCGACCGCCTCCACGCGCATGCCGAGCCAGCGCGTGCAGGCATCGGCGTCGAACATGCTTTTGCAGGCGGTTTCAGCCAGCGGCTGCGCATCGTGGAGGGTCGTTTCCGTCACGCTGATGTCCTTATTCGCCGGTGAAATGCGCCACGCGCTTGTTCAGAAAGGCGTCCACGCCTTCTGCATAGTCGCGCGAATTGCCGAGTTCGCGCTGCAGGTCGCGCTCCAGGTCCAGTTGAGCGTCCAGCGACTGTGTGGGCGCTGCGTGCATGGCGCGCTTGATGGCGGCCAGTGCACGGGTCGGCTGCTTGGCCAGGTGGTCGGCCATGCAGTTCACTTCGGTCATCAGGATCTTGGCATCGTGATAAACGCCCCAGATCAGGCCCCAGGCGAGCGCCGTCTTGGCGTCGAGCTTTTCCCCCAGCATCGCCAGCCCCATCGCCCGCGCCACGCCGATGCGCTGCGGCAGGAACCACGTTCCGCCCGAATCCGGCAGCAGCCCGATCTTTACAAAGGCCTGGAGGAAGCACGCATTCTCGGCGGCCATCACGATGTCGCACGCCAGCGCGAGGTTTGCGCCGGCGCCGGCGGCCACGCCGTTCACGGCGGCAATCACCGGCAGGGGCATGGCACGCAGACGGCGCACCAGCGGGTTGAATTGTTCGTCGATGAGCTGGCCCAGGTCCGTCATCTGCCCGGGCGTGACATTGAGTTCGGAGAGATCCTGCCCCGCGCAGAAGCCGCGTCCCGCTCCGGTCAGGATCAACGCGCGAGCGCGCTGGCGCTCCACCTTGTCCAGCGCGTCGCGCAGTTCGCGGTGCATGCCGGCCGTGAAACTGTTGAGCTGATCGGGCCGGTTCAGCGTGATGGTTGCCACGTGTTCATGCCAGTCAAGCAGAATGGTCGGGCTGGTCATCTTGTCTCCTCCTCGGTCATCGGTTCATTGATTAACCGACCGGTTGGTCGGCTAATATTACATCCATTCCAACTGGAGCTTCCATGTCCTACGAAAACATTCTGGTCGAAACGCGCGGTCGCGTCGGTCTTGTTACGCTCAATCGTCCGAAGGCGCTGAATGCCCTCAACGATGCGCTCATGGACGAACTTGGCGCCGCGCTGCTCGCCTTCGACGCCGATGCCAACATCGGCGCCGTCGTCCTTACCGGCAGCGAAAAGGCGTTCGCCGCCGGCGCGGATATCGGCGCCATGGCCGATTACGACTTCGCCACCGTCTATAAGAACGAATACATCACGCGCAACTGGGAAACCATCCGCCGCATCCGCAAGCCGGTGATCGCCGCGGTGGCCGGCTACGCGCTCGGGGGCGGCTGTGAACTGGCCATGATGTGCGACATCATCCTCGCCGCCGATACCGCCAAGTTCGGCCAGCCGGAAATCAAGCTCGGCACCATGCCCGGCGCCGGCGGCACGCAGCGCCTGCCGCGCGCAGTGTCCAAGGCTAAGGCCATGGACCTCTGCCTGACCGCTCGCATGATGGGCGCTGAAGAAGCCGAGCGCGCCGGCCTGGTCTCGCGTGTCATCCCGGCCGACAAGTTGATCGACGAAGCTATCCAGGCCGCAGAAACCATTGCCGGCTTCTCGCTGCCCACGGTCATGATGATCAAAGAGTCGATCAACGCGGCCTACGAGACCTCGCTCAGCGAAGGCGTGCATCTGGAGCGCCGCCTCTTCCACGCCACGTTCGCCACGGAAGACCAGAAGGAAGGCATGCGCGCGTTCGTTGAGAAGCGTGCCGCCACGTTCAAGCACCAATAAGGACGGTCCAGCGGGGTGACTTCGGGAATACCCGAGTAACGGCATCGGGTATCTCGGACCACCTCTTGCGAGTCCTTTGCGGCCGCAATCCCATGCGTAGACTGGGCTGGCGGCTATTCTTCACGAACGCGTCATCAGCCTGTCACGACAAAGGTATTGCCAAGCTGAGGGAACCCGCCTATAGTTCGCCCCTCGCTGCAAAACACAGCGCCGAAACGCAAGTGGCGGTGGTGGTGTTGGGTGGTGGAGAAGCAGGAGTGGAGCGGGTTTGCGGTCGATTGGGTGGTTGGTGATCGGCGGTGGACTGGGTGGTAGTTGGCAGCGAGTTGACGGATAAAAATTCTTCGACGAGTTGTTGACAGCGACGAAAAAGCTCTGCATAATCTCGTTTCTCTGCTGCAGACAACGCAGCGACGCGGTGAACAAAGTTGATCGCGAAGTTCTTTAACAAGCAAACAGCCGATAAGTGTGGGCGCTTA
>NZ_CATWHI010000009.1:0-162750 GCF_958350185.1 Ralstonia edaphi
ACCGCAAACCCGCTCCACTCCTGCTTCTCCACCACCCAACACCACCACCGCCACTTGCGTTTCGGCGCTGTGTTTTGCAGCGAGGGGCGAATACTAATGTGCGGAAGCGCAGCTGGCAAGCACTTTTGTGAGTCACTCACAAAAATCTTCTTGATCACCGGCCCGCACCGCCATGGGCCGCTTGCGTCATGGCAGGTTGAGGGGCCGATAAACGCCGCGTCGGCCAACCTGCGACACGGATCGGGCCGGGCGATCGCCCCGTTACTTATAGAGATGCGCTCGGCATCAATGCTTGCCCGGCGCTTGGCACAGCTTCTGGTTGTAGAGAATCGCCTTGCTGGTTGACGCGTAATTGTCGGCGTCGCACGGCGGCAGGATCAGTGTTGAGTCCTTCTGTACCTTGACTGCAGTCGTCTCGGACAGCACAGCAAGGCACTGGGCGTTGTCGCCACGATGGTATTCAGTCACGGCCAAGTCGCTGCGGGCCTTGTCGCGCTCGATCCAGTCCATGAAAGGGTCGCACTCGGAAAGCAGCGAACGCAGCGTTGTGCGGGCGGCGTCGTAATCCTTGGCGACATATTGCTTGTGCGCCTGGCCGATGCGGGCTTGGCGCTGGCGGTCGGTGCAGGCGGCGGGCGCGCGGCGGTAGTCGCCATCAAACATGGCGCGCATGCCGCAGAATTCTCGGCAGGCTTCGGCGGTGGCGGAGGAATCCAGCTTGAGCGCATCCTTATTACCTGACACGGCGATGCGGCACCTGCCTTCATCCTTGTCGACGCCAACGCGGCCACGGAATGTGCCTTCGATCGCGCACGTGTGGCAGTTGCCGCCAATCGTCGTGATGTTGAAGCTGCTGCCCTTGACCGTCATCGTGCCGCTCGCGCTGCCGCCCAGGATGTAGACGTACTCGCCCGGCTCGACGGCCGGGCCGGCCGCCATGGCCCATGCGCTGGCCAACAAGCCTGCGATCGTCAATGTGCGCCGCATCCACATTCCACGCGTCATCTGTTCATTCCTGATTCATGGAGGCGGGATGCCTCCTTCAAGCGCGCCATTCTGGCGGCTGGGTATGTTGCCTCGCAACCGCCAGTGAGCAGCGCACCAACCGGTCAGATGTGAAGCAGCGCCAGCACGGCGACGACACCGCCGACAGCGCCAACGCCGTACGAAAGCACCTGCATCCAGCGCCGACGAGAAAGCAACGTGATGGCCGCCAGGGCGATCGACACCTGGATGGCGGCCACCGCTTGCGCCCATCGGTGGTGATGGTGGACGGCAAGCTCGCTCGCCTCGTCGGCTTCTTTGGCAAGACGCTCCTGGTCTTCGGCCTGGCGGCGGATGTCTTCCTTCTCGGCGGCGTAGCGTTGGGCGTCACGCTTGGCGGCCGCCTGATCGGTGCCGGGCAATTGGGCAGTCAACTCGGCAATCGCCTGTTTCTGGCCTTTGGCCTGGTAGTAGGCCCAGCGGTTGGCAGCCTCGGTTTTGTGGATGGCGGCTTCGTTCTTGGCGAGTAGCGCAGCGTTTTGCGTGGCGCCACCTTGGTAACCGAAGATGGCGCCGGCCGTCGACAGAATTGCCGTCATGACGGCGATACGCCCTGCAAAGCTGTCGGCGTGGCCGCTTTCCGCTGCGTGCTCGAGCGCGTGATCGTGCGCGCCGTGCACGTGAAATCCCTCTGACATGGTTGCTCCCCTATTGGTCTTGCTGACCTTGTATCGTCGTGCGCCTGTCAGGCACCGACCTCACAATGTGCATGGCCTTGCACGGAAAGGCAACGCCTTGCGATGCCCATCCAACGTCGCAGATGCAGACTGCCGACACCCGCACGCACAGGTAAAGCACCGCAATTGCAAATCATTTTTACGCAGAAGAATGGCGTCGTTGAATACGCGAAACGGGTCCGTATAATCGCGCAGCAATGCGAACGAGCGCCAATATTTGATTGGCAATCGCATTGTTAATAAAACAAAACAATACTGCGAGTCAGACCCATGGATGCGTCCCGAAAGCCTTTGGCGCCAATGCCCGAAGAGGAACACCAACCCGCCATCGTCCGCGTGGCCGACGCGACGCTCCGCGATGCCAATGCGCTGCTCCATGCCAATGGCGGCCTGAAGTTCGGCCGAGGCATGATCGGCACGATCCTGGCGCTGGTGCTGGGCTTTCTGTGTTTGCTGGGCGTGCTGGCCTTTCACTTTCCGCAGTATCTGACGACGCCGGAATTACGCCGTGCGTATTCGGTGGATGTGATTCGGCAGATCCTGTTTGTCTCGCTGTTGATTTCCGGCGGGTTATCGCTGGCAAATATCGTGCTGGATAACCGCCGTCGCCTAAACGGCCTGGCGTTCCTTTTTGTGGTGATTGCCGTGGCGCTGGGCGGCTCCCGCGTGCCGGTGGGCGATTTTCCAGATCACACGCCGTATATCGGCATGGACTGGTTCATTCTCGACCTGCTCGGATCAACGGCAATCTTCGTGCTGCTTGAGAAGCTGTTCCCGCTCTACAAGAAGCAGCCGGTGTTCCGCGCCGAATGGCAAACCGACATGGTGCACTTTGCGGTGAACCACTTCATCGTGGGGCTAGTGCTGCTGGTGGTGAACTTCCTGATCCACCGCGTGTTCGGTTGGATGGTGCATGCGGACTTCCAGCAGATGGTGCAGCACATCTGGTTCATTCCGCAGTTGCTGCTGTGCATGCTGGTGGCCGATCTGATGGAGTACGTCACGCACCGCGCGTATCACGAGGTGCCGTTCCTCTGGCGCTTCCACGCCGTGCATCACAGCGTGAAGACGATGGACTGGCTGGCCGGCTCGCGCCAGCACATTCTTGAATTGATCGTCACGCGTGTGGCAGTGCTGGGGCCGCTGTTCGTGCTGGGCTTCGACAAGGCCGTGGTCGATGTCTACATCATCATCGTGGGCTTCCAGGCGGTGTTCAATCACGCCAACGTGCACTTGCCGTGGGGCCCGCTGAAGTACATCTTCGTGACGCCGGATTTCCACCACTGGCACCATTCATCGGAAGACGAAGCGATCGACAAGAACTACGCCGCGCATTTCGCCTTCATCGATTACCTGTTCGGTACCGCGGTGAAATCGAAAAAGGCCTTCCCGGAGAAGTACGGCGTGGTGGGCGACTACATGCCCGACGGGTTCGTCAACCAGCAGCGCTTTCCGTTCCGCCGTCAGCAAAACTGAGTCGAAGGTTTCCCATCATGCCGCTCGCCCTCGCCGCCCAGAACCTCATCGACCGCCTCGGTCTCGAACCGCACCCGGAAGGCGGCTTCTATCGCGAGACCTATCGCAGCGAGGAACGCGTCCAGCGAGGCATCCCGCCCATCGAACGTGCGGCTGCCACCGCCATCTATTACCTGTTGGCGGATGATGCATATTCCGCCTGGCATCGGATCCAGTCGGACGAGTTGTGGCACTTCCATGCGGGGGACTCACTCAATGTGCATGTGTTGGAGACTGACGGTACGGTGAGCACGCATCGCCTGGGCCACGCGGCCGACGATGCGATGGCGGTGTACCAGGCGGTGGTGCCGGCGGGCCGCTGGTTTGCAGCCGAGCGCGTGCCGGGTGAACATGGGTATGCGCTTGTCGGCTGCACCGTTGCGCCGGGGTTCGAGTTCAGCGAGTTCGAACTCGCCGACGGTAGTGCGCTGCTCACGGAGTATTCGGCACATGGTGATCTCATCCGGAGATTGCTGCCCCACCCTGCGGCGCGTTAGTCAGCACCACACCACGCTCTCATAGCCGACCGTGCGCCGGTAGACGCTGATACCCCGCCACGTGCTGTACTCCATGTACGCACAGGTCAGGATGACGATCCAGTTGGCTGCTGCCGTGGCTGTGGTGGACATATCCCCTCCCATCTTTGCCTGCCCGATAGTTGTCTTATCGGCACGTTTTCAGTCTATGAGAGGGGGCCCAAAAGCCATTGCAAGAGCAATGACGCTTCTCGGCCCCTATTTCAGGACCACGACTCCGTATGGGCATCACCCGTCGCAAACGGCCCGCGCAGCACAGCCCGAATGGATCCTGGAGCGCACAGTACGGCGCCGACCGTCACGCTGCCGGACACCGCCAGTACGCAGCCGCTTTCAAGTGTGCCCTGCCAACGGCGCATAAGGCGCGGCACCACTCAGTCATGGTGCGCGCTGGAACGCTGGAACTGATGGCAGATCACACCATCGTCTGAAACAAAAAAGGGAGGGCGTCGTGCCAACTGAGTGCCGCCCTCCCCGTTTTACGGCCTTCAAGTGCTTCCGGCTTACAGCTCGAGCTGCTCCAGCACTTTCCCCTTGGTCTCGATGCCGAGGAAGTAGATGGTAATTGCCGCCAGGATGGGCACCAAGGCCAGCAGCAGGAACGCATTGCTGACGTTGCCCGAGCCGATGGTCGAACCGATCAGCATTGGCGAAAAGATCGCCGCAATTTTCAGCCACGCGCCGCCCATGCCGCAGCCGATCGCGCGGATGTTGGTCGGGTACAGCTCCGGCGTATAGACATAAGCGGTGATAAAGCCGCACGCCATCAACCCCAGCGCCAACGAGCACAACCCTGCCACCACATAGAGCGACTGCTCGTGCAGCAGCCCCGCCAGCGCCAGCGAGACGCCGCACAGTACGAACGACACGACCATCACGGGCTTGCGACCCACCTTGTCGACGATCATCGCGCAGACCAACGAGCCGACCACACCCAGCACCGAAGCCAGCGCCGCCAGGTTCAGCGCCAGTTGCAGCGGCGCGTGATAGATCGTCTTGTAGACCGTCGGCAGCCATGTCGACAGACCGTACTGGATGAAACCGCACGTCGCCCACAGCATGGCCACGACCACTGTTCGCTTGATATACACGGGCCCGAACAGATCACGCATGCCGCGCTTCGGGTGGCGATGCGACATCTGCTCGAAGGCCGAGGTATCGCCCAGCGGGGGTAGCGGCTCCGTGGCCTTGGCTTCAAAGCGTGCCTGTGCGGCATCAGCCTCGGCCATGCGGCCATTGGTTGCCAGCCAGCGCGGGGACTCCGGCACCGCCTTGGGCAGCGTGAAGAACAGCACCAGCGGAATGCCACCGAGAAAGTACATCACCTCCCAGCCGAAATGCGGTACCAACCACGCGCCGAGTGCGTTGGACACCAGCAGGCCGATCGGGAACACCACCTCGTAGAGCAGCACGAAGCGCCCGCGACCATGCGCGCGCGTGACTTCGTTGATGTACGTTGCCGCCACGGGCAGCTCGCCGCCCAAGCCAACGCCTTGCACGATACGCAGCGCTGCAAACACGGCAAAACTGGGCGCCACGCCACACAGCAGGCTCATCAAGCCGATGATGCCCGCGCTATAGCCGATCATGCGCACGCGACCGAATCGCTCGGCCAGCATGGGAAACACCAACGCGCCGATCAACTGACCGATGCCGGGGGCACCGATCACAAAAGCGATCTGCGCCGGTGTCAGATGCCACTGCGCAATCAGCAGCGGCAGCGTTGCCGCGATGACGATGACGTCAAAGCCGTCGAAG
Source organism: Ralstonia edaphi (assembly GCF_958350185.1). Taxonomy (NCBI): domain Bacteria; kingdom Pseudomonadati; phylum Pseudomonadota; class Betaproteobacteria; order Burkholderiales; family Burkholderiaceae; genus Ralstonia; species Ralstonia edaphi. Next base: position 5,531 of record NZ_CATWHI010000009.1, read on the forward strand.
AATGTCGCCAACCCGATCAGCAGACGCGCGCGCACGTGCATGCCGTTGCTCTTGAGCCGCTCGATGCGGGCAACGATCTTGCCAAGGCTCATCGCACTCCGCGACGCATCGTGGTCAATTCCGCTATCAATCAAAACACCTGGCTTCATGTGAAGCTCCTTCCGGAGGAAGTTGATGCGCCACCGGGTCGCTGCCCAGCGGCGCGCGATGGGTCAGGACGTCAGAACGAGTGGTGCACCCCGGTGCTGACAACGACCTGGTTGCGCTGCGCCGCTACACCTACGCCGTTGATGGCAGCAGACTGCGCATCGCCGGACGCACGCTGATACGTACCTTGCAGGTAGACCTGTGTGCGCTTGGAAAACGCATACACGTTGCCGAGGCTGAACTGATTCCAGCGGGCGCCCTCGTACTTGCTGAAGGTATAGCCCACGTTGAGCGTATTGGCGGCGCTGTAGTGCCACGCGGTGCCCAGATCGACGTTCTGCGCGCGGGCGTTGGCCCCGCCCAGCGTGATGCGCGTTTGCGTATAGACCGCGTTAATCTGCACCGGCAGGCCGCTGAACTGATACAGCGCGCCGGCACCGAACGACTTGACCGAACTCATCGGCGTCATCACGCCGGGCACGAGCGTCGTGCCGAGCGTGTTCGTGATACCCAACCGACCCGCGATGTCCAGCGCGCGGTCGTTGGACGCGGTATAGGCCGCGGCGGCTCGAAAACCGCCATTGGTGTAGTACGCACCGAGGCTGTAACTGCGGCTCTTCGACGGCGAACCGGGTACCTCGCCAAAGCCGTACATGCCGCCCAGTTGCAGCCCGCCGAAGATGGGCGAGACGTAACGCACAGCGTTGTCGATCTGGAACTGGTTGGCCAGGTTGTCGAAGTTGCCGGGGTGGAACAGGTAGAAGTTGGTGAGCTGGAAGCCGTTGCTCAAGCGGCCGAGGTAATCGAACATGAAGTCCGCCTGATGGCCGAGTTGGATGTTGCCCAGGCGATCGTTCGTCAGGCCGACCCACGCCGTGCGGTTGAACAGCTTGCCCGCAACCACGCTGCCGCCGGTGTCGCCCAGAAACCCCGATTCCAACTGGAAGATGGCTTGCGTACCGCCGCCGAGATCTTCCGAGCCGCGCAGGCCGAAACGGTCCGGCTGCATCGTGCCGGGGTCCATGCGCAGCGCCGAACCGCTGGACGCGCCACTTTTGAGGCTATTGATGTAGGCGACGCCCTCATCAATGCTGCCGTACAGCGTCACGTTGCTCTGGGCCGCCGCCGTACCGGCCAGGCTCATCGCCGCAAGGGCGAACAAGGTTGTCTTCATTTGCAGTTTCCTCCACTGGACAAGGTGTCCGCCCCGCCAGTTGTTATCGCCGTCTTGGTGGACGAGCTGGTTGTGGTTCTTGCTTTGTTTCGTATGCGAAACGTCGTTTAAAAGAAAAACAGGGCGCAAAAAAAGACGGCGCGGCTGGTCGGGCCGGCGCCTAAACCATCCTGCGCTTACAGATCGATCACCAGGCGCTTGCCCTTACAGCCGGATACGCAAACCATCATCGTTTGGTTGGATGCGCGCTCGCTCTTGGACAGCACGCTGTCACGGTGGTCGGGCTCGCCTTCGAGCACGCGCGTTTCGCACGAGCCGCACACGCCTTCCTTGCAGCTGTGTTCCACCTCGACGCCAATCTCCAGCAGCGCGTCGAGCAGCGACTTGCCAGCAGGTACACACAACTCGGCACCGTTGCGCGCGAGCTTGACCTGGTATTCGCCCTCCTGCACCGACTCCACACCGGGGTCGGCTGCAAAGCGTTCGATATGGACGTTGGTGTAGCCCAGCGCCTCACAGGCCGCCTCGAATGCCCGCAGCATCGGACCGGGGCCGCAGCAATAGAAATGCGTATCGGCCGGATGCCCTGCAAGCAGCGCTTTCAGATCGGGGGGGCCACCGGCTTCTGCGTCCAGGTGAAAACGCACCGCTTCGCCATGGGCGGCCAGCTCATCGGCAAAGGCCGCTTCGGCACGCGAGCGGGCGCAGTACAGCATCGAGAACGTCTTGCCTTGCTCGGCCAGGCGACGCGCCATGCAAACGATGGGCGTCACGCCGATGCCACCTGCAACCAGCACGGTGCGCGGCGCGGTTTCGTCCAGCTCGAAGTGATTGCGCGGGCCGCCGATCTTGAGCGTCGAACCGACGCGCAACTGCTCGTGCACATAGCGCGAGCCGCCGCGGCTGTTGCGGTCAAGCAGCACGCCGACCACGTAGCGGTCACGCACCTCTGGCGCGCCGCACAGCGAATAACTGCGCACCAGCCCGTTGCCGAGATGCAGTTCGATATGCGCGCCCGGTGCGTATTCGGGCAAAGGCTTGCCGTCGACATCGCGCAGCTCCACGCTCACGATGCCTTGGGCTTCGTAGCGCATGGCATGCACGCGCAGGTTGAGGGGGGAATTCATAGCACGTCTCTCTGCAACGTTTCAGCGCTTTTCCGTCAAGAACTTGCCTTCCGGGCCGGCGACGTTCTTCTGCCGGCGTGTGTTGCCGTCAATGCCGCCGTCGATGGCCCATTCGGCAAACACGGTCGGGCCGGGCTCGAAATCGCGCGGCTGCCAGTCGGCGTCGAGCTGGTCTTCATCGGCGTAGTACTCGATCAATCCGCCAGCCGGGTTTTTGAAGTACCAGAAGTACGCCGACGAGATCGGGTGACGGCCGGGGCCCAGCTGCGTATCCCAGCCACAGCGCGACACGTGCATGCCGCCACCGAACACCTCATGGATGTCGCGCACCGTGAAAGCGACGTGGTTGAGGCCGCTCTTGGCCTGCGGCGTCTGCAGCAGGAACAGGTCGTGATGGCCGCCTTCGGGCTCGCAGCGCAGGAACGCCCCGCGCCCCGGGTAGTGGTCGGACGGCACAAAGCCGAGCTTCTCGACATAGAAGCGCTCCGTGCCCGCCACGTCCTTGACGAAAAAGACCACGTGGCCGACTTCGATGGGCGTGGCGCGCTCGTAGATCGGGCTGGGTTGGTTGCGGCGTGGCTTGTCCGTCCACGTGTTCATGGCAGCGCATTGCACGTCGACGTCGCGCTTCGTGGTCATCTGCACGCGCACGGCCAGACCGTTCGGGTCGGTGCAACCGACGCGGCCGTCGGCGTGCACGTAGCCGGGCTGGTCAGCCAGCGTGTCGACTAGGCGATCGAGCACAACGTGCGAATCGGTGCCCCAGATCACTTCGCGCAGCGTCGGGCCGGCTTCCATGGCCGGCGGCAGCGCGGCATCGTCGCTGCGCTTCACGCGCACGCGGCAGCCGTTGAGCGTCTCGAACAGCAGGCCGCTGGCGTCTTCCGATTGCAGGGCGAGGCCCCAATCCAGGAAGAACTGCTTGCAGGCGGCGAGGTCGTCGGCACCGTAGACGATTTCGTCGATGCCTCGAATCGTGTTCATCTTGATCTCCTGTGGTCTGGGTGTTTGCTTCGGCGTTAGAGCCGGTAACAAGACCCAGCGAAGCGGTCCTGGCAAGGCGTGCCGCCGCAGACAGTATTTGAGTACGGCAAGGCGGCACAACGACGCTAGGAGGGTTCTGTTAGCGGCGCTTAGTTGGCGTTGGCCCAGGCCAGCGGTTGTTCATTCAAGCCCCAGTAGAGGCTCTTCTGCTCCATGTATTGCAGGATGCCGAGGCGGCCCTTCTCGCGGCCGAGGCCGCTGTCGCGCCAGCCGCCAAACGGCGTCGAAATCGAGAACTGCTTGTATGTGTTGATCCACACGTTGCCGGCCTGCACCGCGCGGCCGATGCGCCATGCGCGCTTGTAGTCGCGCGTCCAGATCCCGGCGGCCAATGCGTAGACGCTGTCGTTGGCCTGTTCGATCAATTCGTCTTCATCGTCGAACGGCATGGCGACGAGCACCGGGCCGAAGATTTCTTCCTGGCAGATGCGGGCGCTGTTGGTGAGCCCTTCGATGATGGTCGGCGTATAGAAATAGCCCGACTCGCAGCCGGCAATTGCGGGGCGCAAACCTCCCGTGCGCAGGTGGCCGCCCTCTTCCACGCCCATCGCGACGTACGACTCGATGGTCTCGCGGTGGCGGTCAGTAATCAGCGGGCCCATCTGCGTCGATTCATCGGCCGGATTGCCGACACGCAGACGTGCTGCGGCAGCGGCCAGGCGATCCATGAACGGCTCGTACAGCGAACGCGCCACGAACAGGCGCGAACCGGCGATGCACGACTCGCCCGACGAGCTGAAGATGCCGTACAGCACGCCATTCACGGCGTGGTCGAGGTCGGCATCTTCAAACACCATCGTCGGCGACTTGCCGCCGAGTTCCAGCGACACCGGCATCATCTTGTCGGCGGCAATGTGGGCAATGTGTTTGCCCGTGGTCGTGCCACCCGTGAACGACACACGGCGCACCAGCGGATGCTTCGTAATCGCATCGCCAATCACGGAGCCCTTGCCGGGCAGCACGCTGATCATGCCCTTGGGCACGCCCGCCTCTTCGCAAATGGCAGCAAGTTCCAGCGCCATCAGCGGCGTAACCTCCGCCGGTTTGACGACGACGGCGTTGCCCGCGGCCAGCGCGGGCGCCATCTTTTGCGCTTCGCTGGCAATCGGCGAATTCCACGGCGTGATGGCGGCCACCACGCCCATGGGTTCATGCACGCTCATCGTCAGGCAATCGCCACGCATGGGCGTGAGCGACTCTTCCAGCGTCTCGCATGCGGCGCCGAAGAACTGGAACGTGGCCGCAGCGCTTGCCACCAGCGCGCGCGTCTCGTTGATCGGCTTGCCGTTATCCAGCCGCTGGCGTTGTGCCAACGCTTCACTGCGCAAACGGATCAGCTCAGCTACGCGGTACAGAACGGCCGCGCGCTCATGCGGCTTGCGCTGCGCCCAGCCGCTGGACAGGAAGGCGCGGTAGGCGCCCGCCACCGCCTCTTCCACATCGGCGACGCTGGCGGCATTGAGTTCTGCAACGACTTCACCGGTGGCCGGGTAGCGCGTGGCATAGCGCTCGCCCGTGCCGAGGCGCCAATCGCCGGCAATGCAGATGGGCAACACGGACGTTGCGGTTGCGTTCGGGTTGGAAACAGTCATGGCGCTATGGCCTCGCTTAAATCGAAACAGCGTGCGCGCGGTTGCCCAGCGCACGCACCACGCTGAATACCGTCAGCGCAGAAGTCTTGGGATTGGCCGCCAGCGGCTTGCCGCGCATCGTCAGCTCGAAGCCGCCAAAGGCACCGCGCGCTTCGACGTGATGGATGTTCTCGTCCACCGTTGGGTCGGCCAGCAGCTTGACATGCGTGTGCTCAAGACCGAGGCCCGCCAATGACAGCGTGGCCGCCACGTTGGCATTCTTCGGAAACAGACGCGCAGCTTCACGGGCATTGCCTTCGAAGATCACCGTCGGCTCGCGCAGCGCATCGAGGTCGAACTGCTGCTCGGCCGGCGTGTCCTTCCAGGCGCGCGGCGGCTTGCGGCCGGTGTAGACCACGGCGTCCAACCCGCCGACGCGCGCAGCGGCCAGTGCGTCGATGGCGCCGATGGCGCCGGACAGCAGTTGCACCTGCGCGTTGCCACGGCGGGCCGCAGCCTCCAGCCGTTCGGCCACGCCGGGTTCCGACAACGCACCCACCGATACGACCAGGCAATCGATGCCCTGCTCCAACGCCGGCAACACATGCTCTTCAAGCGCATCATGGCCAGCGCATTCGACCAGCAGATCAGGATGCGCATCGGCCGACAGATGCGTCGTGACACGCGCATTCGGCGCAAACGGGGCGATGGCCTCGCGCGCCTTGTCCATCGCGTGCTCAGGCACGATCACGGCGTCAAAGCACACATCCGGATCGCTCTTGAGCAATTCCAGTACGCCCTGCCCGATCGCTCCGCACCCGACCATCGATACATGCAGCATGTACGGCTCCTTCAATTGGCTCGGTTGCGGGTTCACGCCACCACCGTCGTGCGCTCGGCTGCGCGCTCGCCCTGGCCGTCCTTGGCCTGCTGGTTGACCGGCGGGCCTGCAAAGATCGTCTTGAAGCTGCCGATGGAGAGCATGTCGATCTCCATCAGAAACGGGCCTTCGCCGGTGGTGGCTTCCTTCAGCGCGCTGCTCACGTCTGCCAGATCCGACACGCGGCGATGACGCAGTTGCAGCGACTGCGCGAGCGCCGCGTAGTCCGGCGTGTGCAGATCCACGTAATGGCGGCGGCCGCCGTACTGCGCGTCTTGAATGTTCTTGATGACGCCGTAGCCCTTGTCGTTCATCAGCACGATGACGAGGTTGGCGCGCTCCTGCACCGCGGTCGCCAGTTCGCCAAGGTTCAGGATGAATCCGCCATCGCCGGCCAGGCAGAACGTGGTCTTGCCTGATCCGGTTGCAGCGGCACCAATGGCCGCGCCAATGCCCATTGCCAAACCTTGGCCGATGCCGCCGCCCAGCGCATGCACGCCGGCGCGCGAGTCAAAGATGCGGAGTTGCCGATTGCCCCACGTGCTGTTCGACACGGTCACGTCGCGCACCCAGTTAAATTCGCGCCCCACGGCGGCTTGCAGTGCCTCCACCAGCTTGGCGTACGGACCGAGGCCGTCGATCAGCCCGCCTACGGCTGCATCGTGTGCCGCCCGCAGGTCTGCCGCGAATGTCGCGTCGATCTGCATCTTCTTTTCCAGCCGATCCGCCAGGCCATCCAGCGCAAGCGCTGAATCGCCGCATACGAAGTAGTCGCTGGCGTAGCAACGGCCTTCCGCCGATGCATCCGCATCGATGCGGTACAGCGGCCGCGGCAGCTTCAGTTCGTACTTGAGCGTTTCGTTACCGCGCAGGCGCGAGCCGACCACGACCATGGCATCGCACGTCTGGTAGAACGCTTCGACCGGCTTGTGCAGGTTGAATGCGCCCAGCGAGCGGGGGTCATCTTCCGGCACGATGCCGCGGCCCTGCGTGCTGGTGACCACACCAAAGCCGAGGTCCATCAGACGCTTGACCTGCTTCGCAGCGTGGCGGGCACCACCGCCGAGCCACAGCATCGGACGGCGCGCGCGCGACAGACGTTCAGCCAGTTCGTCCAGCGCGTGGGCCGACGGCACATGCTGCGGCACCAGCAGCGGGCGCAGGTCGTCCGGCATCGGGATCAGCGCGGCTTGAATATCGATCGGGATCTCCACGCTCACCGGGCCGGCCGGCGCCGTCAGCGCGGTCTGCACGGCCAGCTTCATCGTGCTGATGGCCGTATCGGCACTGCGCACGCGGAAGGCTGCCTTGGAGACGGCCTTGAGCATCGTGAGCTGGTCCGGCGCTTCGTGGATGTACGCGAGGCTCTGGTCCAGGTACGGCGTTTCGATCTGGCCCGTGATATGCAGGAGCGGCGTGCCGGCGGTCAGGGCTTCGACCATGGCGCCCGCCGCGTTGCCGGCAGCGGTGCCGGTGCTGGTCAGGCAGACGCCCAGGCCGCCCGTGGTCCGGGCATAGGCGTCGGCCATGTTGGCGCCGCCGGCTTCACCGCGCGCCATGATGAAGCGGATCTTGCCGCGCTCACCCATCGCATCGAGGATGGGCATGTTGTGGATCGAGATGACACCGAAAGCGGCCTTGACCTCGCAGGCCTCCAGGAAGGCTGCAATCGCGTGGCCCACCGTGACCAGCTGTTGTTCCTGTTGTTGTCGTTTAAGCATGACGGGAGTGTCCTCCGGAGATATCGATGTGGCTGCCCGTGGTGTACGAAGACAACGGCGAGGCAAGGAACAGAATGGCGCGAGCAGCCTCTTCGGGCAGGCCCAGGCGTCCAAGGGGAATGTGTTTTTGTGCGGCCAGGCGACGCGTCCACGCGGCCCAGTCGAGATGGCGATCTTCGTCGGGTCGAGCCTCGAAGCGGCGGCGCCATTGGCCGGACTCCACCAGGCCGATCAGGATGCCGTTGACGCGCACGCCCTTCGGTGCAAATTCGGTCGCCATCGAACGCACAAGATTGAGCACACCCGCACGCGCGGCAGAGGTGGCCACCATGTGCGGCTCGGGCTGCTGCGCGAGCAGCGAATTCACGCAGACGATCGCGCCGTGCGCCGAGCGCTCGAGTTGCGGCAGAAAAGCGCGCGTGGGATGGATCACCGAGAAGAACTTGAGATGCAGCTCCTGCGTCCACGCGGCATCGTCGGTATCGGCAAACGTCGAGACACGGCCTTGGCCGGCGTTGTTGACGAGCATGTCGACGGGACCCAGCGCTTGCTCCACGGCGTCGGCAAACGCTGCCATCTGCGCGGCGTCGAGCACGTCGCACGTTGCAGCAAACAGCCGGGCGTTGGGGAAGCGGCTGCGCAAACTTTGTTCGGCTTGCGCGAGGCGTTCGGCATTGCGGCCGCACAGCGCCACGGCGGCACCGGCTTCCAGCAGCAGTTCAACGGTGGCCAGGCCGATGCCGGAGGAGCCGCCCGTCACGACAGCGGTCTTGCCAGTCAGGTCGATCATCGGCATGGTCATTCGCGGAACAGGTTGACGACCTTGCCGCCTGCGGGGCGGTAGTCCAGCAGATAAGACAGCTCGCCGGCAGCGGCACGCACCTTGTCGATCATCAGATCGAGCTGTGCAGGTTCAATGCGCGGCGACGGAATCGTCGTGCCGAGCGCGGCCACCACCTTGCCGGCGCGGTCGAGCACCGGTGCAGCAATCGTCGAGATGTTGGCTTCGAAGAAGCCTTCCTGCAGCACGTAGCCGTGTTCGCGGTCGCGCTGCACCATCTCGAACAGCTCTTCCACCGTGCGCGGCGTGTTGGCGGAAAACACTTCCAGCTGCGGCTCCGGATAAAGCTGGCGCAGCTCGGCCAGCGACAGATCAGCCAGCAGCACACGGCCCAGCACGGTGGCGTGAGCCGGCAGGCGCGTGCCGACATTGACCGAACTGGTGAACGGCGTGGGCGCCACCGATTTCGCTACGTAGACGATCGAGCGGCCATCGCGCACGACGAGGTTGCACGGGTAGTGAATCTCGTCGCGCAGACGATCGAGCAGCGGGCGACCCAACTCGGTCAATTCCAGCGACGCGAGATATTCAAAGCCCAGGCGCAGCACCGCCATGCCGAGACGAAAATCGCGGCCGCCGTCAACGCGTTCGATGAAGCCCATCACTTCAAGTGTGGTCAGCAGGCGGAACACCGTGGAGCGCGGCACCTTCAGGCGGCGCGCCAGTTCCGGCGCAGACAGCACACGGTCTTTGTGGCTGAACTCGCACAGCAGGCGCAGGCCGCGTTCGAGCCCCGGCACGATGTACTTTTCCTGCACGTCTTCTGGGATGAGGTCGTTGCTCATACGTCTTGGCGCTTAGGCGTTTTGGGATTGGGAGAGAACAGCGTGTTCGATCCAGCCTGCAACAGCGTCAGGCGCATCGATATAGGAGGCATGCCCGGCTGACGGCACAAGCGCAAATGGCAGATCGAACGTCTTCGCCAGCGCTTCGCAGCCCTGCGGCGGCGTAATGCCGTCGCCATCGCCGCATGCGATCTGCGCGGGTGTGGATGCGGGGCGTTTGCTCAGATAGGCGCCGATGTCGTCGCCGCTCAGCATCGCCACAGCCTGGCGATAACCACCGTCGTTGAGGCGCTTCATGTTCCAGCGCACCCAGGCGCGCTCTTCATCGGTGGCATTCGGGCGCAGCAGATGCGCGTGGCGCGACTCCGCCATGCCGTCGATGCCAAGCTGGTCGAGCGTTGCAAGACGCTGCGCCTGCACGCTGCGGGACTTCTCTTCCTGCCCCGGTTGGCCGTAGCCCTGCGCGGGGTTCAAAAGCAACAGGCACTTCGGCTGCATCGCCACTGGCGCGGCGGCCACATACGCCGATGCCATCAGCGCGCCCAGCGAATGACCGACGATCGCATCGGGCGTCACATCCAGCGCGGCAAGCCACGCCTGCAACCGCCCAGCGTAGTCGGCAGCGCGCGGTGCAACGTCTGCAAGCGGCGTGGAGTTGCCGTAGCCCGGCGCATCCCATGCCAGCACGCGCATGTTGTGCGAAAGAACCTGCGCGCACGGCAGCCATGACGCAGCGCTGGAACTGATGCCGTGCAACAGCACCACCACCGGCCCGCGCTCGCCCCATTGCCGATAGCCGATGCGGTCGCCGTGCACGTTGATGGCGACGGTGCGTTCGGCAAACCCGGCGCCGAGCACGGCAAGCGCGTCGGCAACTCGGAACGGATGGGAAGACATGACAGCCTGCGCGCTCATGGCATCAACGCTTGATCTTGGCGAGCGGATGCTCGGGCGGATACGTCGGCGTGATCGGCTTCTTGGCGCCGAGCATCACGCACATCAGCGCGTCTTCGTCGCCGATGTTGATTTCTTCGCGGTACACGCCGGGCGGCACCGAGACGAGGTCGCGATCGGTCAGGATGGTCTCAAAGCGCTCGCCGTCCTTCTCCAGCACCAGCTTGAGCTTGCCGCGAATGATGAAGAACACCTCTTCCACATCGGTGTGCAGATGCGACGGGCCTTCGTGGCCGGCCGGAATGACCATCGTCGAAAACGTGAAGTGCTCCGCCGGCACCGTGTTGGTGTCAGCGGCCACGCCCGTGCCGCCCGTGCCGAGGTAGCGCATTTGCGCACGGCGGTATTTCGGGTCGAAGTCGGCCTGGAACTTGAGGGCGTCCCAGTCGTAGCGGCGGGTGGAAAAACGCGCGACGCGGCTGTTCATCCAGTCTTCAAACGACGCGCCTTCCGGGCGGTCCCACGTGCGTTGCACTTGCTGTTGTTCGGAGAGATCGCTCATCGAATACCTCTTCTGAATGGTGTGTGGATGCATTACTGCATGACGAAACCGCCGTTGACGGCCAGCGTCTGGCCCGTCACGAATCGGGAAAGGTCGGACAGCGCGAACAGCACGGCGCCGCACACGTCGTCCGGCAGTTGGTCGCGCGAGATGGCGCGCTGGTCGCGGTACAGCGCGTGGCGGTGCGCCGGCACGTATTCGGTGGCTTCCACCAGCGTCAGGCCGGGCGCAATGGCGTTGACGGTGATGCCGTCTGCGCCGCATTCGCGCGCCAGAGACTTGGTCATGCCGATGACGGCGCTCTTGCTCGCCACATACGCCAGCAGGTTCGGTGCGCCCCACAGCGGGGTGTCGGACGACAGATTGACGATGGCGCCGCGGCCCGAAGCCTTGAGCGCCGGCAGGCAAGCCGTCGTCATCAACCATGTGCCGCGCACGTTGACGTTCATCACGCGGTCCCAGGTCTCGATGTCGATCGACGATGCATCGCGCCCGCCCGAGTTCGTGATGGCCGCGTTGTTGACGAGCCCGTCGAGCCCACCCAGTGCCTGTGCGGCCGCAGCAGCGCATGCCTGAATGGAAGCCGGATCGCCAAGATCGAGCGTGAAGCCATGCGCATCAAAGCCTGCCGCACGCAGCGCCGCGGCCTCTTCCTGCACGCACTCGCCAAGAATGTCGGCCAGCGCAACCGCGCCACCGGCTTCGGCAATCGCCTTGGCAAAGGCCAGACCCAGTCCGCGCGCAGCGCCCGTCACGAGCACCTTGCGGCCGGCCAGCAATCCGGCAGTTGAATTGCGCTCAGGCATGTTGAGCTTCCGTGGGAACAGGCTTGAGCATGGCGACAGGCGCGTCGGCCAATTCAGCGGCGGCACGGCGTGCGAGCACACGGCGGATACGCGTGATGCCGATGTCGTGCTGATACAGCGTCTCGTGGTCGCGCGCTTCGGGTGCCATCGACTCCAGCACCACACGGTCCTGCTCCAGCACATCCCAGTGCAGGCCTTCGAGGCGATTGCGATACAGGAAGCGCCACACGTCGCGCTGCCAACCCTGCACGTGGCGCGTGCGCCAGAAGTAGACGATGCAGTGCTCCTCATCGACCGGCGTCACGATGCCGATGATGGTGAACGGCCCGCCCGGGCCGACCTTCGGTTGATACGGAATCGACAGGCGCAGCCACATCGTGCCGGTCTCGCCAAACTCGGTCCAATCGAAGTTCACGCCGCGCTGGCCGGTCTTCTGGAACATGATCCCGTGGTCGGTTTCAACCACTTCCATCACGGCCTTTTTCTCGCCGCTGGCCATCGAGTGCGACACGGCATGCAGGTAGGCGCCGTGCATCGGGTCCATGACGTTGTCGATGGCATAGCGGTAGTTGACGTTCCAGTGCGCGAAGCAGAGGAAGTGGCTGTGCTCGTCGCTGGTCAGCTCTTCGGGCAAGCGCAGCGTGCCGACAGCGTCGTCAAACTCCGACGGGGCCTTGTCGCCAAACCACAGGAAGATGGCGCCGGCACGTTCCTGCACCGCGTAGCTGCGCACGCAGGTCTTGCCCTCCATGGGGCAAGCGTCGACAGCCGGTACGCTGGTCACCGTACCCTGGCCGTTCACTTCAACGCCGTGGTACCAGCAAGCCACGTGGTCGCCCAGGTTCCAACCCATCGACAGGCGCGCACCACGGTGCGGGCAGCGGTCTTCCAGCGCATGCACCTGGCCGGCGGTGTCACGCCACAACACGATGTTCTGGCTCAAACGCGTGATGCCCACCGGCGCGTTTTTCACATTCCACGACGCCGCCACCGGGTACCAGTAGTTGCGCAGACCGGTGTTGATGCGCGCTTCCTTCTGCGCTTCCTTGTTGCCTTCCATTGCTTGCCTCTTCTGATGGGTTGAGCCGTGCGCCTCTGCGGGCAATGCGGCGTCGAATCGTGTTGGAACCGGCCTCGACTCAGGCGCCCAGGCGGCGCATCTCGGCCAGGAAGGTGTCTTCCGTCCAGGTCTCGCCACCGGCCGCATTGCGCGGGCCGCGCTCGTTCAGCACGGCGACGATGTCGGCCGGCGTTTGCGCGCCGCCCAGGAATGCCGCTTCCAGCGAATCGGCCAGTTGGTTCTCATAGGCGGTCGGCTCGGCGGCGCGTGTTTGCCACACCAGATTGGCGACGTGGCCGGGGCGCTCGACACGGCCCTTGCCAGCGACGTTGTTCGGAGAAATGGGCTCCCACGGAGCGAGGTCGGGGTTGTATTGCGATTGCATTTCTGTCGACTCCATCACGTTTCGCTTGTTTTACCTATGAAACGTCTGTTAATATCTGGAACACAGGTGCAACTATAGACCGCGTCTTCGAAATCGCAGATGCGGGATTACCCTATGGTTTGCGAAAAAATGGGTCGGCAGGGGGCGGCCGATCCGCCGGATCGCGCAATGGGCCTAGGCCTTCGTGTCGCGCGCGGCACCACCACCGTCGAGCTCAAAGGTCGGAACGATGAGCACATCCGCTACGGCGCCGAAGGCGGTAGCGATTGGAACCGCTTCGACGTGCCGAAATTCGATTGTTGATGCCGGAACGGCTCAGAACAATTTGCGATAAACCACGAAGCCCGACTTGTCCGCCAACGTGTCATACAGCCGCATGGCGGTCGTGTTGGTTTCGTGCGTCTGCCAATAGACGCGCGGCAAACCATCGGCCTGCGCGCGACGGTAGACCGCTTCGATCAAGGCCCGGCCCACGCCCTGCCCGCGCGCGGCCTGCGCCGTAAACAGATCCTGCAAATAGCAGCTCATGCCGATTTGCGTGGTGCTGCGGTGGTAGAGGAAATGCACGATGCCGAACAGCTCACCGCCACGCTCGGCCACCAGCGCGTAGACGGGCTCCGCTTCGTCGAAGAAGCGCTGCCAAGTCGTCTGCGTGACGATGTCGGGCAACGCTGTCTCGCCCGCACGGCCGTAGAAGGCGTTGTAGCCATCCCAGAGCGGTTTCCACGCGGCAAAGTCGTCTTGGCGGATGGGGCGGATGTGGAGGTCGGCAGATGCTGGCATGGTGAGCTGGACGGGTGGCAACGCTCCGGCATTCTGCCAGCCGGCTGTCGCACGTGCAGCCGGCTTTCCTGCTGATGGCTTAACGAACGCCGAGCGCCGAAATGTCGACGCCGTCCTGCAACAACTCGTCCTGAACCTTGTGCCGGGCCGCGTCGTTCGGGGAGCCGTACCCGAAGATGGTATGCAGCCCCGGCGGTATGTGCTGCTGCACAAATGCCTGTGTGTGCTGGTCCGCTGCATCCAGCGCGCTCGTCTTGTACAGGTAAGAGAAATCACGGTCGGCGTTGAGCAGTGCCGTCGACGTGTCGTTGGCGGCGTCCAGAACGCGTGCGGCGTCGCTCACGCGGTTCATGCCGCCCACCAGCTCTGTCTGCAGTTGTTGCGCATTTGCCTGCCGCGGCGGCGCATTGACCGGTAAGCCAGCCTCGCGCAGCGCCTGTGCCGCGGCGGCGGCATCGATGAACTGCCCGGTCACGACGCTGATTGTCTGGGCAGCACAGTCAGCGTCCGGTCCGGGGTTGCCGCCCCGGTCAAACGCCTGCTTAACGGGGTCGGCAATTTTCTCAGCCGCAGCCGCCTCGCTCTGGTGGTACTCCAGGTACTGGCCCCAGTCGGTCCGAGAAGAGTCGCCCGAGTACACCTCAATGTTGGCGTCCTGTACCGTGCGGCTGGTAGCACCGATCTTCTTGGTGACGTCATCCACGAGGGCTTTGATGCCGCTCTTGCCAACGTCACCCAACACACCGTCTTCCAGATACGAGTCAAGGTTGCGTAGCGCGACCGTGGCGCCCTGCTCGTCGACCATTGCGTGGCCCACTCGCGTGCGCGCCGCGTCAATATCCGCGTCGCTCGGATCAGCCGGCAGATTCAGGCGATGCTGATCCCACCATTGCGCGTTGTCGTCTTTGGTGGCCCGGCTGGCCACGAGCAGATCCTGCACAGTCACCGTTGGCGAGGCGGCCTCATTCACAAACTTCTTCAGTGTCGCCAGGCAATCCTGAATGCTGGGCCGCGTTTGCACTTCGCGATACCCAGGGCCATGGCCGTCGATCATCATCGTCATGCTGTTTCCTTAGCGTTGAGAATCGGACCAGCCTAACGGCACTACGCGCTGATGTTGACTACGTCTACTCGTGTCTCTTCGCCCGGCGGCAGCCATGCAGCGTGCGCGCCATGCCCGGAACCTAGGGATTGTCCGTAGAAGGCCAGTCGCCGGAAGAAAGTTTGCTGAAAGCATCGACCCTCTACAGTGCGCTCCATGGCCCGGTCACGACCCGGTATCGGGCAGTGCGATCTCCACGCACATCGGCGTCACTACGATAAGGGTCGGGTGTTGTACCGGCCGCATCGCCGGACTCTACGGGATGTCAGTCCGGCGTCCGTTTCCATCGGTCTTTCCTGCTGTCAACCTTGCGGCCCACCGTCCTCCCGGTGGGCTGTTTTCTTTTCAAGGCTGCACCGGATTGGGCACCACGAGGCGCTGTGTCAGCCGCTGCACCACCGGCGCGGCAACCAGCACGATGGTGAAGGCCGCCGGCCAGGCGAGCACGAAGGCATGCGCCCAGCGGGCAAGAAAGTCGGGGCTGATACCGGCGTTGATCCAGCCGATCCAGCCCGTCATCAACAGCGACATCAGACCCGACATCAGCCAGGCAAAAATGACGCGCAGACGTGTGGCAGTGGAAACGGGTGTCGACATGGCGGTTCTCCTTGCAAGCCATCAAATGTGATTGACGGTATGCTAGACAACCGCGTTTCAAGAAACTATAGACGTTTATTGAAACTTAAATTCCAAAATTGGAATCATGCTAGACGATCTGGCCCTTTTTGTTTCCATCGTGGACCACGGCAGCCTGCAGGCCGCAGCGCGTCACGCCAACCTGCCGCCCGCCACGCTGACACGACGCCTGCAGAAGCTGGAGGCTTCGCTGGGCTGCCAGCTTCTGCTGCGCAGCGCCCGCAGCCTCAAGCCGACGCCGGAGGGGCAGCTCTACTACGAGCAGTGCCGCCCACTGCTGACCGCGCTTGCGCAAACCACGGCCACGCTCGACGACGATCTCAACCAGGTCAAGGGCACGCTGCGGGTGCTCGCGCCGCTGAACCTGTCGCGCGGGCTGCTCGCACCCGCCTATGCGAGCTTCATGGCGACGTGGCCGGAGATCCGCCTGGAGCTGTCGCTCAGCAACCGCAATGAAGACGTGTGGCGGCATGGCGCCGATCTGGCCATCCGCGTCGGCCAGCAGGACGACCCGAAGCTGCGGCAGCGGCGGCTCGGCGTGATCGGGATGGTGCTGGTGGGGTCGCCGGCGTATGTGGCCGCGCATGGCACGCCGAGCCATCCGCATGACCTGCAAGCGCATCGCTTGTTGGTGTCGTCGCCGCTGTCGACATGGCGCTTCACCTCACCCGATGGCGAGCAAACCATCGAACTGCAGCCTCGCGGACGCTGCGACCTGAACGACATCGAACTGGGCGTGACATTGGCCGAAACAGGGCTCGGCCTGCTGTACTGCCCGCACACGCTTTGCCACCAGGCGCTGGAGTCAGGCAGGCTGGTTCGGCTGCTGTCGGAATGGCGGACACCACAGCGGCCCATCTACGCGGTGTGGCCGCAACAACAATTGCCACGCAAGGTCCGGACGTTGCTGGAGCATCTGGCGGCCTTCACGGCAGCGACACCACTGCTGCAGGCCGAACCCGCCCGGAGTGCCTCAGGCACTGCTTGAAACGGGTAAAAACACGCGTTGCCGCATCAGCCGATCGCCCCGTAGGCTGGAGACTCCCGCGCCAATTTCACTGGAGACCCGATGCACAGCAGCCACGTGGTGCGCTCCGGCGACCTTCGCCTGCATGCCCGAATGACCCTGCCTGCCGACGCGTCTGCACGGCAGCGTCCCGCCATCGTTCTCGTGCATGGTTATCCGGATGACAGTTCCGTCTGGCACGGCGTGCGCGATACCTTGGCGCATGATCGCCGCGTGCTCACCTTCGACGTGCGCGGTGCCGGCCTGTCAGATGCGCCCGCAGATACCACCGGTTATCGCATCCCCCGATTTGTCGACGACCTTACCGCCGTGGCCGACGCGCTGCTGCCCGGCGAGCGCTTTCATCTGGTCGGACACGACTGGGGCTCCATTCACAGCTGGGAATCGGTGACGACCGATCGGCTGCGCGGGCGCATCGCGTCGTACACGTCGATCTCGGGCCCGTGCCTGGACCACGTCGGCCACTGGATGCGCGCGCAGCTCGATGCCGGCACATGGGCCGCCAAACGTGCGGTGTGGAAGCAGCGGCTGCAATCCTGGTATGCGGGGTATTTCCACTTGCCGCTGTTGCCGGAATGGTCGTGGCGGCTGTGGGTCGCGCGCGCCTGGCCGTGGTGGCTGCACAAGACGGAAGGCATCCGCATCGAGGCCCAGCGACCGACGCTTGTGCGGGATGCCTGCAACGGCGTGCGGATGTATCGCGCGAATTTTCGGGAGCGCCTCGCCCGCCCCCAGCCACGTGCGCCGCATGCCCCCGTGCAGTTGATCGTGCCCACGCGCGATCGCTACGTGAGCCCCGCCGTGACGCGCGCTGTGGAAGCCTGGGTATCGCACTACTGGCGCCACGACGTCGACGCCGGCCACTGGCTGCCTCTGCGTCGCCCCGACTGGGTGGCGGACTGCATCCGCTGCTTTGCCGACTACGTCGAATCAGGCCACGAGCCAGCTGAACTGCAGCAGGCCCGCGTGGCCGGCACGCTGGCATCGGCCTGACGCCACTGGAGCCACTAGAGGATTGCGCCCAACGCAAACGTTGACGCGCGTGTAACACACTGTAATCATCGTCCGCCACAACGCTGACGGCGCGCCATGACCTGGCGCCCGGACGGCTCGAGCCGCCGCTTCGCGCAAACCGCGTTGTCGGCCATCGATACAAGAAACAGGGACAAGACAATGAAAAGCAAGGTCGTGGTGTACGGCCCGCTCTACGGGAAGTGGTACGCAATCCTGGTCAACGACGGCGTGGCCGCCGAATCCAACCAGTTCGGCTCGTACGAAGCCGCCATGGGCTTCGCGTCACGCCGGTATCCGGAGCTGGAGCAGGAACGCCAACCTTACGCGCGAGGCCGCGAAGAAAGTGAGGACGGAAGCGACAGCCGGGAAGCCGCGTCGATCTGACCACGCCGGGCGGCATTGACGCCGCCCAGGTTTGTCACGACGTTAGCGGCCCGCCCCGCAGAAGCGGCCGGCGATCCATTCGAACACGCTGCCTTCGCGCAGCGAGCGGCTTTGCGCTTCGTCGCCGTAGTGGATCTGGTAAAGCGGCTTGCCGGTGGCATTGCGCGCGCGATAGAGCGTTTGCGCAATCACCGTATAGCTGTGTCGCGCGCAATCGAGCACGACCTGTTTGACCGACGAGCGGATGGGCTGCCCATCGGCTGTCTTGATCGTGAAGTCCGGCAACACGTTGCGCAGCAGCCGGAAGTGCACGGTGGGCGAATTGGCATCCGCCGCGGCGCCGGGCTGCGGCTTGACCGATTGCCGGTCGATGTACGAAACGATGCCGTTGATGCTCTCGAAGCGGCGCCACCGGGAATCGGCGCTGGCTGATTCCAGGGCGGGTGCCGCATCGCCCGAAACGGCTTGCGCGGCCCCCGTCGGCACAGCGGCCGACGCAGAAATGGTTTGTGCGGATACGGGCATCGCTGCCCACTGCGCGGCAACCAGAGCGGTCGCCGCGATGGCGCTTTGCCAGCGCCAGCCTCCTGTTTTCATGGGATGTCTCGCCTTGCTACAAAAACTTAGCGGGCGATTCTACCGTGCTGGCGCAACCGCCTACGTCACATCTCGGCGGGCTCGGCAACGTCCACGCCGGCAAAACGCAGATACAGCGTACGCAAGGCCTGCGTAAGCGGGCCGGGTTGACCGTTAGCGATCTGCACACCGTCGATGGACACCACCGGCATCACAAACGTCGACGCGCTCGTATAGAACGCTTCGGCGGCTTGCTGCGCTTCGGCCACGGTGAAGGTGCGCTCCTCCATCGTCAGGCCATGTTCGCGCGCCAGCGCGAGGATCGACACCCGCGTGATGCCCGGCAGCACGGCGTTCGACAGCGGCCGCGTAATCAAGCGCTTATCTGCGGTGATGATGAACGCGGTCGACGACGCGCCTTCGGTCACGCGGTCGCCGTCGGTCATCCAGGCTTCGTGCGCGCCGGCGCGCGCGGCGATCTGCTTGGCCATCACCTGCGGCAGCAAGCCGACGCTCTTGATGTCGCAACGCTTCCAGCGCAGGTCGGGCACCGTCACCACGGTTGCGCCCTTCTTGGCCAGCGGGCTGTCGACGATGGACTTGACCTGCGTGAACGCCACGGCCGTCGGCGTGATGTCGGCCGGGATGCCGAAATCGCGCTCGGCCACGCCGCGCGTGACCTGCATGTACACCACGCCCTCGTCCAGCCCGTTGCGCGCCACCAGCTCTTCGCACACACGCGTCCATTCGGCAGCGGTGTACGGGTTGTCGATGCCGATCTCGGACAGCGAACGCGTCAGGCGGGCGAGGTGCGCGTCGTTGTCGACGAGCTTGCCGCGCGCCACGGCGGTGACTTCATAGATGCCATCGGCAAAGGTAAAGCCACGGTCCATGACAGAGACGGTGGCTTCGGCGGCCGGCACGTATTGGCCATTCAGGAAGATGATTCGCGACATGCTGGGAGAGAGGATTCAAGTGTGGGCGGGACTGCCCTGCCAACGAATCTACAGGATACGTGCGCCATGCCGCGAATACCGATGTGTGCCCACGTTATGCGAAAACGGCATGATGCAGACGGCCCCTCCGGTAGACTTTCCCGTTTTTGGCAAACGCATCCTATGCCCGAACTCACCATCCGCCCGATCGCTGCAGACGACCTGCACGGCATCCTGGCCGTGCAGCGGGCGTGCTATGGCGACGGGTTTCTGGAACCGGGCGATGCGCTCGCCAGCCGCTGGGCTCGCAGCCCGGCCATGTGCTTGGTCGCGCTGCGCGGCGGCGAGGTGGTCGGCTACCTGCTTTCGCATGCGTGGCACGCATGGATGCCGCCCAAATTGCACGTGCCGCTCCCCGCCGCGAATGCGGCCGACGTGCTGTGGTTCGTGCATGACATGGCCATCGCGCCAACCGGCCGTGGCCAGCGTTTGGGCGAGCGACTTTACGCCATGGCATCCGCCTGCGCCCGGGCACAGGGCCTGCGCCAATCGCGGCTGGTGGCGGTGCAAGGCGCGGATGTGTTCTGGCGGCGCCTTGGTTACCAATCCGTCGACATGGACAGCGCCGCATTGGCAGCGCTGCGCACCGTGTACGGAGCGAATGCTGAAATGATGGAGCGGCGAATGCCTTGAGCGGCCGCCGCGTCACTCCGTTACAATTTGCAACATCCGTATATCTTCTGTAAGACCGCCCGCACCCCGTTGAACTACAGTGCGACGTCTTGAGGAATTCCTACATGCATAAGAACTTCGCGTTGTACGTGCTGGCAGCCGCCGCCGCGCTGTCGTCGACGGCGGCCCTGGCCCGCGTCAATGTCGATATTGGAATCGGCGTGCCTGTTGCACCGGTTTATGTCGAGCCCGCGCCGGTCTATGCTCCGGCGCCGGTATACGCCCCGCCCCCGCCGCCGGCTTACTACGCGCCGCCGCCCGTCTATGTCGCGCCGCAGCCGGTCATCGTTGCACCGGGCTACTACGACGATGGGCGCGGCCGCGAATGGCAGGAACGCCAATGGCGCGAACAACGCTGGCGCGAGCGTGAATGGCGCCGGCATCATCGTCGCGACTACGACGATTGATCACGCACCGGGCCGCGCTCAAGCGGCCTTCTTGGCCAGACCCAGGTAGGTTTCGATCACGCGCGGATTCACGGCCAATTCCTGCGCCGGGCCTTCGAGCGTCATGTCGCCCGTTTCCAGCACATAACCGTAATCGGCCACCTGCAGGGCAGCACGCGCATTCTGTTCGATCAGCAGCGTTGCCACGCCGGTTTTGCGCAGGTCGCTGATGATGTGGAAGATCTCTTTGACGATGAGCGGCGCGAGGCCGAGGCTGGGCTCATCCAGCATCAGCAACTGCGGCTTGGCCATCAACGCGCGGCCCACGGCCAGCATCTGACGCTCGCCGCCGGACAGCGTGCCGGCTTCCTGCGCGCGGCGCTCTTTCAGGCGCGGGAACAAGTCGTACACCACCTCCATCTGGTCCAGATAGTTGCGCTCGCCCGCACGCTTGCGGCGGTAGGCGCCCAGCACCAAGTTGTCTTCCACGCTCATGGTGGCAAACAGCTCGCGCTTTTCCGGAACGAGGCACATGCCGCGTGCCACACGCTTTTCCACCGGCAGACCGGTCAGGTTATGGCCGAGATACGAGACCACGCCGCTGGCCGAACCGTTGGTCGGTAGCGCGCCCATGACGGCGCCGAGCATGGTCGATTTGCCCGCGCCGTTCGGGCCGATGACGGTCACAATCTGGCCCGCACCTACCTTCAGATTGGCGCCGTGCAGCGCTTCCACCTTGCCATAGCGGACGTGCAGGTCCTTCACTTCCAGGATGACTGACATGCGCGTTCTCCTTATTCCACGCCGCCCAGGTAGGCTTCCAGCACCGCGGGGTTCTGCTGCACTTCCTGCGGCAGCCCTTCGGCGATCTTGGTACCGAATTCCATGACGACCAGCCGGTCGGTGAGGTTCATGACGAAGTCCATGTCGTGCTCGACCAGCAGCACGCTCATGCCTTCGGCCTTGAGCTTGGTGAGCAGCGCAGCCAGCGCCTGCTTTTCCTTGTAGCGCAGGCCGGCGGCCGGCTCATCGAGCAGCAGCAGCGCCGGGTCGCAACACAGCGCGCGAGCAATCTCCAGAATGCGTTGCTGACCCAGCGCGAGGCTGCCGGCCTCCTGGTACATGCAATCGGCCAGGCCCACGCGCTCCAGCTGGCGGCGTGCTTCAAACAGCAGCTTCTGCTCTTCGGCCTGGTTCATGCGCACCACGCTGGCGAGCACGCCGCCCTGCGCTGCAAAATCGCCACGCAGATGGGCGCCGAGCGCTACGTTTTCCAGCACCGTCATGCCCGACAGCAATTGCACATGCTGGAAGGTGCGGCCGATACCGCGTTTGACGATCTCGCGCGAAGGCTTGCCGCTGATGCGCTCGCCACGGTAGAGCACCTCGCCACGCGTGACAGGCAGCACGCCGGTCACCAGGTTGAAGGTGGTCGACTTGCCCGCGCCATTGGGGCCGATCAGGCCGATGATCTCGCCGGCCTTCACCTGGAAGCTGACGTCGTTCACGGCGACCAGGCCGCCAAACTCCTTGCGCGCGGCACGTACGTCGAGGATCAGTTCACCGGCTTGCGGCTTCTCCCGCTGCTTGAGTGCCGGCGCGTCGTCGGGTGCGTGGGCCGTCGGCGCAGACGGAAACAGCTTGCGGATGAACGGCCAGACGCCGTCACGCGCGTACTGCAGCAACAACACCAGCAGCACGCCGAACACGATGATCTCGAAGTTGCCGTTGGAGCCCAGCAACTTCGGCAGGACGCTCTGCAGGCTGTCTTTCAGGATGGTCAGCAAACCGGCGCCAAGCACCGCGCCCCACACGTGGCCCACGCCGCCGACCACCGCCATGAACAGGTATTCGATGCCGTAGTTCAGACCGAACGGCGTGGGGTTCACCGCGCGCTGCAGATGCGCATAGAGAAAGCCCGAAATGCACGCCAGCACCGCCGCAAACACGAAGATCACCACCTTCATCCACGCGGTGTTCACGCCCATCGCCTCGGCCATGGTGCCGCCGCCCTTGAGCGCGCGGATGGCGCGGCCCGGGCGCGAATTCAGCAGGTTCTGCACCGCCAGCACCGCCACGACAACGACAGCCCAGATCAGGTAGAACATCTCACGGCCGGTCTGCAACGATTTACCCAGCACGTTCAGCACCGGAATACCGTTCAGCCCGTCGTACTTGCCGAGGAATTCCAGGTTGCCGAACAGGAAGAAGAGCGACAGGCCCCACGCAATCGTCGCCAGCGGCAGGTAGTGACCCGACATGCGCATCGTGATCAGGCCGATCACGTAGGCGCTGACCACCGTAATCGCCAGCCCGGCCAACAGGCCGATCCACGGCGAAACACCGTACTGCGTTGTCAGATACGCGGTGCTGTATGCACCAAGCCCGACGAACGCCGCTTGCCCGAACGACGTCAGCCCGCCCACCCCCGTGAGCAGCACCAGCCCCAGCGCCACGAGGCTATAGAGCCCGATGTAGTTCAGCAGCGTGATCCAGAACTCGGGCGTGGGCACGATCGGAATCAACACCAGCACGACGACGAACAACGCGGTCAGCACGCGGTTGCGCGAAAGCCAGCCGCGCTGCGCCGTGCCTTCGGAAGATTTAGTCAGCGTGTTCATCGGCTTATTCCTCTTCCTCGACATGCTTGGTGGTGAGCGATCGCCACAGCAGCACCGGAATGATGAGCGTGAACACGATCACCTCCTTGAACGCCGACGCCCAGAACGATGAATACGACTCCAGCAGCCCCACCAGCAGCGCGCCCAGTGCCGCCACCGGATAGCTCACGAGCCCGCCCACGATCGCCCCAACGAAGCCCTTCAGGCCGATCAGGAAACCGGACTCGTAGTAGACCGTGGTGAGCGGCGCAATCAGGATGCCGCACAGGGCGCCCAACGCCGCCGCCAGCGTGAACGCCAGGCGCCCCGCTTGCGTAGTGCCGATGCCGACCAGCCTCGCACCCAGCCGGTTCACCGCCGTCGCGCGCAGCGCCTTGCCCGACACCGTGCGGCCAAAGTAGAAGTACAGCCCCACGATCATCAGCACCGACACGGCCACCACCCACAGGCTCTGGCCTGACACGCTGAGCGCGCCCAGATCAAAGCGCGCATCGGAAAACGCATCCGTGCGCGAGCCTTCCGCGCCGAACATCACAAGACCGAGGCCGACCATTGCAAAGTGCACGCCCACCGAAACGATCAGCAGCACCAGCGTGCTGGCTTCGGCCAACGGCTCATAGGCCAGGCGGTAGATCATCGGGCCCATGGGAATGACGATCAGCAGCGTCAACGCGACCTGCGCAATCATGGGCAACGTCATCGGGGCGAGCATGCGGGCAGCGACGTACACGGCAATCGGAAAGACAAGGTATTTGCCCGCATAGATGGCACCCGTGCGCAGCGCATGCAGGCGCAGTTCAGGTTGCAGCAGCGTGCGGCCCATCTCGACGAGGAACGTCAGCACACCCAGCGCGACGAGCATGCTGGCCGAGAGCGGCGCCTTGTTGGCCTGGATGGCCGCCAGCGTGAGCGCGCCATACGCAACGAATTCGCCCTGCGGGATGAAGATCACGCGCGTGACGGAAAACACCAGTACGAGCGCCAGCGCCAGCAGCGCGTAGATCGCGCCCGATGTCACGCCGTCTTGCGCCAGGATGGCGGCAATCGACAAGTCCATGAAGCTCCTCGTTCTTGTAGTCGTGGAGTTCGCACCGGATGTAGGCCGGGCAAGGGGGCGCCACGAGTTACGAGATAGTAAATTTCTTACGACAGGATGAAATTGGCGACAACCCTAACGCGCCGCCTTGCTCCGTCGGCCGCCGGCCTTCGGAGGACTTTCCGCGGGCGCCTGCAGCATGGCAGACAAGCGCATCACGAACGTGCGCAGCGTGTGCTCCAGCTCGCCGCCGCGCTGCGCGTGAAACAGCGGTTGCAGATTCAGCGCGATCAACACCAGCACAAGCTGACCGCGCGCGCCAAACACGGGCAGCGACAGCGCATTCACGCCCGGCAGCAGACTGCCCGTCACCCACGATGCGCCTTCGGTGCGGACGTCTTCGCACAGGCGGTAGTAATCCGTCAGAGAGCGCGGCAGGCCGGGGAGATCGTCACCGGCACGCTCGTGCAGCTCTCGTTCAACAAGCGGCAGCGTCTGCTCCATCGGCTGATAGGCGCCGAACAGGCGGCCGGTGGCGGAATTGAGCATCGGCAGGACGTCGCCAATGCGCAGGTTGACGCCGGGCGCACCACCGGCTTTTTCCCAATGCACGACGGTCGGGCCACGATCGCTCCACACTGCAATGCCGATGGTGTGACCGGTCTGGTCTCGCAGACCGGCCAACAACGGCCGCGTGCGGACGATGGCATCGGAGCGGTTGAGGCTGGCGAGACCTAGGCGCAGCGCAAACGGGCCAAGTTCGTAGCGGCCAGTCAGCGGGTCCTGCGACACCGCGCCCACCCGCTGCAGGCTGACCAGGTAGCGGTGCGCCTTGGACGGATGCATGCCCGCCGCGCGCGCCAGATCGCCGAGCGCCATCGCCCGCATGGCACGTGTGAGCGCCACCAGCAATTGCGTGCCGACTTCGATGGATTGAATGCCCGAGCGGTCACGGCTTGTGCGCGCGTCTTCTGCATCGCCATCGGGGGGCAGGTCGTCTTCGACTTCCGTGGTCTCCATGTCTCGGGGGCGGATTGGATTGGCTCGGCGGGGCTGGCCCAGGCTGGGCCGACAAAGTGCTGCGAGCGTAGCACGCAGCTCCGCGCTGACGGCCAGTTTTTAATTTTTATGCATTGTAGAAACAATGCTTCTAATCATAATTCACGTATACCCTAGGCGCATCTCCCGACCCTGCGGTCTATGATTGCCTGCGTTTGGTATGGCCGGGTATCAGCGCATCCCAACCCTGGCGTTTCCGCCCATACACGTAGACGAATAATTCCCCCAACCGTAATTCACTACACCAGGAGTGACAGAATGGCCAAAGCCTTCGCCTCGCAAGCCGACCTCGAGGCCAAACAAGTCACCTTTACCCAGCTCTCCCCCAACGCTTACGCCTATACCGCCGAGGGCGACCCGAACTCGGGCGTCATCATCGGCGACGACTCGGTGCTGATCGTCGACACCACCGCCACGCCAGCGATGGCGCAAGACCTGATCGCGCGCATCCGCGCCATCACCGACAAGCCGATCAAGCACGTGGTGCTATCGCACTATCACGCGGTGCGCGTGCTGGGCGCGTCGGCGTACTTTACCGAGGGCGCGCAGAACATCATTGCCAGCCGCGGCACGTACGAAATGATCGTCGAGCGCGGTGAAGCCGATATGAAGTCCGAGATCGAACGCTTTCCGCGCCTGTTCGCGGGCGTTGAAACCGTGCCCGGCCTGACCTGGCCGACGCTGGTATTCGAGCGCGAACTCACGCTGTTCCTTGGCCAGCTGGAAGTGAAGATCCTGCACCTCGGCCCCGGCCACACGAAGGGCGACACGGTGGTGTGGATTCCGTCGCAGAAGGTGCTGTTCTCCGGAGACCTCGTCGAATACGACGCCGCCTGCTACTGCGGCGACGCGCAGCTCGAAGAATGGCCCGCCACACTCGATGCGCTGCGCGCGCTCGGCGCCGACAAGCTCGTGCCCGGCCGCGGCCCCGCGTTGCTCAATCCGGCCGAGGTCGACAAGGGGCTCGCCTATACGCGGGATTTCGTGTCCACGCTGCTGCAACGTGGCAAGGAAGCCGTCGCGCAGAAGATGGACCTGAAGGCCGCCATGGCGCACACCCGCGCGGCCATGGACCCGAAATTCGGCAGCGTCTTCATTTACGAGCACTGCCTGCCGTTTGACGTGACGCGCGCCTTTGACGAAGCCAGCGGCATCAAGCACCCGCGCATCTGGACAGCCGAGCGCGACAAGGAAATGTGGGCGGCCCTGCAAGGCTGAACATGAATCCCGACTTCCAGAATCGCGTCTTCGCGTATGCGCCGTGCGCCGAGCAGCAGCCCGGCGCCGCACCTGCGGCCCGCCCCGTCGTCATCGTTGGCGCCGGGCCGGTGGGGTTGGCTACAGCCATCGATCTGGCGCAGCAAGGTGTGGCCGTGGTCGTTGTGGACGACGATTGCACGCTGTCGACCGGCTCGCGCGCGATCTGTTTCTCCAAGCGCTCATTGGAGATTTTCGATCGGCTCGGCTGCGGCGACTGCATGGTCGACAAGGGCGTGAGCTGGAACGTCGGGAAGGTCTACCTGAAGAACGAACTGCTCTACAGCTTTGACCTGCTGCCAGAAACCGGCCACCGCCGACCAGCGTTCATCAATCTGCAGCAGTACTACGTGGAAGGCTTTCTCGTTGAACGCGCGCAAGCCTTGCCGAACATCGAGCTGCGCTGGAAGAACAAGGTGACGGCCCTCACGCAGGATGCCGACGGCGTGACGCTCAGCATCGAGACGCCCGACGGCACGTACGAGCAGCGCGCGCAATATGTGGTCGCCGCCGACGGCTCGCGCAGCCCGGTGCGGCACATGATGGGCCTTGAAGCCCGCGGCCAGACGTTCAAAGACCGCTTCCTGATCGCCGACGTGCGCATGGATGCGCCCTTCCCGAGCGAGCGCTGGTTCTGGTTTGATCCGCCGTTCCATCCGAATCAATCGGTGCTGCTCCACCATCAGCCCGACAACGTCTGGCGCATCGATTTCCAGCTCGGCTGGGACGCCGATCCCGTGGCCGAGAAGCAACCCGAGCGCGTCATCCCACGCGTGCGCGCGCTGCTCGGGGAAGGCGTCGATTTCGAACTGGAATGGGTCAGCGTCTATACGTTTTCGTGCGAACGCATGGACCGCTTCCGCCACGGCCGCGTGCTCTTTATCGGCGATGCGGCACACCGTGTCTCGCCGTTCGGCGCACGTGGCGCCAACAGCGGTTTGCAAGACGCCGAAAACCTCGCGTGGAAATTGCGCATGGTGCTGGCCGGCGATGCGCCCGACACGCTGCTCGACACCTACGCGAGCGAGCGCGAGTTTGCCGCCGACGACAACATCCGCCACTCCACGAGATCGACCGATTTCATCACACCCAAGAGCGCCGTCAGCCGGCTCTTTCGCGATGCCACGCTGCGCCTGGCCAAGCACTACCCGTTTGCGCGGACGCTGGTCAACAGCGGGCGGCTCTCGATGCCGACAGTGCTTGAAGGTTCTCCGTTGCAGACCGCGGATGAAGCGGCCTTCGCCGGCACGCTCGTGCCCGGCGCTGTCGCACTCGATGCGCCGGTACGCCAGGCCGATGGCCGCGCGGATTGGCTCCTCAGCCATCTGCACGGCAGCTTCACCGCGTTGCGCTTCTGCGGCGCGGGAGAACACGTCGACGCGCTGCCGCTGCCGGCGCTGGCCATCTTCCCGGCCGGCGGCATGGGCACAGTCTCGGCCAACGTGACGGCGCTGGAAGACATCGACGGGCTGGTCGCGCAACGCTATGACGCGCGCCCCGGCACGATCTACCTGATCCGGCCGGATCAGCACGTCTGCGCACGCTGGCGCGGCCTGGCGCCAGCCAAGCTGGCCGCCGCGTTGCTCCGCGCCACCGGCCAGACCGCGCCTGCGGCAACGTCGCGCGCGGCCGTCTCCGCTTGAGCCAATACCGCGATCACCATGCCGCTGAACACGCAACCCAACCTGCCCCGTCCGGACGATTTCTACGAGGCGCTGATCGACGCGCACCGCAACCTGAGCGATGAGCACAGCGCGATGCTCAACGCGCAGCTCATCCTGCTACTCGCAAACCATATCGGCGACATGGCGGTCCTGCGCGAAGCGCTGACCGCGGCACGACTGGTATTGCCAGCCACCACCACTTGAGCGCGGCCCCGTTTCAACAATCCAACACTTACGTTTGATCGTACTTGCGAGTGCGCAAAGCGCGGTGCTAGTATCCGCCCCGCTTACCGATCAACCATTTTGCACAGGAGGAAAAAATTCATGCGTCACCTTGCTTTCCCCTTTGCAGGCCCTTGCCTGGGTTGATCGAATCTCTCGCGCTGTAGTTCGCAGCGTCTTCGCATTGCCCCGGCCTTCGGCCTGCCACATCAGATTTTTTTTCAGACCTGATATGGACCATTCATGGGCAATTGCATCTTGCATTTGTTCGACGGCGTCTCCCTGATCGCCTCGGACGACACCTGGATCGAAGGCGACGCGATCCGGCAACTTCAAACCACCAAAGCGCTCGACGGCATGCGGCATGTGGCCGGCATGCCCGACCTGCATCCCGGTCGCGGTTATCCCGTTGGCGCCGCATTTTTCTCCGTTGGACGCCTGTATCCGGCGCTGATCGGCAACGACATCGGCTGCGGCATGACGCTGTGGTCGACCGACCTCGATGCCAGCAAAGTCAGCCTCGACAAGCTGGACAAGCGTCTCGGCAACATCGACACGCCGCTCGACGAAAGCTGGCGCGAGCTTGCCGCCGCGTTGGCGCCGGCGGATACGGGCTTCGATGCCGCGCTGGGCACCATCGGCGGCGGCAACCACTTTGCGGAGCTGCAGCGCATCGATGAGATCTACGATGCAGAGGAACTGCCGCTGGACCCGCGCCAGCTTCTGCTGCTCGTGCATAGCGGCTCGCGCGGGCTCGGCCAAGCCATCCTCGATGAGCACGTGCGCGCGTATGGGCACGCCGGACTCGCGCACGACGACGCGGCGTGCGCCGCCTATCTGACGCGCCACGACACGGCGCTGCACTTTGCGAAGGCCAACCGCGAACTGATCGCGCGTCGCATGCTTGAGCGCCTGCACGCGCAGGGCAAGGCGCTGCTCGACGTGCATCACAACTTTGTCGCACCGGCCACGGTGTTTGGCGAACGCGGCTGGCTGCATCGCAAGGGCGCGACGCCGTCAGATGCCGGCGTGGTCGTCATTCCCGGTTCGCGCGGCGATTACAGCTACCTCGTCGCGCCACGCCCGAGCGAGCACGGCTTGTTCTCGCTCGCCCACGGCGCGGGCCGCAAGTGGATGCGCAGCGAGTGCAAAGAACGGCTCATCCGCCGCTTCACGCCTGCGCAGCTCAATCGCACCAAGCTCGGCGGCCACGTCATCTGCGAAGACAAGCAGTTGATTTACGAAGAAGCGCCCGAAGCCTACAAGCCGATCGAAAGCGTGATCGCGCCGCTGGTGGACGCTGGCCTGGTCAAGGTGCTCGCGCGCCTGCGCCCGGTGTTGACGTACAAGACGCGTGGGGAGTGCTGCTGATGGTGTTGCTGCAACTCTCTTCTGCGCAAGGTCCAGCCGAATGCGAGCTGGCCGTGGCGAAAGCACTGGACCGCCTGCAACGCGAATCCGCAGACGCGGGCGTCCAACTCGAACTGCTGGAACAGGAAGACGGTGAATACGCCGGCACGCTGCGTTCCGCCTTGATCAGCCTGGACGGCGATGCCGAGGAGACCGTGGCGCGAGCCTGGGAAGGCACGATCCAATGGACCAGCCCAAGCCCTTACCGGCTGCGGCACGCGCGCAAGAATTGGTTCTTCGGGGTGGCGCGCTGTGCGGCGCCATCGGAAACGCTACCGGGCGAGATCCGCTTCGAGACCACGCGTTCTTCGGGCCCGGGCGGCCAGCATGTCAACAAGACGGAGTCGGCCGTGCGGGCCACGCATATCGCCACGGGCATCAGCGTGAAGGTGCAGTCGGAGCGCAGCCAGCACGCCAACAAGCGGCTGGCCGTGCTGCTGCTCGCTCACAAGCTGGCGGAGCACGAAGCGGCTGCAGATGCGGCACAGCGTGCGCAGCGACGCGCGCTCCATCACCAGTTGGAGCGCGGCAACCCGCGCCGCGTGTTCAAAGGCGAACGTTTTGCGCCGGCAGACTAGCGCGCAGCGTGCCGGGTTCCGGCAAGCTGGCCGCGCCGGTACTCGCCTTGCCGCTCCAGCATCCAACCCGGGTATTCGGGCGGCAGCTTGCTCAGTTCATCGAGCTGCGACAGCTCTTCCGCGGTCAGCTGCACCTTGGTGGCGGCAATGTTGTCGTCGAGCTGCTCGATCTTCTTCGCACCGACGATCACGGTGGTGACCGCGCGTTGATGCAGCAACCAGGCGAGCGCAATCTGCGCGACCGACACGCTGCGCGCAGTGGCCATGACGCGCATGGCATCGACGCAGGTGTAGGCGCGCGCCTGGTCCACCGGCGGGAAGTCGAACTTGTTGCGGCGGCTGTCTTGCTCGCCGTGCTGCTCGCGCGTGTATTTGCCGCTGAGCAGCCCGCCGGCCAGCGGGCTCCACACCATCAGGCCGAGGCCTTCGCTGTGGAGCATCGGCACGAGTTCGCGCTCGAGGTCGCGGCCGGCCACGGTGTAATACGCCTGCAGGCTTTCGAAGCGCGCACAGCCGAGGCGTTCCGCAATCCCCAGCGCCTTGACGATCTGCCACGCCGCCCAATTCGATACGCCCACATAGCGCACATGACCGTGTTGGACGAGCGTATCGAGCGCACGCACCGTTTCCTCAATAGGCGTGGCCGGGTCGAAACCATGGATCTGATAGAGGTCGATATGGTCGAGCTGCAGCCGCTTCAGGCTAGCCTTGATGCCATCCATGATGTGGAAACGCGAAGCGCCGCGCGCGTTCACGCTCTCACCGGTCTGGCCGAACACCTTGGTGGCGACGACCACGCTGTCGCGCGACACCTTCAGGTTCTTGAGCGCCTGCCCCGTCATCTGTTCAGCAGCGCCGTTGGCGTACACATCGGCCGTGTCGATGAAGTTGATGCCGGCGTCGAGCGCCCGCCCGATCAGGCGCTCGGCATCGGCTTGCTGCAAATCGCCAATGTGCTGCCAGATGCCGTCGTTGCCGCCGAAGGTCATCGTGCCCAAGCACAGCTCCGATACGAACAGGCCGGTCCGGCCCAGCTGGTTGTAACGCATGTGATCGACTCCAATACGGTGGGAATGGAATGCTGAGCGCACAGGCTCAGATCTCAGATGCGAGAGACAACGCAGAGGATAGGACGGACTGGCCGATCCTGCAGAGCGCTCAGTCAGATGCGGATGCGGGGTGATGCCCAAGGCGCGACGAGATCGCAGTCCCTGCCTGCTGCAGCAGCGCAACGTAATGCGCCTTGGTATCGGCGCCGCAACGCATGGTCGGGAACGAGATCGACAGCCCTGCAATCACGCGGCCAAAGCGGTCGAACACCGGCACGGCAATGCACAGCAACCCGTCTTCCTGCTCTTCATTGTCTTCGCCAAAACCTTGCTGGCGCACGCGCGGCAGGATGCTCAGCACGGCCTCGGCGGAGGCAAGCGTCTTCTGCGTGGACTTCTTGAACTCGACCTTCGACAGCACCTCGCGTGCCTCTTCCGGCGGCATGTAGGCCAGCAGCACCTTGCCGATGGCCGTGCTGTGCAGCGGATTACGCCGGCCGATGCGCGACTGCATGCGCAAGCCGTAATCGGCATCGATCTTGTGGATGTAGATGATGGCGTCTTCGTCAAACGCGCCGAGGTGGACGGCCTCGCGCGTGAGCTGACCGATGCGGCGCATTTCGGTGTCGGCCTCGCGGACGAGGTCGACGTTTTCCAGGGCCTTGGCGCCAAGCTCGAACAAGCGGATGGTCAGCCGATACCGATCAGTGTCGCCTTCCTGCGCCACATAGCCGAGGCCTTTGAGCGACTGCAGGAAACGGTGCACGGTCGTCTTGGACATGCCCAACCGCTGCGACAGTTCGCTCGGGCCAACGGCGCCAAGCTCGCCCATCGCGGCCAGGATGGTGAACACCTTGTCGACCGCCGAGACCGATTCGGCTTTATCCGCACCGGTATCAAGGGGTTCGTTGGCGGACGGATCTTCCGGCTTGCGTTGCCGGGGCGTGGCTTTCATCTCTCGTGGTTCCGTGATTTCAAAATCTGGAGAGAGCATAACCGGTCTCATACCGCGTTCCATCAATCCACCCGCCGATTTGTCTATCGCGCCAGCCACCCGCCATCTACCGCCAGCGTGTGGCCGTGCACGTAGTCCGATGCGGCCGAAGCCAGAAACACCACGGCGCCCGCAAGGTCGTCCGGCACGCCCCAGCGCCCGGCCGGGATACGCGCCAGGATCTCTTCGCTGCGCTGCCGGTCTTCGCGCAGTTGCGCCGTGTTGTCGGTTTCCATGTAGCCGGGCGCGATGGCGTTGACGTTGATGCCGCGCCCCGCCCACTCGTTTGCCAGCAGCCGGGTAAGCCCCAGCACACCGCTCTTCGACGCCGTGTACGACGGCACGCGTATGCCGCCCTGGAACGACAGCATCGACGCCACGTTGATGATCTTGCCGCGCCCGCCTTGCTGCACGAACTGCCGCGCCACCGCCTGCGAGAGAAAGAACACGCCCTTGAGGTTGACGTCGATGACCGCATCCCAATCGGCTTCGGAAAATTCCAGCGCGTCACAGCGGCGGATGATGCCGGCGTTGTTGACGAGGATGTCGACGCGGCCGAAGGTGTCCATCGCGGCTTCGACAATGCTGCCGATCGGCTCCAGCGAAGACAGATCGGCGCGCACGTCGACGAACCGGCGGCCGGCCGCTTCCACGCGCGCGGCCGTCTGCGCCGGGTCGGAGCGGTTGGCCCCGACGATGTCGCAACCAGCCGCCGCGAGCGCCGTCGCCATGCCCGCGCCCAACCCCGTGTTGCTGCCGGTGACGATGGCCACCTTGCCGGTCAGGTCGAACAGGCTTGCGCTCTGCAGATAGGGATTCTCGAGCCGCATGGTGTCAGCGCAAGTCGGCAATGGCGATGTGGTCCATGTCGTGGAACACCTGGTTCTCGCCGACCATGCCCCAGATGAAGGTGTACGCCTGGGTGCCCACGCCGGAGTGGATCGACCAGCTTGGCGAGATCACCGCCTGCTCGTTGTGGACGAGGATGTGGCGCGTCTCCTGCGGCTCGCCGAGCATGTGGAACACGGCGGCGTTGTCCGGCAGGTTGAAATAGAAATAGACCTCCATGCGACGCTCGTGCGTGTGGCACGGCATGGTGTTCCACAGGCTGCCGGGCTCCAGCTTGGTCATGCCCATCGACAGCTGGCAGGTGGGCAGCACGTCCGGCACGATGAACTTGTAGATCGTGCGACGGTTGCTCGTGGCCGGATCGCCCAGCGTTTCGGGCGACGCCTGCGCCAGCGTGATCGTGCGCGTGGGATACGCCGTATGGGCCGGCGCGCAGTTGATGTAGAACTTGGCCGGCCGCGCTGCATCGTCGCTGCCGAAGACGACATTCTGGCCGCCCTGGCCGATGTAGATCGCCTCTTCATTGCCAACGGCGTGCCGCGTGCCATCGACTTCCACCCAGCCCGCGCCGCCAATGTTGATCGCGCCCAGCTCGCGGCGCTCCAGCAGATGGCTCACGCCCATCGACTTGGCCAGCGATGCCGGCACCTCCACCGGCCGCGTGGCCGGCCATGCGCCGCCAACGATGATCCGGTCGATATGGCTGTACGTCAGCTGAAGCGCATCGCGCTCAAACACCTGCTCCACCAGAAATTGCCGGCGCAGCCCCGCCGTGTCGAGGGTTTTTGCGTGTTCGCTGTGGATTCCTTGCCGCACTTCCATGCCGTTTCTCCGTTGGGATGCACCGGCATGTCCTGCGCCGCCGGCCGTTCTGGGTTGGATTGAAGCACAAAAAACAAAAATACGGAACGTCGATCCATATTTTTGAGATGAAGTCGGCATCAAGCTGGGTCACGCTGCATCGCACACATTTGCGGCCGAGGGTAAACGATAAATCCGCGAAGTCAAAAACATGGAACATCGTTCCACATCATCCGCTATAGTCACTCCACGATGTTGGACCTTGACCAACCGAGCCCATAGAGGCTCATGGAGGAGACGTGAAGATCAAGAAGGCGATTGACCGCATTCCGGGCGGGCTGATGCTCGTGCCGCTGCTGCTGGGCGCATGCGTGCATACGTTCGCACCCGATGCCGGGAAGTACTTCGGCTCGTTCACCAACGGCCTGATCACCGGCACGGTGCCGATCCTGGCGGTGTGGTTCTTCTGCATGGGCGCGACCATCGACCTGCATGCCACCGGCGTGGTGCTGCGCAAGTCGGGCACGCTGCTCGTCACCAAGATTGCCGTGGCGTGGCTGGCGACGCTGGTGGCTGCGCAGTTCATCCCGGACGAAGGCATCAAGACCGGCATCCTTGCCGGGCTGTCGGTGCTGGCAATCACCACGTCGATGGACATGACCAACGGCGGGCTCTACGCCGCGGTCATGCAGCAGTACGGCACCAAGGAAGAAGCCGGCGCATTCGTGCTGATGTCGGTCGAATCGGGCCCGCTGGTCAGCATGCTGATCCTGGGGGCCACGGGCGTTGCGGTGTTCGAGCCTCGGTTGTTCGTGGGGGCGGTGCTGCCGTTCCTGATCGGCTTTACGCTGGGCAATCTCGACCGTGAGTTGCGCGAACTGTTCGGCCGCTGCGTGCATCCGCTCATTCCGTTCTTCGGCTTTGCGCTGGGCAACGGCATCGACCTGCACGTGATTGCCAACAGCGGGCTCTCGGGCCTGCTGCTCGGCCTGACGGTGATCGTCATCACAGGCGTGCCGCTGATTCTGGCGGACAAGTTCATCGCCGGCGGCAATGGCGCGGCAGGGCTGGCGGCATCGTCCACGGCCGGAGCGGCGGTCGCCAACCCGGCCATCATCGGCGAGATGATTCCCCGCTTCAAACCCATGGTGCCGGCTGCCACGGCGCTGGTGGCCACGGCGTGCCTCGTCACGGCGATTCTCGTGCCGATCCTGACCGCGATGTGGGTGCGCCGTGTGGGCCGAGCGGCCCCATTGCCCGAGCCGGAAACCGCAAGCCTGCCGCCACAGGCCGCGCACCGCGAAGCCCATTTCTGACCCGCCTGCGATGCCGCGCACACACCATCAGAGAGGAGATTGCCCATGCTGTTGCACACGTTTGTCCGTCGCATTGCGGGCGTTGCGATGACCGCTGCGCTCGCCACCGGTAGTGCCTTCGCCCATGCCGCCACTGATGCCGACACGGTTGCGCAAGCCGTGGAGCGCCTGCGCGTTGCCATGGTCGCCAGCGATGGCGCCACGCTCACCAAGCTGATCGAGAACGATCTGACCTACGGCCACTCGTCGGGCAAGCTGGAAGACCGCGCAGCCTTTCTCAAGACGCTGGACGGCACGAATTCATTCAAGTCTATTGCGCTGACCAACCAGACCGTGCAGGTCAACGGCGACAACGCCTGGGTGCGCCACGTGTTCGACTCCGTCAACAACCTGCCCGACGGCAAGACGAGCACCGCGCATATCGGCGTGCTGCAGGTGTGGAAGAAGCATCCGGACGGCTGGCGCCTGTTTGCGCGCCAGGCCTACCTGCTGCCCAAAGAATGAGCGGCGCTGCTTTTCCCGGGCGCCTGGCAGGCAAGACCGCGCTCGTGACAGCCGCTGCGCAAGGCATCGGCCGTGCCTGCGCCGAGCGCTTCGCCCGCGAAGGCGCCCGCGTCATCGCCACCGACCTGCGCATCGACGCGTTGAACGATGTGCCGTTCGACGTCCGCCGCCTCGATGTGCGCGATACCGGGCAGGTCAATGCGCTCGCTGCCGAGCTTGGCGGCATCGACATCCTCTTCAACTGCGCGGGCTTCGTACACGCCGGCTCGGTGCTGGAGTGCGATGAGGATGCATGGGATTTCTCGTTCGACCTCAACGTCAAGTCGATGTACCGCACCCTGCGCGCGTTCGTGCCGGGCATGCTGGAACGTGGCGGCGGCAGTGTCATCAACATGTCGTCCGCCGCGTCCAGCATCAAGGGCGTGCCGAACCGCTTTGTGTATGGCGCATCGAAGGCGGCGGTGATCGGGCTGACCAAATCCGTGGCGGCAGACTTTGTGGCGCGCGGCATCCGCTGCAATGCGATCTGCCCCGGCACGGTGGTATCGCCATCGCTCGCCCAGCGCATCGATGAGCAAGCGCGCACGCAAGGCAAACCGCGCGCGGAAGTCGAAGCGGCGTTCGTCGCACGCCAGCCGATGGGGCGCCTCGGGCAGCCGGAAGAGATTGCCGCGCTGGCGGCGTATCTGGCTTCCGACGAGGCCGCCTTTACGACGGGGCAAGTCCACCTGATCGACGGCGGCTGGTCAAATTGATACCTTGATGCCTTTCCCCCCAACCGATTTGAACCTTTCATGAAACTGCTGCGCTTCGGCCCCCAAGGCCAAGAAAAACCCGGCCTGCTCGATGCCACCGGCACGCTCCGTGATCTGTCGGGTATCGTCGACGACATTGCGGGCAACGTGCTGTCGGATGCATCGCTCGCCCGGCTGCGCGAGGTGGACCCTGCCACGCTGCCGGCCGTCAGCGGCCAACCCCGCATTGGCCCGTGCGTCGGGCGTGTCGGCAAGTTCATCTGCATCGGGTTGAACTACGCCGACCACGCCGCAGAGTCCGGCCTGCCGGTACCGTCCGAGCCGGTCATCTTCAACAAATGGACCAGCGCCATCTGCGGCCCGAATGACGACATCGAGATCCCGCGCGGCTCCGTCAAGACCGACTGGGAAGTCGAACTGGGCGTGGTCATCGGCAAGCCCGCCAAGTACATCGACGAAGCCGACGCGCTCGACTACGTGGCCGGCTATTGCATCGTCAACGACGTTTCCGAGCGCGAATGGCAGATCGAGCGCGGCGGCCAGTGGGACAAGGGCAAGGGCTTCGACACGTTCGGCCCGCTGGGGCCGTGGCTGGTCACGCGCGACGAGGTGCCCGACCCGCAGGCGCTGGACCTCTGGCTGGAGGTGGACGGCCACCGCTATCAGAACGGCAATACGCGGACGATGGTGTTTGGCGTCGCGCAACTCGTGGCGTATCTGAGCCGCTGCATGAGCCTGCAGCCCGGCGATGTCATCTCGACAGGCACGCCGCCGGGCGTGGGCCTGGGCATCAAGCCGAACCCGGTCTACCTCAAGCCTGGGCAGACCATGCGCCTGGGCATCGCCGGCTTGGGCGAACAGTTGCAACGCACGGTCTCGGCCGGCTGACGCCTAGCCTTCCAGTTCGGCAAAGCGCTGCGCAACGAGGTTGCGCAGCCACTGGTTGCCGGCGTCCTGATGGAAACGCCGGTGCCAGAAGACATTCGTCTGCAACGCCGGCAGCTTGAGCGGCGGCGCCACGAACGCCAGCCCGAACGGCGGCGCCGCACGCTCGGCCAGCTTGCGCGGCACCGTCACCACCAGATCGGTCGTGCTGACGATGTACGGCACCGCCACGAAGTGCGGCACAGAAAAACGCGCCGACTGCGTGATCCCCGCCTTGTCGAGCAGCGGCCCGATGGCGTTGTATGGGCTGGCCGAACTCGCCACCACGAGGTGCGACGCGGCGCGAAAGCGCTCCAGCGTGAGCTTGCCTTCCGACAGCGCATGGCCGCGGCGGAACATCGTCACGTAATCCTGCCGGAACAGGCGGCGCTGGAAGAGGCTCTCGCCGGAAAGATCATCGAACGCGCCGATCGCAAGGTCGATGGCGCCAGCCTCCATTTCGGCCTTCATGTCGAACCCGCCCGCACGCAGCGTGTCGAGCCGCACACCTGGTGCCTGCTCGGCACACAACTGCGCGAGCACCGGCATGAAATACACCTCGCCGACATCGCTCATGGCAATCGTGAAGGTGCGCGTGGAAGTGGCCGCCTCAAAATGCGTGCGCTGGCCGAAGGCGCGCTGCAGCGTGTCGAGCGCCATCGCCACCGGTTCGGCCAATTGCTCGGCAAGTGCGGTCGGCATCATGCCGCGCGGGGTGCGCACGAAGAGTTCGTCGTCGAAAGTCTGGCGCAGGCGCGACAGCGCGTTGCTTACCGCCGGCTGCGACAGGCCCAGCCGCTCGGCCACGACGGAGATGCGCTTTTCGCGCAGGATTTCCTGAAACAGCACCAGCAGGTTCAGGTCGACATCCCGCAGGTTGAGCATGGCAGCGCCCCAACATTCACAATTTCAATAGCGTTCATTCTCGCATTGATATTCCAAATTTTCATCCGATCCGGACAATACGCGCATACCAAGAATCCAAAACAGAGCGGCAACGCCGCCACCGGAGACCACCATGCGCCCTGCCCCCGCTGCTCATGAAGCGCCATCCACGCCCATCGACCTCGCCCGCCTGATCGATCAAGGCAAGGTCGGCGGCTTCCAGATCCTGCTGCTCGCCATCTGCGGTCTGTGCCTGATCATCGACGGCTTTGATGTGCAGGCCATGGGCTATGTGGCGCCCGCCATCATCAAGGACTGGAACATCACCAAAGCGAGCCTCGGGCCGGTGTTCGGCGCGGGGCTGTTCGGCATGCTGGTCGGCTCGCTGGTGTTTGGCGTGCTGGGCGACCGCTTCGGGCGGCGGCCGGTGCTGATCGTTGCGACCTTCTTTTTTGCAGCGTGCATGCTGGCCACCACGCAGGTGGAAACGGTGCAGGCGCTGCTGGTGCTGCGCTTTATCACGGGCCTGGGGCTGGGTTGCATCATGCCCAACGCGATGGCGCTGGCCGGCGAGTTCAGCCCCGCACGCACGCGCGTGACCT
Organism: Ralstonia edaphi; assembly: GCF_958350185.1. Classification (NCBI taxonomy): domain Bacteria; kingdom Pseudomonadati; phylum Pseudomonadota; class Betaproteobacteria; order Burkholderiales; family Burkholderiaceae; genus Ralstonia; species Ralstonia edaphi. Next base: position 44,629 of record NZ_CATWHI010000009.1, read on the forward strand.
GGATGATGCTCGTGTCATGCGGTTTTACCGTCGGCGCGGCACTCGGCGGCTTTGTGAGCGCAGCGCTGCTTTCACGCTTCGGCTGGCAGTCGGTGTTTCTGGTGGGCGGCCTTGTACCCCTCGCCATTGGCGTGATGATGGTGCTGTGGCTGCCGGAATCCCTCCAATACCTCGTGCTCAAGGGTGATTCGCAGACGCGCCATCAACGTCTGGCTCGCTGGCTGGGCAAGCTCGCCCCGCAACTGCAGGTGAACGCGCAGACGCGATTCGTGGTGCCCGAGGCGCCGGCGCGGGGCATGCCGGTCTCGGCGCTCTTCACGGAAGGCCGCGCCAAGGTCACGCTCGTGCTGTGGGTCATCAACTTCATGAACCTGATCGACCTGTACTTCCTGTCGAACTGGCTGCCGACGCTGATTCGCGATGCCGGTTACCCGACGGATACCGCTGTGCTGGTCGCCACCGCGCTGCAGGTAGGCGGTGTGATCGGCACGCTCACGCTGGGCCGGCTGATCGATCGCCTGGGCTTTGTGCGCGTGCTGGCCGTGTGCTTCCTGATCGCCTGCGTCACCGTCGGGCTGATCGGCCATGTGGCGGCTGCGCTGCCCGTGCTGGTGGCGGTGGTGTTCGTGGCGGGCTTCTGCATCGTCGGCGGACAGCCTGCGGTAAATGCGCTGGCCGCCACGTATTACCCCACCACGCTGCGCGCCACCGGCATCGGCTGGAGCCTGGGCGTGGGCCGCATCGGCTCCGTCATCGGCCCGGTAATCGGCGGACAACTGATTGCCATGCAGTGGAGCGGCCCCGCGTTGTTCTCGGCCGCGGCGGTGCCGGCGATGATGTCATTCGGCATGGTGCTGGCGCTTACGCTGGCCGCCAGTGGCCCGGACGCCGCACGCTTTGCCTCACGTCGCGCAACCAGCAAGCCCGCCTGATGGCCCGGTAACGACTACGCTTTCCCTGAAGACGCTCCTGACTTTTTCTCCAAGGACTTCACCATGAATATGCTCGCCCCGACGGTCAAGAACGCATTCACCCCCGCGTCGCTGGACCGGCCCGCCTACCAGAGCGGCTTCGGCAACGAGTTCGCCACCGAAGCCCTGCCCGGCGCGCTGCCGCACGGCCAGAACTCCCCGCAGAAGGCGCCGTATGGCTTGTATGCGGAACAGATTTCCGGCACGGCGTTCACCGCCCCGCGCGCGCACAACCGCCGTTCGTGGCTGTATCGCATCCGTCCGGGCGCCGTGCATCTGCCGTTCGAAGCCATGGCGCAAGGCCGCTTCCACAGCAACTTCAACGAGGTGCCGCCCTCGCCCAACCAATTGCGCTGGGACCCGCTGCCCGCACCTGCCGCCGGCACCGATTTCATCGACGGCATCGTCACCTTCGCCGGCAACGGCGGGCCGGACGCGCAAACCGGCTGCGGCATCCACCTGTACGCCGCCAACGCGTCAATGACCGACCGCTTCTTCTACAACGCCGACGGCGAACTGCTGATCGTCCCGCAGGAAGGCCGCCTGCGCCTGCTGACGGAGATGGGCGTGCTCGATGTCGAGCCGCTGGAGATCGTGGTCGTCCCACGCGGCGTGCGCTTCCGCGTCGAACTGCCGGATGGCGAGGCGCGCGGCTACATCTGCGAGAACTTCGGCGCGCTCTTCCGTTTGCCCGACCTCGGCGTGATCGGCTCGAACGGCCTGGCCAACCCGCGCGACTTCCTCACCCCGCACGCGTGGTACGAAGACCGCGAAGGCAACTTCGAACTCGTCGCAAAATTCCAGGGCAGCCTGTGGACCGCGAAGATCGGCCACTCGCCGCTGGACGTCGTGGCCTGGCACGGCAACCTCGCGCCGTACAAGTACGACCTGCGCCTGTTCAACACCATCGGCTCGATCAGCTACGACCACCCGGACCCGTCGATCTTCCTGGTGCTGCAAAGCCCGTCCGCCACGCCAGGCGTGGACACGATCGACTTCGTGATCTTCCCGCCGCGCTGGCTGGCCGCCGAAAACACGTTCCGCCCGCCCTGGTTCCACCGCAACGTCGCCAGCGAATTCATGGGCCTGATCCAGGGCGTGTACGACGCCAAGGCCGAAGGCTTCGTGCCCGGCGGCGCCAGCCTGCACAACTGCATGAGCGGCCACGGCCCCGACGCCGACACGTTCGAGAAAGCCAGCAACGGCGACACCACCAAGCCACACAAGGTCGACGCAACGATGGCCTTCATGTTCGAAACGCCAGCCGTGATCCGCCCCACGCGCTTCGCGGCGGAATCGGCGCAGTTGCAAGCCAAATATTTCGAATGCTGGCAAGGCCTGAAAAAGCACTTCGACCCGACCAAGCGTTAACCAAATCGACCTTGACGCCAAGGCAAGCGCCGCGAAGGTGTGGCCCTACCCTGCCCTAGATGGCGCCTTGAATTTCTGTTGCAGGGAGGAAAAAGGAAGGAGCCCTGTCTGAGCGTAGCGAGTTTGGCTCCTTCCCCTCCCTGCGACATAAATTCAAGGGGAAGTCGCCATCTCGGGCGCGCCTTTCTTTGCTTACTTTCTTTGGCAAGACAAAGAAAGTAAGTCGCCCCCGGCAGGGGGTGAAACAAGGGATGCACCAGCAACGTCAAGCAATAACCGACTCAACAAACAAACCATCGCCCCATCATGACCACCCGCCAACCAAGCTGGCTAGAATCCGCCAACACCCCCGACACCCATTTCCCTCTGGAAAACCTGCCCTTCGGCATCTTCTCCACCAAGGAAAACCCGTCGCCACGCGCAGGCGTGGCCCTGGGCGATCAGGTCATCGATCTCGGCGTGCTGGATGACGCCGGCCTGCTCCCCGCAGCAACACGCGGCACATTCCGCACCGGCAAACTCAACACCTTCATCGCCCTTGGCAAGCCCGTCTGGGCGGAAACGCGCAAGAAGCTGCAAGCGCTGTTCAGCGTGGCCGACACGCACGTGCGCGACAACGCCACACTGCACGCTCGCGCGCTGGTGCCACAAGCGCATGCGGTGATGCATCTGCCGATCGACATCCCCGGCTACACGGATTTCTATTCGTCGAAAGAACACGCCACCAACGTCGGCCGCATGTTCCGCGATCCCGAGAACGCGCTGCTGCCCAACTGGCTGGAAATCCCGATCGGCTACAACGGCCGCGCCAGCTCCGTGGTGGTGAGCGGCACACCGCTGCACCGCCCGATGGGCCAGATCAAGCTGCCCGACCAGCCGCGCCCGATCTTCACGGCCTGCCGCAAGCTGGACTACGAGCTTGAGATGGCCTTTGTGGTCGGCAAGCCCAGTGCGCTGGGTGAGCCGGTTTCCGTGGATGCCGCACCCGACTACATGTTCGGCGTCGTGCTGCTCAACGACTGGAGCGCGCGCGACATCCAGCAATGGGAATACGTGCCGCTCGGCCCGTTCAACTCGAAGGGGTTCGGCACATCGATCTCGCCGTGGATCGTGACGATGGAAGCGCTGGAGCCGTTCCGCGTGGCCAACCCCGCGCAATCGCCCGAGCCGCTGGAATACCTGCGGCAGAGCCGGCCGAACGCCTACGACATCGCCCTCGAAACCGCGCTGCGTCCGCACGGCGGGGAGCGCACCACCATCGCGCGCACGAACTTCCGCGCGATGTACTGGACGATGGCGCAGCAGCTTGCGCACCACACCGTGTCCGGCTGCAACGTGCGCGTGGGTGACCTGATGGGCTCCGGCACCATCAGCGGAACGACGCCGGATTCCTATGGCAGCCTGCTGGAGCTGACTGTCAACGGCAAGCAGCCGCTGGACCTCGGCAACGGCACCACGCGCGCCTTCCTGGAAGACGGCGACGAAGTCACCATGACCGGCTGGTGCCAGGGCAATGGCTATCGCGTGGGCTTTGGGGAAGTGCGCGGCGAAATTCTGCCGGCGCGCAGTGTGAAGTAATGCGGTGTGGAGCAGCGGATTAAGAGTCCGCCCCAATTTATAGGTGCGTCAAGCACTTAGGTATAAAGAACGTTCCGCAAACCACGCAGGCGAGATGTCCGCAGACCCGCATTCCACCGTATGGCGAGCCCGTTTTGCGGAACGGTTTACCGGGTGGGTTTCACCTTGTCGCCGCGGCGCTGCCGCACGTAGTGCTCGGTCATGGCCAGCGACGAGTGGCCGAGCTGCATCTGTGCCTGGCGGATGTCCCCCGACATGTCGGTTTTGTCCGTGCCGGCCTTGGCACGCAGGTCGCGAAACTGGAACGCATCCTTGTCAATGCCGGCGGCCTCGCGTGCCTTGTCGAAGCGCGAGCGCAGCGCATCGCGGCCCAGCCGCTGCCCGGACTCGTTGACCACCAGCGCCGTGCTCACCACCTTGTAGCCCTTCTTACGCGCGCGGATGCGCTCGACCACGACGGCCAGCTCGCCCAATCGTCTTTACCGTACAAGCACAAGGCGCAACCAACAGTGCCGTCAGCGTGACCTTGTCCGTCAATGGACTAACCGTCATGGTTCAAAACGTTGCGGCGATCTCTGGCGGCTTCAGTTCGCCCAGCGCCTGCGCTGTTGTTCCTCCGGGCCAAAGCTACTCAGCGACCATTACCGGCGGCTCTGCTTCCGCTTGGACCGAACTCCGATAAACGCACCTCAGAAGGTACTCGCAATGGCAATCTGGAAAGACGCAAGCGGCCAACTTCACGACGACATGGACGGTGCTGCCCTAGGGCTTCCGGGGTGGCCCGATGGGCTAGTAAAGCTCACCGATAGTCAGGTGGCGGCCCTCAAAAAGCCGACTCTTGAGCAGGCCAAAGCAGAACAGACCGACGTAGTCAGTTCAGCCTGCCAAACAACCATCTTGGCAGGCTTCAGCTCGTCGGCGCTGGGCTCCGCGCATACCTACCCTGCGCAACTGGTCGATCAACAGAATCTCTCGGCATCCGTGCTGGCATCTGTGATGCCGGGCCTGTCCTCGGGGTGGACAACGCCATTTTGGTGCGCAGACTCAAACGGAAACTGGTCGTACGCAGACCACACTGCGGCTCAAATTCAGCGGGTCGGCCAGGATGGGAAGGCGCAATTCTGGCCGCCATCGAGAAAAAGGTTGGGCTGGTCGCTCAAATCAATGCGGCAACCAGCGTGTCGGCAGTGCAGGCGATCACGTGGTGATCCATTGATGCAGTGGAACCGCTATGCCACACCGGCGGTTCCCCCTTGGGATGATTTCGTAGAAAAAAGGGACAACAGCTTGTCGCGCAGGTAGTTGCTCAGGCTTAGCTCTAGGTAGCGACGGGAAAGCGCTGCTGCACCTATGGAGGCGACAATAATCACGATCGCGAAGCTTGGATCGCGCATCGACTCCCTATACGAAGTCTCCCATCCGATGTCGAATGTCGGCTTCAAAATGAGCGGGTGAACAAGATAAAGGGAGTACGAAATATCTCCCAGCCACACCAGTGCTCGCGGGGCGGGTATCTGAACGGTTTTGCTGGACAGGGCTAGACATAGAAACATGAGGGTGAGTGACCATCCCCATCCCTCCATCCCCATGCCCCAAAACGCCTTCGACAGCAGAATCCAGATTACGAGTGACGCACTGAAAAAACACAGGAAGACTGCGGTTCCTTTGCTCTGGATTTTGACGTTCGATAGGTAGACCAAGCCGATCACTACGCCAGCTCCGAACTCCCAGATGAGTGGGGAGGAAACCAGAGCGAGATACGATGAATAGCCGTTTTTGTTGGCTATGTCTAAGGTCGGATGATGCCCGTTCAAAAGTGGTAGCCCAACCAGCGTCACGGTGAGAATCATGAGCAGCGTGTGCCACCTGAACCGCCCAAAAAATAGACAAATGGTAAGCAGGAGATAGAAGTAAATCTCGTAGTTCAGAGACCATCCCGGATACAGAACCGCGCCGCCAAAGATCGGGGCCGGAGAGGAATCCATTGTCAACGGGATGAACAGAAGAGACCGGACGATTGAGCCGATCGAGTAAGGGAAAGTGGCTCCGACAAGCTTATCTGCGAGAGTGACCAGGCTCCAAAACAAGATGGTCAGGACAACGTAAGTCGGCCAGATTCGTGAAAATCGTTTCACAGCAAACGACATCCCGGCTTGTGCATTCGGTGTTATGTCGCGGGTGGAATAGACCATGATGAAACCGCTGATGATGAAGAACATCGGGACACCGGCGCCCCCGCTGCCCACCAGCCATTGGAATAAGCCTTTGTCCTCAAGGGGAAGCGCTTGCTGCTGAAAAATATGCAGCAGCACCACCATCAGCGCCGCTATCCCGCGCAGTGCCTGCACGAAGGCTAGATTTTCGTTTTTCATGTGGAGCGAGGCGTCAAGCTTGTCTCGGGTGTGGGTTCTGTCGGGCATGGAGGGTGGCCCCGGCGCCACTCTAGTCCTCTTCTGGGGCACGATTGTAACCGCACCGTGATGCCACTGAATTTCCACTCCCTGCGCCTGCCAGAGCGAGCGCCTCAACAGTCCATCGCACGCCTCGGTCGCGTGCATCTACCACGCGGAACGACTCCATCAAACAAACTGTTTGATTCCTTTAAATGGAGCCTCTTCTATAATCCGTCCATCGATTTTAAAATCAGGTGGAGTCTAATAAATGCGGGAAACAAATAATTGCCGATTTAATCGCGCTTATTTCTCGATAAAGCCAGAAAACTCCATTGATACGGTCAATTCGCTAGTTGCTTCCAAAACAAAAGATTCGATCAACCCCGGGGGTAACGAGTGAGCGAAGAGATGGCAACCGATGCCGCTGTGCAGGTACTCACCGAGCGCCTGAGCAATGCGATCGATCATCTGAAGGAGATGAAAGGACAGTTGACCTCGGTCAGCCAAAGCATCGTGATGATGGCCTCGTTGCAGGAGCGCGTGAACACGCTCGATAGCAAGACCAACAGGCTGTTTGACGTGAGCGACGCGACGAAAAGCCAGGTGGAGCACCTCAATTCGCAGATGCATGTGCACAGCAGGATGTGGAAGCTCGTTGGTGCCGGACTGCTCGCGTGCATTGGCGCGATTGGCTGGGCTGGATCGCAGTACGGAACCTTTCGCGATCTCGCGACCCGCGTTGCCGTTCTGGAGCGCATGACACAGGAGCGCGCAAATGAAGCTGATCGACGATTGGAAGCGTTGTCACAAGCTGTACTCGCAACAAGTCAATGCCGTCGGCGTTGCCGTGTGCTCTTCCTATGTCATGTTCTATGACCAGTTGCGCGACATTTTCCCGGCGAAGCATCTGGCCGTGCTGACGGTGGTGTTGTTCATCGTGAACAGCGTTGTTCGCGTCATCAAGCAGGAGCCCAAGCATGCCCGCAATCAAGCGACCGAGTAAGCCGCTGGCGGCCATCGTGGGCACTGCGGCTGCGGCCGGCCTGCTGGCCATCGTGCCGAAGTTCGAGGGCACAAAGCTCACAACCTACCGCGACCCGATCGGCGTGCTCACCTACTGCCCGGGCGCCACCGAGGATGCGGCGTGGGGCAAGACGTACACCCCGGAGGAATGCCGCGCGCAGCTCGATCGCGATTTGGCTCGGCACGCCGAAGGCGTGATGGCATGCATCAAGGCGCCGCTGACCGCCGGCCAGAAGATCGCGTTTGTGGATCTGGCCTACAACGCGGGTGTGGGCGCGGTGTGCAACACCACGCTCGCGCGCAAGGCGAATGCGGGCGACATGGGCGGTGGGTGCGCCGAGCTGTCGAAGTGGGTGCGGGCCGGCGGCCAGGTGCTGCCCGGTCTCGTGCGCCGCTCGCAGGCGGAGCGTGAGCTGTGCGAGGGGAGGGCCAAGGCATGACCATCGATTGGGTGAAATGGGGCGGCATCGCCGCCATTGCCGTGGGCGTGCTGCTCGGTCTGACGGCGCTGCACCACCACGTCTACAAGCAAGGCTATGACGCGGGCGCCGCCCACGTGCAGCAGCAGTTCGACGCGGCCAGGGATGCGGCCGAACAGAAGCGCCTCGCCGACGTGCAGGCCGCCCGCGCATCCGGCCATCCCACCGCTGCCAGCGCAGGCCCGGGTCAGCCTGGTGGCGCCCCCCTCGATGTGCTCGTCAACGTGCTCAGCCGGTCTGACCAAACTTCGGGAGAGCTGGCTGGCTACGCCGACCGACTCCGGGTCGCCGGGCTCGCCTGCGAGCGCGACTACGACGCCCTGACAGTAGCCAAACACTGATCCCGTCGAGGCGTTTTGCGGAAAACTCTCCAGATTGCGGAAAAGCAAAAGGGTTTCCAGTTGCCTGAAAACCCTTTTAAATACTGGTGGGGCGTGAGTGACTCGAACACTCGACCTACGGATTAACAGTCCGCTGCTCGCATCATTCCGTCTTTGCCGCCAGCGCAGCAAGCATCGCGTCGCCCACGACATGCGCGCCGCTGGCCTTGAGCGCCTCGCCAGCGCCGCGTGCATCGCGCGCTTCCCGGTTCTGGCCGAGCTTGAGCTTGCCCTCAAGGCGCGTGATCTCGATCTCGAGACCAACAATCACCTTCAGCAAATCATCGATGTAGTCGGCAGGCGCGTCCGACATCTTCCACGGCTTAGGCTGCGCGGCCTCATGCGCGCGCGTCAGGCGAGCCACCACGCCGCGCGCGAAACGCGCGTCGTCACGCACGGTGATACGGCCATGCGCATGCACCACGCGATAGTTCCAGGTCGGCACATCCTTGTGGTGCTCGTGCTTGCTCGGATACCACGTCGGCGAGATGTACGCATCGCCCGCGCGGAAGATGACGAGCACCTCATCGCCGTTGGCGACGTCTTTCCACACTGGGTTGGCGCGCGCCACGTGGGCATGCAGCACGCCAAGCTGGCCCTCTTCCGGCAGCAGCAAGAACGGAATGTGGTTCGCATCCAGCCCCTGCTCGCCATGCGTGACGAGCGTCCCGAACGGGTTCTGCGCGATCAGGTCGTGCAACGCGTCAGGACGCGATTCTTCAAAGTGGGCGGGGATGTACATGGCGACTCCGGCAACGATCGTGCAATCGAACAGGAAAGCGCCCATTCTGAACCAGAACGTGGCTCCGAAACAGAGCCAGATTCACGCGAATTACTAGAGCCAGCCTAGTCGCGCAGCAGGTTCTTGGCGATGATGAGCTGCTGGATCTGCGTGGTGCCTTCGTACAGGCGCAGCAGACGCACATCGCGATAGAAGCGCTCGGCCTTGTATTCGGCAATGTAGCCCGCGCCACCGTGAATCTGCACCGCACGATCCGCCACACGGCCGACCATCTCGGTGCAGAACATCTTGGTGCAGGACGCCAGCATGCTGATTTCGTGGTCCTGTTTTCCGATGGGCTTGGCGTCGTAGCGGCGCGCGCAGTCGCGCACCATCGACATGCCGGCGTACAGCTCCGCCTGGCTGTCGGCCAGCATGGCCTGGATCAACTGAAAGTCTGCGATGGGCTGGCCGAACTGCTTGCGCTCCTTGGCGTAGGCCACCGCGTCGGTCAGCAGCCGGTGCGCCATGCCGCATGCCAGGGCCGAGATGTGCAGGCGGCCGCGGTCCAGCACCTTCATCGCCGTCTTGAAGCCCTGCCCCGCCACGCCGCCAATGATGTTGGCCGCCGGCACGCGCACGTTGTCGAGCATGACATCGCAGGTCTTGGTGCCGCGCTGGCCCATCTTCCTGTCGGGCTTGCCGAGCGTGATGCCCGGCGTATCGGCCGGCACGATGAAGGCGGAGATGCCGCCCGCGCCCTCGCTGCCTGTGCGCGCCATCAGCGTGAACGCCCCGGCGCGCGGCGCGTTGGTGATGAAACGCTTGGTGCCGTTGATGACGTAGTGATCGCCGTCCAGCGTGGCCCGCGTCTGCAGCGATGCGGCGTCCGAACCGGCGTTCGGTTCCGTCAGCGCAAACGAGATGATCAGCTCGCCACTGGCGATGCGCGGCAGGTAATCGGCCTTCTGCGCATCGGTGCCGTCCATCAGGATGCCCTGCGAGCCGATGCCGACGTTGGTGCCGAACACCGAGCGGAAGGCCAGCGCCGTATGCCCGAGGTCGTACACCACCTCGCATTCCTGCGCCATCGCCAGGCCAATGCCGCCGTATTCCTCTGGAATCGACAGGCCGAACAGGCCCATCTCTTTCATGTCGGCAACGATGTCGGCGGGCACGTCATCCTCTTCCTCGAGGATGTTTTCCGCCGGCATGAGCCGTTCCTGGATAAAGCGCTGCACCGATTGCTGCAGCAGGCCGAAGGATTCGTCGTCGAGCGCCATGTCGCTGATTCCTGGGGATGTTCCGGCCGATGTTACCGGGTTGGCACGTTTTGACAATCCGGACCGACATCAACAGAATGTCGAGTCTCATTCACCAATCTGGCGGGCCGTCATGGATCTCAATGCGCTCAAGCTGTTCGTGGAAATCGTCGACGCGGGCAACCTGTCGGCGGCGGCACGCCGGCTGCAGACCACGCGCTCGAACGTGAGCCACCGGCTGAAGGCGTTTGAGCGCGCACTGGGCGTGCAACTGCTGCGCCGGACCACGCGCCGCGTGGAACCCACGGAGGTGGGCGCCGGCATCTACGAACACGGCCGCAGCATCCTGCGCGAAATGGCCGCCGCCGACGCGCTGGTCTCGTCGCTCGGCAAATCACTGCAAGGCAGCGTGCGGCTCTCGGTGCCGACGGGGTTGGGGCATTTGCTGGTGTCGCCGCTGCTGGTGGCCTTCAAGCGGGCGTATCCGGATATCCGGCTGGATGTGCGGTTCGACAACCGCGTGTCCGACCTGATTAGCGAGGACGTCGACGTGGCACTGCGCATCGTCTCCAACCCGCCCGAATCGCTGGTCGCCACGCTGCTCGATGAAGTCGACTGGGTGCTGTGCGCCGCGCCGGACTACCTGGCCGTGCATGGCGTGCCGAAAACGCTCGACGCGCTCGCAGCCCACACCATCGTCAGCGCGCCGGCCGTCGGACAACCGTTGCGGCTGTCGGCGCAGCTGGGCGATGAGCGGACACTCGTGACGCTGGACCCGGGCGTCTCGTCCGACAATTACCTGTTCCTTCAAGCCGCCGTGCGCTCGGGCAATGGGCTCGGCATCCTGCCCTATTACGCCGCGGCCGATGATCTGCGCGACGGCCACGTCAAACGCGTGCTGCCCGCGTATCGGTTCAGCGTGTTTGGCAGCCGCCTTTACATGCTGGCAATGCCCAGCCGATACCGGACGCTCGCGACACGGCACTTGCTGGACTTCCTGAAAGACGGTCTGCAAGGCAAGTTGCCGCGCCTGTCCCGCAAGGGGCACGCCTGATTACGCTTCCAGCGGCATCAAGCCCGGCAACTGCGCAAAGCAGATCGACTTGGCCGTCTCGATAAAGTCCTGCGCAAACGGCGCCTGCGCATAGTCGCGCGTCATGGCGGCGTAGAGATCGCTCCACAGGCCTTCCTTGCCGACACGCTTGGCCACCACGTATTCGTAATCGACGTAATTCTTGATGCCCCAGCTCGGCAGCGCGGCCAGCCCGCGGCGGCTGGCAACGAGCTGCAGCACGGCGATGGTCAGCTCCGCCGTGCGGCGGTTGAATGCGATGCCGGCCGGTGTCAGCACCTGGCGGATCAGATCGATGCGCTCTTCGGGCACGGGGTAGGTGATGAGCGTCTGGTCCGTAAAGTCCTTCGCCTCCAGCCACTTCTTGTTGCGCAGCGCGTGGTCAACGGGCAGCACGGCAAGGATCTCGAAGCGGAACAGCGGCGCAAATACCACGCCGCGCCGCATCTTGGCATCCGAGCCGATGATGACGTCGGCGCGGCCGTCCTTGAGCAGCGCGAGCGGATCCGTGTGAAAACCCGACACGAGGTCCATCTCCACTTCCGGCCAGCGCTGGCGGAAGGCGTCCATCACGGGCATCAGCCAGTCAAAGCAGGTGTGGCATTCCAGCGCGATGCGAAGCGTGCCGGCCGCGCGGCCCTTGATGCGTTCAAGGTCGCGCTCGGCGGTCTGGATGTCGGCGACGACCTTTTGCGCGAGTTCCAGCATGCGCTCGCCGGCTTCGGTCAACTCCACCGTCTGGCCCTTGCGGCGCACGACGGCCAGCCCATAGTGCGACTCCAGCGCGCGCAATTGATGCGACAGCGCCGATTGCGTGAGGTGCAGCCGCTCGGCGGCGCGCGAGACGGAGCCACCGTCGGCCAGGGCGATCAGCGTGCGCAGATGGCGGATTTCAAGCATGTTCGTGCGATTTCCAATATATGAATTTCATTCAACGTTATCGAAAATAATATCATTTGATTCATGACAACGGGTCGCCGATCATCGCTGGACTGAAAACCGAATCGATTCTCCTGCGACCACTATGACGACCATCCACACCCTCGGCTACCCGCGCATCGGCGCGCAACGCGAGCTGAAATTCGCGCTCGAATCGTTCTGGAAAGGCGCCTCGTCCGAAGACGACCTGCGTGCCACCGGCCGCGCCCTCCGCGCGCGCCACTGGACTGCCCAGCGCGACGCCGGCCTCGACTTTGTGACCGTGGGCGATTTCGCCTGGTACGACCAGGTGCTGCAGACGGCCGCCCTGCTCGGCGCCATTCCCACGCGCTACGGCTTTGATGCCGCGCAGTTGACGCTGGCGCAATCGTTCGTGCTCGCCCGCGGCAATGCCGATCACGCGGCCATGGAAATGACGAAGTGGTTCGACACGAATTACCACTACCTCGTGCCTGAACTGACGCCCGACCTCCTCGATCGGCAATGGGGCCAAGGCACCGAATGGCTGTTCGACGAAGTGCGCGAGGCACAGGCCGCAGGGCACCGCGTGAAGGTGGCGCTCATCGGGCCGGTCACGTTCCTGCATCTGGCCAAGGCGCGCAACGGCTTGACCGACAAGCTCGCACTGCTGCCGCAAGTGCTTCAGGCCTACGCGGCCGTGCTGCAGCGCCTGGCCGCGCTGAATGTGGAATGGGTGCAGATCGACGAACCGGCGCTGGTGCTGGATCTGCCGCAAGCCTCGGTGCACGCATTCGGCTCCGCTTACCAGGCGCTGGCCGCTGCCAAGGGCCCGAAGCTGCTGCTGGCGACGTACTTCGAAGCCGCGTCCCACCATGCTGCCCTGATCAAAACCCTGCCGGTCGATGGCGTGCATCTGGATCTGGTGCGTGCACCGGACCAGCTTGGCGCGTTCGCACCGTGGCCTGCTGACAAGGTGCTCTCCGTTGGCGTGGTCGACGGCCGCAACATCTGGCGCTCCGATCTCGCGCGCGTGCTCGAACGCGTAGCGCCGCTGGCCGAAGCCTTTGGCGATCGCCTGTGGGTCGCGCCGAGCTGCTCGCTGCTGCATGTGCCGGTCGACCTGTCCGCTGAAACCAAGCTCGACGACGAACTCAAGGGCTGGCTGGCCTTCGCGCGCCAGAAGCTGGACGAACTGGCAATCCTCAAGCTCGCGCTGGTCGAGGGCCCCGCCGCCGTGCAGAAGGCGCTGGATGACAACCGCGCCGCCATCGCCTCGCGCACCCAATCCCGCCGCGTGCACAACGCTGGCGTCAAGAAGCGTGTGGCCGAGATCCGCGCAGAAGATGCAGAACGCGCCGCACCTTATGCCGACCGCGCAGAAGCGCAGCAAGCCCGCCTGAACCTGCCGCTGCTGCCGACCACCACCATCGGCTCGTTCCCGCAGACGGCCGAGATTCGCCAGGCACGGGCACAACACAAGCGCGGTGAACTGCCCGCGCTGGATTACCTGCAGCGCATGCGCGCTGAAATTACCGACGTCGTGCGCCGCCAGGAAGCACTCGGCCTCGACATGCTCGTGCACGGAGAGGCCGAGCGCAACGACATGGTCGAATACTTCGGCGAACTGCTGTGGGGCTACGCCTTCACCGCCAACGGCTGGGTGCAGAGCTACGGCTCGCGTTGCGTGAAGCCACCCGTGATCTACGGCGACGTATACCGCCCGGAAGCGATGACGGTCGAGTGGTCCAAGTACGCACAAAGCCTGACCGCCAAGCCGATGAAGGGCATGCTGACCGGCCCGGTGACGATGCTGCAGTGGTCGTTCGTGCGCGACGACCAGCCGCGCGAGCAGACCGCGCTGCAGATTGCCCTGGCCCTGCGCGACGAAGTGTGCGATCTGGAAGCCGCCGGCATTGCTGCCATCCAGATCGACGAACCGGCTTTCCGCGAAGGCCTGCCGTTGCGCGCCTCCGATGTGCCGGGCTACCTGGAATGGGCGGCGCGTGCGTTCCGCGTGTCGGCCTCCGGCGTGCGTAACGACACGCAGATCCACACGCACATGTGCTATTCGGAGTTCAACGACATCCTGCCGGCCATCGCATCGATGGATGCCGACGTGATCACGATCGAGACCTCGCGCTCGAACATGGAACTGCTCGACGCGTTTGGGGAGTTTGCGTACCCGAACGAGATTGGGCCGGGCGTGTACGACATCCATTCGCCGCGCGTGCCGCGTGTGGAAGAGATGGAAGCGTTGCTGGACAAGGCCGCCCAGGTCGTGCCCGTGCAACGCCTGTGGGTGAACCCCGATTGCGGCCTGAAGACGCGCGGCTGGGCGGAAGTGGAAGCGGCACTGCAAGGCATGGTGGAAGCCACGCGCCGCTTGCGCGCCAAGCATGCCAATGCGCTGCATGCGGGCAGCAAGGCTACGCAGCGCGAAGGTGCGACGGCTTGAAAGTCGATAGCACGAAATAAAAACGCCAACCGGCTGGTTTCGGTTGGCGTTTTTTTTTTGCGCTCAAGCTCAGGTATCCACCTCTCCATGCCGGCCAGCACCACCTGCAAATCGCGCGGCGCCCTCCACCCCTTCGGCAAACACCATCGGCGTGCCGCGCGCGCCTTCCTGTTGCAGCGCTGCCGCCAACGGCAAATCCCACTGCGCATACGCCGACGCCCGATCGGCCAGCATGCATTGCTGCGGGGAGGCGGCGATGTCTCGGGCAAGCTTCTGCGCCATGGCAAGCGACTCGCCGATTCCGACCACGCGATTGGCCAGGCCCATGGCGAGCGCCTCGTCAGCGGAAACAGCGCGACCGGTCAGGATCATGTCCAACGCTCGGCCCATGCCGATGATCCGCGGCAAGCGCACCGTACCGCCGTCGATGAGCGGCACACCCCAGCGGCGGCAGAACACGCCGAATACGGCGTCGCGCTCCATGACGCGCAGGTCGGCCAACAGCGCAAGTTCCAGCCCGCCCGCCACGGCATAGCCGCTTACCGCAGCGATGAGCGGCTTGGACAGCGCCATGCGCGAAGGGCCCATTGGCCCGGGCATGCCGCCATCGGGGTCGAGATGATTGCGTCTGGAAGGATCGCCGACGGCCGTCAGGTCGGCGCCGGCACAGAAGTGGCCGCCGGTGCCGCCAAGCACCGCAACGCGCAGCGCGTCATTGGCTTCGAAACGCTCGAACGCATTGAGCAGCGCGGCAGCAGTCGGCCCGTCCACCGCGTTGCGGCATTCGGGCCGGTTGAGCAGGATGGTGCAGACCGGGCCATCGGTCTGGAAGAGCACGGCGTCGGGCATGGGCGGTCTCCGCAGCGCGGTACGTTGGCAGACCGCCCGATGCTACACCTAGCGCGGACCGTGCTCCGACGCGGCCTCGGCGCGGTGCCCGTGATGGCGCACGCCTCGGAACTTGCGCAGGGCCCACTCCTTGAAGTCGTCGACCTTCTCGAACACCACCGGCACCACGAGCAGGCTCAGCAGCGTAGAAGTCAGCAGACCGCCGATCACCGCCACGGCCATCGGTGCGCGGAAGCCGGCATCGCCTTCTAAGCCGAGCGCCATCGGCACCATGCCGGCCGTCATGGCCACCGTGGTCATGACGATGGGGCGGGCGCGCTTGTGGCACGCGTCGATGATCGCCTCGGTGCGCGACATGCCGAGATCGCGCCGCGCAACGATGGCGTATTCGACCAGCAGGATCGAGTTCTTGGTGACGATGCCCATCAGCATCAGCAAGCCGATCAACGCCGGCAACGACAAGCTGAAACCGAACAGCGCCAAGAGCCCGAACGCTCCGCCCACCGACAGCGGCAGCGCCGCCAGAATCGTCACCGGCTGCGTGAAGTCGTGGAACAGCAGCACCAGCACCGCATACACGCACAGCACGCCGGCAAACATGGCGAGGAAGAAACTGCTGAACAGCTCCTGCATGCCCTCCACATCGCCCGAGGCAATGCGGCGCACGCCCGGCGGCAAGTTCTTGATGGACGGCAGCGCCTCCACCGCCATGTTGGTGTCGCCCAGCGCGCGCCCTTCCAGCCCGACGCTGATGGTGACGTTGCGGCTGCGGTCATACCGGTCGATCTGCGCGGGGCCGCTGCCGATGGAAATATCGGCGATATTCTCCAGCGGCACCGCGCCGTTGCGGCCCGGCACGCGCAACTGGCGGATCGTGTCGATCTGGTTGCGTGCCTTCGGATCGAGTTCAACGCGGATGTACACCTGCCGCTCGGGCAGGTTCAGCTTCGGCAGGTTGAC
The DNA here is from genome assembly GCF_958350185.1 of Ralstonia edaphi. Classification (NCBI taxonomy): domain Bacteria; kingdom Pseudomonadati; phylum Pseudomonadota; class Betaproteobacteria; order Burkholderiales; family Burkholderiaceae; genus Ralstonia; species Ralstonia edaphi. Next base: position 61,043 of record NZ_CATWHI010000009.1, read on the forward strand.
GTCGTAGTCGCCTGCGGTGGCCACGCGCACGGCCTGGCCAATCGCTGCGGCGGTCACCCCTTGCTGTGCCGCGCGCGCAAAGTCCGGGCGGATGACGATTTCGGGCCGCAGCAGACTGGCCGACGACGTGACCGCACCGAGCCCCGGCACGGTACGCAGATCGCGCATCACATCGCGCGCGGCCTGCTGAAGCGTGGCAGGATCGTCACCGGTCAGCACCACCTGGAGTTGCTCGCCGGAGCCCACCGCACCAAACGAGATTCGCACGCCGGGCACGCCTTCCAGCATTTCGCGCAACTGGCGCTGGACGTCCTGCTGCTTGACGTGCCGATCGTGCCGGTCAGTCAGCGAGATCGTGAGCGTGCCGTTGCGCACCTCGCCGCCGCTGGAGCCCGGCACGCCGGCCATCACGCCCGAGCCGATGGCCGTATAGACGTGACGGACTTCCTTGTGCTGCATCACGATCTTGCGCACGCGCTCGGTGTTGTCGCGCGTCTGCGCGATGGTGCTGCCGGGCGGGCTTTCCACCGTCATCTGCAGCTGCGCCCAGTCTTCGGGCGGCAGGAACGTCGCGGGAATCAGCCCGATGATGGCGACCGACACAACGAAGAACGCCGCCGCCATGCCGCCCGTCTTCCACGGGTGGACGAGACACCAGCGTGCCGCCTGCAGATAGCGCGTCATGATCCAGCTGTCGCGGTTGGGCTCGTCCTGCGGCTTGAGCATGTACGCGGCCATCATGGGCGTGAGCAGCCGCGCCACCAGCAGCGAGGCCAGCACCGCCAGCGACGCCGTCCATCCGAACTGCTTGAAGAACTTGCCCGAGATACCGCCCATGAAGGCCGTCGGCAGAAACACCGCCACCAGCGTGAGCGATGTCGCCACCACGGCCAGGCCAATCTCCTGCGCCGCTTCCATGGCAGCCTCCAGCGGCTTCTTGCCATTGCGCAGGTGGCGCACGATGTTCTCTACCTCGACGATGGCGTCGTCAACGAGAATCCCGACCACCAGCGTGAGCGCCAGCAGCGTGATGCCGTTGAGCGTGAAGTCGAGCAACTGCATGGCCGCGAAGGTCGGGATGATCGACAACGGCAACGCCACGGCCGACACGAACGTGGCCCGCCAATCGCGCAGGAACAGCCACACGACGATCACCGCCAGGATGGCGCCCTCGTATAGCGCGTGCATCGACGCGGTGTACGCATCGGACACCGGCTTGACCATGTTGTAGACCTCGGTCACATGCACGTTGGGCCGCTCGGCCTGCAGCGCGGCCAGCGCTTCGCGCACGCCCTTGGCCACCGAGATTTCGCTTGCGCCGCGCGAGCGGAACACCTGGAAGCTCACGACAGCCTTGCCGTCGAACAGCGCCATCTGGCGTGGCTCAGCCGCGGTATCGCGCACGTCGGCCACATCCGACAGGCGAATGCGCCGGCCGTCGGACAACGGGATGTCCATCTGCGCCAGTTCGCGCGCGCTCTTCACCGTGCCGAGCGTGCGCACGGCCTGCTCCTGCCCGCCGATGTTGCCGCGCCCACCCGGCGCTTCCTGCTGCATGCCGCGCACTTGCGCGCTGATATCCGCCGCCGACACGTTCAACGCCTGCAGGCGCACGGGGTCAAGCTGCACGCGCACTTCGCGGTCCACACCGCCCTGGCGTGTCACCTTGGCCACGCCATGCACCGACAGCAGCCGCTTGTTGACCGTGTTGTCGACGAACCAGGACAGATCCTCCGCATCCATGTCAGGCGCTTCCACGGCGTACGTCAGCACAGGGAGGCTGGCGAACGTCACGCGCGAGATAACCGGTTCCTGCACGTCGGACGGCAACTGCGCGCGGATGCGGCTGACCGCATCGCGCACGTCGTTCACGGCCTCCTGCACATCCTTCTCGAGCTGGAACTCGACCATCGTGGTCGAGCTGCCGTCGTTGATGGTGGAAGTGATGTGCTTGATCGCGCCGATGCTCGCAATGCTGTCTTCGATCTTGCGCGTGACCTCGGTTTCCATCTGCGTGGGCGTGGCGCCTGGCAGGCTGGCCGTCACGGAAACCGCGGGAAAGTCGATGTCCGGAAAATTCTGGATCGACAGCATCTTGAACGACACCAACCCCGCCACCGTGATCAGGATGAACAGCAGGATCGACGGGATCGGCTTGCGGATCGCCCAGGCGGAAAAGTTCATGGCTTGGCTCCGGCTGCCGGCGCCGCGGGTGCGGACGCTGCACCGGCGGTCGCCACACGCACCACATCGCCATCGCTCAGGAAGGCAGCGCCCGCGGCGACCACGCCGTCATTCGCGCCGATGCCCTGCACGATTTCAACTTGCCGGTCCTGCCGGCGGCCAATCGTGACCTTGGTCTGGCGCACGCGGCCTTGCTGGCCGATCACCATCACGTAGTCGTAACCATCGCGCGAGAAGACGGCGGTCTCCGGCAAGGTCGCGGCCGGCGCATCGCCCAGCAGCACATCGCCCGAGAGATACATGCCGGCCTTCACGCCGGACGTTGCAGCTTCCGGCGGCAGATCGACATAGACGAGGCCATTGCGCGTGTTGGCATCGACCGTGGGAGCGACCTGGCGCACGCGGCCGTTCACCACCCCGCCATCCATGCGGCGCACGCGCGCGGCCTGGCCGGGCTGGATGCGCGGCAGGACGTCGCCGTGCATTTCAGCGCGCCATTCCAGGCGATTCTTGCGGATGAGCTTGAAGAGTTCGGTGCCGGACGACACCACGGCGCCCACGGTGGCCGTGCGTGCGCTGATCACGCCGTCGTCGGGCGCGACCACACGCGTGTAGCGCAAGCGCAATTGCTGGCTCTCGAACTGCGCCCGGGCGGCGGCCAGCTTGGCAGCCGCCGTCTTGGCCTGCGTGTCGTACTGGATCAAATCCTGTTGACTGATCGCACCGCTCTTGTCGAGTTCGTGCGCGCGGTGCGCCTCGCCGGCGGCTTGCGCGGCCGACGCCTCGGCTTCGGCTAGGCTGGCACGCTGCGCGGCCACATCAGCCCGCACGGTTTCATCCGACAGACGGGCAAGCAGCTGGCCTTGCTTGACCACATCGCCCACGTTGACGAGCACTTCCGCCAGCTTCAACCCGCTCACCTCGGCGCCGATGCTGGCTTCCTGCCACGGCTGCACCGCACCGCTGGCCGTGGCGACACGCGGCCACACCCGCTGCGCGAGATGCGCAACGTTGACAGCCAGCGCCGGCTTGGCAGGCGTCTGCTCGTTCTTCTTGTTCTCGGGCGCAGATTTGCCGCACGCCGCCAGCGCGCCGGCCAGCAACACCGCCAGCGCGCCCATCCAAACTCGTTGTCCTGTCATGAAGCGGTTCCGGTATGCGCCCCGCCCTGTGCGGCCGGCGCAGTGGTCTTGTTTTCGGGATGAGGATTGGCGCCATCGTCGCGCCAGCCGCCGCCGACGGCCTTGTACAGCGCCACCCAGGCCTGTGCGCGTTCGAGCTTGATGGCCGCCAGCGATTGCGAAGCCTGCAACGCCGTACGCCGCACGTCTTCCAATTGGAGCAGGCTGCCGGCGCCCAGCCGGTAGCGCGCGTTCGACGCTTCCAGCACCTTTGCGTATTGCGCATCGGCCATCGCGGCAGCATCGACGCGGCGGTCCGAAGCATCGAGGCGCACCAGCGCGTCTTCCACTTCCTGCACGGCCTGGCGCACCTTGCCGCGATAGCTGGCCAGCGCCTGGTCGTAACGGGCACGCGCCGTTTCCACACGCGCCGCGCCCGAGCCGCCGTCAAAGATCGGCAACGACACCGACGGCCCAAACGACCACGACTTGCTCGTCAACGATTGACCGCCAAGGCGGTACGAATTGATGCCGATGGAACCCGCCAGCGTGATCGACGGCAAGCGGCTTGCCACCGCCACACCGATATCGGCGCTGGCTCCCGCCACCGCGCGCTCGGCCGACGACACATCCGGCCGTTGCGACAGCACCTGCGCCGGCACATCGGGCACGCCGGCATCGGGCGGCGCCGGAATCTGCGCGTTGTCCTTGGACAGCAGCCCGTTCAGCGCCTCATGGTCAAGGCCGGTGAGGGTGACGAGCTTGTCGATCCCCTGCGCGCATTGCGCACGCTGGCCCTCCAGCGCATTCACCGCATCACCAACGGTCGCCTGCGCTTGTGCAAAGTCAGCCGGCGCGACAAAACCCGCACGGAATTTTCGTTCGGTCAATTGCAGCGTTTCCTGTCGGGACGAGAGCGTTGCCGCGCCGATATTCACGAGCGCCTCGCACTCGCGCTGCTGCAAGTAGGTGTTGGCGACCTCCGCGGCGAGCGATACGCGCGCGTCGTGCCAATCGGCCTCGCTGGCCGTCAACCGCGCATCGGCGCCTTCCTGGCTGCGGCGTTTGCCGCCGAAGAGATCGATCTCCCAGGAGGCGTCGGCCTGCGCCGCCAGCGTGGTGATCGTGCCCAGCCCCAGCGTCGGGTTGAGTGCGCCACCGGAAAGCCCGCCCGCGCCGCCGGCAAACTGGCTGCCGCCGAACCCGCCCTGCCGCATGGCAGAGCCGGAACCCTTCAATTGGGGGAACAGCGCCGCGCGGCTGGTCGAGACGCTCGCCCGCGCCTCGCGCACGCGACCTACGGCCTGCGCAATCGTCGGGCTCGTCGCATCGGCTTGCTCAACCAGTTGGGTGAGCACGGGATCGTGAAACTGCTCCCACCAGCGCGCCAATGCCATGCGGCTGCCGTGGTGCGGCAGCGTGGCATGCCAGCCTTGTGGCGCTTCGGTGCCGCTCAGGGGCGGCGTGTGGTAATCGGGCCCGACCGCGCAGCCGGCCAGCAGCAGGGCCAGCACCAGCGGCGCGATCTGGGCGCGACCGCCGGGCGCGTGGCTGCCGGCGTGTCGACCTGTCGTCATGGGAAGTGTCCTTCGGGAACGCAGCTGGGATTATGCCCAGTCAAGCGTCTGCAAGACATCTGCCCCGCAGCGATACTCAGCCAACCCTCGACAACCGGTCAGGCGTTGCTCAGAACCATGCGCCCATCGACGTCAACCCGGGGCGTCAGATATAGCCCAGCAGCACAAGAATGACCACGATCACCACGATCAGCCCAAGGCCGCCCGTCGGCCCATAGCCCCAGCTCCGGCTGTACGGCCACGACGGCAATGCGCCGATCAGCAGCAAGATGAGAACGATGATGAGGATGGTGCTCAACATGATGCCTCCTGTTTCTGTGTTGGTATGCCGCCGTTCCGTCGTGGCGCTGCGGCTTACACGGCATCTAGCACGCCCCGTTCCCGTGCTGGCTCTATCTGCGGTTTTCTTGAATACCTGGCAGTTAATTGCGGAGCGCCGGACGCACTGAAAGCCACCGGTGCGCCCTTTGTTAGGTCAGGCGGAAGACTGGGACGAAGACAACGTCTTTGCGCGGCCACCGCGCGTAGCCAGCCAACACAGGATCGATCCGGCAACCACCATCGACGCGCCCTTCCAGAACGCAAATGACAGCGGCGCATGCAACAGCGCCGCGGCCAGCGCCGCCGAAAACACGGGGATGAAATACGACGCGCCCGCCAGCACAGTGACGTTGCCATGCAGGATGCCGACGTTCCACGCTGCGTAGCCAAACCCCATTGCCGATGCGGCCAACGCAAGGTAGATGACTGCCGACACGCTGAAATGCATCGCCCCGCCGCCCGTGGCGAAGAACTTGATCCAAAGCGCCAGCGCCGTCAGGATGAAAAACAGCGTTGCGCCATTCTTGCCGTTGGCAATGCGGCTGGTCACGGTGCAATACGCCGCCCAGATCACCGCGCCCGTGAAGGCCAATCCGTAACTGAGCGGGTTGTCCTTGACGTTGCCGGCCATGCCGGCGATATCAAGCCCCTGCTCCCCGCCGAGCACGAAGCAGATCCCGAGGATGGAAGCCAAGACACCCGGCACGATCAGCGCATTCGCGCGCTGCTTGTTGAAGGCGATGGCCGCCAGCATCGTGAACGTCGGCCACAGGTAATTGACCATCCCGACCTCGATCGCTTGCCGCCCGCTGCTGGCATAGCCGATCGACAGCGAGAGACAGAGCTCATACGACACGAACAGCAGGCTGCCCCACACAAGGTAGCGCCGTGGAAACGTCCTCAAATCATTGAAGCCGACGGTGAATACCAGCAACACCGACGCGACGGAATAAATCATGGCGGCGCCGCCCACGGCCCCCAAATGCTGGCTCACGCCCCGGATCAACCCGACGATCGAACTCCACAGCAGCACGGCGATGAGTCCGATGAGTGTTGCCCGACTTTTGCTTTGCATAACACCTGCTTGCACTGACATGTCCGCCTGAAGAAAACCGCTCGCTTGCGCCCGGCCCAACGCTGCCGGTAAAGCCGTGCAGTTTACCGGCCGCAGTGGCAGATCGTGCGATAGCCGTATCTCCATCTACGGACGATGCTTCGCTATAAGATGCTGACGATCAAAATTCGAGGTTTGCTATGACGTCTTTTGCAATCGAAGCGCCCGTTTCCGTGGGCTGGATTGGCACGGGGCGGCTGGCGCGGGCATTGGCCACACGGGCACACGATGCAGGCGTGCGCACCGTGGCGGTTGCAAACCGGTCGGCCGCGCCCGCTGCATGGCTCGCACAAGCTACGGGTGCAAAGGCTGTCGATGCGCAAGGCGTGGCGGATGCCGCCGATTGGGTGTTCGTGACCGTGCCGGATGACGCCATCCCGGGCGTGGTCGGCAACGTGCGCTGGCGACCGGGCCAGCTCGTCCTCCACTGCAGCGGCGCCGGCGAACGCGACCTGCTGGATGCCGCCCGCCAGGCCGGCACGGAGACCGCCAGCTTCCACCCGCTCTTCCTGTTTGCTGGTTTGCCGGATGACGCGGAACGCCTGGGCGGCGCCTCCATCGCCATTGACGCCGACGCCCCGCACGATGCGGCGCTCGCCAGCTTTGCGCTGCGGCTGGGCTGCACGCCGCTGAAGGTGCGTGCCGGGCAACGCGCCCTGTATCACGCCGGCGCCAACTACGCGGCCAGCTTCCTGCTGTGCGCGCTGCAAGAAGCGGCCACGCTGTGGGAAGCCGCAGGCATCGACCGGGATGCCGCTGTCGCCGCCATGTGGCCGCTGGTGGACGGCACGTTGGCCGCAGCGCGCGCACGCGGCCTCGCTGGAGCGCTCGCAGGTCCGGTCTCGCGCGGAGACGGCGGCGTGATCGACAAACATCTGCAAGCGCTCGATGCCCTTGGCGCCGATCACGCGGCGCTGTACACCGCACTCACACGGCGCGCGCTCGCGTTGGCTGCCGAACGCGGCGCACCCTCCGCAGATGTGCTGAGCGAACTGGCTGCGCGACTCAACCCTACGTAATTCCGGGGTCGGCATCATTGGGATTGGACGACGGCCATGCACCAATCCGGCGCGCCCCCTACAATCGGCAGCTTGCCCGCCAGCCTGTTCTGCCATGTCCCACACACCGCACTCGCCGCCACCTCCTGCTGCACGTGACACCGCTGCACCCCGTTCATCCGGCGCGCTGATCCTGCTGGTGGTGGGGCTGGTGCTGGTGGGTGTGAACCTGCGCCCGGCGTTGTCGAGCCTGTCGCCCGTGCTCAAGCAGGTGACGGCAGGCACGGGGCTGTCTGGCGCCACGGCGGGCCTGCTGACGACGTTGCCGGTGCTGTGCCTCGGCCTGTTTGCGCCGGCCGCAGCGGTGCTGGCTCGGCGATTTGGCGCAGAACGCGCCGTGGGCGGCTTGCTGATTGCGTTGGCGGCAGGCATTGCCTTGCGCAGCGCGGGCGGCGTTGCGCCGCTCTTCATCGGCACGCTGGCGGCGGGTGCCTGCATTGGCGTAACGGGCATTCTGCTGCCGGGCATCGTCAAGCGTGATTTCGGCCGGCAGGCAGACCTGATGACCGGCGTCTACACCATGGCGCTCTGCTTTGGCGCGGCGGTGGCGGCCGGGGCAAGCGCGCCGCTTTCGGCATGGCTGGGCGGATGGCAACCGGCGCTGGCGTTCTGGGCTCTGCCGGCTCTGCTGGCCTTTGTCGGCTGGTGGCCGCATATGCGGCATGCGCACGGCAAGGGAGCGGCCACGCGGCTGCAGCGTGTGTCGCTGTGGAACAAGCCGATTGCCTGGCAGGTGACGCTCCATATGGGGCTGCAATCGTCCCTGGCGTATTGCGTGTTCGGCTGGCTGCCCGTGATCCTGCAAGACCGCGGGCTGTCTGCCGTGCAGTCGGGCGTGGTGGTGGCGGTGTCGATTCTCGTGCAGCTCATCACCGCGCTGGGCGGGCCGTTTGTGGCGCGGCTCGGGCGCGATCAACGCCCCGCCGTCGTCCTGATGATGCTGATGTGCTGGGCCGGCCTGATGGGCTGCCTGTACGCGCCGCTGTCGACGCTGTGGTGGTGGGCGGTCTTGCTGGGGCTCGGCCAGGGCGGCAATTTCAGCGTGGCGCTGTCGTTGATCGTACTGCGATCGGCCGATGCGCGCGTGGCGGCAAGCCTGTCGGCCATGACGCAGGGCATTGGCTACACCATGGCCGCTGCAGGGCCGTATCTCATGGGCGTGCTGCACGATCTGACCGGCAGCTGGGCCGCGATGGGCTGGCTGTTCAGCGCGATTGCGCTGGCCTCGCTCGTGGCCGGTTCACTCGCCGGGCGCAACCGTACGCTGCACGCCGGCGAGTGAGATCGCTATCGCAAGGCTTCGATCAAGCCTTGTGCTTCAACGTCCAGTTGGCCAGCGCCTGCATCTGTTCGGTGATCAGGCCGGCAATGCGCTCGTCCGTCAGATCGCCATCGGCGTTAAAGCCACCGGCGAACGCGTTGGCGAACACTTCCGGCTTGTTCAGCGGATGCAGATCCAGATACACGCAGACCTGACGGAGGTGGTATTGCGCGCGCGACGTGCCCATGCCACCACCCGCACCAAGAATGGCGACCGGTTTGCCTGCCAGCAACGTGTTGTTGGGCTCGCGCGAGGCCCAGTCCAGAATGTTCTTCAGCGCCGGAGCCAGCGAGTAGTTGTACTCGGGGCAGGCCAGCACCAGGGCATCGGCGCGGCCGATCTGTTCGAGCACGCTCACCACCGAGGCAGGCTTGTCCGTGATGTCGGCGTTGTAGAACGGAATATCCATCAGGTCGGCCAAGTCCATTTCCACGCCGGCGGGCAGGCGGGTGGATGCTGCGCGCAGCAGCCCCTGGTTAGTGGATTTGCGGCGCAGGCTACCGGCAATGCCAAGAAAATTCAGCGACATGAAGAACGACTCCGTCAATGTTGGGACTGGCGAGAATAACGGACATTCGCTCAATCAAGAAGAGGCTTCACGCGCTAAGCCTTCCCGGCGCGAAAACATCCGGCCTCATGGTCATCGACCATGCCGGTGGCCTGCATGAAGGCGTAGCAGATGGTCGGGCCGACAAACTTGAAACCGCGCTTGATCAGCGCCTTGCTCATCGCCTTGGACGCGTCGGTCGCGGCGGGTGCATCGCGGTAGCTGTCCCAGCGGTTGACGATGGTCTTTCCACCGACAAATGCCCACAGGAATGCATCGAGCGAACCCATTTCTTCCTGAAGCTCCAGCACCTTCCGCGCATTGATGACGGCGCCCTCTACCTTGGCACGATTGCGCACGATGCCCGGATCAGCGAGGAGCTTTTCGATGCGCGCCGGCGTGAAGCGCGCCACGCGTGCCGCATCAAACCCCTCGAACACTTCCTGGTACCGCGCCCGCTTGCGAAGAATGGTCTGCCATGACAGCCCCGCCTGCGCCCCTTCGAGAATGAGCATCTCGTAAAGGTGGCGATCATCGTGCGAGGGCACGCCCCACTCGGTGTCGTGATACTCGATCATCTGCGGGTCTTCGCCCGCCCAGCAGCAACGCGCCATCTCTTGTCTCCTAGATCCAGCCCGATTTGCGCAGCTTGCGATACAGCCACACGCAAGCGGTGGCCGTGCACGCCAGCACGATGGGATATCCCGCCGGATGCTCCAGCTCCGGCATGCCCTTGAAGTTCATGCCGTAGTTGCTGAACACCACGGTCGGAATTGCCAGAATAGCGCCCCACCCCGCCAGCCGCTTCACGATGTCGTTCTGCGTGACAGACACCAGCGCCACGTTCACGGAGATGGCCGTGGTCAGCATTTCGCGAATCACGTCCAGTGCGCCCACCGCGCGATGCGCGTGGTCGGCAATATCGCGGAAATACGCGCGCAGTTCCTTGGGCACCACGTCTTCATGCAGGCGCACGAGCTGACCGGCGATGTCTTCCACAGGCAGCGCGGCGTTGCGCAGGCGCAGAAGCTGGCGCTTGAGCGTATAGAGCCGCTCGATGGCCGCGCGATCGAACGTGTCGCCAAAGATCTGGCTTTCGATCTGCTCGAATTCTTCCTGCAGGCGTTCCAGCACGGGCTGATAGTTGTCGACCACGAAGTCCATCACCGCGTACAGCGCAAACGGCGCGCCCTTGGCCAGCAATTGCGGCGTGCGCTCGCAACGCTCGCGCACCGGCGAATACGACGCCGACGGCCCATGCCGCACCGAGACGAGAAAGTCCCGGCCGACAAACAGGTGCGTCTCGCCAAAGACGACGTTGCCGTTTTCTATCTGCGCGGTGTTTAGCACGATGAAGAGCACGTCGCCGTACAGCTCCAGCTTGGGCCGCTGGTGCGCGTTGCGGGCGTCTTCAATGGCGAGATCGTGCAGGCCGAATTCCTCCTGCACGCGGTCGAGCATCGCGTTGTCGGGCTCATGCAAACCAAGCCAGACAAAGGAGCCCGGCGTGTGCAGCACGTCGCTGATGGCCTCGACAGACAAGTCACGCTCACGCTTGCCGTTGCGGTACAGCGCGCTGTTGATCACCATGGACATGGTTGTCTCCGGAACGCATTCAGCGCGCATTAACGGTCTGCGGGCTGATCTGCGGATTTGCTATCGGATGCGGTGGAAGCCGCGGTGGCCAGCGACGGCACTTCGGCCAGACGTGTTTCGATTTGCGCGAGCGCTTCGGACAACGCGTGGACGAGGTCGTCCGGCAGCCCATCGAGCGTGGCATTGATGAAGGCGATGCGGCGCGGCATGCAGTCGAGCACGACAGCCAGGCCGGCATCTGACAGCGACACGTTGGTCAGGCGGTTGTCGCGCGCATCGGTTGCGCGTTCGATCCAGCCGAGCTGCTCCAGCACCTTGAGCTGGCGGGTGAGCGCGCCAGGGTCCATCTGCAGGCGCTCGGCCAGTTGCTTCTGAGCCATGCCGCCGCCGGTGTTGTCGTGCAGCGCCAGCAGGATGCGCCAGCGCGGCATCGGCTGGCCCACATGCGCCTCGAAGGCGGCCATGAACGCACGATAGGTGCGGCCGAACTGGTGCATGACGGCGAAGCGTTCGCGTTCAGAGGTCATCGATCAGGGCTGAGATTGCTGGGAAACCGCGCATCCTAACCGCTCCGGCGTGTCTCGCCTATTCCGTATGTTGCACGGGCTCGACATGGTGCAGCATCACGGGCGGTACCCGCCGCACATACCAGAGGCCAATCAGCGCCACCACCGTCGCCACGATCAGGCCGATATGGATGGCACTCACCAGCACATGGCGCGCAGCTTCGAGCAGCGCCGCACCGTCGTGGCCGGCAGCATGCAACTGCGAAAGCAAGGCGGCTTGCGCGTCATGATCGATGAGAATTTCGGGATCGGCAAGCTGGTGCAGCCACTGCGTCGCGCTGTCCGCGCTGAGCGCATTGGCAACGCCCGAGGCGTAGCGCTCGCTCACCAGCGTGCCGACCAGCGCCGTGCCGACCATGCCACCCACCATGCGCAGCGATTGCAGCAGCGCCGTGGCAATGCCCAGATGCGCACGGCCGGCCGTCTGCTGAGCAAACACGGTCAGATTGGGCAGCACGAAACCGAGCCCCAGACCGGCCAGCAGCATCAGCAACGTCAGCACCGTATGCGGCATGCCCCGGGACGACACCGACATGCCCGCCACCGCCACGGTCAGCAGCACAAAACCGGCATACAGCATGGCGTTGGGCTTCGGAATACGCGTGACGATTCGCCCGTTGATGATGCTGCCCAGCGTGATGCAGACCACCAGCGGCGTGATCACCAGGCCGGCTTCCTGCGGCGACATGCCAAACCCGCCCTGGAACAGCAACGGCGCATAGAACAGCACCGCAAACATCGAAAAACCCGACAGCAAGGCCAGCATGAACAGCGCGGCCAGCGCCGGATTGCGCAGCATGTCGAACGGCAGCAGCGGCTGTTCCGCACGCTGCTCCCACCACCACAGCGCCACAAACGCTGCCGCCGACAGCACCAGCCAGCCGAACAACGCCGGCGTCAGCCCATGTCGCGGCAGCCATTCGACGAACAACTGCAACGCCCCCAGCGCCACGGTGATCAGCACCGCACCCTGCCAATCCAGCCGGATACGCCCGGTGTGCATGGTCTGACGCAGGTGCGGCAGAAAGCGCCAGGCAAACCACAGCCCCAGCACGCCGAATGGGATGTTCACGTAAAACACCGACCGCCATCCGAATGCCTGCGTCATCCACCCGCCCAGCGTCGGGCCGATGGCGTTGGCGATACCAAATGAGGCGCTCAACATCACCTGCCAGCGCAAGCGCACGCGCGCATCGGGAAAGAGATCGGGGATGCACGCGTAAGCCGTGCCGACCAGCATGCCGCCGCCAATGCCCTGCAGCCCCCGCGACCACACGAGGAACGTCATGCTGCCTGCCATGCCGCACATGACCGACGCCAGCGTGAACACCACGATGGAGGCAATCACGAACGGCTTGCGCCCGTAAAAGTCGCCCAGGCGCCCGAAGATCGGCACCGTCACCACCGAGGTCAGCAGGTACGACGTCGCCACCCACGCGTACAGCTCAAAGCCTTTGAGTTCGGCCACCACCGTCGGCAAGGCAGTACCGACCACGGTCTGGTCGAACGCAACCAGAACGACGACAAAGCAAATGCCGATCATCGCCAAGAGCGATTCCTTGAACGGCAGAACCTGGGTATGGGAATGCGGAAGCGCGGTGTGAACGGCCATGGCGGAGGAGCGACAATACAAATGCTACATCAACGATTGATGTGTCAACGATATTGTAGCGGGATCCGGGATGGCTTGCTGGATGGGCTGATCCGTAAAAGCGCCCAAATCGAGTTGACTCGGGCGGAAAAGCTGGGAAAGAGCCGACTTTGTGTCACAGAAGGTCAGCAATAGGTTCCCGCAAGCCTACGGACGTCCAATTCCTCACACAACGGAGTTTTTCGCGCGCACTCTGAGAGAGAAAAAAGCCTTGAGGGACCTGTTAAAACGCGTGCTTAACACCCGCCATAACGCCGAATTGATTGCCACCAGGCGCCGGGTTGCTCGTCCCCCCACTCCCACCGGCGCTCACCGACAGATTCGACTGTCCGCTGTTATCGATGTACCCGCCGGTGAGATACACCGACGTCCGCTTCGAGAATGCGTAGGTGCCCCGGATGGCGCCCAGCCATGCCTTGTTGGCGCTGTTGTTGAAGTGCAAGTAGTAGACCTGCCCTGCAAGGTTGAATGCCGGTGTGATGTCGTAGGAGGCGCCTGCGTAGTACAACTGGCTGTGTGATGGCGCGCCACCTTCGTTGTTGCGGAACGAAGCGCCGATGCCCACCTTTGTCTTGTCGAATAAGGCGTAAGCTCCGAGGAGCAGACGATCGTCCTTGAGTTTGCTACTGCTGAGGCCGGCCGCTGCACCGGGGCCGCCTCGGAGCGAGTCGTACGCGGTTGAGATGCCCCAGCTGCCGGTTTCGTACATCAGCAAGGCAGACCATTCGCGGCACCCGCGGCCGTCCGATGCCAGTTCGCCGGCGCAGTTCGTGCCGGCTGGATTCGTGCCTGCGTTGACTGTGTCGCGGCCAAAGCTATACGTGGCGCCCACGGTGAACCCGCCGAACTTGCCCTTGTAAGCGATGGCATTGTCGGCTCGCGCATTCGGGCGATAGCTGTCCAACGCGTTACCGCCATAGACGTTCGGCCCCAGGATGTCCGAGTCGAGAATCGCCCAGAACAGCATGGTGTTCTGCCGACCAAACGTCACCTCCCCCCACGGCCCGCTGAGCCCCACGTTTGCTTGCCGGCCGAACAGCCGTCCGCCCTGATTCGAGACGCTAGAGTCCGGCGCAAAGCCGGATTCAAGCGTAAAGACGGCATGCAGACCGCCGCCCAGGTCTTCTTTGCCGCGCACGCCCCACCGCGACGGCACGGTGCCTGTCAGGTTCGGCATGCGCACCAGCCCGCTCTTCGTGGTCCCAACGTTATTGACGTATTCAACGCCGGCACGAGTGATAAGACGATGGCCAAAACCCGCGACACAGCGCCCTGACCAAGCCCGCTTCGAAGTCATGCGATACGTCGTCATTTGCCGGAATGATGGCCATGACCTTCGGCGGGCAAATTCCATCCGGTCGACGATGCCAGCTCGATGGCTTGCTGGATGTCTTTGCCGCGGAACCCCGCGCGCTCGATAAAGCGCCGGAAGAATCCGGGCGCTCTTGCGACGATGGTGTTCCGCTTGGGCACGATCACCATGTCCGCGCGCCGTTCGATGCCGGCCACAATGTCGCGCACGACGGATTCGCGCGAAACCATCTTCCAAAGGCCTTTGTCATTGCCGCCCCACAAGGCACGGCCCGCCGGATCGGCCACGACGTCGTCCATCATCGGTGTGGGGAAAAAGGTCGGGTGCACGCTGCCGACGCTGACTCCCAGATGCTGCAACTCCAGCCGCACGCTATCGCACAGGGCCCAAACGCCTGCCTTGCTGGCGGTGTAGGACGCCTGGAGCGGCGAATGGACGAAGGCAGCCATCGACGAAATACCCATGAGGTAGCCCTGCCGCTTCTGCACGTAGGGCAACCCGGCGCGGAACGTGCGCCAGACGCCGTTGAGGTTGATGTCGATGACGCGTTCGAATGCCTCCGGGTTGAGCGTAGCCATGGGCGCCACGGTGTCGATGCCTGCGTTGGCGATCACCACGTCGATGTGGCCGAAATGCGCCGCGGCTTCCGCCATGGCTGCCTCCAGGCTCTCCATGCTGCGCACGTTGGTGGCCCAGCCGCGGGCTCGGGAGACGTCGCCCAAGGTCTTTGCTTGCGCCTCGACCTGGGCCAAGTCCAGGTCGAACAATGCGAGGCGGGCGCCCTTGGCGCGCAGGGCCGCCGCGAGTGCGGATCCCAAGCCCCCAGTGGAGCCGGTGATGGCCACGACTCGATCGGTCAAATCATATTTCGGCATGGTTTATCCGTGCTTTGATTCCGCCTCGAGTTCCTGGATCAGGGCGTGCATTTCTTTGTGTCGGCTCAGCATGGCATCGGTCAATACACCGAAGACGCCGCGCAAGAGCGAGAACGGAACCCACCGCCACGGCGCATAGATGCGCGGCCGGCGATATTGCAAACCTTTCGCGATTGCACGTGCTACCTGCTCGGGAGGAATGGCACGACGCAGCCACCCTGGAAATCCGACCTCGTTCATCTTTGTCACGGTTGCGTTTCCGCCGAAGGCAACCTTGGCGATGGCTGTCGCCGTCCAACCGGGGTAAACGACGCTGGCCGTTGCGCCGGTATATGCGAACTCCGCTCTCAGGCAGCGCGTGAGCATTTCCACCCCTGCCTTCGATGCGGCATAAGGTGCATTCGCCATGCCATTGACAAAAGCGTATGCGGATGACGTGACAAGGACTTGGCCCTTGTTGCGAACGATCTCGGGCAGCGCCGCGCGAACCGTGCGCCAGACGCCAAGCAAATCCACTTCCACGATTTTTTCGAACTCGGCCTCGTCGCAATTGGCAATGGTTGAGGCACCGCTACGCCACGAAATGCCAGCGTTGGCAAAAACCACATCGAGGCGCCCGAAGCGCTGGATCGCCTGCTGGATGACAGCCTTCGTTGCCGCGGCGTTGGTGACGTCAAGCGCCACAGGTAGCAC
Source organism: Ralstonia edaphi (assembly GCF_958350185.1). NCBI lineage: Bacteria > Pseudomonadati > Pseudomonadota > Betaproteobacteria > Burkholderiales > Burkholderiaceae > Ralstonia > Ralstonia edaphi. The sequence goes on from NZ_CATWHI010000009.1 coordinate 76,979, forward strand.
CCGGGATGGGGTGAACTCTTCTGCAAGTTTGTCCACCGCGGTTTGCTGCATATCGGTCAGCACCAAACTCGCACCGAGGGCATAGAGTTCGCGTGCGGTCGCGGCGCCGATGCCGCCCGCCGCACCGGTGATCAGCACCACCTTGTCGTTCAAATCGTAAGTCATCATGTGGTCTCCTTTTTCGACATGGCTGGTCCTTTCACGGGGACATGGCGCTTGAGAAAATCGAGCTGGTCAGCCACCACCCGTTCGAAGGCTTCGCCGACGTAGATGTCGAAATGGCCTTCTCGATACCGGCGGATTTCGCCGCACGGCGCTTTCTTGGCATAGCGTCGGTTGGGCCCCGCGGGCGCGACAGAGTCGGTCTCGCAGATGCAGAACAGAATCGGGCAAGACACTTTTGCCGCCCGGCGGCCGGAACGGTAGCGCAGGATATTCAGCGCGAAGCGTGCTGCGACGTGGTTGCGGAAGGACACTCCGCTCGGCACCAGGGCCAGATAGCCGCCATGGGCGTCGGGCGCGGTCATGAGCGCAGCGGAATGTGGTGGGCCTGACGTGGCCACCATCAAAGGCGTCATGCCGACCAGGCCGCGCAGCATGTCGACCATGGCCATCGCCGTCACTTTGAAGCTGCTGCGCAGATCCATCGCAAGAGCCGAGGCGATGCCGTCAGTGAAAGGACATTGGGCAATGGCCGCCGCCACGTTCTGGTCGCGCGCGGCCGAGGCAATGACATGGCCGCCGCCGAAGGACGTACCCCACAGGACGACCTTGCTGCGCATCAGGCTGGGCTGCAGCCGTGCAAAAGCGATTGCACTGGACCAGTCTTCCAGCTGTTGGCCGATGTCCAGCAACTGCCGCGGGGCTCCCTCGCTCGCCCCGAAATTGCGGTAGTCGAAGACCAGGCATGCATAGCCGGCGTCGGAAAAGCGTTCGGCAAAGGCATCCAGGCGCATCTCTTTGACGCCGCCCAGGCCGTGGGCCATGACGATGACGGGGAACGGCCCATTCCCCTCGGGTTCATAAAGCCAGCCCCGGCACCGCTCTCCTCGCTGGCCAGAAGGGAACTCTGCGTTCGCTCGTTGCGTCATTGCTGCTCCAATATGTCGATGTATGAACGTTGCCCCGCAGGCATCGTCTGGCGATCTCTCAGGAACGGCTGTAGCAATGCAAGTATCTGGTCGCGGGCCGCGTGAACCGAGCGCGCCATGACGTTCCGGTCATTGAATTGCCTGGCGTTCTGCAAGAACTGGAATGACAGCCAATACGTCGCGACGATGGCCGCGCAGCGGCAAGCGGTTTCCCGTTGCATCAAGTGCTGCCCGCTCTGATGCTCGGATCGGTCTGGGCAGAGCACGGCGTTCAGGGCCCGCATGCTCTGGTCGACCAGTTCCTTGAACCCCTGCTCGAGCGTCCGGCTTGATGCAATCAGCCTGTTCATGTCGCGGTAAAGAAAACGGTATTCCCACACGCAATCGAGCACGTTCAGAAGGCGCTCGGATAGGCGTTCGGACAGGCGTTCGCCGGACAGGGCGCCGCCCAAACGACCACGGAGTTGTGCCTGCATGTCGCGCTCGAAGCGATCGAAGAGGTGCTGCACGACGGCTTCCTTACCGCGGAAGTAGTAGTAAAAATGGCCCGGGCTCATATCAAGCCCCGCACAGAGGCCGGTTGTTGTGACGTTCGCCACACCGACCTCGTTGAAGGCCTTCAACGCGTAAGCCACGATGCGGTCGCGCGTCTGGCTTGCCTGGTCGCAGGAAATCGGACCGCCATGTCTCGGCTTGGGTGTAATACGCCTCATGTGCGGTCATCCAAGCGGCGGCACGTCGGCCCGGACAGCGCTTGCCCCGCTCGCTATCCGCTCGCGGGCAAAATCGGCAAGCGTGCGGAGGGCGTCGACTGCGGAGCGCAGATAAAACGACTGAAGGTGGAACACATGCCAGCGCGCAGCATGCACCTCGATGCGGCACGGCACGCCGCAGGCCGCAGCGTGGTCGGCCAGCCGGGTGGCATCCGAGCGCAGCACTTCATCTTCGCCAACTTGGATCAGCATGGGCGGCAGCCCACGTAAGTCGACCTTGAGCGGCATGTGCTCGGCCGCTGAGGCGGGTGCCTGATACCAGCGCAGTCCTTGTTCGAGCCAACCGCGGCGGATCATCGGATCGTGGTCCTGCTGAGACACGAGCGTGTCGCCGCTCAACGTGGCGTCGGTCACGGGTGAGATCAACAGCAGGCCAGCGGAAGCGGTATCGCCGCGCTCCCGGAGTGAAAGCGCCAATGCCAGGGCCAGCGCCCCGCCGGCCGAATCGCCTGCGACGACGATCTTCTCTGCGGCATAGCCCTGGCTGCGCAGCGCGTCGTAGCACGCCAGCGCATCGCGCAGCGCTGCAGGGTACCGGTGCTCGGGCGCGAGCCGGTAGTCGGGAACGAACACCGGCATGCCCGATTCGACCGCCAGGCGCGTCGTGATGCTGCGGTGCGTGCCCGGGCCTCCGAGGCAGAAGGCACCTCCATGCAGGTACAGCATGGCGCCGTCGGTCTCGCCGCGCTTGGGAGCAACGACGTCCACCGGCACGTTGCCGGCCAAGTCCCGGTAGCGGATCACTCCGCTCACGCCCGGCATGAGCGGAGACAGCACGCGCACGACGCTGCGCTGAACGGCAACACCGAAAGGCGGCCCGATGAGCGAGCGAAAACCGATGCGCAGGAAGTTGCGCAGGAACCATGCGTTGGCCGCCTCCCACCACCCTTGCGGTTCGGCCACGACAACGCCGGCGGTTGGCCCCACCTGCCCTGGCAGTGCTCTGGTCAGGCGGTATGCCTGCAGGCTCGAAAACCGGGTCAGCCGGCGGTAGGTCAACGTGAAGCCAGGCCAATTGGTGCTGTTGTGCCCGCTCGCATCCACGTACCAGCTCTTGCATCCGCTCCAGACGGATTTGGCCAGGCGCTGCTGAATGTGTGCGTTGAAACGCCGATAGCGGCGTGCATCCGTTTCGATGCTGGCCGTATGGGTGGCGGCCATCGCCTTGCAGCAGCGGATGACGTGGGCGATCTGGCTCTCCAGCATGTAAACGATGGAGTTGTGCCCAAGATTCGTATTCGGGCCGTACAGCATGAAGAAGTTGGGGAAACCCGGCACGGTCAAGCCAAGGTAGGCCTCTGCACCACGCCGCCACGCATCGTTCAGGTCCAGACCCGCGCGCCCGGTGATGCGCATGGGCGAGAGAAATTCGGTGGCGGCAAAGCCTGTGCCGCAGATGATGGCGTCGACCTGATGGTGCGTGCCGTCAACGGTTTCGATGCCGCCTGGGGTCACCCTGCGGATGCCTTCGGTCACAAGGTGAACGTTCGGCTTGCTCATGGCGGCGAGGTATTCGCTTGAGAGCAGAATGCGCTTGCAACCGATGGGGTAGTCGGGCTTGAGCTTGGCGCGCAGCGCGGCGTCGGGAACCTGCTTTGAGAGCAGCCGTTGGAACGGCACGCCCACCGCGAGCCGCATCAGCCCCTTGAAGCGCGTGAACGCCAGCGCGCGAGACTCATAGCGCGTGTAGATCATTGCGCGATGCAGCTTCATCGCCCATGGCAGCGCGCGGAACACTGCCTTCTCCCACGGCCGATAAGCACGATCCGGGCGCGGCATGATGTAGGCCGGTGAGCGCTGGAACACCGTGAGGTGCTGCACCGCATCGGCGATGGCCGGCACGAACTGGATGGCCGAAGCGCCCGTTCCCACCACCGCCACGCGCTTGCCCGGCAGCGCGTAGTCGTGATCCCAGTGCGCGGAGTGGAAGGTGTGCCCCTTGAAGGTTTCCATGCCCGGCAGTCGCGGGAATGCGGGGCGGCTCAACTGGCCGGTGCCGCTGATGAGCAGCGTCGCGCTGAGCGTTGTCCCGTCCTGTAGCGTGACCCGCCAGACCGAACGCTGTTCGTCATACTGCGCACGCGCGACGTCTGCGCCAAACCTGATGTGCGGCTCGACGGCGTATTTGCGCGCGCAATGCCGCAGGTACGCATGGATTTCCGCTTGGGGAGCGAACGTGCGAGACCAGTTCGGGTTGGGCTCGAAAGAGAAGGAATACAAGTGTGAGGGCACGTCACACGCGGCCCCCGGATAACTGTTGTCGCGCCAGACGCCGCCAACGTCATGTGCCCGTTCCAGGATGACGAAGTCGTGCAGCCCGGCTCGCTTGAACGCCACGGCCATGCCAATGCCGGCAAAGCCCGATCCGATGATGATGGCTGCGTGCGGAGTGGCCGCGTCGGAAGCGCGGCCCGGGTTAGCTGAATACATGGCGGGCTTCCTCCAAGGCATCGACCTTCAATTGCGTGGACATGGAGCGAACTTCCTGGAGCACCGGCTGCACCCGGCTGCGGCCCCGCATCATGTCGACCGCCTTCTCGGCAATCATGATCGTCGGCGCATTGGTGTTGCCGCCGATGAGCGTGGGCATGACGGAGGCATCGACGATGCGCAGGCCCTGCAGACCGCGCACGCGCAGTTGAGGGTCCACGACGGCGTGAGCGTCGTTGCCCATCCGGCATGTGCCGACCGGGTGATAGACGGTGTCGGTGCGCTGCCGCAGGACCTCGCGAATCTCGTCGTCGGTGTTCACATTGGCGGTGAATACATCCTTCGTGATCCACGCGGCCAGCGCTGGCGCCTGCATCAGCCTGCGCGTCAGCTTGAAGCCCGCCACCATGTCTTCGAGATCCTGCGGGTCCTGGAAGAACGCGGGGTCGATCAGCGGTGCCTCCTGGGCGTTGTTGCTCTGCAGGGTGACGGAGCCGTGGCTGCGCGGACGGAGCAGGCAGACATGGCAAGACAGCCCATGGCCCAGATGAAACGACCGCGCATGATCGTCCACCAGCGCGACAACAAAATGGAGCTGGACATCGGGCATCGCGAGCCCGGCGCGTGTCTTCAGAAAGCCGCCGCCTTCGGCAAAGTTTGACGTGAGCGCGCCTCGCCGTTCGCGGCGGAATCGTCGGATTGCCTTCAGCATGCGCAGGCCGCCACCGATCGACACGCCCATCGTGTCGAGGCTGCGCGCCCGGTAGCCGAAGATGAAGTCCGGATGGTCTTGCAGGTTCTGGCCCACTCCCGGCAGGTGCGCACGCGTCTGGATGCCGAGGCGATCCAGTTCATGGGAGGGGCCGATGCCGGAGAGCATCAACAACTGGGGCGTCTGAAACGCGCCGGCGGCCATCACCACTTCGCGACGTGCCAGCACCGTATGAAGCTGGCCGCCTTGCAGCATTTCAACGCCCACGGCGCGGTTGCCCTCGAACAGGATGCGCTGGACGTGGGCATGCGTTTTCACGCTCAGGTTGTCGCGCCGCCCGATGTGCGGCAGCAGGTAGGCGCGTGCTGCGCTCCACCGCTCGCCGTGCTTTTGCGTCACCTGGTAAATGCCGACGCCTTCCTGTTCTGCCCCGTTGAAGTCATCCGTCAGCGGCAGCCCCGCTTGGCGCGCGGCTTCCAGGTAGCGCGCTTGAAAGGGGTTGTCTGAGCGCAGGTCGCTGACCCAGAGCGGGCCGTCGCGGCCATGCCATGCGTTGTCGAGCCGCTCGTTGTGCTCGCTGAGCCGGAAATACGGCAGCACGTCGTCATAGGACCAACCGACATTGCCGCGCGCGGCCCAGTCGTCGTAGTCATTGCGGTGCCCGCGTATGTAGACCATCGCGTTGATTGCCGATGAGCCTCCCAGTGCCCTGCCACGCGGTTGGTATCCCCTGCGCCCACCCAGTCCGGGCTGGGGCACGGTCTCGAATGCCCAGTTGTTGAGCTTGGTGGGCAGCATCGCCACGGCGCCGGTCGGGACATTGATGACGGGTTCACTCCCGCTCCCGCCGGCCTCCAGAACGCACACCGTCACCTGCGGGTCTTCGGTGAGTCGTCCTGCCACGACGCTGCCGGCGGACCCGCCGCCCACAATGACGTAGTCGAAGATGTTGCCCATGTTGTTGTCTCCACACTGTTTTTTGAGCCAGGTGCTGTAAGCCGACAGCCGCTTGGCGATCCGACGTGCAAGGCCGGCGCCCCGCGCTCGGGAAGATCTGCGGCTTCCTCGGAACGGATGGCGCAACACTGCTGGGGCGACCTATCGGATGCGGTTGATGTTGCTTCCGTCATGGGAAAACACCAATGGCGCGCGGGGACAACTGTTTTAGTATTTGGGCCAAATAGCACGTCCCAAGGGTTTCTCCGTATGCGTTTCTGGGAGTTCACTCGGAGCCCGGCCAGCGCGCGCTTGCTGGTCGACTTTGGCCAGGAGCGCGGGCTTTCGCCGGCAAAGCTGCTGGCCGGCACGCAGCTGTCGCTGGCCCAACTGTCCGACCCGAATATGGAAGTGACAGCCACGCAGGAGCTTCGCGTGGTCAGCAATCTGCTGCGTCTGTTGAAGCATCCGCCGGGGCTGGGGTTGGAGCTTGGCCTGCGCTACCACTTTTCGGCGTATGGGGTGTGGGGTTACGGCCTGATCAGCAGCGCCACGGCGGGCGATGCCATGGCGTTGGCGTTGCGTTTCCTGCCGCTCACCTACGCATTTACCGTGATCACGTATCACGAAGAAGGCCATCTCGCCGTGCTGAGTTTTGGCGAGCCGGAACTGGCCGATGAGGTGAAGCGGTTTGTTGTCGAGCGGGACATGGTCGCCGCTGCCGTCTTGCTGCAGGAAATCGGGGGAGATGATTTTGCACTGTCCCGTTTCACGCTCAGGGCCAGCCCCCTGCCCGCGCGCGGGCCTTCTCCGGTACGCCGGAAGCTGTTCGCTGCGGAGCCGGAATACTCGGCGCACGTCAACAGTCTTGCGTTCGACCGATCATTCCTGAGCCGGCCGCTGCCACACGCCAACCCCCTCACGGCTTCGATGTGTGAGCAGATGTGCAGCCGTCTCATTGAAGCGCGGCGCTTGCGCGTGGGCACGACGGCGATGATCCGCCACTACTTGAGCGCGGCGCCCGGCACCACGCTCTCCACGCTAAGCAGCATGGCGCGCCTGATGAACACCAGCGAACGCACGCTCAAGCGTCGGCTGCATGATGAAGGCACCACCTTCAGGGCGTTGGTGGCCGAATCGCGCTGTGCGATGGCCAAGGCGCTGCTCATCGAGGGTGAACTGGCACTGGGAGAGATCGCGGAGCGCCTCGGCTTCGCCGACTTGTCCACCTTCTCGCAGGCGTTCAAGCGCTGGAACGGCGTGGCCCCCAGCACATTCCGCAGCCAGGGCGCGGCTATCGACAAAGAGCCGGATTGAATTTGGCCCGACACCGGAATTGGCGAGCGAGCCGGCAGCATCGGTCGTTGGTCAAGCTGCATCCGAGACGGGCAGCTTGAGCGTTCAATCTCCGTCCACGCGCGCTGCCGACACCTTGCTAAGCCATTGAGGAGCCCGGCGAGCCGTTGCTGCCGACACGCCCAGCGACGGCGGTGCTACCAGTTTGCATGGCCAGGTAGCGACCGGGCCGATGGTTCAACGCAATGCTCAGGTTCAGCGCCACCGCCCCCACCAGCGACGCCGCCAGCGCCATCGGGCTGACCACGACCAGCGAGGCCAACACGATGCCCACATCCACCACCATCTGCAGCTTGCCGGCGCGAATGCCGTACTTGTCCTGCAGATACAGCGCGACGATGTTGACGCCACCCAGGCTGGCCTGGTGCCGGAACAGGACGATGAAGCCCACGCCCATCAACGTGCCGCCAATGACGCCCGCATACAGCGGATTGAGCGACCCCAGCTGTACGAAATGCGCGTGCACCTCGCTCAGCCACGACACCAGCGCCACTGCACAGAACGTCTTGAGCGTGAAGCGCCATCCCATGTGCCGCACCGCCAAGTAATAGAACGGCAGATTGATGGTGAAGAACACCACGCCAAAGGGCAGCGATGTGGCGTAGTGGATCAGAAAGGCCACGCCGGCCGTCCCGCCTGACAGCAGACCGCCCTGCTTGAACAGCGTGATGCCGAGCGACACGAACAGCGTGCCGGTAACGATGGCAAGCACATCCTCAAGCAGGCTATGCCGGGTGACACCGGGGACATTGTCGGGGGCATTCATGGGGGGCTCCTTACGGACACCGTGGGACACGGCGCCGACTATGCCGCCGGTACGGCCATCGGTTCTTTGATCCAAGCCAACCGTGCGCGAATCAGATCCTCACCAGATACACGCGTTGTGCGCGCGCCGCAGCCGCCCGGTGTTGTCCTTCAGGCGCAGGCCCAGATGACGATGTGGCGCGAAGCTCTCAAAACCATGGGAGCCGCAGCCTCATGGGGACCCATCAGCCGCCCCCCCCCCAGAGAAAGCGCAACGCCACAACCACGCGCACAACCAGGAAACCGCCACTGAATCCCGTAGTCCGCGGTGGGCGGCGGCCCGTCTCGCGCGCTTTTCTACGAATTTTCCGAATAGGCGTGCTTGGCAGGCGCGGCAATCATGGGCGAGTGCTCGTAGTCTGCCCAGGAGAATCGTTATGCTCAGAGCCATCGACGGCGGTGGTGGCGTCCCGACGCCCCCCAAGCCCATCCAGCCACCGCCGCCGCCCAGCGCGCGCGATGTGTCTGATGCCGAGACGGCCCTGAAGAATGCGCTCCAGGGCAAGGCTCCCGACGATACGGCGGCGCTGAAGGCTGCCATCGAGAAAATCCAGCAGACGCAGCCCGCGGTCAGCCGAGAGGCGCTTGCGCGGGCTGCCATCCTGCTGCAGGCCGCGCACAACGGCCCGGCACGCACCACGGCGCAACCCAAGGTCGACGCGCTTGAGCAGGCCGCCAGCCAGGTCGGCCTCACGCACGTGTTCGACAACACCACGCTGGACAGCGCCACGCAGTCGCTGTCCGACAAGCCGCTCGCCACCGACCAGGCGCCGCCCACGCAAGCCGTGACGCTGCAGGACGCGCGGGCCGCCATTCAGGCGGGGCTCGACGGCGGCATGACCGAGGCCGAAGCCGTCAACGCAGCGCGTGCCCAGCTTGGCGGCAGCGAGCAGAACGAGACGCTACTGGGCGAAGCCGCCCTGACCATCGCAGCCGAAAAAGCCGTGGCAGACGGCAAGGTCCCGGCCGATGCCGACCCCATTGCGAATGCCGCCAAGCAGGAGGTCTGGCTCGGCATTTTCTCCAAGCCCACCATCGACAACGTGGTGAAGACGCTGCACGTCGAGCTCAAGCCGGCCGCCAACCTGGACGACACCGTCAAGGCCACCCAGACCGCCTTCGAGACCTGGCAGAAGGACAAGGCCGCCAATGCCGACGCCGCCACGCTGGCGCGCGACAAGCAGGCGTACCACACCGCCCTTTCCGATGAACTGAACGCCGCGGCCGGCCAGCCCGACAGCCAGTGGCGTGCCGATCCGCTGCAGACCGAGCGGCGCCTGCTTGCCGAGCGCCTTGTCGCGCAACGCAACAGCGCCACAAGTGGCGCGCAAGGTACGCAAAGCGTGCCGTCGACGGCCGACGTGCTGAACGACCTGCACGCCGCCGAGATCGTCGACGCTGCCCAGGCCGCGCGCGCGTCGGGCGGCGCAGACGGCAACCTCAAGGCTGCACAGACGCTCACCCAGCAGCTGCGCGGCGTGGCCAGCACCGACCCGCTGTATGCAAGCGTCATGGGCGACGCACGCACGCAGGACCTCCAGTCGGGCGCGCTGCAGGACATCACCCACGCCAGCGGCAAGAACCCGCACGACACGCTGGTGGCCGAAGGCAACGCGCTATCGCGCTACAAGGACACGGTGCTGTACAAGGACCTGGTCCCCGCGGTGCTGAACGCCGGCATCACGCATGACAACATCACCAAGGTAGGCACGCCCGGCGACCTGCGCGACATCGCGGCGCTGCTGGAAGACGTGCAGCGCGCCTCGCCGGAACTGGCGCAGGCGCTCTACACGCAAAACCTGCAGGGCAAGATCGACAGCAAGATCAAGGCGGGCGACCCCGAGGTCTACGCCCCCAGCATGCAGACGCTGGACAAGCGCGACGACTACTACGGCCCCATCAGCCGCATCGTCAACGCGCTGGGCGGCCCGAAGAGCGACGGCGCAGCGCACGTCATGGGCAGTCTGCGGGCCTTCCTCTCCAACGCACAGGCCGATCAGGACCGCTACAAGGAAAACGGCTACACACCGCCCAACACACCGTTCGACACGCTGGGGCTGGCCAAGGCCAACAATGCGTCGATGGCGCCGTACCAAGCGATCATCGATGAAGACCCGAACGGTGCGCTGTCGAAAACGCTGCAGAAGCACACCGGCCTGAAGCCGTCGCCGCCCCCGGTGCAGACCGGGCCGGACGATGCGGCCCACCTGTCCAAGGCCCAGGCGGCGCTGAACAAGGCGCTGGGCGGCGGCACGGCCGACGCGGCCGGCCTGCAGAAGGCGCTCGATGCCGCGCGCAACGACAAGGACTACGCCGACATCAGCAACCGGACATGGGCCCAGGCAGCGGTGCTGGCACGTGCCCAGGCCGTGACCGTGGCGCGGCAGCAGGACAAGACCGGCGACAAGTCAGGCGACAAGGCCGCGCAGCCCCCCAGCGACCCCATCGACCAGGCCACCAAGGATGTCGACGGCGCCCAGTTGTTTACCGAACAGGACCTGCAGGACGGCGTGAACGCCCTGCGCAAGGGCACCCTGGCGGCAACGCCCGATGCCAAGACGCCCGACACCCAGCGCGACGGCGCCCAGCCCGACACCACCGCCCATCTGGGCCAGCTCGTGGCCAGCGGCATGACACTGCCCGAGGCGATTGCGGCCACGCGAGCCTGGCTCGGCGGCAACGAACAGAACGAGGCGATGCTGACGCAATCCGCATTGACGGTGGCCGCGCAGCAGCATCTGGAGGACTACTACCAGGACCCGACCAAGGACCCCGTCGAGGCCGGAGCCAAGGACCTCGCCAAGCTGAACGTGCTGGACCCGGACGTGCTGCGCGTGACGGCCGGCATCATGAAGCAGGACATCAAGCCCGACCAGAAGGCGCTCGACGGCGCGGTAAAGCAGGCCCGCACCGATTACGCGGCGTGGCAGGACGCTAAGGCCAAGTCTGACAAGGCGCCCGACAACGCCGACCTCAAAGCCGCCGCCGCACGCGCCCTGCAGTCGTATCACAACGACCTGGACCAGGCGCTGAACGTCGCCGCCGGCCGCAAGCCCGAAGACGGCGATTGGCAGCTCAACCCCGACAACGTCGACACCCTCTGGAAAGCGCAGAACGCCGTCACCATGGCCGGCATCGCGCCCGAGATGGAAGCGGCGCGCGGCACCGGCAAGGACTCGCCCGAGTTCAAGCAACTGCTGACGAGCTTCCAGCAATGGCAGACGGGGCTTGGCGCACAACAGGTGCTGCACATCACCGCGCATGCCCTGCAAACCAACGGCGGCCCAGGCAAGGGCGACGCGGCGGCGGCCAAGCGGCTCACCGGCCTGCTCGCGGGCATGCAATCCGGTGACCCGCTGTTCGACCAGGTCATGGGAGACGCGAGCATCTCGGGCCTGCAGCAGCGCGCGCTGCAATCGATCCTCGACCATGCGCCGATGATGTGCACGGCCGCCAACGACGGCAAGGATTCGCCCCAGGGCCGGCTTACCGCCATGGGCACGTCGCTGGATGTCTACAAGGGCACGATCTTCTACGCGCAACTGCTGGACGACACGATCCAGGCCCCGCAAACCCAGTCGCTGTTTCAGCAGAGCGGCGCGCAGGTCTTCGGCAAGGACAAGTCAGACCAGGCCAACGCCGCAGCCGACCAGATGAACGGCGTCGCGCCGGACCTGGCCGCTGCGCTGTACCACAGCCAGTTCCAGGGCAAGCTGGACGTGACCGACCTGAAAGCCATGTCGCGCATCTACGCGGCCGCGGGCGGTGCACGCAACCAGGACATGACCGACCTGCGCAAGCAGATCGAAGGCCTGATGCTCAAGCCCATCGACAAGGGCGGGCTGGGCACCGAATCGGTCGATTCGCGGCTGAACACGACGTACTTCGTCGGCGGCGGTGGCATGGCCGTGGTCACCGGGCAGGATTTCGGGCTGGAGGATGTGAAGGACGACAACGTCCCGATGCAGCTCACGCAGGACATCCTCGGCGACAACATCGGCGACGAGGTCAGCAAGGAGATCCGGCGCGAGACCGGCTACAAGGATTCCCCCAAGCCGCCGGCGCCGGTCGGCACCGCTCCCAATGCGCCCAACGCGAGTCCACGGCTGCAGAACGACCTGAAGTGGACGCCCGACACCGCAGGCGTGAGCTCAGGCAGCACCGCCGGTGTCACGGCCAGCGGCAACACCGTCGGGCTGCCCTGGCAGGACGGCATGCACACCGTCACCAGCCAGGCCCAGGTGTACAACGCCGTGGGCCAGGCATACGGGCTGGACCCGACTTACACGGCGCGCTCTCTGGACGAGCAGCAGGCCATGGCCGACGGCCAGTTCGCTGAGTACAGCGGCAACGAAGTCGTCTACGACCACAAGGGCCACAAGACCACGCTGGCCCAGGTGGCCAGCCAGCTCATGCACGGCGAAGGCGTGAACACGCCCAGCGGCGCCACGCCCGTGGCGCTCACCTCGCTGTCGATGCAGTGGTGGGACAACCGCGAGGCCAAGGGCGACGCCAAGCGCCTGGCCATCATGGAGGGCATCGGCACCGACGGGCGCTATATCGACGTGGGCCCGGCCGATACCACCGTGCGTAACGGCTATGGCGACTGGGAATCGCACAGCGGGCTGGATCGCGGCCTGCTCATCGCCCAGCCGCACTGGGTGGTCGATGCCAACGGCAACCTGATGACCGACGACGGTTACTGGAAGAGCTACAAGCCCGACGACCACTGGTACAACTGGGAGCACCTGAAGACCGACCTGGAGATCGGCCTGACGGTGGCGGCCGGCATCATCACCACCGTCGTGCAGCCCGAGACCGCTGCGCTGTGGGCCATAGTGCTGTCGAACCTGGCCGATGCGTATTTTGCGGTGACGGCCGTGGCAGGCGCGGCGCACTCGATCAATGCGCTCTCCACCGCCAAGGGTCGTGAAGACCCGTGGAACTGGGTGGGCCTTGGGGCCAACGTGCTGGGCGGCGCGGCCGGCGTCGGTGGGCTCGTCAACCGCACGGCCGTGGCCGCAGCGCGCGTGGGCGCCTACAACGCTGATCTCATGGAGGCGATCAACGCGGTGCGCATCACGCGCGGCGCCAGCGCGGAAGACGCCGCGCGCATCAGCCTGCTCAATGACAACCGCTGGGCGCTGCGCCCGTTCCAGAACAACCTCACCAATGCCGTGCTCAGCCATGCGCTGTATGGATCCCCTGCGGCAACCGCCAACGCGGCGCAACGGCTGAATGCCGTGTTTGGCGTCACGCGCAACCCGGGTGTCGTCGCCGATCTCACGCTGGGCACGACGCGCCTGCAGCGGCTGAACGATGCCATCCCGCTGCTCAACCGGGCGGACGTGCTCGCCCGGCTGCCCGCGCGCCTGCGCCGGCTGGTGGGGCTGCAGTTCCTGGGCGGCGGCGCCCTCGCCTATCGGTTGATGGGCACCGGCGCGCTCAACACCAACCTCGCGGCCATGCTGCACCAGGGGCAATCGCTGGCGACATCGAACGGCCAGGCCACGGGCGAAGACTGGGTGCAGTTCTTCACCTCGGCCGGGCTCATGGGCGCCGGCATGGGCGTGGCGCGCCAGCATGGCGCATCGCAGCGGCACGCCTACGAGGCCGCGATGGCCGACCTGGCCGCATCGGGCGTGCGCATGCCGGGCGTGGCGCCCGCCCCGGGCAGCACGCCGGCGCAACGCGTGCTGCCCGAGCTGGGGCCGCGTGGCGCCGAATCGGCACTCGAGTCGCAGCAGGCGCTGCTGGCCCGCGTGCAGGCAGAAGGGGCAGACGCAGCCCACGGTGCGTTGAGCAACAAGGACGTGTACCGCCTGTACGCCCGCACGGGCGGCGTCACGGGGCCGGAAGACACCATGCCGGGCGAGTTCTATTTCCCGCGCCTGATCGCCCTGGCAGAGCAGCGCCCCGAAGGGGCCTACACCGTGTCGCAAGCCGACGGCGCCTTCGTTGACAGCACGATGCCGACGGAAGGCCGCGCGCGCACCACGTTCTATCACTTCATGCGCGAGGACGGTCTCGTCGACCCCGACGCCGTCACCGAGCGCGTGTACGTCAACGCAAAGACGCCGCATGTGCTCGACGTGCTCGACTTCCTGGTGCGCGACGTGGTGGACCAGCCCGGCCGCTTCCCCGGTGTCTATGCAGCCAAGGCGGCCGGCCCCGACGCTGCCGGCCCGCGCGCCGACAACATCGTCGTGTATGCCACCGATCGCGCTGCCGTGGACCGCGTTGTGGAGGCGCTGCGGCATTACCAGCAGCAGCATCCGGAGCACTTCCACGACACCGTGCCGTCGATGACCGAGGCACAGCTGCGCGGCGTGTCCACCGCGGCGGAACCGACCCCCGCGATGGTTGACCGGCTGCTCAGCGCCATCGACAGGTTTGCCGCCGGCAACACGCAGTTTGGCGCCTCCGACATCGGCCGCACGCCGGGCGCGGAACAGAGCTTTGGCAGCATCCGCGCCTACGCGATCTCCTTGGCCCAGCACGACACCGTGCTGGCGCAGCAGGCCGCCGCCCAATACGGCCTACCGTTTGACTACAGCGCCGCGCTGCAGAAAGCCACCGGCCGGCGCTTTGCCGAGATCGGCATCGACCCCACCAACCCGGCGCGCAACCTCGGCGGTCCGGTGGCGCGCCCGGCCGGCGCCCCAGATTACAGCGGCACCGGCACGCAATACCGCCCGCAGGATGCCACCTACCAGACCACGCCGGCCGACCGCGTGACGATGTCGTTTGGCGGCGCACCGCTGCCGCCCAGCGCCCGCGCGCTGATTGGCGCCTCCGACACGCTCACGCGCCAATTGCGCCTGCTGCACGACGCCGGCTGGACGGTGCGCCTCGGACACCGCAACCAGGGCTCGGCGATGGATGCCGCGCGCAAGACCATCACGCTCGACGCCAACGCCGCCGACGCTGGATCGCTCGTCTACACGCTGAGCCATGAGGCCGACCACGCTGTGAAGGCGGAGCTCGATCTGCAGGGCCTGCAACGCCACAGCGAGGACAGCTTCGTGCAGACGTTGCTCGCCGGCGAGGCCAGTGCCCAGGGCAACGCATTCAACGTACGCGACGAAATACTGGCCGCAACCGGTGTGGACATCGGCGCCCGCGCGCAGATGCCGCAGCCGCTGGAACAGGCCTATGCGCAGTGGGATGCCAACAACCCCGAGGCCCACTTGCGCCTGGCGCAGACCATGGGCAGCCTGCGGCCGTCCACCGCGCCGGACCAGACCTACGCGCAGTACTACGCCTCGCGCTGGAACGGCGCGGCGCCGGGCACACCGCACATGCCGGCTCCGGCGTCGGCAGCGGCGTCGAACGCCCAGAAAGCCGCCGCACAGGCCGCCGAATGGCTCGACGTGAAAGACCTGCGCACGCTGCGGCATGTGCCGGGCGCCGAGGTGCCCAAGCTGCGTGTGCTGGCCGGCAAGGCTGGCAGCAATACGGTCTTGATCGCGCTCAAAGGCAGCACCCAGCCAGACGGCACGCCCGTCATCGTCGCGACCACGCAGCTGCGCGACGACGGCACCTTCGCGCCGCCCCAGGCCGTGGCCGGCAGCAAGGTCCCCAAGATCATCAAGCGCGCCGTGCGCGGCGACAACTCTGCGATGCACACCGCACGCAAGGGCGTCGATTTCTACATCAGCCCCGTGTCGTACGAGCGGTTGCAGGCCCTGGGCGGTCCATCGCGCATCAATGGCGATGACGGTTCGCACGTGCTGTCACCGGCGGCCGACAAGATCGACGCCAAGGTCGTGGCCGACATCCAGCAGCTTGGGCACGCCAAGCGCTACAAGAGCGTGAAAGACGCCACCGAAGCCGCGAAGGACAGCGACATCATCTACGTGATCGACAAGAAAGGCGGTGCCCCGAAGGGCCATGCCAAGCGCGGCACCGACGGCACATGGACATACCACGTCGATGCGCCGATGGACGGCGCCACCGTGCCCGAACGCAGCCTCGAAGCCGCCTTTGCCAAGCAGCAGACGCACGGCGCACGCACGCTGCGCAGCGCGCCGCGCGGCGTACGTTTCGTGGTCAGCTCGGTGCAGCCCGAGACGGTGAAGGAACTGGGCGGCTTCCTCAAGCCGCGCACGCTCTGGAAACGGTCCGAATACGGCATGCCGGCCTTCAAGCCCGGCGAAGTCGCACAGGCCACCACCACACTGAACCGGCAGGCCAACGGCGGCTTCCTGCGCGGGCGGGCCGCCCAGCTTCTGCAATGGCGGCAGCGCAAGCTGGAAGAACCCGTCACCACCGGCACGCCGCTCGAAGCGTCGGCTCTGGGCTACGCCAAAGTGCGCATGCTGCCCGACACCAAAGTCCCCGCGCTCGACTACAGCGGACCGAACATCGTCCACCTGCGCGACCTGGTCAAGCAAGGCTGGCTCGAAGCCGGCACGCACTACATCTACGTCTACAAGACAGCCGACAACGCAGGCCAGTTGGGCCGCCATACGCCAATCGGCCGCCTGGAGCCCGAGGGCAACGCTCTCACCTGGTATGGCACCTGGAACAAGGCCGCCGCGCAGCAGAACGGCACCCCGGCCAAGGAGCTGGCCATCGGTCACGACAGCTTTGGCGCGGACACCCACTTCCTGCTCACGCGCCTGCCCCCGGATCAATTCGAGGCATGGCAGCGCAGCGGCACCGAACTGAAGATCGGCGTGTACCAGCCGGTGCTTTCCAGCACCACCACGGTGGCGCTGCCGCCCGACGCGCCCAAGCTGGGCAACCTCACCCGCCCGCTGGACGAGGTCGAACTGCTGGCCGGAAAGAAGACCGATCCCTATGCCAGCAATGTGGAATTCAAACCGGTCAAGGACCGCGCGCCCGAGGTCGTGATGGCCGATGCGCAGCTCTGGCGCAAGATCAAGCTCAAGCTGCGCGTGGCCCGCGATGTGGCCGCCAACACCGTGTCGCGCCGCGTGCCCTTTGCGGGCAAACGCATCGCACAGCGGTACTCGGCAGCGGCCACAGGTGACCGGCACATGGTCAACACATTCCTGCGTTCGGAATTCCCTCTCCAGGCACGGTTAGCGCCGATGGGCCGGGCATATCGCCTGCGCGACGACCCCGCCAAGGCGCTTGCGTTCATCAAGAAAACGGGCGGCGCCATGCCGGTGATTTCGCTCGTGGTCGACCCGTATTCGCTGCGTGCCGCTGTCGGCAAGCGCCAGGACCCGAGCTTCGTGCGCGCCGCCAAGCAGATCGACGTGAACAACGCGACGATCGACCATGCCAACGCGCAGATCAAGTCCGGCAGCGGCGCCGACCAGAAGAAGCTGTTCCTCGACGATCTGCACCAGTCGCATCTCGACAAATGGCTCGACCTGTCGTCGCAGACCGGCGTGGTCATCCGCCTGGAGTTCGCGCCGTCGCGGCCGCTGATCGGCACCAACAACCACTTCACCGCACGCACCAATGACGCGTATGACAACCACGTGCGGCTGTTCTCGATGCTGGAGAAGTGGGGCGCCACCCACGCCGATGCGCCGGCGCCCCACGTGATGGTCAGCTTCCATGGCTGGGATACGGTGCTCGAGCCGGTGCCGGGCGGCGGCAACGCCAAGCTCGTCGAACAGGTGCTGGAACGGCCCACGCTGCCCTGGGTGCACATGGGCGTGTCGTACGCCACCAATGGTGCCGATGCCATCGCCAACGAACGGCTGAACACCGCCGTCGCCGACATGGTGCTGCGCTTCGAGCAGGACGGCGCGCCCACCCAGAGCCGGCTGCATGGCGACGATGCCCTCACGCGTGTGTTCGAGCGCCCGTCCAAGAGCCAGTACGACGCGCAGAACCAGGTGCTGCTGGCCGAGATCGCGCGGCTTGGCAGGCAGAAGTACAACCTCTCGGACAGCCAGGTCAACGCGATCGTCGACCGCGTCTTCAACGGCAACACGACCGCACTCGTCAATCGTGCCCGCGCCACCGAGATCGCCTTTGCCAAACCGCTGTGGGACGCCAAGGGGCGCCTGAGTCCGAAGGAGGAACTCGCCAGTCAGTTTGCCAAGCAATGGACGGACGAGATGGGCGTGGCTGCGCGCCCCGCGGGCGCCAAGGCGCTGCCGGCGTCGGCCCGAAACCCGGCCACACCGCTGCCCACCTGGAGGCAGATGGTGGAAAACGAGAAGGCCCTGTCGGTGGACGCGTCCGGCGAGCCGCAGAGCGCGGGGCGTGTCCAGACCACGCAGACCGCGCGCAAGGTCTTGCTCAAGCCGGAACAGGCATCGGCGGAACTCAATGCGCTGGGCGTGGAAGGCGCCAAGCCCAAGCTCGGCACGCGTGCGCGCGAAGTGATGACCGTGGGTGCCTCCGTGGCAGGGGGTGCCGGTGCGGTGCTGATCGGCATACCGGGCACCGGGGCCAACACGGTTTCGCTGGCGAGCAACCCCTCCATGCTGCTGCTGCGGGTCGGACGCTCGGCGCAGGTGCTGCATCAGGCGACGATGGCGACCATCGAGCGGGCCGATCCGCGCGTCTTCAGTGAAGCCACGCAGACGATGGTCGACCGGCTCGTCAAGGCACTGCCGGACCACACGTCGGAAAAGACCGTGCCGGCCGACTTGGCCGACATCGAGACGCGCCTGCGCACGTTCGTGGCCGAAGCCAACTGGAGCGTGCACAACATCTACCAGCGCCTGGGCAATCGGGAAATCACGCGCACGCAGGCCACCGAGGCTACGCAGGCCGTGTCGGCCGACCTGGTCAAGCAGATCCAGGCCATCTTCAGCGGCACCGGGCTGCAGCAGGTGCACCTGGGCCACCCGCGCACCAAGCTCGGCTATTGGGGCCGGCAGATCGCCATCGGGGGTTACAGCATGGGCCTCGCCTCGTATGCGCATGCGATGGCGACCAAGGCGTGGACGCTGGCGCACGATTCGGCCATTTGGTACGTACTGCCTACGGGCGGCACAGTGGCGTCGATCGCGTATACCACCGGCGTGCTGCTCGGACGCGGGCGCAACATCGACATCGAGCAGCGCAGCCGCACGGTGCGCGGGCTCGATATCTCGGCAGATACGCTCGCCGCCACCGGCGGCATGCTGCTCGGCGCCGCGCAGATGATGGGCGGCGACTACATCAAGGGCGTGCCGATGCTGCTGTCGTCGGGCGCGCTCGGCCTCTCGCGCTTCAGCTCGCACTTCCCGAATGCGTCGGAGTTTGTGAGCAAGCACAAGATCGCCATCGCCCTGCTGCCGCTCTCGGCGTATGCATTCAACCTGATCAAGCCGCTGTTCATGCAGGACGACAAGAACAAGCGCCCGCCCGGCACACCGGCTGTCACGCCGTCGCCGAGTGCATCACCGAGTGCATCGGCATCGCCTTCGGTGTCACCGTCGCCATCGGTCTCGCCGTCGGCGGTGGTGTCGCCGTCCGCATCGCCTTCGTCATCGGCCGGCCCGACTGCGCCCTCGACCAGTCCACCGTCCGGCCAGCCTCCGAGCACACCGGCCACGCCGCAACCTGCCCCCACGCATTCCGAATACGTGGTGCAGCCGGGCGACACGCTCAACGGCATTGCCGACCGGTATCGCACACCGCTGTTGCACGAGGCGCACGTTTCCGATGCGCAGCGCCAGGCCATGTCGGACGAGAAGCAGGTGGAGGCAGCGCTTGCGCAGTTGCTGCAGATCAACCCGCAGTTCGCGCATCGCAATGTCGGGCTCATCCACCCGGACGAGCCGATCGTGATCGTGCCGTGAAATATTTATCGTTGAGGCGTCTGCACGAAATGCTGAGCATCCCGGCACGCACCGCTAGTCCATCATGAGATGGCGCATCAACAGCGTCGGATCTGCGATCTCCAGAATGAGGCGACGCAGCACGCGTTTGCGCATGTGTTCATCGTCCAACACCCACGGAGCGCTGACCTCGCTGAGGTGCCGCGCGAGCGCGTCGCGGTGGTCGGCACCTTCCGGCAAACCCAGGCGCGCAGCCAGCAGGCCGGCAACGACATCATCGATCTCAACGTCGAGGTGCTTCGCGTCAATGGTGAGTTGTAGCTTCATCGTGGCGATCGAACCTGAAAAAGGCGGCACCGCCGCAAAACCGTGCGGCGCCGAAATGCAGTTGCACTGGCCGGCGAACCGGCCAGTCGATGGCAGCGCAACTGCGTGGTTCAGTAGTCCATCTCGGGTGCCGGCATTTGCGCGGGCTTGTCTTCCTTCGGTGCGTCCGCGATGGTCGCATCCGTGGTCAGGATCAGCCCGGCGACAGACGCGGCATTCTGCAGCGCCGTGCGCGTGACCTTGGTCGGGTCGACGACGCCCGCTTCCACGAGGTCGCCGTACTCGCCGGTGGCCGCGTTGTAGCCGTAGTTGCCCTTGCCTTCGGCAACCTTCGCAATCACGACGGAAGGCTCTTCACCCGCGTTGGCGACGATGGCGCGCAGCGGAGCCTCCAGCGCGTGCTGCACGATCCGGATACCGGCATCCTGGTCGCTGTTGGCGCCCTTGAGGTTCAGCACGGCAGAGCGGGCACGCAGCAAGGCCACGCCGCCACCCGGCACGATGCCCTCTTCGACGGCCGCACGGGTGGCGTGCAGCGCATCGTCGACACGGTCCTTCTTCTCTTTCATCTCGACTTCGGTTGCCGCGCCCACCTTGATGACGGCAACGCCGCCGGCAAGCTTCGCCACGCGCTCCTGCAGCTTCTCGCGGTCGTAGTCGCTCGTGGCTTCGTCGATCTGCACGCGGATGGACTTGACGCGGGCGTCGATGCTGGCCTGGTCGCCGGCCCCGTCGATGATGATGGTGTCGTCCTTGCGAACCTCCACACGCTTGGCCCGGCCGAGGTCTTCCAACGTGGCCTTCTGGAGCTGCTTGCCGGTTTCTTCGGAGATGACCGTTGCGCCGGTGAGCACGGCAATGTCTTCGAGCATGGCCTTGCGGCGGTCGCCAAATCCGGGCGCCTTCACGGCGGCGACCTTCAGGATGCCGCGCATCGCATTGACGACGAGGGTGGCCAGCGCTTCGCTCTCCACATCTTCCGCCACGATCAGCAGCGGCTTGCCGGCCTTCGATGCGGCTTCCAGGATCGGCAGGAGGTCGCGGATGTTCGAGATCTTCTTGTCGTGCAGCAGGATCAGCGCGTCGTCCAGATAGGCCGCCTGCTTGTCCGGGTCGTTGATGAAGTACGGGCTGACGTAGCCGCGGTCGAACTGCATCCCTTCGACCACGTCCAGCTCGTTATCGAGCGACTTGCCATCCTCGACCGTAATGACGCCTTCCTTGCCGACCTTCTCCATGGCCTCGGCGATGATCTTGCCGATGGCCTCGTCCGAGTTGGCCGAAATGGAGCCCACCTGGGCGATCTCGCGGTTGGTCGAAATCGGCTTCGACAGATTGCGAAGCTCATCGAGCACGGCGGCCACGGCCTTGTCGATACCGCGCTTGAGGTCCATCGGGTTCATGCCGGCGGCCACATGCTTCATGCCTTCCTGCACGATGGCCTGGGCCAGCACGGTGGCCGTGGTGGTGCCGTCACCGGCAATGTCCGCGGTCTTGGACGCGACCTGCTTGACCATCTGCGCGCCCATGTTTTCGAAGCGGTCCTTCAGTTCGATTTCCTTGGCGACAGACACGCCGTCCTTGGTGATGGTCGGGGCGCCAAAGCTGCGCTCGATGACCACGTTACGGCCCTTGGGCCCGAGCGTCACCTTCACGGCATCGGCAAGAACATTCACGCCCTTGACGATACGGACGCGCGCGCTGTCGTGGAACTTGACGTCTTTTGCACTCATGTTTGTTGCTCCGGATAAGTCGTTGACTCAACACGTCGCGAACAACCGGCCTCCTTGCGTGTCCGGCGGTATCCGGCGGTGTCCGCGAGCGGCTCGAGGCTTCAGGCGGCCTTGGCAACCGCCTCGGCGTGGGTTTCGATGACGCCCATGACGTCTTCTTCACGCATGACGAGCAGTTCCTCGCCATCGACCTTGACGGTCTGCCCGGCGTACTTGCCGAACAGCACCTGGTCACCGACTTTCAATTGGAGTTCGCGCTGCGTGCCGTCCTGAAGCAAGCGGCCCGTGCCGACCGCGATGACTTCACCCTGCTCGGGTTTTTCTGCGGCGGAATCAGGAATCACAATGCCCGAGGCCGTCGTCCGTTGCTGTTCGATTCGCTTGACGATAACCCGGTCGTAGAGGGGACGAATCTTCATTTCCATCTCCTGAGCGATAGATCACCAAAAAAGGGAATCCGACTTGCACGCCGTTCAAGCAGGGCGCCCGGCAGGGCAGGCAAGCCGTGCCAAAGACTTGGCGGAATGCAAAATAGAAGCGCCCCGCCGCGAGTTCAAGAGGCGAAAAAACAGCGACTTTGTAACAAAATGTTTCAAGGCAAAAGGATGCGCCGGACGGCTCCCAGGCGATAGACCGTACGGCCGCGTGCCGGCCGCTGGCGCGGTGTCGGCGGTATCGGCAGCACAGGACACGGCGGTTCCCGTCCGCCATCAGGGCCGAGCGTGTCGTCCGGCTCATCAAGCTGCCGCCACACGCCGCCCTTGACGGGTCGGAACAGCCAGCGCAGGTAGCCTGCATCAGCGGCGAGCTGCATCAGCTCGGCGCGATCGGGCGCGCCGTCGATGAGTGCCTCGTCCGCCGAAGCGCCTTCGTAATCGCCGAATGCCTGACGGCATGCGAGCGCCTCACCTGCGGATGCACCCACCACGTTGCAACCGCGTCGCTCAACACGCTCCAGGTCCCATGCGCCGAGCTGCCAGGCGGCATCGAGCAGCGCCTCGTCAACGGCTTCGACGCAATGCCAGGCGTGCGTCAGTTGAATGGCCGAGCCCGGCACGGAGCGCGGCGGAATGTCGATTCCCGGTAACACGAGCGGACTGGCGCGGCGGAATCCGTGCCAATGCAGGATCGCCACGAGCGGCGTATTCGGTCGGCGGGCCGCCGTCACGGTGACCGCGACCAACGGCAGGCGTACCGCATCCATCTGTTCGTGCACTGCGTTGAAAAGGTCCATGAAACCTCCGAATGACGTATCGAATGGCCTCTTGAAATTTCCGCTTGCCTCCCTATTTTAGGTGTCGTCAAGCAGTCGCGGTTCTCGCGCTGCGTGTTTCGATTTGTTTGTCAGTGGCCCGCCACGGACGGATGAACTGGAGCGCGTAGTTCGGTTCAGTCTCCGAGCGGGCCCCACCAGGAGCCAGCCATGAGCGATCTGTTTTTTGGCACCGATCTGCTGGGCGAGTTCGACCGCCTGCACCGGCAGATGGCCAGTCTCTTTGCGGGCGTGCCCGCCAGCCTGCGCGCAACGCGCATCGGCACCTTTCCTCCCGTCAACATTGGCAGCACCGATGACTCCATCGAGATCGTCGCCTTCGCGCCGGGGCTCGACCCCGCGCAGATCGACGTCTCGATCGACAAGGGGCTGCTGACGATCAGCGGCGAACGCAAGCGCCCGGATTTCGAGATGACCGACGATACGCGCGTGTATGCCGACGAGCGTTTCACCGGCGCGTTCCGGCGCGTGATCGAGCTGCCACAGGACGTCGACCCCGAGAAGGTCAATGCACGGTACGTCAACGGCTGCCTGACGATCAGCGTCGGCAAGTCGGAGGCATCGAAGCCGCGTCAGATCACCGTGCAAGGCTGAGCCACAGCTTGCGCAAGCATGAAGGAGCACATCATGAACGACACCACACAATTGGCGACCCACGCCCAGCCGGGCCATGCCACGGTCGCAAAGCAGCCGGCGGAGCAACCCGCCACATGCCAGACGCATCTGGCACCGCCTGTCGACATCTTTGAAAACCGCCAGGGCATTACCCTGTTTGCCGACCTGCCGGGCGTGCCGCGCGACAAGCTCGATGTGCGCGTGCAGGACGGCACGCTCACGGTCGATGCCGACTTGATGGTGCCGACGCCGCAGGGCCTGCGTCTGCAGCACGGCGAAGTTCGGCACCCGCATTTCTCGCGCACCTTTGTGCTGAGCCCCGACTTTGACGCTTCGCGCATCGATGCGCAGTTGCGCGACGGGGTTCTCAAGCTGACCATCCCACGCCGCGACGAGGCGAAGCCGCGGCGTATCGAAGTCCTCGCCGGCTGAGCGCATCACCGGCCGCTGTTTGCCTTGCAAGCGGGCGCGCCCCTTGCGCGCCTGCATTTGGCACCGTGCCCCCTGGTTACGGTTGTTTGTTACTAGGAGACAAAGATGCTGAGTGCACACGAATTTGCCACGCTGATGTTGGTCAGTCAGTCGCCCGAGCAGGTCGACATGAACCGCGCTGAATTGGACGCATTGCTGGAGCGCCAATTGGTCATGCTCGAACGCTCTGCCGAAGGACACCGCCACCGTGCGCGGCTCACCGATACCGGGCGCTCCGTGCTGCGAGCGTTGAACCGCGTTGACCGCCATGAACGCACGGCAGCCGGATCGACGGCCGTGGAGGACTGATCGACCGATACGCATCTCGCGCGGCTGCCTGCTTGTGTTGTTCGTGCCCCATCGCCCGTGCCCCATCGCCGCTAATGCAACGGCTCCTGAGACAGGTGCACGGCCGATTCCCATCGGGTGACGTGGCACATCTCGCAAGGCTGCGCCGGACGTGCGCGAGCAGCAACCGTGAAGCCGCAGCTCCAGCAAGCAAAATATCCATCTGCACCCAACACATCGAGCAGTGAACGCTCCATGTCCGCCCTGACTGTCAGCCCAGGGCGTTCGTGTTTGCGCCAGACAATGCTGATCGCCCCCGACGCCTCCAGGTACGCACGCCGTAGCTGGCCCAGGTGGCCGACATCGGCAGCGCGCAGGTGGGACGCCAGCATCTCGCGCGACATCTCGCACCGCTTCAGCTCGTCCAGGAGCATCCGGCCGTCTTTCACGAGGATGGTGACATCGCCCTGCTCCAGCACCTCGAAGCGGCGCCAGCGCAGGCCCGCCTTGGCTGTCAGCCGCTGCAAGACCACCACCGCCACGAGCACCACGGCCGCCGGCATCACGCCTTGCGACGGCACCTGGATCGGACCCGCGATCGCCGCGCCCAGCATCAGGACGACGGCCAGTTCCGTAATGCTCAGTTGCGCCGCCATCCGCTTGCCCATCAACCGCATGGACACGAGCAACAGCACATAGACCAGCACCGCGCGCGGCACCACCTCCATGAGGAACGACCACGATGCATCGCCGACCAGCAGGCGCTCGATAAAGTCCATCAGCACTCCACTTCCGTGACGGCATAGGTCCAGTCTCGTGAGCCGCAGCGGTCGCATCGGTGTCCGTGCAGATCTTCCTTCTCGATCGTGTTGCCGCATGCAATACAGGCGGACCAGCCTTGCATGCGACCTTCGGCGCGCAGGGTTTCGTCAATGACAGGGAGGACAGACAACCCCGGGCGCGCGGGCCGGGCAGGAATAAACGAGAAAGAACCCGATGGCTCCATGTAAAGCCGGCTGATCTGGCCGAGGTGCTGCCAGCCCTTGATGCGCATCGCCTGGAAGACCTTCTCGCGCGGCATGCCCGAGCGGGAAAGCTCGGCGTGGTCGAGGCGGCCGTCGGAGGCGAGCAACGTCACATCCGTAGAGAGCAGCGTATCGAAGCGCCGATGCGTGGAGCCAGCGCGCGCGAGTGCACGCTGCAGTACGATCGCCACGGCGGCAATCACAAGCGGCGGCAGGAGTCCGCGCTCTGCAGTCTGGAGCGGCACGCCGATGGCCGCTGCAAGCGTCACCGCAATGGATATTTCGAACAGCGTGTATTGTCCCGCAACGCGTCTGCCGAGCAGGCGCATTGCCACGATGAGCAAGACATACGTCACGCACGTGCGCAGCAGCACTTCGGGCAGGAAGTCGGCGGATGCATCGCCAAAGAAAAAGCGATACCAGTCGACGAGACTCAGAGGGACGTTGGGCATGAGTTGGCACGTGGGCTACAAGGCTGCCGGCTTGCTCGCATTGCGCGTGCCCACGCGGCGCCTACTCGATGGCCCCTCCAAGCCCGAGCCAGCGGGTCAGCCAGTCAACCACCCTCGCGGCAGCGTCTTCGCGATAGGAGGGTCGCCCCGATTCAAAGAAATGATGGCCGCCGCCCGGGTACAGGACCAGCTCGGCCGGGGCCGCGTCACTGCGTGCGAGCGTCGCAAAGAGCTGTTCGGATTGGCCACGCGGGCAGCGTTCGTCGTCCATCCCCTGCAACAGCAGCACCGGTGTCGTGGCGCGCGGGGCATGGTAGATGGGCGACAAGGTGTCGTAGGTGTGCACGGCCTCCCACGGACTGCCGCCCAGCGCATACGGGTCCGCATAGGGGCCGGAGTCAGACGTGCCAAAGTGACTGCGCAGGTCAGCTACAGGAGCCGACACCACCACCGCTTTCAGCCGGTCGGTGGTACACGCTGCCGATGCCGACAGATAGCCGCCATAGGACTTGCCGGCCGCCGCGATGGCGCCGTTGTGCGCGCCCTGCTCATGCAAGGCATCCGCCACGGCCAAGTGCTGCGGAAGATCAAGCTCGCCCCAACGACCACGCAGCCTGTCGCAGAAGGTGCGTCCGAAGCTGCTGGAGCCCACGGCGTTGACAGCCACAATCGTCCAGCCGTGAGACCAGAGAATGTTCCAGTAAGGATGCGAGGCATAGGCCAGCAGCACATAGCTTGCGGGGCCGCCATGAAAGTCCAGCAATAGCGGCCCGGCGGGACACGGTTGGGGTGGGCGGATCACCCAAGCCCAGACGGTGTCTTCCCGGCCTTCATCGGTTTGCACCACAAACGACTCGTAGCGCACGTCGGGGCGGGTTCGCTCGTACCACCACCCATTGGTCGCGCTCACCTGTTGCTCGTGTTCGCCGCTGTGCAGGCATGCATAGAGCTGCTCGGGCTCTGCGATCGATGTCGCGCAAAAGTACAGGCGGTCCTGCGTCATGGCCATCGCAGAGACATGCCGCTGCCCCGCCACCAGCGTCTGGTACGCCCCCGACACAACATCGATACGCGCCACCTCCTGCAGCCCGTTGCGGGCTGCGATTACATAGACCGCGTCCGAGCCTTCGGCCCAGCTCAACGATTTTCCTGAGACGATCTCCAAGTCTTCACCGCCCAACGCGTTGACTTGCGCGCTTTGCAGGTCAACGCGCCAAAGGCGCGTCTGGGAATCGCCAGCGGATTCGCTTCCTGCAAACACGAGGCAACGACCATCTGGGGAGGGCTGCGGGTCCTGCACGATCGCGACCTGCTCCGTCAGTTGCCGCATGTCGCTGCCGTCTTGCCGTACGGCCCAGATGTCGGTGCGATGCGTCAATCTTCCTTCGCGGGTACGCGTGTAATACACCGTCTGCCCGTCTGGGCTCCACGCTGCGTGCCGGACTTCATACCGGCCGTGCGTCACTTGACGGTGTTCGCCGGTCGCCGCCTCCACCACGAACAGGTGCGCTCGGGGGTTCAGCGTAAAGCCGGCGCCATCAAGCTTGTACGGCACTTCGGTAACGACATGGACGCCCTCCGCGCGGCGTTTGCCGCGGGTTGCTTCGGGCGGCGCCACCTCCGTCAGCGCAACCGCCAACAGCGACGCGCCGTCGGGCGACCACATGAAGCTCTGTACGCCATGCGGCAAACGGCTGACCTGCCGCGCCTCTCCGCCCCGTAAGGGCACGCTGTAAATTTGCGGCGCGCCGCCATGCCGATCGGAAAGAAACGCCAGGCTGCCTCCGTCCGGCGCCCATTGCGGGGCCGTCTCCAGTGCTGTCCCGGCGGTCAATTGCCATGGAGTTTCTTCATCGCCCGCGATCCAGATTGCCGAACAGTACGTGTCGCCATGAACGGATTCCACACAGTAGGCAATGCGGTCGGACACCCGGCACGCCGCTACGTCTGTGATGCGCTCATAGCGCGAGATATCGTCGATAGAAAACGGGCGTGTCATGTCGTCCTCGCACAAGAAAAGGCCCCGCCGGCGCGGTAGCGGGGCGGGGCCGGGTCGCGTCAGTACTCGCGCTTATTGTTGGCGGCGCTCACGGTCTTCTTCACGGCGCTCGCGGTCCTCTTCCCGGCGGCTTTCCTGGCGTTCCTCGCTGCGCTCCTCCTGGCGCTCTTCACGGCGGTTCTGTGCCGAGCCACCCTCTTGGCGATCTTCATCGCGGCGGTTTTCCTGGCGCTCATCGCGGCGGGATTCGCTGCGGTTCTCTTCAGTGCGGTTCTGGTTGGTCATTGCTTGCTCCGTTGTTTTGCTCAAGCCCTTCGCCTGCGCCCTCAGCTTTCAGCAACGGTTGTGCCGCGTGGCGGCCAGGCGGAAAGGGCAAGACGTTCAGCCCCCAGGCCCGTTCGTTGCGTTGCCGTTCGCTCCACCCAATCAGGAGCGAACATGACTACGTCTGCCCAGGAGCACCTACTCGACTGGCTGCGCGATGCGCACGCGATGGAACAGCAAGCGGAGCAGATGCTGCGCGCACAATCCGGCCGGCTCGAACACTATCCGGAGCTGAAGGAGCGGATCGATCGCCATATTGAAGAGACGCTGGAGCAGCAGCGTCTTGTCGATTCGTGCATCCGGCGCCTCGGCGGAAGCACCTCCGTCGTGAAAGACATCACCGCCCGTATTGCGGCATTTGGCCAAGGGCTGAGCGGCATGGTGGTCTCGGACGAAGTCGTCAAAGGCTCGATGGCGAGCTACGTCTTCGAGCATATGGAGATCGCCTCCTACACCAGCTTGCGCGCGGCCGCCGAGCATTGCGGCGACGCCGAGACCGTGCGCGTTTGCGACGCCATCCTCCCGCAAGAGCAGGCCATGGCGGCCTGGCTGGCCGAGCATCTCGCGTCCGTCACGACGACGTTCCTGACCCGCGCCGAGACCCCGGGCGCGGAAGCCAAGCGCTGATTTCGCCCTTTCCACGATGCCTCGTCCGGAGATACCAATGACACGTAAGACCCTTGAAGACCTGTTCGTCCACTCGTTGTCCGACATCTACAGCGCAGAGAAGCAACTGGCCAAAGCGCTGGGCAAGCTCGCCCGCACCGCCCAGAACGAAGCGCTTTCGGAGGCATTCCAAAGCCATCTGGAAGAAACACAAGGTCAGATCGAAAGAATCGATCAGATCGTCGAGACTTGCGCCATCAAGCTCAAGCGCATGAAGTGCGCTGCCATGGAGGGCCTGATCGAAGAGGCGAACGAGCTGATCGAAGAGATCCCGAAAGGTCCGGTTCTCGATGCCGGGTTGATCGGCGCTGCCCAGAAGGTGGAGCACTACGAGATCGCCTCGTATGGCACGCTCGCGGCCCTCGCGAAGGAGATCGGCTTCCATGAAGCGGTGCCGCTGATCGTCAGCACATTGGACGAGGAAAAGGCGACGGATGCCAAGCTGACCCGCCTGGCGGAACAGTCCGCCAATCGCGAAGCGAGCGCCGCCTCGTAGGAGCCGCGCCACGCCGGCGTGGATGGTGGGATGGCGGCAAACCGCCAGCCCTCAGGTTGCCCGGCGTGGCGGACCCTTATGTCGGCCCGACAGGATCCTGCCGTTCATGCGTGATCCAGATCAGCGCAGCGGTATCGATTCCCAGGGACCGGGCGCGCGCGGCGATGGCCTCGCGCTGTGCCGCGCCCAGATGTTTATCGCGTGCCAACACCCAGCAGTAACTGCGGTTCGGCCCGACCACGAGGGCCCACCGGTAGTCGGCGTCGAGCGCAGCCACGTGATACCCGCCATAGAACGGCCCGAAGAACGACACCTTCAACGAGCCGGTATGGTCGTCGCCGATGAACACCGCTTTGCCAACCGCCTCGCGCCACTCGCCCTTGGCCGGGTCGAAGCCGCGGTTGACCACGCGGACGCTGCCGTCGGGCCGCGGCTGATACGTGGCGGAAACATCGGTCAAGCCGCGCTCGAACCCGTGATCCAGCCGGGCCAGCTCATACCAGCGGCCCTGGTAGCGCTGTAGGTCGAACGGCGTGACGGCGCTGATGCCTTCGGGTGGACGCGTCGGTGCGCATGCCGCCAGGAATGCCGCGCATGCAACCACCGGGGCCAGCCAGTGCAGGCGTCCACGGACTGTGCGCGCACCGCCGGCATGCTGCGCAACGCCGATCCCCCTCAACGAGCTCAACGCATGCCGCGCGCGCCTCACGAGTCGCGACGCGTGTGTCAACGTATCTGCCATCTGAGTCCTCCCGAATAAATACCGCGCTTGCGCCATAAGACGCCGCGTAGTGCCGCGCGTCAACGCAATGCAGAAGAACACATGACGCCTTTCCGCCAATGAAGACGCTTTGAGTCGACATGCCCACCTACGTCCGGTCAATGCCGCTGTTGTACAGCGGCGCAACTGCTGAACAGGAAATGCATCAAGAAAACTTCGTGCCCGTAGTCCCCGATCCACCGTGCCGTCAGTAGACTCCAACAAGCCGTCTGTTCATCGCTGAATTCACCGGTGCGCGCACCTTGCGATATGCCCGCCAAATGCACTCACGCCGCTCGAACCGCCCTCCTCGTTCTGTGCACGCTCATCAGCGTTGGAGCGTGGGCCGATTGCCGTGACACCGTGCCCGCGCCGCAACTCTCCGGAAAGGGTGCGCTGTGTCTTTTTGGATTCTGCCTCTACGATGCGCAGCTATGGAGCGCCGAACTTCCGCCCAGCTATGACGCGCCTTTTGCACTGGAAGTGACATACCGGCGCGCAGTGGAGCGAAGCCGCCTTATCGAAACCGCCATCGACGAAATCCGGCGGCTCCAGAGCCCCGTCCCGCCCGACGACACGCTCGCGCAATGGCAGCGCGCCATGACGCCCGCCTTCCCCGATGTCAAACCGGGCGACACTTTGTGCGGCGTGTATCTGCCCGGACGCGGTGCGCGCTTCTACGCGAATGGACAACTGACGACCGAGGTGAACGATCCCGCGTTCGCGCGCGCCTTCTTCGATATCTGGCTGGCACCCGGCACGCGCGCGCCGTCCTTGCGCCGACACCTTCTGGGCAAGTCACGTTGATGCGCGCACGGCTAGTTGGCGTCTCCCGGCGACTGGAAGCCCGGTTGCCCGATCTGGCTGGGGAACTGCGGTACGCGCCGGAAACGGGAAATGTCGTAACCCATCGCGTCGAAACGGCTCAGTGCTGCCCGATAGTCGGCGTCGCTCATGTTGGGGTCGCGCGAGAACACCCAGCCGAGGCTTTTGTCCGGATAGCCGAGCAGCGTCACGCGGTATTCGGGGTCAACATACAGCGTCAGCTGCGACACATAGATGGGCCAGAACAACCGCACACGCCATTCGCCGCCGCCACTGCCGTCCACCACCGAATCGACGAACTGCATGCGTTTGAACGGCGCGTCGAAACTGCCGGGCCGATAGACGTAGGCATCGTCGATACGGCCATCGGGCCGCAGCGACCATTCGGCATAGCTGCCGACGTTGCCCCGCTCGCCGAAGTACGGAATGTTGGCGATGACATACCAGCGACCCATGTAGCGCGGCAGGTCGACCGGTACGGTCTTCAGCGGCACAGCCGCCCGCGGGTTGGGATTCGGCGGGGGGCCGGAGCAGGCCGCGCTGGCAAATGCCAGCGTGACGACTGCGAGCCAACGCGCCCAACCTGACAGCGTGAGCCACCGGTGGCCTCTTCGATGCGTTCTCATCGTGCGCTCCTCTATGCAATCGCCGGACAAGCCGGCTGGTTTGTCTGTGTGTTGAGTGCCGCGCGCGACGCCGCGTGGATCGGCATCGTCTTCGTCGCCGGATTGCTCGCGCTGCACCTGCGGCAAGCCCGCCAGCCGCAGCGGGAATTGCGGCTGGTACTGTCGGTCGTGATGCTGGCGGCGCCGTGGGAAACCGTCCTGATACGCGCCGGCCTCATCGCCTATCCGCACGGCACGTTGTGGGCCGGATTCGCACCGCCCTGGCTGCTGGCGCTGTGGGTGCTGTTCGCGATCCAAGTGAATGTCCTCTTTCGTTGGCTGCGCGGCAGATGGTGGCTGGCGATGGCGCTTGGGGCCGTTGCCGGCCCGCTCTCGTTTCGTGCGGGCGCCGCGCTCGGGGCGGCACACATTCCGGAGATGGCTGCCACGCTGGGCGCGCTGGCTGTCGGTTGGGCGATATGGATGCCGCTGCTGGTGCGGATGGGCGAGCACAGCGACGGAACCGGCATCGCGCCCTGACTGCCGCCGCGCGCATTACCGTTTGACGAACCGGTAATGCGCCACGCCCCATTCGTTGCCGTTTGCATAGCCGAACAACGTCGACACCGCCAGGTAGAACATGCGCCAGCGCTGAAACCACACGGCCGCCTGCGCCTTGCCGTAGGTCTGGACGAACACCGGCATCAAACGATCACGGGCCGTGTCCAGGTTGGCGAGCCAATGGTCGGCGGTGCGCGCGTAGTGCGTGCCGCTGACCCACCAATGCCGCGCCATGCGCAGGTCGTCCTGGAACTCCAGCAGCAACGCCTCCGATGGCATCGTGCCGCCGGTGAAGAAGTACTTCGACATCCAGTCGGTGCCGTCCTGCACCTGAAAGTGATACGCCAGCGTGCGGTGCGCAAAGATGTGCACGAACAGCACCGCGTCCGGTCGCATCCACCGCGCGATCTTGCCCAGCAGCAGGCCGTAGTTCTTCATGTGCTCGAACATTTCGATCGAGACAACGCGATCAAAGCGGCCGCCCTTTGGCATCTCGGCAAACTCGAAATCGACGATGTTTCCGGTGTGCACGGTCAGGTTCGTCAGGCCGCGCTCGGCAGCGCGAGCCTCGATCCAGCTGCGCTGGCCCCGCGAATTCGACAACGCCACGATGCGTGCGTTGGGATAGCGCTTGGCCATCCACAGCGACAACGATCCCCAGCCGCAGCCCAAGTCGAGAATGCACTGCCCGTCGGCCAGACTGGCACGCTCGGCGTAGCACGCAAACATTGCCTCTTCGGCCTCGGCCAGCGTTTCGTTCCCGGTCGGGTACAAGGCGCAGGAGTACTTCAACTGCGGCCCCAGATGGGCCTCGAAAAAGGCGGGCGGCAATTCGTAGTGCTGCGTGTTGGCCGCATCTGTCTCAATGGCGATGGGGCTGCTGTGCAGCTCGTCCAGCAGAGCATTGAAACGCCGCGAACGCAGTTCGCCGTCGTTCAGACCTTCGTCTCGCAAGCGTTGGCGCATGAGGGCGCGCATGCCGGCGCGCACCAGCGCATCCGGCAGCCATCCGCGCTCGCAGCACTGGATGAGCCAGCCGTCACTGGCGTCGGCCGCAGCCTGCGGCGGTAGGGTGGGCGTAGACAGTGCAGTCATGTGGGCTCCTTGGATCTGTACGTCGGGTGTCAGTGGCGCGGCGGCCAGGGAATCAACACGCTCGTTGTGCGGGCGTATTCGGCATAGTCGTCGCGCGTGGCACGCATATGGGCTTCGAGCATGGGAACGCCGGAGACCTTTACGAGCAGCCAGGCCATGGCCACCGGCGGCAACAGCGTGAGCCATGCCCACGGCGTGCCGATCGCCAACGGCACGTAGGCCAGCCAGTGCACGCATTCAAAGAAATAGTTGGGATGCCGCGAGTAGCGCCACAGCCCCACCCGGCAGGTCTTGCCCCGGCTGGCCGGGTCTGCAGCAAAGCGGCGTAACTGCCCGTCTGCCACGGCCTCGCCCGCCACCGCAATCAGCCACAGCGCCACGGCAACCGCCATGGCGAAAGCGCTGGGAGAATCCGGCCGGTAGCTCGGCACGGCAAACGCGATCGACAGGAACATCGACACCGCCGCCTGCAACTGGAAGAAACCAAACATGTTTCGCGATGCGGCCGGCCCCCACTCCTCACGCAACTTGCGGTAGCGCGCGTCTTCCGGCTTGCCGGCGTTGCGACGCCACAGGTGCCAGCCAAGGCGCGCACCCCACACCGCTCCGCCGGCCCCGACGAGCAAGCGTGCCGGCAATGAACCGGTGCTCAGCGCCGCGTAGAGCAACGCCACCACGCCCAGCGAGAACGCCCACACCGGGTCGACCATGCCGGCGTTCTTGCTGCGCAGCTGCCACGCCCACACGGCACTGAACACCGCCACCAGAAACACCAGCGCAACCAGTGCAACGCCGATCGCCGACATCGTCACCCCCGCTGCAGCAGAAACTGCGACACACCGATCCGGCCCTCGTCAAAGCCGGCCTCGCAGTAGGCGAAGTACAGGCGCCAGATGCGGATGAAGGGCTCGTCGAAGCCGAGTGCGCGCACGGTATCGAGCCGGGCTTCGAAACGCTGGCTCCAGCGGCGCAGTGTTTCTGCGTAGTCGCGGCCGAAGTCGAGCCGGTCGACCACACGAAAGCCGTGCTGTTCGGCCAGCCGGATGAAGCGTTCGCGGCTCGGCAACATGCCGCCGGGGAAGATGAACTGCTGGATGAAATCGGTGCCGGCGCGATAGCGCTCGAAGTGCGCTTCGTCGATGGTGATGCTCTGCACCAGCGCCCGCCCGCCATGCCGCAGGCAGCGCACCAGTGTCTGGAAGTAGGTCGACCAGTAAGCCTCGCCCACGGCCTCGAACATCTCGATGGACGCGATGGCGTCGTACGCACCATCCAGGTCCCGATAGTCGCGCAGATCCACACGGGCCCGTGGCTCGTCGGCCAGGCGCTCGGCCGTGTAGCGCCGCTGCTCTTCAGAGAGCGTGATGCCGTGCACATGCGCGCCGCGTGCACAGGCCATCTCCATCAGACCGCCCCATCCGCAGCCGATTTCCAGGACCTCCATGCCGGGCTCCACTCTCAGCAGGTCGCACACGCGCCGGTACTTCGCGGCTTGCGCCTCAGCAAGGCCATGCCGAAGATTGCCGTTGAACCAGGCCGACGAATACGCCATGCCCTCGTCCAGCCAGAGGCGATAGAAATCGTTACCCAGGTCGTAATGCAGATGGATATTGCGGCGGCTGCCTTTGCGGCTGTTCCGGCGCATCAGGTGGCGCAGGCGCAGGACGGAACGCGCCAACGCATTCCCGAAGATCGCCTGATCCAGCGTAGCGGCATTCACGATGGCCAGTCGCAGCAGGTTCGGGAGGTTGGCTGAGTCGATCCATCCGTCGCGATACGCCTCGGCGAAGCCCACGTCGCCGCTGCGCAGGATGCGTCCGCAGGCGCGCCAGTCGGTGATGCGCAGATCCGCCACGAGGGGCGATGCGGCATCGCCGATTCGCACATCGCCATCGGGCGTAACGAGGTGAAGGAAGCCGTGCCGCAACCGACCGGCCAGGGCGACGAACAGCCGGCCGGCCGCAGGAACATGAGGCGGCACCCAAGTCAGGGAGCGCGAGGCTGTCATCGGGAATTCTCCGGAGAAGATCTGTCGTGCGGGGCACGGCCAAAGAACGGCACGCCCTTGAACCACAGGCGCGCGGCTTGCCAATGGATGCGGCCGATGACCTGCAGTGCAAGCAAGGGCTGGCGCAGCAGCGCGCGCCGCAGGTGGGCGGCATCAAAAGGCTGCAGCCGGCCACCGATGGCGGTCTGCAGCAAGAGGCCGTCTTGGTCGTGATAATCGATACGCACCAACGCGGTTGCAGCGGTCTCCGTAAAGCGGAACCGGTAGCCGCCCTCGACCCGGCAGAACGGCGAGACATGCAGCTGCTTGCGGCACGTCAGCACGGTGTACGCGTCGATGGCTCCGCCGTCGTGCGCGCACAGCAGGTATCGATGGTGCTGCCCAAAGGTGTTGTTGACCTCGGCCAAGACCGCGCGCAGCGTGCCGGCCGCGTCGTGGCAATACCAGAACGAGACGGGGTTGAACATCCAGCCGGCAATGCGCGGAAAGGTCTGCAGCCAGACCTCGCCATCGGCAGGCAAACCCGCGCTGCGCAGTACGCCGCGTATCCACGTGAGCAGGTCCGTGCCGTCGCGCGGGCCGTAGTCACGCACGCGCAAGGACAACGGGCGGAGGCAGTCGACGCCGAACCACGCCCCCGTCAGGCGACCCAGCGCGGAGAGCTTCACGCGCACGGCAAACACCGGATAGACGAAGCGATTGGCGACCGGCCGCAGGCGACGGTGCATGACCTGGCCGACGAGAAGCTGGGCGTCGCCGTTCATGGCGCCACCTGTGCCCAGGCTGGCGCGCAGCCGAAATCCGACACCACGCGCAGGGCGGACTTCAGGCCATCTTCGTGGAATCCGTAGCCGGTCCAGGCACCCGCAAACCAGGTGCGGTCACGGCCTTGCAATGCCGGCAGGCGGGCCTGCGCGTCAATGGCCGGCTGATCAAACACCGGATGCTCGTATTCGAAGCGCCGATACTCAAGCTCGGGCGCGGGCGGCGCGGATGGATTGAGTGTGACCACCACGGGCGTCGACACCGGCAACGGCTGCAGCTGGTTCAGCAGGTAGCTGACGCACGGCGCGCTCGCCGTTGTACCGGCGTGGGGCGCATCCAGATAGTTCCACGCCGACCACACGCGCCGCCGACGCGGCAACAGGCGGGTATCCCGATGCAGGAATGCGGTGTTGGGCTGATACCGGAAAGCGCCCAACACGGCGCGTTCGTCGTCGGTGGCATCGTCGAGCAGCTGCAGCGTCTGCGGCGCATGCGTGGCGAGCACCACGGCGTCGTAGCGCTCGCTTCCCGCATCCGTACGGACATCGACATGGGCCTCTGCCCGGCGGATGCCTCGCACGGGCGTGGCGACACGCACATCGGCCAGCCGGCCGGCAATCGCCTGCACATAGCTGCGCGCACCGCCCTTGACGGTCCGCCAACGCGGCCGGTTGAAGACCTGCAGCAAGCCGTGGTTCAGACAGAACCGAAGGAACGTTTCGGCCGGAAACGCCAGGATCTCGCGGCTCGGCGTCGACCAGATGGCGGCGGCCATCGGCAGCAGATAGTGCGCGCAGAACGGCTCGCCATAGCGGCCGGCTGCCAGCAGCGTGCCGAGGCTGTGGCGTTCATTGCGCGCCACGGCCAGGTTGGCGTGCGCCTGGCGGTTGAAGCGCAGGATGTCGCTCAGCATCGACAGGAACCGCGCCGAGACCAGATTGCGCGGTTGCGCGAAGACCGTGCTGAGGCTGGTGCCGGCCCATTCCAGCGCCCCGCCGTCGACGGATACGCTGAACGACATGTCGCTCTCGCAATGCGCCACGCCCAGCTCGTCGAACAACGCAATCAGGTTCGGATACGTGCGCGCGTTGAACACGAGAAAACCGGTATCGACGCCAAAGACCCGCCCACCTTCTTCGATGTCGACCGTATTGGTATGTCCGCCAAGCCGAGGGGCCGCCTCGAACAGCGTCACGTCGTGCCGCTTCGCAAGGAAATGCGCGGCCGCCAGCCCCGAGATGCCCGAGCCGACCACGGCAATGCGCTTTGCAGGAAACTGAAGAATGTTCAAGGCGATGCCTCTTGGGGTGGCTGGGCGCTCATCCGCCGTGGCGGCCGGGCAGCAGCGCAAGAAACTCGCGCCGCAAGCTGGGATCGGTCAGGAACACGCCGCGCATCACGCTGCTCACCATGCGCGACCCGTCGTCTTTCGTGCCGCGCCAGTGCATGCAGTAGTGCTCGGCTTCCAGCACAACGGCCAGGCCGTCGGGCGCCATGCGGTCTTCCAGCAGATCGGCGATCTGCTTGATGGCTTCTTCCTGGATCTGCGGACGGCTCATGACCCAGTCGATCAGCCGGGCGTACTTGGATAGCCCGATCAATTGGGAGTCCTGGCGCGGCATGACGCCAACCCACGCGCGCCCCATCACCGGACACAGGTGGTGCGAGCAGGCGCTGCGCACCCGCAGCGGCCCGACCACCATCAGCTCGTTGAGCCGCTCCGCGTTCGGAAACGCCGTCACTTCGGGGGCTTCGACGTAGCGGCCGGCAAACACCTCGCGCACGAACATCTTGGCCACGCGGCGCGCGGTTTCCCGGCTGTTGTGGTCTTGCTCCACATCGATGACGAGCGCGCGCAGCACGGCCTGCAGGCGCTCCTCAACCTCTGCCTGGAGCAGATCGAGTTCGCCTT
Organism: Ralstonia edaphi; assembly: GCF_958350185.1. Lineage (NCBI taxonomy): Bacteria > Pseudomonadati > Pseudomonadota > Betaproteobacteria > Burkholderiales > Burkholderiaceae > Ralstonia > Ralstonia edaphi. Next base: position 114,983 of record NZ_CATWHI010000009.1, read on the forward strand.
CGCGCAGGTAGGCGGCGATGTTGTCATTGGCGTGAAAGCGGTGGCCGGCGCTCATCAACCGCTCCCGAATCCGGACAGAAAGCGGCACGCTGCCAGCCGCCCCGGCAAATCCGGGCGGATCCAAAGTCAGTTTCATTGAAGTTGCCTCCGAAAATCGGCGGTGCACTCACCGCTCATGCCGCCTCAGAGGCGCCTACGAGCGAGGTGAATGGGGCGTATGCGCCCCTATACGCAGCTAACTCGCTGGTGGATTCAGCGTCTCGGCCCGAATGGCGAATTCCATCGCGTCTTCGAGCATCAAGCGGGCACGGTTCGCGACGTCCCCAAGGTGGCGGTGGAGCTGTTCATCGAGCGCAGACCGCACCGCGCAGCCGTCGCTGAAACGCTCGAACGCGTCGAGCTGGCGTATCAGCCCGACGAGGTGCCGTGGGCACTCGCAGGCAATCGTCTGCGATGCGTTGGCGAAGATCTCGAGCTGGCGGTCCGTAAACCTGCGCGCATTGCGCCGCAACGGTTCGAGCTTTCCGTAGACGGCATCCACGCGCACGAGCTGCGCCAGCTCCTGCAGGACTTGGTCGAGTTCAGCTTGCGCGTTGGGCTCCCGATACAGCCGCACGCCAGCCGCGCGCAGCATGTCGGTGGCGCGCACCGTGCCAAAGCTGTAGATCACGCCGACGGCACTGGCACCGCACCGGCGTGCCGCGGCCAAGACGGCTTCGGCCGTTTCCGGATGCAGGGACGCGGCCTCGACGATCAAGGCGTCTGTGCGTGGCGGAGGCTCCAGGTGTGTCTCGCCGTCGAGCGCGGGCAACTCGATGACGGGCTCGATGCCCAGTGAGGCAAGCGTGCTTTTTCTGCGCCGCACGCGTTCTGCGAGCACGGCGCCACAGACCACAAGTGAAATTGCAGCGGTGGACGGCGCGGGCCCCGGGGCCTCAGCGGCGCGGGCGTTTTCCAGCAGTTGTTCGAGTTCAGTGCTGTCGGCATGCGCAATGGCGCCGATCGCGTGGCCCTGGTTGACGAGCGCGCGCAGCAGTGCGAGGCGCCGGACGTCCTCGCTCGAATACAACCGTTGGCCGGACTCCGACTTGGTCGGTGAAATCACGCCATAGCGCTGCTCCCACACGCGCAGGGTGGATACAGGCATCTTGGCCATGCGGGCGGCCGTTCCGCTTCGGTACATCGGGGCCGCGTTGTCTTCTTGTGGCACGTGCGTCTCCATGCAAGAGCTGCTTTGCTGACATGAAACGCTGTACGGCCAACATCGTCAATGAAATGAAGCGCGTAACGCGCTTTTTGCACACGCATGAGTCGGATTTGAGTCGATATTCCGCGCCGCGCTCCCGCCGACCGCAGCGGCGGGAGCCATCCTCACATTACGAGGCGCGTGCCGTCAGCCACTGGCTGGGTGGCAGCGGCGCGCCGACAATCCGCATCTCCCCAAGACTGCCGAAAAAGCCATTGCCCATGCTGCCGCCGTACTGCGCGCAGCCGATGGCCATCTGCTGGTTGCTGGCCACGTAGCGGATGCCGTTCATCCCGCTGTTGTTGCGCAGGATGGGCGCGCCTTCCACGTACATCGTCGTGCTGCCCTTGCCGTCGTTGACGATGGCAACGTGCAGCCACTGCCCAGCCGACACACCACCGGACCAGCACGCCAGGTTCTCGGTGTTGTCGGTCGGGATCACCTCCCACTGGAACTCCATCAGGTTGGAAAACGCGAACATCGCCATCGTGTCGCCCTGGTCGACATCGCCCGGCCATGACACGCCGGTGGCTGCGCTGCGCGCGCCAAGTCGATACAGGATGCCCATCCACGCGTTGTTCTGCGCGGTCCAGGCCGAATCGATCTTCAGGAACGCCTCGATCGTGTAGCCGTTGGCAAACGTTTGTACGTTCAGCGGCGAAGCGGTATCGGTCGTGAAATACGAAGACCTCGTCTGGTTGGCGTTCTTGAACTGCAGACTGCCGGGCGCGGAAGACAGCGGGTGATGATCCTTCGACCAGACAAGGTCGCCCGGCTGACCTCCCATCCACGTGTTGAGCGAAATGGGGTTCGCGCCGGCCGTGGTATCGCCCGGCACGGAGGCATCCTTGATCTGGAATCCGGGCTGATACGGCGACAGCGCTTCGCCTTCGGCCGCAGCCGTGTTGTAGAAGCGCCAGTGCGCCAAGGTGTTCGGCACCACCGGGTAGTCGTTCGGGCCGGAGGCCGGCTTGCCCGCGTCCTGCGGCGGGTTGTGATAGTTCGCCAGGATCAGGCCCTTGGCGACGTCGGTCAGACTGCCCGACACCGAGCCGGCCGCCGCCTTGAAGCCGGGATTGAAACCGGCAAAGCGCTTGGCAAAATCGATGTCGATCGAGAAGTTCTGGTTGTCCGCCGTCAGCCACGCCGAATCGAACTGGTTCAGGCTCGCCTCCGGCTTGACCGGCACCCACGGCGAGAACGAACTGGCGACGATCCTGTTGTTCGTCAGATCGAATTCGAACAGGCGCATCAGGCCATTGCCGCCCATATACGCCATCTGATAATCGACGACCATGAAGATGACGTCGTTGCCGGCGGCATTCTTCTTCGTCATCTTGCAGGAGCCGTGATAGTGACCCGACACGGCCATGAAAATCTGGTCGTTATTCTTGATCAGCTTGTCCCACAGGTAGTTCGAATACGCCGTATCGACCGCCGTCACTGCATCCGGGCCAATGCCCGCAAGCTGGTGGCAAATCAGGATGACCGGAATGCCGGGGTTCTTTGCGATGACCGAATTGGCCCATGCAATCGCATCGTCGGAAGCGCGCCACGACATCGACAGCACGAGAAACTGATTCCCCTCCGCCTTGAAGACGTGGTACTCGTGAAAGCCCGAGCCGTGGCGGCCACCAAAGGTTGACTGCTGTTGGGCGCGCGCGGTCGGGAACACTTTCAGATACGGCTCCAGCAAGCCTTGGCGGTGGCTGCCGCCGTCCTGGTATCCGTCGGTGTTGTCGAAGCCGGAAACGCCGACGCCCCAGTCAGGCCCCCATTGCATTGACGAACCGATGGCGCCGACATCGTGGTTGCCGGCGCAAATCGAATAATTGCAGTTGGCTTTTTCCAGCACCTGCATTGCCTGGCTCGCCAGTTCCCATTCTTTGGTGACGGTGCCGTTGCTGAGTTGGCTGTTGCTCAGCAAATCGGTACTCGCGCTCCACGGCGCCGAACCTTCAGACGTGTAATACCAGGACTGATCGACAATATCGCCAAGATGGGTGGTAAAGGCCAGTTTCAGCGCTTTTGCATTCTGGGCAATCCATTGCGTTTGCGCTTTGAATGGATTGTCGAATTGCGGATTGATGGTCGGATAATTCTTTTGATACAACTCGCCCATTTTTGCGGATGCATAGCGCGGATAGAACTGCGTATCCGGCAACGCCGCCAACGTAAATGACGACACCAGCTTCGGCGTGGCCGTGCCGGTGCCCGGATCCCCCGAGCCAGGTGACGTGCCCGTGCCCGTTGAGCCGGAGCCCGTTGAGGCATCCGCTGAATCTCCACCACCGCATCCGCTCAGCAGGCCCGACAGGCCAACCGCCGACGAGGCCAGCATCATGCGCAGCAGTTGCCTGCGCTTCAGTTCAGGAACAGCGGCCAGATCATCCAGCGTCACCTCCAGTTGATCGACCCGACTTTTCATTGACATGGTTCTCTCCGTTACGTTTTTGGCTACCCAGAAGGCAAAGCGATTGCCGTCGCAATTCGCAGGGTTGGTCCAACGCTCGAAGGGAAATGGAAGTGATGCCGGAAAAGCGCAATTCTCATCGACACAGATCAACCGCGCTGAGCCTTTGAGAAACAACATTCTCAAAAAACCTCAGATAGCGAATGCGTTCGATGCTGTTTTTATTGCCTGCGATTCATGGATTGAATCGGTCGCATCGATTGGCATCCGCATGGTAGGAATCGCGTGTGACAAAGGCATTTCTTTAAGCCATGCACATCCAATCGCGACCGGTTTGAAACGCGATTCAACGCATAGAACCCAAGCGTCTATTTGGACGCTGCGTGCGAATGCCGGATGCCCGGCGCCATGCGCTTCGCCGGCACGCAGCGGCATCTTCAGGGATTGATGACACTGCAATCCTGCGGGTGCATCAACACCGTTTGCAGGCAGCGACAGTAGGCTCATACGGCGATCCGCCGGGCCGCCACAAGGCCATCGCCGCCCTCCGTCCCCCGCTGGTAGGGACCGGGAAAACCCGCCCTTGACCTCTAATATATCAATCCATAAATTCTGATATATCAAAAGACGTGCTGGGCTTCCGCAGCCTCCTGCCGGGTCGGCACGTCAAACAAAACCAAAACGAGGAGACCCAATGACAGCGCCCTTCCGCAACCGGCGGCGGCAGGCATCTGATGCCCGCGCCCCGCACAACCCGTCGAGACGTGCCTTTCTGAGCTATGGCGGGGCCGTGGTCGGCGGGGCGCTGGTGAGCGCCTGCGGCGGCGGTTCCGACGACGCGGCTGCACCAGTTGCCACCACGCCCACGGCGCCCGTGCAGGCAGACCCGATCTGGGGTGCTAACGGCCTGGCCACCAACATCATCTCGTCGCTGAAGGGCGTGGCGCAGAGTGCCTTCCCGGCAGTCGATTTCCAGGTTGAGGCGTTTGGCGCGCAGCCCTGCAGCGTGGTCGCACAAACAAGCCCGTACACCGATCCGACCAAGTCCCCCGTGAGTTCCGGCGCCGGCGCAACGCAAGCAGCAGGTGCATTCGACTCGCGCCCCGCCTTCCTGGCCGCCATTGCGGCATGCAACGCAGCCGGGGGCGGGCGCGTGGTCGTGCCTTCGGGCACGTGGTACTGCGCGGGGCCGATCGTGCTGCAGAGCAACGTCAACTTTCACCTGAGCGCCAACTGCACGATCTACTTCAGCGCCAATCCGGCGGATTACGCCAAGGATGGCCCGATCGATTGCGGTGCCAACGGCAAGCTGTACTACAGCCGCTGGCAAGCCGACGACTGCCTGAATTACGGCTCGCCCATCTACGCACGCAACGCCAGCAACATCGCGCTGACGGGCGAGGGGACGACCTCGGTGCTCAACGGCCAGGCCATGACGCCGTTTGCCGGCACGGGCAACACCAGCACGTGCTGGTGGACCTTCAAGGGCACCAACGGCGCCTATGGCTGTGCCAGCTCGAGCACGCCGTCGCAGGCTTACAGCAACCCGAACAACGTCGACTTGCAGACCGCAGTGCCGGGCATTCCGAGCGCGCTGTACACGCTGCTGACCAATCCGGCGACGCCCTGGCAGCAAGACCAGAACTACCTGCCCGCACTGTCCGAAGCCGGCGTCCCGGTGGAGAAGCGCATCTTCGGGCTTGGGCACTACCTGCGCCCCAGCATGGTGGAGTTCATCGGCTGCACCAACGTGCTGATGGAGAACTACCGCACGATCAACACGCCGTTCTGGCAGCACCATCCGGTGCACTGTACGAACGTGGCCATCCGTGGCGTAACGGTCGACAGCATCGGCCCCAACAACGACGGCTTCGACCCCGATGCCTGCAGCAACGTGCTGTGCGAAAACGTCACGTTCAACACGGGCGACGACTGCATCGCCATCAAGTCGGGCAAGAACCTCGACACCGGCTACGGCCCGGCGCAAGACCACGTCATCCAGAACTGCACGATGAACAGCGGCCACGGCGGCATCACGCTGGGCAGCGAAATGGGTGGCGGCGTGCAGAACATCTATGCACGCAACCTGGCGATGCTGAACCAGTTCTGGGCAACGAACTCGCTGAACATCGCCATCCGCATCAAGACGAACATGAACCGTGGCGGGTTCGTGAAGAACTTCTATGTGACCAACGTCAGCCTGCCCAACGGCGTGAACCTCACCGGCGCCGGCTATGGCAGCAAGATGCTGGCTGGCAGCCCGATCAACAGCACGGTGCCGCTGGGCGTGGTGACGGCGGCTGCGGCAAACCCCTCGGCGTCGCAAGGCGGCCTGATCACGTTCGACTGCGATTACCAGCCTGCTGCAGATGCCATCCGCACGCGGCCGGCCCTGGTACAGAACGTGAACATCTCCAACGTGACTGCGGGCAACGTCACCACGGGCGGCCTCACGGGCTCGTGTTTCCAGGCCATCGTTGCGCAGGGCCCCGTGGCGTTCGACTACAACGGCCCGCTGCCTGTGCCCACCGTTCCGCCCATCACCGGCGTCACGATCTCGAACTGCAACTTCGGCACGCCCACGGCGGCGGGCCCGGCAAGCGCCACCACGCCGGGACCGATCTACGCCTACAACGTGCACGACATCACGCTGCAGAACGTCGTGATCGGTGGACAGACCTTCAACACCACCGTGACCGACGCTCGCTGAGCAACCCGCCTCCTTCGCGCTCGGCTGGATCCACCGGCCGGCGCCTTTTTATTCCGACCCTGGTGCCCACCATCCATCATGAAACGCCCTATCGCAATCGCCCGTTCGTCCCTGCTGTTCGCCGCACTGCTGGCCGCCTTCGCAAGCGGCGCCGCGCAAGCACGCACCTTCCGTGTGGCCGACGTGCACGGCGACACCTATCCGACCAACATGGCCGTCAAGTTCATGGGAGAGGAAATCAAAAAGGCCACCGACGGCAAGGACTCCGTCAAGGTGTTCGGCAACAGCGCGCTGGGCTCGGAGAAAGACACCATCGACCAGGTGCGCATCGGCGCGATCGACATGGTGCGTGCCAACGGCGCGGCCTTCAACGAGATCGTCCCGGAATCGGTCATCCCCTCGCTGCCCTTCCTGTTCCGCGATATCGAGCACTTCCGCAAGGTGATGTACGGCCCGGTCGGCCAGAAGATTCTCGATGCGTTTGCTGCCAAGGGTTTCGTCGCGCTGACGTTCTATGAGAGCGGCGCGCGGTCGATCTACGCCAAGAAGGCGATCCACACGCCGGCCGACATGAAGGGCGTGAAAATCCGCGTGCAGCCGTCGGACCTGATGGTGGATGAGATCAAGGCCATGGGCGGCACGCCCACGCCGATGCCCTTCAGCGAGGTCTACACCGGCCTGAAGACGGGCCTGGTGGATGCGGCGGAAAACAACATCCCGTCGTATGAGGAAACCAAGCACTTTGAAGTCGCGCAGATCTACTCCGAAACGCAGCATGCGATGACGCCGGAAGTGCTGGTGTTCTCCAAGAAGATCTGGGACACGCTCACGCCGCAGGAGCAAGCCGCCATTCGCAAGGCCGCTGCAGATTCGGTGCCGTACTACGTGAAGCTCTGGACCGCGCGCGAGCAGGCCGCCACGGCCACCGTGACCAAGGGCAACGCCACCATCGTGCCGGCGTCGCAGGTCGACCGCGCCGCCTTCGTCAAGGCCATGCAGCCGCTCTGGACGAAGTACGAAACCACGCCGCAGATGAAGGACATCGTCAACGCGATCGTCGCCACCAAGTAAGCCTGCCTCACCGCTCAAGCGCAGGGCCGGCGTCTTTCCCGCGGGCCCCGCGCCGGGCAGGCTGCCGATGTGCGCCGTTGGTACACCGGCCACGCCTGCCCGCCTCCGATACCGCGCTCCCCCTCCAGGTTCAGCATGCAATCGATGTCTTTACTCAAACGCATCAACGATGCGTTTGCGCTTGTGCTCACGCTTGTGGCGGCGTCATGCCTGGCCACGCTGACCGTACTCGTCTTCTACGGCGTGGTCATGCGCTACGTCTTCAACAACGCGCCGGATTTTGTTGAGCCCATCGCCCTGCTCATGGTGGTGGCCATTGCCATGTTCGGGGCCGCGCTCAAGGTGCGCGAAGGCGGCCATATCGGCCTGGATTCCTTTGTGGAGCGCCTGCCTGCTGGTGGCAAGCGCGCCGCGCACGTGCTGCAGAAGCTGTGTCTGATCGCCTTTGCCGTGGTGATCTTCATCGGCTGCTTCGACATGGCCGAAACCACGTTCGGTGATCGCATTCCCATCCTCGGCCTGCCTGAAGCCGTCCGCTACTGGATTCCGATCGTGGCCAGTGTCGCCATCGCCCTATTCGCTCTCGAACGCCTGATCGGGCTGTTCGCGCAAGACGCAAGTTAAGTCACCATGGATCTCGCCATTCTCTCCGTCAGTTTTCTGGCGTTTCTTCTGCTGGGCGTACCGGTTTCGTTCGCGCTCGGCCTGTCATGCGTGCTGACGTATCTGCACGAAGGTCTGCCGGCGGCCACCGCCATGCAGTCGATGATCTCGGGCATGAACGCGTTCTCGTTCCTGGCCGTGCCGTTCTTCATTCTGTCGGGCGAGCTGATGCTGCACGGCGGCATCGCAGACCGCATCCTGCGCTTCGCGCAATCCCTCGTGGGGCACTTCCGCGGTGGCCTCGGCATGGCCAACGTGGTGGCCTGCACGCTGTTCGGCGGCGTGTCGGGTTCGCCCACCGCCGACACGTCGGCCATGGGCGGCGTGGTGATCCCGCTGATGAAGCGCGAAGGTTACAGCGCGGCCTACGCCGTGAACGTGACCACGCATGCCTCGCTGGCCGGGGCGCTCATGCCGACCTCAACCAACATGATCATCTACGCCTTTGCGGCGCAGGGCATCGTGGGTTCGCTCAACGGTCAGCAGGTGAGCGGCGTGTCGATTGGCGACCTGCTGTTCTCGGGGCTGCTGCCCGTGCTGTGGGTCATGGGCTTCGTGCTGATCGCCGCCTACTGGCAAGCCAAGCGCTACGGCTTCCCGCGCCGCGCCGACGGCTCGACCGAGCTGCCGGCCTTCCCCGGCTGGTTTGCCGTGGCACGCGCCTTTGTGGGCGCGGTACCGGGCCTGATGGTGATCGCGCTGATCCTGGTATGCGTGGCCATGGGCATTGCCACGGCCACCGAAGCCGCCGCCATCGCCGTCGCGTATTCGCTGTGCCTGACGGTGCTCGTCTATCGCTCCATGACGTGGAGCAAGTTCCGCCGCGCGCTCGCCCACGCCGCCAAGACCACGGGCGTGGTGCTGCTGCTGATTGCCGTGTCGAACATGCTGCGCTTCCAGATGGCCTACCTGGAGATCCCGGACGCCATCGAGCAGATGCTCACGCAGACCAGCGCCGCACCCTGGCTGATGCTGCTCTACATCAACATCCTGCAGGTCTTCCTGGGTACGTTCGTCGACATGGCGGCGCACATCCTGATCACCACGCCGCTGTTCCTGCCGATGGCCATGCACTGCGGCGTCGGCCCGGTGCAGTTCGGGATCATGCTGCTGCTGAACTGTTCGCTCGGCCTCGTGCATCCGCCCATCGGCTCGGTGCAGTTTGTCGGCTGCGCCATCGGGGAGGTCTCCATCGGTGAGACCACCAAGATCGCCTGGCCCTACTACCTCGCCATCTTCACCGCCATCAACGTGGTGACCTACGTGCCGTTCTTCTCGACCTGGCTGCCGAGCGTGATCAACGGGCATCCGGTGTTCTGAGCACAAACGCAATCCCCACGAATAACCAACATGCGGCCACGGCTGCGACATCAAGGAAGGAGTCATCATGAAGAGCCAGGTAGCCATCGCGGCAGCGATTGCACTCACAGGAGGCATCGCCGAATCGGCGTACGCGCAGAGCAGCGTCACGCTGTACGGCAACATCGACGTGTCGGTCGGGTATCAGAGCAACCAGACCTCGGTCGGCTCCACCTCGAACGGCCATTCGGTCGTGAAGCAGAACAGCGGCATCTGGTCGGGCAGCCGCTTCGGCTTCAAGGGCAACGAAGACCTGGGCGGCGGCAACAGCGCGCAGTTCGTGCTCGAAGAAGGCTTTAACGGCGACACGGGCTCGCAATCGGTCTCGGGGCTGATGTTCAATCGCCAGGCGTTCGTCGGCATTGCCAACCGCGACCTGGGCACCGTCACGCTGGGCCGTCAGTACACGGCGTATTTCTCGATCCTCGCCCCGTACAGCCCGATCAACTGGCTGACCGGCTTCTACGGCGCGCACCCCGGCGATATCGATTCGCTCGACACCAACTACCGCGTCAACAACTCCGTGGTGTACATGTCGCCCACGCTGGGCGGCGTGACGTTCAGCGGCTCGTACGGCATGGGCGAAACACCGGGCAGCGCGGGCAATGGGTCCACCTGGAGCTTTGCCGCGCGCTATGCCAACGGGCCGGTCGGCGTGGGGGCCGGCTTCATGCGCGTGAACAACTCCACGGTGGGCGGAGGCGCCTGGGGCGCGAACTCGGCGCTATCCAACAACGGCAGCCAGCCGGCCGTGTCCGCCATCAACGCCGGCTACCAGCTGGCGGCCGCACAGCAGCGCTTTGCGGTGCTGGGTTCGTACACGTTCTCGCCGGCATGGGACGTGTCGGTGTCGTACTCCAATGTGCAGTACATCCCAGGCCTGAACTCCAAGTTCGCCAGCGAGGCGATCTTCAATACCGGCGGCGCCGTGCTGCACTACAAAGCCACCCCGACGCTTGACTTGGCAGCCGGCTATTCGTACACGCGCGCCACCAAGGCCAACGGCATTGCCGATGCGGCGACGTATCACCAGTTCAACCTGTCGCAGTACTACAGCTTTTCGAAGCGCACGGGCCTGTACTTGCTGGAGGCGTACCAGAAGGCCAAGGGCAAGACGATCTCGCCCACGGGCAGCATCATCGATGCCACGGCGTCCATCGGCGACGGCCAGAACGGCGCACCCTCGGCAACCGGGTCGCAGCTGACCGTGGCTGTCGGCATGATTCACCGGTTCTGACCGGTTTGAGCGCCGGGCACAGCATCCACTTCGGACGCCGTGCCCGGGTTCACCTCTGTTCAAGCGCGCGGAGTTTGCCGCTATCATGGTGCCCGCGCCGCCCTTGGTCTCTGACCGCATCGAAACCTCAGGCTGCGCCGTTGCGATCCCTTCCACTTCCCCCCGAACTCGTTGCGAGCTGTATGACTTCGCGCCCTTTCCCCTCGTCGCGTGAGGACGAGGCCACCATGACCGCCTCTCGACGCGTGTACCTGAGCCTGCGTGAGCGGATTGTCGAGATGGAACTGCTGCCCGGAACGCGCATCGTCGAGAAGGATCTCGCAGAAGAATTCGGCACCAGCCGCACCCCCGTTCACGAGGCGGTCCAGCGGTTGGCCGAGGAAGGACTGATCGACGTCCAGGCCCGCGTCGGGACGTTCGTGTCGCGCATTCCGCTCAATACGCTGGAAGAAGCCATGCTCGTGCGCGGCGCGCTGGAGGTCGCCATCATCGAGAAGGCTGCCGAGCGCATGACGCCCGAAGGCATCCACAAGCTCAACGTCGTGCTGGAGCGGCAAGCCCAATGCGTGCGCGAGAGCAACCGGCGCGGCTTCTTCCGCACCGATGAAGCCTTTCACGCCACGCTGGCCGAGCTGTCGGGCTACCCCGGCGTCTGGCAGATCATCCTCGAAGTCAAAACGCAAATCGACCGCTACCGGCTGCTGACGCTGCCCCTGGAGGGCCGCATGACCGAGGTGCTGGCCGAGCACCGCGCGGTGATCGACGCCCTGGCTTCCAACAACCCGAAACGCGCCGTGCGCGCCATGCGCGAGCATCTGGACCACGTGCTGCCGGTGCTGGAAATCACGCGCCGGCTGCGGCCCGAATACTTCACCGTATAACCCTCGCCTTCACGCCGGTGCATTGGCCGGCAGATTCGGGCGGCGTCCCACCCAAGCCGAGGGTGTTTCGCGCCGCCCGCGCAACTCAAATCGACAGGCAAAGCTTGCCGAAGTGCTTGCCCGCCGCCTGATGCGCAAACGCGTCGGCAATGTCTTCCAGCGCGAACGTCCGATCAATCACCGGCTTGATGCCGGTCGCCTCGATGGCGCGCACCATGTCGCGCTGGTGGCTTCGGCTGCCGACAATCAAACCCTGCAGCGTCTGATGCCGTCGCATCAGCTCAACCGTCGGCACCGGGCCGGCAACGCCGGTCAGCACCCCGATCAGGGCGATATGCCCGCCCGTGCGGCACGCCTGAATGGATTGGCCGAGCGTGTCGGGGCCGCCCACTTCGATCACGTTGTCCACGCCCCGGCCGTTCGTGTACTCGAGCACCTTAGCCGCCCAGTCGGTATCGCGCCGATAGTTGATCGTGAAATCAGCGCCGAGCGCCTGGGCCCGTGCCAGCTTCTCGTCGGAGGATGAAGTTGCGATCACCGTTGCGCCCATGCTCTTGGCAAATTGCAGCGCAAAGATCGACACGCCGCCCGTGCCGAGCACCAGCACGGTGTCACCGGCCTTCAAGCGCGCGTCGACCACCAGCGCACGCCATGCAGTGAGGCCTGCCGTCGTCAGCGTGGCCGCTTCGGCATGGCTGTAACCGCGCGGCGCATGCGTGAACCAATGCGCCGGGCGCACGACGTATTCGCGTGCATAGCCGTCGACGCCGTCGCCGGGCACGGTCGCAAAATCGGCGAGGGTCGGCCCGCCATCCAGCCAGGTCGGAAAAAACGTCGAGACGACCGAATCGCCCACGGCAAACTCATCCACGCCTTCGCCCACTGCTTCCACCACCCCGGCTCCATCTGACATGGGGATGCGGCCGTCGGCACTCGGCATGCGGCCACTGACCACGCCCAGATCGTGAAAGTTGAGCGAGCTGGCATGCACACGCACGCGGATTTCTCCGGCGCGCGGCTGGCCGGGGTCGGGCAGATCGACGAGGTGAAGTTTGTCGAGGCCAGCGGGCTGGCGCAGGGTAATGGCTTTCATAAAGACGATGTCCTCAGTGAGAAGGTTGCAAAGGCAGCGCTGCAAAACTTGCAGCGATACCGCATTGCAGGCATTGTCACGGCGTACCTCCTGCTTCGCAAGAACGTACAATTTTCACAGGTACTATCAATTTTGTAGGTATAAAACCATGCGTCTGAAACGTCTGGACAGCAAAAGCGGCTGTGCGGTCGAAGTCACGCTTTCCGTGATCGGCGGCGTCTGGAAGCCCGTGATCCTGTTCCATCTACTGCCCGGGAAGAAGCGCTTCATGGAACTGACGCGGCTGATTCCCAATGCGACGCAGCGCATGCTGACGTTGCAATTGCGCGAACTCGAGGCGGACGGCGTCATCGCGCGGCATGTCTATCCGCAGGTGCCGCCCAAGGTCGAATATGCGCTCACCCCGCTTGGCGAATCGCTGGCGCCGGTGCTCATCAGCCTGCGCGAGTGGGGCGAGTCGTATCGCACGAACGAGATGTCTCGCGAGGCGGCCGTAGCGCCGGAGTGCGCGCGTAGCGAAGCGATAGCGACTTGAAGTCACACAAGGGCCTCCAAAAAAGAAGCCCGTCAAAAGCGCGGCGTTGCCGCGGCCACGTCGCAGTACGACACAGGAGGCGCTCGCCATAGACCGCGCCATTGATCGGCTGCGGCACCATACGCGCAGTTGACGCTGTCGACCATCACACCGACCTGCACGTTGATCGTGATGCTTTGGAAGCAAGCCTCCAGCAGATTGCGCGCGTGCACGCATCCGGAATTCGTCTTTCGATATGACATCGCGCGATTGCGGATTGGCAACACCGCGCCAACGCCAAAGACTGAATTCAATTCTCTTTACAGCTCAGAGACTTAGCGTGAAACGCGAGCATTGAAATATAGATGCTCCGATTTCTACGTATGCCGCTGCGCATGGTGCGACGCAGAATGATTTGCAGGCGCAGGACATGGCTCAAGGCCGGCCGCGCTCATGCATTCACATCGTTCCGTCGATCGCGCAAGCGCAGAGGTACTCACAATGAGTCGCAAGTTCAAGGTCGTGGCCGTCTCGGGCAGCGTGCAGCGCCCCTCGCGGACACTCGTTCTGGTCGAGCAACTGCTGGCCGCCCTCGCCGAGGTTCTTCCCATCGATGTCCACCTGATCACGCTCGAAGAGCTGGCGCCAGCCATTGGTGGCACGTCGTATCGAGACCAGCTGCCGGGCCGGGTTCAGGCGGAACTTGCCGCCATTGAATCGGCCGATGTGCTCGTGGTCGCGAGCCCCGTGTATCGCGGCTCATACACGGGTCTGTTCAAGCATCTTTTTGATCTGGTCCACCACGAAGCGCTCATCGACGTGCCTGTCCTGCTGGCAGCCACGGGCGGCAGCGACCGTCACGCGCTGGTGATCGATCACCAGCTGCGGCCGCTTTTCAGCTTCTTCCAGGCGCGCACATTGCCGCTGGGCGTGTATGCATCGGAGCAGGATTTCAGCGGCTACGACATCACCAGTCAGGCCCTGCGTGACCGGATCGCCCTGACCGTCACGCGTGCGTTGCCGCTGCTGAGCACAGCGTCGGCCGCAGACCTTCGCACCGTTCGGGTGGCGCAAGCCGCCTGAAGCGCCGCTTCGTTCGTTCCCATCCCGCACTGAGCAAAGGACCATCGCGATGAGCCAATCTTCTTCCAGCGCCACTATCAAGTTTGCCTACTGGGTGCCGAACGTCAGCGGCGGCCTGGTCGTCAGCACCATCCCGCAGCGCACCGATTGGAGCCTCGAATACAACCAGAAGCTGGCGCAGACGGCAGAGAAAGCCGGCTTTGACTACGCGCTCAGCCAGATCCGTTTTACCGCCGGCTACGGCGCCGAGCATCAGCACGAATCAGTGTCGTTCAGCCAGGCCATCCTGCACGCCACCACCAAGCTGAAGGTGCTGGCCGCCATCCTGCCGGGCCCCTGGCATCCGGCGGTGGTGGCCAAGCAGTTGGCCACGATCGACCACATCTCCAACGGCCGCATCGCCATCAACGTCGTCAGCGGCTGGTTCAAGGGCGAGTTCCAGGCACTCGGGGAGCCTTGGCTCGAACACGACGAGCGCTATCGCCGCTCCAACGAATTCATCCGTGTGCTCAAGGGCATCTGGACGCAGGACAAGTTCACCTTCAAGGGCGACTTCTACCGCATCAACGACTACACGCTGAGCCCAAAGCCGCTGCAGAAGCCGCACCCGGAGATCTTCCAGGGCGGCAGCTCGCGTGCCGCACGCGACAACGCGGCCAGCGTATCGGACTGGTACTTCACCAACGGCAATACGCCGGAAGGCATCAAGGCGCAGATCGACGATATCCAGGCGAAGGCCCGCGAGAACGGCCACAAGGTCCGCATCGGGGTGAACGCCTTCATCATCGCGCGCGATACCGAAGAAGAAGCCAAGGCGGTGCTGGACGACATCATCAAGCATGCGCACGTGGAAGCCGTGCATGCCTTTGGCGATGCGGTGAAGCAAGCCGGCAAGGCATCGCCCGAAGGTGAAGGCAACTGGGCGAAATCCACGTTTGAAGATCTCGTTCAATACAACGACGGTTTCCGCACCAACCTGATCGGCACGCCGCAGCAGATTGCGGAGCGCATCGTGCACCTGAAGTCGATCGGCGTTGACCTGATCCTGGCCGGCTTCCTGCACTTCATCGAAGAAGTCGAGTACTTCGGTCGCAAGGTGCTGCCGCTGGTGCGCGAGCTGGAAGCCCAACGCGCTGCCACAAGCGCTGCCTCAAGCGCCGACACGCGCGAGGCCGAGGCCGCCCCGTCCGCCGCCTGACCTGATACCCGCGTTTCCCGCACGCGCCCGCTCAGTTGAGTGGGCGCGGGGGAATTCTGTTGCCTGTCGCTTTGCGGAGACCGCCATGTCTCACACGTCCGCTGAACTTGCTGCCCCGCCACCGCCGCTCGCACGCTACGCCGACACGCGTAACGCCGATGCGCCATCGCCTGCACGCAGCGTTGACACCCATGCCGTGCCGGCCGCGGCACCCGCGTTGCGGCTGGCCGACATCGACCTGTCGTTCGGCGGCATTCAGGCGCTCAAGGGCGTCGAGCTCACGGTGGCCCGGGGCGAGATCCGCGCCATCATCGGTCCCAACGGTGCGGGCAAAAGCTCGCTGGTCAACATCATCAGCGGCCTGTACCAACCGGACCGCGGCGGCATCTGGCTCAATGGCCGCGCCATGCGCAAGGTGTCGCCGGCACGATTGGCCGGTCTTGGCATTGCGCGCACGTTCCAGAACCTGGCGTTGTTCAAGGGCCTGAGCGTGCGCGACAACATTGCGCTCGGCCGCGTACAGCACACCCGCTCCGTCTTCGTCGAGCAGTTGATCGGGCTGGGCCGAGCGCGCCGCGAGCTGGCCGATGCGCGCGAGCGTGCGGAACAGGTAATCCACTTTGTCGGCCTGGGCGACGTGCAGGACCAGCTCGCGGGCACGCTTTCCTATGGGCTGCAAAAGCGCGTTGAACTGGCGCGTGCGCTGGTCGCGCGGCCACGCCTGTTGCTGCTCGATGAGCCGCTCGCCGGCATGACGGTGACGGAGAAGGTTCAGATGGCCGACCTGATCCGCGCGGCGCGCGACCAGTGGGGCACCACCATCGTGCTGATCGAACACGACATCGGCATCGTGCTGGGCCTGTCCGATCGCGTGGCGGTGCTCGACTACGGCCGCAAGATCGCCGACGGCACGCCGCAAGCCGTGCGCGACGACCCGGCCGTCATCGATGCTTACCTCGGCGTCGCACACGACGCGCCAAGCGCGGCGGAGGCCCAATGATGGGCGACTTCGACCTGGCGTTCTTTGCCGAGGTGTTGGTGGGCGGCCTGCTGTCCGGCGTGATGTATTCGCTGGTGGCGATTGGCTTTGTGCTGATCTACAAGACCTCGGGCGTGCTCAATTTCGCGCAGGGCGCGCAGCTGCTGTTTGCTGCGCTCACATTTGTCAGCCTGCTCGAGCGCGGCGTGCCGTTCCCGCTCGCGTTGCTGCTCACCTTCACGTTGATGTTGCTGCTGGGGCTCGGGATCGAGCGCGCGGTGCTGAGGCCGCTGGTCAATCAGCCGCCCATCACGCTGTTCATGGCGACGCTCGGCTTGTCGTACGTGATCGAGGGCGTGGCGCAGCTGGTGTGGGGCACGCAGGTACACGAGTTGAACCTCGGCATTTCCGATGCGCCGCTGCAGATCGGCGGCATCCTCGTCTCCAGCTTTGACCTGTTTGCCGCCGCCACTGCAGCCGTCATGGTGACGGCGCTGTCGGTGTTCTTCCGCTACACACGCGTGGGGCTGGCGTTTCGTGCCGTGGCGGACGACACATTCGCCGCCATTGCCGTGGGCTTGCGGCTACCGCGCATCTGGGCAACGGTCTGGGCCACAGCCGGCGTCATCGCCCTCGTGGCGGGGCTGCTGTGGGGCGCGCGCCTGGGGGTGCAGTTCTCGCTGTCGCTGGTGGTGCTCAAGGCGCTGCCGGTGCTGGTGCTGGGCGGCTTCGATTCGATCCTGGGCGCGGTGGTCGGTGGCTTGATCATCGGCGCGCTGGAGAAGCTCGCCGAGGTGTACCTGGGGCCATTTGTCGGCGGCGGCATCGAGAGCTGGATCGCCTATGTGGCCGCGCTGGCCTTCCTGCTGGTCAAACCGGGCGGGCTGTTCGGCCTGCGCCCTGTCGAGAGAGCCTGAGCCATGTCGACTGCATTGGACGCCCCATCCGGGCACACCACGCGCCCCTCCACTGCGCGGACGCACCTGCCCTGGCCAGCGTGGGCAACGCCCGCGGCAACGCTGCTGCTGGCCTACGTCGTCGTGCCGCTGGTGGCATCGGACTATTGGCTGGATGCCATCCTCATTCCGTTCCTCGCGCTGTCGCTTGCGGCGGTGGGCCTGAACCTGTTGACCGGCTACGCGGGGCAATTGTCGGTGGGCTCGGCCGCCTTCATGGCAGTGGGCGCGTTCGCCGCGTACAACTTCAACCTGCGCGTCGACGGTCTGCCGCTGCCTGTCAGCATCGTGCTGGCCGGGCTAGCCGCCACCGCCATCGGCGTCGCCTTCGGGTTGCCGAGCCTGCGCCTGCGCGGCTTCTACCTGGCCGTATCGACCCTCGCCGCGCAATTCTTCGTGCAGTGGGCACTGACCAAGTACGGCTGGTTCAGCAACAACAACGCATCGGGCGTGATCGACGCGCCGCCCATCGTGGTGGCGGGCTTCGCGTTCGACACGCCAGCGCTGCGCTACGTGTTCGCGCTCACGGTCGTGGCGATCCTCACGGCACTCGTCTGGCGACTCGTGCAAACGCCCACTGGCCACCATTTCATTGCCGTGCGCGACAACGAAATGGCGGCACGCGTCACCGGCGTGCCGGTACTGCGGACCAAGCTGCTCGCCTTTGCCATCTCATCGTTCGTCATTGGCGTGGCGGGTGTGCTGTGGGGCTTCGTCTATCTGCGCACGGTGGAGCCCGCGGGCTTCAATCTCGATCGATCGTTCCAGATCCTGTTCATCGTCATCATCGGCGGCCTGGCGACCATCCGGGGCGCGTTCCTGGGCGCGGCGCTGGTGGTGGTGTTTCCGCTGCTGCTGTCCCGCTTTGGCGCGTTCGTGTTCGGCAGCCGGTTCGACTCCGGCGTGCTGGACCTCAGCCAGCGCATCGTGATCGGTGCGCTCATCGTGGCCTTTCTGATTGCCGAGCCGCAGGGCCTTGCCGCCCTGTGGCAGCGGGTGCTGCGCCGGATAAGTCATGTCGTGCGCCCCGCTTCCCGACGCTGATTCCGCCCTCTGTCTCCACTCAACCTACGTCGCATCGATACCAGGAGCATCTGCACCATGTCCCTCCCCCGCACCATCAAGATGGCGTTGCTGACCGGCGCGCTGGCCCTTTCTGGCCTGACCGGTCTGGGCATACAAGCCGCCCATGCGGATGAGCAGTTCTTTCCGCTGCAAAGCTACCGCGTCGGCCCATATGCAGCCGGCGGCACGGGGTTCTTTGGCGGCTTCATCGATTACCTGAACCTCGTCAACACGCGAGACGGCGGCGTGGGCGGCGTCAAGCTCACCTGGGAAGAAGGCGAAACGCAGTACGAAGTGGAACGCGGCGTGGAGGTGTACGAACGCCTGAAGACCCACCCCGGCATCGCCACATGGAATCCGCTGTCGGTCGGCATTGCGTATGCGCTGCTCGACCGGGTAACCGCCGACAAGGTGCCGCTGATCACCATCAACCACGGCCGCACCGACACGACGGACGGCCGCGTGTTCAAGTACATCTTCCCGCTGCTGCTCAACCCGTACAGCGAGACCTCGGGCATCGTCAACTACATCGGCACCAAGGAAGGCGGCGTCGACAAGCTCAAGGGCAAGAAGATCGTCGTGCTGTATCACGGCTCGCCGTACGGCAAAGAGACGATCCCCATCTATGAACTGCTGGCGAAGAAATACGGCTTCACGGTGCAGCAGATCGAAGTGCCGCACCCGGGCAATGAGCAGCAGTCGCAATGGCTGGCCATCCGCCGCGCCAAACCCGATTACGTCGTGCTGCGCGGCTGGGGCGTGATGAACCCGGTGGCGCTCAAGACGGCACAGAAAACAGGCTTTCCGGCCGACCACATCATCGGCAACGTGTGGTCCAACTCCGAAGAAGACGTGATCCCGGCCGGCGATGCCGCCAAGGGCTACGTCGCCATCACGACGGTGGCTGCGGGTGCGCAATACCCGGTGGTTCAGCAGATCACCAAGACGCTGTACGACCACGGCAAGGGCAACCTGCAAGACAAGAAGCGCATCGGCAGCGTGTACCACAACCTGGGCGTGCTCAACGGCATCCTGAACGTGGAAGCCATCCGCATCGCGCAGGCCAAGTTCGGCAAGCGCACGCTGACCGGCGACGAAGTCCGCTGGGGCCTGGAGAACCTGAAGATTGACGAAGCCCGCGCCGCTGCGCTGGGCGCCAAGGGCCTGTTCCATTCCATCAACGTCACGTGGGACAACCATGAAGGAGACGGCCGCGTCGCCTTCCAGCAGTGGGATGGCACGAAATGGAATGTGATCTCCGACTGGATCGCACCGGACTGGAAGCTGCTGCGGCCCATCATCGAGAAATCGTCGCTGGCGTATGCCAAAGAGAAAAACATCAAGGTGCGCACGAGCATCAACGATTGAATTCCGCTGTCTCTCCACCCTGCCCGACCCACCCGGAGGTTCGCCATGACGCAGCCGCACGCCGAGACCCTGTTCGGCGCTCCCTACGAAACCCTTGCGCAGAAGTACCGCCCCGTCTTCCAGCGCATCCGCGATACCGCCTTGCAGCGCGAGCACAACCGCCAGCTCGGCGTCGACGCCATCCAATGGCTCAAGCAGGCGGGCTTCGGCGCGGTGCGCGTGCCGGTGGAATATGGCGGCGACGGCGCCACGCTGCCCCAACTGTTCCAGCTGCTGATTGAGCTGGCCGACGCCGACTCCAACATCGTGCAAGCGCTGCGCGGGCATTTCGCCTTCGTGGAAGATCGCCTGAACGCACCGCGCGATGCCGGCAACGAAGTCTGGCTGCGGCGCTTCGTGGCCGGCGACCTGGTCGGCAACGCGTGGACGGAAGTCGGCGACGTGGCCATTGGCGATGTCATCACTCGCATCTCCAAACGGGACGGCCGCTGGGTTGCCAACGGGCGCAAGTACTACAGCACCGGAAGCATCTTTGCCGATTGGGTCGACCTGTATGCGCGCCTGGAAGACGGCACCGACGTGATCGCCGCCGTCAGCTCGCACCAGCCCGGCGTGACGCACCACGACGACTGGAACGGCTTCGGCCAGCGCACCACCGGCAGCGGCACC
The DNA here is from genome assembly GCF_958350185.1 of Ralstonia edaphi. Lineage (NCBI taxonomy): Bacteria > Pseudomonadati > Pseudomonadota > Betaproteobacteria > Burkholderiales > Burkholderiaceae > Ralstonia > Ralstonia edaphi. The sequence continues at coordinate 135,488 of NZ_CATWHI010000009.1, forward strand.
TCGGTGTATGAGAACGCCGCCGTGGAAGACGAGAACATCTTCCCGTTCAGCAGCCGGTTCAAGTATCAGACCGCGTTCTACCAGCTGTTCCACCTGGCCACGCTGGCCGGCATTGCGCGCGCCATCACGCGCGAGGTTGCGCAGCAGGTGCGCGAGCGCAAACGCATCTTCAGCACCGGCAACGCCTCGGCGGTGGCGCAAGACGTGCAGGTGCAGCAGGTGGTTGGCGAGGTGTCGGCATTGGCCTACGCGGCGGAGGCCACGGCCATTCGCGCCACCTTCGCCGCGCAACGTGCCTATGACGCCCGCTGGGCCGGCGACGCTGCGCAGGAGCGCCGGGCCAACATCGACGCCGAACTCGAATCCGCGCAAGGGCAGGTGGCGATTTCCGATCTCGTGTTGCGCGCGTCCACGCAGTTCTTCAATGCGCTCAGCGCATCCGCCACGGCCTCGGGCAAGGCGCTGGACCGCCACTGGCGCAACGCGCGCACGGTGGCCTCGCACAATCCGCTGATCTACAAGGCGCGCATCATCGGCGACTGGCACATCAACGGCACCGAACCGCCGTATGTCTGGCAGATCGGTGCGGGGCCCGGTACCACGGCGACACCGCCCATCGCCAAAGCGGCCTGAGCGTGATGACGATGCGCGATCCTGCTGTGCTCCTGCACGTCAACGGTGTCGAAGCGACGTACCAGAATGCCATCGTCGCCCTGCACAACGTGAACCTCACCGTGCAACGCGGTGAGGTGCACGCACTGCTGGGCGCAAACGGCGCGGGCAAGTCGAGCACGCTCAAGGCGATCTCGAACCTGCTGGTGCTCGAACGCGGACAGGTCACTGCGGGCACCATCCGTTTCGACGGGCATGACGTCGCCCGCACCACGCCTGCGCAGCTGGTGCGCCTGGGGCTCGTTCAGGTGCTGGAGGGCCGGCGCTGCTTTCCGAACCTGTCCATCGAAGCGAACCTGGTTACCGGTGCGCTCGGGCGCAGCGCTTCGCGCGCGGAGACGGCCGTCGACCTGGAACGCGTGTACGCGATCTTTCCGCGCCTGAAAGCACGGCGCCGGGTTGCCGCCGGCCTCACGTCGGGCGGTGAGCAGCAGATGGCCGCCATTGGGCGCGCGCTGATGTCACGCCCGCGCCTGCTGGTGCTGGACGAGCCGTCGATGGGCCTCGCGCCCCTGGTCGTGCAGGACATCTTTGCGAGGCTGCGGCAGCTCAATCGTGAAGACGGGCTGTCGATCCTGGTGGCCGAACAGAACTCCACGGTGGCCCTGCAATACGCCGATCGCGCCACGGTGCTGGAGGCAGGCGTCACCGTGCTCAATGACACGGCTAAGGCGTTGCGCCAGCGTGAGGACATCCAGCATTTCTATTTCGGCCGCGATGTTGCGCACCAAGCACCAGCCTTGGCGTGAGTGGCGTCCATTCGTCTTTCCCGAGTGTTCATGACAACAGAAACGGCAATCTTTCCTGACACCGAAACCCTTGCAGTGCCGGCGCCGCCATCCGCCAAAACACTGGCTGCCGAGTTCGCCCGGACGGCGGTGGAGCGCGATGCCGCGGGCGGCACGCCCTTGGCCGAACGCGACGCGTTGCGGCGCAGCGGCCTGCTCTCCCTGGCGATTCCCAAGCGCTATGGCGGGCACGGCGCCAGTTGGGCCGAGACGTTGGACACCGTGCGCGAGTTGGCACAGGTGGACAGCTCCATCGCCCACGTTTACGGCTTCCACCATCTGCTCTTGGCGACCGTGCGCCTGTTTGCGCGGCCAGACCAGTGGGAGCCGTGGTACGAGCAGACCGCGCGCAAGCACTGGTTCTGGGGTAACGCACTCAACCCGCTGGACGATCGCACCGTCGTGCGCCGGTTCGACGGCTGGTACGAGTTCTCCGGCAAGAAGAGCTTCTGCTCCGGCGCTTTGGATTCGCAAATGCTGATTGCCTCGGGCATCGATGAACACAGTCGCAAGCTGCTGGTTGCAGCGGTGCCGACTGCACGCGCCGGCATCACGCTCAACCACGACTGGAACGCCTTCGGGCAGCGCCAGACCGACAGCGGCAGCGCGCTGTTCGAGAAGGTCCGTGTGGAAGAAAACGAACTGCTCCGCGATCCGGGGCCGCTCACCACGCCTTTTTCGTCGTTGCGCCCGTTGCTGGCGCAGCTGGTGTTCGTGCATCTGTTCCTGGGTCTGGCAGAAGGTGCGTTCGAGCAGGCCCGGCACTACACGCTGCACGAGGCGCGACCGTGGCACCGCTCTGCAGCAAAGCGGGCGAGCGAAGACCCGTACACGCTGGCCCACTACGGTGAGTTCTTTGTCGGCCTGGAGAGCGTGCGCCTGCTGGCGCGGCAAGCGGCCACACGGTTTGACGAAGCGTGGGTGCAAGGCCCCACGTTGACGGCTCGCGCGCGCGGCCACGTGGGTGTTGCCATCGCCACCGCCAAGGTCGCAGCCACGCGGGTCGGGCTCGATCTGACCAGCCGAATGTTCGAGACCACCGGCGCACGCGCCACCCACGGCGCGCTCGCGCTGGACCGCTTCTGGCGCAACCTGCGCACGCAGACGCTGCACGACCCTGTCGACTACAAGCTGCACGAGTTGGGCGACTGGGCGCTGAACGGCACGCTGCCCGAACCTTCTTTCTATTCCTGATCCCACGCGCTGAATGGAAAATCATGGCGACGTTCCCTGTATGGCCTCCGCCGCCTGGCCAGGAGCCGGCGGCCAGCACGCCAGAATGGATCTTCGAAGACCCGCGCTCCCGTGCCCTGCTCGATGAAGTCGAACAGGTCGCGCCCAGCGACGCGGCGGTGCTGATCTCTGGCGAAACCGGCACGGGCAAAGAGCTGATTGCCCGCTACCTGCACAACCGCAGCGCGCGGCAGGGTGGTCCTTTCGTGGTGGTGAGCTGCGGCGCCTTCTCCGACACGCTGGTCGATGCAGAACTCTTCGGCCACGAAAACGGTGCGTTCGCCGGTGCATTCGGCACGCAGGTGGGGTGGTTCGAGCAGGCGAACGGCGGGACGATCTTCCTCGACGAGGTCAACGACCTGCCCTTGCCTGTGCAGAACAAGCTGCTGCGCGTGCTGCAGGAGCGTGAAATCGTGCGCCTGGGCGGGCGCACGCCCATTCCAGTCGATCTCCGGATCGTCGCGGCCACGACCGTCGACCTGGAAACGCTGGTCCAGGAGAAGCGCTTTCGCAAGGATCTCTACTACCGGCTGAATGTCGTCAACCTCAACGTCCTCACGCTGAAGGAGCGTCCGGGCGACATCGTTCCGCTGGCACGCTACTTCATCAACACCTACAGCAAGCGACTCGGCCACGCGCGCGCGACCCTCACACCGGCGGCCGAACGCCTGCTGACGCAGAGCCCCTGGCACGGCAACGTGCGCGAGCTTGAAAACGTCATTCATCGGACGCTCCTGCTCTGCGATGGAAACACCATCGACGCGTCCGACCTGCGGCTGTCCAGCCGCCCTGCCAGTTCCCCGGCCCAGGCGGTGGCACAGGCCCGGCCCGAGACCGAGCCGCCAACGGCCTCCACCGCCCCGCCGACCGCGCAGCCGCCCGACACGTCCAGTGCAGACGAAGCTGCCCTGCTATGCCAGGCGATCCAGCACCTCTGCAACGACAGCGTCGGGAATGTCTATCAGGTGGTGGAAGACGCGCTGTTCCGCGAGGTATTCCGGTACTGCCACTACAGCCAAAGCGACGCCGCGCGCGTGCTCGGGGTCAGCCGCAACGTGGTGCGGGCCCGGCTGATTCGCCTGGGCGAGGTTGGCGCGCCGCGCACATCACCCTTTGCCTCAACGCCCGCAACACCGGCACACGAAGACGTGATGGGCACGTAGCTTGCTTGCCAGCGTGGGTTGCTTTCTGCGTTATCGATAGCCCTTGCGCGTGAACCGTTCTTCGTCTTCTCTACTCAGCATCCAGGCGCTGCGGGGTTTCGCTGCGCTGTATGTCGTGGTGTACCACTCCGGGCTCGCCCTGGCCCATGCCGACATCCCTGCGCTTGCGTGGCTGACGTCGCATGTGATCAAGCGCGGGCATGTCGGTGTGGACGTGTTCTTCGTCATCAGCGGCTTCATCATTGCGTGGGTTGCCGTCCTTGGCCCCAAGGGGCCCGAACCGGCCGACGAATTTCTCGTCAAGCGGGCGTTCCGCCTGGCGCCGCCCTACTGGCTGATGTCGGTGCTGCATTCGACGTGGCTCAATCCCGTCTCGTCGGGCGTATTGCTCACTTCGCTGGCGTTTTTGCCGCAGGCCAATGTGGATGCGCCGTACTTCGGCTATCCGGCGCTGTATGTCGGCTGGTCGCTCAACTACGAAGTGTTTTTCTACGCGTTGTGCGCGGTGGGATTGGCGCTGTTCGGACAGCGTGCGCTTGGGCTGGTGGCGTTGGCGCTGTTCACGACAACGATCATCGTGCCGTTCTGGCACAACGGCGTCGTGCAGCGCAACCCGGAAGCGTTGTACGACTGGGCCACGCCATTGCAGGCCATGGCAGCCAACCCGCTGGTGCTGGAGTTCCTGTTGGGCGCCGGGCTGGCATGGCTATATGCGGCACATCGGCATCGCCTGACACCGGCCGTTGCGCGTGTCCTGATGGCGATTGGCGTGGCAACGTTCGTGATGTCGGTCGTCGGACCGGTCCCGAAATTCGATCTGCTCGCGCGGGGCTTGCCCGCCGGCGCGTTGTTGATCGGCATGGTGGCCATGGAGCACTGCGGCGAGCTTCGCGTGCCGCGCGTCGCCGTCTGGCTGGGCGAGTTGTCGTATGCGCTGTACCTCGTGCACCCGAGCGTGATTGAAGCCACGCACCGCGTGGTGGGCCGGCTCGCGCCGGAGTGGCTCGGCACGCAGTTGATGCTGTTTGCCCTCAACCTCGCGCTCACGCTGGCGCTGGCCGTGCTGCTGCATCGCTATGTCGAACTGCCATCCATCGCCCTCGGCCGGCGCGCCATCGACTGGATGCGCAACCGCCGGCGGGCCTTGCGGACCCGCCTCGGGCCGCAAAAGCCCTGAGCGGCGCATAACGTTTCCGGTTTTTATTCGTTCGTTGCGCGACGAGCATCTCGGACAATGGCTGCTTCAGAAACAATCTGTCGCGTGCCATGTCCGCCCCTTCTTCCTCGTTCCGCCGATCCGTCTTCGCTTCCGTCGCGTTGGCAGCGGCCGCCGCGTTCAGTGCAACAGCGGCACATGCTGATGCCACGCTCGACAAGATCCAGCAGCGCAAGAAGCTTGTCGTGGGCGTGGTGCTGTCGGGCGGGCCATTCGGCTCCATCGACCCCGTCACACAGCGCGGTACGGGCTTCAACATCGACCTCGCACAGGCACTCGGGCGCGGGCTTGGCGTGGAAGTGGAGACGGTGCAGGTGCAACCTTCCAACCGCGTGCAATTTCTGCAGCAGGGGCGTGTTGACGTCCTGGTTGCGGCGATGGAGTTGAACCCCGAGCGCGCAGACTTGCTCGCCCACGTGCCGACACCGTACTACCGCGTGGGCGGCGTGGCGTTGGTCCCGAAAGACAGCCCGGTGCACCAGTGGAGCGACCTGAAAGACAAGGACGTTTGCCTTTCGCAAGGCAGCAGCTACGCCAAGCCGCTGGCCGCCGACATTGGTGCCACGCCAAAGGGGTTCAAGAGCCCGGCCGAGTCCTTGCTGGCCCTGCGCGGCAACAACTGCGCTGCTGCCGTGCACGACGCCACGCTGCTGCAGCCGCTGCCCCGCAGCAACCCCGAATGGAAGGACTACCGCATCGTCGGCCCGGACCTCATCCCTTCGCCCACGGTCATCTGGGCGCGCAAGGGCGAGAACGACACTGTGGCCGCCCTCGACCGCATCGTCCAGGGCTGGCACCGCACCGGCTGGCTGATCGAAACGGAGAAGAAGAACGGCATCCTGCCGCCGTCGCCCGCGCTGGTCGAATGGCATGACAAGCTGAAGGCCACGCGCGGCTGATCGAGAGGCTGCAGTTGACTGACGATCTGCTCGCACGGGCGATTGCGCTGGTCCGCCACACCGGCCTCGACTACGGCTTTCTGGCCGAGGCGTACGAGCGCAATGCGCTGCTGCAAGGCGCGAAAGTTTCGCTGCTGGTGATGCTGAGCACCGTGGTGCTGAGCCTCGTCTTTGGTGTGGGGCTCGCGCGGCTGCTGGTGTCGCCGCACAAGCGCGTGAGATGGCTGGCGCAGGGCTTTATCGAACTGACGCGCAACACGCCCACGCTCGTGCAGTTGTGCTGCGCGTTTCTCGTCGTCAACACGCTGATCACGCAAACGCTGGCGCGGTGGCAGTTGACCAATCCGCTCACGCCGTTCTTCTGGGCGGTGACGTTGCTCTCGCTACACAAGGCGGCGTTTCATGCGGAAGCCCTGCGTGCCGGCATTGAAGCCGTGCCGCCCGCCATGCTGGAAGCCGCAACTTCGCTCGGCTTCAGCGCACGCGAGCGCCTGTGGCGCGTACAACTGCCGCTCGCACTTCGCGCGGCATGGCCCTCGCTGATGAACAACACCGTCGAGCTGGTAAAGGCATCGTCGCTGGCATCCGCCATTGCGGTGGGCGACCTCACGTATAGCGCGCTGATGATCTGGACACAGCGCGACAACGTGCTCGAATGCATGGTGCTGTTGCTGCTGTTCTACGGCGTGGTGACCTATGCCGTGCATGCGCTGGGCGTATGGATCGAACGCCGGTTGCAGATGCCCGGTTACGGTGCCACGGGCCACGCCGCATTGGGGAGCGCCGCGCATGCCTGACACCCTTCTCGCCACGCTTCTGCATTGGTCGCCAGCTTTGCTTCGGGGGCTGGGCATCAACGTCGGCATCAGCTTGCTGGCCGTCGGGCTCGGCACCTTGGTGGGGCTGGCGATCGGCGCACTGCATTTGTCGTCGGTGCGCGGGCTAAGGCAGCTCGCCAGCGGCTATGTCGTTGCGTTTCGCAATGCACCGTGGCTTGTACTGGTTTACGGCATTGCATACGCGGTGCCCTTCGAAATTGTCGTGCGTGGCCACGTGATCCCGTTTCCGGATTGGCTCAAGGTGACGTTCGCGCTGGCATTGCCGGCAAGTGCGCACGTGGCGGAAATCTTCCGTGGCGCGGTGCAGTCGATCCCGCATACGCAGTGGGAAGCCGCAGCGTCGCTGGCGTTTACACGGCGCGACATCCTCTGGCGCATCGTGCTGCCGCAGTGCGTACGGCGCATGCTGCCTTCGTGGATGAACCTGTACGCCGTCATCACCATGGGCACGGCACTGGCGTCGCTGGTGGGCGTGCACGATCTGCTCGACACCGCCCAGATCGCCAGCAACACGGTCAATCGCACGCCGTTTACGGTGCTGACCTACTTCACCGTGCTCGCCCTGTTCTTCGTTTACTGCTACCCGATTTCGCGCCTGACCCGGCGCATGGAGCGCGCGCATGTCGCTGCCTGATCTTCTTCCTCTCGATGCATCTACGCCGGTTGCCCCACCGCTTGTCTCACTCCGCGACGTGCATCTGAGTTTCGGCATCACGCCGGTGCTGTCGGGCATCGACCTCGACGTGCAGCGTGGCCAGGCCGTGTCGATCATCGGGCCGTCGGGCTCGGGCAAGTCGACGCTGCTGCGCTGCATCAGCGGCTTGCTTCGGCCGCAGCGCGGCAGCATCACCGTGGGCGGCATCCGCGTCGACCAGCTCAACACCGAAGAAGACACCATTGCCCTGCGCAAGCGCATCGGCTTTGTGTTCCAGCAATACAACCTGTTTCCGCACCTGAGCGTGCTCGACAACCTGGTCGCCGCACCCGTGCGCGTGCTGGGCAAAGCGCGGTCGGAGGCTGAAGCCACCGCGCATGCGCTGCTCAAGAAAGTGGGCCTGGCAGACAAGGCGCGCGCATACCCGGGGCAGCTGTCCGGCGGGCAGCAACAGCGCGTGGCCATTGCCCGCGCGCTGGCCATGGAACCGGAACTGATCCTGTTCGATGAAGTGACGTCCGCGCTCGATCCGGAAACGGTTGGGGAAGTGCTCAACGTCATCGGCGAATTGGTCGACGATGGCCTGACCTGCGTGCTGGTCACGCATGAAATGGCCTTCGCGCGGGCGATCAGCGACGAGGTGGTATTCACCGAACACGGTGTCGTGGTGGAACGCGGCTCGGCAGAACAGGTTTTCTCCTCCCCGACGAGCGACCGCACGCGTGCATTCCTATCGCGCGCGCTATCGGGTCATGCAGGTGCGCGGCCGACCGCGCATGCACCATGGCACGCTGCCTTCGCCAGCGCGACGTTTGCCGTCTGATGTTTGACCTGTGACCTTCAACCGCCAATCGCGTGCAGCGCGACCACGGGCGCGTGCTGCAGCGCCTGCTCCAGATCGGCAATGAGGTCATCTGCATCTTCCAGGCCGACATGCAGACGCAGCACGGCACCGGCTTGATCCCATTGCGCGTGGTCCGTCAGCCTTTCGGGCGCAACCACGGTGACGAGGCTTTCGTACCCGCCCCACGAGGCGCCAATCGCAAACAACCGCAACGCATCGGCGACCCGTTCTGCGGCGTGCTGATCCGCGCCTTCCAGCACGAATGAAACGAGCCCGTTGGCGCCCGAGAAATCCCGCTGCCACAGCGCGTAACCCGGGTCACCCGGCAATGCCGGATAAAACACGCGCCCCACACCCGGCTGCGCCTGCAGCCACTGCGCCACGCGCGTGGCATTGCGCTGGTGCTGGGCCATGCGCACCGGCAACGTGCGCACGCCGCGCAGCGCCAGATAAGCATCATCGGCGCCGATCGTGAGGCCGAGCACATCGTGTGCGGCGGCAATACGCGCGGCCACGGCATCGGTGCGGGCAATGACGGCGCCCAGCATCACATCGGAATGCCCGGCCACGTACTTGGTGGCGGCCAGGATTGAAATGTCTGCCCCTGCATCGAGCGGCCGGAAGAGAATGCCAGACGCCCAGGTGTTGTCTGTGGCCAGCGCGATGCCGTGCCGTTGCGCTACTCGGGCGATGGCACACAAGTCATAGATTTCATAGAGCAGCGACCCCGGCGATTCCGTATAGATGAGCCGCGTGTGCGGCCGGATAGCCGCTTCGAGCTGCCCGTCGCGCGGGTCCACATAGGTCAGTTCAATGCCCAGGCGTTGCAGCAGACCGGTGTCGAGCCGGCGCACGGGCGCATACACGCTGTCTGTCACGACCACGTGGTCGCCGGGTGACAACAGCGCCAGGAACGTCAGCGAAATCGCCGACAAGCCAGACGGCACAAGGAACGCGCGCACGCCGCCCTCAAGGGCCAGCAGCGCATCTTCCAGCGCGCGATGCGTTTGTGAACCGTGGCGGCCGTAGCTGGCGATGTTCTCGCCGGCCTTGCGGCGCGCGTGGACGTCATGCTGCGCGGCGGTGCTGGCATGGCGGACGGTGCTGGTGCGCTCCACCGGCACGTTGACCGGCGCAGTGCCCTCCACAAACCGCGGGCTGCCTGCGTGGACGAGGCGTGTTGCAAGAGAACCCGAGGCATCCGGCGCGTTGGAATGAGCGTCGATGGAAGAGCGTGTCATGCAGGCCTCGCGCGTTTCTGAAGGGGCCCATGTTAGGCACGCTACCCCGCGCCCGAGAACGAACCGATGCGTCTAACCATATGCAGGATGCTGCGTTGGTCGTGCGCTGCCGGCGCCCTACACTGGGTGCTTCACCTATCTGCTTTGAGCTGCCATGAGCCTCGCCCAGCAACGCGACCACGCCGTCCGCCAGACCCTCGTCGCCATCCGCGCCATTGCCGCGCAAGATGGCATTACGCAGGCATCGCTTGCGCGCATTGCCGATCGCCTGCATGAACTTGCCGCGCAGGAAGCGCTGTTCCCGCTGGACGCTTTCCCGCCGCCCGCTGCGGGCGATGCCGATGCCTCCAGCCGTTACCTGCTGCACGTGGAGCCCGACCAGACCTTCGCGCTGTACCTGAACTCCATCAACCCGGGCAAGACCACGCCGCCGCACAACCACACCACGTGGGCCGTCATCGTGGCGCTCGAAGGCGAAGAGTTGAACCGCGTCTACACACGCACCGACGACGGCCGCGACCCCGAGCGCGCCACACTGGCCCTGTCGCGCGAAGTCGTGGTACAGCCCGGCACGCCCATCACGTTCCTCGACGACGACATCCACAGCATCCACGTGCTGGGCAACGCACCCACCCGCCATTTCCACCTGTATGGCCGAGCGCTGGAAACCCTGACGGGGCGCGTCGGCTATGACCTGGCCACGGGCCGGGTGCTCAACTACAACCACAACTACATGAGCGCGACCAAGCAAGCCGCTTGATCGCCCGCTTCAGGCTGTCACGCTGAACATCACCGCCTGGATCCTGCCTTCGACCGGCCCTACGCCGAACCGGGCAGTCAACGCATCGGTACACACGTCGGTGGCGTCGGCCAGTGCATTGCCACCGATCGCCTCCAGCTCGGCGCGCACCGGCGTGCCTTGGCAATAGGCGGTGGCGACGGTGCGCGCGGTGTCTGTCCGGCTGCGTGCGGAGACAACGTCGTACGTGACCTCTGCGGTGAAGCCGCCCGCGCGGGCGTCGGCCTGAATTGGCGCCGGATCGTAATGACCATGCGGCGTGCGCGCGAGAAACATCGGCGGGTTTTCGGGAAAGCGTTTCGCCAGTGCCTTCGTCACCGCATTCGCAAAATCGTTGTTCTCGATCCGGTCCCACACGCTGAAGAGCAGCTTGCCGCCCGGCGTCAGCACACGTCGCGCTTCGGCAAAGGCCTTGGGCCGGTCCGGAAAGAACATCACGCCAAACTGGCAGATCACCAAATCGAAACTGCCGTCGGCAAACGGAAGTTGCTGCGCATCCGCCGGCTGCCACGTGACAGGCCGGCATGTGCCCACGGCAGCCGCACGCTCTAGCATTGGGGGGTTCAGGTCGGTCGCCACAATCTCGGTGGTGGCCGGCAGTGCTTCCGCCAACGCGCGCGTCACCGCGCCGGTACCGGCGGCGACCTCCAGCACGCGCTGCGGCTGGCATGCCGCCGCCCGCGCGGCCATGTCCTGCGCATACGGTGCGAAGATCAGTGGCACCAGCAGCGTGTCGTACAGCTCGGGAATGGAACCCGAGAAAACCTGATCGGTGCCATGTGCGCTCATCATTCACCACCTTTGCCCGTGAAAGGGTCGGGCATGAATGGTTATAGTCCGGAACCGCACAGCAAGCACTCCGCCAAGTCGACTAGACGACGAGCTTGCCCAGGCACGAACGTGCCAGCACATTACGCGCGCTTTCGCCCGGCCGCGCCCGCTTGACGCGGCATGCGGCCCAACGCCGGCTTCAGGACCGGCGCATGGTGGCCGAGAAAATCCCACAGCCGGTTGGCGACCGGACCATGCGGCTGATCGCGCCTGCGCGCGACCACCAGCTCCTGCACCATGCCGGGAAAATGGCGCCCCGCAATCGACAGCAACGTCCGCTCGCGCAGCTCCGTCTCGATCAGGAAACGCGGCAGATGCCCCCATGCCATGCCGTGGAGGATCAGCTCTTTCTTCATCAATTGGTCAGGCACGGCGCACTGCGGCGCACCGTCGATGACGTAATGGGATTGCTCAGGCGGGTTCCGCGCGGAATCGTTGATGACGCACTGCATGAAGCGCTGCATCTGCTGAGGCGTGATGGCCGACGTGATGGCGAACGGCAAAAACCCCGGCGCCACCACCGGCACCATGGCGATCTTGCCCAAGCCGATCCACTCCATGCGCACGTCGCCTTTCGGCACGCGGTGGACGATCAGGTCCGCATCGTCTTCCAGCAAGCGCTCCCACGGCCCGGTGACGGCTTCGAACTGCAATTGCAGCCGCGTTTGCGGACACTGGCCGAAAAATTGACTCAGCAGTGCCAGCACGGGCTGCAGCGGACACAGGTCACCCAGCACCACGCGCAACTCGGCCTCCTCGCCCATCGCGAGCTGTTTTGCGTGCGTCCGCAGTTCATCGCTCTCACGCAGCAACGACTGCACCTTGCGGTGGAACGATCGCCCCGCTTCCGTCAAGCGCACGCGATAACCGCTGCGGTCCAGCAGGTTTAGACCCAACTGTCCTTCCAGCTTGGCGACCGCCGCAAACACAGACGGATGCGAGCGATGCAACCGCTCGGCCGCCGCCTGGAAACTGCCACCGGTGACCACCGCATCGAAGCACTGCAGCTCATGAAGCGTGAAGTTCTGCATTGTCTGCAAAACCTACAAAGTTCGTCAAAACTTCATAGTATCCGCCAACCGCGTCGGCTTCTAGGATGACGGCATCCCAATCATTTCCCCCGTCTTTCCCAGGAGCTCAACATGACCACCCGCAACGACCTCTCCTTCATCACCGCCGGTGACGGTACGCGCCTCGCCTATCGCTTTGACGGCACCGCCGGCAAGCCCGTCCTGCTGCTGTCCAATTCCATCGGCACCGACCTGCACATGTGGGACGTGACCGTGCCGCGCCTGGCCGAACACTTTCACGTGCTGCGCTACGACGCGCGCGGCCACGGCGCTTCGGATGCACCAGCCGGCGCCTATTCGATCGATCGGCTCGGTCGTGACGTGGTCGAACTGCTCGATGCGCTGGGCATCCAGCGCGTGCATATGCTGGGGCTGTCGCTCGGCGGCATCGTGGCGCAGTGGCTGGCGATCCATGTGCCGGAACGCATCGACCGGTTGACCCTCTCCAATACGGCCGCGCACATCGGCCCGACGCAGTATTTCGATCAGGCCATCGCCGAGCTTCAGCAAGCGCCCGACATGCAGGCAACAACGGAGACGTTTCTACGCAACTGGTTTCCGGCGCGCATGCTGGAGGCCAATGACCCGGCCGTTGCGCCGTTCCGCCGCACGCTGCTGGCAACGCCGCGCGAGGGCATCATCGGCAGCTGGGCAGCCGTGCGCGATGCCGACCTGCGCCGCACGATCACGCTGATCACGCATCCGACGCTCGTCATTGCCGGCCGGCACGACACCGTGACGTCTGCCCGCCATGGCGAGGAGATTGCCGCTGCCATTCCGGGCGCGCAATTGCGCCTCCTCGATACCGTGCATCTCGCCAACGTGGAGCTGCCGGACGCGTTTGTCGAAGCCGTGCTGGATTTCCTGGGCGTGCTCGAAACCGTCTGACGCCTCGACGCAGCATCGACACACCGCGACGCAGCCGGTTAACATGGCGGCCATCCAACCGATGTGCCGCCCGCCATGTCCCGCGTCAAGAACGAAGACGAATTCGAGTTGCGCCGCGAAAGCGTGCTCGACACCGCCGCCGAAGCCTTTGCGGCCGACAGCTACCCGAGCGTGTCGATGAACCAGCTTGCCGCTGCGTGCGGCGGCTCGAAATCGCGCCTGTATCACTACTACGAAGGCAAGGAAGCCATCCTCTTCGACCTGCTCGACCGCTACACGCGCCGGCTGGCCGATCTGGTAGAACGCGCCGAGAGCGACGCGCGCCACGCCAAGCTCTCGGCACGCGCCACGCTGCATCTGCTGATCCGCACGTTCCTGGCCGAATACGCCACGTCGCGCACGCGGCATGTGGCCTTGCTCAATGATGTGAAATACCTGGCGCCGGAGCAGCGCGACATCGTGCTCGCGCGTGAACGCGACGTGGTGGCCGCGGTGGGCCGACAGCTCGGGGCGGCTTATCCGAGCAAGGTGGACGAGGCCAACCGCACGCCCATCACGATGATGCTGTTCGGCATGATGAACTGGACCTTCACCTGGCTCAAACCCGACGGGCCGCTTTCGTATGAAGGCTATGCGGAAATGGTGATCGACATGCTGGAGAACGGGCTGGGCGGGCTCGGGGGGCTGAGCGGCCCGGACGACAAGAAGGGCTGACGTTCAGCGCTCGTCGTAGCTGACCACCACGCGCTGCGTGAGCGGCCTCGCCTGGCAGGTCAGCACAAACCCCTGCTGGATCTCCCAGTCTTCCAGCGTGAAGTTCTTCTCCATCTCCACACGGCCTTCCAGCACCTTGGCGCGGCACGTGCAGCACACGCCGCCCTTGCACGCATAGGGCAGATCCAGCCCCGCACTCAGCGCACTGTCCAGCACCTTGGCGTCACCCGCCATCGGCACCTCGTGCGATTTGCCGTCGAGTACAACGGTCAGCGCCACATCGCCCGCGACGGCGGCATGCTTGCGTGGTTTGGCCGCTGCCGTCGCATCGCCCACCGGTACGCCAAAGCGTTCGGCATGCACGCGCTCGCGCGGCACACCGCGCTCAAGCAGCGCGGCTTCCACGGCATCGATCATCGTCGACGGGCCGCAGATGAAAGCGGCATCGATATCGTCCGGCGGAATCAGCGCATCCAGAAACGCATGCACCTTCGCGCCGTCGAGCCGGCCGTTGAACAGCGCAATCTCCTGCGCCTGGCGCGACAGCACGTGATACAGCGCGAAGCGATCGAGATAGCGGTCCTTCAGGTCTTCGAGTGCCTCGCCAAAGATGATGCTGTCGACGCTGCGATTGCCGTAGACCAGCGTGAAGCGGCTCTGCGGCTCCGCAGCCAGCGTCGTCTTGATGAGCGACAGGATCGGCGTGATGCCGCTGCCGGCCGCGAAGGCGACGTAGTGGCGCGCGCTTTCGGCCGCGAGCGGCACGTAGAAGCGGCCATCCGGCGGCAGCACATCGAGCGTCTGGCCCACGCGGATGCGATCGTGCAAGTGGTTGGAGAAGACTCCCGCATCGACGCGCTTGACCGCGACACGCAACTCGCCGTGCGCGTCGTAGTCCTGCACGGCGCAGCAGATCGAATACGAACGCCGCAGTTCTTCATGTCCAGGCAATTGGCCCGGCGGCACGCGCAGCGTCAGGAACTGCCCCTGGGTAAAGCGGTACGCATCGCGCAGGTCATTCGGCACGTCAAAGCGCACGGAAATCGTATCGGCCGTCTCGCCGCGCACTTCGGCAACACGCAAGGGGTGGAATTGCGGGGTCATGGCGGTCGTGCCCGGTGGGCTCAGTAAGGCTTGAAGTAGTCGAACGGCTCGCGGCACGCGCGGCAGCGGTACAGCGCTTTGCAGGCAGTGGAGCCGAAGGCGGAAATGAGCGCCGTATCGTGCGACCCGCATTGCGGGCAGGCAATCTGCTCGGCCTGCGCGGGACGCGTGAGACGAATCGGGCGCACCCCGCCCTCGTCCGCCACCTGCGCCGGCGGGGCAATGCCAAAGTCGCGCAGCTTGCGCCGCCCTTCAGCGGTAATCCAATCCGTCGTCCATGCCGGCGACAGCACCGAACGCACGCGATACGCACCCACGTCCGCTGCCTGCAACGCCCGGCTCACGTCATCGGAAATCTGCTCCATGGCGGGGCAGCCGGAATACGTGGGCGTGATCGTCGCGACCAGTGTGCCGGCCTCGTCGAGCTGGAGATTGCGCAGGATGCCCAGTTCGGCAATCGTCACCACGGGAATCTCCGGGTCGGTGACGGCCTCCAGCGCGATGCGCGCGCGATGCAATCGCTCGCTTACCACGATGCCCCCGGGAACTGGCGCGCCAATCCCTGCATCTCGGCCAGCAGGTAGCCCATATGCTCGGAATGCACGCCGTGCTTGCCGGTGCTGACATAGGGACCGGGCTCGGGCCAGCGCAGCGTGGCCTCGTCCAGCGCGTCACGCACCGTCGCCTCCCATGCGTCGCGCAGGTCTGCCGGACGCACGCCGATGCCGGCTTCGGCCGCTGCCGCTTCAAGGTCGTCTGTGGCAAAAAATTCGTTCGTGTACGGCATCAGCCAGTCGAGCGCGGCCTGCGCACGTGCATGCGATTCGTCGGTGCCATCACCGAAGCGCACCAGCCAGTCGCGCGTATGGGCGAGGTGGTAACGCATCTCCTTCACGGATTTGGCGGCAATGGCGGCCAGCTCGGTGTCGGTCGAACGCGTCAACGCTTCCCACAGCGGCACCATCAACGCGGCGTACAGGAAGTGGCGGACGATGGTGACGGCGTAGTCGCGCGTCGCCGCGGATGTCGCGACCAGCGGCCCGGCATGGGGCAGCTCGAGCAGCGTGTAGTTGCGGAAAGCCGGCTCGGCGCGCCAGTAGGCGTAGTCGTCTTCCGTGCGCGGTGTGCCGGTGATCTCGCCTTCGATCTGCCCCGCGTGCGTGTAGAGCAATCGCGCCTGGCCGATCAGATCAAGACTGAGATTGGACAGCGCGATGTCTTCTTCCAGCACGGGGCCGTGGCCGGTCCATTCCGCGTTGCGCTGCCCAAGGATCAGCGCGTTGTCAGCCAGGCGAAGGATGTATTGCAGATGCGCGTCGGAAGTCATCACCGCGGCTCACATGTGGTTGACTTCATCGGGCAGCCGATAGAACGTCGGGTGGCGATAGATCTTGTCGGCCATCGGGTCGAAGAGCATCGGCTTGTCGTCAGGTTCGCTCGCGGTGATGGCGGCCGAGGGCACCACCCAGATGGAGACGCCTTCCTGCCGGCGCGTGTAGACATCGCGCGCCATCTGCAGCGCCTGCTTGGCGTCCACGGCGTGCAGGCTGCCGCAATGCTTGTGCTCCAGGCCCTGCTTGCTGCGGATGAACACTTCCCACAGCGGCCATTCGTGTTGATGCATGGCGGGCTCCTTCCGGTTCAGGCAGCTTGTTGATTGGCGGCGGCGCGTTCGGCCTGCTTGCGTGCGTAGGCGAGCGCGGCTTCGCGCACCCACTCGCCTTCTTCGTGTGCGCGCTTGCGGGTGGCAAGGCGCTCGCGGTTGCACGGGCCGTGACCATCGAGCACGCGCTTGAATTCGGACCAATCGAGCGGCGAGAAATCGTAATGGCCGCGCGCTTCGTTCCACGTAAGGCCGGGGTCGGGCAGCGTCACGCCGAGCACGCGCGCCTGCTCGACCGTGGCATCGACAAAACGCTGCCGCAGATCGTCGTTCGAAATGCGCTTGATGCCCCAGGCCATGGTCTGCGCGCTGTTGGGCGATGCGGTGTCGGGCGGCCCGAACATCATCAGCACCGGAAACCACCAGCGGTTGACGGCTTCCTGCACCATGTCGCGCTGCGCCTGCGTGCCGCCCATCATCGTCAGCAACGATTCATAGCCCTGACGCTGGTGGAACGACTCTTCCTTGCAGATGCGGATCATGGCGCGCGCATACGGGCCGTATGAGCAACGGCACAGCGGCACCTGGTTCATGATGGCCGCGCCATCGACCAGCCAGCCGATCACGCCCACGTCTGCCCAGGAGAGCGTCGGGTAATTGAAGATCGACGAATACTTCGCGCGGCCTTCGTGCAGGGCGTCGATCATCTCGTCGCGTGAGCTGCCGAGTGTTTCTGCGGCGGAATAGAGATAGAGGCCGTGGCCCGCTTCGTCCTGCACCTTGGCCAGGAGGATGGCCTTGCGCTTGAGCGACGGCGCGCGGCTGATCCAGTTGCCCTCGGGCAGCATGCCGACCACCTCGGAATGCGCGTGCTGCGAAATCTGCCGCAGCAACGTCTTGCGGTACGGCGCCGGCATCCAGTCCTGCGGCTCGATCTTGTGGTCGGCCCCGATGCGCGCATCGAAGCGCGCCTGCAAATCGGCTTCGCCTTGAGAGGCGGCGGCCAGTTCCTGCTCCGTGGGCAGACCGCCGGGTTGGTCGAGGCTTTGGGTGTACATGCGATCCTCCGGCCGCTGGCGCGGCATGTGCACGGCACGTCATGCGCATCGTGTTTTGGGTGGATCGATTATAAACCGTCCGACCGGTCGGTCAATAACGGTTTTCACCGCAGGTCTCGTGTGAGACATGCGGTGCGCTCCCTTCCGCGGGTTCCTTCTCTGTGACTTAAATTGGCGCTGCCGACGAGGCTTCGCCCTGCCCGGCCCCTTGCGTGCGCGTGCGCACAAACACGCCCGCCAGCACCGAACCCAGCACGGCGGCAACTGCCCCCAGCAGAAACGCGAGGTGATAGCCACCATTGAGTGCCGTCGTGGCGTCGGCTCCTGCCGCAGCGAGACCTTCGGTGCGCGCGGCAGCCAGACTTGCCAGGATGGCTAGGCCCAACGCACCGCCCATCATGAACGACGTGTTGACCACGCCGGACGCCAGGCCGGATTCATCGGGCGCCACATCGCTCATGGCGGCCAGCAGCACGGGGTTGAACGCCACACCGGCGCCCAAGCCCAACAAAAGCATGCCGGGCAGCACGTCGAGCACAAAGCTGCCGCCGGCGGGCGCGCGTGCAAACAACACCAGCCCAATGCCCGCCACCAGCAAACCCACCGACAGCGGCGCGCGAATGCCGAAGCGCATCACCAGCTTGGCCGACAACCCCAGCGAGAACACCGCC
The DNA here is from genome assembly GCF_958350185.1 of Ralstonia edaphi. Classification (NCBI taxonomy): domain Bacteria; kingdom Pseudomonadati; phylum Pseudomonadota; class Betaproteobacteria; order Burkholderiales; family Burkholderiaceae; genus Ralstonia; species Ralstonia edaphi. Next base: position 153,776 of record NZ_CATWHI010000009.1, read on the forward strand.
ATGATGATGTTGGCGGGCAGGAAGGCCAGCCCCACCTGCATCGCGCTGTAGTCGAGCACGCGCTGCATGTACAGCGCCGAGATGAAGAACCACGCAAACATCGCCGCCGCCCACAGCACGCCGACCACGTTTGCCGTGGCGACGTTGCGCAGCGCGAACATACGCAGCGGCATCAGCGGATGCGACACACGCGATTCAATGACCAGGAACGCGATCATCAACGCAATGGCAATGCCCAGCTGCGTGAGCGTCTGCGTCGATGTCCAACCGGCTTCGTTGCCGTGCACGACGGCGTACACCGCGAGCATCAGCGATGCGGTGACGGCAATCGCGCCTGCCACGTCCAGTTTTGTGCGATCGGCCAACGGCTTGCCCACCGGCAGCAACGCCACGCAGGCGGCGTACACCGCCACGCCAATCGGCAGATTGACCAGGAAGATCCAGTGCCAGCTCAACGTGCTCGTCAGGAGGCCACCGAGCAACACCCCGATGCTGCCGCCGCCCGCACAGACAAAGCCGTAGATGCCCATTGCCTTGGCGCGGTCCGCCGGCGAGGTGAACAGATTCATGATCAGCGACAGCGACACCGCCGACACCACCGCGCCGCCCAGCCCCTGCACGGCGCGCGCCGTAATCAGCAGCCCTTGCGAATTCGCCAGCCCGCATGCGGCCGATGCCAGCGTGAACAGCGTCAGCCCCAGCAGGAACAGCTTGCGATGCCCGAACAGATCACCCAATCGCCCGCCGAGCAACAGACAGCCGCCAAACGTGAGCATGTAGGCGTTGACCACCCATACGAGCGAGGTTTCGGTAAAGCCCAGGTCTGCCTGGATGGACGGCAGCGCAACGTTCACGATGGTCGTATCCAGCACGATCATCAGCACGCCCAGGCAGAGCACGATGAGGGCAAGCCAGCGCTTGCGTTCGTCGATGCCATGCGTCATGGAATCACTCCTATGCTTGGCCGCCGTGCCTGAATGTCGCTCAGGATTGCGCAGCCGATTTGGGGTTGGCGAGACCGGCTTCAACGTCCTTGCCGGTTATCGCATCCGTACAGAAAAAGGCCCGTCAGCTTGAAAATGTGCCCGGCACAGCGGTCATCGCGACAACGATGCAATCGCAATGATCTTCAGCATGAAGAGCGCTCCGACGGATGAGGGCAGCAGGTGAAAAGGACACATTTGCACGGGCCATGCAAAGGGTCGCGGCCAGAACAGCCGGTCGTCACCAAGGGGGTGGTTTCGTTGATATTGGTAAAGCCCCGGTGATCGCGCAGTCTAGCACCGGACCGCCGCCGTGAGCCAAGACAGACCGCCTACGATTTTGCGTAGAACGGCCACCGGGCGGCGGCCGTCCGCACACGCCGTGCAGTTACATCGGCTTGGGTGCGATGACCATCCAGGTGATGCCAAAGCGATCGGTCACCATGCCGAATGCGTTGGCGAAAAACGTTTCGGACATCGGCATCGTGACTTGGCCACCTTCGCCGAGTGCCTTGAAGGTGCGCTCCGCAGTGGCGTTGTCAGCCACGTTCACGGACAACCCGAAACCCTTGAAATCCGTCTTGCCGGCGGCCATACCGTCGGACGCCAGAATCTGCGTTTCTCCGACGCGGAATGCAGCATGCATGACCTTATCGAGCGGAGGCGCCACGCCGCCGCATTGCTCGGCCGTGGGCTGCGCATCCTTGGGCGCATCCTTGTAGCGCATCACGACATCGACCTTGGCGCTGAGCGTTTTCTTGTAGAACTCCAGCGCTTCTTCACAACGACCTTCGAAGAACAGATACGGTTGAACTAGCATCACAACTCCTTGGGGTGGACTTGGGGGACTGCAAAGCCGCGCGTTGCGCCACGCGGTCGGGGAAAAAACTCGATCAGCTGCACGCAGGTTCGGGCACCGGCATCGGCACCGAGGCATGCTCGTGTACGACTTGCCAACGGCCATCGCGCTTGCGAAAACACACGGTGGCGCGCGTCTGTGCATCGTGCTTTGCGCCGTCGCGGTAGCGCGCGCGCAACCGATTCACGCTGAAGCAATAGGCCAGATCGCCACTCACCTCAAGGTGCAATTCGGTGAACTGGAAATCGGCCTGACCTTCCAGCGCGTCGAACCAGCTTTGCCAGTTGCGGCGGTATGCATCGACACCTTTGACGAACAGCGGCGGCATCACGTCGAACACGACAACATCGGGCGCGTAATGCCGCATGACGGCGTCGACATCCTTGGCGCGGACGGCGGCGGCCCATGCGTTGGTCAACGTGCGGAGTTCCGCTGCATCGTCCGCTGCGGCTGTGGCTAGGGTCATGTCGGTCTCCGAAAGGTCTGTCGCAATAAACGCTTGGAAATTTGCGAAGCAGCGCCTAGGGTTCAATTGTGAACACTGTCCACAAACGATAGCAGACATAATGGACGGTGTCCACATAGAACTTGCGGAGACGCATTGCATGACCCAGGAACCACCCCGACCGCCCGTGCGGAGCACGTATCGCCATGGCGACTTGCGACGTGCGCTGCTCGACGCCGGCATTGAACTGGCGCGCGCCGGCGGGCCCGACGCCATCGTGCTGCGCGAAGCTACGCGCCGCGCTGGCGTGGTGCCGAACGCCGCCTACCGGCACTTCGCGGGGCGACAGGACTTGCTGCAAGCTGTGCGGGCAGAGGCGTTGGCCGCGTTGGCGCGCGCCATGGAGGCCGAGTTGGACGCCATCGACCCGACGTGGCCCGAGGATGTGCGCGCACGTGCGTCGCTGCGCGCCATCGGCGTGGGTTATCTGCGGTTTGCGCAGATGGAGACCGGCCTCTTCCGTACGGCCTTTGCTGTGCCCGACGAAGTGGAAAACGATGCGGACCCGGCCAAAGCCGGCAATAGCGGCCTGAACCCGTTCCAGTTATTGGGCCTGGCGCTGGACCGCATGACCGCTGCCGGCGTGTTGCCGCCCGAACGTCGCCCGGGTGCCGAATACCTCGCATGGTCGGCGGTGCACGGGCTGGCGCTGCTCATCATCGATGGGCCGCTGCGCGGGCGCCCGCCGGAGCAAACCGGCGCCATTGCCTTGCGCGTGGTGGAAATGGTGGAGAACGGCCTGTAGAGACGACTGAACCGGTGCGTCAATGGAATATGGCTTGCGCTCGAAGTGTTTACCATCAAGGCAAAAGCCACCCACCGGAGAACCACCATGCAGATGCGACTTGGCACATGGATCAGCGCCGCCGCGCTGGTGTTGAGCGCGTGCGCGTCGCTCACGCCGATCCAGACGGGGCAGAAGATGATCGGCCAGCCCGAAAGCGCCGTGCGCGAGACCTTCGGCGCGCCCACCGAGACGTATCAACTGGCAAACGGCACGCACCGCTGGATCTACTCCAAGCAGCCGATGGGCCACGAAGTCTATGCCGCCGACTTTGATGCAAGCGGCAAGCTCACCAACTATCGGCAGATGCTGACGGAAAAGGAAATCTACGAGGCGCGCCCTGGTGTGTGGACCAAACGCGATGTGCTCGAGCGCTTCGGCACACCAAAGGAGCCGACGCAGTACTACCCGCTGATGAAGCGGGAGGCGTGGTCATATCGGATGTACGTGCTCGGGTATCAGCAGGCGCACTTCAACGCCCTCTTCGACGACAATGGCGTGCTCGATCGCACCATGATCGTCGTCGACCCGCTCGGCGGGGACCACCAGAGCCGCAAGTAATCCAGAGACAGCGCCCGGCGGCGCATTGCACGCCGCGCGGGTTTCGATGCTGGCGCCGCGCTTAACCCAGCGCAGAAGCGATGGCCTGCGCGAGTTCGTTGGCTTCGAACTTGGCGACGTAGCCATTGGCGCCAACGCGGCGCACGTGGTCTTCATTGGCCGAGCCCGACAGCGACGAGTGGATCACCACCGGAATCGACTGGAACGCCGGCTCGGTCTTGATCTTGCGCGTGAGCGTGAAGCCGTCCATCTCGGGCATTTCCAGATCGGTCAGCACCAGCGCGATCTTGTCACGCACCGTCTTGCCTTCGCGGGCGGCATCGCGCGCGATGTTCTGCAGCGTATCCCACGCTTCCTGGCCGCTCTTGGTCATCACGTATGGGGTGCCCATCGCCTCCAGACCGTTTGCGATCAGCGATCGCGCGAGGCCCGAGTCATCCGCCACAAGCAGCTTTGCGCCCGGCGGCAGCTTGATCGGCCGCTCGTCATTGTCCGGCGCCAGATCGGTGCGGCGGGTCGGGAACACATCCACCAGGATCTGCTCGACGTCGATCACCTGCGCCAGGCGCGAGTTGTCTGCATTGCCATCCAGGCGCGCCAGGCTCGTGATATTGCTGCTGCCCACGCTCGCCTCGGCCGGGAAGATCTGGCTCCACTCCAGGCGCACGATCTCGTCCACTTCCTCCACCGCAAAGCCTTGGGTCGAGCGCGCGTATTCGGTAATCAGGAGGATGTTGGCATTGCCGTTCTTGGTGCCGATCACGCTGGCAAGGTCGATCACGGGAATGATCTGGCCGCGCACATTGACCGCACCCAGGATATGGGCGCCGGCATCCGCCACATGCGTCACAGGCGGCATGACCATGATCTCGCGCACCTTGAAGACGTTAATGCCGAACATTTCGCGCTGATTGGAACGCGCAGATTCGCCCAGGCGGAACAGCAACAGCTCAAAGCGGTTGTTGTTCGTCAGATTGGTCCGTTCATCGACTTCGTGCTGCGACATTGTCTTCCCCCGTTCAAGCACACGTTATGTGGCGGTAAACGGCACGGCCTTTGGCAACTTGAAGGCGTTTTGCGAATGTGAACGCCGCGCCCTTCCAGCGTGGGGAAACAAAAGCCTAGGCAACCTTTACGTGCGCGACGAGGAAATCCAGAAACGCCCGAACACGCGCGGGCAGATGCGCGCCCTGCCCAACGTAGACGGCATGGATGTCTTCGGTCTCGCCGGGGTTGTAATCCTCCAGCACGGGGACGAGGCGGCCGGCCTCCAGATCGGCACGCACCTGAAACTCCGCCAAGCGCGCCAAACCCAGGCCCGCGACCGCCACGGCGCGCAACGCTTCGCCATCGCTGATCTGGGCGTTGCCGTGCGGGGTGAATTCGGTGCGGCGACCGCGCTTGATAAAAGGCCAGGCGTTTGCGGCGCGCACGTAGCTGAACGTCAGGCAGTTGTGGCCCTCCAAATCAGCCGGCGTGCGCGGCGTGCCGGCGCGCGCCAGATAGGCCGGCGAGGCCACCACCATCAACCGCGTCTGTCCCAGCTTGCGCGCCACCAGCCGGGAACTCTTCAGCGGTCCGCTGCGCAGTGCAACATCGGTGCGGTCTTCCAGCAGATCGACCACACGATCCGTGAGCGCAATGTCGAGCGACACTTCCGGGTGACACGCCAGAAACGCCGGCACGATCGGCAGCAGCAAATGCGTGCCGACCGGCACATTCGAATTGATGCGCAATCGCCCTGAAGGCTGCGCCCCGGCAGAAGCCTCACGCTCGGCCTCGTCCAGATCGGCCAGCACCGTCACGCTGCGCTCATAGAAGGCCGTGCCCTCCGGCGTGAGCTGGAAGCGCCGCGTGGAGCGGTTCACTAGCCGCGCGCCCAGCCGGCCTTCCAACCGTGCCACCAGCTTGCTCACCGCCGACGGCGTCATCCGGCACGCCCGCGCCGCCGCCGAGAAACCGCCTTCTTCCACCACCCGCACGAAGACTTCCATCTCGCCAAAACGATTGACATCGAGCCGCGCCATTGTGATTTCAATTCATAGATGTTGTGCTTATCGGCAGTCTATCGCACAGATCGGACCCCTTTCATACTGGTAGCCATTGCTGATTCGAGGCTCCATCCAACACCAACATGACTACACAGGACAAAGTCGCGCTCGTCGTGGGCGCGCAGGGCGTGATCGGCCGCAACCTGATCGAACACCTCGCCACATTGGACGACTGGCGCATCGTGGGCCTGTCGCGTCGCGGCGGTGAATCGACACAGCGCGTCCGGCACATCGCCGTCGACCTGCTCGACGCGGCCGCCACGCGCATCAAGCTCGGCGCGCTGGGCAACGTCACCCATATCTTCTACGCCGCATACCAAGACCGTCCGAGCTGGGCCGAGCTGGTGCCGCCCAACCTCGCCATGCTGACCAACGTGGTCGACGCCATCGAAGCCGCATCGCCCAACCTCGCGCACATCAGCCTGATGCAGGGCTACAAGGTCTACGGCGGTCACCTTGGGCCATTCAAAACGCCGGCGCGCGAAACCGATGCGCACTTCATGCCGCCTGAATTCATGTTCGATCAGCAGACCTTCCTGGAAGCGCGCCAGCAGGGCAAAGCGTGGACGTGGTCGGCCATCCGCCCGTCGGTGGTGGGCGGCTTCGCGCTGGGCAACCCGATGAACCTTGCCGTGGCCATCGCCGTGTATGCGTCGATCTCGAAAGAGCTGGGCTTGCCGCTGCGGTTTCCCGGCAAACCCGGCGCGTACGACCACCTGCTGGAAATGACCGACGCCGACCTGCTTGCCCGCGCCACCGTGTGGGCCGCCACCGACCCGCGCTGCGCCAACCAGGCCTTCAACATCAACAACGGCGACCTGTTCCGCTGGAGCGAAATGTGGCCCCGGATCGCGCGGTACTTTGACCTGGAAGTCGCCCCGCCGCTGCCGTTGTCGCTCGACACCGTCATGGCCGACAAGGCGCCGCTCTGGCAGAGCATGATCGCCAGGCACGGTCTGGCAGACACGCCCTACCGCGATGTGTCTTCGTGGCGCTTTGCCGACTTCGTCTTCTCGTGGGATTACGACATGTTCGGCGACGGCTCCAAGGCACGCCGCTTCGGCTTTCACGAATACGTGGAGACGGAAGCGATGTTCATGCGCATCTTCGACGACTTGCGCAAGCGCAGGATCATTCCGGGGTAGAGCATCCGGATGCCCCCACGATGAGGACGCCCTGGCCGATCCGGCTAGGGGGATGTCCCGACTCGGGTTTCCTCAGGATGGGTCGATATAGTGAAGGCGGGACGGTAGCTCATGGGTCGAGCGGCGACGGTTTACCGACGCAGGCAGGCAGGTTCAAATCCTGTACGTCCCACCATCTCATGATTTATTGAGGAACAACAAAACTCAATAATCGCAGTATTACAAGGCTTTGCGGGCGATTGTCGTCTGCTGTCGTGCATTGCCATTCGTTGGCAGCGCGACAACTCTGGGGGCAACATTGGGGGCAACTTTGGTCCCCGAAAATGAGTTGCCCCCAAATGTCACTAACTGATATCGCGATCCGAAACGCCAGGCCGGCCGACAAACTGCAACGCCTGTTCGACGGCAACGGACTCTACCTAGAAGTGTCGCCGTCCGGCGGCAAATGGTGGCGCCTCAAATATCGGATCGACGGGAAAGAAAAGCGCTTGTCGATCGGCGTCTACCCAGACGTCGGCCTCCGCGATGCACGCGAAAAGAGCTGGACGCTGCGCAAGCAAATTTCTGCCGGCATCGATCCCGCTCTCACACGCAAGACCATCAAGATCATGGCTCGCAGTGCTGCCCAAAATACGTTTGAGGCAGTGGCACGCGAGTGGCATCTCAAGTTTCTGCCGAGCTGGAACGCGAAGCATGCGGAGAACGTTCTGAGCAGGCTTGAACGCTTCGTATTCCCCATTATTGGCAAACGCCCGATTGCCCAGATCGAGCCGCCGGAAATCCTACATGTGCTCCAACGCATCGAAGCGCGCGGCACGGTAGAGACGGCTCACCGCGTCAAAGGCGCCGTTGGCCAGGTCATGCGGTATGCAGTGCTAACGGCGCGAGCCAAACGCGATCCCACCGCAGACCTCCGGGGTGCATTGGCGCCGGCGCCGATCAGCCACTTCGCGGCCGTTACCAACAAAGACGAGATCGGCCAACTGCTCCGCGCGATACGCGGCTACACCGGCAGCTTCGCGGTGCTTTGCGCACTGCGCTTTTCGCCCCTGGTGTTTCAGCGGCCTGGGGAAGTCCGCGAGGCCGAATGGGAGGAGTTCGACCTCGACGGTGCCACGTGGGAGATCCCCGCAGAGCGGATGAAGGGCCGCAAGGCGCAGAAGGCAGCGCGGGCCGACCATATTGTCCCGCTGTCACGTCAGGCCGTCGAACTGCTCCAGGAGCTGCACCGCCTCACGGGCCACGGCCGATATCTTTTCCCCTCGATCCGCACGTCGACGCGTCCGATGAGCATCAACTCCCTCACTGGAGCCCTGCGCCGTCTCGGCTACGACGGGCAAACCATGACCGTGCACGGCTTCCGTGCGATGGCCAGAACCCTGCTCGACGAAGAGCTGGGAATCCCCGTGGCCGTCATCGAGGCGCAGCTCGCGCACAAGGTTCGAGATCCACTGGGGCGGGCATACAACCGGACGACGTTTCTCCCTCAACGCAAGGAAATGATGCAGCGCTGGGCGGACTACTTGGATGAGCTCGAAGCGGCCCGTCCAGCGGCAAGGTAGGCGCCGCACAGATTTTCAGGACGCCATCGGGAAAAGGTAATCTCGGTAATCCCTCACACCGTTTCGGCCGCAAACCTTTGTGGGACAAGACTTCCCAGGTCATCGAACAAAGGTAATTTCTTGGTAACCTATAGGTAATCTCATTACCTTTGTAGAGAGTCACCTCTCGCGTTGCGTAGGCCTATAAGAATCAAGGACTTACGAGGGGATTACCTTTTCGATTACTCAACATTACCTTGTAGGGGTAATCCGAAAAGTGGTGTTAGATCAAATAGATACGTTGCTTTTTGGGGCGGGATTACGGAAATTACCTTTTTCCGTTGCCGCTCCGTATTCACGAGCACAAGCTGGTAGAGGGAAAACATGGATGCTCTCTTTTCAGGGCGCAAAAATAGAAATCGGGTCGAGGGCAGCTGCAAGCGCCCGGCAACGTACCCGGCGAGGGTGATTTAGGGGCGATCATGGGGGGGGGGGGGGGGGGGGGGGGGGGGCAAAAAAACAAAAAAAAAAATAAAAAAAAAAAAA
>NZ_CATWHI010000010.1:0-95092 GCF_958350185.1 Ralstonia edaphi
GGCGTGACGCGCGTCACGCACTGATCGATTGCGCTCGGCTGATACGCCGAGGGATTCATCGGAAATACCGCATCGGCATCGCGCCGGTGCGGTTTTTTTTATGCTCGCGAGGAACGTATGCGCAACGCGCGGGCAAGAAAAAGCCCGCCGGGGCGTGAGCCGATCGGCGGGCGGTGCAAGGCACCAAGGCCTTGCGGACCGGATACGCAGTATCCGATCAGGTGGGCGCGACCTGCGCGCCGCTGTGGTCCCGGAGGATCACCGTCGTCAGAATGACTTACGGACGGTTGCCGGTCGGGAACGGCCATGCCGCAGCCGGGTTCAGCGCGGTCTTGGCAGCGGGTGCAGCAGGTGCAGCGGCCGGAGCAGCAGCAGGCTTGGCGACAGCCTTCTTGGCCGGAGCCTTCTTCGCAGCAGGCTTGGCGGCAGCCTTCTTGGCAGCCGGGGCCTTCTTCGCGGCAGCCTTCTTGGCAGCAGGCTTGGCGGCAGCCTTCTTGGCAGCCGGAGCCTTCTTGGCTGCAACCTTCTTCACTGCAGCTTTCTTGGCCGGAGCCTTCTTGGCTGCAACCTTCTTCACTGCAGCTTTCTTGGCCGGGGCCTTCTTGGCTGCAACCTTCTTCACTGCAGCTTTCTTGGCCGGAGCCTTCTTGGCTGCAACCTTCTTCACTGCGGCCTTCTTGGCGGGTGCCTTCTTGGCAGCGACCTTCTTAGCTGCAACCTTCTTGGCCGGGGCCTTCTTAGCGGCCGGAGCAGCCTTCTTTGCAGCAGCCTTCTTGGCGGCCGGAGCCTTCTTTGCAGCGGCCTTCTTGGCCGGGGCCTTGGCGGCCGGTTTCTTCTTAGCAGCAGTTGCCATGGGAAACTCCTTCAAGATTGGGTATCGAACTATCGAGATTGAGCAACCCGACCGGCCCGATCCCACGATGCATTGGCACCGCCAGACCAACCGAGCGAGCGATTCATCGGCGCGCCACCAAACGGCAGTCGCACGCTAATGAATTCGGTAGGAAGATCTGCGACTTGCGCGGTGAACACACGCAGCAAGTTGCACGCCCCGGTTGCGCGCACGAGCGCAGCCGCAGTCGGCCGGACAGAATGCATCCGGCGAGTCTTCATCAATTGAGAGGACCGGGGCATCGTGGCCACACCGGTCGAAATCTGATCTTGCGCGAATCGCTGCGTAGACCGCAAAGCCGCTTGTAGCGTGACTTCGCGGACAGCGGAAAACTGGAGAGCGCGCGTTTTCTTTTGGGGGTAGTACGCCCATCCCGACGGGGGGATCGCAGAGACGGCACCGAGTTCGAACAGCCCTGTCGGCGTGGCGTGCATCAAAGTGGTTACGCTCCTCGACTACCTTTCACTTGCCGCTTGGAACTTCATCGTCGTTGATCGCGCGAAGGTCCCTTGCATCGAAGTCAACGTCTTGTCAAGGCGAATCATAATTCGTTTGCGCGGTGATGTTAAGAGATTTATGCAAAAAGCGCGGTGAGTTTTGGTGAAGGATTGCGCTGCCTCTGTGCGTCGCTGCGATTCGCATCGCGCATGCGCGCAGATCGCTGTCGCGAATGCGCATTTTCTTGCGTCGTGACATCACGTTACGGCGTTGCTCCACGTTGACACACGTGTCCCGCAAACCCAGTGTTCATGCCGGTTTACAGCAACACGCGATGTTGTGCGCGTGTGCATCATGAACGCGCGCACGCGACTCGTGCGCATTCGACACCGTCGTGCGCGACGACGTGCGAGCTGCGCGATGCGCGTCGAAAAAAACGATGCGTAGATGCGACAACGCGCGCGAATTTTTCGCGCTCGACACGTCGATACGCACGCAATCGAAGCGATCGACGCGCGTCTATCGACGTGTTGAGCGTGTCGACGACGACGCTGATCTGCATCTCGAACGCCGTCGACGCGCACTGCGCGAAGTCGATGCGATTGCGGCGACCAACAGCGTGCATGCACATGCCGCAAATCGCGTGCCGCGCATCCGATGCGCGAGGTGGTTGCGATGGGACCGAAGCATCGATGCCTGCATGAGCGCGACTCGCATCCGCGCATGCGCGATGGATGTCGATGCATCGGACGCGGACATCGGATCGCGACGATGCCCGACTGCGCGAACGACTTCGACAGCGCGGCCCGCGCGACGCTCGACCGATCGCCGATCGCGGGAAAACCCTGCTCAGCAACCGCTGAAAACTTTACGCAACTGCGTTTGAAACGACGCTGTTTTGCGACGATAGAAGAATTGTTCTACGGCAATCCGCGGGCCATTTTTGCTGCAACCTTATCGCCCTAAGAATGGCTTGCCGTAGCGTTTTATTCGAAATCGAGTTCGCAAATTGCTGCAACCGCAAATCCGGGTGTCAGGTTGGCGCTGATTGTCATGTCATTCGGTTTCACTTCACGATCCGCTCACCACATCAGCACGGCATCGATCGCGCGGTGTGGCACGGGCCTGCGCGTGGCACGTGAGAAGACAGGGAGGTCGTCGCCAACCCCACATGGCTGCCGACGACAAACCCGACGAGCAAAGAGCGCAAGACAGAAGGGGTCCAACAAGCGTTCTGTTCTGAGTAGTGGAGGCACAAGATGCGCGATCGAGCGTTCTTGTCGAAATCGAATCCGCCGAAGTGCGGACTGTTCCTGCAGTGCATGCTGGCGACAGCATCGCTCGCCATGTTGGCCGGTTGCGCGAATTCGGGCAGTGGCGACATGGGTACGTCGCTGGGCGGCGGCAGCGATTCGCAGTCCAAGCCGGCGATTGCGGCATCGACCTCGCCCACGTGGTCAAACAACGACAGCGGCAATGCAACGGGTAGCACCGGATCGACCGGCAGCACACCCATCGCGACGCTGACCGGCCCCGTCGAGCAGCTGACGACCACGACCATCAGCGCCATCGTGCCGCTCACCAGCACGCTGACTTCGACCACGCAAACGCTGGGTGCGGCCACTGGCCTCGGTGCACCAGTGAGCAACGTGTTGTCGACGCTGGGCAGTGCGCTCGGCAGTGAAGGCAGCACGATCACGACGGCCGGCAAGGGCGATGCGCTGGTGTCAACGTTGGGCAACACAGTCAGCGCACTCGGCTCGCTCACCAGCGGGTTGTCGACGATCGCCGCGCCGGCGGCGCCGTCCTCAGCAGGCGGTGCGCCGGGTGGTGCGTTGACCGGCGCGCTCGGCGGTGCGCTGGCGCCGGTTACGTCGGCAATCGGTTCGCTGACGGCGGGCTTGCCTGGTGTCAGTACGCTCGGCTCGATCGGCGCAGTCGGCAGTGGTGGTACGGCCGCAACGGGTCCGCTCGGCGGATTGGGCAGCGCCGGCGCAACGGTGGGCGGGTTGGTTGGCGGTGTGCTGTCGGGTGTGACATCCGGCGTGCATCACTGATCACCGCTCTGTAGAACTTTCTTTGCATTCGACAGCAAACGCAGGCGGATGCTACCCGCTGGACGCCAGATGCGCGTTCTTCTGACCCGGCGGTGACACGCGGTACGGGCCGCGCTTACAAGGAGACTCACCATGAAGATTCAGAACCCGCTCCACACTTCTTCTTCGGCTTCGTCGTCCGCCGTTTCGGCGTCGCGCACGCTGCTGGCAGCCGCTGCAGTGACCGTGCTGACGCTGGCCGGCTGCGCTTCGGGCGGCAATCCGAACGGCGATACGACACCGTCATCGACGGCCAACAACGATCCGGGCGCGGTGCCGGTCGGCAACGTCGCCAGCAGCAGCGGCAACGTCGTCACGCAGACGGGCAAAACCGTCAGCGACCTTGGTACGACGATCGGCACGGCGTCGGTGCCCGTCATCGGCGGCACGGCGGCGCAGAAGGATCTGGGTGCAACGGTCACCTCCGCCGGCAACACGGTCCAGACATTGGGCGGCGGCATCAGCAACGGGCTCGGCAAGATCGGCTCGACGCCCGACCCGGTCGGCACCACGGTGCAAAGCTCGGGTGACGTGATCCGCTCCGCCGGGGTGACGGTCGGCAACGCAGGGCAGACCGTCTCGGATCTGGGTGCCGCCGGCAGCCCGCTGGCGCCGCTGAATCCGGTGACGTCGCCGGTGGGCAGCGGTGTATCTGCGCTGGGTCAGGTGATGCAGGGTGCCGGCGGGCTCGTCACGATTGGCACGTCGAGCGGCCCGGTGCAGCAGATCACGCAGCAGACCAGCAACGCGATCGTGCCGCTGTCGTCGCAGCTCGTGAAGGGCACGCAGACGGTCGGCAGCGCGACGATGCTCGGCGGCCCGTTGGCCGGTGCGCTGAATACGGTTGGCGGCGGCCTGCAGAGCGCGGGCGCGCAAGTCGGCGCGGCCGGCGGCAACCCCGTCGCGGCTGACCTGGGCGGTGTGGTCGGCGCCGTCGGCGGCACGGTGGCGAGTGCCGGCGGCCTGGTCAATGGCGGCAGCGGCGGCGGCTCGACGAATCCGTTGGCGCCGATCACGAGCGCGCTCGGCGGCGGCGTGGGCGGTGGCAGCAATCCGCTGGCCCCGGTCACGAGCGCACTGAGCGGCGCAGCCGGCAGCGGCAACCCCCTCGCCCCGATTACGAATGCGCTGGGTGGCGTCACGAACGCCGCCGGCGGCTCCGGCAGCAATCCGCTGTCACCCCTGACCGGTGCGTTGAGCGCGCATTGATCCCTGCGCCGACATCATCGATCCGCCCTCACCGATTCTTTTGACTGACAACAAGGAGACTCCACGATGCAACATACCCCCCACACTCTCGCGCGCCTGGCCGGCGCACTGGCCCTCGCAGTGGCAGCTGGCAGCGCCTTCGCGCAAGCCACTCCTGCCGGCACCTGGAAGACCATCGACGACAACACGGGCAAACAGAAAGGCGAAGTGACGATCGTCGATAACGGCGGCGTGTTCACGGGCAAGGTCACCAAGATCCTGGTGCCCGGCGATGAGAACAAGACCTGCACCAAGTGCACGGACGACCGCAAGGACCAACCCATCAAGGGCCTGACGATCCTCACGGGTCTGAAGGCGGACGGCAACAACAACTGGGATGGCGGCCAGATCCTGGACCCGGAAAACGGGAAGGTCTACAGCGCCAAGATGTCGCTGTCGGAAGACGGTCAGAAACTGAATGTGCGCGGCTTCCTGGGCATCAGCCTGCTGGGCCGTACGCAGACCTGGATTCGCGAGCAATGATCGCCCGCCGATAGCGAAACCCAGCAGACCTCCAACGCGCGGCGGCGCCCCCTCCTTGTGGGTGGGGCGCCGTCTCTTCGGGCGCCGGTGCAAGCCGGCGCCTTCTTTTTGCGGAAATCCGCACACTGCGCGCCCGGCACCTCCATTAAAGAAGACCACGCCATCGCCGTTACACCGTTGCGGAGTCGTCAAACAATAAGTGGAGAAAACGCGACATGCGACAGTGGACACTCAAAGCAAAGCTGCGCCTGGCGCTGGCCGTCATGTGGCTGGGACTGATCGGCGTCGGCGTCTGGAGCGCGATGGAGACACGCGCGACCATGCTCGACGAACGCAAGGTCGGCCTGCAGAACCTGGTGGACGCCGCCGAGGGCATCGCCAAGCTGTATCACGGCCGCGCGCAATCAGGCGCCATGAGCGAAGCCGATGCCAAGAAAGCCGCGCTGTCGACGCTCGCCTCGATGCGCTTTGGCACCACCGGCTACCTGTTCGTGGTCGATTCGCAGTTCATCCTGCTGATGCACCCGACGCTGGCGGACATGGTCGGCAAGAGCACCGCGGGCTTCAAGGACCCGACCGGCAAACTGGTCTACCCCACCATCGTCAATGCCGCCAAAGACAAGGGCTTCGGCTTTGCCGAATACCAGGGTCGCCTGCCCGGCAGCGAGACCGCATTGCCGAAGATCGGCTACGTGAAGCACTTTGCGCCGTGGGACTGGAACCTCTCCAGCGCCGTCTTCCTGCAGGAAGTGGATGCGGCGTATCGCCATTCGCTCTTCGCCAACCTGATCGTCATTCTGCTGGTGGGCGGCGCGGTGTCGCTGGCCATGTCGATCATCATCCGCAACGTGCAGCGCGGGCTGGGCGGCGAGCCCAGCTACGCCACCGAGGTCGCACGCCGCATTGCCGGCGGCGACCTGGCCGTGCACGTGCAAACCCGCCCCGGCGACCGCGACAGCATGCTGGTCGCCATGGCGCAGATGCAGCAGCAACTGACCGGCACCATCGGTCATATCAAGACATCGGCGGACTCGATTGCGAGTGCCACCAAGCAGATCGCCGCCGGCAATGCCGATCTGTCGCAACGCACGGAGGAGCAGGCTTCCTCGCTGGAAGAAACCGCTTCGAGCATGGAAGAGCTGACGAGCATCGTGCGCCAGAACGCCGACAACGCGCGCCAGGCGAGCACGCTCGCCGTCAGCGCGTCGGACATTGCTGCCAAGGGCGGCGAGGTGGTCGGCCGGGTGATCGACACCATGGCGGGCATCAACGAAAGCAGCAAGAAGATTGCGGACATCATCGGCGTGATCGAAGGCATCGCGTTCCAGACAAACATCCTCGCCCTCAACGCCGCAGTTGAAGCGGCGCGTGCCGGCGAACAGGGCCGCGGCTTTGCCGTGGTGGCCGGCGAGGTGCGCAACCTGGCGCAACGCTCGGCGGGGGCGGCCAAGGAGATCAAGGAACTTATCGGCGATTCGGTCGGCCGCGTGGAAAACGGCACCACATTGGTGGCCGAGGCGGGCAGCGTGATCGACGAGGTGGTGGTCGCGGTCAAGCGCGTGACCGACATCATGGGTGAGATCAGCTCGGCCTCCGAAGAACAAAGCTCCGGCATCGAGCAGGTCAACCAGGCCGTGAATCAGATGGACGAGGTGACGCAGCAGAACGCCGCGCTGGTCGAGCAGGCCGCCGCCGCTGCGCTGTCGCTGGAAGAACAGGCACAGATGCTGCGCGACGCTGTGGCGTCGTTCCGCACCGCCTGATCGCCGGGATTTCACATCCTATTCCCCAACGAGGGGGGGGACGCCGCGCCGTTCTCTGGTGTGTCGCATGGTGCTATGCTGCGCGCCAGAGAATCGATAAAACCATGTTGGAATAGCCATGCCCGAGCGCAACCGGCCGCCATTCAGGGGCCCTTTTGGCGCGATTGCCGGGTCGACCACCAGCGCCTATGCCGCAGCAGGAGACACTGCCGGCGACGCCCATGAGCCGATGTCCGGCGGCCGCTCCAGTGCCGTGCGCGATGTCGCTGCACAAGATCTAGCCAGCGACACCGCGCTGTGGCGCTTTGCGCTGGCCGCAGAGCACGGCGGCCGCGCACCCCACCCCGACGCCGTCTTGCGCGACGATCTTTCCGTCCTGCGCATCCTGCGCCACGCAGACGGCCTGCGCCTGCTCCGGCAAGGACTGCGCAGTGCGTTCCCGGGCTCGGCCCTGCGCCTGACCACCTTCTGGCCCGAAGAACAGCCGCACGCCTATCCGGCCCGCGCCGAAGCCCGCCCAGCGGAATTCGGCGACCTGCTCGTGCTGCTGCGCCTGCGCGGCGCGGTTCCGACCCTCGATTGCCGGGCGCTGTTTCTCACCAGCCGCCGCATCGACCAGCCCGGCGATGCGCTCGACAAACACCACCCGCTGCCGCAGATCAACCTGTACGAAGGCTGGCCCGACTTCAACGTCTATGCGCGCTCGCCGATCAAGTCGCGCAACGCCACCTTCCTGGGCAAGTTCGACCTGTCCGCCGAGCTGGACCCGCTGCGCCGCGTGGGCCGCGACCAGCGCCAGTGGCGCTACCTGACACCCTGCACGGGCCTGCAGCAGCATGCGCAATGGCCCGGCGCCCGGCCGGCTTCGCCGCTGCAATGGCGCTGGCCCTCCGGCCCGCACGCCGGCGGCGCGCCCACTTCGGGTTCATTCACCGGCCTGCTGCGGCAACTCGCGCGCCCGGAAGGCCCCGGCGAGGATTGCTCCGCCGGCACCGACGTGCCGACCTGGGGCCGCCTCATCAACAAGCTGCTCGACCACAGCTGGGAAGTCGCCCCGAGCCACGCGCTCAAGAGCGGCAACATCAGTTCGCTGGCGTTCTGGACGCGGCTGCGTGGTTTCCTGACGGCGGAATACCTGCTCGGTTCACACTCGCTGCAGAAGGGCTTTGGCGCGTCGCTGCAGTTCGAGATGGCCAACGGCCTGCAGGACATCGCCCGCGACGACTGGACGGCCACCACCGGCTTCGACCCCGAAGACCTCGACGTGCCCGGCGTGCGCGGCACGCTGCAGCGTATTGCGGCGTCCAGACTGGCCGTCTTCGGCATGAGCGCCGAAGACCCGGCGCCGCTCGCCGCCCCCCGCCCGCAGCGCGGTGTGACCCCGCGCCCCGACGGCGAACGCGAAGGCCAGCGCGTGTTGCTGATCGACGTGATCCGCCCCAGCGCAGCCGCCCTGTAAGCCTGCCAATTCGATAAAAAGCGACGCCCGCACCGCCGAGAACGCAACGATTTCTCGGCGGTGCACGGCTATGCTGTGCCGTCCTCTGCCGCGCCTCCGCTGTCGCTCATGTCTTCCGCTGCTTCCGCCTCCGCCACTTCCACGACGTCCGCCTCCCCCTGGATGCCCATCCTTGCGCTGATGGGTTCGATGGCCTCCGTGTGCCTCGGCAATTCGTTTGCCAAGACGCTGTTTCCGGTGCTGGGCGCCGCGGGCACGGTCACGTATCGGGTGACGATCGGCGCGGTGATCCTGCTGGCGTTCTGGCGGCCGTGGCGCCTGCACCTGAGCCGCGCAGATGCCGGCCGCATCGCGCTGTACGGCGTCACGCTGGCGAGCATGAACCTGCTGTTCTACCTGTCGCTGCAACGGCTGCCGATCGGCATTGCGATCGCCATCGAATTCACGGGGCCGCTGGTGCTGGCCGTGCTGCTGTCGCGCCGCGCGCTGGATTTCGTGTGGATCGGGCTGGCGGTGGCCGGCCTGCTGATGCTGACGGTGGCCGACAAGTCGGTCGGGCAGGTTGACCACCTGGGCGCTGTTTATGCGCTGGCCGCCGGCGTGTGCTGGGCGCTCTACATCCTCACCGGCAAGAACCTCGGCGGCCTGCATGCGGGCCAGGCGACGTCGATCGGCATGGTGGTCGGTGCGCTGTTTGCGATTCCGTTTGGCGTGGCGCAGGCCGGGTGGGCGCTGTTCTCGCCCTCGCTCATTCTGGCGGGACTGGGCATCGGGCTGCTGTCGAGCGCGATCCCCTATTCGCTCGAAATGGTGGCGCTCAAGCATCTGCCGGGCAAGACGTTTTCCGTGCTGCTGAGCCTCGAGCCCGCCATCGGCGCGTTGGCCGGGGCGATCGTGCTGCAGGAGCAACTGACCGGGCGCCAGTGGGTGGCGATCCTGGCCATCATCGCTGCGTCAGCAGGCTGCGCGCTGACGGTGCGCGCGCCCAAGCCCGTCCAAAGCTAGCCGGAAAACCGCGCCACGGCTTGCAATACAGCCATGCGCGTCTGTGCGTAGACCATCCCCTTCCATTCCGGCACGTCGCAATAGAACGCATCGCGTAGCGCCCGGCGGATGCCTGCCCGTTGCGCGGCGCCCTGCTCCGGATGGCGATACAGCCAGTGGTCCGCCCGGAGCGCCTGCAGCACTGCCAGCGGCGCGAGCGTGCCGAACTCAAGCGTGACGCAGGTCTTCTCGATGCCGGACAGCAGTTCGTAGGCGATGCCGACCAAATCGCCTTTGACCACCGAAGAGACCGAACCGGCGGCAGCAATCGGCCGGACATCGGCGCCCCACGTGCGCATGGCGCGCTCAAGTTCGGCGGGATCGGGGCTGTTGAAGATCTTCTCGCCGTGGCCGTAGTGGCCGAGCCCGGTATGCAGGTCGATCCACACCAGGCGCGACATGCCGGCCGCGTGCCGCGACACGATCCCGCGCATCTGCAGCGTGCTCCAGCACGGCGTACTGCCGCCGTAGAACATGCCGTTCGGCACGCGGTATTGGCCGCTCGTTGCGGCGTCTTGCAGGGCTTTTTCGCCGCGGGTGACCATGTAGTGCTGCAACGCTGCCTGATCCGCCTGGCTGGGCGGCCACGTGCGCGGCAGCAGCAGCGGATCGACTTCAAGGTAGGCCGGATTCGCCGATGCGGCCTCGGCAAAGTCGACGCTGTTGCGGTTCAGGTCAACGTTGTCTTCATTCACGCGCCGCAGGTGCGCAAACCCATACGGATTGACCGCGTGCACCAGCAGCAGCGCGACCTTGCCAGCTGCCAGCCGCACGAAGAGTTCGTCGTCTCGCAGCAAGCCGGTCTGGCAACCGGAGCCACAGAACCCCTCCACGCCATGAACGCCGGAGGTGACGATCAGCAGCGCTTCAGCCTGCGCCGGGGCAAACAACGCGGTGTCGATGGAAAGCTGCTCGCCGGACGGCCCGACCGCATCCGGATGCAGATGGCGCTCGATGCGGAGCCCCCGGGCCTGCGCAGCAGCGAGGAACTTGCCGCGGGCTTCATCGTAGGTCTGCGAGAAGAAGGCTTCGACCGTCATGGGAGGGATCCGGTGCAGTGGTTGCCGCAGCCTGCCATGGCTGACAGGCGCGGCGCAATCGCACGCGCGTGAATCGATCGCCCGAAATGCAAACAGGCGACGCGTGGTGCGTCGCCTGTCTACGTTGATGCCGGGTCGAACGAGCGTTGAGCGGCTAGCTCAGATCACTCCCAGGACAGCGCGCCACCGGTCTGGTACTCGATTACGCGCGTCTCGAAGAAGTTGCGCTCCTTCTTCAGATCGATCATCTCGCTCATCCACGGGAACGGGTTTTCTTCGTTCGGGAACAGCGCGTCCAGGCCGATCTGCTGGCAGCGGCGGTTGCAGATGAAGCGCAGGTAGCCCTTGAACATCGGTGCGTTCAGGCCCAGCACGCCGCGCGGCATGGTGTCTTCTGCGTAGCGGTATTCCAGGTCGACGGCCTTTTTGAACAGCTCCGTGATCTCGGCCTTGAACTCCGCCGTCCACAGATGCGGGTTCTCCAGCTTGATCTGGTTGATCAGGTCGATACCGAAATTGCAGTGCAGCGACTCATCGCGCAGGATGTACTGGTACTGCTCGGCAGCGCCGGTCATCTTGTTCTGACGGCCCATCGCCAGGATCTGCGTGAAGCCGACGTAGAAGAACAGGCCTTCCATGATGCAGGCGAAGACGATGAGCGACTTCAGCAGCTTCTGGTCGTTCTCGGGCGTGCCGGTCTTGAACGACGGATCGGTCAGCGTGTCGATGAACGGGATCAGGAACTCGTCCTTGTCACGGATCGACTGCACCTCGTGGTACGCGTTGAAGATCTCGGCCTCGTTCAGGCCCAGCGATTCAACGATGTACTGGTACGCGTGCGTGTGGATCGCCTCTTCAAACGCCTGGCGCAGCAGGTACTGGCGGCATTCCGGCGCGGTGATCTGGCGGTACGTGCCCAACACGATGTTGTTGGCGGCCAGCGAGTCGGCCGTCACGAAAAAGCCCAGATTGCGCTTGATGATGCGGCGCTCGTCTTCGGTCAGACCGTTCGGGTCTTTCCACAGGGCGATGTCGCGCGACATGTTGATTTCCTGCGGCATCCAGTGGTTCGCGCAGCCGGCGAGGTACTTTTCCCACGCCCACTTGTACTTGAACGGCACCAGCTGGTTGACGTCGGTGGCGCCATTGATGACGCGCTTGTCGGCAGCGTTCACACGGCGGTTGCTCTGTGCGGCGGCAGCGTTCGGGTTGTTGCCGAGGATGCCCGTGCCGGCGGCCTGCGTGGCCGACGGGGGCAGCACGCCGCCCTGGTCGGCGGTGGCTGTTTGCAGTTGCGGCTGCGGTTGATACGCGGGCTGCGGTGCAGCTTGCGGTTGTGCGGCAGGTTTGACGTCGTCGTCCCAGCTCAGCATATGTGTTTCTCCTAATTCTTTGCGCGTCGCTCCCGCTCTTTCGGAGCGCGAGTCCAGTGTCGTGCAGATCACGGCGCCCCCGCTTGCGCGGGAGCAACCTCAGACACTGTTTTGACTTATTGGCAGGCTTCGCATTCCTCGAAACCGGGGTCGCCCGGGCGCATCGTGCACACGGCGCCTTCTGCTTCCGGCATCGCCTGGGCGGTGGCAGCGGCGGCATCCAGCGCGCTGGTCGGCGCGGCCGACGTCACGCCCGATGCACCCGCGGCCGACACGCCACCTGTATCGCTACCCGACGACACCGCATTGAGCGTGCCGCGCGACACGGTCGACTTCTCGACGTGCGTGGCGCCGATCGTGCGCAGGTAGTACGTGGTCTTCAGGCCACGCAGCCACGCCAGCTTGTACGTGTCATCCAGCTTCTTGCCCGACGCGCCGGCCATGTAGATGTTCAGCGACTGCGCCTGGTCGATCCACTTCTGGCGGCGCGATGCAGCTTCCACCAGCCATTGCGGTTCCACTTCGAAGGCCGTTGCGTACAGGTCGCGCAGGTCTTGCGGAATGCGGTCGATCCGGGCCAGCGAGCCGTCGAAGTACTTCAGGTCGGCGACCATCACTTCGTCCCACAGGCCGCGCGCCTTCAGGTCGCGCACCAGGTAGTCGTTGACCACCGTGAATTCGCCCGACAGGTTCGACTTGACGTACAGGTTCTGGTACGTCGGCTCGATGCAAGCGGACACGCCGATGATGTTGGAGATCGTTGCCGTCGGGGCGATCGCCACGCAGTTCGAGTTGCGCATGCCGTACTGCTTGATGCGGCCGCGCAGGCTGTCCCAGTCCATCGTCGACGACATGTCGGCTTCGAGGTAGCCGCCGCGCTCTTCGGCCAGCAGCTTGAGCGAGTCTTGCGGCAGGATGCCGCGATCCCACAGCGAGCCCTTGTAGCTGCTGTAGCGGCCACGCTCTTCGGCCAGTTCGGTCGACGCCCAGTAGGCGTAGTAGCACACGGCTTCCATCGACGTGTCGGCAAACTGCACCGCTGCCTCGCTGGCGTACGGCACACGCAGCACGTGCAGCGCGTCCTGGAAGCCCATGATGCCCATGCCGACCGGACGGTGGCGCAGGTTCGAGTCCCGTGCCTTCTTGACCGCGTAGTAGTTGATGTCGATCACGTTGTCGAGCATGCGCATGGCAGTGCGCACGGTCTTCTTCAGCTTCTCGTGATCGAGCACCACGCTGCCGTCGGCCTGCTTGACCAGGTGAGCGACCAGGTTGACCGAACCGAGGTTGCACACGGCGATTTCGCTGTCGTTGGTATTCAGCGTGATTTCCGTGCACAGGTTGGAGCTGTGCACCACGCCCACGTGCTGCTGCGGGCTGCGGATGTTGCACGGATCCTTGAACGTGATCCACGGGTGGCCGGTTTCGAACAGCATGCCCAGCATCTTGCGCCACAGCTGCAGCGCCGGCATTTTCTTGAAGAGCTTGATCTCGCCGCGCGCGACCTTGTCTTCGTAGGCCAGGTAGGCCTGCTCGAATGCCTTGCCGACCTTGTCGTGCAAGTCAGGGCAGGTGGACGGCGAGAACAGCGTCCACTCGCCACCTTCCATCACGCGCTTCATGAACAGGTCCGGAATCCAGTTGGCCGTGTTCATGTCGTGCGTGCGGCGGCGGTCGTCGCCGGTGTTCTTGCGCAGCTCCAGGAATTCTTCGATATCCAGGTGCCACGTTTCCAGGTACGCGCAGACGGCGCCCTTGCGCTTGCCGCCCTGGTTCACGGCCACGGCCGTGTCGTTGACCACCTTCAGGAACGGCACCACGCCTTGCGACTTGCCGTTCGTACCCTTGATGTGCGAGCCGAGCGCGCGCACGTTGGTCCAGTCGTTGCCCAGGCCGCCTGCGAACTTCGACAGCAGCGCGTTTTCCTTCAGCGCTTCGTAGATGCCGTCCAGGTCATCCGACACGGTGGTCAGGTAGCACGACGACAGCTGCGAGCGACGCGTGCCCGAGTTGAACAGCGTCGGCGTGCTCGACATGAAATCGAACGACGACAGCAGCTGGTAGAACTCGATGGCGCGGGCTTCACGGTCGATTTCGTTCAGCGCCAGGCCCATCGCCACACGCATGAAGAACGCCTGCGGCATCTCGATGCGGGTTTCGTTGATGTGCAGGAAGTAGCGGTCGTACAGCGTCTGCAGGCCGAGGTAGTTGAACTGGAAGTCGCGCGAGGCGTCCAGCGCGGCACCCAGCTTGGCCAGGTCGAACTGGGCCAGCTTGTCATCGAGCAGCTCGGCGTTGATGCCGCGCTTGATGAACTGCGGGAAGTAGTCGACGTAGCGCGTGCTCATTTCCGCTTGCGTGACTTCTTCGCCGAGGATTTCGCGACGGATCGTGTGCAGCAGGATGCGCGCCGTGACTTGGCTGTACGCCGGGTCCTTTTCGATCAGGGTACGGGAGGCCAGGATGGCCGAGTCGTACACCTGCGTCATCGGCACGCCTTCATACAGGTTCTTGACCGTTTCCTTGAGGATCGGCTCCGGATCCACCGCGTCGCCCAGACCTTCGCAGGCCGAGACGATCACGTTGCGCAGCGCTGCCATGTCCAGCGGGCGGGTGATGCCGCCGTCGGTCACGTTCAGGCCGATGAAGGCCGGCTGCTGCTGGGTTTCACCGGCTTGTGCGCGCTCCTGGGCGCGGCGCTCGCGGTACAGCACGTAGGCGCGGGCCACGTCGTGCTCGCCCGAACGCATCAGGGCCAGTTCCACCTGGTCCTGCACGTCTTCGATATGGAACGTGCCGCCGTTCGGGCGGCTGCGCAGCAGTGCGCGCACGACGTTCTGCGTTTGTTGGTCAACCAGCTCGCGCACACGCGCGGAAGCAGCACCCTGCCCGCCATTCACGGCGAGGAAAGCCTTGGTCATGGCCACGGCGATCTTCGAAGGCTCGAAGCTCACCACGGCGCCGTTGCGGCGAATGATCTTGTAGTCCGCGTAGCCAGTGCTGGGGGCAGCGGCCGTGCCGCCAGCGCTTTGCGCAAATTGGGAGGGGTTGGCGGTGCCGGAGTGGATTTCTGGTTGGGCCGTCTGCATGTGGACTCCTGTTGAACCGTTCGTTTTATTGGCTCGCCGATGGGTGAAACACCTTGGCGAACCCTTGCGCCATGCGGAGAAATGAGACGGAAAAGACCCCTGCCTTTCCTCAGCCCCCAAGCGCCGGCTCGACCTGCCGTACGCCCGCCCCCGCGTGGCGCTGAAATAAGAATCCCGGAAAGCGACCACTACATCTAGTGCTCAACTCCGGGATTGACGCTAAGTATAGTGGCCCAATCGAATTTGCCTAGACTTGACAGGTGGGGGCAGATGGCTATTTTTCACCCGCAACTGCGGTGCCGCAAACCCGCTACGCCAGTCTGCACAAAGGGTCGGCGGGACTGGCGTGCGGCGTCGCAATGACCGTCTCTCCAGAATAATTCTTTCTATCGACGTCACAAGTTCAATAGACGTCACCTCATCTACGGTAGGGGTATGTGTGCGGCGCACTGCACCGGTGCATGCGTGCCGCGCGCCGGGGCATTCCCCGACATTCCTCCGCTCAAGAAATCCGAATAGCCGCATCAGCATTCTTGCCGCGGCTGTCACTTGAGCGACAGGCCTCCACCCTACGCTTCGGTCGCATTGCAGGGAGCGCAATCACAGCGGCGAGACACCGAGCGCCGCGCACAACGACCGAGGAAATTGACATGGCTTGGAATCACCCCGCCCGGCGCCTGCTGACGGCCGCGCTGAGCACGACCGTGGCCGCGACGCTGGCGACCACATTGACCGCATGCGGCGGGGGCGACGGCGGCCCCATCGCCAACCAGGGCAGCACCGACACACCATCCACCAGCGCCAGCAAGAAGGTGCTGGTGGTCGGCGTGGACGGCGCCACCTATGCGCAGGTACAGAGCGCGCTCTTGCAGCGCAGCCTGCCGAACCTGGGCGCGCTGGCGGTGATGCCGGCATCGACCGGCGGCACGCTGGGCACCACCACCGCCCAGCCGCCGCTGGACACACCCAGCTGGGCCACCGTGCTGACCGGTGCCTGGCAAAACCGCCACGGCGTGACGGACGACACCGTCACCACCCTGGCCGCCCCAAGCGTGTTCAGCTACGCGCGCAACGCCGCAAAGGCAGCCGGCACCACGCAACGGCTGGGCGCTGCCGTCAGCTCGGCCACACTGCCCGCGCTGCTCAAGGCCGATCAGCAAGCCGGCAATCTCGACACGCTCGTCGACTGCGCCCAGGTGGACACCTGCGTGACGCAGAACAGCGTGAAGCTCGTGCAGTCCGGCTACGACGTCGTCTTCGCGCAATACACCGCGCCGGCCGCCGCCGCGCTGGCTTCGGGCCTGCAGAGCGATGCGTACACCGCTGCGCTGGCCAACCTCGACCAGGCGCTCGGCACACTGCAGGCCGCCATCGCCCAGCGCCGCACCGCCAACCCGAACGAAGACTGGCTCGTTGTCGTCACCACCAGCCACGGCCTGGACGCCACGGGCGCCACCACGTCGGCGCCGACGCTGGAAAACCGCACCGCCTTCATCGCCCTGAACAAGCCGGTCAACGCCGTGCTCGGCAAGACCGGCATGGCGGCGCCCACGTCGGAAGCCACGCTGGCCGCGCTGCCGAGCGAGGCCGACATCGTGCCGACGGTGCTGGCGCAATTGAACGCCGCCGTGCCGGCAACCGCCCATAAGTTGGACGGCACGGCGCTCACCGCCAACGCGATCGGGGTGCGCAACCTCCAGAGCACCGTGGGTGCGTACAACGCCTCGCTGGTGCTGAACTGGCAAAACCCGACCGCTGCCAGCGGCCCGATCACCGTGCTGCGCGACGGCAAGCCCGTTGCCACGCTGCCCGCCACGGCCACGCAGTACACCGACAGCAACATCGCCACCGCCAGCGGCATCTACCGCATCAACTACACGCTGGTGCGCAACAACGTGCCGGTGTCGATGCTCGCGCAGATCAGCTACGTTGCGCCAACGCCGCTGGCCACCTCGCTCACCAACGGCCTGGCGGCGTACTACAGCTTTGATCCGCTGCCGCCGACTGACCGAAAAGCCAGTTCGGCGATCGGCCCGTGGGTGGCCGGCACCGACGGCGGCTCCGCAACGGCCGACCCGTTTGGCGGCACGGCGCTTTCGGTCGATTCGCGCATCGACGCCTACAAGCTCACGCAGAACGGCGCCGACATCGCGCTAAGCCCGCAATTCACCATCGGCTTCTGGTTCAAGTCGGATTGCACACAGGGCAACGGCACCGGCGAGCCGATCCTCGCCAACAAGGACTACACGTCCGGCGCGAATGCGGGCATCGCGTTCGGCCTGTTCGGCGGCTGCGAGGTGCGCTTCAACCTGGGCAGCGGCGGCAAGCGCGACGACATCCAGGGCATGAAGTTCAGCGCCAACCAATGGGCGTATCTAGCCCTGTCGGTCGACGCGCAGGCCAAGCGGTTCAGCGCGTACATCCTTGATCCGGTGTTGGGCGTACAGAAGGTGGAAGACAAGGCCATCGCGAACACCGACGTCACGAAGCTCAATGGCCTGGCCACCAAGGTCTGGGGCCTGAACGACGACGCCACGCACAACTACGTGCCCAACAACCCGGGCTCGCTCAAGGGCGTGATGGCCTACGACGACCTCGCCATGTGGACGCGCCGGCTGACGCTGGACGAACTCAAGACGATCAACGGTTCGCACCAGCCGCTGTCGTCGCTGAACCCCTGACCTCCTCCCCCAACCCGAACGAGACCGCTCATGAAGCCCTTCATCCACCCTCTCGCGCGGCCGCACCGGCTGGCCGCCGTGCTGCTGTGCGCCGCCACCTTGTCGCTGTCGGCCTGCGGCGGCGATTCGAACGATGGCACGCCCGGTACCGGCACTGGCCCCGGCGCCACTCAGCCCGATCAACCCGGCCAGCCGCCGGCCAACAAGCCGACCCTGCACTGCGCTCCGTAACGCGCGGCTTCCCATCGACTTGCGTTTGAGACCGACATGACTTCCGACACGAACCACGCCAACAACGGCAGCCGCCGCAACTTCCTCAAGATGGCCAGCACGGGGGCGATTTCCGCCGCTGCGCTCGCCGCCTTCCCGCCGTCGATCCGCCGCGCGCTGGCCATTCCCGCCAACAACGCCACCGGCACGATGCGCGACGTTGAACACGTGGTGATCCTGATGCAGGAGAACCGCTCGTTCGACAACTACTTCGGCACGCTGCAAGGTGTGCGCGGCTTTGGCGACCGCTTCCCCATCCCGCTGGCCGGCGGCCTGAACGTCTGGCAGCAGACCTACGTGCCAAGCAGCGGACCGAGCCGCACGGTGCTGCCGTACTACCTCGACAGCAGCGCCGGCAACGCGCAGCGCGTGTCTGGCACGCCGCACAGCTACCCCGATGCGCAGAACGCGTGGGACCTCGGCCGCATGAGCAAGTGGCCGACCTACAAGCAGACGCAGTCGATGGGCTATTACAAGCAGGCCGAGCTGGACTTCCAGTTCGCGCTGGCCAACGCCTTCACGCTGTGCGATGCGTACCACTGCTCGTTCCACGGCGGCACCAACACCAACCGGCTGTTTCACTGGACAGGCACGAACGATCCGACCGGCGCGGCGGGCGGCCCCGTCATCGACAACAGCGGCGACCACCTCGACGCCAGCGTCACGTACAACTGGACGACCTACCCCGAGCGCCTGCAGGCGGCCGGCGTGTCGTGGAAGGTCTACCAGAACATGCCGGACAACTTCACCGACAACCCGCTCGCCGGCTTCAAGGCCTACCGCGATGCCAACGCCGCGCGCGGCAACCTGGCCGACGGCAGCCCGTTCCCGCCGTACACGCCGGCCGACGAAACCGTCAGCCCGCTCATCAAGGGCGTCGGCAACACCATGCCCGACGGCGGCTTCCTGCAGGCCTTGAAGGACGACATCGCCGCCGGCCAGCTGCCGCAGGTGTCGTGGATCGTCGCGCCGGCCACGTATTCCGAGCACCCGGGCCCGTCGAGCCCCGTGCAGGGCGCGTGGTACACGCAGGAAGTGCTCAACGCGCTCACCGCCAACCCGGCCGTGTGGAGCAAGACCGTGCTGTTCATCAACTTCGATGAGAACGACGGCTTCTTCGACCACGTGCCGCCACCCGCAGCACCCGCCTATGACAACGGCGTGCTGGCCGGCAAGTCGACGGTGAGCACCGCCGGCGAATATCACACGGACCAACACCCCTACGGCCCCGGCCCGCGCGTGCCGATGTACATCGTTTCGCCGTGGAGCCGCGGCGGCTGGGTCAACTCGCAGGCGTTCGATCACACCTCGGTGCTGCGCTTCCTGGAGCTGCGCTTCAACGTCAAGGAGCCGAACATCAGCGCGTACCGCCGCGCGGTGCTGGGCGACCTGACCAGCGCCTTCAACTTCGTCAACCCGAACACCGAAACGCTGCCGACGCTGCCCAGCCGCGACAAGGCAACCGCCGACTCGATCCGCACCGCGCAAGGGTTGAAGCCGCAGGTGCCGCTGCCCTCCGTCACGGCGCAGCAGATGCCGACGCAAGCCACCGGCACCCGCCCCTCCCGCGCCTTGCCGTACGAACTGCACGTCAGCGCGCGCGAAGACGCCACCAACCGCGCGCTGCGCCTGATCTTCAGCAACACCGGAACGGCGGCCGCCGTCTTCCACGTGTACGACCGCCTGCATCTGGACCGCGTGCCGCGCCGCTATGCGGTCGAGCCCGGCAAGATGCTCGACGACACCTGGGACGTGTTCACCGCTGACAAGGGCAAGTACGACCTGTGGGTGCTCGGCCCGAACGGCTTCCACCGCGCGTTCTCGGGCGATGTGAGCGCCGTGTCGGCGGCGGGTTCGAGCGCGCCCGAAATCCGCGTGTGCTACGACCTGGCCAACGCCGAGGTCTACGTGACGATGATGAACACCGGCACCGCCGGCTGCACCTTCACCGTCAAGCCGAACGCGTACCGCAACGACGGCCCGTGGACGTTCGACATCCCGGCCGGCAAGCAGCTCGACCAGCACTGGCCGATCGCGCGCCAGGGCAACTGGTACGACTTCACGGTGACGGTGCCGCAAGGCGGCTTCACGCGGCGCTTTGCCGGCCGCATGGAAACGGGCAAGGACGGCGTGTCCGACCCGGCGATGGGCACTTGAGGTAGGGCTCTGAAGTAGAAAGAGAAGCAGGGAAAGATGCGGGCAGCCTTCCAAAGCGGGCTGCCCCCTTCCGTTTCGGCGCTGCGTAGGGCGGGCGGCCTGCGACGTGTCGACCTCGAACGCTGGAACGCCACGGTTTAACCCCGACGCTTGAGCCTTACATCCTGACGTTCGAGGCTTTTATCCGCACGCGTGGGGCTCAGACCGCCATGTTCGGAGGTTCAACTGTCGTGCGCGAGCCTCCGACCCTGGAATCGTTCACGGATGGATCGACGAAATGACCCTCGGACGGTCGCGCTCCACGGTTTCACACTCGCACGCGAGCCTCGGACCGTGACGCTCCACGGTTTGACCGTCGTGCGTGAGCCTCAAACAGTGGAGACATCGACAGTTTTACCCTCGTGCGCGACCCTCGGACTGTGGCGTTCCACGGTTTTAGGCTCGCGTGCGAGGCCTGGACATTGACGTTCCACAGTTTCACCCTCGCGCCTGAGTCTGGGAGGGTGACGCTCCACGGTTCTACCCTCGTACTTGAGCCGCAGACCGTGAAGCGTCAGAGAGGTGTCGCGTCAGAGCGCGTGCTGATACGGGAACAACGCCGCGTTGAATCCGCCGAGCGCGCGCAGATGCGCCCAGTCGAAATGCGGTCCGGGGTCCGTCTTGCGGCCCGGGGCAATGTCCGAATGACCGGCGATCGCCGCAATCGGATACGCCGCGCAGATCGCCCGCACAAGCGACGCCGTGGTGGCGTACTGCTCGGGCGTGAAGGGCAGATCGTCCGTGCCCTCGATTTCGATGCCGACCGAAAAATCGTTGCAGCGCGGGCGGCCGAAGAAGTCCGACGCACCGGCATGCCAGGCGCGCGCATCGCACGACGCGAATTGCACGCATTCCCCCGTGCGGCGGATGAAGAAATGCGCCGACACGCGCACGCCGCGCAACTGATCGAAATACGGATGCGCGTCGCAGTCGAGCGTGTTGGTGAAGAAGTCGAGCACGTGGTCGGTGCCGAAGTCCGCCGCGGATTGCGCAGGCGGCAGGCTGATGTTGTGCAGCACGATCAGGTCGATCGGCATACCTTCGGGCCGTGCGTCGATATTTGGCGAGGGATGGCGGCGCGCGCCATCCACCCATCCGTCAGCGCCGATATGCAACCGTTCAGGCATCGCCGTTCAGCCCATTTCCGGCCGCCTCGCCGACGCTGCCCGGCGACGCTTCAACGTCACGCGGATCGCGAATGCCAAGCTGCTGCATGCGATAGCGCAACTGACGGAATGAGAGCCCAAGCAGCTTGGCCGCCGCCGTGCGGTTGAAGCCGGTCTGGTCCAGCGCGGCGAGGATCACGTTGCGCTCGACCGACTCCAGGTAGGCCGGCAGGTCGATCGGCAGCGAAACGCTCGGCAGAGCCGGCTCCGCCGGCTGCGCAGCGGGTGCCGGCTCGGGCTGTGCCATCGGTTGCGGCATCCCCATGGGGCTTTGCACGGGCGCCGGCATGTAGACGGCATCGGGCCAGCTCGCCATCGGCGCCGGTGACATCGGATGATGGCCGGCCGCGGCAGCCTGCGCCTCGCGCGTGCGGTGGAACAGCGGCGAGCGTTCGATCTCGGCGCCGAGCGCGCCAAGGTCGTCCACGTCGATCGACTCGCCTTCCGCAAACGCGTACGCACGTTCCAGCAGGTTCTCCAGCTCGCGCACGTTGCCCGGGAACGGATACGCACACAGTTGCTGCAGCGCCGGTCGCGTCAGGCGCTTGGGGCGCGGATCGCCGTAGCGGCTGGCGAGCTGTTCGAGCAGCACGCCGGCCAGCACAGGCACGTCTTCGGCGCGCTCGCGCAGCGTGGGCATGCGCAGTTCCAGCACGTTCAGGCGGTAGAACAAGTCTTCGCGGAAACGGCCGGCAGCCACAAGCCGCGCCAGGTTCTGGTGGCTCGCGCACACGACGCGCACGTCGACGGGGTCTTCGCGGCTTTCGCCGATCTTGCGCACGCGGCGCTCCTGCAACGCGCGCAACAGTTTCACCTGCATCGTGAGCGGCAGGTCGGCCACTTCATCGAGCATGAGCGTGCCACCGTTGGCGGCCTGGAAGAAGCCTTGGCGATCGCTGTCGGCGCCGGTAAAGGCGCCCTTCACGTAGCCGAAAAACTCGGCTTCCATCAGGTTCTCGGGAATCGCGCCGCAGTTGACCGCCACGAACGGCCGCGATGCACGCGCAGACAGCGCATGGATGGCGCGCGCCGCACGCTCCTTGCCGCTGCCGGATTCGCCGCTGATCACCACCGGCGCCATGCTGCGCGCGAGGCGCATCAGCGAGCGGCGCACCTCCTGCATCGCGGCAGAATGGCCGGGCAGCAGATCGTTGGTGCGCTCGGCCAGATCGGCGTTGCCCGGATCGGGATCGCGCTGCTGGCGGCCCAGCGCATTCAGCACGAGGCTGCGCAGCTGGTCGAGCGAGAGCGGCTTGGCGATGTAGTCGAACGCGCCGGCCTTGAGCGCTTCCACCGCGTTCTCGGCGCTGCCATAGGCGGTGATGACGGCCACCGGCGTGCGGTCGGCCGTGGCAGAGAGCTGGCGCACGAGTTCAATGCCCAGGCCATCACCCAGCCGCATGTCGGTCAGCACGAGCGCGAAGCGCTGGCGGGAGAGTGCCTCGCGCGCCTCGGCCAAGCCGCTGGCGAGCACGACGTCGTGCCCCATGCGGCGCAGCGAAATTTCCAGCAGCTCGCGCAGGTCGGCTTCGTCATCGACGACGAGAATGGGTTCGCGAACGATGGCGGCTTTGGACATGGATCAGCAGAAGATCGGCGGAAATGCGCGGCCGGCGGACTATTCCGTTACGGCCAAGGCAGGTTGATCAAACATCAGGGTGATGACGAAGGCGCGGCGCGGCAACGTGTCGCGCGCCTCCATGGTCAACGCTCCGGTGCGATCGAGCAAGGATTCCAGCGCGATGGCGCCGTAACGAATCTGCGCATCGTTGGCGCTACACAACTCGCGCGCCATGTAGAGGCCCAGGCCAGTGCCTTGGGCGTCATTCGTGAAGAAGGGCTCGAAGAGGCTGCGCTGCTGCTCGGTGGGCACTTCGGGGCCGTCGTTCCAGATCACGAGCTCGGCGTGGGTGTCGTCCAGCGCGTAGGCCGCCAGTTGGATCGATCCCGGAACGCGGCGGCAATAACGCAGCGCGTTGTCGAGCATGTTGCCCACCACCTGCTGCAACTGCGCCGGATCGAACAGCACGGGCTTGTCGAGGTCGACGGCCACGCGCACGAGGTTCGGGTTGATCTCGGTGGCTTCGCCTGCGCGGCGCAGGGCCTCGGCACGCCAGCGCTCGACAACCTCCGGCAGCACCTGGGCCAGTTGCACGCGCACACGCTCCCCACGCGGGCGGCGCGAGAGCATCAGCACGTCAGCGACCACCTGGTCGAGCCGGCGCACGTTATCCCGGATGATGCGCAGCAGGCGCGTCTCCACGCCGGAGCTTTCCGGGCGCGGGTGCGCCCCGCCATCCTGGCCGTCGCCCGGATCGTCCAACAGTTCGGCGGCCTGGCTGATCGCGGCCAGCGGGTTGCGGATCTGGTGCGCAACGCTGGCCACCAGCCGCCCCATCGAGGCCAGCTTTTCCTGCTGCGCCTGCTCCGCCACACGCTCCCAGCTTTCCACGTGGACCAGCACGGTGTCGTGCAGCTCGTGGCGCAGAAATGCTTCGTCATCCACCGACCAGCCCTGCGAGATGGCGTCGGCCGATGGAATGCGCGGACGCATCTCGCCGCCCTCACCCGGCAGGCCCAGGCCGATCGAGCTGACCAGGCTATCCATGTAGACGCTGCGCAGGTTGGCCAGGCTCGGCAGGATGAAGCGCAGGCGCAGGCGGGCGCTCAACATGGCGCGGCCTGCGCGGCCGGTTGCGGCCATGGGCAGCAGGTCGAGGATGCGCGGCGCATCGTCGTCGCCAGTGCCATCGGCCGGACGGCTCTTGCGGCGCAGCCACTGGCGCAGCGTTTCGAGCAGCGGGCGCAGGTGCGGCACGTCCTTCAGGTCGAACAACATCGCGCCGCTGCCGACAAACGCGCTCTGCGGTACGCCCAGCAACATGGCTGCGGCCGGGTTGGCGGCAACGACCCGGCCATCGGCACGCACGAGCATCACGCCATCCTGCATGTCGTAGACCATCAGGCGGTTGACCAGCTGTTGCAGGCGCAGTTCGCGCTCGCGGGCCATCGTCAACCGTTCCTGCGCGATCTGGCGGTGCGACAGGCCGTACATCATCGACGCGGCCATCATGTAGACCAGGCCGTACAGGCCGGCGGATGCCAGCCCCGGCGCAATCACGCCGTCGCTCATCATCTGCAGGAACGGATCGGCCAGCACCACGATGGACGCCACTGCCGCCGTGAACAGCGCAAACAGCAGGCTGGTAAGCGCGCCGGCGGCCAACACCGGCACCAGCAACACCATCGCCACGCTGGCCGACAAATGCGAGAGCGTGGCGTACGCCAGCCCCAGGAACAGCAGATCGAGCACCACATCGAGCCGCACGCGGAATTGGAATCGCGTGCGCCACCATCCGGCTGCGGCCAGGATCAGCAGGGCCATCGCCAGATACGGCAGCGTCAGGCTGAGCAGTGCGTCGCTATTGGTCGGGCCGACCGCTTCGTTGTGCTCGCGCGGCACCATCACGAACAACAGCAGCACGAGCGCCACGGCGGCGCGGCTGAAAGCGAAATAGCGCAGCAGGCGCCACTGGAATTCAGGGGGATCGGGCTCCAGCCAGACCGACCGGAGTGCGCGCCAGGCGTTCAGGCGCGAAAGCAGGCTGCGCGCGGTCGACGGTGTTGCCCGCGCGGCACCCGACGCTTCGGGCGTCATGTGTTGCCCCGATCAGCGTGCTCGGGGCAACGATAGCGGCCGCCCGGCAGCGCGATCATGCCGGTGCGCGGCGCGTGCACGCCGCACACGGCACATTGCTCGATGGGTTGGGAGGCCTGAGGCTCAGGCGTGCGCTTGGCTGTGCCCTGTCCGCGCGAGGCGGGCTGCCCTTGCCCCGAGGAGCGGGACGGCCGCGTCCCAAGGCGGCTCAACCACCACCAGCCGGCGAGCAGCATCAGGATCAGCAGGACAGGACGGGACATGGGGAACAGGCAAGAACAAGTAGCAGCGCAAGCGCCAGGAACGCGCTACGCGCGATGCAGGATGACTTCGAGCACGAAGCGGCTGCCCACGTATGCCAGCAGCAGGGTCGCAAAGGCGGCCATCACCCAGCGCAGCGCAATGCGTCCGCGCCAGCCGCGAAAACGCCGTCCGACCAGGATGCCGCCGAACATCGCCCACGACAGCACGGCAAAGATGTTCTTGTGATCGAAATGGAAGGCGCTGTGGAACAGCTGTTCGGAGAACAGCACGCCCGACGCGATCGTCAGCGTCAGCAAGACAAAGCCCGCTCCGATCAGCCGGAACAGCAGTTTTTCGAGCGTCAGGAGCGGCGGCAACAGATCGAGCCAGCGGCTGAACCAGCCTGTCTCTGCGGGGCGGTTGATGGTGTGCAGGCGGCGCTCCGCAGCCAGCATCAGGATCGCGTGGAATGCCGCCAGCGTGAACAGCCCATAGGCGACATTGGCAATGGCGAAGTGCAGCTTGAACAGCGGGCTGGCCGCATAGCCGAGAATTTGCGTGCCTGGAAAGGCCAACGGCAACAGGCTTCCAACCAGCGCCACCGGCATCACCAGCAGGCCGAGGCCGGCCAGGGAGAAGAAGAGACTCTCGATCCAGAAAATGCCCACGCCCAGCCACAACATGGCCGACAGCGCATAGGCAAAGCCGAACACCATGGCGCTGGCCGGGAAAATCGTCTCGTGCAACAGCAACCCGTGCGCAACCAAAGCGGCCAGCAAGCCCCAGCGCCACCAACCGGGGACCGTGTCGGCAGCGCCCGGCGGCGGCGGAACGAGCACCGTGGCACCCGGCGACTGACCGCCTGCCGCCATGGCTCCCGCCGGGGCCTGGGCACCCAGCCCACCGCGTCGCGCCCACGCTACCGAAGCGAGGATGCCGTAGAGAAGCGCCGTCAGCGCATACAGTACAATTGACATTTGCACAGTTTACCGCAGCGCACCCCAGTTTTGGCTGGGCAAGCCCTCCGTCGAAAGTCTTGTCGGACGGCAACGCAACATGCGCGCATTAAGCACATTCCCAGCCGGTGCAAGTTGAACGCGCGCCGGTCTTCTCTTCATCCCGTCCCCAATTCCGGATTCCTGTCACTGTCATGCTGGATAACCTGACCCAACGGCTCGCGCGCGTGGTCAAGACCATGCGCGGCGAAGCGCGCCTGACCGAAGCCAACACCGCCGAGATGCTGCGCGAAGTCCGCCTGGCCCTGCTCGAAGCCGACGTGGCGCTGCCGGTCGTGCGCGAATTCATTGCCCGCGTCAAGGAAAAAGCGCTCGGCGAAGACGTCATCACCAGCCTTTCGCCCGGCCAGGCGCTGGTCGGCATCGTGCAGCGCGAGCTGACGGCCATCATCGGCGGCCAGGAAGCGCTGGAAGGCGTCGGCAGCAACATCATGGGCGGCCGCGCGGCCGAGCTGAACCTCAACGTCACGCCGCCGGCGATCATCCTGATGGCCGGCCTGCAAGGCGCCGGCAAGACCACCACGGTGGGCAAGCTCGCCAAGTGGCTCAAAGAGAACAAGAAGAAGAAAGTGCTGACGGTGTCGTGCGACGTGTATCGCCCCGCCGCCATCGCGCAGTTGAAGACCGTTTCCGAGCAGGTCGGCGCAGACTTCTTCCCCTCGCAGCCCGACCAGAAGCCGGTCGACATTGCGGCAGCAGCCCTGGACTGGGCCAAGAAGCACTATCACGACGTGCTGATCGTCGATACGGCCGGCCGCCTCGGTATCGACGAGGCGATGATGCAGGAGATCGCCGCGCTGCACGCCCGGCTCAAGCCGGCGGAAACGCTGTTCGTGGTCGACGCGATGCTCGGCCAGGACGCCGTCAACACCGCCAAGGCGTTCAACGACACCCTGCCGCTGACCGGCGTGGTGCTGACCAAGCTCGACGGCGATGCGCGCGGTGGCGCGGCGCTGTCGGTGCGTCACATCACGGGTAAGCCGATCAAGTTCGTCGGTGTGGCCGAAAAGCTCGACGGGCTGGAGCCGTTCTACCCCGACCGCATGGCCCAGCGGATTCTGGGCATGGGCGACATCCTCGCGCTGGTGGAAGAAGCCCAGCGCGGTGTCGACATGGAAGAGGCGCAGAAGCTTGCCGCCAAGATCAAGAAGACCGGCGGCTTCGACCTCGAAGATTTCAAGGCGCAGATCGGCCAGATGAAAAAAATGGGCGGCCTGGGCAGCCTGATGGACAAGCTGCCGGCTCAGCTCGCGCAGCAGGCGCAGGGTGCGAACATGGACCAGGCCGAAAAGCAGGTCCGCCGTATGGAAGGCATCATCAACAGCATGACGGCTGCCGAGCGCGCCAAGCCTGAACTGATCAAGGCGAGCCGCAAGCGCCGCATTGCCGCGGGCGCGGGCGTGCAGGTGCAGGAAGTCAACCGTCTGCTCAACCAGTTCGAGCAGATGCAAGGCATGATGAAAAAGCTCAAGGGCGGCGGCATGATGAAGATGATGCGCGCCATGGGCGGTATGAAAGGCGGCATGAAGGGGCTGTTCGGCGGCCGCTGAGCGGGCTACCCTCCTTCCTGAATCGCACTTTTGATCGACACACCAAACCGTTTCACCGAACTGACACGATGCTGAGCGCAGAACAGGCCCGCGAACTCTGGGCCAACTCCGAAGAAATCGTCAGCGAAGACGCCGTGCGCGGCTCGCTGGACCGCATGGCCCAAGAGATCACCGAGAAGATCGGCGACACGTTCCCGATGGTGCTGTCGGTGATGGGCGGCGCGGCCGTCTTTACCGGCATGCTGCTGCCCAAGCTGGCCTTCCCGCTGGAGTTCGACTACATCCACCTCTCGCGCTACAACAACACGACGGTGGGCGGCGAGATGCAGTGGCGTGTGGCGCCGCGCGAGTCGGTCAAGGGTCGGACGGTGCTGGTGCTCGACGACATCCTCGACGAAGGCGAGACGATGGCCGCCATCCGCTCGCGCATCATCGACATGGGCGCCGCCGAGTTCTACTCCGCCGTGCTGTGCGAGAAGACGCTCAGCAAGTCCAAGCCGCTGTACCCCGACTTCTGCGGCTTCAACGTGCCCGACCGCTACGTGTTCGGCTGCGGCATGGACGCCAAAGGCTACTGGCGCAACCTGCCGACCATCCGCGCGCTCAAGAACACCTGAGGCAGCACCGCGGCAAACAAAAAGGGCGACACCTCCGTCGCCCTTTTTTGTTGCCCGCGCATGGTTCAGAGTTGATGCGCGAAGGTGCGGATGCCCTTCAGGAGCATCTCCACCGAGATCGCGACGAGGATGAGCCCCATCAGCCGCTCGAACGCCATCACCGTCCGCTCGCCCACGAGGCGCTGGATGTGCGTGGCGCTCAGCAGCACTACGGCGCACACTGCCATCGTCGCGCACAGCGAGCCGACCCACGTCCACATGCGGCCCGGCGCCTGCGACACCAGCAGCATCACCGTGGCCATCGCCGACGGCCCCGCGATGGCCGGAATCGCCAGCGGCACGATGAAGGGCTCGCCCGTGGGCTGAGAATCGGCAGCGCCTTCACGCGGAAAGATCATCCGCAGCGCGATCAGGAAGAGCACGATGCCGCCGGCAATCTGCAGCGACATGTCGGTCAGGCTCATCATGCGCAGGAAACTCTCGCCGAAGAACATGAAGACGAGCAGCAGCACAAACGCAATGCCGACCTCGCGCAGCACGACGCGGTTGCGGCGCTCGGGGGCGACCGGCCGCAGCGCCGAGATGAAGATCGGAATGTTGCCAAGCGGATCCGTGATCAGCACCAGCAGGACGGTCGCCGAGAGAAACGTGTATTCCATCACCTGACGTCGATCAGGCGCCGCGACGATAGGGACGTTCACGCAGCCATTTGGTGGCGATCCACTTTTCGCCACGCTCCACCGGCAGGCCGGCGTGCAGCGTGTCTTCATCCAGCGTGCCGTCGGGCCGCTTGTAGACGAAGAAGACGGCGTTGCCCTTGACCGGCGCCACCTCCAGCCCGAGCTTCGGAAAGCCCGTCGCGCCGCCCGCCTGCACGCTGTTCAGGTAGATGACCATCGTAGCCACGCGCTGACCGCCCACTTCGAGCTGGCGCGCCTCGCCGCTGCGCCCCGGGTTGAAGAAATCGAAGTGCGGCTGATATTCGCCGCCGGGCTGATAGTTCAGCACCTGGAAGCCCTCGCCGTGCTCGACCGGCACGCCCACCGCCTGCGCGATGCGCGCTTCGATCTTGGCGATCAGCGGATGCTCGCCGACCTGGAACATCCCGCCCTGGCTTGTCCGGGCCGAGATCAGGTTTTCCTCGCCCGTATCGGGGTTCACGACGGGTGAACGCTTGAGGCGATTGCGCCCGATCGCGATCAGCTCGTCACACTCCTGGTCCGACAGAAAGTGCTGGAACAGCACGATGCGCGGCGTCTCGATTGCAAACAGGATCGGGATGTCGCCATCCGCGGTATGCACTGCGTTGCTGTTTTCGACGGACTGATCGGCAACGGGCATCGGCGCGGGGGTGGCAAGCGGAGCAGGCGCGCGGCTGGCCAGCGCCTCTTCGACGACACGGCGCGCGAAGGCGCGGTCGTAGCCGGATTGCACCATCGAAGCCACCAGGGATTCGGCCTCGAAACCTTCGGTCACGTGACGCTGCAGCCAGTCGCGCAGCGCGTCAGACATGGTCGCGTACGGTTGGGTGGTGGACATGCGGGATGGAGATGCGGGCGAGCGAGAGATGGCCCTATTGTAGGCCGACCGTTCGCCGACTGAAGATCACGAACCGCCCGCGATGCGTAGCGGCGAGAACGGATTGCGCGCCGGCACTTCCGGCAACGCCTTGGCACGCGGTGCGGGCACGGAAGGCTCGGCAGGCACCGGCGCCGACACCGTCATCGCACTCGACTCCTGATACTGCCAGCGCTTCCAGGCGGCAAGCACGGCATTCGGATACTGCGGCTGGCCCCGGCTGCCGTTGTAGCGGCCCAGCGCCAGGTACAGATTGCCGCCTTCCATGTCGAGGTAATGACGCAGGATCGTGCAGCCGTAGCGCAGGTTGCTCTGCAGATGGAAGAGCTTGCGGGAGTCGTTGTCGCCGATGCTGCGCGTCCAGAACGGCATGACCTGCATCAGGCCCATCGCACCGGCGCTGCTGATGGCGTATTTGCGAAAGCCGCTTTCCACCTGGATGAGCCCGAGCACCAGCGCCGGGTCGAGGCCAGCGCGCTTGGCTTCGTAGTACGCCGTCTCGATCAGTTCGACGCGTACCGACGCCTGCGGAATCTTGCCCGACATGCGCACCGACATCTCGGCCAGCCAGCGCAGGTAGCCGAGTTGCTCGTCGTTGCTGGCAAATACGGGACGCAGCGGGCGGCTGTCGGCCACCGCAGCAGACAATGCGCTGCGCACGGAGTCCGCCAGATATTCCTCTTTCTGGGCGCCCGCCCACGCCGCCTGCGTGCCCGCGAGCAGCGCCCCCGCGCACAGCGCAGCGGCGATCAGGCGGGCAGGAAACAAACGGCGCATGCGGTGCAGTCCTGTTATTGCGTTATTGCGCGAGACGCGCCTTCAGCGTGGCCAGCACGTCGGCCGGTGCCACGGCGGTCGCGGCTTCGTCGCGGCGGCCCTGGAATTCCAGCTTGCCTTCCTTCAGGCCGCGGTCACCAACCACCACGCGGAACGGCACGCCAATCAGCTCCCAGTCGGCAAACATCGCGCCGGGGCGCTCGCCGCGGTCGTCCAGCATCACGTCGATGCCGGCGGCAACGAGTTCGGCGTGCAGGCGGTCGGCTTCTTCTCGCACGGCGTCGGAGCGGTCGTAGCCCACGGGGCAGATCACCACCTGGAACGGCGCGATCGACGCCGGCCAGATGATCCCGCGCGCGTCGTAGTTCTGCTCGATGGCCGCACCCAGGATCCGCGTGATGCCGATGCCGTAGCAGCCCATCACCATTGGCTGCGTCTTGCCGTTTTCATCGAGGAACGTCGCGTTCATCGCCTCGGAGTAGCGCGTGCCCAGCATGAAGACGTGACCGACTTCGATGCCGCGGCAGATGGCCAGCGTGCCCTTGCCGTCCGGCGAGGGGTCGCCTGCCACCACGTTGCGCAGGTCGTAGACCTCGGGCTCGGGCAGGTCACGGCCCCAGTTCACGCCAGTGAAGTGGTAATCCTCCTCGTTGGCGCCGACCACGAAATCGCTCATGGCAGCCGCCGTGCGATCGGCCACCACCTTCACGGGCAGCTTGGTACCGATCGGGCCGAGATAGCCAGGGCGCGTGCCGAACGCACGCAGGATTTCGCCTTCGGTGGCAAAGCGGAACTCGGCCAGGCCGGGCACCTTCGATGCCTTGACCTCGTTGAGTTCATGGTCGCCGCGCAGCAGCAGCAGCCAGATCTGGGGCTCGCCGCCCTCGACTTCGGTGGCCAGCACGATGGACTTGATCGTGCGCTGCAGCGCAATCCCCAGTTGCTCGGCAACAGCCTCGCACTTGGAGCGACCAGGCGTATGCGTCTTGGTGAGCGCCTCGGCGGCGGCACCACGCGGTGCGGCCGGAGCGACGGCTTCCGCTGCCTCGATGTTGGCGGCGTAGTCCGAATCCGGGCAGTAGATGATGGCGTCTTCGCCCGTGTCGGCAATCACGTGGAATTCGTGCGAGCCCGACCCGCCGATGGCGCCGTTATCGGCGGCCACGGCGCGGAATTCCAGGCCGAAGCGCTGGAAGATGCGCGTGTAGGCCTCGTACATCTTCTGATACGACACCTTCAGGCCTTCGGCGTCGCGGTCGAAGGAATATGCGTCCTTCATCGTGAATTCGCGGCCGCGCATGATGCCGAAACGCGGGCGGCGCTCGTCTCGGAACTTGGTCTGGATCTGGTAGAAATTGACCGGCAGCTGCTTGTACGAGCGGATTTCGGTGCGCGCGATGTCGGTCACAACTTCCTCCGACGTCGGCTGCATGACGAAGTCGCGCTCGTGGCGATCCTTGAAGCGCAGCAACTCGTCGCCCATCTTGTCCCAGCGGCCGGTCTCCTGCCACAGCTCGCCCGGCTGCACCACCGGCATCAGAACCTCCACCGCGCCGGCGGCATTCATTTCCTCACGCACGATCTGCTCGACCTTGCGGATCACGCGCAGACCCACGGGCATATACGTATAGAGGCCCGCGCCGAGCTTCTTGATCATGCCGGCACGCATCATCAACTTGTGCGAGACGATCTCCGCGTCGGCGGGCGCTTCCTTGAGCGTGGAAATGAAGAATTGGGACGCTTTCA
Organism: Ralstonia edaphi; assembly: GCF_958350185.1. Classification (NCBI taxonomy): domain Bacteria; kingdom Pseudomonadati; phylum Pseudomonadota; class Betaproteobacteria; order Burkholderiales; family Burkholderiaceae; genus Ralstonia; species Ralstonia edaphi. The sequence continues at coordinate 32,424 of NZ_CATWHI010000010.1, forward strand.
TGCGACTGACAATAAGGGATGACGCGGCCAACCAAAGCCGCGAAAACAAGGGCAAAAGCCACCGGAATCAGGAGATGAGACGAGGCGCCAGGCGCACATTCGCGCAATCGGCACCCCTCCCCCAGGAGGCGCGAGTGAGCGGCAACATTTCGGCTTCTGTGACAGCCGAGCGACGGGCCGCTCTATAATCGGCGTAATTCTAAAGTATTCGAGGTGCAGTCATGCTCGATCGTGAAGGCTTCCGCCCGAACGTCGGCATCATCCTCATCAACGCAAGAAACGAGGTGTTCTGGGGCAAGCGCATTGGCGAGCACTCCTGGCAGTTTCCACAAGGCGGCATCAAGTACGGCGAGACGCCCGAACAAGCGATGTTCCGCGAACTGCACGAAGAAGTCGGCCTGTTGCCAGAACACGTCCGGATCGTCGGTCGCACGCGCGACTGGCTGCGGTATGAGGTGCCGGACAAGTTCATCCGCCGCGAAATACGCGGCCACTATCGGGGCCAGAAACAGATCTGGTTCCTGCTGCGCATGGTCGGTCGCGACTGCGACATCCAGCTGCGCGCCACCGAGCATCCGGAATTCGATGCGTGGCGGTGGAGCCAGTACTGGGTGCCGCTCGAGGCCGTCATCGAGTTCAAGCGCGAGGTGTATCAGCTGGCGCTGTCGGAGCTTTCGCGCTTCGTGCAGCGTCAGACCCGCGCGCCGCTCTCGCCCTATGGGCGCGGCGGCCAGCACCGCGAGCGCGACGGACGTGATGGGCGCGATAGCCGTGAACGCTCCGGCCCGGGTGGCCGTAACGAGCAGTACGCCCAGCCGGCCCTGACCGTCACCACCACCACGACGGTCATCGTCGAGACGGTGAGCGTATCCGCGCCGGCCCCCTCCTCTCCCAACCCTGACGACACGGCTTCCAAGGACAATTCGTGAATCTGATGACGACGACACGTGGAGCGCGCCGCGCTCTCGTGCCGCTCGCGCTGGCGGCTGCGCTGGCGTTGACGGCATGTGGCCATAACCGCACCGGCGACCTCGAAGACCGGCTGTTGATGGACCCATTCAACGACAAGCCTTTCAAGGAAGATGCCGTGACCTTCCCGGCCCCGCCGGTCGATCGCGATGCCGTGCCGTTCGATGTGGGCGGCCGAAGCGACTCGCCGCTGCGCTTCGCCATCGATCCGAAATCGGTGTCGATCGGCAAGGACAACGTGGTGCGGTACACCGTACTGATCACCAGCAAGACCGGCGCGCGCAACGTGAACTACGAAGGCCTGCGCTGCGACACGGCCGAGCGGCGCATCTATGCGACGTTGCGCAACGACACCAACCAGTGGATCGGCAACCGCGCGGTGGACATGAACGAAACGGCGAATACCGAGTCCGCCAGCATGAACGCCTACAAGCCCGCCACGGACTGGCAGCGTGTCGGCAATGGCGGTCCGACCGACTATGCATCGGCGCTGATGCGCTCGTACTTCTGCGACGTGCGTTCGGTAGCGGGAGATGGAAAGGCCTCTACGCTGGTGCAACGGTTGGGGCAGAGCGGCCGGTATTTCGGGCCCTGAGCGGCGGACGCCCGCGTACAGCATCATCTGCCTCAAACACAAAGGCCAACCTCGCAGGGTTGGCCTTTTGTTTTCATGCGCGCCGAGCGGCTGGATCAGAGCAGCACAAGGTTGTCCCGGTGCACCAGCTCCGCGGCGCTGACGTAACCAAGCACCGCCTCGATCTCCGAGGACGCCTTGCGCGCGATCAGCCGCGCCTCGGCCGACGAATAGTTCGTCAGCCCGCGCGCCACTTCACGGCCCGCCGCGTCCACGCAAGAAATGACCTCGCCGCGCGCAAATTCGCCTTGCACTTCGGTTACGCCGATCGGCAGCAACGACTTGCCGCCGGCCGTGAGCTTTTCCACCGCACCGGCATCCAGCACCACGCGACCGCGCAGCTGCAGGTGGTCGATCATCCACTGCTTGCGCGCCGCCATCCGCCCCGTCGGTGCGCGGAGCTGCGTGCCGATGGCCTCGCCGGCAGCCAAGCGCGCAAGCACGTCAGGTTCACGACCCGAAGCAATGATGGTATGCGCGCCCGACTTGGCCGCACGCTTGGCCGCCAGAATTTTCGTCAGCATGCCGCCCTTGCCGATGCTCGAACCGGCCCCGCCGGCCATCTGCTCAAGGTCAGGCGTGCCAGCCTGCGCCTCGTCGACAAACCGGGCGCCAGGCTCCTTGCGCGGGTCGGCCGTATACAAGCCGCGCTGGTCTGTCAGGATGATGAGCGCATCACCTTCGATCAGGTTGGTGACGAGCGCGCCCAGCGTGTCGTTGTCGCCGAACTTGATTTCATCGGTGACGACCGTGTCGTTCTCGTTGATGATCGGCACGACACCGAGGCTCAGCAGCGTGAGCAGCGTGGAACGTGCATTGAGATAGCGCTCGCGATCGGCCAGATCGCCATGCGTGAGCAGCACCTGCGCCGTGCGGATGCTGTGCCGCGCGAACTCGGATTCGTACACCTGCGCCAGGCCCATCTGCCCGACGGCGGCGGCGGCCTGCAGCTCGTGGATTTCCTTCGGACGCTTGGCCCAGCCCAAGCGCTGCATGCCCTCGGCGATGGCGCCTGAGCTGACCAGCACGACTTCCTTGCCAGCCGCCCGTAGCGCCGCGATCTGCGCGGCCCAGCGGGCAATGGCAGCCTGGTCGAGGCCACGGCCGTCGTTGGTAACCAGGCTGGAACCGACCTTGACGACAAGGCGGCGCGCATCGGCAATCAGCGAATGCAGGGCCATGGTGGGCGTGTCTCCGAAGGATGTTTGTTGTGTTTACGCTTGATCGTCGTGGTCGACGTTGTGCAGGCTCGGGTCCAGACGCTGGTCGGGCGCGGCAGCCGCGGCATCTTCTTCGGCGCGCAGCTCGTCGAGGTATTCCTGAATCGCGTGGACAAGCGCCTGCGTGCCATCGTGCGTCAACGCAGAAATGCGATGCACCGGCCCCTTCCACTTGAAGCGCTTCACGAAGTCCTTCACGCGCGCTTCGCGTTCGTCCTCGGGCACCATGTCGAGCTTGTTGAGCACGAGCCAGCGCGGCTTGTCGAAGAGTTCAGCGTCGTATTTCTTCAGCTCGCCGACAATCGCCTTGGCTTCGGCCACCGGGTCGACGCTCTCGTCGAACGGGGCAAGATCGACCACATGCAGCAGCACGCGCGTGCGTTGCAGATGCCGCAGGAACTGATGCCCCAGACCGGCGCCTTCCGCTGCGCCCTCGATCAGACCAGGAATGTCGGCCACCACGAACGACTTCGACGGGCCCGTCCGGACCACACCCAGGTTCGGGTGCAGCGTCGTGAACGGGTAGTCAGCAATCTTCGGCCGCGCATTGGAAATGGCGGTGATCAGCGTCGACTTGCCGGCATTCGGCATGCCGAGCAGACCCACATCGGCCAGCACCTTCAACTCCAGGCGCAGGTTGCGGCGCTCACCGGCCTTGCCGTCGGTCTTCTGGCGCGGTGCGCGGTTGGTGCTCGACTTGAAGTGGATGTTGCCCCAGCCGCCCTCGCCGCCCTGCGCTAGGCACAGGCGCTGGCCGTCGACGGTCAGATCGGCGATCAACTCTTCCGTGTCGGCATCGTAGATGGCCGTGCCCACAGGCATGCGCAGCGTGATGTCGTCGCCTGCAGCGCCGTAGCAGTCGGCACCCCGGCCGTTTTCGCCGTTTCGCGCGAGATGCTTCTTGGCAAAGCGGTAGTCGATCAGGGTGTTGATGTTGCGGTCAGCCACGGCCCAGACGCTGCCGCCACGCCCACCGTCGCCGCCGTCGGGTCCGCCGAACGGGACGAATTTCTCGCGGCGCATCGAGGCGCTGCCGTTGCCGCCGTCACCAGCGATCACTTCAATCCGGGCTTCGTCGATGAACTTCATGGAGGTCTCCGCCCGTGCGGCGTGCGCACGGCAGGTAAAAAGGAAATCGGCGCCACTCGCGCCATTGCTAACAGAACGCGCCTGGAAACACGCGCCAAGAGCAGCGTACCGCCCAGGATCGGGGTCGCGTTTTGTTAGCAGCCAGAAACGAAAAAGCCCCGCACGGGTGCGGGGCCTTTCTACTACAAGGCTGAATCAGGCCGCCGGAACAACGTCGACGAACTGCTTCTTGCCTTCGCCGCGGGTGGCGAACTTCACGTGGCCATCGACCAGCGCGAAGAGGGTGTGGTCCTTGCCCATGCCCACGTTCACGCCAGCGTGCGTGCGGGTGCCGCGTTGGCGAACGATGATGCCGCCAGCGTTGATGGCTTGGCCGCCGTACACCTTCACGCCCAGGCGCTTCGACTCGGAATCGCGGCCGTTCCGTGTGGAACCGCCGCCTTTTTTCTGTGCCATGACTGAACTCCTATCCGGTTACGTAGACGACGCAGCCTTAGGCCACGATCGAGTCGATACGCAACTCGGTGTAATTTTGACGATGCCCTTGGCGCTTTTGATAGTGCTTACGACGGCGCATCTTGAAGATGTGCACTTTGTCGTGACGACCGTGGGAGATGACGGTGGCTTTGACGGCAGCCCCGCTCACCAGCGGCGCACCAACCTTGAGTTGGTCGCCGGCGCCCACTGCGAGCACCTGGTCAAGCGTGATTTCTGCGCCAACGTCCGCCGGTATCTGTTCTACTTTCAGTTTTTCGCCAGCAGCAACCTTGTATTGCTTACCGCCGGTTTTTACGACCGCGTACATTGTCGGACCTCGATAAAAGAACTAAAACGTGACTCTTGTGCCACTCGCAGCCCACATGCGCAGACAGCGGACACAGAGAACTCGCAACTATACAAGAAAACCCAAGCAAATCAAAGACTAATCGTGTTACGAGGGTGCTGCGCACACGCAACGGCCAGCCGCGCCATGCATCCACCGCCGCGCCATCGGGCGAACTGCCTGCTTGCTCTATAATCTCGCGGTTTTTTGCGTCGCATCGATCGCGCGCAAGTCGACCATCAGCTACACGCCTTCTGTCGGAATTCGCCTTGACCCAGACCTCCGCCTCCGTCCTGCTCGCCCCTGTCGCTGAAGACATGCGCGCCGTCGATGCCGTGATCCGCCGCCGCTTGGGCTCGGAGGTGGTCCTGATCAACCAGATCGGCGAGTACATCATCAGCGCCGGCGGCAAGCGCCTGCGTCCCGTGATTCTGTTGCTGGTGGCGAATGCGCTCGGCTACAAGGGCGAGCATCAGCACGAGCTGGCTGCCGTGGTCGAGTTCATCCACACCGCCACGCTGCTGCACGATGACGTGGTCGACGAATCCGACCTGCGCCGCGGCCGCAAGACCGCCAACGCGGTATTTGGCAACGCTGCGAGCGTGCTGGTGGGCGACTTCCTGTATTCGCGCGCCTTCCAGATGATGGTGCAGGCCAACAGCATGCGCATCATGCAGATCCTTGCCGACGCGACCAACATCATCTCCGAAGGCGAAGTTCTGCAGCTGCTGAACATGCACGATCCGGACGTGACGGAAGAGCGCTACCTGCAGGTCATCCGCTACAAGACCGCCAAGCTGTTCGAAGCCGCCGCGCAGATCGGCGCGGTGCTCTCAGGCGCGGACGCCGCGACCGAAGAAGCCGCGGCTGAATATGGCCGCCGCATCGGCACGGCGTTCCAGATCGTCGACGACCTGCTCGACTACACGTCCACGGCCGACCAGATGGGCAAGAACGCTGGCGACGACCTGCGCGAAGGCAAGCCGACGCTGCCGCTCATCCATCTGCTATCGAACGGCACGGAAGAACAGCGCGCGCTGGTGCGCCAAGCCATTGAGCAAGGCGGCACGGAACATTTCGATGCCATCTTCGCGGCCATCCAGGCTTCCGGCGCGCTGGAGTACACGCGCCAGGCCGCCGAGCGCGAAGCCGCTGCCGCCGAAGCAGCAGCAAACGCATTACCCCCTTCCCTTTTCCGTCAGACGCTGATAGACTTGTGTGCTTTCTCGCTGCAACGTCAGTCCTGACACGCACGAGATCTGTGAAGAAGCATCGGGGTGTAGCTTAGCCTGGTAGAGCGCTACGTTCGGGACGTAGAGGCCGGAGGTTCGAATCCTCTCACCCCGACCAGAAATTCCCTTGTCGATCAAGGACATCAAGCCCAGCAATTGCTGGGCTTTTTTGTTTCTGAACGACCACCCGAGGGGAATCTGCATTCGCTGCATGCGCAACCGCTGCCCGCATCGGCGCGACAAACCCCTCTGTTATAGTGGGCGCTTCGCCGCCTCTCCTCTCCTGCCTTGGACTCTTGGCCGCTCTGGGCACAAATCGGCGCCGTCGTGGTGCTATTGTGCTGCTCCGCCTTCTTCTCGATTTCCGAAACTGCGATGATGGCGCTCAACCGCCATCGCCTGCGGCATCTTGCCAAGTCCAACGTATCGGGCGCGCGCAATACGCAGCAGTTGCTCGGTCAGACCGACAAGCTGCTCTCGCTCATCCTGATCGGCAACAACCTGATCAACACCGCCGTGCCGGTGCTGATCACCACCCTGGCAATCCACTACTTCGGCAACAACGGAACGACGCTGTCGATTGCCACGGCCATCGTCGCGTTTCTGATCATCGTGTTCGCCGAGATCGCTCCGAAGATCGTGGGCGCGACTTACCCCGAGCGCGTTGCGTTTCCCGCCAGTTTCATCATCAAGCCGCTGATGCAGGTATCGACGCCGCTGGTCGCGGTGGTCAACGCGTTTGCCATGGGGGTGCTGCGGCTGGTGCGGATCAACACGCGCAAGGCGCCGGAGCAGCGCATGTCGACCGAGGAATTGCGCACGCTAGTCCTGGAATCAGGCAATTTCATTCCGCACAAGCACCGCAGCATCCTGCTCAACCTGTTCGATCTGGACGCCATCACCGTGGACGATGTGATGACGCCGCGCGCCCGGGTGGAATCGCTCGACCTGTCGCGCCCGATCGAGGAGGTCATCCAGCAGCTCGAAACCTGCTATCACAACAAGCTGCCCGTGTTCGAGCAGGACAGCGATCAGGTGATCGGCATCCTGCACGTGCGCAAGGCGCTGTCGCTGCTCGGGCACACCGAACTTACGCACGACGATTTTCGCCACCTGCTGGCCGAGCCGTACTTCGTCCCGAGCGGCACGCCCGTTTTCCGCCAACTACAGTACTTTCAGGAGAACCGCCGCCGCCTCGGGCTGATCGTCAATGAATACGGCGACATGCTTGGGCTGGTGACGCTCGAAGACATCATCGAAGAGATGATCGGCGAGTTCACCACCACGCTGCCCAACGCCGGCAAGCTGGCCTGGGACAAGGAAGGCACCTATCTTGCGGATGCGGGAATGTCGTTGCGGGACCTGAACCGCCGTCTGGGCCTGAGCCTGCCGACGGACGGTCCAAAGACGCTCAACGGGCTGGTGCTGGAAGTGTTGGAAGAGATTCCGGAGGCGACGGTCAGCGTGAAGATTGCGAACTGCGTGATGGATATCGTGCAGATGGACAGCCAGTCGATCCGCACGGTACGGCTGCATCAGCCGCCGCAACCCAAGCGTAGTTGACGCCACACTCAGGTCCGAGCGCTTCAGTTGGAGCGGTTTTCTGCCGATGTGGCACAAATGCAAGCTGCGCTTTGATGTGCGCTTTACAAATGCAGGGGCGGTCGGCAAACTGCCCCGGTTCCGGGCACCACCCCCCACGAATGGGTGGGGTACCGGCTGCAGAACATAGAACAATCGCCTTGGGGGGCGAGCGAGCGCTGGAGGCGGTGGGGCCCGGCGCGCGCTGAAATGGTCAGCTTCAGCCTGACGGACTGGACTCATGACACTCGGACTCGCTCTAGCGCAGAGCCGGCGGATCGCGCCGACGTTACTCACTCAGCTCGAACAGAGCGCGCGTGAAAAACGCACGCAGTTGATCGACGAACTGGTGGGCAGCGGGATCATGAGTGCGCACGACCTTGCCGTGTTTGTTGCCGGCAAGTACCAGATGCCGCTGCTCGACCTTGCGCAGTACAAGCTCGACACCGTGCCGGCCGTGCTGTCTGCCAACAAGCACTTCGCCCAGCTGCGACTGTTGCCGCTGGGCCGGCGCGAAAACCGCCTCATCCTCGCCACGTCGGACCCGAGCGACCCAAAGCCGATCGAAGAGCTGCGTCAGAAGATGAACGTGGCCATCGAAACGGTGGTCGTCGAGCATGACAAGCTCGTGCGCCAGCTGAGCCTCGCTAACGAGGCGCCGGCCGAGATCAAGTCGCTCTTCCCCAAGCAGGAAGCCACGCAGATCGAGTACGACCCGGGCGCCGCTGCCGCCACGCGTCGCACAACCACCGATGGCATCGACGATGCCCCCGTGGTGCGCTTCCTGCAGAAGCTCTTTACCGAGGCCCTCTTGCGCGGCGCGTCGGACTTGCATTTCGAGCCGTTTGAAACGTTTTACCGCGTGCGTTTCCGCATCGACGGCATCCTCGCGCAGGTCGCGCAGCCGCCGCTGGATATCCGAGACAAGATCGCGACCCGCATCAAGGTGCTCTCGCGCCTGGACATCTCGGAAAAGCGCGTGCCGCAAGACGGCCGCATGAAGCTGCTGATCACGGTCCCGAAAGACCGCAAGGACAAGGACAACAAAGAGACGATCGAACGCGCCATCGACTTCCGGGTGTCGACGTTGCCGACGCTGTTCGGCGAGAAGATCGTGATCCGGATCTTGGAGTCGTCCACCGAGCGGCTCGATATCGACCAGCTCGGCTACGAGCCCGAGCAAAAGCAGTTGCTGCTCGACGTGATCAAGCGGCCGTACGGGATGGTGCTGGTGACCGGCCCGACGGGCTCAGGCAAAACGGTGTCGCTGTACACCTTCCTGAACCGGCTGAATCAGGGCGACATCAATATCTCCACAGCCGAAGACCCGGCGGAAATCCAGTTGCCGGGCATCAACCAGGTCAACGTGAACGACAAGGCGGGGCTGACCTTTGCAGCGGCGCTGAAGTCGTTCCTGCGGCAGGATCCGGACATCATCATGGTGGGCGAAATCCGGGACCTGGAAACGGCTGATATCTCGATCAAGGCCGCGCAGACCGGTCACCTGGTGTTTTCGACGCTGCACACCAACGACGCGCCGACGACGCTGACCCGCCTGATGAACATGGGCGTGGCGCCGTTCAACATCGCATCGTCGGTGCTCCTGATCACGGCGCAACGCCTAGCGCGACGGCTATGCAAGGAATGCAAGAAGCCCGGTCCGCTGCCCAAGGAAACGCTGCTCGACGCGGGCTTCACCGAGGCCGACCTCGACGGCTCGTGGCAGCCGTATCACCCGGTCGGTTGCGAGGTCTGCAACGGCAGCGGCTACAAGGGCCGGGTCGGCATCTACCAGGTCATGCCGATCACCGAAGCGATCCAGGAAATCATTCTCACGCACGGCACGGCGCTGCAGATCGCCGAGCAGGCGCGCAAGGAAGGCGTGCTGTCGCTGCGCGAATCGGGCTTGCGGAAAGTAAAGCAGGGGCTGACTTCCCTTGAGGAAGTGCTGGCCACCACGAACCAATAACCTTCTCGATCAATCGTTCCCATACCGGGGGGTAGGAACCAACCATGGCCACACGAGCATCTGCCGCAAACCGCGCGGCCGCCGCGCCGGCACGAAAGACCGCCAAGACAAAGGCGCCCACGCAGTACATCTTCGAGTGGGAAGGCAAAGATCGGAAGGGCAAGATCTTCAAGGGGGAGATGCGCGCCGAGAGCATCACCGAGGTGAATGCCGTCTTGCGCAAGCAGGGCCTGTCGATCACCAAGTCAAAGCGTCGCCGCGCGGCCCGGGGCAAGAAGATCACGCCGAAGGACGTGGCGTACTTCACCCGCCAGCTCTCGACCATGCTGAAGGCCGGCGTGCCGCTGCTGCAGTCGGTCGACATCATCGCGAAGGGCCATGCCAACCCGAACTTTACGCAGCTGCTGACGGAAATCCGTGTCGATATCGAGTCGGGCAGCAGCATGGCGCAAGCCTTCCGCCGTCATCCGAAGTACTTCGACACGCTGTACTGCAACCTGATCGACGCCGGTGAACAGGGCGGTATTCTCGATGCCCTGCTCGAGCGCCTGTCGCTGTACATGGAAAAGTCGATTGCGCTGAAGGCGCAGATCAAGTCGGCGATGATCTACCCGATCTCGGTGCTGACGGTGGCCTTCCTGGTGACGGTGGTGCTGATGATTTTCGTGGTGCCGGCGTTCAAGGGCGTGTTCTCGAGCTTCGGAGCCACGCTGCCGGCCCCGACGTTGGTGGTGATGAGCATCTCCGACTTCTTCGTCCAATGGTGGTACATCATCGTTTTTGTCCCCATCATCGGCATCGTGTTGTTCACGCGGGCGTTCAAGCGATCGGAAAACGTGCAACGCTCCACGCACCGCTGGATTCTGCGCATGCCGATCTTCGGCAGCATCATCCGCAAAGCCACCATCGCGCGCTGGACGCGTACCCTGGCCACCATGTTCGCCGCCGGTACGCCGCTCGTGGAATCGATGGAATCGGTGGCTGGAGCAGCCGGCAACTGGGTCTATCACGACGCAACGATCGAAATTCAACAAGCCGTGCGCATTGGTACGAGCCTGACCAACGCCATGCAGGCCACGCACGTGTTCGACAACATGGTGCTGCAGATGACACAAATCGGTGAGGAATCCGGTGCGCTCGACAGCATGCTGCTCAAGGTTGCAGAGTTTTACGAGCGCGAGGTGGACGATGCGGTGGCTAACATTTCGGCGCTGATCGAGCCGATCATCATCGTGATCCTTGGCGTGTTGATCGGCGGCATGGTGGTGGCAATGTACCTGCCGATCTTCAAGCTGGGTCAGGTGGTCTGATGCCGGAGATGTTCGTCATTCCCACGCTGGCGCAACTGCCAGCGTGGTTTTTAATTGTGACCGGCGGGTTGGTGGGCTTGCTGGTCGGCAGTTTCCTGAACGTGGTGATCCACCGCCTGCCGCGCATGATCGAGCGGGAGGAGGCCAACTACATCGCCGAGCTGCGCGAAGAGCCGCTGCCTCACCCTGACGCATACAACCTGGTCGTGCCGCGCTCGGCGTGCCCATCGTGCGGCCATCAGATCAAGGCGATCGAGAATATTCCCGTGTTGAGCTGGCTGGCGCTACGCGGCCGCTGCAGCGCCTGCAAAACACCCATCTCGTGGCGCTATCCCGCAGTGGAGCTGGTCACGGGTGTGCTGACCGCGGCTTGCCTCTGGCACTTCGGCCCGACGTGGGTCGCGGTGGCGTCGGCGGTGCTGCTGTGGTTCCTGATCGCAGGCACGATGATCGACGCAGACACGCAGCTGTTGCCCGACGCCGTCACCCAGCCGCTGCTCTGGCTCGGCCTGGGCGTGAATCTGTTCGGCATGTTCGCGCACCTGCACGACGCGGTGATTGGCGCGATGGCAGGCTACCTGTTCCTGTGGTCGATCTACTGGGCCTACAAGCTGCTGCGCGGCCGCGAAGGCATGGGCTACGGCGACTTCAAGCTGATGGCCGCGCTGGGCGCGTGGTTCGGTTGGCAGGCGCTGCCGCTGCTCGTGCTGCTGTCGTCGGTCGTCGGACTGGTGTTTGGGCTGGTGCGCATTGCGCGCGGCGCGACGAGCGAATCGCCGTTCTCGTTCGGACCGTTCATTGCCGGGGCCGGCGTGATCGCACTGCTGGCCGGCCCGCAGTTGCTCATGCTGGCAGGCCTCGGCCCCCTGCTTGCGCCATAAGGGCACGATCAGCATGCGCGTGATCGGCCTGACCGGCGGCATCGGCAGCGGCAAGAGCTACGTGGCGGATCGCCTTGCGGAGCGCGGTGCCGCCATCGTTGACACCGACGCCATCGCCCACGAGATCACTGCACCGGGCGGCGCCGCCATCCCGAAGCTGGTCGAAACATTCGGCGCCGGCATCCTACGCCCGGACGGTGCCATGGACCGCGATGCCATGCGCGCCCTCGCCTTCTCGGATGCCACGGCCAAATCGCGACTGGAGCAGATCACGCATCCGCTCATCCGAGAGATTGCGCTGTCGCGTGGGGCCGCCGCGCAGGCATCGGACGCGCATCCGTACCTGGTCTACGTCGTCCCCCTGTTGGTGGAATCCCTCGCCGGCCATCAGAGCTGGCGCAGCTTGGTCGACCGCATTCTGGTGGTCGACTGCCCGGTCGAGACGCAGATTGCCCGTGTGATGGCCCGTAACGGTCTGCCGCGCGCGCAGGTGGAAGCCATCATCGCGCGTCAGGCTTCACGCGAAGCGCGCTTGGCAGCAGCCGACGACGTGATCGACAACGGCGGTACGCTGGCCGACCTCCAGCCGCAGATCGACCGTCTGGACCTAACCTACCGGTCGAACTGAAACAGCTTGAAAGCCGTCGTCACATCCCTTTGCATTGTGATGAGCGAGGGTCTCGCATAGAATGCGGGCAGATCGAGGCCAAATGGGCTTCGGGGCCGCATATGCAGCGGGCCAGCACACCGGGCACCCAAGTTTTGATCCTGTACGAATATCCCTTCAACGAACGCATTCGGACGCTGCTGCGCCTCGAAGACCTGTTCGAGCGGCTGGATTTCTTTCTCGTGCAGGAACACCCACTGCAGCACCATGTGGCCTTGACCACGCTGTTCGAAGTGGTCGACGTGGCCGGGCGTGCCGACCTCAAATCCGATCTGCTGAAAGAACTTGATCGCCAGCGCCAGACGCTCACCGCGCTGCGCGCCAATCCGCAGATCGACCAGGACGCGCTCGACGCCGTCATCAGCGAGCTGGAAACCGCCTCCGGCAATCTCACTGCCACACATGGCAAGGCCGGCCAGCTCATTGCCGACAACGAGTGGCTGACGAGCATCCGCAGCCGCGCCATCATCCCCGGTGGTACGTGTGAATTCGATCTGCCGGCGTATTTTGCATGGCAGCATCATCCGGCCGAGCGCCGCCGCGCCGACATCATCAAATGGGCTCAACCGCTGGTGCCGCTGCGCGACGCCACGATGATCGTGCTGCGCCTGCTGCGCGAGTCAGGCCAGAGTGGCAAGGTGATTGCTAACGCTGGGAGCTATCAGCAGATGCTGTCGGGCCGCGTGTACCAGCTGATGCAGGTGCGCCTGGATGAGTCGGCGCTGGGGTTCATTCCCGAGATCAGCGCCAACAAATACATGCTCTGGGTGCGCTTTACCCAGCAGGATGGCGACCTGCGCCCCAAGCCGGTCGATGCGGATATCCCGTTCCAGCTGAAGCTCTGTAATTTCTGAGCCGCACCATGAATGTGAAGACCGTCAAATGCCCCAGCTGCGGCAAGCCCGTGCCTTGGGTGCCTGAGAGCCGCTACCGCCCCTTCTGCTCCGAGCGCTGCAAGCAGATCGACCTGGGCGCCTGGGCCGCCGAGCAGTACACCATCCCCGTGGTCGAAGAAGACGACCTGCCCGAAGCACCCGGCAACGATACAAGCGGCAGGCTCAACTAGCCGCCGCTTCCTCGCGCATCCATTCGAAGACGGGCAACGTTGCCGGCAGTACAGGATCGACGCTGATCGGCAGCGTCTGCCAGGCGAAATCCTGGCCTTCCAGCGCGCGCAAGGTCCCGTCCCATGCCGTCACCTTGCAGAAATGCAGGCGCACATACGCGTGAGGGTAGTCGTGCTCGATGGTGTGCCAGGGCACGCAGGTGCGCAGCGTAACGTCCAGTTCTTCCTTGAGTTCACGCGTCAGCGCAGCCTCCACGGATTCACCCGCTTCCAGCTTGCCGCCCGGAAATTCCCAGTAGCCGGCGTACGGCTTACCTTCGGGGCGCTGGGCCAGCAAGAACTGGCCGTCCGGCTGCACGAGTACGCCAACGGCCACTTCGGTGATCTTGCGGCCATCGGGCGTGTGCGTCGGGGGCACTTGCGTGAGGTTGTCAGTCGACATGCTGCCGCCCATGTTTGCCACCCCAGTCGCGGGCGAATTGCCATGCCACGCGCCCCGAACGCGAACCGCGTTCCAGCGCCCAAACCAGCGCATCGCCACGTGCTGCGGCGATGTCTTCGTCGCTGCAGCCGAAATGCTTGAGCCAATGGCCGACGATGGTCAGATATTCGTCCTGCTTGGGCGGGTAGAACGATAACCACAGCCCGAAGCGCTCCGACAGCGAGATCTTCTCTTCCACCACCTCGCCCGGATGGATTTCGCCGTCCGAGGTGTGCTGATAGGTCTCGTTGTCCTTCATGTATTCCGGCAGCAGATGGCGCCGGTTGGACGTTGCGTAGATCAGCACGTTGTCTGATTGCGCGGCGACCGAGCCGTCCAGCGCAGACTTCAGCGCCTTGTAGCCGGATTCGCCGTCTTCAAACGAAAGGTCATCGCAGAAGATCGCGAAGCGCTCCGGGCGCGTCGAGAGCTGCTCGACGATATCGCCCAGGTCGGCCAGATCGTCCTTGTCGACTTCGACCAGACGCAGGCCTTCCTTCACGAACTCGTTCAGGCACGCCTTGATGAGCGACGACTTGCCGGTGCCCCGCGCGCCCGTCAGCAGCACGTTGTTGGCCGGCAACTTGCGCACGAACTGGCGCGTGTTGGCGACGATCGCGTCTTTCTGGCGCTCGATGTTGTGCAGATCGCTCAGATGGATCGGCGGCAACTGCCGGATCGGTGCGAGATAGCCGATGTTGCCGAACAGGCTCTGGCGCTTGCGCCAGCGGAAGGCGACGGCCTCGTTCCAGTCGGCGTCGGTCAGTTCAGGCGGCAGCCATTGCTCCAGCCGCCCGAGAAAGCGGTCGAGCCGTGCGGAAAGGTCAGACGACATGGCGGCAACCTCCGGATTACGAACGGTAATCCGCGTTGATCGACACGTAGTCGTGCGAGAAGTCGCACGTCCACACGGTGGCGGTGGCGTCGCCGCGGCCGAGCGCGATGCGCACGGTGATCTCCGCCTGCTTCATCACGCGCTGGCCGTCTTCTTCGCGGTATTCGGGGTTGCGGCCACCGTCACGTGCGACCCAGACGTCGTCAAGCCACAGGTTGACGCCGTTCACATCGAGATCCGTCACGCCGGCGTAGCCGACGGCCGCCAGGATGCGCCCCAGGTTGGGGTCCGATGCGTAGAACGCGGTCTTGACCAGCGGCGAATGCGCGACGGCATAGGCGATCAGCCGGCACTCCTCAACGTTGCGGCCGCCCTCCACCTGGATGGCCATGAACTTCGTCGCGCCCTCGCCGTCGCGCACGATCTTCTGCGCAAGCTCTTGTGCGAGGCCCGTCAGCGCATCGCGCAGCGCAGCGTAGTCGGGGTGCGATTCGGAATCGATGCGCGGCGTGCCAGCCCGGCCCGTCGCGATGACGACGAACGAGTCGTTGGTGGAGGTATCGCCATCGACCGTCACGCTGTTGAACGAATGGTCGGCGGCGTGGCGTACCAGACCTTGAAGCACGGCTTCATCCACATTGGCATCGGTGGCGATGAAGCCGAGCATCGTCGCCATGTTGGGGCGGATCATGCCTGCGCCCTTGCTGATGCCCGACATGCGCACCGTCTTGCCCGACAGCGTGCACGTGGCCGACGCTGCCTTGGGTACGGTGTCGGTGGTCATGATGGCCTCGGCGGCGGCCAGCCAGTTGTCCGGCTTGGCGTTCGCCTCAGCAGCAGGCAGTCCGGCGATGATGCGGTCGACCGGCAGCGGCTCCAAAATCACGCCCGTGGAGAACGGCAGCACCTGCTCCGCCGACACGCCCAACAGCTTGGCAACGGCATCACAGGTCTGGCGCGCATGCGCAAGGCCAGGCGCGCCGGTGCCGGCATTCGCATTGCCCGTGTTGACGATGATCGCGCGTGCGCCCTTGCCGCTCGCCAGAT
This sequence comes from Ralstonia edaphi, assembly GCF_958350185.1. NCBI lineage: Bacteria > Pseudomonadati > Pseudomonadota > Betaproteobacteria > Burkholderiales > Burkholderiaceae > Ralstonia > Ralstonia edaphi. The sequence goes on from NZ_CATWHI010000010.1 coordinate 48,228, forward strand.
GCTCGCGGCACACCTGCACGGGTGCTGCGCAGAAGCGGTTCTGCGTGAACACACCGGCCACCGTCGAGCCCTCGGCGATACGAACGAGCAGCACATCCTTGCGATTGGCCTTGCGTACACCGGCCTCGGCCCAGCCGAGTTCCACGCCGTCGATCGGCAACAGTGAGTCAGCGGCGGGCGCGACGAGATTCACAGCCATGGAGCACACCTTTCAAAATGAGGATGCCCGCATTGCGGGCATCATGAATCAACAGAAACAGGTTCTAGGCAGCGTCAGACGAGTTTGCCGTGGCACTGCTTGTATTTCTTGCCCGAACCGCATGGGCATGGGTCATTGCGGCCAACCTTCGGCACTTCGCCCGCCAGCGCGGCAGCAGCGGCAGATGCTGCCGAACGCGGTGCTGCCATGGCCGGCGTTGCACCGTGGATCTCCGCATCGCCGGCAGCCACTTCGGCCAGTTCGCTGAACTCGTCGTGCTTGTACTGCACGTTGCTCAGCGCGGAAAGATCTTCTTCGATCTGCTCGGAAGCCTGCTCCAGCTCTTCCTGAGACTGGATGCGCACCGTGAAGACAATGCGCGTGACCTCGTTGCGGATGGTGTCGAGCAGGCGGCCGAACAGCTCGAACGACTCGCGCTTGTATTCCTGCTTCGGATCCTTCTGCGCATAGCCGCGCAGGTGGATGCCCTGGCGCAGCATATCGAGCGCTGCCAAGTGCTCCCGCCAATGCGTGTCGAGGCTTTGCAGCATCACCGAACGCTCGAAGCCGGCGAAGGACTCACGGCCAACCTGCGCCACCTTGCCTTCGTACACCGCTTCGGCTGCATCCAGCACCATCTTGAGCAGGTCTTCGTCTTCGATCGACTGCGCAGCTTCCAGCGTCTTGACCAGCGGCTGATCGACGCCCCAGTCCTCACGCAGCGTCTTCTCCAGCCCGGCAACATCCCACTGCTCTTCCATGGTCTCGGCCGGCACGTAGGTGCGGAACAGCTCGGTGAACACGGATTCACGCAGGTTCTTGACCAAGTCGCCCACATCCTGCGCTTCGAGAATCTCGTTACGCAGCTTGTAGAGTTCCTTGCGCTGGTCGTTGGAGACGTCGTCGTATTGCAGCAGTTGCTTGCGGATGTCGAAGTTGCGGCCTTCGACCTTGCGCTGCGCCGATTCGATCGAGCGCGTGACGATGCCGGCTTCGATCGGTTCGCCTTCGGGCATCTTCAGGCGATCCATGATCGCGCGCACGCGGTCGCCCGCGAAGATGCGCAGCAGCTGATCGTCCAGCGACAGATAGAAACGCGACGAACCCGGGTCGCCCTGACGGCCGGCACGGCCACGCAGCTGGTTGTCGATCCGGCGCGACTCGTGGCGCTCGGTGCCGATGATGTGCAGACCGCCCGCAGCCTTCACCTGCTCGTGCAGCGATTGCCATTCGTCCTGCAACTGCTTCACGCGCGCGGCCTTTTCTTCGTCGGAGAGCGACTCGTCGGCCATCACGAAGCTGGACTGTTTCTCCACATTGCCGCCCAGCACGATGTCGGTACCACGGCCCGCCATGTTGGTGGCGATGGTGATCATCTTCGGGCGTCCGGCCTGCGCGATGATCTCGGCTTCACGCTCGTGCTGCTTGGCGTTGAGCACTTGGTGCGGCAGCTTCGCCTGGTTCAGCAGGTTCGACAGCAGTTCAGAGTTTTCGATGGACGTCGTGCCCACCAGCACCGGCTGGCCGCGCTCGTAGCAATCGCGAATGTCGCGAATGACGGCGTCGTAGCGCTCCTTCGAGGTCTTGTAGATCTGATCCTGCAAGTCCTTGCGCTGCGGCGTGCGGTTCGTCGGGATCACCACGGTTTCCAGGCCGTAGATCTCCTGGAATTCATACGCTTCCGTGTCCGCCGTACCGGTCATGCCCGACAGCTTGTTGTACATGCGGAAGTAGTTCTGGAACGTGATGGTCGCCAGCGTCTGGTTTTCCTGCTGGATCTGCACGCCTTCCTTGGCTTCCACGGCCTGGTGCAGACCGTCGGACCACCGGCGGCCCGACATCAGGCGGCCGGTGAATTCATCGACGATCACCACTTCACCGTTCTGCACCACGTAGTGCTGATCACGGAAGAACAGGCTGTGCGCGCGCAGGGCGGCGTACAGGTGGTGCATCAGCGTGATGTTCTGCGGCGCGTAGAGCGATTCGCCCTCGCCGATCAATCCGGCTTGCAGCAGGATCTGCTCAGCCTTCTCGTGACCCGATTCGGTCAGGTAGACCTGGTGCGATTTTTCGTCGACGTAGTAGTCGCCCGGCTTCTCGACGCCCGTGCCATCCGACTTCTCTTCGCCGATCTGGCGCGTGAGTTGCGCCGGGATGCTGTTCATGCGGCGGTACAGGTCGGTGTGGTCTTCGGCCTGGCCGGAGATGATCAGCGGGGTACGCGCCTCATCGATCAGGATCGAGTCAACCTCGTCGACGATCGCGTAGTTCAGCGGACGCTGCACGCGCTGGCCTGCGTCGTACACCATGTTGTCGCGCAGGTAGTCGAAGCCGAACTCGTTGTTGGTGCCGTAGGTGATGTCCGACGCGTAGGCGGCCTGCTTCTGGTCGTGATCCATGGTGGTCAGGTTGACCCCCACCGACAGGCCCAGCCAGTTATACAGGCGCCCCATCCACTCGGCGTCGCGCTGCGCCAGATAATCGTTGACCGTCACGACGTGCACGCCCTGGCCAGAGATGGCGTTCAGGTACACGGCGAGCGTCGCAGTCAGCGTCTTCCCTTCACCCGTGCGCATTTCGGCGATCTTGCCGTCGTGCAGCACCATGCCACCGATCAGCTGCACGTCGAAGTGCCGCATCTTCATCACGCGCTTGCTGGCCTCGCGGCACACGGCGAACGCTTCGGGCAGCAGCGCGTCGAGCGTCTCGCCCTTGGCAAAACGTTGGCGGAATTCCTCGGTCTTGGCCTGCAGCTCGGCATCGGAGAGCGCTTCGAACTTGGGCTCGAGCGCATTGATCTGCGCCACCTTGCGGCGGTACTGTTTGATCAGCCGTTCATTACGGCTGCCGAAAATCTTCTTGAGAAGGCCCGTGATCATCGATGGCTAGGGCCGGCGAGCCACCCGGAGAGCGCGTCGAAAGAGACCGCGAAACACAGGCAGCACAACGGCCCGGAAAGGGTTGGCGCAAAGGCGGGAGTTTAGCATGTGCAAAACACCGGCTTGATGGCAGCAGAACCGCCGGATGTGGCAGGAACGCCGCACTTTAGGGCTGCGCGGAACGTCGTCCGCACAGGCACACACTCACGCTGAATTGGGGACGGGCGCCCCTGATTGCAACCCGGACGGGCTCAGTGGCCGGCAGCCGCCATGCTCTTGCCGATATCGGCCGCCGCGACCTTCGCCGGCGCCTTGTTGGCCGCCATCTTCGGCTGGCCGGCGTTTTCCAGGAAGGCCACCGGATTCTGCGGGACGTCGTTGACGTGCACCTCGAAGTGCAGGTGCGGGCCGGTGGCGCGGCCCGTGCGGCCGATCAGCGCGATGCGCTCGCCCGCCTTGACGATGTCACCGACCTTCACGAAAACCTTGGACGCGTGGGCATAGCGCGTCTTCAGGCCATTGCCGTGATCGATATCGATCATGTTGCCGTATTCGTGGTGAAACTCACTGGCGACGACCACGCCGCCGGCAGCCGCTACGATCGGCGTGCCAACCGGGCCCACAAAGTCGACGCCGTCATGCTGCGTGCGGCGGCCCGTGAACGGATCGATCCGCGTGCCAAAACCGGAGGAGTCGTAACCCGTCGCCACCGGGCGCACGGTCGGCATCATCTTCGCGTGGATCTGACGGTCCATCAGGGTGCTCTCGAGCACGCTGAGGTAATCGTTGCGCTGGTCAGCCGAGCGCGTCAGGCGACTCAGCTCGGATTGGATTTCCGGCATCGACATCGGCCGCGAGAACGCGCCTTCCGGCCCGCCGCGGCTCGGCTGCGACTTGAAATCGAACTCGCGCGGGGGCACACCCGCCAAGCCCGACACCCGGGCGCCCAGCGCGTCTAGGCGCGCGATCTGCGCCTGCATTTCGCCGATGCGCGCGGCCATCAGGTTGAGGTTTTCGCGGGTGACACGCGGGTCTGCGCCGGCAACCGTGGAAGCGGCCGCCCCCGGCAGCAGGCCCTGCTTGGCCGCCAGCCACGTACCACCGACGGACAACGCCGCCACCGTCAGCAGCGCCGCGCCGATCGCCACGAAGACGCCGCGTCGCGACAAATGCGTCGCGCCGGCCTTGCGCGGGTGAATCAGGATGATCTGCATCGCTCGTTTTCCGGACAAAAAAGCTGCCCACCGGCACGAAAGCGCGATGAACGCCCTACAATGCCGGCATGCGAATCTTTGTTCATCCCGCTCTCAAGACGCCTGTGGCAAAACCCGTCCAGGACTGGCTCTCGGGTGCCGGTTCGGTCGGCCCGCTGATGCAGGCGGCCAGGCAATTGGCGTCGTTGGAAGCGGAGGTGTTGTCGCTGTTGCCGCCCGGCTTGGGCGGCGGCGTGGCCATCGGCGGCATCAAGAACGATGCGCGCGACAGCCGGGAAGCGACTCTGGTGTTGCTCGCCGCACATAGTGCGGCTGCGGCGCGCTTACGGCAGGTGGTACCCACCTTGCTGGAGCGTCTGCAGCGCCGGGGATCGCAGATTACCGCAATTCGTGTACGCGTACAACCGCAGGGCGGCAGCGACAGTTTGTGGCCACAAGAGACCGAAAAGCCGCCTAAACGCGCCAAGATGACGGCAGTTGGGGTTAACAGCTTGGCGGCCCTGGCTAATGAACTGCCCGACTCGCCGCTGCGCCAAGCCTTGGCCGAAATGATTGCGCGGCACGTCGCACCGGCCACCAAGCCCAAATAAAAAGCGCCCCGCAGGGCGCTTTTCTCATACGAACGACGGCTCAACCGATTACGAGAACGCCGGCTGCAACTGCGGCAGGAACGCGCGCGGGGCTTCTTCCACCTTGTCGAACGTCACGATCTCGTAGGCCGTTTCGTCGGCCAGCAGCGCGCGCAGCAGCGCGTTGTTCAGGCCATGACCGGACTTGTGCGCGGTGTATGCAGCGATGAGCGGGTGGCCCACCACATACAGGTCGCCAATCGCGTCGAGGATCTTGTGACGGACAAACTCATCGCCGTAGCGCAGTTCGTCGTTGTTCAGCATGCGGTGCTCGTCAAGCACGATGGCGTTGTCGAGGCTGCCGCCGCGCGCCAGGCCGACCTCGCGCAGCATCTCGACTTCGTGTGCGAAACCAAACGTACGGGCGCGGGCGATTTCGCGGGTGTAGCTCGTGTCGGCAAAGTCTATCTCGAACGTCTGGCCGGTCTTGTCGACCGCCGGGTGGCGGAATTCGATCGTGAACGAGAGCTTGAAACCGAAGTACGGGTCGAGGCGGGCAAGCTTGTCGCCCTCGCGGATTTCCACGGGCTTGATCACCCGGATGAACCGTTTGGCCGCGCCCTGCTCTTCGATGCCCGCCGATTGCAGCAGAAACACGAACGAGGCCGCGCTGCCGTCCATGATGGGAATTTCTTCGGCGTCGACGTCGACATAGAGATTGTCGATGCCGAGGCCGGCGCAAGCGGACATCAAATGTTCGACGGTCGACACGCGGGCGCCATCCTTCTGCAGGACGGACGCTAGGCGGGTGTCGCCGATGGCGCTGGCGGTGGCGGGAATCTCGACGGCCGGGTCGAGATCAACGCGCGTGAAGACGATGCCGGTGCCTGCGGCTGCCGGGCGCAACGTCAACGTCACCTTGCGGCCCGAATGCAACCCGATGCCGACGGTCTTGACGAGGGACTTGATGGTGCGTTGTTTCAACATGGCCGCCCTCAACTCACGAAATTTCTACGATTGTTTTTATCTATGCGGTCTGCATAGGTGATAACCCTAAGCATACCATTTTCACATCCCTGCCTTCAAAACGACTTTTGTATCGGGATGTTAGGGGTGCACACACTTTGCTCGACCTTAGTACACGCAGATTCGGCGCCAGAATCTCGTCGAGCTCGCGGTGGGGCGGGATAGCGGGCGGTACTCCGCCATTCGGGGGAGGTTGCAAGGTGGCGTCAGAGTATCGCGAGGATGGATTCGGCGCTGCTGACGGCAAACTGTCCGGGCGCTTCCACCTGTAGCGCTGTTACCACACCGTCCTTCACGACCATCGCGTAGCGCTGTGAACGAATGCCCATGCCGCGCTTGGAGAGGTCCTGCTCCAGGCCGAGTTTGCTGGTGAACTCTGCGCTGCCGTCGCCAAGCATGCGGATTTTGTCGTCAGTGCCCTGCGTGCGGGCCCAGGCGCCCATCACGAAGGCGTCGTTGACGGACACACACCAGATCTCGTCGACGCCCTTGGCACGCAGTGCGTCGAAGTTGGCGATGTAGCCGGGCAAATGCCGCGCCGAGCAAGTCGGCGTAAACGCACCGGGCAGCCCGAAGATGACGATCGTCTTACCCTCGGCCAGATCCTGGACAGAGAAAGCGTTCGGGCCGAGCGCGCAACCGTCCTTTTCCACTTCAAAGAACTCGTAGAGCGTCGCGTCGGGAAGCGGTTGGCCAGGCTGGATCATGATCGTCAGAAGCGTTGAGCGGATATCGCGATCATAGAACTTGCCGCGTGACCGCGCAGCCAGCTCGTAAAACAAGACCGCCCGCGTGAACGCATCACGCGGGCGGTCTTGGGAGACAACATCATCAGGCCGCTTGGCTCAGAGCGCAGCGCGCGCGGCACAACGAACGGACACACCCGCCGGGCGGGGTGAACCCTTCCGGGGAGGCGGCCAGAGGCCAACCTGCCCGGCGGCAACGACTGTGTCCGGTTCGTCGAGCGCTGTCGACTGACGAGCGGTGGGCCATCACACAACGGCGATCACGGGAGGGGAGCCGTGAACCGCGCGCGGCGTGCGGTGCCGCAGGCCGTCGGACGTGCGCGAGCGCTATCGAACCAACGCGGGCCCGATCAGTCCGCCTGCTTGCGCAGGAATGCCGGAATGTCGTACGTGTCGACGCCCTTTTCTTGCAGTGCTGCCACGTGAGCCGATGCCGACTCGCGCGAGCTGCGCCACACGGCCGGGGTGTCGAAGTTGCTGTAGTCCGGTGCAGCTGCCACCGAGTGACCGGCGCCACCGCCGAACGCCACCGGCTGGTTGTCGGTGCCGGTCTTCAGCAGCGTCATCGTCTGCGGCTGTTGTTGCTTGTTGCGAGCAGCGCGGCCCAGACCTGTGGCAACCACGGTCACGCGCAGTGCGTCGCCCATGGCGTCGTCGTAGACCGTACCGAAGATGACGGTGGCATCTTCCGCGGCATAGCTGCGGATGGTGTTCATCACTTCCTTGGTCTCGGACAGCTTGAGCGAGCGGCTTGCCGTGATGTTGACCAGCACGCCACGCGCGCCCGACAGGTCCACGCCTTCCAGCAGCGGGCTCGCAACGGCTTGCTCAGCCGCCAGACGCGCACGGTCGACGCCGGACACGGTGGCCGTGCCCATCATCGCCTTGCCCTGTTCGCCCATCACGGTCTTCACGTCTTCAAAGTCGACGTTCACCAGACCGTCGACGTTGATGATTTCCGCGATGCCCGCAACGGCGTTGTGCAGCACGTCGTCGGCACACTGGAAGCACTTGTCCATCTCGGCGTCGTCACCCATGACTTCGAAGAGCTTTTCGTTCAACACGACGATCAGCGAATCGACGTTGCCTTCGAGGTCGTTCGCGCCATGCTCGCCGACCTTCGAGCGGCGTGCGCCTTCGAAGTCGAACGGCTTGGAGACCACGCCCACGGTCAGGATGCCCATTTCCTTGGCGACCTGTGCAACCACCGGCGCTGCGCCCGTGCCCGTACCACCGCCCATGCCGGCGGTGATGAAGACCATGTGCGCGCCGCGCAGTGCGTCGGCGATCTGCTCACGGGCTTCCTCTGCGCAGTGCTTGCCCACTTCCGGCTTGGCCCCGGCGCCCAGGCCGGTGCTGCCGAGCTGCAGCACGCGCGATGCGGTCGAGCGCTTGAGCGCCTGCGCATCGGTGTTCATGCAGATGAATTCCACGCCTTGCACGCCGCGGTTGATCATGTGCTGCACGGCATTCCCGCCCGCGCCGCCGACGCCGACCACCTTGATGATGGTGCCGTCCTGCATTTCCGTTTCAATCATGTCGAAGTCCATCATTGCCTCCAGAAGTGATCAGTCCCAGACGATGCAGCCTCCCCGCCGCAACTCCTGGTTCCTGAACAAAAAACATCAAAACAAGAAACTCAACTTGCTCCCCCCAGGGAGCACATCGCCAACAGCCGGCACTCGCGTGCTCAGAAGTTGCCGATGAACCATTCCTTCATGCGCGTCCAGATCTGCTTGGCCGAACCGGACTGCACCACGACCTTGCGCCCGCGCACACGCTGCACGCGACCTTCTTGCAGCAGGCCCATCACCGTGGCGTAGCGCGGGCTCTTCACCACCTCGTGCAGATTGCCGCGGTACTCGGGCACGCCCACGCGCACCGGCTTCAAGAACATGTCTTCGCCCAGCTCGACCATGCCGGGCATCATTGCCGTACCGCCAGTCAGGACCACGCCGCTGGAGAGCAGTTCCTCGTAACCGGATTCGCGCACCACCTGATGCACGAGCGAGAACAGCTCTTCTACGCGCGGCTCGATCACGGCGGCCAACGCCTGGCGCGAAAGCGTGCGCGGGCCGCGGTCGCCGACGCCCGGCACATCGATCATTTCGTCCGGATCGGCCAATACCTGCTTGGCGATGCCGTACTGGATCTTGATGTCCTCGGCGTCCGGCGTTGGCGTGCGCAGGGCCATGGCGATGTCGTTGGTGATCTGGTCGCCGGCGATGGGGATCACGGCCGTGTGGCGGATCGCGCCTTCGCTGAAGATCGCGATGTCGGTCGTGCCGCTGCCGATGTCGACCAGCACCACGCCGAGTTCCTTTTCGTCTTCGGTCAGCACCGCCAAGCTCGACGCCAGCGGCTGCAGGATCAGGTCGTGCACTTCCAGGCCGCAACGGCGCACGCACTTCACGATGTTCTGTGCCGCGCTCACCGCGCCCGTCACGATGTGCACCTTCACCTCGAGCCGGATGCCGCTCATGCCGATCGGCTCGCGCACGTCTTCCTGGCCGTCGATGATGAATTCCTGCGTGAGGATGTGCAGGATCTGCTGATCGGTCGGGATGTTGACGGCCTTGGCGGTCTCGATCACGCGGGCCACGTCGGTCGAGGTGACTTCCTTGTCCTTGATCGCCACCATGCCGCTGGAGTTGAAGCTGCGGATATGGCTGCCGGCAATGCCAGTGAAGACCTCGCTGATCTTGCAGTCGGCCATCAGCTCCGCTTCTTCGAGCGCCTTCTGGATCGACTGGACGGTCGCTTCGATGTTGACGACCACGCCCTTCTTCAGCCCCTTCGATTCGGTCTGGCCCATGCCGATGACCTCGTAGGCGCCGTCCGGACGCAGCTCGGCGACCACCGCCACCACCTTGGAGGTGCCGATATCCAGCCCGACCAGAAGATCCTTGTATTCCTTGCTCATCGCGTTTTCTCTGTGCTTCGCGTTGCTTTGTTGTTGGCCGCCGGCTTACCCCCCAGCGTGGCTTTCGGCTTTGCAGCACCGCTGGTGCCATTCGCGGTGCCGGGCAGCTTGCCCCCCTTGGCCAGCACCGCAGCCTGCGCATCGGTCAGGAAGCGCACACCCGCCGCACGAACTGCGAATCCGTTGGGATACCGCAGATCGGCGTATTCAATCTGACCGCCCCAGCGCTTCGTCACCTCGGGCCACGCGCGCACAAAGCGGCGGGCACGCGCGGCGAGCGCGGTGCGGTCATCGTCATTCAGTTCGCGGCCCAGCTCGATGACCGTGCCGTTGGACAACCGCGCGCGCCACGCGTAGCGGTCGGTGAGCGTCACGCTCAGCGGCTCGACATTCATCGGCTTGAACCACTCGGTCATGGTCTCCAGCTTGTCGACCACGTCCTGCTCGGTACCTTCAGGGCCGGCCAGCGCCACCAGGTCGGTGTCGTCCTCGGCTTCGGCCAGGTTGGCGACGAACACTTCGCCATACGTGTTGACCAGCTTGCCGGACTCGTTGCCGCCCCAGGTGCCGAGTGCTTCGTGTTCCTGCACTTCCACCAGCAGCCCGTTCGGCCACACGCGGCGCACGCTCGCACGCCGCACCCACGGCACCGACTCGAACGCGGCACGCGCTTCGTCCAGATTCAGCGAGAAGAAATTGCCGCGCAGCTTGGGTAGCGCGTTGGCGCGCAGACTCGGCACATTCACGTGGCGCAACTCGCTGCCCGCCATCGGCATCACGCGCACCTGCTGCAGCTGGAACATCGGTCGCTGCATCAACCAGACCGCCCCAACGCCCAACGCGCCAAGCGCGAGCAGCGCATACAGCGCACTCGCGACGGCGTTGAGGAGACGGGTGTTGTGCCACATAACGTTGTGTTGTCCGGTTTCGCTGACGTTGCGTTGGTTACTCGGGTTTCCAGTCAGTGCTCGCGTGCAGTTCCAGCGATGCACTCGCCGCCAGTTGCAAAACGAAATCTTCATAGCTGATGCCGGCAGCGCGCGCGCCCATCGGCACCAGTGAATGGCCGGTCATGCCCGGCGACGTGTTCATCTCCAGCAGGAACGGCGCGTTGTCGGACTTGCGCAGCATGATGTCCGCACGGCCCCAGCCACGGCAGCCCAGCCCGCGATAGGCCTGCACCACCAGCGCCTGCACGCGCGCGGCCACATCGGCGGGAATCGGTGCCGGGCATTCGTAGCGCGTGTCGTCGGTGAAGTACTTGTTCTGGTAGTCGTAATTGGCCTGCGGCGCGACGATGCGGATGAGCGGCAGCGCGGTTGCGCTCTCGCCTTCGCCGATGATCGGGCAGGTCAGCTCGTCGCCTTCGATGAACTGCTCGGCCATCACATCGCGGTCCAGGCGCGCGGCCTTTTCGTAGGCAGCGGGCAGCTCGGCGACGCTCGTGACCTTCGTCAGCCCAATCGACGAACCTTCGCGCGCGGGCTTGACGATCAGCGGCAGGCCCAGGCGGTCGGCCACGGCTTGCCAGTCGGCGCCGGCGTGCAACATCACGAAATCGGGCGTGGGCAGGCCGTGCGTCTGCCATTGGCGCTTGGTGGCTTCCTTGTCCATCGCCAGCGCAGACGCGAGTACGCCGCTGCCCGTGTACGGAATACCGAATTGCTCGAGCAGGCCTTGGATCGTGCCGTCTTCACCAAAGCGGCCGTGCAGCGAGATCACCACGCGGTCGAATCCTTGCTTGGCCAAGTCGGCCACGGCCTGCAGGCCCGGGTCGAACGGATGTGCATCGACGCCGCGCGCGCGCAGCGCAGCCAGCACGCCGTTGCCGGACATCAGCGAGATTTCGCGCTCGGCGGAACGACCGCCCATGAGCACGCCCACCTTGCCGAGGGACTTCGGATCAATCGTCGGATGTGGAACAAACGGACCGGTCGTCATGCTGCGGCGCCTCCGTTCAGATCCACGACGTTGGCGGTGCGCGCCTGCGCCTGCAACGCAACCACTTGACCGGGCACCTGCCCGATCGACCCTGCGCCCATGGTGATGACCACGTCGCCGTCCTGCGCTGCATCCAGAATCGCTTGTGGCATGTCTTCAATCTGTTCCACGAATACCGGCTCGATCTTGTTGGCCACGCGCAGCGCACGCGTCAGCGAGCGGCCGTCGGCGGCGACGATGGGCGGCTCGCCGGCGGCGTAGACCTCGGCCAGCAGCAGCGCATCGACAGTGCCAAGCACCTTGATGAAATCTTCAAAACAATCGCGCGTGCGCGTGAAGCGGTGCGGCTGGAACGACAGCACGAGGCGGCGACCGGGGAACGCACCGCGCGCGGCGGCCAGCGTGGCGGCCATCTCGACGGGGTGGTGGCCGTAGTCGTCGATGAGCGTGAACTGGCCCTTGCCGTCAGCGGTCGGCACTTCACCGTAGCGCTGGAAACGGCGGCCCACGCCGTTGAACTCGGCCAGCGCCTTGACGATCGCCTCGTCAGGCACTTCCAGCTCGGTGGCGATGGCGATGGCGGCCAGCGCGTTCTGCACGTTGTGCAGGCCCGGCAGGTTGAGGGTGATCGACAGCGGCGGCTCGGCATGGCCGTTGAGCTGGCGGATCACGGTGAATTCCATGCGGCCATCGACGGCACGCGCATTGACGGCACGCACCTGCGCGTCTTCGGCAAAACCGTAGCGCACGACGGGCTTGGAGACGAACGGCAGGATTTCGCGCACGTTCGGATCGTCCACGCACAGCACGGCAATGCCGTAGAACGGCAGACGCTGCGTGAACTCGATGAACGCCTGCTTCAGGCGCGAGAAATCGTGCCCGTAGGTCTCCATGTGATCGGCGTCGATATTGGTGATGACTTCGATCACGGGGAACAGGTTGAGGAACGACGCATCGGATTCGTCGGCCTCGGCGACGATGAAGTCGCCCGTGCCGAGGCGCGCGTTCGCGCCCGCAGAGTTGAGACGGCCGCCGATGACGAACGTCGGGTCCAGCCCGCCTTCGGCCAGCACGGAGGCGACGAGGCTGGTGGTCGTCGTCTTGCCGTGCGTACCGGCGATGGCGATGCCCTGCTTCAGGCGCATCAGCTCGGCCAGCATCACCGCACGCGGCACGATCGGGATGCGCTTGGCGCGCGCGGCCAGCACTTCCGGGTTGTCACCGCGCACGGCGGTGGAGACCACCACGGCATTGGCGCCGATCACATGTTCCGGCGCGTGGCCCTGCATGATCGTCGCGCCCAGCGTTGCCAGACGCTGCGTGGTCGCGCTGCTGCCCAGATCCGAGCCCGTCACGCGGTAGCCCAGATTCAGCAGCACCTCGGCGATGCCGCTCATGCCGGCGCCGCCGATGCCTACAAAATGGATGTTCTTGACGATGTGCTTCATATCGATTCGATTCCCTATGCCCGTGCCACCGCTACACACACGTCGGCGACACGCTCGGCCGCTTCGGGCCGTGCCTGCTCACGTGCTTTAGCCGCCATATCGGCCAATTGCGCACGCGTCAGGGACGCGAGTGTATCTGCCAGCGATGCCGGGCCCAGCTCCTGCTGTGGCACCAACAGCGCTGCACCGCGTTCGGAGAGGAAGCGCGCGTTGGTGGTCTGGTGATCGTCCACGGCGTGCGGGAACGGCACGAACAGCGCCGCGACACCCGCCGCGGCCACTTCTGAAACGGTCATGGCGCCCGCGCGGCAGATCACGAGATCGGCGTGTGCATACGCAGCCGCCATGTCGTCGATGAAGGGCACGGGCTGCGCGTGGGCATCGTCGATGCCGGCGGCGGCATAGTTGGCGCGCAGCGTGTCGATCTGCTTGGCGCCCGCCTGATGGATGACGATCGGGCGCGTATCGGCCGGCAGCAACGCCAGCGCCTTGGGCACCACGTCGTTGAGCGCCGCCGCGCCGAGGCTGCCGCCGACGACCAGCACGCGCAGCGGGCCGGTTCGCTCGGCGTAGCGCGCCCGCGGCGAAGCCAGGTTGGCCAGATCGGCGCGGATCGGATTGCCGACCCACTCGGCGCCGGGCAGCGCATTCGGAAACGCGCAAAGCACACGATCAGCCACGCGCGCGAGCACGCGGTTGGCCAGACCTGCAATGGAATTCTGTTCGTGCAGCACCAGTGGACGACCCAGCAGCACGCTCATCATGCCGCCCGGGAACGTGATATAGCCGCCCATGCCCAGCACCACGTTGGGACGCACGCGGCGCACCACGCCAAGGCTCTGCCAGAAGGCGCGCAGCAGATTGAGCGGCAGCAGAAACTTGGTGACGAGGCCCTTGCCGCGCAAACCACCGAACTGCACCGACTCCAGCGGAAAACCGTGCTTGGGGACGAGCTGGCCTTCCATGCCGTTTGCATTGCCGAGCCACACCACCTTCCAGCCACGCGCGGCCAACAGCTTGGCCACCGACAGCGCAGGGAAGATGTGACCGCCCGTACCGCCGGCCATGACGAGGAGCGTGCGGGGCGCCAGACCGGCCGACATGCCTGCCGTCATACCTTGCCTCCACGCATCAGCACGCGGTTTTCGTAGTCGATACGCAGCAAAAGCGCGAGCGCCACACAGTTCATCAGGATGCCGGAGCCCCCGTAGCTGACCATCGGCAGCGTCAGGCCCTTGGTCGGCAGCAGGCCCAGATTCACACCCATGTTGATGAAGGCCTGCCAGCCGATCCAGATTCCCAGCCCCTTGGCAACCAGGCCGGCGAAGGTGCGGTCGAGTTGCAGCGCAGTGCGACCGATCTCGAACGCGCGACGCACCATCCAGTAGAACAGCAGGATCACGATCAGCACGCCGACAAAGCCCAGCTCTTCGCCAATCACGGCGAGGATGAAGTCGGTATGCGCTTCAGGCAGGTAGTGCAGCTTCTCGATGCTGCCGCCCAAGCCGACGCCAGTCCATTCGCCGCGGCCGAAGGCGATGAGCGAGTGCGTGAGCTGGTACGCCTTGCCCTGTGCGTATTCCTCTTGCCACGGGTTCAGGTAGGCGAAGATCCGCTCTCGCCGCCACGGCGACGCCACGATCAGCAGCGAGAAGGTGGAAACCGCGGTCAGCACGAGGCCGCCGAACAGCTTGCCGTTCACGCCGCCCAGGAACAGGATGCCCATGGCCACCGCCGCGATCACCAGGAACGCGCCCATGTCCGGCTCCAACAGCAGGAGCGAACCGACAAACGCTACGGCCACGCCCATCGGCAGGAAGCCCTTGCGCACGCTTTGCATCCAGTCCTGCTTGCGCACGGTGTAGTTGGCGGCGTACAGCACTACGGCCAGCTTCATCAGTTCGGACGGCTGGAAGTTCATGACGCCCAGCGGCAGCCAGCGCCGTGCGCCGTTCACGCCCTTGCCCACGTGCGGCACGAGCACGATCACCAGCATGACCAGCGCGATGATGAAAAGCTTCGGTGCGTATTTGTCCCAGAACTTGACCGGAATCTGGAAGGCGACGATCGCACCGATCAGGCCGATCACCAGCGAGAAGATGTGCCGGACCAGGAAATGCCCGTTGCTGTAGTTGGCGTACTTGGGCGAATCCGGCAACGCGATCGACGCCGAATACACCATCACCAGCCCGAGGCCCAGCAGCACGATCGCCACCCACATCAGCGGCTGGTCGTACTCCATCATCTTGGAGCGCGTGGGCTTGACGCCGGAAACGGCGTCGCGCAGGCCACCCCACGCATTACCGATGGTCGCGCCGATGAAGCCGCTGCGCTTGATCTGGGTGTCGCTCATAGGAGGACTCCTCGGTCTGCCGCCAGCGCTGCCACGGCCTCGTGGAACACCTGGGCGCGGTGTTCGTAATTCCGGAACATGTCGAAGCTTGCACACGCCGGCGACAGCAGCACGGCGTCGCCTGGTTGCGCGTGCACGGCGGCTTCCTGCACGGCGGCTTCCAGCGTCGGCGCATCGATCAGCGCGACACCGGTGTTGGCCAGCGCCTCGCGAATCAGCGGCGCATCGCGGCCGATGAGGATCACGGTGCGCGCGTACTGCGCGACCGGCTCGGCCAGGGGTGAGAAGTCCTGGCCTTTGCCATCGCCACCCGCGATCAGCACGACGTGCTTGGACAGGCCCGACAGCGCAGCCACCGTCGCGCCGACGTTGGTGCCCTTGCTGTCGTCGAAGAATTCGATGTCGTCAAACGCGGCGATCAGCTCGACGCGATGCGGCTCGCCGGCGTAATCGCGCAGGCCGTGCAGCAGCGCGCTCACGGGCAGCCCGATCGCACGGCACAGCGCCAGCGCGGCCATCGCGTTGGTCGCGTTGTGCAAGCCGCGGATGCGCAGTGCATCGGCCGGCATCAGGCGCTTGAGGCGGACCGGCACCGGCGCGGCGGGCGCGTTGTCGCCCTTCTTGCGGCGCGTGGGCTTGGGCAGATCGTCCTCGTCGGCCTCGGCCAATACGATCCAAGGCATGCCGCCATCGCGCAGCAGGCCGAGCGCATCTGGCGTGCCCGGCTCGTCGATGCCGAAGGTGATATCGCCGCCGTTCTTGCTGGCGAATGCCATCACGCCGACGTCTTGACGGTTCAGCACGCGCACGGTGTTGGCACCGAAGATGCGGCCCTTGGCTGCGGCATAGGCGTCCATCGTGCCGTGCCAGTCCAGGTGATCCTGTGTGATGTTCAGCACGGTGGCGGCGTCGGCGTCCAGCGTATGCGTGGTTTCGAGCTGAAAGCTGGAAAGCTCCAGCACCCACACGTCAGGCAGCGTCCCCGCATCAACGCATTCGCTCAGCTTGTCCAGCGCCGACGGGCTGATGTTGCCCGCCACGCCGACGGTCTTGCCGGCGCGCTCGACCAAGGCGCCCGCGAGCGCCGTGGTGGTCGTCTTGCCGTTCGTCCCCGTGATGGCCAGCACGCGCGGCGCGTAGCCTTGCGCGGCCTTGAGACCCGCCAACGCGCGGGCAAACAATTCGATTTCGCCCCACACCGGCACGCTGTTCGCATTGGCGGCGCTCAGCAGCGCAGCGACGTTGGCATCGAGCGGTGACAGGCCCGGGCTGATCGCGATCAACGTCACACCGTCCAGCAGCGACACGGCAAACGGGCCGCTCACGAATTCGGCGTCCGGCACATGCGCGCGCAGCGCCGGCAGGTTGGCCGGTGCCTCGCGCGTGTCGGCCACGCGCACGCGCGCGCCATGGCGTGCGCACCAGCGCGCCATGGCGAGGCCTGATTCGCCAAGGCCGAGCACGAGCACCACCGGCGCGTCGAACTCGCCGAACATGCGCGGCGCTTGTGCGGTTTCAGCGGCGGGCATCGGCTCGGCGGAATCGAGCGTTGCGACAACGGCGTCAACGGCGGCGTCCGGCTGTGTGGCGGCCATGTCGTCGTCCGGCGTGATGGGGGCGTCGGTCATGTCTGTCATGTCCGGGCTCACCGCAGTTTCAGGGTCGACAGGCCGATCAGCACCAGCATCATGGTGATGACCCAGAAGCGCACGACCACTTGCGTTTCCTTCCAGCCGGACAGCTCGAAATGGTGATGCAGCGGCGCCATGCGGAACAGGCGCCGGCCCTCGCCATAACGTTTCTTGGTGAACTTGAACCACGTCACCTGCAGCATCACCGAGACGGTCTCCGCCACGAAGATGCCGCCCATGATGAAGAGCACGATTTCCTGACGCACGATCACGGCGATGGTGCCGAGCGCACCGCCCAGCGCCAGCGCGCCGACGTCACCCATGAACACCTGTGCCGGATGCGCGTTGAACCACAGGAAGGCCAGCCCCGCACCTGCCATCGCCGAGCAGAAGATCAACAACTCGCCCGCGCCCGGAATGTGCGGGAACAGCAGGTACTTGCTGTAGACCGCGCTGCCCATCACGTAGGCGAACACGCCCAGCGCGCTGCCCACCAGCACGACGGGCATGATGACGAGGCCATCGAGGCCGTCGGTCAGGTTCACCGCATTGCTGGAGCCGACGATCACGAGGTACGTCAGGATGATGAAACCGAACACGCCGAGCGGATAGCTGATCTCTTTGAAGAACGGCACGATCAGGTGCGACTTGGCCGGCAGGTTCAGCGACAGGCCGCTGCGCACCCACTCCATGAACAACTCCAGCACACGCATGTTGCTCGTCTCGGACACCGAGAACGCCAGATACGCCGCTGCAAACAGGCCGATCACGGTCTGCCAGAAGAACTTCTCACGCGAAGACATGCCCTTCGGATCACGGTGCACGACCTTGCGGTAGTCATCCACCCAGCCGACGGCGCCATAGCCCAGCGTGACGAGCAGCACGATCCAGATGAAGCGATTGCCCCAGTCCGCCCACAGCAGCGTCGACACGGCAATGCCGATGAGCACCAGCACGCCGCCCATGGTGGGCGTGCCGGCCTTGACCAGGTGCGTCTGCGGACCATAGCTGCGCACAGCCTGGCCGACTTTCAGTTCCGTCAGGCGACGGATCACCCACGGCCCGAACCCGAGGCCGATCACCAGCGCCGTGAGCGATGCCATCACGGCGCGGAACGTCAGATAGTTGAAGACGCGCAGGAAGCCGTAGTCGTTCTGCAACCATTGCGCCAATGCCAATAACATGGGTTCTTGCTTCCCTTAATGCTGCTGTTGTGTGTTGGAACCGGTCGGCAAATCCGCTACCGGGTCTTTCAAGACCAGCGCTTCCACAATGCGTTCCATCCGCATGAAGCGCGAGCCCTTCACCAATACCGTCGCGGCCGGCGCAATGGCGCCCAGGCCGTGTTCGATCAAGTCTTCCGCCGACGCAAAATGCTGCGCGCCCGCGCCGAATGCATCGACTGTGTGACGCGCAAGCTCGCCGGTTGCGAGCACCGCGTCGATGCCGCGCGTGCGCGCATACGCGCCGATCTCTTCGTGGAATGCCGGGCCCTGCGAGCCCACTTCACCCATGTCGCCCAGCACCAGGCAGCGCGGCGCCGGCAGCGTGACGAGTGCGTCGATCGCCGCGCGCATCGAATCCGGGTTCGCGTTGTACGTGTCGTCGATGACGAGGCCGCCGTGTGCGCCCTGCTTGCGCTGCAACCGCCCCTTGACGGGCGCGAAGTTGCCGAGCGCTTGTGCAATGACCTCGGGAGCCACTCCGGCCGCCAGCGCGCATGCCGTGGCGGCCAGCGCATTGCGCGCGTTGTGCAAGCCGAGCAGCGGCAAGGTGATGACGAAGCGCTGGCCAGGGGCCTGCACATCGATGCGTTGCCCGGCGGCGGTGTCCACCACCGTGCCCGTCACAGCCCCGGCCTCGATGCCGAAGTCGAGCACGCGGCGCGAACCGGCCGCAGCTTGCCACACCGGCGCGTATTCGCCCCCGTTGGCCGCATCGCGCGGATACACCGCTACGCCATCGGCCGGCAACGCGGCCAGCACAGCGGCGTGTTCTTCAGCCACCGCTTCCACGCTGACCATGAATTCCTGGTGCTCGCGCTGGGCGTTGTTGATCATCGCGACGGTCGGCTGCGCAATGGCGGCCAATACGGCCGTCTCGCCCGGATGGTTCATGCCGAGTTCGAGCACGGCCAGCTTGTGTTGCGCGTTCAGGCGGAACAGCGTGAGCGGCAGGCCGATGTCGTTGTTGAAATTGCCGGCAGTCGCCAGGCGGGCGTCTTCACCAACGGCCTGCGCAAAGATCGCGGAGATCATCTCCTTGACCGTGGTCTTGCCGTTGCTGCCCGTCACGGCGACGACGGGAATCGGGAACTGGCGGCGCCAGCCGGCGGCAAGCTGGCCGAGCCCGATGCGCGTGTCGGCGACGGTCAGCACGGCCACATTGGTGACATCGAGCGTGGCGGCCGGTGCGCGCGACACCAGCACGGCAGCAGCGCCACGCGCCACCACTTCGGGCAGGAAGTCGTGCGCATCGAAACGCTCGCCGATCAGCGCGACGAACAGGTCGCCGGGTTGCACGGCCCGGCTGTCGGTCGTCACGCGCAGGATCGCTGCGTCGGGGCCGGCGAGATAGGCGCCGGCCATCCAGGCAGCGGCGTCGGTGGCGTGCATCATGACGGTCGCGGCGCTCATGCATTCACCCCGCGGGCGGCGAGCGCCAGACGCACATGTTCCTGATCGGAGAACGGCCGCTTGCGACCGGCAATCTCCTGTGTCGATTCATGTCCCTTGCCGGCCACGACGATCACGTCGTGTGCATCGGCGTGGCGCACGGCGTGCAGGATAGCGGCCGCGCGGTCTTCGATCTGGGTGGCGGCGCGCGGGTTGTCCATGCCGTCGGCGATCTCGTCGAGGATGTGCTGCGGATCTTCGCTGCGCGGGTTGTCGGAGGTCAGCACCACGTGCGGCGCCAGGCGCTCGGCGATGGCGCCCATCTGCGGACGCTTGCCGGGGTCGCGGTCACCGCCGCAGCCGAACACGGCCCACAGCTTGCCGCCGCGCGCTTCGGTAATCGGCGCAAGCGCGCGCAGCGTTTGCTCCAGCGCGTCGGGCGTATGGGCGTAGTCGACCACCACGAGGGGCCCGTCTTCGCCGCCGAAACGCTCCATGCGGCCGCTCACGGGCTGCAGCTTTTCCAGGCGCGCGATGGCGTCCTGCCACGGCACGCCAGCCGCCAAAAGCGCACCCAGCACACCCAACAGATTCGATACGTTGAACAGGCCGACGGTGGGGGCATGCACGGTCGCGCGACCGAAGCTGCCGTCCACGTCGAACGTCGTACCGGTGCGATGCGCGCGCACGTTGCTGGCGCGCAGCCATTGCGTGGCGCCGTGCTGCGCAGCGGCTTCGCCGTCGATGCCGTATTCGATGGTTTCGACTTCGGCGCGGGCGTTTTGCAGCAGGCGCACACCGGCCGCATCGTCACGGTTGATGACCGCCGCGCGCAGGCCGGGCCAGCTGAACAGGCGCGCCTTGGCCAGTTCGTACTCGGCCATCGTGCCGTGGTAGTCGAGGTGATCCTGCGTCAGGTTGGTGAACACTGCGATGTCGAAGCAGGTGCCATCCACGCGACCTTGCTCCAGGCCATGCGAGGACACTTCCATGGCGATGGCGCGGGCGCCCGCGCGATGCAGATCGGCGAGGCTGCGCTGCAGCTGGATGGCGTCCGGCGTGGTGAAGCCGGTCGCGGCCAGCGCATCGACAAACCCCGTGCCGAGCGTACCCACCACTGCGCAACGCTTGCCGTGTTTGGTCAGCGCCTGCGCAATCCATTGCGAACACGAAGTCTTGCCGTTGGTGCCCGTCACGCCAATGACGCGCAGCGCCTCGGGGCCCGGCACGCCGTACCACTGCGCGGCCAGCGGCCCGGCCAATTCGGCCAAGCCATCCACCGGCAGGATGCGCACGGGCGCATCGGCGGGCATCGCGTAACCGTGGGCTTCGGCCAGCACGGCGGAAGCGCCAGCCTCGATGGCCTGCGGAATATGCGGACGGCCATCGCCACGTTGGCGCACATTGCCGAGCACGTAGGCGACGAACACATCGCCGGTCTTGAGCTTGCGCGTATCGCTGGTGAGGTCGGCACCAGCCGGCGCCTGGGCGCGCAGCCAATCGACAACCGGCGCAAGACGAGCGGCGATCGTCGGGCGGTCGGAGGTTGGCTTGGCTGTCATTGCAGGCCTCCCACCGGCTCTTCCGGCACGTCCGGCGTCATCACGAGCTGGCGCACCGGCGAATCCGGCGGCACGTTGAGTGCGCGCAGGGTGCCACCGACGATCTGCGAGAACACCGGGCCGGCCGCGCCACCGCCGTAGCGGTTGCCCACCGTGGGCTCGTCCACGCTCACCGCCACGATGATCCGGGGGTTCGACATCGGCGCCAGGCCAATGAAGGAGGCGCGATACTTCGAGCGGTCATAGCCGCGTCCGGTGTGCTTCCAGGCCGTACCGGTCTTGCCGCCGACGCGATAGCCCATCACCTGGGCTTGCGGTGCGGTGCCGCCCGGCGCCGTCACCGTCTCCAGCATCTGGCGAACCTGCCGCGCCACCTCCGGCGAAATCACACGTTCACCCTGCGGCGGCTGGCCATCGGTGCGGTACATGGTGATCGGGATCAGCTCGCCATCGTGCGCGAAGATGGTGTACGCATGGGCAATCTGGAACAGCGACACCGAGAGGCCGTAGCCGTACGACATGGTCGCCTGCTCGATGCGGCGCCATTTGTTTGCCGGGCGCAGCCGCCCGGCCACCGCGCCCGGGAAGCCGATCTTCGGCGCCTGCCCCAGGCCCACGCTTGTGAACATGTCCCACATTTCCTGCGGCTTCAGCATCATCGCGATCTTCGTCGTGCCGATGTTGCTGGAGTGCTGGATGACCTGCGCGACCGTCAGCGTGCCGTAGTTGCCGGTGTCGGAGATGGTCGCGCCTTCAAAGCTGTACTTGCCGTTGGTCTGCACCAGCGTGTTGGGCGTCACGCGCTTGAGCTGCAGCGCCAGGCTGATGGTGATCGGCTTCATCATCGAGCCGGGCTCGAAGGTGTCGGTCAGCACGCGGTTGCGCAGCTGTTCGCCCGACAGGCGCGTGCGGTCGTTCGGGTTGTAGGTCGGGTAGTTGGCGAGTGCCAGCACCTCGCCGGTCTGGGCGTCCAGCACGATCGCGCTGGCGGCCTTGGCGTGGGTACGCTCGATGGCGGCCTTCAGCTCGTTGAAGGTCAGGTACTGGATCTTGGCGTCGATCGACAGGGTCTGGTCATGCCCATCCCGCGGGGCCTTGAGCACGCCCACGTCTTCCACCACGCGGCCCAGTCGATCCTTGATCACCTGGCGCTGGCCGGCGGCACCGGCGAGGTCGGACTCGCGCGCCAGCTCCATGCCTTCCTGGCCCTTGTCCTCGACGTTGGTGAAGCCGACGATGTGCGCCATCGCCTCGCCTTCGGGATAGAAGCGCTTGTATTCACGCGTCTGATAGATACCTTCGATCTTCAGCGCGGCGATCTGATCGGCCACTTCGGGCAGCACCTGGCGCTTCAGGTAGACGAAGCCCTTGTCTTCGCCCAGCTTGCCCGACAGCTCCTTGTTGTTCATGCCGAGGAGCTTGGCGAGCTTCTTCATGTCTTCGCCAGGCACGTTGTTGGGCACGTCTTCGGGCACGGCCCAGATGGCCTTCACCGGCAGGCTGGTGGCCAGCACCAGACCATTGCGATCGAGAATCTTGCCGCGCGTGGCCGGCAGCTCCAGCGTGCGCTGGAAGCGCTTCTTGCCCTCGGCTTCATAGAAGCGATTGCCAGGACCTTGAATCCACAGCGCGCGGCCGATCAGCGCCAGGAACGCCGCGAACATCAGGAAGACGACCAGCTTCGAGCGCCACATCGGCAGGCGCAAGCCCAGAACGGGGCTGGCCGAAAACTGGCCCAGGCGCGCGCGTGCCGTGGTGCCGTTGGATTTGCGTGCGCCGCTCATGGCTGGACTCCGGAAGCCGTGGGCGCGCTGCCCGCCACCGAGGACGCCATGGAGGACGTCCCAGCGGCCGGCAAATCGGCAAACCCCTGCAGATACTGCGTGCGGCCCGCCTGCGCGGGCGACATCTTCAATTGCCTGCTCGCGATGTCGGCAATGCGAGCGCTCTTGCCCAGCGCGCTCTGCTCATATTGCAGACGCGACCAGTCGGTGTTCAGTTGCTTCTCTTCCGCCTGCGCACGATCCAGCGCGACAAACAGTTGCCGCGCCTGATGCTGTGCGTTGACCAGCGACAGCGCGCACAGCACCAGCGCGGTCAGCAGGAACATGTTCAGGCGGTTCATGGCGTGGGTCTCCGCGAGTCAGCAGCTGTCAGCAACGCTCGGCCACGCGCATGATGGCCGAGCGCGCACGCGGATTGGCCGACACCTCGGCCTCCGACGGCTTCACGCGGCCAAGCAGGCGCAACTCCGGCGCCGGTAGCTCATGCGCACGCAGCGGCGCCCGACGCAGTTCCGGCGCGGCGGATTGCTCCGGGCGCGCCAGGGCCTGCATGAAGCGCTTGACGATGCGGTCTTCCAGCGAATGGAAGCTGATCACGACGAGACGTCCCCCCTGTTCCAGGCGTTCAAAGGCGGCCTTCAGACCGGTTTCGAGGTCCGCAAGCTCTTGATTGACGTGAATCCGTAAAGCTTGAAAGGTGCGGGTCGCAGGGTCTTGACCCTTCTCGCGTGTTTTGACGGCTTGCGCCACGAGCGCGGCAAGCTCGGATGTGCGATCGAGAGGACCTCGATCCCCGGATTGGCCCCGGCGAGCAACAATCGCCTTTGCAATCTGTACAGCAAACCGTTCTTCCCCATAGTCCCGTATCACCCTCGCAATGTCGCGCTCATCAGCCTCGGCCAGCCATTGGGCTGCGGTGATGCCGCGCGTGGTGTCCATCCGCATGTCGAGCGGGCCATCCATCCGGAACGAGAAACCACGTGCGCCTTCGTCGATCTGCGGCGAACTGATGCCGAGATCGAGCAGCACGCCGGCCACCCGCTCCACGCCGCGCGCGTCCAGGCACTGGGCCATCTGCGCGAAGCTGTCATGCTCAATAGCGAAGCGGGCATCCTCTACGGTGCCCGCTTCGGTGATTGCTGCTGGGTCCTTGTCGAAGGCGACAAGTCTGCCGCCGGGCCCCAGCCGTTCCAGGATGCGCCGGCTGTGCCCGCCCCTCCCGAAGGTTCCATCGATATAGATGCCGTCGTCGCGCCAGATGAGCGCGTCGACCGCTTCGTCTAAGAGCACCGTCTGATGGCGCAGTCCCGTACTGGCTTGGGTTGTCATCGCGCGTCATCAAAAGGAGAAATTCTTGAGGGCGTCGGGCATGCCTTGCGCCATGGCGGCCTGCTCCTTCGCGGTGTACGTGGCGGCGTCCCAGACTTCGAAGTGGCTGCCCATGCCAAGCAGCATCACGTCACGTTCAAGGGAGGCGGCCGTGCGCAGTTCCGGGGTGATGAGGACGCGGCCGGCGGTATCGAGTTCGACATCGGCGGCGCTGCCCAGGAAGATCCGTTTCCACCAGTGGGCTTCCATCGGCAACGCGGCGATGCGCTCGCGGAAGCGTTCCCACTCCGGGCGCGGAAACAGCATGAGGCAACCGTCCGGGTGCTTGGTCACAGTCACCCGGCCCTCGGCCTGCAGCTGGAGCGCTTCGCGGTGCCGCGACGGAATGGACATCCGCCCCTTGGCATCCAGCGTCAGCGCCGACGCACCCTGGAACACGTTGGTTTCTCTCTCCGTGTGGCGACCCGATCGCCACTCACCTTGCCGTCAACTGGTCTGCAAACGGCCTCTTTAAACCACAAAACTACACTTTCTGACACTGTTTCCCACTTTAGAGGAACGACTTTGGGCGGTCAAGGCTTGCACAGGCCTGCGAGACGGAAAATTTGCAATCAGAACAATGACTTAGCGCACCTGCCCGGAGGTGCTCAGCCACTTTTCCCAATCAAATGAAGGAGATAGCGTGGTTTATGCAGAAACCACGTGAGAGAACGGCGAGCGACGGCCCGCCGGAGGGAGGGCGCGGAGCACCGACAGTAAAGCTCGGGCGAATGGAGGAGCGAACGCCGTGTCGTCGGGCTGTCGACCCGCGACACGCGCTTCAGATGCGGTAGGCGGCGGTCGTCATGATGCGCGACGCGGCGCGCATCGCTTGGCGGATGGGCGCGGGAAGATCAACGCCACCAGCTTGGCGCGCGTTGTCGCCGTGGCGGATTTCGTCGTCGCGCATCTGGGCGACGATGGCGCGCGAGCGGGTGTCCTGGTCGGGCAATGTGTCGAGATGGCCGTCGAGGTGGTGTTCGACCTGGCGCTCGGTCTCTGCGACGAAGCCGAGGCTGATCTTGTCGCCGAGGCGTCCGGCGACCGCGCCGATGGCGAAAGCGCCGGCATACCACAGCGGATTCAGCAGGCTCGGGCGGTCGTTCAATTCCTGCAGGCGTTGCGCGCACCAGGCGAGGTGATCCTCTTCTTCGCGTGCCGCTTCGTCGAGCTGGTCTCGGATGGCGGGATCCCGGGCGAACAGCGCTTGCCCCTGGTACAGGGCCTGGGCGCAGACCTCGCCGACATGGTTCACGCGCATCAGGCCGGCGGCATGGCGGCGCTCGGCCTCGGAGAGTTTGGTGGCGTTGTCGGCCCTGTCCGGGGAGGTGGACGCGATAACGGCATCGGCAGGGTTCGGTCGGCTGGCGCGGGTGACGCCTGCCACAGCGCGCAAGGCGCGGTCGAATTCAGGGATGAAGCGGTCGAGCATGTGTACGGGCACCGCCGGCAATGGCGTGCGGCGCGATCGTCATTGTAAGGCCGGCATCGGGCGGGACCTTGCGTCCGATCAGGACGTCGCTGACCAAACACTACTGTACGGGATAACCCTGTTGGCGCGCGGATCGCATCTAAAACCGCAACGAATCAACGCCGCCCATCGCCAATCTATTTCAAATTCGGAAACAGCCTGTTGCCGAGATCAGACAGCAAACGGGCGTTTACGAACATTCGTTCGCAAATTTCGACCGGGCCCAGTACCGCGTTGCTACATTAGTCAGCGACTTCGTTTGAAAGTCATGGGGCGGGAAGACAAGAACGGAGGGTCTGCCTGCCGCTGAATTCAATAAATAAAGATCTGGAGACCGACCGATGAAGAAATCGCTGCTGGCATTGGCAGTGCTGGGCACGTTTGCGGGTGTTGCGCAGGCTCAGTCGAGTGTGACGCTGTATGGCGTGGTCGACGCCAACGTTGAGTACGTCAACCACGCGCAAGCCGTAACGGCTGCGGGGGTGGTCATCCCGGGCAGCAGCGGTTCGCGCCTGGCGATGCAGGCCGGCGGCCTGTCTTCCAATCGCTGGGGCTTGCGCGGCGTTGAAGACATCGGCGGCGGTCTCAAGGGCCTGTTCGTGCTGGAGTCGGGCTACGGCATGGACACCGGCACGCTGCAGCAGGGCGGACGCCTGTTCGGCCGCCAGGCGTTTGTCGGCTTGCAGGGCAACTGGGGCAAGATCACGCTGGGCCGGCAATACACCACGATCTTCGACATGATGGCGAACTTCTCGCCGACCGGTTACGCCACGCAGTATGAGCCGGTGGTGGGCCAGCTCGGCCCGAACTTCCGCGAAGACAACGTCATCAAGTACACCGGCGCATTCGGCCCGCTGACCGTGGAAGGCCACTGGTCGTTCGGCGAGCGCGCCGGCAGCCAGACCGCCAACTCGGCGTACGGCGTGGGCGCAAACTACTTTGGCGGCCCGTTCGGCCTGGGTATCGCCTATGACGAAGTGAAGGTCCTGACGGCAGCCGAAGCCCTGGGCGGCCCCGGCAACGAGTACGCCAAGGACAAGCGCGCCGCCATTGCCGCGAGCTACACGGTGGGCCCGGTCAAGGTCATGGGCGGCTATCGCTACGGCAAGACCGACACGGCTTCGTCTGGCGCCACGCTGGCGCTGCTGCCGCACCGCGACGATTACTACTGGGCTGGCGTGAACTACCAGGTGACGCCTGCCCTGGGCCTGACGTTGGCGTACTACTACGACAACATCAAGGAAGCGACCATCGGCGGCGCCACGGTCAACCCGCGCAACCCGCAGCAGTGGCAGTTCATTGCCGACTACAACTTCTCCAAGCGCACCGACGTGTACCTGAGTGCCGCGTATGCACGCAATGCATCGCTGAACTGGGATTCGATCGGCTATGTGACGAACCCGGCAACGGGCGCGCAGACGTCGGTGGGCTACCTGCCGGCCGCATCGCAGACGTACTTCATCACGCCGAACTCGGATAACCAGCTCGGTGTGGCGATCGGCGTGCGCCACAAGTTCTGACGCACGCTTCGTTTTTGCCCGCCGCCCCTCTCCTTGGCGGGCGCAGGAAGGCACCTTCGGGTGCCTTTTTGCATGGCTGCGCGCTATGCTGTGCCGACCCAAAAACATCATCGGAGGAGACATGACCGTGCCTTGCACGCTGCGCCGCACCTTGCTGCGCGCAGCCCTTGCCGGTGCTGCTGCCGGCGTCATCGCGTTGCCTGCGGCGGCGCAAACCCCGCCGTATCCAGCCAAGCCGATCACCATCGTCGTGCCGTTCACGCCGGGCGGCACGACCGACATCCTGGCGCGCGCCGTCGCCGCCGAGCTCACGCGCGGCGCCGGCTGGAACGTCATCGTCGACAACCGGCCTGGTGCGGGCGGCAACATCGGCTCGACGCTCGTGGCCAAGGCCGCGCCCGACGGCTACACGCTGCTGATGGGCACGGTCGGCACGCACGCCATCAACCAGACGCTGTACTCGCAGAACGGCGTGCGACTGGGTTTCGATCCGATCAAGGACTTTGCGCCGATCACGCTGGTGGCCTCCGTGCCGAACGTGCTCGTGGTCAACCCGGCCTTTGCGCAGAAGAACAAGATCAACTCGGTGAAGGACCTCATCGACTACGCGAAGGCCAATCCGGGCAAGCTGAACATGGCGTCGTCGGGTAACGGCACGTCGATCCATCTGGCCGGCGAGCTGTTCAAGACGCAGACGGGCACGAGCATGGTCCACGTGCCTTACAAGGGCAGCGGTCCAGCGCTGACCGATCTGATCGGCGGCACGATGGACCTGATGTTCGACAACCTGCCCTCGGCCATGCCGCAGATCAAGGGCGGCAAGCTGAAGGCGCTGGCCGTCACGAGCGCCAAACCCTCGCCGGCGCTGCCCGGTGTGCCAACCGTCGCGCAAGCCGCCGGCCTGCCTCAATACGAGGCGAGCTCGTGGTTCGGGCTGCTGGCGCCAGCCGGCACGCCGCCGGCCATCGTGTCGCGCATCCAGCAGACGGTGGCGAAATCGCTGGCAAGCCCCGCCGTCAAGGAGAAGCTCGAAGCGCAAGGCGCCGAGCCCGTGGGCGACACGCCCGAGCAGTTCGCCGCGCACATCCGCGCCGAGACGGCGAAGTGGGCCGCGGTCGTGAAGGCCTCGGGCGCAAAGGTGGATTGACCGCGCAGCCATTGAGCACGCCGCACGCCGCGCGCACAATGGGCGGCCTTCATAACGACAACAACGCAACGTCCCCGGGAGACCTGCATGTCCTCTTCGACTTCCCCGACCCTGGCGTCGTCCGCCTCGGACGCGGCCACCGACGCGAGCCGCTCGCGCATCGTCTTTGCGAGCTTCATCGGCACGGCCATCGAGTTCTACGATTTCTATGTCTATGCGACCGCCGCGGCGCTGGTGATCGGACCCGTATTCTTTCCGCACGGGTCCGCCACGGCGCAAGCGCTGTCGGCGTTCGTGACATTCGGCATCGCATTTATTGCGCGGCCGATCGGCTCGTTCCTGTTCGGCCACTTTGGCGATCGCATCGGGCGCAAATCGACGCTGGTGGCATCGTTGCTGGTGATGGGCATTTCGACCACGCTGATCGGGCTGGTGCCGGGATACGACAGCATTGGCACGCTCGCACCGATCCTGCTGTGCATCCTGCGCTTCGGCCAGGGCATCGGCTTGGGCGGTGAATGGGGCGGCGCAGCGCTGCTGGCGACCGAGAACGCGCCAGCGGGCAAGCGCGGCTGGTTTGGCATGTTTCCGCAGTTGGGACCGTCGGTCGGCTTCCTGGCATCGAACGGGCTGTTCTTTGGCCTGGCGATCGCGCTATCGGACGAGCAGTTCCGCAGTTGGGGCTGGCGCGTGCCGTTCCTGGTGAGCGCCGTCCTCGTGGCGCTGGGCCTGTATGTGCGATTGAAGATCGCCGAGACGCCGGCCTTCCAGGCGGCCATCGATCGGCACGAACGCGTGAAGGTGCCCGTCGCCGAACTGCTGGCACGCCACTGGTGGCCGACGCTCCTGGGCGCGCTGGCCATGGTCGTCTGCTACACGCTGTTCTATATCTCGACGGTGTTTTCGCTGTCTTACGGCGTGGGTACGCTGCACTTCTCGCGCCCGAGCTTCCTGGGGCTGCTGTGCCTGGCCGTGGTGTTCATGGGGCTGGCGACGCCGCTGTCGGCGTGGGCGTCGGACCGCTTTGGCCGCAAGCCGGTGCTGATCGTCGGCATCGTCGCAGCCATTTTTTCGGGCTTCACGATGGCGCCGCTGCTGGGGAGCGGGCAGACGCCGCTGGTGGCGCTGTTCCTCATCATCGAGCTGTTCCTGATGGGCGTGACCTTCGCGCCGATGGGCGCGCTGCTGCCAGAGCTGTTCCCGACCAACGTGCGCTACACGGGCGCCGGCGTGTCGTACAACCTGGGCGGTATTCTGGGCGCGTCGATTGCGCCGTACATCGCGCAGAAGCTGGCTGAGCAAGGCGGCCTGAGCTGGGTCGGCATGTATGTGTCGGCGGCGGCGGTGGTCAGCCTGATCGGCGTGCTGTGCATGCGCGAAACGCGTGATACCCGGCTGATGTAAGGGCCGCGCATAGCGACGCGCTTAATCCCACGAGTGGCGGCCCGAGCGACCACGCTTGACGTCGCCACGCGCGCGCTTGCCTTCCAGACGGCGCGTCTTGGAAGCGCGCGTGGGCTTGGTGGCGATGCGCGACTTCGGCACCGAAAGCCCCGTCGCGATGAACGCGATCAGACGTTCACGCGCATCCTGGCGGTTGCGGTCCTGCGTGCGAAACCGTTGCGCATCAATCACAATCACGCCCTGGTCGGTCAAGCGTCGGTCGCGCTTTCCCAACAGGCGAGCCCGCAATGCCTCCGGCAACGACGGCGATTGGGCGATGTCAAAGCGCAACTCCACCGCCGTCGATACCTTGTTGATGTTTTGCCCACCCGCCCCGCTTGCGCGCACAAAGCGCTCGACCAGTTCGGACTCCGGAATGGACAATTGAGGGGTGATTTTGAGATCGGTGCCGGGCATTGGGGCATTGTAGGGAGAACCCGTTTTTTCTGGAGATCAGCGTATGTATCGCGGAGAACGTTTCAACGGCTTCAGCCACCTGGCCGGGGCCATCCTTGCCGCCGCTGGCATGGCCGTTCTGGTAACGTCGTCCGCCCTGCACCACGACGCGTGGAAGGTCGTCAGTTCCGTCGTCTACGGCACGACGCTCGTCCTCCTCTACACCATCTCCACGCTGTATCACAGCGTGCGCGGGCCGGCCAAAAGCATCTTCCAGCGGCTCGACTATTGCGCCATCTATCTGTTGATCGCCGGTAGCTATACCCCTTTTGCGCTCGTTACGTTGCGCGGCCCCTGGGGCTGGGCGCTGTTCGGCATCAACTGGGCGCTGGCAGCCATCGGCATTGCGCAGGAACTCTGGATCGGCCGCCGCACGCGCTTGTTCTCGCTGCTGATCTACGTGGTGATGGGCTGGCTGGTGTTGATTGCCATGGGGCCGCTGGCGGCGGCGCTGCCTGCGCCGGGCCTGTGGTGGCTGGTGGCCGGAGGTGCGCTTTACACGACTGGCATCGGCTTCTTTCTCTTTGACGAGAAGGTGCGGCACTTCCACGGCATCTGGCATTTGTTCGTGCTGGCGGGCAGTGCGTGCCAGTTCGTCAGCATCCTGCTGTACGTCGGCTGACCGCCATGAAAAAAGCCGCGATTCCTCGCGGCTTTTTTATTGCAGCTACGCAGACTCAGGCACGCTTCTTCATCGCCTCGTCGCGCAGTTCGCGGCGCAGGATCTTGCCGACGTTCGTCTTCGGCAGCTCGTTGCGGAACTCGATGAACTTCGGGCGTTTGTAGCCGGTGAGCTGGTCCTTGCAGAATTCCTGCAGCTTCTGTTCCGTGAGCGACGGATCGCGGCGCACCACGAACAGCTTCACCACCTCGCCCGAATGCACGTCGGGCACGCCCACCGCGGCCACTTCCAGCACGCCCGGGCACATCGCCACCACGCCTTCGATCTCGTTCGGGTACACGTTGAAACCCGACACCAGGATCATGTCCTTCTTGCGATCGACGATCTTGGTGTAACCGCGCTCGTCCATCACGCCCACGTCGCCGGTCTTGAAGAAACCGTCGGCATACATGACCTTGGCGGTCTCGTCGGGGCGCTTCCAGTAACCCGCCATGACCTGCGGCCCGCGGATGCAGATTTCGCCCGGCTGGCCGATCGGTAGGTCGCGACCTTCGTCGTCGCGGATGGCGATTTCCGTGCCCGGAATCGGCAAACCAACGGTGCCCGAAAACTTGTCGGTATCCGTGGGGTTGCAAATGGCCGACGGCGAGGTTTCCGACAGGCCATAGCCTTCGATGATCGGGCACCCCGTCACCTCCAGCCACTTCTTGGCCACCGCCTCCTGCACCGCCATGCCGCCGCCGTTGGCCACGCGCAGGTTGGAGCAGTCGACATCCTTGAATTCGGGATGGTTCAGCAGCGCGTTGTACAGCGTGTTCACGGCCGGGAACATGTGGAAGCGGTACTGCTTGAGCACCTTGATGAAGCCCGGGATGTCACGCGGATTCGGGATCAGCACGGCCAGCCCGCCCTTGCGCATCGACAGCAGGCAGCACACCGTCAGCGCGAAGATGTGATACAGCGGCAGCGCGGTAATGGTGACGATCTCTTCGTCGGCGGCCAGCATGCGGCCATCGCGGCCGGGCTTGGTGAGCGCCGGATTCATCCACGCTTCCGATTGCAGCACGTTGGCGACGATGTTCCGATGCAGCAGCGTCGCACCCTTCGACACGCCGGTCGTGCCGCCCGTGTATTGCAGGAAGGCCACGTCGTCGGGGCCGACGGAGGTCGGCTTGAGCGTCTGCTTGGCGCCCTCTTGCAGCGCCGTGTTGAAGCGGATGCAGTTGGGCAGCTCCCACGCCGGCACCATCTTCTTGACGCTGCGCACGACGAAATTGACCAGCATGCCCTTGAGGCCGCCGAGCATGTCGCCCATGCTGGCCACCACGATGTGCTTGACCGGCGTATTGGGCAGCACCTGCTGCAGCGTCGTCGCGAAGTTCTCCAGGATGATGATGGCTTCGGCACCGCTGTCCTTGAGCTGGTGTTCCAGTTCGCGCGGGGTGTAAAGCGGGTTGACGTTGACGACCACATAGCCGGCACGCAGCACGG
The DNA here is from genome assembly GCF_958350185.1 of Ralstonia edaphi. Lineage (NCBI taxonomy): Bacteria > Pseudomonadati > Pseudomonadota > Betaproteobacteria > Burkholderiales > Burkholderiaceae > Ralstonia > Ralstonia edaphi. The sequence continues at coordinate 80,636 of NZ_CATWHI010000010.1, forward strand.
CGGCCAACGCCGCCGGGTACTGCAGCACGTTCGGCATCATCAGCGCGACGCGGGCGCCGGGTGCGAGACCGCGCGATTGCAGCCAGGCCGCCAGTTGGCGCGAGAGCGTATCCAGCTCGCCGTAGGTCAGCACCTTGCCCATGCATTCAAATGCACGGCGGTTGCGGTTCTTCTGGAAAGAATCCTCAAGCAGATGGGCCAGCGATCGGTACTGCGACGCATCGATCTCGGCCGGCACCCCGGCGGGGTACTGCTTCAGCCACGGCTTATCCATGGGCGTGTCTCCTGGCGATTGTCGATTTTTTTCGAATGGTCGTTCGTTTTTTTCGGCATCCTACGCGGATGTCTGTGTCAAAACAATAACTTAGACGGTTCCCTCAGCCGGCCGGCCTCGCTTGAAACTGGTGCAGAAACCGCTGTTGGCATCACTTTTGCGTGATGCCGGCAGACGTCGCCATCGCGGGCGGCGCCAACAATCGCAGGGCGGCTTCGCGTTGCGGTTTGGGCTCGCGCGCCATCGCTTTGACGTCGGCATAGAAGCGCGCCCAGTCGCCGCCATCACGGTGATACAGCGCCGTGAACGCCGGCACCCATTCCAGGTAGCTTGCGACAGCGCCCAGATGCGCGTTCGACAGCGGCTGCGCGAACCAACGGTCGTAACCGGTATAACCGCCCCAGCTTGCCTTGAGCTTGGCGTAATCGGCCTGCAGGCTCGCGAAGATGGCGCGTTTTCCGGCGCGCTTCTCGTCGTCCGACACGGGGCTGGCATACAGCGTCTCCAGCCGGTTGCGGTACTCGAGCAGCAGGGCGCGGAATTGTACGCGGCGGGCGTCGTACGTGGCGTATTCCGCGCGAATTTCCGGCGTAGCGGCATCCGCCAGCCAGCGTTCGACGCCAATGGTTTCCACGGCAGTGGCAAACGATTCGTTGAACGCGGTATCGCCCTTGGCGTAGACGACCTGATGCGCCAGCTCATGAAAAATCAGCCGCGCCAGCTCGCCTTCCGGCAGGCCGACGAAGGTATTGAGCAGCGGGTCGTCGAAATAACCCAGTGTGGAATACGCAGGAATGCCGGCCACATCCACGTCCAGGCCTTGGGCGCGCAGGGTGTCGGCGTAGGCCATGGCGGCGTTGCGGTCGTAATAGCCGCGATACGTCACGCAGCCGACGACGAGGAAACACCATTCCTTGAGCTTGACCGACAGCTCCGGCGCCGCAAACACGTTCCACACCGCGAACGGACGCTTGAGATTGGCGTAGACGCGATAGCTGCCGTTGTCCGGCAGGCCCAGCTCACGCGAGGCATAGATGCGGATGCTGCGCGCATCCTCCAGGCGTTTGGCGAGCTTGTCGTTGTGAGCTTGCCGGGCGTTGTCGATCGCGTGGTCGATCGACTCGCGCTGCGCCATCAGCGAGAGATGTCCGCTGACGGACTGGTAGTAATAACCGACGGTGTCGCAGCCGGCCAGCAACGCCGAACCGGCAAACGACAGCGCAAGGCACAGCGCGCGTGCGGCACGCATGATGGTTCCGTCAGGCGGCCTGTGCCAACGGCGCGACCTCGACCAGGCAATCGTAGAAGGTGGGCGCGCGGCCCATGTCGGTCAGGCGCTGGCTGGTCAGCTCGTTGGCGTTGGTACCATCCGGCGCGAGCTTCTTCCACCAGATCGACAGGCCGACGACCACGCCGCGCCGCGCACGGTCGGTCACGCGGGCGCGCGCCTGCATGGTGCCGCGATCGTTGAAGATGCGGACAAGCTCGCCATCAATGACGCCGCGCGCATTCGCGTCGTCGGGGTGAATGTCGAGATGCGGCTCGCCTTCGGTGCTGCGCAGGCTGTCGACGTTGACGAAGGTGGAGTTCAGGAAGTTGCGCGCCGGCGGCGAGATCATCGACAGCGGATAACGCTTGGCCAGCTCAGGCGTGCTGATCGCCGACTCATGCGGCGGCACATAGCCGGGCAGCGGGTCAAGACCGTCCTTGGCCATCTGCTCGGAATAGAACTCGCAGCGGCCGGACGCCGTGCGGTAACCGCCGCGTGCGAGCGGCGCAGCCGGGTGCGCCAGCTTTTGCCAGCCGTCGCGCTTGAGCGTCGCCCAGTCGATGTGCGCGGCAGCCGGGTCGTCGCGGCGCACCGCTTGGCTGGCGATGTCGTCGTCCGAGTCGGCAAAGCAGGCGTCGTTAAAGCCCATGCGCTTGGCGATGCGGCGGAAGATCTCCGTGTTGGGCAGCGACTGCCCCATGGGCGCGATGGCAGCGTTGTTGGCCAGCACGTAGGTGTGGCCGTACGCCTTGTGCACATCGACATGTTCGAGCTGCGTGGTGGCGGGCAGGAGGATGTCGGCGTAGTCGGCGGTGTCCGTCTGGAAATGCTCCAGCACCACGGTGAAGAGGTCTTCGCGCGCAAAGCCGGCGGCGACCTTGCGCGAGTCCGGCGCCACCGCCACGGGGTTGCTGTTGTAGACGACCACCGCCTCGACCTTCGGGCCGAACGATGCGTCGCCCGCATGCAGCAGCGCATCGCCGATGGTGCTCATGTTGATCGTGCGCGGCAGCGCGGGCCAGCTCGGCAGCAGGTCAGGACGCTGCAGCTTCGCATTGTCGATGGGGAAGAAACCCGACGTCGACAGCTGCAGCCCGCCCGCTGCATCGCGCCACGCGCCCACCAGCGACGGCAGGCATGCGACCGCGCGCACCCCCTGCCCGCCGCCATGCGCACGCTGCATGCCGTAGTTCAGGCGAATGGCCGCGGGCTGCTTGTCGCGCACGACCGTCGTGCCGTACAGCTTGGCGAGCCACTCGATATCCGCCGCGTCCACCCCACACAGCGTCGCCGCGTATTCCGGCGTGTATTGCTGCGCGCGCTCACGCAGCGCCTCGAAACCGAGCGTGTGATCGGCGATGTAGTCGTGGTCGAGCAGATCATCGCGGATCAACACGTGGATCATCGCCAGCGCCAGCGCTGCATCGGTACCGGGGCGCACCGCCAGATGGCGATGGCACTTCTCGGCCGTCAGCGAGCGATACGGATCGATGGCGACGAGCGTGGCGCCGCGCCGTTTGGCTTCCTGTGCACGCGTCCAGAAATGCAGGTTCGACGCGATCGGATTGGCGCCCCAGATCAGGATCAGCTTGGCGTCCTGCACGTGCTCGATGTCCATGCCGAGGCTCGCGCCGTACGTGTAGCGCAGCGCCGTCGCGCCGGCCGATGCGCAGATTGTGCGATCCAGCAGCGACGCTCCCAGCTTGTGGAAGAAGCGCGCGGCCATGCTTTCGCCCTGCACCAGACCCATCGTGCCGGCGTAGCTGTACGGAAGGATGGCCTCCGGGTTGCGCGCAGCAATGTCGCCCAGGCGCGTGGCGATGGTGTCGATGGCCTCGTCCCACGAAATCGGTGCGAACGTGCCCTCGCCCTTGGCGCCCACACGCTTCATCGGCGTCAACAGGCGGTTGGGGTGGTACGTGCGTTCTGCATACCGATTGACCTTGGTGCACAGCACGCCGGCGGTGGTCGGGTGGTCCGGGTCGCCCTGTACGCGGGTGGCGCGGCCGTCCTCGACGGTGACAAGCAAGGCGCAGGTGTCGGGGCAGTCGTGCGGGCAGGCAGCACGGATGACTTGGGTGGACATCAGGGGGCTCCGGAGTGGGTGGCGGCGGGTGCATGTCGGTGTCGTCGCACCACCGCAAGTATCCGGAAATTGTAATCGCCCGCTAGGGGCTTCGCAGCGGCGTGGAACCGCGCGTGACCAGGCGCCCAGTCAGCAGCACGCGGCGCGTCGGCAAGGTGGGTTGCGCGAGGCGCTCCTGCAGCATCGCCATCGCCATCCGGCCGATGTCGTACACCGGCTGCTCGATCACGGTGATGCCCGGGCCGGCGAGTTCGGTCCAGGGCTCGTTATCAAAGCCCGCCACGGCGATGTCACGCGGTACGTCGAGCGACAGCCGCCGCAACGCACGAAGCACGCCGAGCAGCGATTGCGCGTTACTCGCGACCAGCGCGTCGGGGCGATCCCGTTCCGCGCCGGACAGCCACGCCAGCGTCTCGGCCTCCGCGGCCTCGGCGGTCGGCAGGATGAAGCGTGCCTCGGCGGTGATGCCGTGGCGTGCCAGCGCCGTCGCGAATCCGGCCTGACGCTCAGCGCCTGTGCTGCTCGTCCGCCCGAACAGGCCACCGATGCGCCGGTAACCCTGCGCGGCGAGGTGCTCGGCCAGCGTTTGCGCGGCCTGCTGGTTGTCGAGCACGACGGCATCGGTGCCGCATGTGGGGCCGGCGCGGTCGATCAGCACGACCGGGTAGCCGAGATCCACGGGTTGCTGCGCCTCGGCAATGCCGCGCGTCGGCGAGAGGATCACGCCGGTCACACGCTCCTCCTCCATCAGGCGCAGGTACATCGCTTCCTTCTCCGGGTCTTCGTCGGAATTGCAGAGGATGACGCGCAGGCCAGCCGCGTAGGCTGCGTCTTCCACGGCCCGGCTGACGCTGGTGAAGAACGGATTGCGGATGTCGGAGACGATCAGCCCGACGGTCTGCGCCTGCTGCGAGCGTAGCCGCCGCGCCGACAGGTTCGGCCGATACCCCGACGCCGCCACCGCCGCATCGACGCGCCGGCGCAGTTCCGCGCTCACGGGGCCGCCGGCGAGGGCGCGTGACACGGTTGCCACCGACACCCCCGCCGCCGCCGCCACGTCCTTGATTCGAACCGTCATGCTGAAATCGTTTCCAAAGAAAGCGTCATCATAGCGAAGGAGCGCACCACCACCAATGCTCGAAGCACCTAGGGAAACCCCGTAAATACTGGTATAAGCGTCACTTTGTGTCGCGACGCACATTGACACTCCAACTGTAATCGATTTCAATTCGCGATCATCGACGACACGCATGCCGGGCCTTGGAGCACGGCAGCCGCAGGAGACCCGCCGCATGGCTTCCGCCCTGATCTGCGCCGAACGCATCCGTCTGCAGCAACGCGCCACCGACAAGGAAAGCGCCATCCGCGCCGCCGGCCAATTGCTGGCCGACGCCGGCTGCATCGATCCCGCCTATATCGACAGCCTTTTGCGCCGCGAAACGGTGGCCAACACGTTTCTCGGCCACGGCGTCGCCATTCCGCACGGCATGGGCGAGGACCGTCACCTGATCCGCCAGACCGGCATTGCGGTGCTGCAGTTTCCTGACGGGCTGGAGTGGCACCCGGGCCAGACGACGCACCTGGTATTTGCCATCGCCGCGCAGTCGGACGAACACATCACGCTGCTGCGCCGGCTGACGCGGCTGCTGAATGACGATGCGCGCCTGCGGCAGCTCTTCACCACGCAGAATGCTGAAGAGCTTGTCGCCGCACTCTCCAGCGACGCGCCCGCGCCCGCCGCCGGCACACCAGGCACCGACCTCGCCGAGCAGCGCACCTTGACGCTGGAATACCCGAGCGGTCTGCACGCGCGTCCGGCCGCGCAGTGGGTCGAAACCGCGCGTCGCTTTGCCGCGCGGGTGCAAGTCCGCCATGGCGACGAAACCGCCGATGCAAAGAATCTCGTGGCGTTGCTGCAATTGGGGCTGGCGGCCGGCGCCAAACTCAGTCTCTCTGCGGAAGGCCCCGACGCCGGGGCCGCGCTCGACGCGCTGCTGCAGACCATCCGAGGCCTGACGGCGCAGGAGCGCGCTCAGGCGGCGCGCGACACGCAGGCGGCTCGCACGCGCCAGACCGCGCACGGCTGGCAAGCCGACACGGCGCTGCCCGCCATCGGCGGCATTGCGGCGAGCCCCGGCTTGGCGATCGGCCCCATCCACGTGTTGCAGCACGGCGCGTCGACCGTGCCCGATCATCCCGTCGCACTCACCACCGGCGGCGACCTGCTGGACCAGGCGCTGGCCAGCACGCGCGCGGAGCTGGAAGCCCTGGCGCGCGACACCGCCGCCCGTCTGGGCGAAGCCGAAGCGGGCATCTTCAAGGCGCAGGCTGAACTGCTGGGCGACACCGATCTCATGACGCTGACATGCCAGGCGATGGTCGAAGGCCACGGGGTGGCGTGGTCCTGGCATCAGGCCGTCGAGCGCCTCGCCGAGCGGCTGGGCGCGCTGGGTAATCCGCTGCTGGCCGCGCGCGCGGCCGACTTGCGCGACGTGGGACGGCGTGTGCTGGGCCATATCGATCCGTCGCTACGCAGTGCAGCGCAGACGCTGCCCGACACACCCTGCATCCTGGTGGCGGCGGACCTGTCGCCTTCGGATACGGCGGCGCTCGACACGCGACGCATCATCGGCATCGTCACGGCGCAAGGCGGTCCGACCTCGCACACGGCCATCCTGACGCGCACGCTGGGCATCCCGGCCGTCGTGGCCGCCGGCCCGGCCGTGCTCGATGTGGCGACGGGCACGCAGGCCATCATCGACGGCACGGGCGGCCGTCTGGTGCTCGATCCCGATGACGCCAGCATCGCGAGCGCCCGCGCATGGCTGCAGGAAGACGCCGCGCGCACGCAGCGTGAGGAGGCGGAGCGAGGCCTGCCCGCGCGCACGCGTGACGGCCACACGGTGGAGATCGCGGCCAACGTCAACCTGCCGGCACAAGCGGTCGAAGCGCTCACGCTCGGTGCGGAAGGCGTCGGCCTGATGCGCACCGAATTCCTGTTCCTCGAACGCGACCACGCGCCGGACGAAGACACGCAATACGCGGTCTACGCCGACATGCTCAAAGCCCTTGGCGGCCGTCCGCTGATCGTGCGCACGCTGGATATCGGCGGCGACAAGCAGGTCCCGCATCTGAACCTGCCGACGGAAGAGAACCCGTTCCTCGGCGTGCGCGGTGCGCGCCTGCTGCTGCGCCGGCCCGACCTCATGGAGCCGCAACTGCGCGCGCTCTATCGGGCCGCCCGCGATGCCGGCAGTACCGGCGATACCGCGGCGCTGTCGATCATGTTCCCGATGATCACGTCATTGGAGGAGGTGACCGCCCTGCGCGCCGCCTGCGAACGCATCCGCGCAGAACTCGACGCGCCGACGGTGCCGCTGGGCATCATGGTGGAAGTGCCAGCCGCCGCACTGCTGGCCGATCGGCTGGCCGAGCACGTCGACTTCTTCTCCATCGGAACCAACGACCTCACGCAATACACGCTGGCGATCGACCGCCAGCACCCCGACCTCGCCGCCGAGGCCGACAGCCTGCACCCGAGCGTGCTGCGTCTGATTCAGCAGACGGTGCAAGGCGCCGCGCGCCACGGGCGCTGGGTCGGCGTATGCGGCGGGCTGGCCGGGGACCCGTTCGGCGCGCTGCTGCTGACAGGGCTTGGCGTGCACGAGTTGTCGATGAGCCCGCGCGATATTGCGCCGGTCAAGGCGCGGCTGCGCGAGGCGCACCTTCGCGCGTTGTCTCAGCTTGCAGAACGCGCGCTGGCCTGTGCGTCCGCCCAGGAAGTGCGCGCCCTGGAAACCGCCTTCCCGATGCAGGCCGGTGGTGAGGAGAAGGCCGCATGAGCCGCCCGTCGCGCATCGTCACCGTCACGCTCAACCCGGCCATCGACATGACCGTCGGGCTGGAGCGCCTCGAACGCGGCCGCGTCAACATCGGCCGCAGCGTCACGCAACAAGCCGGCGGCAAGGGCGTCAACGTCGCTGCCTGCCTCGCCGACTGGCAGGTGCCGGTGATTGCCACGGGCCTTCTCGGCGACGCCAATGCCGAACTGTTCGAGGCGCTGTTTGCGCGCAAGGGCGTGGTCGACGGCTTCTGCCGCGTGCCCGGCACCAATCGCACCAACATCAAGATCAGCGACCAGGCAGACGGGCAGACCACCGACATCAATCTGCCCGGCATTGACGCCACGCCCGCAGACTTCGACGCGCTGTGCGAACGCATTGACGCGCTCTCCGACATTGCGGGCGCGGCGCTGTGCGGCAGTCAGGCCGGTGGCTTGCCGCCGGATGCCTACGTGACATTGCTGGCGCGGCTTAACCGCCGCGGCGTACCGACCTTGGTCGACACGAGCGGCGCCCCGCTCGCCCAGGTCCTGGCTGCACCACGCGACGCGCTGCCGACGGCCATCAAGCCCAATCGGCACGAACTGGAACTGTGGGCGGGGACATCGCTGCCGACGCTGGCTGAAACGGTGGACCTGGCACGCGCCATCCACGCGCGTGGCGTGAAGCAGGTCATCGTCTCGCTCGGCGAGGACGGCGCGCTGTTCGTCACGGCAGACGGCACGTGGCAAGCGAGCCTGCCACCGGTGCGCGCCGCCAGTACCGTCGGCGCGGGTGACGCCATGGTGGCCGGCGTGCTGGCCGGTTGGCATGCCGGTGCCGGCATGGAAGAGACCGTGCGCCTTTCGGTGGCCTTTGCCGCATGCAAGCTGCAGCGTCTGGGGCCGCACCTCCCCGCGCCTGGCGAAGTGCGCGAATGCGCCGCCGCCGTCCAGATGCAGCGCGTGGCCTGACGCCCCGACCATCGCATCGCCACACGCTCAACGCATTCAAGGAGCCGATCATGGCAAACCTGCTGGCAATTCTCGGTGCGGACGGCCGCACCACCCGCGCGATGCTCGCCGGCGCGGCTCTGCGCCACGCGGCGCGCGAATCCGGCTACAAGCTCGACGTCGACGTGCGCGGCCCGGACATCACCTCCGTCGTTGACACCGCGGCGCTGGCCACCGCCGAAGCCGTCGTCTGGGCCGGCCTGTCGCCCGATGCCGCCGCTCGTCACGCCAATCCGCGCACGCTTGAAGTCACGCTCGACGAGGTGCTGGCCGACGCCCGGGCAGTGCTGGCCCGCGCGATGCAGAACGCCTCACCCGCGCCGGAACCCGGTGTGCAAGCGCGGCGCATCGTCGCCATCACGTCGTGCCCGACCGGCATCGCGCACACCTTCATGGCCGCCGAGGCGCTCACGCAGGCAGCCGGCGCGCTCGGTCACACGATCCACGTGGAGACGCAGGGCTCGGTTGGCGCACAGAACACGCTGTCGGCCGATGCCATCGCGAGTGCGGATCTCGTGTTGATCGCCGCGGATACGCAGGTGGACCTGTCGCGCTTTGCCGGCAAGCGCGTCTTCCGCGCCGGCACCAAAGCTGCCATCCACGACGGGCAGGCGCTGATCCGCCGTGCCTTCGACGAGGCCTCCGTAGAAAACTCCGCCACAGCACAATCGACGCGCACCGCGGCCGCCGCTGCAGAACAACAGCGCACCGGCCCGTACAAGCACCTGATGACCGGCGTGTCCTTCATGCTGCCGTTCGTGGTGGCGGGGGGCATCCTGATTGCGCTGGCGTTTGCCCTCGGCGGCATCTATGTGACGGACGCCTCGGCGAGCCACACGCTTGGCGGCGCGCTGTTCCAGATCGGCGCCAAGTCCGCGTTTGCCTTGATGGTGCCCGTGCTCGCCGGATACATCGCGTATTCGATCGCCAGCCGGCCGGGCATCGCACCGGGGATGGTCGGAGGCATGCTGGCCGCCAGCCTGGGGGCCGGCTTTCTTGGCGGCATCGTCGCCGGGTTCGTCGCGGGCTATGGCACCGAGGCGCTCAACCGTTGGCTGAAGCTGCCGCGCAACCTGGAAGGGCTGAAACCCGTGCTGATTCTGCCCGTCCTCGGCTGCCTGGTGACGGGCCTGGTGATGCTGTATGTGGTCGGCGCGCCGGTTGCCGCGCTGCTGGCGTCCCTGACCGCCTGGCTGCGCGGCATGCAGGGCGCCAACGCGGTCCCGCTGGGCGCTCTGCTGGGCGGCATGATGGCCTTCGACATGGGCGGCCCCATCAACAAGGCGGCGTATGCCTTCAGCACCGGGCTGATCGGCGCGCAAGTCTATACGCCCATGGCCGCCACGATGGCCGCGGGCATGACGCCGCCGCTGGGCATCGCGCTGGCGGCATGGCTGTTCCCGTCGCGGTTCACGCCAGACGAACGCCAGGCGGCCCGCGCCACCGCCGTGCTCGGCCTCGCCTTCATCAGCGAGGGGGCGATCCCGTATGCCGCGCGCGACCCGTTCCGCGTAATTCCGGCACTGGTGGCGGGCTCGGCCTGCGCGGGCGCCCTATCGATGCTCTTCGGGGTGGAACTGCGCGTGCCGCACGGCGGGGCGTTCGTGCTGCCGATCCCGAACGCGGTGACGCACCTGGGCGGCTACGTGGCGGCGCTGGTTGCCGGCACCGTCGTCACTGCCGTGCTGCTGGCCGTGATGAAGCGACGGGTGGCGGAAGGCGCCTGAAACGGCCCTCGCATGAAGGAAGGCGAGCACATCGCGCGCCTTCTCTGTCTCAAAAAGGCTCAAAAGCGACGCAACCCGCCCGATTCTGTTTGCCTCCCCTGCCCGTTTAGCTATGATGCCGGGCAAATCAACTCTCGGGGGAGAGCAATGCAATCTCGCAGAATCACCGGGCTGCTGGCCATGTTCGCAGCGGGCATCGTCGGCATGGCGTCAAGCGGCGCCCACGCCGAAACGGGCGTAACCAATGACGCAATCATCGTCGGGCAATCGGCGCCAATGAGCGGGCCGGCGGCACAGCTCGGCCAGCAGATGAACCGCGGCGCCCAGTTGTACTTCAACGCGGTCAATGCAGCAGGCGGCATCAACGGACGCAAGATCGAGCTGAAGGTGCTCGACGATTTCTACGAGCCCGATGCGACCGCCCGCAACACCAAGACGCTCATCGAAGACACCAAGGTGTTCGCGCTGTTCGGCTATGTCGGTACGCCGACCAGCCTGGCGGCGCTGAAGATCGCCAACCCGGCAGGCGTGCCTTTCTTTGCGCCGTACTCCGGCGCCTCGGCGCTGCGCGAGCCGTTCGCGCGCAATGTGTTCCACGTGCGCGCCAGCTACAACGATGAAACCGCCGCCATCGTCCAGCAGATCCACACCACGGGCCTCAAGCGCATTGCCGTGGTCTATAACGACGATGCCTACGGCAAGGCGGGCCTCGACGGTATTCAGCGCGCGCTCAAATTGCCGGCAAACCAAGGAGTGACGCTCGTGGCGCAAGCCAGCGTCGTCCGGAACACGACCGACGTGAAGAGTTCGATTGCCACCGTGCTGGCGCAAAAGCCGGACGCGGTTGTCGTCATCAGCGCGTACCAGACCGTGGCCGCCCTCGTGAAGGGCGCGCAAGACCAGGGCTATGCGGGCCAGTTCTACAACGTGTCGTTTGTCGGCACCAAGGCGCTGGCCAACGCACTCGGCAAGGCTGGTGGCGGCGTGATCATCTCTCAAGTGATGCCGTATCCGTATAGCGGTGCATCGCCCGTCGTGCGCGATTACCAAAAGCTGCTCAAATCGGATGGCATTACCGATTTCGACTACGGCAGCATCGAGGGCTACGTCGCTGCGCGCGTCTTTGTCGAAGGTCTCAAGCGCGCCGGCCGCGACCTGACGCGCGAGAAGTTCATCGGGGCGCTGGAGTCGATGGGCAACTACGACGTGGGCGGCTTCAACGTGAACTTCTCGCCGTCCAACCACGTGGGCTCCAAGTTCGTTGAGATGACGATCATCAACTCGAACGGCCAAGTGATCCGCTGATCTCACGTCGCCGCAAAGAAAGCCGGGCCAAGTGCCCGGTTTCTTTCGTTTACGCCGGCTGCAACTGCGGCTGCCGTTGCGCGAGCCGCCGCATGAAGGTTTCGCACTGCGCGATCTGCGCGAGTTCGATGTATTCGTTCGGCTTGTGCGCCTGCTCGATATTGCCCGGCCCGCACACCACCGTCGGGATGCCCGCGCGCGAGAATAGGCCCGCTTCCGTCCCATAGTCGACCTTGCCGACCGTGCCCCGGCTATCGGCCAACGCTTGCGCCAGCGACACCAGCTCGTGCGAGGGCGCGATCGACAGGCCAGGCGTGTTGGCCTTCATGGCGAAGCTGATGTCAGCGTCGGCGGAAACTTCACGCATTTGCGGCAGCAATGTCTGCTGCGCATAGCGCTCGACTTCACCAAAGAGCCAATCCGGATCGGTGCCCGGCAGATAGCGGAAATCAAAGGTGAATTCGCAGTCGCGGGGCACCACGTTGGTAGCAATACCGCCCTTGATCGTGCCCGTGTTCAACGTCGTATGCGGCACGACAAAGGCGGCGTCGCGCGCCTCTTCCGCCGCCAGACGCGCAGCCAGCGAGCGGATATGCGCGATCAGCAGCGCAGCAAATTCGATCGCGTTCACCCCTTGCGGCGTCAACGCGGAATGCGCTTCCTTGCCTCGCACGCAGCATCGGTATTCGCGCTTGCCCTTGTGCGCAATGATGGCGCGCATCGACGTAGGCTCTCCGACGATGCAACCGGCCGGCTGAATGCCGCTGACCTCCAGATCACGCAACAAGCTGCGCACGCCCACACAGCCGATCTCTTCGTCATACGACAGCGAGAGATGAAAACTGGCATCGCCCTCCGCTGCCATGAACGCGGGCACGTTGGCAAGCGCCACGGCAATGAAGCTCTTCATATCGGCCGTGCCACGTCCGTACAGGCGACCATCGCGAATTTGTGCATCGAACGGATTCGTATCCCACGGCTGACCATCGACGGGCACCACATCGGTATGCCCCGACAGCACGAGCCCCGGCTTGCGGCCCGGCGACAGCGTCGCAAACAGATTCGCCTTACCCCCCGTCGCGTCATACGTGAGCCGGCATTCCGCCCCCTGCGCGCGCAAGCGATCGCGCACCCATTCGATCAATCCGAGGTTCGAACTGCGGCTGACTGTATCGAACGCCACCAGCGTGCGAATCAATTGCAGAACTTCGTCGGAAGGTTGCGATGCGGCAGCGATAACGTCGGCGGACATGATGGGCTCTGTTCGGTCAGGTGGTGCTTAGAGAACCGCGACGGGAAGCTGGGAAGGTGGCGCGGTCGACTGGCGAAGCTCCAGTGTAGGCGTTTCGGCGGTTCGGCTTCTGCTGTAAGCGACCCCGCACAGGCCATGGCATGAAGAATCCATACAAGACTGCATGGACGGATCGAGCAATTGGTTGATGGCGGGCCGGAAACCGCCCTTCGGCGTATCATCGAACGTGGTTCCGAACTTTCAGCCAGAACACGAGCATCCCATGAAGCTGATCCCAGAAATCCAAGCCGCGCAGCCCGAGATCCAGGCGCTGCGACGCGACATCCACGCGCATCCCGAACTCTGCTTCGAAGAGCAACGCACCTCCGATCTGGTCGCCGCCAAGCTTGCCGAATGGGGCATCGAAGTACATCGCGGCCTGGGTAAGACCGGGCTGGTCGGCGTTATCCGTAACGGTGAGGGCAAGAGCATCGGCCTGCGCGCCGATATGGATGCGTTACCGCTCGCCGAGGCCAACCAGTTCGAGCATCGCTCCAAGCACGACGGCAAGATGCACGCGTGCGGCCATGACGGCCACACGGCAATGCTGCTCGGCGCGGCGCATTACTTGTCCAAGCACCGCAATTTCAGCGGTACCGTGAACCTGATCTTCCAGCCCGCCGAAGAAGGCGGCGGCGGCGCACGCGAGATGATCAAGGACGGCCTGTTCGATCGATTCCCATGCGACGCCGTCTTCGGCCTGCACAACTGGCCGGGCGTTCCGGTCGGCGCATTCGGGACGCGGGCCGGCGCATTGATGGCGTCGAGCAACGAATTCCGCATCACGATCAAAGGCAAAGGGGCGCACGCAGCGCTACCGCACAACGGCAACGACCCGGTGTTTGTCGGCGCTCAGGTGGTCTCGGCGCTGCAAGGCATCATCACGCGCAACAAACGCCCGATCGACACCGCGGTCCTCTCCGTCACTCAGTTCCATGCCGGCGATGCGACCAACATCATCCCGAACGAAGCCTGGATCGGCGGCACGGTACGCACCTTCTCCACAGAAGTCCTCGACCTGATCGAGCGCCGCATGGAAGAAGTCTCTAAGGGCATCGCCGCCGCATACGATTGCACGGTCGATTTCGTCTTCCACCGCAACTACCCCCCCACCGTGAACACCGAAACTGAAACGAAGTTCGCGGCAGCAGTCATGCGGGAGCTCGTCGGGGCGGATAACGTGGAAGCCAATATCGATCCGACCATGGGTGCCGAAGATTTCTCGTTCATGCTGATCGAGAGGCCGGGCTGCTTCGCCTTCATCGGCAATGGCGATGGTGATCACCGCGAGCAAGGCCACGGTCTGGGGCCATGCATGCTGCACAATCCAAGCTACGACTTCAATGACGAGTTGCTGCCGCTGGGCGCAACATATTGGGTTCGCCTCGCCGAGAAATTCTTGGCACGTAGCTAGTCAGTCGCTCGCATCAGCGCAAAAGCCTCCGAATGGAGGCTTTTTTTGTTTTGACGAGGCTGGCCACAGGGAGGCATTGCTGCTGCGCCGAGCTCGACGGGTGTGAATGTGTTCGGGATGGTTCGCAGGAATGAGCAGCCCGTTCAGCAGACCGATTACGAATCATTCGCGCCAAAGACAAACACCCCAGCTCAGTAGTAGAGCTGGGGTGTTGTATGGGGAGAGCCTGGCGATGACCTACTTTCACACGGGAATC
>NZ_CATWHI010000011.1:0-43879 GCF_958350185.1 Ralstonia edaphi
CTGAAATATCGCTCGCCACGCGAGTTCAGGCGCAGGACGGAATCATCAACTCAAGTGTGAGGCGGTGTCCGGAGATGCGGGGGCAAATCCACCCGCTTCTATGCAATGAAATCTGCGATATCGCTTTATCACGCCGGCGTAGATTTCACCGAGATAAAAAAGCAGACAAAGATATCAGAAAATGAGGTTAGAAGAGAAATTCGTCGATGTTTGACTCCGGATGGTCGCGGATCAATTTTCGGATTCAGAGCAATTGTTGAGCGGTGTCGGGTGGCTGGATATGAACGAAAAAAATCGACTTCTCGGCCGAAAACAACCCTGTCATTTGGGCTATCCGGTGCACTCTCTCACCTTTTTGAGGAGTACCCATATCTGCGGAAAAGAGTCGAGTCTGAGTTCTTTGGGACCTGCAAGAGAGAAATCTATTTCGAGCCTAAAAAATCTATAGCAGACATTCATTATGATTTTATAAGTGAATTGAGATCAATCGGATTGACTGATGTCGACTGGCCATTTAACACAGAAAATCTAGGGTACAAGAGCTTATCGAGATATTTTAGGCGCCTTTTAAAGGACTATCCAGCGAAGTACGTCGAAGGTCGGCATGGTACGGAGTCGGCTCGGCGCCTTCGCGTTGGAACAGGTGTGGAGCCGCTTCTTCGTGCGAATGTTCCCTCGGCGATTCTCGAGTTGGATTATGTAATAATCGACGCGCCCGGCGGCATCGTCATCGTTTCCGATTCACTGGGGGTAGAGCATAGGATTCTTGCGGAGCGATGGTATGTCGGGATCCTGGCTGATGAGTACGACGGTGCGATCCTGGGTGTGAGTCTTGCATTAGAAAGAAGTCCGAGTGCCGACACGGCTCTGCAAACCATCTTGAGCTCCCTACAAGATGAATGCTACGACACAACTCCCATTTTGGAAGAGCTTCTTCCCTCTGGGAAGTGCCTGATGCCTTCGTTACTTCCGCAATATCAACGACAAGGATGCTGTCTGCTGAGAGTGGATCATGGCTTGTGCAATCTCGCTGAAGATTTCGTCAATAACGTCATCGATGTAATGGGTTGCACGGTTGAATTCGGCGAACTCTTTGCGTGGTGGATGCGTGCCGTCGTAGAGAGGATGATCGGTGTCTTTCATGCGCGTGGCCTTCATCGATTTGCTTTTACATGTGGCAGTGACGCAGATGACACTCGGCGCCGCGACCCGGAGCAAAAGGCCGAGTCGTTTGAGGTTCGCATAGAAGATATGGAGGCCCTTATCCTCTCGACGCTATACGAAGTGAACTGCGCGCTCGGGAAAGAGCGCTTCTTCGGTAGCACATTGTTGACGGTGAGGACGCGATTCTCGGCGGATCCGGGCCTCGGATGGCTGCCTCGGCCCTTACCGAAGTCAACCGAAGCAGTCGCGAGACTTCTGGACCATCAAGTCGTTGTCCCCGTTAGCGGAAATGCAAAAAAGGGGATACGGCCCTATTTGCAATATGCGAAGCGAAAATACACCAATCCACGCATCGCGTCGGATTTCTCCTTGCTGCACAAGCAAGTGCGCTTGCATATCGATCGCCAAGATCCTCGGAAAGCCTGGGCATCCTTGGCGGACACTGGCGAGAATCTGGGGGCGCTCACGGTAGAACGGAGATGGCGTGAGTGGCGCATGTCGCTGAGGGTAAGCACTATGCTCACTCGGCACACCTGTGCGCGGCCATTAGATCGTGGCCGCAGCATGCCAGAGGCGTTCCTTGCGGCCAAAGCGGACGAACTCATTGCGAGGAAGGCCTTAGGGAAAGGGGGGATGGTTCGCGGGGCGGTTGACTACGCGCGGCACAAACGGTCCGCAAGTAAGGATGGGGGCCAAGCTGAGGCCCCAACGGACATCACCTCGTCAGTCTGCCCGGCACGCAATCTCTTCGGCATATTCCGGCTTTCCGATGACGCCGTAGACACAAATCATGACTAACAACGCGACAGATTCGAAGGGCCGCGGGCCGGAATGGTGGCGGCAGCAGGCAATCTGCCATCCCTTGCTTGCGAAGCACAATCGAACACCACTATGGACGCCGCCGGTTGAGCAGTTCTATACACGCGCCAAATGGCTCATTCTGCAGAGACACAGCTTTTATGTGGACGAACCCACAGGAGAGGGCAAGTCTGCCGTGGCGAGCGCACTTGTAGATCGTATTCAACGGGATCTCGGTGACATCGTCACCATTGTGTACTGCACCCAAAACAAGCAAGGGCCATCAGTGCGTTCATTCTACAAGGGGTTTCTAGACACCGTCGGAAGTCCTAGTACAAGCGGCGAGACATGGGATTTGCAGGCACGTGCGCGTCGCCGGTTGGTCGCCTTGGCGAGCGAAACCACTTGGCGGACCATCCTGCTCGTTATCGACGAAGCGCAGGCGTTACTAGTCGACGATTTGGAGTTTGCCAAGGACATACAAAATCAGCTTGAGAGAGAGAACATTGACCTTGTAGTTGCCCTGTTTGGGGAGTCGCCGATGCTTGAGTTGGTCAGCGCGAGTGCGGGGCAGGCTAAACACCACGCCTGTTTTGACAGGTTCACGCACCGAAGGATTCCGATCGACGGTTACAACCGCGAGTCACTCGCTTGCTTGCTCAAGCTGATGGACGCTTCGATTTGGCCGGCAGGCTCAGATCTGACGTGGTCATGCTTCTTCTTTCCGCGTGCGACCGCCCGGGGATTTAGTTTTGAGCGCCAGGCTGGGCATGTCTGGCACGCTTTGCAGGAAGCCAAATTGATCAGGTCTCACGACAACGACACAGTGGTTGCACGCCGAATCTTTGAGCTAATGGGTTACGTAGCTGCGAATGCTGAACACTACGACGCGGATTGTCCCGACTTGGATGATCAACTGTGGATGGACGCCGCGCTGTTTTGTGCGGGAGAGCAGCACGTCTAAGCTAGAAGTACACTGGAATAACATGCGCGACAGTCAACAAGAGTGGACTGGGTCCTCTTGGTCCGTTCTGCCCTTTGAGTCGTGTTTCTCTGTGTGTACACGATTCGCTTGGCTTAATGCTCTAGATCGTGCGCAGCTTGATCGTCTGGGCGCGCTTACGCAGATCAAACGCGCGTGTACCTTTCTGGCCCATGAAATGCGCATGGCGAGCAACCTTCAACGCGTGCTGAAACGGTCGCTCTCGCTGCCCGTCGAGCATACTTTGTTCGAGAGCAGCGCCATAGGTTTGCTCGGAAGTCTGTTTTCTAGCTCATTGAGAATTTGCCCCTTGTGCCTCGAGGTGGGCTATCACGCGTTTTGGCATCAATGTCGGCCGCTCCTCTTGTGCCCCATCCACGGAACGGTGCTGACGGAGCAATGCATGACCTGTGCCAAGCCACTACCATCCTTTGGTGATGCTGCGTTGTATGCGCGTCCGTACGCCTGCAACGGCTGCGGCCATCCCTACTGTGGGGCGGACTTCACCATCGACGCGCACTTGGATTTCCGCCTCCATGCCGATCGTCAAATCGAGCGATTTGCTGATATCTCGCAGTGGTTTGGGCAACTCGATAGAACGTTGAGTTGGGCATTTTTTAGGGATGACGAAAGTGAACGTTATTGGGCAGCGCGATGGCGCCTCGCATATGATTTTTGTGGCTCGATCGTGTCGCCTCCCGCTGAATGCATGGGGGTAGAAGATCGGATGATCGCGACGTGGCATTGGGCGAACGCGCCAGCGCGGGAGACTTACCACGCGCAGGGGTTCGTGAATAGACGGGAGAGCGATCGCGTTCAAAAGGTCTATCGCTCTACTTTGCTGCTTCTAAAAAACTGGTTGCACAACCGAGCAGCGGCGCGTAGGGACGCAGGTGCGTCGCGCAGGACGCTGCGGATTGGCCAAGAGGGAGCGATTGAGTTGCAGGGAGATACATTCGAGCTCGCTTATCTGCTACTGCGATGTGTGTTGTCCGACGATGCCTTTGCGGGAAACCACCGTAGACTGACCGACGATACTGCAGGCGCCTCCCCTGGTCCGGCACTTGCCTGGTTCGTGCCTTCGTTCGATATACCGCTCCTGGCGCTCCATATGGTCTTTCTGTGGCTCTACACAAAAATGATGGAGTTTGTGGCCACACATACAGACCAATGTGTCGTCTCGTTCTTTGAGATTCAGGACTTCCTGGCCAGGTGTGATTCGCCTGTGCTGCTTGGTAACACTCAGCACGTACGTCAAGGGATGATTATTTTTCGCTCGCTGCCGGGCATGCCGCTACCGTAGATACGGCCGCCGGTAGCCTGTGCTGACGTACGAACTAACTGCGTTGGCTCAGCCGGGACAATTTTCACGCGCAGCGGCCCCGCCTCTTACGGTAGCTTGCGGCGGCTGGGTAGGGAGGGATGCTAGTTTTTGGACGACAGTTGATCCGCGGAAGCGCGTTGCATAGATCAACTCCCGGTAGTCGCTGCCCTCAACATATCAGCCCAAAAAGCGTCCATCCCTATATGCATGCCCGAACGAACAACATTGCAAATAGGAACTACGCGGGTTGCCCCGCCTCAAGAAGCGACGCAGGCGTGACGTTCAGCGCAACAGCTAGGCGCTCGATGTTGTAAATGGTAACGTTTTTCTCGGCACGCTCCAGCATGCCTACGTAAGTACGATGCACTCCGGCTCGTTCAGCGAGTTCCTCTTGAGACAAGCCGAGCGCGAGACGTCGGCGCCGTATATTCTCGGCGAATACAGTGACAAGACGGCAGTTCTGTGGAGCAACGGACATGTGCCAAATGTCCGTCGTTGCACACTATGATTCTACATACTATGATTAGCAAATCGCCCTCGATAAGCGAGATGTCGAGTGGCAATAGGTTCGTTCGGTAGGGGGTACTTTGAAGTCTCGTAGCCGGAGTCGGTCAACTAGCATGTCAGGACGTAGCGCGCGCGAATTGCGGATCGGATTCGAGGGCGGCAAGGTCGTCTTCCAGGCTCTCCGGAGCGGATTCAACTTCGTGCTCGACCAAGGGGAGGTAAAAGGGCTTCTCTTTCATGAGGCCTCCAAGAAGCTTGAAGTCTCATTGCATCGTGGCAGCACGATCAGCATCAGTTGCGATTTCGAGAATGCAAAGTTTTTTGCCGTGCGCCTGCTGCCCGAAGAGCGTGATAACGAGTTCATGTATCAACCCATTGTCGGCGAGTGTTGCCGCGCATGGGATGATCTTCGTTAGACGATCCTCGTAGCCTCCCTTGGATCAGCAGCCCCAAGCCAACGTCTGCGGATAGCTTCAAACCTTGTGATGGTGTATGGTTCAAATATGTAGTAGCGCAACCTAATTGCACTCAAATATCTCCATGGCTGCCAATGACATCCGCCATCACCAACTGACCTCACAGGTCGGTTGCGGCAGCCGTGCGCTCGTTCCAATCGAGCACGCTCATACACGAATAGCAAGCTGACCGAGGCGCTATTGATCCCGATATAGACGGGCTCGTCAGCTGCGGCAGCACGCCGCCCTTCGTGTATGGAGAAATACCATGTCCTCTCCGCGATTTCTTCCGGAGCATCCACCTGGCTTTTTGCCTCTGGGCGAACTTTCGGTTCTGCGTAGTGCCACTGCATGGCAATTGCTGATTCCCGCGGATACGCACTCCGCCCTCGTGACGGCTCGACAGAACTGCAGAGATGGAGCGGAGGCCAAGGAGGAGATTCCCGGTTGGACCACAGAGAGACCTTCCGCTGCCAAACCATCGGCTCAGACGCCTCCGCGGCGAAAGCCCAGGCTTGTGCAGATCTTTGACCCTGAGACCCTCGAGCAAGCACGCGAACGCCTACGTGTCGGAGAGTGGGACCAGCAGCGGTATGGATCGACATTGTTGGATCAAGCCAAGAGTGAGGGTGGATATCGCGCCTTGCCGCGTCTGGGTTCGGCGTTGAATCGGCTCGAAGCATCGCGGCCCCTTTTCGGCAATCTGCGTGAGCCGATCGAAAAACTGAAAATCGAACTCACCCTCGCCAGTGCAATGCGGTCGAAGGATTTTCGTATTCGCCCGGTCTTGCTGACGGGGCAGCCCGGTGTCGGCAAAACACAATTCGCGCTGAAGCTGGCGGAGATTCTGGGTGTGCCGATGCAGAAGTGGTCTGCCGGAAGTGCGCAAGCAGGCTTCCAGTTGACCGGCGGCGATGGTGCTTGGCGGAGCGCCAGACCCGGGATGATCTTTGAGATGCTGGCGAAAGGCACCTCAGCGGCGCCTGTCTTTATTCTCGATGAAGTCGACAAGATCAGTTCTGACAACCGCTACTCCGTCACTGCGGTGCTGCTTGATCTACTTGAAGGTGGGACTGCCAAGACCTTTGAGGACTCATTTCTCCGTGCGACATTCGACGCGAGCCGGGTTGTTCATGTTCTCACGGCAAATGATCTGGATGCAGTGCCTCCCGCTCTACTGAGCCGGGTGGAGGTATTCGATATCCCGCCACCGGCTGCCGAGCAACGGCTCCAGATCATTCTTTCCGAAGCCCAGCGCTTGCGACGCGCCACAGGCTGCCGCATCGAACTGGACATTCACGCTGTAGAGACTCTCGCCGAACGGTGTGACCTCGACCTACGCAAAACGCAGCGTTTGGTAGCAGATGCCTTTGCCACGGCGATGGCCTCAGGAAAGCTTGTCGCTACGCCGACTGTACCTGGGCGCGCGAGGCGCAGGGCGATCGGCTTCGTCGCAGAGCATCAACCCGAAGAGAAAGCTAGCGGTGGTGCGCAATGAGACTCCTCATCCTTAGCGATCTTCACCTTGAATTCTCGTCGCTCGATATTGACACGGCTACCGTCGACGTTATCGTGCTCGCTGGTGACATTCACCTGGGAACAAGGGGCATCCCGTGGATTCGAGCGCAGAGTCGTGATCTGCCGGTCATCTACGTACCCGGCAATCATGAGTTCTACAAAGGCGAGCACAGCCGAGTGCTTCGAGATCTGCGTGCGGCGTGCGCGGCGACGCCGAACATTCAACTGCTCGATATGGATAAGATCACGATCGGCGATGTGGAGTTTCTCGGAGCCACGCTCTGGACAGATTTTGCCCTGAATCGCAGCACGGACCACGGTGGCCGTGCCGCCGAGGGTTATGCCGCCCAAGGTATGAGTGACTTCACCGGTGCGATCCGTTTCGAGACGCATGGCGTGTTCAGAAAACTCCAGCCGCTGGACACGATCCGCATGCACATTGCCGCACGGCAATGGCTAAGCACCGAGTTGCAGGTTCCGACGCAGCGCAAGCGTGTTGTTGTCACTCATCATGCTCCTTCGGAGCGGAGCGTGGCTCCGCAATATCGAGGTGACCGCCTCACGCCGGCGTATGCCAGTGACTTGGATGCTTTGGTTCAAATGGCAGACCTATGGATCCATGGTCATATGCATGACAGCGCTGACTATGTCGTCGGGAATTGCCGGGTGGTCTGCAATCCGAGAGGTTATGCCCTAAAGGGGCGGAGCGCAGAGAACTCAGCGTTCAAGGCTGGCTTGATCATCCAAAGTGAAATTGCTGGCACGGCCGGCTAAAGGCGTGGGCCGCCTGCGAGTTCACTCCCACAAGCAATACGTCCATGAAGCGATAAAGATGAATCCAACTCCCAATGGAGGCGAGTGCTCGGCGGTAGCGCTTTCTATGGCGCTCTCACCGTATCTCGCCAGGGTTCTACGAAGATGGTGCGTGGATGGCGACGATGCTCTTCTGCCGCGACTGGAGCGTGCGGTAGCGCCGCTCTCTATAGACGATCAAGAAACCGCCACACGGTTCCGACGCGGTCTGGAGCATGGGCGTCTCGAAGTCTATGGGACTTACGTCTCGGTTGTAACCGCAGCTCTGCTGCGAAAACTGCGCGAGTTTCATGACCCTGCGGAACTGGGTTACCGAGTAGATAGCGCATTCAGCGATTCGGACGAGGAATGGTGTCGGATGTCGGAGAGCGGGCAAGGACGGTTTATCGAGGAGGTTCGTGGCTTGGCTTCTATCGCATCGCAAACCTTGCGCAAGATAGAGGTCCGCAGCACATCCCGGTTCTGAGACTCAGGCTCACGGAGACACGGACAATTCAGCATGCACCGGGATGTTCAACTCAACTCTAAAAGTTCGCAGTCAGCGCAACGTACTGCACCGACAT
Organism: Ralstonia edaphi; assembly: GCF_958350185.1. Taxonomy (NCBI): domain Bacteria; kingdom Pseudomonadati; phylum Pseudomonadota; class Betaproteobacteria; order Burkholderiales; family Burkholderiaceae; genus Ralstonia; species Ralstonia edaphi. Next base: position 8,125 of record NZ_CATWHI010000011.1, read on the forward strand.
CCCAGCACCCGAACTCCAGCAACGGTTGCGGCTCGCCTTAGCAGAAGTTCGTCGGCTGCAGCGGGCCATCGGTAAGCGCATTGAGCTGGACGTCAGGGCGCCAGACGCCTTATGGCTCTGACATCTACGTGGCAACACTGAACTCCAAAGATCTCGGCAAAGGTGACGTTGTCGACCCCTATCCTCGTGCGCAGGTACCCATGTGCAGACGTGGCGGCCATATCTTCCAAGTTGTCCAAGCGCACTCTATCAACTGGGTGCGTGCGATGGTATCGGCTCCACGGACTTGCCGCTCGGGCCGCGGTCACGGCTTTTGAGTGTCTGATTGACCTGCGTCGCTTGGTTGTGCGCTGTTGCTTGACGGGGAATCGTTGTGCTGGTCCAAATCGCCGCCGCACTGGTCCTGCAGGATTTTTGCCAACGCTCGATCATTGGCCATCGGGTTGGTTATTTCGGCTTGCTTGGCATAGATGAACGACGTCGCTACGAAGGGCGTAAGGGCATCAATTGGTCGCTCCGACTTTCCTTCACCGAATGCATCCAGGGGCCGCCAACTGAGCAGCTTTGCCTTGTCGATCACCACGCGTCTGATCAACTGTTTGGTTCGCCTTTTGCCATCCTGGCCCACAATCGACTCATTAGAAGTGATCCAGATGGCGTGCTGAATGCTCTTGTCTGACTCGACCGCCATTGGCGCAAATTCCAGAAGCACTTGCGAGCCGATGCGCGAGCGGATCATCACCGGACAAATGGCTGCGATTTCGTCATCTCTGACGTTGGCGCATACACGCTGCCCAAGTGTTTGATTAATTTCTTTGCAAGTTTTGCCCGTGATTGTGGCGCGCGCTGCATTGATTTCGCCCTGTCCGAGAGTCTTGACGGCAATGATCGAAAAGGCGGAAAAACTGCCCGTGGCTGTGATAACCAGAAATAGTAGCAATGGGGCAAATAAGGCGGCAACCTTGGGGGCCTCTGTTGACTGAACACTTCCGATTACGGCCGCAGCAACGGCGATGACCGCAACCAAGGCGGTCAACAGGGGGGTGAATTGTAGTGCTGGGGCCGTCCGGATATCGCCAGCAAGGCCGATAACGCCAATAAAACTCAACGGCAAGGCAACGAGCGGCGTGATTAGGAGCACCATGGCGGACGCCCAGAGGTAGGTCTGCCACCGCCTTCGCAGACGCAACCAGAGCACCGTGCGCGAGATTCTGGCGTCGCTCCAATCGTGCTCGGTCCATCGGGCTTTCAGCTTCACATGGCGCCGGCTATAGAAGGAAAGTCGATGCCCATGACTTCTGCATTTGCCGTCAGCGGACACCGTAAGGGGGCTTGATACGACGCGCTTGCGGGCGTCCATCGCGAGACAGGTTGGCGAGACCATCACCACAGCGATTCCCCACGTGAACCAAGCAACCCATCCTGGGAGGTAATCAATTAAGTGAAAAAGGACCACCGCCCAAGTCAACGTCGTGCCCGACATGATGAGTGCGAGGTGGCGGGGGCGCACAAATTTCACCGACTTCTTGAACTCTGCCAGCGCAAGGCCTGGAAGCACCATCGTGAGGGCGCTGAATGCTGCAATGAATATGCCGAACAGCGCCATGGCGTACAACAATGAGGAGACGGACTCCAGATTGACGTCTGGCATGAAGCCAATATGAAGGAAGAACATCAAGAGCAGCAGGCCGCCCAAAAATAGGGTGGCCGCAGTCGCCGACTTGAGTGGATTTTCCAGCACGTATTGCCAGCATTTGGCGACGAAACCCTTGATTGGGCTCGCTGCAACGGACGTAGCTACGCCCTGGGCGGTTTCGCTCACGGTTCTCTCCTGGGTGATTGTCAAAGACTAATCTTGCGGGCATATTCGCCGCGCCAGTGCCTGGCCAGACAATCGCGCGATTGCTATTTGATCGGAACGAGTGCCGTCGTCACATACCGCCGATCCCGATAGGCAATCGATGTCACAGTCGGGCGCATGTCGTCGCCCGCCGTTTGCGCATACCGATCCAACGCGCCATTCGCCGCCTCCAACGTGTCACTCATCAGGCGTAACTCGGCCTTCGTGTCCGTGGCAACCAGCTTGAGCAAGCCAACCCATACCGCTTCGCCACGCAGACTCTCAAGCTGATTGAGTCGCCGGTTCCAATCCACAGCGATCGCGGTTTGGATGCCCTTCGCAAGTGCGTTCTTCTTGTCGTCGACGTCGCGGGGCTTCCTTTCCTGCACAGGGGCTTCGAGTGCGAGCGTGGCTGCGCGCTGCCGAACGGAGGACAGTTTTCTCTCGGTCTCCGTGAATTTATCCAACGCGATGAAGGTGGCGGTGCAACCCAGTGCCATCACCAGCAAAGACAATCGACGATTCTTCGGTCGCGTTGAGAACGTGAAATCAGCCACGATTCTGTAGGCTCCCATGTCGCTTAAGCCACCCATTGAGGATCAGTCCGGGTTGTTCAGCAAGGCCGAGGTCAGTCTTTACAAAGGGCGCCGCAACGACTTCGATACCGGACGGCGCATCCGCGTGGGCCGCCAGCAGGCGCGTGAGGACGGACGCATGCGAGCTTCCCGCGGTAGTGGCGAGCAGCAATCCGGTGTCCTTGCCGGCGCGGGCCAGGGTTACGCTGTCCGACTCATAAAGCACGCAAGACGAAGTTTTGTTAGCACGCTTGTAGGTCTCAAGCACCAGTGGCGCCAACGGTGCGACTGTGCGCACCTGGTATCGGTCGCCGACCGCTCGGAGGGCGTTCGACATATCCAGTTGCCGGATGGCGCAGACGTGCAGATTCGAGCGCGACGGCTGCAGGCTAAGTGCATAGTCGGCGGCGTTCAGCATCGTTTTCTGTTCGAAAACCTTCGCGGCAACCATCTGCAACTTGCGAGAAGCAAACACCCAGCGCGGCCGAGGGAAGGTCACATAGTGGCAATACCCGCCGCTCAACCAGACTGACAAGCGCTTGCCGCGCGGCACACGCTGCCCCACAAACTCCGCGAGCCCCTCCATCTGGCATTCAGCGGTGTCCAAGACTGTGGCTTCACGTCGCCTTCCGCGCGCTCTGCCGACGACCATCTCGGATTTGGAGAGATACAGCCAATAGTCATTCATTGGGTGACACCACGCGGTCAATTTCTTCGAAGGTCGTGAGGTCTTGCTCCACCATGCGCACGGCCTGGTCGCGCAGCGAGACGACACCCATCTGCCGGCTCTGTTCGCGGATCAGGCGTAACGGCTCCCGCCGGATAACAAGTTCCCGAATGATGTCGTTGACGGGCACGATCTCCCACACGACAGTCCGGCCCCGATAGCCGGTATAGCGGCAGGCCGGGCAGCCGGCAGAGGGCGTGCCAGGCGCAGCAGAAGCGGGGGCGCATTCCGTGCATTTCAAACGCAGCAGCCGCTGCGACACGATGCCGATCAGCGCCGACATGAAGTTGTAGGGGTCGACACCCATGTGCAGAAAACGGCCGACCACATCAAGCGCCGAGTTCGCGTGCACGGACGTGAAGACCAAGTGGCCGGTCAGTGCCGCTTGGACCGCGATTTCCGCCGTCTCCGAGTCGCGGATTTCACCCACCAGAATCTGATCGGGGTCGTGACGCAGGATTGAGCGCAGGCCGCGTGCGAACGTCAGGCCCTTCTTCTCATTGACGGGAATCTGCAGAATACCCGACAGCTCATATTCGACGGGGTCTTCAATCGTGATGATCTTGTCTCGCCCGGTATTGATTTCGGAAAGCGAGGCATACAACGTCGTGGTCTTGCCGCTGCCGGTGGGCCCCGTCACCAGCAGCATGCCGTGCGGCTCCTTGGTCAACCGGCGGATGGTCGTGGTGGCGGCGGAGTCGAAACCCAGCGCTTCCAGCGTGAGCGTCTCCGATGCCCCCCGCAGTTGAGCCTTGTCCAGCAAGCGGATGACGGCATCCTCGCCGAAAACGTTGGGCATGATGGAGACACGCATGTCCACATCGCGTCCTTCCAGCCGCACCCGGAAGCGGCCGTCCTGTGGCAAGCGGGTTTCTCCGATGTCCAACTGCGCTAGCACCTTGATCCGGTTCAGGACTTCGCTCGGCGAACGGGCCCCGGTAAATGCGGGACCGGGCACCAGAACGCCGTCCAGCCGCAGTTTGATGTGCAGCCCCGACCGTGAGGTCTCAACGTGAATATCGCTGGCACCGGCGCGCCAGGCATCGAGCAGGACCGCGTCCAGGAATCGGACTACTGCGCTCTCAGCCGATTCAATGGAGTCGTGCGAGACGATGCGGCTGACTTCCTGGTCCTGGACGGTGGTTTCCGCGCCGCGCTGAGCGAGCAGGGCTGATGCTGACGCCGTGCTCAAGGCCCGCTCAAGAATGACCATGCTGTGCTGGCCGTCGATCCACGCCAGCTTGGCTTGCCCGAGCCGTTCATGGGTCCAGCGCACCAGCGCCTCATCCCATGGGTCGTCCATCGCCACGACCCATTGGTCGGCAATGCGCAACGGCAGAATCTTGTGCTGGCGGCAGTCCTTGAGCGAGATGGGGTCCAGCGTGACCTGCGTGGCCAGCTCGGCTTGCGGCGCAACGTGGTGGAAATCGAATCGCTCCGCGACGGCCGACACCAGCGCGTCAACTTGAACGCCGGCTTGCGCCGCGAGCGCAGCCGCCAGACTGCCCTCGCCACGCGCCATGCGGGCAGAGCGCAGCCAACTGCCGAAGGCTGTCCAATCAAGTGCGGCGTCGGACATGTCAGATTGCTCCCGCAAGATCAAAAATGGGCAGGTACATCAGCACGACAATGGCGCCGATCAGGCTGGCCACCGTCATGAGCAGAATCGGCTCAACCAGTCGCATGGTCCGCTCCAGCATGGTTTCCAGCTCGCGGCGGTAGGTCTGCGCCAACATCTCGAAGCTGCCGGCAAGGTCACCAACGCGCTCTCCGGCTTGCAGGATGCGCACAGCAAAACCGTCCCCAAAGTCGGTCTTCGAGAGAGCTTGGCTCACGAGCACGCCTTCCAGGATGCGGTCGCGCGCCTCATCCAGTTGGGCACGGGTGGTGGCCGAAATCGCGAGGGGTGAAGCCAGCCGCATGGCTTCCGGAAAGTCGTAACCACCCCGCGTCAGCATCGAGAGCGAGGCACAGATGCGTGCCTGCTGGAAGCGCTCTCCCAGTTTCTTGAACGGCCAAAGATTTCCGATGGCACTCAAGAGGCGTTCCGCCGCATTCCTTCGGGCGAACTGATAGGCAACGAGGAGGGCGCCCAGCCCAATGCCAATCAACAGCGCCCAGCCGCGGTCATGAATGAAGTGCCCGACGGCGAGGAGAATCCGAGTCGCTCCGGAGGCCTGCATGACCGTGCCGTCATAGACCATTGCAAACCGTGGGATGACGTAGGCGAGCAGGAAGATCACCACCAGCAGGCCGAAGCCGATGACAGTGGCCGGATAGACAGCGGCACTGACGACCTTCTTGCGCAGTGCTTCCTGCGCTTGCGCGTATTTAGCGAACTCTTCAAGCGCATCCGGTATGCGGCCCGAGCGTTCGTTGGCCTGGATCGCGGCAACCAGGATGCCGGGAAACACGCCTTCGACCTGCTTCATCGATTCGGATAGGGGCAGGCCGCTCAGCAGGCCGTCATACAGCTGCCGATACACAGCCACATTGGGGTGGTCGTCCCGGTGCGCGAGCGAATCCAGTGCCTCCGACACGGTGAGGCCCGCGCGCAGCAGTCCACCCAGCTCGATACATACCAGCCCGGCGTCAACCTTGCGGCGTCGGGTCTTCAGGGCGGAAAGCGTCAGCTTGGTTCCGATCGGTTCGACGGATAGGACCGTTGCACCGTCCGCCTTCAGGCGCGCTTCCACCGAGGCACGGTCGTCCCCGGTGACCCGGCGCGTGGAGACACGCGCAGTGGCCGAATCGAACGTGCTGACCTTGAACTGCATCGCTCAGTTCGTCAGGTCGGCGTTTTCCCCATCGCCGCCGGCGGCACCGTCGCGGCCGTAGGAGACGATGTCGTAGTCACGGCCGCTTGCGCCGGGCTGGCGGTATTCATAGGCGTGGCCCCAGGGGTCGAGCGGCACGTCCTTCTTGAGGTAGGGGCCACCCCAGCGCGTTTCTCCGGTGGGGGCCGACATCAGCGCCTTGAGACCTTGCTCGGTGGTCGGGAAGTGGCCAGTATCTAGGCGGAACTGGTCGATGGCTTTCTCGAAGGCTTGGATCTGGGCCTTGGCCACACCCACTTCCGACTTGCCGAGCTGCGCGAAGTAGCGCGGCCCCACATAGGCGGCCAGCAAGCCGATGATCGCGACGACGACGAGCAGTTCCAGCAGCGTGAAGCCGCGCACAGCTCGGGTGGTCTTCAGTTTCGGCAGTCCGGGCATGTTCATCTTGATTTGAAGAGGTCCCATTCTTGTTGGTGTGCTGTTGTCTTACTGCGTGGCGCCGATGGTGACCTTAAGCGGTCGGTTCATCGAATCGAACACGCGCGTGATTTGACGGGCGAGGTTACCACCGGGGTCCTTGGAGTGTTCTTGGGTCCGATTGCCCATCACGTCCAGTGTGTACATGATGCTGTTGCCCAAGCTGTCGGTCGCACCTGTCATGCGATGCGCTGCGTCGTAGGTGAAGCGGACACTGCTGCCGTCGGGCAACGCCACCTTCGTCAACTGGCCTACCGCGTCATAGCTGTAGTTCGTGGTTTGCGCCGTTCCGCTTGCGGGCGTCACCGTTTGGCTGGTTAGCCAGCCCCGGTTGGAGTACGCGAATGTAGTGACGCCGCCGTTGGCGTCCGTCATCTGGAGCGGGCGGCCATTCGGGTCGTACTGATTGATCGTGGTTGTATAGCCGAGCGCGTCGACGATTTGGTACAGGTCGCCCTTGCGGTATTGCGGTGGGGTGTTGGTGTCATCCGCCGTCCGGTAGACATAGGTCGTGCCGTCATTGACGTCGGTACGCGGTCCGCTGCGGCTCGCCACCTGACCATCGGCGGTGTAGGTCCACGTGGTGGTACGCGTTGGCCCCGCGGCAGTAGCGCTGAAGCCCTGGCCACCGTTGGAGTCGGAAGTCGGCGTCTCGCCGTAGCTGGTCAGATTGCCGTTGCTGTCGTAGCCGTAGACTTCCAGCTTCGTCGGCGAGGCCACACGCGTCTGCAAGTTCCAGGTCGGATGCCACTCCGTGGTGACGGTACGGGCACCCGGCGTACCGGCCCCTTCGACTCGCTGAATCTCGCGCTTCTGGCTGTCGTAGGCGTGTGTCGTGACGTTGCCCAGGTAGTCCGTCTCACGGATCAGGTTGTTGTTGCTGTCGTACTCGCTGCTCTGGCGGGTGCTGCCGCACAGGCCACACGGGGCACTGATGGACGTCGGCAGCAGCACGCCGTTCTGCTTGAGGAAGCTGTAGACGCTCGTCTTGCCTGTCGGGTCGGTGACGGTGGTCTGGTAATCGGCGCCGTACTGGAATTGGTAGGCGTCGGCTCCGCCAGCATGGCTGCTGCTAACGGCCCGCGCCTGATCGTCGTAGGCGTAGGTCGCGTAACGGTTGCCGTTCTCGTCAATCACACCGGTCAAGGCGGTTGGAAAGCGGCCGTCTTCGTAGACATACTGTCTAAGCGAGCCGTCCGGGCTTGTCACCGTTGAAAGCATCCCTGCACCGTTGTAGGCATAACTGGTAACCGCACCATCGGGAGCTTTGAGACTAGCTATCCGACCTCCTCCGTCGTAAGCAACGCCCAACGTACGGCCGGTCGGCGCAGTGACAGTAGCCAATCGTCCGCCAGTGTTATAGGCCAGCGTCGTAGTGCGGCCATTTTGTTCGCGGACCGAAAGTAACTTGCCGGTGGCATCGTATGTCTCAACCGATCCGGTATCTGCCATGGTGTACTGCCAGTTGGCCACTTTGCCGTTAGCATCCGTGACTGACACCAAGGCATCTTGGGTACCTGCAGCCGTCCATGTCGTGCCATTTTGTCGGAAGGCAAACACTGATCCATCATCCCGTAGCCCGACGATCCATGGCACGTCATAGCTGGCCAGACTAACGTCTAAGCTGCGTTGCCAATTTAGTGTCCATTGGCCGGCGCCGTTACCTGTTCCATAAACGCTGTAGGAACGATAGGCAAACGACGTGGGAAGTTCCGAACTCCCATTGTTGTTCCGATCAATAGCGACCGTGGTCCCGACACCCGAGATGACTGGATTACCTGCAGAACAAATCTGCACTGGGGGGCGGGTTGGCGCACACGAGCCATCGGGCTGACTCGCGTAGCCATTCGCGCACTGCATCGGGTTCAATCTTAGGTCCGCGGTCCCTTGGCCCGCAGGGGTTGGGAAATTATTGTTGATTCCGTAGCATTCCGCGCTCGCCCAATACGGCAAGCTCAATCTAACTGCGCCCGTACCCGCATATACCCATGGGGTGGCCCCCATTCCGCCACCATTCGTTCCCAGCCTTGTGATAGCCGCTATACAGGTAGATGCGGGAGAGCTCGAGCAACCGTAAGGCGTCCAGACGTTGTCGCACCATTGCCCTCCAAGCAGGTCCGGTCTCGACGAGCCTGATGACGTTTGTGCGCGGGCTTGATTTGCTAAAGGAGTGAACATCATGCCAAGGCTTATGCTCGACCAGATGAGTGCGTGAACAGCGGTAGCAATGGCACGTGACAATACGCGCTCGTGAATAGCGTCAGAGATTTTCATGTATGGTCTTCATCTAGTGTCTACCGGCTATCAACCAGGCACCTGCCCCTCGTTCTTGCTGATGCGTTGATTTCCTTACTTCGTATTGGGGTCGAATACAAACTTCCAATCGGCATACGTTAGTCGCGTTCGCGCGGCGTCGGCATTCGACGGATCAACGCTGGCCAGCGGTGCCCCACTGCCTTTCGAATAGACCCCCGCCACATCACCATCCGGTGCCCGCACAATGCCCCAGTCCTTCGAGCGGCTGATCGGATCAAACGGCACATCGCGCAGATGGTGCCGCGTCACCGAAAACCGTTTGTCATCGACCAAGTCTTCCAGCGACTTCGGCATGGCGCGCGGCTGGCTGGGCGACGAGTAGTAATAGCTCTTGATCGCCAGCACGACGTGTTCGCCAGCCCAGCGCAACGCGTGTTCATCCTCGCGGCGTCTTTGCTGCGATGCCCATTCACCGACCTTAGCGAGGCCAATGCCGAACACCAGCACGCCTACCAGCAAGGCGGGGTAGGCGAAGCCACGCGCCTTACCAGTCCGCATACAGGGTTCCATCCATGGCCTTGCCCGGCGCTCCGCTACGGATGTCGTAGATGCCTGGCTCACCATTAGGCGAGGGCAGCGGCTTCCAGCTATCGGTGCGATCCGTGATCGGGTCCATCGGCGGCGTCTTGAGATAGCGCTGCTTGACCAAGTCCGCCAGCGATGCCGGGTACTGATTCTTGTCGGCGTAGAACTTGTCGATGGCGTCCCGCACCATCTCCAGGTTGGCGCGCAGTACGCGCTCTTTGGCCACGTCTACGTGCTTGAAATACTGGGGCAGCGCAATGGTTGTCAGCAGGGCGATGACCGCCATGACGACCATCAGCTCGATCAGCGTGAAACCACGCGGGCGAAGACGATTGACGTAGTGCAGGGCTTTCACCATTGCTTGTACGGCCGGCCGTCCAGGCCGACCTCCTCGCTGGTTGAGTGCACGTCGTACACATCCTCGCCGGGTTGCGGCGCATCGGCCGGCGAGCGGTAGCTGCGCGGCGCCCAGGTCTGCTCGGCTTCGAGCGACAGCGGCGCAAAGGGGTCGCGCGGGATCGACCGCAGGAAGTAAACCTTGCGGTGGTCTGGATCGCGTGCCGACGGCGCCCCCGTCACCAGCACAGCGAGGGAGGGCGGGTAGCCCGACAGCGTTCCGGGCGACTGAATGTCACCCACCTCGACCGCGTGCTTGTACGCATCCAACGCGTCGCGGATGCGCTCCAAGCCCACGCGCAATTCGTGCTCCTTGGCGCGCTTGGTCATGAGCTGGGCAACCGGCGTGGCGAGCACCGCCAGTGTGGCCAGCACGGCCAGCACCACGCCCAGTTCAATCAGGCTGTAGCCCCGGCACTTGGCGGTCTTCATGGCGCGGCACTCCCGAGCTGGATCACCGTTTTGCTCGGAATCGGTTCGTAGAACACCACCAGCGTCTTGTCGTTCATGCTCTCGACGCGATAGCCATCCCCTAGCGATGCACCCGGCTTGACCGGCACCAGCGCATCCCCTTTGGCCAGGAAGTGGGCCGGCTTGCCGGACTCGTCAGACATCACGCCGAAATACCGGAACGGAAACGGTGGTGGCTGTGGAGGCGGTGGGGGTGGCGCCGGAGGAGGCGGGGGCGGCGGCGGTACGACCGCGTTGAACGGGTCACCCTCAGCCGGATCCAGTGCCGCACGCGTGATGACGGTGGTCGGCGCTGGAGTGGGCGCGTCTGGCTGGCGTTCTGTCTTGCGCTGGCGCGGCGTGCTGACTTCCACCACGGCAACGTCAGGGTTGAACATTCCGTGATCCTGCAGCCAGGTCCACCCGGTGGCGGCCAGCGTGAGTCCCAAAGCGACGAGATAGACCGGCTTCACGTCAGTGCCCCCGGTACCACAGCACGAACGCAAGGTCGGCCGTGACCGTCTTTTCGGTGCCGCCGTTCTTCGTGAAGGTGAGGCTTTCGAGTGCCAGGCTCGGGTGCTTCTGCAACAGATCGGCCAAGCCAGTCTTAATAGCAGGGTACATCCCAATGACCGTGGCTTGCAGTCGAACCGAACGAACATCCTCCCCAGGAGCTTCCTCCATGTCCTTGCTGAATACGACTTGGTCGACACGCACGCTTTGCGCAGTGAAGGCGGTAAAGATGTCGCTGCCAATCACCGAGCGATTTAGCGGTGATTCCAGTTGTGTGGCAACGGCTTCGAGCGGACTGGTCTGTCGCGTCGGTACGGGTGCCGCTGCACGTTTCTTCGCAAGGTCTCGCTCAACCCGCGCCAATTGCACCGCGATACGCGGCTCCCACACCGCCCACAGAAACGCCGCACCGCCCAGGAGTAGTACCCCGATCGCCGCAAAGACAGGAATGCGCGACACCAGCCGGGCGAGACGGAACAGCGTCCACTCGAACCACTGCCCGAGTCCCGATCCGATTCTGCGGAGCACCGATGCCGCCACGTTACTTGACCGAAATGGAGACCGGCGCCGGCATCTGCGGCGGCTGTGGTGCCGCCGTCATACCGATCGGCGTCGCCGTGGCGACCGAGATAGCACCGGTGCCCGCTGACTTGGCGCGGAAACGCAGCTTGGCCCATTCGCCTTGGCCCGTGATCGGGGCGTTCTCCGCTGACGAGAGCGTGACCATCACACGGCCCACGGCGGGCAGGTCGGTCTTGGCCAAATTCGGCGCAGCTTTCTGCCCCGCGAACATGCCACCGGCCTCGACACCGTCGAACGCAAAGCGCTCCTTGTCGTACGCGAACTGGATCGGCACGCTTCGCAGGGCGGTATCGGTACGCAGGTTCAGCGAGACGGAGAACGTTTCTCCCACCTTTGCTGCCGACGGGCCATTCATGGTAAGCCCAATGCTGCCGCCTTCCTGGGGCGCTGCTGCCGGGGCATCACCAGCTTCCGCAGTGTCCGATGGCTGTGCCGTTGCGGGGTTAGCGGGCGCACCATCAGCGAGCTTGAGCTCAGCCGGCGGCTTTCCGTCCGGCAAAGTGCGGCGTGCCCGAGCGCTGGTTTCTGTACCGGACCAGAATTCCATGAAGTTGGTATCCGGCCGGTGCGCTGGCTTGACGATGCGAGGCGTGATCGACAGGACGATCTCGTTGCGTGCGCCATCGTCCGACTGTGAGGAGAACAGGCGGCCGAGCAATGGGATATCACCCAGCCCTGGGATGCGGTACGAGGTAGACGTCTGCTGCGTCTTGATAAGACCCGCGAGAAGTTGCGTCTCGCCATCGCGCAGCTTAAGCACCGTCGTGGCATTACGTGTGCCAATCTGGTAGACCACGCTGCCGCTGCGCGTGGTGATACGGTTGGCGAGTGAACTGACCTCAAGGTTGATCTTCATGCTCACCTCGTCGTCTGGCGAGATCGATGGCTCCACCTCCAGCTTCAGACCGACATCGAGGTACTGGACGCTCTCCGATACAAAACCGGTTGATGTGGATGTCGTGGTGACGACGGGCAGCTTGTCGCCAATCAGGATTTTGGCCTTCTCGTGGTTCTTGGCGCGGATCTTAGGGTTGGCGAGCAGATCGGTGTCACCGAGTTCGCGCCTGAGGTTGATCACAGCGTTGGGCGTGCTGACGCCAATGCGATCGCTATTGAGGCTCTTCAGATCGTTCAGGGTAAGCGAGGAGGCGCCGGTCGCGGAAAGCGGCGTCAGCGTAAAGCTGTTGGGATATTGGATACCGAGCTGCGTGAGCTTGGTCGAACTGACTTCCAGCACTTCGACTTCCAGTACGACTTCGGCGTCATTGCGATCCTGCAATTCCACCAGTCGCTCTGCCAGCCGAACAACATCCGCCGGCTCGCGGATCACCACCATATTGCTGCGCTCGTCGATGTACGGATCCTTTATTTTGAGCATCGTCTTGAGCATCGCGCCGGTCTGCTTGGCTTCGGCGTTGGTCAAATAGAACGCCCGCACGACCAGGTCCTGATAATCGCGCTGCTTTTCTGGCGTGTTCGGGTAGATCAGAATGGTCGAGCCATTCATCAGCTTTTTGTTGAGTTGGGTGGTGGACAAAATCAGATCCAGCGCGTCTTCCAGCTTGGCTTGGCGCAGAAAGACCGTCGTCTTTAAATCGGGGCGAACATCCTTGTCCAGGATGAAGTTGATGCCCGTGCTGCGTGCCATGGCCTCAAAAATCATCCGCACGCTGGCATCGCGAAAGTCGAGATTAATCGGCTGCTTGGCTGCAGGGCCCTTGGATTGTGGAAGGTCGCGCCGGCCAGACTGTTGTTCGAGCGCGGCCTGTGCTTCCAGCAAGCGGCGGTTCTTGGGGTCGCCGCGCAGTGCTGCTTCAATGGCGGTGAGTGCCGTTTCTTGCGATCCGCTTACGGATTTTTGTTTGGACAGCTCGAGCGCTGCGGCGTTTTGTTCGTCGCGCTTGGCCGTCTGCAGCAGAGCCAGCGCATGGTCGTTCTGCGGCTCGATCTCCAGCAGCCGTTTGAGTGTGATCTGTGCTGCAGAGCGCTTACCGGCATTGAGTTCCTTGGCAGCCTGTTGAAGTAGCTTGTCTGCGACCGTGTCCTGTGTCGTGCGTCGTGCCACGCGCAAGGTTGCGCTCTCGGGGTACTTGGCAATGCCGGCATCCAGCGTCGCCAGCGAATCTTCGTAGGCGCCAGCCACCATCTGGTGATTGGCTTCGTCCCGAATTCTTTGCTCCGCGCAACCGCCCAGCGCCAACGCGATCAGGAGCGCTGCGCACCAGCGCATCCCATTGTGCCGAATCACTGCTAACTCCCCACGCTGATTGGATTTTTTTGATTTGGCCAGTGGGCCGGGGAGGATTATGCAGTGGCCGTGATTGATCGCACAACGACTGATCGTGTTTGCGCGAGATTCTCAAGTTTTCTCAGTGCATAAATGTCGACACCCCACTTCGCCAGTGTTGCATGTCGTTCGCTCGAATGGCAGGCTTCCAGCGCGGAAAAAAATATGCGCGGAAGCGCAATAAGATTTGATTAGACGAGATGTAAAAACTTTTTTATAAAGTGCGAACGACGTGTCGGAGCGCTTTGTTAATAACGGATAACAAAACTCCGGGGCGGGGATGAAGCGATTTGCCGAGATACCACTTTGGGTAGCAGTGTTGGGCGTGGCCTTGGCTTCAAGCGCCGATGCTGCAGGCGCGTTCGGTCAATTGTGGCTTGTCGGCAGCAGCTCTCTGCAGGGGCAAGTGTTCGGTAGCCCCGCTGCGGCATGTCAGGCGTGGGCTGACTATGTAAACGCCCCCGGCAATATCTTTCCTGGCTACGTGTTTGTATTGACTGGCATTGATCTCAGCGTATCACCGGGAACGAGTGCATACGAAAGTGGAATCCGGGGTAATTGCAACGGTGTGGTAGTTGCACCTGATGGCCAAACAAACGCTGGAGGCACGACCCTTGCTGTTTTCGTGGGTGGATGCGCGCGCGGTTATACGCAGCAGTCCGACGGTTCCTGCGAACCGACACGCCCGCCAGCCCAAGTCTGCACGGTCGGCGATCCTGTCATTCCGGGCATCGGTACCCTGACCTACACCGAGCCAAACGAAGGTGGTAGCGCGGATGTTCCTGCCGCACTCTCCTATCGCTCCTACAGCGCGTATGGATTGGGGGCGGGCGCGGGTCAATGGACGCCCAACTGGCAGCGCAGCCTGGACACCAGCCTGGCGACCTATGCCTACGCCACGCCGCAGCTCATGACATTGCGCGACGACGGCTCGGCGTCGACCTTCACCCAGAACGGCACCACTTGGTCGGCCTCCGGCACGCGAGACACCGTGCGATCGGTGACAGATGCCAGCGGCAAGATCATCGGCTGGCAGTACACGGTCGCCAATGCGGGAACCGTCGAGTCCTACGACGCTAACGGCAAGCTGCAATCGGTGCGCGAGCGCAGCGGCCGCACCACAACACTGGCCTACAACGCAACCAGTCAGCTCACGACGGTCGCCGGCCCGAGCGGCCGTAGCCACGCCTTTGCCTATGATGCTTGGGGCCGTATTGCCAGCGTCACCGCTCCCGATGGCGCCGTCACGAAGTACGGCTACAACGCCACCGGCATGCTCTCGTCGATCACGCGTTCGGATGGGGCCTTGCGCCAATACCTGTATGAGGACAGCCGCTTTCCCACCGCGTTGACCGGCATCATTGACGAGAACGGCAGCCGCTTTGCCACCAACGCCTACGACAATCAGACACGGGCCATCAGCAACGTGCATGCAGGTGGAGCAGCCGCGTACCAGTTTCAATACGGCGACAACTACCAAACCACCGTCACCGACCCGACAGGCAAGACGAGCGTCTACAGCTTCCTCAAGCAGAACGGCGTGCTGCTGCCGACCTCGATCAGCGCCCCATGCGGTCTGTGCGGCAGCACCCGCCAGAGCAGCGAGTACGACAGCAATAACAATCTGATCCGTGAGACGGACTACCTGGGCAACGTCACGACACACGCCTACGACAGCCAGAAGCGCGAGACTCAGCGAGTCGAAGGCGCTGGTACGCCCGGCGCCCGTACCATCACCACCGAATGGCATCCCAGCTGGAACCTGCAGACGCGTGTGGCCGCGCCCACGAAGCTGGAAGCCTACGGCTACGACAGCAACGGCAATCTGACCGGTTACAGCGAGACGCCAACTGCTGATACGAACGGTAGCCAAGGCTTCAGTGCAGCGGCGGCAGGGCCGACGCGCACCACCACGTGGACCTACACCGCAGATGGTCAGGTAGCGAGCCGGAGTGGCCCGCGTACCGATGTCAATGACGGCACGATCTATGTCTACCGGACGACGGATGACACCAACAGCCCACCGCTATACCGCAAGGGCGACTTGTACCAGATCGTCGGTGCTCTCGGCCACACCACCACCATCAATCAGTACGACCCGAATGGCCGGCCGCTGCAGATGACGGACGCCAACGGCGCGGTGACCACTTTCACGTACTCGAACCGGGGCTGGCTGACGAGCCAGACGGTGACGCCATCGGGCGGAGCAGGGCAGACCACCGCCTACGAGTACGACAAGGTTGGCCAACTGACCAAGGTGACGCAGCCAGACGGCGGCAGGGTGAGCTTCAGCTATGACGGTGCCCACCGGCTGATCGGTGCAGCCGACAGTTCAGGCAACAGCATCACCTACTCGCTGGACCCGATGGGCAACCGAGTACAGGAACAGTCCAAAGGCCTGAGCGGTAACTTGGCCCGCCAGATCACCCGCGTCTTTGATTCGATGAGCCGACCGCTGAAGGTCACAGTGGGCGCTGCCCAGTAAGACATCAAGAACACAAGTCAAAGATGAGAAAACGACTTCAGCGAATTGCGAGCCTACTCGTCGGCAGCGCTTGCTTATTCATATCGTCAGCGTTTGCCCAGTCACAGTGCACTGTCGATCAAATCAATGCCTTTAACGCCCAGTGCAATGCGACTGGCGCTTACGTTGCCGGCCTTGAGGCGAGTTGTTTAGTCGGTGATCCCTCTCACTACATATGTGGCTTTTACCCCTTGCCGTCTGAAGTGCGGAAGACTCCGACTGGCCTAGCGTGCGTTGTGTTGTGGGTGCGCTCACCGTCTGGTCAGGAAGGCCCTATCCCTTCTGCATACAACACTTACGGTAGCCTGGACTGCACGGTTCCTTCCGACATACCAATTGCCACCAAGAATGCAGGGGACGCATGTAGTCCGCAGAGTGACTGCGGGAACCCGATCAATGTGGGGGTCGGCAACAAGCATCAGCGGGAAGTTGACTACGTGGGAAGCGGGCGGTTTCCGCTTCAAATCGCTCGGACCTACAACAGCAATTCCATCGCTTCGGGCGGATTTGGCCCCGGTTGGCGGTTGGCATACCGGCAGCAGGTCAATTATTCGCCGCCAGCATCGGGAAGCTCCGTTGATACGGCCGTACTGACACGCGGCGACGGTAAGCAGTATTACTTCTCGCGAACAGGCGGCGTGGGTGCTCCGTGGGTATCAGACGCTGACGTGACGGGCCGGCTGTCTAGCCTTGGTAGCACCGCAACACCTACAGGCTGGACGTTCGTCAATGCGCAGGATGGACTGGAGTCCTATGACGCCGACGGCAGACTGGTGTCGCTCACCAATCGCGATGGTGCAACACAAACGTTGGCCTATAGCTGCACGGCCCTGAGTGCGACTTGCCCCAGTTTGACGCCCGCTTCCGTTGCGCCAATTGCCGGGCTCTTAGTGAGCGTGACAGACCCAACGGGGCGGCAGCTCAACTTTACCTATGACCAAGTAGCGCGGATCAAGACCATCACCGACCCTGCCGGTGGCGTGTACACCTACACCTACGCTAGTGGCGTAAATACCGCGAATCTGACAAGCGTGACGTATCCAGATGGAGCGGTACGTACCTATTTGTATAACGAAAGTGGCAATGTCTCTTCCTCGCCTGCATCAGGCGTCGATTACAGCCATGCACTGACAGGTATCAGGGACGAGAACGGTGGGCGCTATGTCACGTGGCGTTATGACGCAAACGGCCGAGCATATTCGAGCGAACACGGGACAAGCGGCGCCGATCGCGTTGCCATGGCGTACAACGCTGATGGCTCATCCGCCGTCGTTGATGCGCTTGGCACCAAGCGGACGTACAACTTCGCGACCTCATTGGGCACGGTTCGCAATGTCGGCATCACAGGCCAACCGTGCGACGGTTGTTTCCAAGCGCTGACGTACGACGCCAACGGTAACGTGACCTCCAAGACGGACTTCAACGGCAACGTGGCATGCCTGAACTACGACTTGATCCGCAACCTGGAGATTGCACGCGTAGAAGGGTTGCCTGCGGGAACTGTTTGCCCCAGTTCGCTGGACGGATTCACTGTTCCACCGGGCGCCCGAAAGATCAGTACGCAATGGCACTCAACTTGGCGCACGCCGGTCGGCATTGCAGAGCCAGGGCGTATCACGACATACGTCTACAACGGAGACAACGGAGCGTTGTGTGCACCGTCCACGGCCGTAATAGGCAGCGGTGGTGCTGCGATCGGCGTGCAGTGCAGTCAGACCGTTCAGCCCACCAGTGATACCACTGGGGGGCAGGGTTTCAATGCCGCAGCGGCGGGTGCATCTCGCGCCACGCAGTGGACCTACGGCGCGGATGGTCAGGTATTGGCCGTCAAAGGCCCGCGAAATGACACCACTACGCAGAGCTATCGCACGGCAGACGACACCAACAGTCCACCGCAATACCGCAAGGGCGACCTGTACCAGATCGTCGATGCGCTAGGCCATACAACCACCATCAACCAGTACGACCCGAATGGTCGCCCGCTGCAGATGACGGACGCCAACGGCGCGGTGACCACCTTTACGTACTCGAACCGGGGCTGGCTGACCGACCAGACGGTGACGCCATCCGGCGGAGCAGGGCAGACCACTGCCTACGTATACGACAAGGTCGGTCAACTCACCAAGGTGACCCAACCCGACGGCGCCACGGTGAGCTTCAGCTATGACGATGCCCATCGACTGGTCGGCGCTGCTGACAGTTCCGGCAACAACATCAGCTACACGCTGGACGCGATGGGCAACCGGACACAGGAGCAGGCGAAAGACCCGAGCGGCAATCTGGCACGTCAGATCACTCGCGTCTTCGATTCGATCAATCGGCCGTTGCAGGTGACGTTGGGCACGGCGCCGCCGCCAAACACCCCACCTCCACCGCCGCCGTCGCCCAAGGTGATGCCAATGGGTGTTTCTGCCTCCGCGTCCTATGGTTCCAATACGCCAGAGAAAGCGATGGATGGCGATGCTAGTACAGCTTGGACAGCGCCCGGATATGCGCCGCAATGGATTGAAGTCGACCTTGGCTCAGTGGTGCCATTGAAGAAGCTTCGGATGTTGGTCTCTCAAAGCCCAGCAGGGCAAACGACTCACGTCGTGACAGGCGACGTCAACCCAGCGCCGACCAATGTGCTCCAGACGTTTTCCGGCAATACGACAGACGGGCAATGGCTTGAGTATTCATTGGACTCAGTGCCAGTCAATGTTCGCTACATCCGTGTTACGACCACCGCCAGTCCGTCCTGGGTGTCATGGCGAGAATTTGAATTTTATCGTTGAGGCTCTTATGCATCGAAACTACATCAAGAAGAGTATCGCTGCGGCGGTGCTGCTGAGCCTGAGCGGCCAGCTGCTGGCGCAGACCACGCAGTACTCCACCACGCAGTATGCCTACGACGCAGCAGGCAACCTCACCCAGGTGACCGACCCGCGCGGCCTGGTCACGACCTTTACCTACGACGCCCTGGGCCGCCGCACGCAAGTGCAGGCACCGCCCGCCACCTCAGGTGGAGCAGCCCCGGTAACAGTGTTCAACTACGACGGCCAGGACCGCGTCACCAAGGTCACCGACCCGCGCAGCCTGGTGACGGCCTACACCATCGACGGCCTGGGCAACACCACCGCCCAGCAAAGCCCCGATACCGGCACCACCAATGCCACCTATGACGCGGCCGGCAACCTGATCACCCGCACAGACGCCCGCGGCAAGACCACCACGTACACCTACGACGCCCTGAACCGGCTCACCCAGGCGACCTACGCCAGCGGCACGCCCACCGTCATGGAATACGACGGTGGCACCAGACCCTTGCCCAACGACATCGGTCACCTCACCAAGATCACCGACGAGTCCGGCAGCACCCGATTCCAGTACGACGGCTTCGGCAACCTGGTGCAGCGTGCCCAGACCAGCACGGCCAATGGCGTGACGGTCACGCAAACGGTGGCGTACGCCTACGGCACTTCGGGCAGCAGCACCGGCCACGTGGTCAGCCAGACCTACCCGAGCGGCAACGTCATCGGCTACAGCTATGACGCAGGTGGCCGTATCACCGGTCTGACGCTGACGACCACCAATGGCAACACCGCACTGCTGTCGAACATCCAGTATCAGCCGTTCGGCAAGCCCACCGGCTGGACCTGGGGTAACGGCACCGCCTATACACGCAGCTTTGACCTGAACGGTCGCCTGACTCAGTTCCCGCTGGGGGCGACCACCGGCACCGGTGCCACCCCGAACGGCCTGTCGCGCACGGTCAACTACGACGTCGCTTCACGTATCACCGCCTATACCCACACGGACACGGCGGGCAGCCCGAGCAGCAGCACCGCCACGGCGGCGAACCAGACGTTTGGCTACGACGACAACGACCGGCTGATCAGCTACCTGCCGGCCACAAGCAGCCAGAGCTACAGCTACGACGCCAATGGCAACCGCACGGGTCAGACGGTGGGGAGCAGCAGCTACACCCAGACCATTGACCCGGCGAGCAATCGGCAGACGGCGAGCACGGGCCCGACCCCCACGACGAACAGCTATGACGCGGCGGGGAACCAGACCGGTGATGGTGCCACCACATACAGCTACAGCGATCGCGGAAGACTGGCGAGCGTCACCAAGGCCGGTACGACCACGAGCTACCTGTACAACGGCCTCGGTCAACGCACCACTAAGACCGGCAGCAACGTCCCGACCGGAGCGACGCGCTACGCGTATGACGCAGCCGGCCACCTGATCGGTGAGTATGACCAGGCCGGCGCTCCCATCCAGGAGACGGTGTACCTAGGTGACACCCCCGTCGCGACGATCAAGAACCAAACCGCGTACTACGTGTATGCAGACCAGATCGACACGCCGCGGGTGATCACGGATACGAACAACCTGATGGTGTGGCGGTGGGATCAGGCCGATCCGTTTGGGGTGGCTGCGCCGGATGAGAATCCGACCAGCCTCGGCGCGTTTACGTACAACCTGCGCTTCCCGGGACAGGTCTATGACGCGGAGACGGGCAAGCACTACAACGTGAATCGGGACTACGATCCGGCAGGTGGGCGGTATGTGCAGTCCGACCCCATTGGGCTCGCGGCGGGGCAGCCCTCCACTTATGCATATGTAAGTGGACAACCAACTCGGTACACTGACCCCAAAGGCTTGTGTGTTGGGCCGCTGGCGGTGGTCTGTGTGGTCTTGGCTGAGAATGGGCCCGCGATCGCTGCTGCCGTTGGTATTGCGGCTGAAATTGCCACCGGCACGCCGAACCCGGTATCCGGAGCCACCACCGTGGCAGGCACCGCAGTAAAGACTGTGGGGCAGATCGGCCGGGAAGGCGAGATGGCGGTTCGCGCTGCATGTGAGATTGGCAAGAAGCCAACAATACCCATTCTGATGAATGGGCGCCGGCGACTCCCTGACGGCCTCACTGAAGAAGTTCTTAGTGAAGTAAAGAACGTTAGTCGATTGAGTGCGACGAGGCAGATCCGAGACTATATGCAATACGCCGAGGAAAGTGGTCTTCGCTTCGATCTCTACACGCGAGCCGAAACAAGTCTTTCTGGTCCACTTCAGCAGCTAATTGGTGAGGGCAGGATCAATCTTTCGACAATTCCAAAATGACAACGAAGAAGCGCCCACCAGTGACAGCGGCTGAATTGGCAAAAAAATTGCAAGCCGCCCCAGAATTTCTCGCGAAGAAAAAGGCCCAAGACCAAGAGCGGTTAGAACGCTCTGCCCGGATACGAGCCGACGCAGAACCGATTTTGAGAGAGTTACGTGAAGTCGGTTGGGACGTTCAATCGGTGTGGGATTTGGTGAACGTCACTACACCGTATCCCGAAGCCATCCCAATTTTGATCAAGCATTTGCAGCTTTCATATTCGGACATCGTAAGAGAGGGCGTCGCACGGTCACTGGCTGTTCCCGATCCCCAAGTTCAGAAGGCTTGGCCTCTCCTGGTGGAACAGTATCGCAAGGCTCCAATGGGGTGGGGTATTAAGGCTCCCGGTGACACAAAGGAATATAGGCTGGGGGCAAAGGACGGCTTGGCCTGTGCATTGTCGGTTGCGGTTACGGAAGAGACCCTGCCGGAATTGATCGCGCTTGCCAAAGACCGTTCATATGGAGAGAGCCGGGTGCTGCTACTGTCGGCATTGAGGAAGATCAGGAACAAGAATCCGCTGGCGAAAGAGGCAATCAAAGAGCTGGCCAGCGATCCCGATCTTGAAAAGGAAATCACATCTTGGCGGTAGTGATGATCGAATGATCTGTAAGAGCGGCCGGCTTCGGGGAAATCTGCACCGATTTTTCGAATCGTTTGCTCCACGCAGTACAACAACTACACAAAGCACGGCCCACCATGTCGCATAAAAACCTGACCCGGACCCTGAGTAAACAGCTGGCAGCACGAGCTGCTGCTTTCACTTTGCTGTTGTCGTCCTTCGGATTCGGTTTGCCTGCCGCAGTCGCGATGCCTACGGATCCGAACACCGCCGCATTGGAGGCTCGTCTACGCGAGGGCCGATTCTTCGAAGAACCTTTGGTTACCACCGGTCCCAGCAGCATCGAGGAGCAGCAAGCGCTCTGGGTAGCCATACAGCAATACCGTGATGGCGGGGCCGCCGAGTTCTTTGGGCCGTTGCAAGCATTTCTCGATCAGCACCCTGACAGCCCATGGAACCTCGCCCTGCGGACGAACATGGGGCTGACGTATTACCGCCTTGGCTATTTCTCACGCGCTATCGATGCATGGGAGGCTGCCTGGCGAGATGACCGTGCTCAAGCGCAGCCAGACACCAAACGATTGGCCGACCGCGCGTTTGGCGAGCTAATCCGCATGCATGCCCGCATCGGACACGCCGAGCGCGTCAACGCCCTGCTCAAGGAAGTTGAAGGTCGGCCGCTGCAAGGCGCCGCGACCGAAGCTGTGGCGGGCGCACGCGAAGGCCTTTGGTTGATGCGCAACCAGCCTGGCACCGCATATCTGTGCGGGCCGATGGCGATCCGAAGCATCCTGCAATTCCAGGGCGCCGACGTCAGCCGCCTCGCCAAGATCGAAGCCGTCCGTTCAAGCCCGCATGGCGTCACGCTGGATACTGTCGGCAAGCTGGCCAAACAGCTGAAGTTGCCATATGCCATCGCCAAACGCAGCCCCGGCACACCAATCCCGCTGCCGGCCGTCGTGCATTGGAAGATCAACCACTACGCTGCCATTGTCGGCGAACAGAACGGGCGCTACCACGTCAAGGACGCGACCTTCGGCAACGATCTGTGGATCAGTAAAGACGCGCTGGAGTCGGAGACCAGCAACTACTTCCTGATCCCGAAACAGGCCGCCAAGCAGCCCGGCTGGACAATCGTGGCACAAGCTGAAGCGCGGAAAGTGTTCGGCATGGGCAACACCACCAGCGTGGACGATGCCCGTACCCGGCCGGACGACGCGAAGGCGTGCGATTGCAAGGACTCGGCTACGCCCGACACGGACACCGGTGCTGGTGATGATGCGGCCGCCGCAAGCGGCATCGGCTTGGGCATGCCGAGGTACAACGTGCACGGCATGGTGGTCAGTCTCAACCTGGTGGACACGCCGGTCAGCTACCGTCCGCCCAAGGGCCCGGCGATCAACTTCACGCTCACCTACAACCAGCGTGAAGCCTATCAGCCCGCCAACTTCAGCTACTTCAACTTCGGCCAGAAATGGACGTCCAACTGGCTGTCCTACATACAGGACGATCCGACCAGCCCGGGCACGAACGTGCGCCGTATCGTTGGTGGAGGCGGGTCCGTGTGGGAAAGTGGCTCGTATAACGCCAGCACAGGCGCATTCGGCGCGGATTCCAAGGACATTTCGGTGTTGGTGCGCGCCAGCGACACCAGCTACGAACGTCGGATGCGAGACGGCAGCAAGGAGATCTACGGTCAATCGGACGGCG
Organism: Ralstonia edaphi; assembly: GCF_958350185.1. Lineage (NCBI taxonomy): Bacteria > Pseudomonadati > Pseudomonadota > Betaproteobacteria > Burkholderiales > Burkholderiaceae > Ralstonia > Ralstonia edaphi. The sequence continues at coordinate 31,535 of NZ_CATWHI010000011.1, forward strand.
CCACGGCATACCCCAGACGCGTGTTCCTGACGCAGATCGTCGATGCCCAGGGCAATGCGGTCACCCTGGGCTATGACAACCAACTTCGCTTGACGAGCATCACCGATGCTCTCGGTAGGCAAAGCATCTTGTCATATGGCAACGCCAGCAATCCGTTGCTGGTCACACGGATCACGGATCCGTTCGGGCGTACAGCCCAAATCGGCTATGACGCAAGCGGCCGCTTGAGCGACATCACCGACGCCATCGGCATGAAGTCCAGCTTCAGCTACGACGCGGGTACGTTCATCAACGCGATGACGACGCCCTACGGTACCACTCAGTTTGCCTATGGCGAAAACGGGGTCCAGCGCTGGATCAACATCACCGACCCGCTGGGTCAGACCGAGCGCGTCGAATACCGGCACGCAGCCCCCGGCCTCTTCTACACAGAAGGCGAAGGGGTGCCCAGCGGCATGAACACAATGAACGAGTGGATCAACTACCGCAATACCTTCTACTGGAATGCCAAGGCATATGCGGAAAGCGCCGGTGACTATACAAAGGCGCGCATCACCCACTGGTTGCACGTGCAGAACAACCTCAACGTCACGGGTGGTGGGATCGAGAGCACGAAGGAGCCTGGCGAGACTCGCATCTGGTATGCCTACGCAGGCCAGACAATCGCGCCGACAGTGGCGGGGCCCACCGAGCAGCCTGTCAGCAAGGGGCGTTTGCTCGAAAACCACAGCACGGAACTGACGACTTTCACGTACAACCCTCAGGGTAACGTGACGAGCACCGTCGACCCGCTGGGCGTGAGCATGCAGTACGTCTATGCCGATAACGGCATTGACCTCCTGACGGCCACGCGCACGGATAGCTCGGCAACGAAACTAGTTGCACAGTACACCTACAACAACCAGCACCAGCCGCTCACGTATCAGGATGCTGCAGCAAAGGTAACGACTTACACCTACAATGCCGCCGGCCAGAAGACCAGCGAGACGAACCCACTGGGCAACACCAGGCGCTGGGAGTACGACAACAACGGCTTCCTGCAACGCATCGTCAATGCCGCTGGCAAGACTGAGACGAGCTACACGTATGACGCTGTGGGGCGTGTTGCTAGCGAGACCGACGGGGAAGGATTCAAGCGCCAGTACCAGTACGACGCGCTCAATCGCTTGACGCAGATTCAGTATCCCGATGGCTCCACGCGAGTCTTCACCTGGGACAAGCTCGACATATCAAGTGTGACCGACCAACTAGGTCGAACTACAACTTATACCCACGACAGCGCCCGCAATTTGATTCAGACGGTAGACCCACTCGGACATGTGACGCAGTACGACTACTACCGGAACGGCAAGGTCAAGACCGTAAGGGATCCTAATGGCGCGGTGACAGCATGGACTTATACGCCGAGTGGTCGGCTCGCTGGCCAGTCCGTCATGAGTGCCAACGGTACCGTCCAAGCCACGTCCTACCTTTATGACATCGCAGGCCGTCTAAGCCGCATCACCCAGCCGGATGGCAGCTATATGGTGCCGCAGTACGATAGGGCTGGCCGGCTTATAGGAAGCGCTGACACGAAAGGCAAGAACATTGCCTACACGCTCGATGCAATGGGCAATCGCACACAGGAACAGGTCTGGGGCCCGAGCGGCAACATCACCAGGCTTATCAACCGCGTCTTCGATTCAATGAACCGGCCTCTACAAGTCTCCACAGCTGGCTTTGCTTCAAGCTCAGGTGGCTCGGACGGCCCGCTTGTCCAGCTCAAGCCGGTTGGGGCACGTGCCTCTGCCTCGTATGACGCGACGACAACGCCGGACAAAGCCATTGACGGTGACCCCAATACGCGTTGGACCTCACCCAGCTGGCCGCCGCAATGGATTGAGATCGACCTTGGATTCGAGGTGTCCTTGAGGGCAATTCGAATGATGAACTATCAATACCCGGCAGGCGAGGACACCAACGTGATTACGGCAGGAGTGTCTCCGAACCCGACCGAAGTGCTGAAAACCATCACGATGGCGCCGGCGGACAAGGAATGGATCAACGTGCAGCTGGACAAGCCGTCGGCACCAGTGCGCTACGTCCGCATCACTGGTACGGTCAACCCCGGCTGGCCAACTTGGTACGAACTCGAGTTCTACCGGTGAAAAACCCTATGCGACCAGCAGCATCAATGAGATTTCGGGTGCGGCATCATGCCTGATTTGTCTGGTAGCCCAGCATTCGTGCAAGCATGCCCCACTTGCTCTGCTATTGGCGGAGGAGCGCCGAACCGCAAACAAAATAATGGATTTCTGTGCAACATATCATGCGCCATTGCCGGTTCAGCGCCATCGTCCTTCTTTGGTTGAGTATGGCCACATCCGCCCAAACTGTCGGCTATGGTTGGATGTACACGAACGGAAACGGTGCGCCGTACTATTACGCTAGCTCACCCCAACAGGGCTGTCGTGCATCTGCTGCGTTGCGGTCAATGACCCTTATCAGTGTCTCGCGCTGGTCGGACACGAACTACCAGTGCTCAGGAATTTTTGAGTGGCGAGAAGATCGGAATCCTCAAATAGTGGGGTCGATAGGTTACTGGTCAACTCAACTTGTTTTGGATCACTGTAGCCCTGGCTACTCGTCGCAGAGGGATGGAACGTGCGTCCCTGCGCGGCCCCTTGTGCGAGTTTGCACGGCCGGCAATTCAGTAATCCCCGGGACTGGCACAACGACTATGTCCACAAGGGCGCAGGAGGGAAGCGCGGAGCTGCCGGTCACACTTGCCTATCAGTCGTACAGCATCTATGGGGAGAATGGGGGGGCGGCTCAATGGACGTTCAACTGGCAGCGCAGTCTAGACACGAGCACGGCAACTTACTCGGCTCCCCAAGTGACCGTCTTGCGCGACGATGGTTCGGTGTTCGCCTTCCGGCAGAATGGTACGGCTTGGATGAGTTCAGGTACTCAAGATACACTGAGTTCAAGCGCAGATTCCAATGACAACATCACAGGTTGGCAGTACACGGTTGCCGATTCGGGAGCGGTCGAGACCTACGATGCAAACGGTAAGTTGCAATCGGTAAGGGAGCGCAACGGGCGTACCACTACGCTGACCTATAACGCAGTTAATCAACTGACGACAGTGATCGGGCCAAGCGGCCGCAGCGTGGTGTTCACCTATGACGGTGCGGGGCGCGTGATCAGCGTCACGGCACCTGATACGACCGTGACCCGGTATGGTTACAACTCCGCCGGCATGCTGACGAGCGTGACGCGTCCGGATGGCGCTGTGCGCCAGTATGTCTACGAGGACAGCCGCTTCCCCACGGCCCTGACCGGCATCATCGACGAGAACGGCAACCGCTACGCGACCTACGCCTACGACGATCAGGCGCGGGCCATTAGAAGCACCCATGCTGGCGGAGCGGACGCCTACCAATTCCAGTACGGCACCGACTACCAGACCACCATCACCGACCCGACAGGCAAGACCAGCGTCTACAGCTTCCTCAAGCAGAACGGCGTGCTGCTGCCGACATCGATCAGCGCGCCGTGTGGTCTGTGTGGCACCACCCGCCAGAGCAGCGAGTACGACAGCAACAACAACCTGATCCGTGAGACGGATTACCTAGGCAACGTCACCACGCACGCCTACGACAGCCAGAAGCGCGAGATTCAGCGAGTCGAAGGCGCTGGTACGCCGGGTGCCCGCACCATCACCACCGAATGGCATCCCAGCTGGAACCTGCAAACACGGGTTGCCTCCCCGACCAAGTTGGAAACCTACAGCTACGGCAGCAACGGCAATCTGACCAGCTACAGCGAGACGCCAACTGCAGATACGAACGGTAGCCAAGGCTTCAGTGCAGCGGCGGCAGGGCCGACGCGCACCACCACGTGGACCTACACCGCAGATGGTCAGGTAGCGAGCCGGAGTGGCCCGCGTACCGATGTCAATGACGGCACGACCTATGTCTACCGCACGGCGGATGACACCAACAGCCCACCGCAATACCGCAAGGGCGATCTGTACCAGATCGTCGATGCGCTGGGCCACACCACCACCATCAATCAGTACGACCCGAACGGTCGTCCACTGCAGATGACCGACGCCAATGGCGCAGTCACCGTGTTTGCGTATTCGAACCGCGGATGGCTGATGAGCCAGACCGTGACGCCGGCTGGTGGAGCAGGGCAGACCACTGCCTACGAGTACGACAAGGTTGGCCAACTGACCAAGGTGACGCAGCCCGACGGCGGCACAGTCAGCTTCAGCTACGACGGCGCCCACCGGCTGATCGGTGCAGCAGACAGTTCAGGCAACAGCATCACATACACGCTGGACGCCATGGGCAACCGAGTGCAGGAGCAATCCAAGGATCCGAGCGGCAACCTCGCCCGCCAGATCAGCCGCGTCTTCGATTCCATGAACCGGCCGCTTACGGTGACAGTCGGCACAGCCCCCTAGGCTGGGGTAACAGAGAAGAACAATGAACGTTCGCCCGGATCCATCAGAAATTGGGACGCCCTGGATTGCAAATAGCCTCTTGTGGCTTGATCGCGGTGAGTGACCTCGCGCCGCACCTCAATTGAACTGAACCGTGAGTTATGTAGTGCTTACAAAAGAAGACGATATGAAAATGGGGCGAAGGGATCTAAAAAAGCCGTACTGGATAGGGCTTCTCACGTTCACCGCGGTGTTGGCATGCAGCAACGTTTACGCCGGATTTCAGTGGCCCGATACCGCAGGTGGGCGATGCGTGGCGACGATTCAAGAAATGTGCGCGGCTCGGGTCGGCGTAAAAGGTCTAGTCCAGTCGTCGACGCCCGACTCTGAAGCGACTTGTTATGAAACCTATACAGGAGGAAATTCAGGAAGTGTTGGCTTTAATTCTTGTGGCCTGCCTGATACACCTGAGGAGAGCTGTTCTGCCTCAAGTGCCCAGCCTGTATCAAATCCCGTGTTTCCAGGGTCCGGCATCAAAATTCAATTAGAGAGGGACTATCAAGGTGCAGGCCCTCAGGCGTTGGTATTTGAGCGAACGTATCGTAGTACTGTCGCACAATCGTCGTCCTTCACAGCCAACCAGGGAGACCTCGGATTGGGCTGGACCCACGCGTGGCGCCGATACGTCGAAACGCTGACGCCAAGCAGCGTGGCGCTGCGGCGTCAGGACGGCAATACGAGAACATTCCATCTGGCAAACGGGAGTTGGGTTGCCGACAACGGTAGCCGGGACAACCTCGTACGGTTGCTGGATACCCAAAGCAAACTATTGGGCTGGAAGCTTAACGTACTGGATGACGGGAGCACGGAAAACTACGATGCGAATGGGCTGCTTTCTAGCGTCGCCGCTCCAAATGGCGAGACCACGCTGCTGACCTACAGCGATGCATCCACTCCGGCGGCAACAGCCCCGTCGGCAGGCTTATTGACCAGCGTTCAAAACGGTTTTGGGCGTAAGTTGTCATTTACCTATGACTCCAACAAGCGAATTAGCTCATTAATCGATCCGATCGGAGGCATCACTCAGTACGCTTATGGCCCTGCCGGACAACTGATTTCGGTGACTTGGCCAGATGCAACAAAGAGGCAATACGTCTATGAGGACAGTCGGTTTCCTTGGGCGCTGACAGGTATCGTTGATGAGAACGGAGCTCGATACAGCACCTACGCGTATGACGATTCCGGTCGAGCGACTGTGAGCGAGCATGCGGGGGCTGTGGACCGTTATCAATTCCTGTATGGGGCGAATAATCAAACGACTGTTGTTGATCCCACAGGGAAGACCAGCGTCTATACGTTTCTCCGACAAAACGGCGTGCTATTACCGACGGCGGTGAGTGCCCCCTGCGGGCTGTGCGGCAGCACGCGCAGTAGCAGCAGCTATGACGCTAACAACAATCTGATCCAGGAAACCGATTATCTGGGCAACGTCACCACACACAGTTACGACAGCCAGAATCGGGAGATCCAGCGCGTGGAGGGGGCAGGGACGCCTGGCGCTCGCACGGTCACCACTGTGTGGCATTCGAAATTCTCGAATCTGCCCACCCAGATCGCCTTGCCAACCAAGCTGCAGAACTACAGTTACGACACTAGCGGCAATTTGATCAGCTATAGCGAGACGCCGACCACCGACACTAACGGTAGCCAGGGCCTCAGTGCAACGGCTGCAGGTCCGACACGCACGACCACGTGGACCTTTACCGCAGATGGTCAGGTCGCTAGCCGCAGCGGTCCACGTACGGATGTCAACGACGGTACGGCATACGTCTACCGCACCGCGGACGACACCAGCAGCCCACCGCAATACCGCAAGGGCGACCTGTACCAGATCGTCGACGCAGCTGGGCATGCCACGACCATCAATCAGTACGACGCGAATGGGCGACCGCTGCAGATGACGGACGCCAACGGCACAGTGACAACCTTCACGTACTCGAGCCGGGGCTGGCTCATCAGCCAGACGACGACACCGTTGAACGGAGTAGGGCAGACCACTAGCTACGACTACGACAAGGCGGGACAGCTGATCAAGGTGACCCGACCCGATGGCGGCACGATTAGCCTCAGCTACGACGGAGCGCATCGGCTGATCGCTGCGGCGGACAGCTCGGGCAACAGCGTTAGCTACATGCTGGATGCGATGGGCAACCGCACACAGGAGCAGTCCAAAGATCCGAGTGGCAACCTAGCTCGACAGATCACCCGTGTGTTCGATTCGATGAACCGGCCGTTGCAGGTAACTGTTGGAACGTCATCACAGGCGAATCCACAGCCCGGCACCGGACCGTTGGTCAAAATCATCCCGCTGGGTGCTACCGCTTCGGGATTCTATGCAGACGGCTATCAGGCAACGATGGCTTTGGATGGCAACACCAGCACGTACTGGCTGAACACCAATGCCCCTCAGTGGATCGAGATCGATCTTGGAGCTCCTGTGGTGCTTCGATCGATTCGCTTGCTGGTCAACCAGCAGCCTAATGGCCCTTCAACACACGTCATTACAGGTGATGTGGCGCCTGCTCCGGCCAATGTGCTGACAACTCTGTCGGGTCAAACCGCCGATCAGCAGTGGCTCACTTTTACGCCGAGCGACACATTACCGCCAACACGATTCATTCGAATCACGACGACCAGCAGTTCCTCCTGGGTCTCGTGGCGAGAGCTTGAGTTCTATAAATGAGCGGTCGTATGCCCGGCTCATCTTCGCTTCGATGAGCCGGGCGCTCTGGGTCACGGTCGGCGCAACGCAGTAGAACAACAACATTCACAACGCACCTACATGCCGCATAACTATTCGCCCCGTGCCTTGCGCGTACGGTTACCAGCGAGGGCTATTGCCTTCGCATTGCTGTTGTCCTCCTTCGGATTCGGTTTACCTGCCGCAGTCGCGATACCCACGGATTCGAGCACGGCTGCACTTGAGACCCGGCTGCGCGAAGCTCGCGTGTTCGAGGAGCCCCTGATCGCTACAGGTCCGAGCAGCGCTGAGGAACAGCAAGCGCTCTGGGAAGCCATTCAGCAGTACCGTGATGGCGAAGGTGGCGAGGCCCTTGTGCCATTGCAAGCATTTCTCGACCAGTATCCGGACAGCCCATGGAGGCTTGCCCTGCGGACGAATATGGGGTTGACGTACTACCACCTCGGTTACTTCTCGCGCGCCATCGATGCGTGGGAGGCAGCCTGGCGAGATACGCGTGCCACGGCGCAGCCGGCGACAAAACGTCTTGCCGATCGTGCGCTGGGTGAGTTGATCCGGATGCACGCCCGTATCGGACATGCCGACCGGGTGAACGCACTGCTGAAGGAAGCCGAGAGCCGTCCGCTGCAAGGCGCGGCAACCGAGGCTGTGGCCGGCGCAAGGGAGGGCCTATGGGTGATGCGAAACGACCCCGGCGTTGCGTATCTGTGCGGCCCGATGGCACTGAAGAGCATCCTGCAGTTTCAAGGAGCGGATAGCAGCCGTATTGCGAAGATCAACGCCGTCCGCTCAAGTCTAAATGGAGTCACGCTCGATACCGTTGGTCAACTGGCCAAGCAGGTCAACCTCCAATACACCATTGCCAAGCGCAGTCCCGGCACGCCGATTCCGCTGCCCGCCGTGGTGCATTGGAAGATCAATCACTACGCCGCCATCGTTGGCGAGCAGAACGGACGCTATCACCTCAAAGACCCCACCTTTGGGCAGGATCTCTGGATCAGCAAGGACGCGTTGGAAGCTGAAACCAGTAACTATTTCTTGATTCCTCGGCAAGCCGCCAAACAAGCGGGCTGGAAGACGGTCGCACAAGCCGAAGCCAAAAAGGTGTTCGGTATGGGATACACCCAGTTCTCTGATCCAGCGCGGACACGCCCGAATGATCACAAGGCGTGCGACTGCAAGAGCCCGTCGTCCGATGACGACAGCGCCGGGGATGCTGGTGCGGACGCGCCCAGCGTGGGCATGCCGAGCTACAACGTTCATGCCATGCTGGTCAGCCTCAATTTTGTTGACACACCAATCAGCTATCGGCCGCCGAAAGGGCCGCCAGTCAACTTTACGCTCACCTACAACCAGCGCGAGGCCTATCAACCGGCCAACTTCAGCTATTTCAACTTCGGCCAGAAGTGGACTTCCAATTGGCTCGCGTACATCCAGGATGATCCCACCAATCCGGGTACCAGTGTCCGCCGCATCGTTGCAGGTGGGGGGGCCGTTTGGGAGAGTGATTCGTATAACTCAACTACCGGAGCGTTTGGCGCGGACCCGCAGGACATGTCTGTACTCGTGCGCACCAGCGCTACGAGCTACGAACGACGCATGAAGGATGGCAGCAAAGAGGTGTACAGCCAGCCGGATGGCGCCACCAGTTACCCCCGTGCCATCTTCCTGAGCCAGGTCATTGATCCGCAGGGAAATGCAGTCAGCCTCAATTACGATGGTCAACTGCGGTTGACTACGGTGACCGACGCGCTAGGCAAACAGAGCACGCTGAGCTACGGCAATGGGAACAATCCGCTGCTAGTTACCCAGATCAGTGATCCCTTTGGCCGGACCGCCAAGATCGGCTACGACGCGAGTGGGCGCCTGACCGACATCACCGATGCCATTGGCATGAAGTCCAGCTTCACCTATGACGCCGGCACCTTCATCAACACGATGACCACACCCTATGGCACCACCCAGTTTGACTATGGCGAGAACGGCATACAGCGCTGGGTCAACATCACGGACCCGCTAGGTCAAACCGAACGCGTCGAATACGTTCACGAGCCCCCCGGTATTCCATCTTCGGAATCTTCGCTCCCGGCTGGCATGAGCCTCTTCAATTCCTATCTGAACGATCGCAACACGTATTACTGGAATGCGAAGGCCTATGCCGAAGGGGCAGGGGACTACACGAGGGCACGCATTACGCATTGGTTGCATGAGAAAGACAACGCCAATTACACCGCAGGCGTGATCGAAAGCACCAAGGCGCCTCTCGAGAATCGCGTCTGGTACAACTACCCCAATCAGCCGTGGACCGGTGCGGCTGGCACGTCAGAGCTCCCCGTTTCGGTGGGTCGAGTGCAGGCTGACGGCAGCACCCAGTTGGTGCGCTATACCTACAACGCGCAGGGCAATCGCACGAGTAAGATTGACCCGCTTGGGAACCAGACGCAGTACAGTTACGCTGATAATGGCATTGACCTTTTGCGGGTCACACAGCCCAATGGTGCTTTTACAGAGTACACATACAACAACCAGCACCAACCGTTGACGTACCGCGACGCGACCGGTCAGCTGACGTCCTATGCTTACAACACGGCAGGTCAGAAAATCAGCGAGACGGATGCGCTCGGGAACACGACCCGCTGGGAGTACGATACCAACGGCTTTCTGCAGCGAGTCGTCAACGCAGTTGGGAAAACCCAGGAGAGCTATACCTATGATGCGATAGGGCGCATCGCTAGCCGGACAGACGCCGTAGGCTACACGCTCGCATACCAGTACGACGCGCTGAATCGTTTGACCCAGGTCCTGTATCCCGACGGCACGACTCGCGTCATGACTTGGAACAAGCTAGATCTCGCGAGCAGTGCTGATCAGTTAGGCCGAACCACCCAGTACGCCTACAACAACGTGCGTAATTTGGTGCAGGTGACGGACCCGCTTGGTCGCACTCTTCAGTACGATTATTACCCAAACGGCAAGACAAAGACGATAACGGACAGTAATGGCACCGTCACGGCCTTGACGTATACGCCAAGCGATATGCTGGCGGGACGTACCGTCACCGCAGCGAATGGAGCTATGCAAGCCACATCGTACAGCTATGACAGCACAGGTCAGCTCACTCGGAAAAACCAACCCGACGGTACGTATACCGCGTTTCAGTACGACAACGCAGGGCGGTTGACTTCAGTATCTGATAGCCAAGCCAATAACGTTACCTACACGCTTGACCAGAACGCAAACCGTTCTCGTGACCAGTTCAAGGATGCCTCTGGCACGTTGGCTCGCCAGACGACACGAATGTTCGACGCGATGGATCGGCCCGTGCAGGTGATGGAAGGGCCGTCGTTGTCGGCGGGCACCGGCCCCGCCCCCGGGTCCGGACAGTTGGTCAAGGTTGCTGCAGTGAGCGCTAGAGCCTCCGGGTATTACAACGACACACTGACTCCCAGCATGGCCATTGACGGCAATCTCGATACGCGCTGGGTAAGCGGTGGATACCCAACGCAGTGGATCGAGATCGATCTTGGAACACCGGTTCTTCTGCGATCCATGCGGCTCATGCCGGATCAGGACGCCACTGGCAACACAACCCACGTGATTACAGGCGACGTGGTTCCGTCGCCGACAAACGTGCTAGGCACGCTGTCCGGTACGACCTCAAATCACGAGTGGGTGACATTTACGCCGAGTGGTTCGCCGTCGCCGGTGCGCTATATCCGCATCACCACGACTAGTAGTCCGTTTTGGGTGATGTGGTACGAGCTTGAGTTCTACAAGTGAGACATTCCACATTGACCTGTGCGGCAGGCATCTGGCTGACGCCATGCGCACGCGCATGCAGTAACAGCCCACAGCCCCCAGCGACAATCTGACTCGCCAAATCGCTCGCGTCTTCGACTCGATGAACCAACTGCTCAATGTCGCGGTCGGCGTAGGCCTTAAAACAACATCTATCAACGACCCATCATGCTTTGGAACAACTCGACCTATGCGCAAGCGCGAGGGTTTCGAGTGCCGGCTATTGCCTTGGCACTCCTATACTCGTTCTCGGGAGTCGGTCTGGCGAACGATACTCCTCCAACTGCTGCTCAAGATTCCGAAACGCTGGAAACGCGACTACGCGAAGTGCGCCTGTTTGAGGAGCCGCTGATTGCCACAGGGCCAAGTAGTTTAGAAGAGCAACAAACGCTTTGGCGGGCTATTCAGCAATATCGCGACGGAGGCAATGCGGAAGCGCTCGGTCCTCTAAAGTCGTTCTTGGAGCAGTACCCCAGAAGCCCATGGGGCCTGGCCCTGCGAACCAATATCGGGCTGACGTACTACCGTCTCGGCTATTTCTCGAGCGCCATGAATGAATGGGAGGACGCTTGGCGAGATGCTAGAGCGCAGGCACAGCCGGATGTTAAACGCTTGGCAGATCGCGCCCTTGGTGAGCTTGTACGCATGCATGCCCGTATTGGCCACGCCGACCGGGTGAACACGCTACTGAAGGAAGCCGAAAGGCGTCCTTTGCAAGGGCCTGCGACCGAAGCTGTAGCTGGTGCTCGCGAAGGCCTTTGGATGATGCGAAACGATCCCGGCCTCGCCTATCTGTGCGGCCCGATGGCGCTCAAGAACATCTTGGAGTTCCAGGGCGCCGACAAGAGCCGTGTCGCGCAGCTCAATGCTGTGCGCTCAAGCCCGCGAGGCGTAACGTTGGATGAGGTGGGACGATTGGCGAAACAGGTCAACCTGTCGTACACCATTGCGAAGCGCATCCCTGGTACGCCAATTCCACTACCAGCGGTGGTTCATTGGAAGATAAATCACTATGCCGCCATCGTTGGCGAGCAGAATGGCCGATATCACTTGAAGGATCCAACCTTTGGGCACGATCTCTGGATCAGTAAAGCAGCTCTCGAAGACGAGACTAGCAATTACTTCCTGATCCCGCAGGGCGCTGCCAAACAGCCGGGTTGGAAAGCGGTTTCGCAAGCTGATGCTAGAAGGGTGTTCGGCATGGGAGCGACCACCGCGGTCGATGACACACGCATTTCACCGAATGACGTGAAGGCATGTGACTGGAGCGGCCCCCTGAATCTCCGGACACAGTCACCCACTTAAACTAACGGGTAGGCATACGACTGTGTTTATGACTAGCAGCAACCAAGAA
>NZ_CATWHI010000012.1:0-32492 GCF_958350185.1 Ralstonia edaphi
CCCCCCCCCCCCCCCCCCCCCCCCCCCCCCCCCCCCCCCCCCCCCCCCCCCCCCCCCCCCCCCCCCCCCCCCCCCCCCCCCCCCCCCCACCACTGCAACGCACCCGCCACAGGCCAACTTTTAGAGGGCGAAATCCACTCTTGCAGCCTGCTTACAACACCCGAAAAGCGCAGGCCTGCAGGCTGCGACGCCGCGCCGTATCATGCGGCAGGCCCTCCGGTCACGAGCCGGGCATAACGATAACGTGGGCCACCGATTCTTTCCGGGGGATACAACCATGCCGTTCTTCAAGCGCGCGCTGCCGGCTGCAGCGCTGCTCTTCGCCTCGCTGTCCAGTTTCGTACCAGGCACTGCCCTGGCATCCTCCACGCCGGTGCTCGACCGCATCCGCGATACCGGCACGGTCCGCGTCGCCTATCGCGAAAGCTCCGTGCCCTTCTCGTTCTACGACGCCGATAAAAAGCCCGTCGGCTACGCCGTCGACCTGTGCCTGCGCGTGGTCGACAAGCTGCGCACCGACCTCAAGCGGCCCGACCTGAAAGTGCAATACGTGATGGTCACGCCGTCCACGCGGATGCCGGCCATCATGGAAGGCAAAGCCGACCTCGAATGCGGCTCGACCACAAACAACCGCGAACGCCGCGAGAAGGTGGCGTTCACGATCCCGCACTACATCGCGGGCATCCGCATGATCGTCAAGAGTTCGTCGGGCATTCGCCGGTGGGATGATCTGCGCGACAAGACCGTCGTCACCACCAAGGGCACCACGAGCGTGGCGGAACTGCGCAAGATGAACGACGTGCGCGTGCTCAACATGAAGTTTCTCGAAGCCAAGGACCACGCTGAATCCTTCGCGATGGTCGAAGCGGGCAAGGCCGACGCCTTTGCAATGGACGACGTGCTGCTCTATGGCTTCCGCGCCAACACCAAGACCCCGAGCGATTACGCCGTCGTCGGCGACATGCTGACGGTCGAGCCTTACGCGATCATGCTGAGCAAGGACGACGCCGAGTTCAAGCGGCTGGTCGATCGCGCGATGACGAACATCATCCTCGACTACGACGCCGAGAAGCTCTACAAGAAGTGGTTCCAGCAACCGATTCCGCCGCACAGTGCCAAGCTGGATATCCCGATGAGCTTTTTGCTGCGCGACTCGTTCAAGTATCCGAGCGACAAAGTCGCTGATTAAAGAGAACTGCGCGGAGCATCAGCGCCGCCGTCATGCATGGCGGCGTTTTTGTTTGTGCGGTCAGCGCTGGGCCGGCAGCATCGGCCTATTCAGGATGCGCGACAGGACAGCTTCGGGCGAATGGGTCCGATCGGCAACGGCCGCTGGGTCGAGATAAAACGTCTGCTCCATCATCGCGCGACCGCGCATCGCCGCATGCAGCGCCTGATCGCTGAAGACTACCCACGTCGCACCCGGCGCGAATTCGAACGTCTGCTGCGGCGCCGTGCGTTGATAGACCAGATCCGCTTTCGCGAGGTCATGCAGCTGCAGCATGCGGTGATCGTATTCGGAGCGCAGGCGCTTGGTGATATGCAGCTTGTGCATCAGCCACGATTGTCCCGGCAGCAGCCCTCGCGTTTTCGGCACAAACCGCTCGGCGAAGTCGGCAAACGGTTCGCCGATGCGCCAGACGCGCGGGGCATCCGGATCGACGTTGTGGAACACACGCAAGAGCCGCTGGCCATGCAGCGGGTTCGACGGAAATGCATCGACGTGCAGGCGCGTATCGTCCTTACGCCAGCTGACCGGGCGCCCCGCAATCTCGGCCGGCCGCAACGATGTCCCGGCTCGCTTCAAGTGCGGGCCATAGTCGGGAAACAACGCCAGCACCAGGCGCTCCGCTGCACCGGCGTAACGCTCGATCAGGGTAGCGAGATCGCGTAGGTCTGCAGGCTGCCCGACGGCGCCACGCACGCGCGTCTCGGTGGCCCGCAGGTTGATGTTCTTCGTCTTGCCGTCGGACCACCGTGCGTCGAGAAAACGCTGCTCTCGGACATCAAGTGGAAAGTCGAGCCCGGGAAAATGCAGCACATTGCCGCGTTCCAGCGCGGAACGCATGGCAGCGGCTTCATCAGACGTGACGGCAGGCGTCCAGTCGCGTACCGGACACGGCACAACCATGTCGATGGCGCGCGGCTCACCCAGGGATCGCTTTCCGGAGTAATGGTCGTGCGCCGACGGCGTGGCAGGCGCAAACCCTTGCATACTTCCCATGAACTTATCAATCGCTTACGTAAATATTTGCGAATGATAGTGCGCTGATCACGTCAGTGCATCGTCAGGAAACACAACACATCATGTCTTACGAGATGTGCACGAAGCCGCTCGCCAGCGCAGGAAGCGGAGTCAGAGAAAGTGTTTGACGACCTGCTCTTCCAGGCCGACAAAGCGCACGAGCTGGCGCGAGCCGTCAGGAAACTGCTTGATGACGTGGCCGTCGGGCGTATCGGTGTGACGGAAATAGATCGGTCGATCGATCGTGCCAGACCGATGCTTGGGAAGCAGGCTTTCCAGCGACGGCTCCACCGTCCACGGATCGTCCCGTTCTTCGGATGTCAGCATGTTGGTCGCCTAGGGGTTCTGAAAAGGGGTGATGAAGCATAACTTCCGTGAACAATCGTGCAAAGTTCGTAATACTTAAATCTGATTCTTTGACCGATCGTTCGTTCGCTTTAGCGTTTGCTTCGTCACAACTGCGTCTGAACTGTAGGCGGCTCCCCACAGAACCGGCGCCGTCATCACCGTTTCATGTGAGGCCTGTAACTGCTGGCCGAGGAGCGCCTTCCAGCCCCGTGCTTCACTGGTCTTGGCTCTGCAAATTGCGTAGAATCGCGGCTCGCTCGGGCGGCCGTTCACGTCACCCGGGGTCGGTCTCTCGCCGTAGCACAATGGATAGTGCACGCGCCTCCTAAGCGTGAGATACAGGTTCGATTCCTGTCGGCGGGACCAGCAGACGCGACAAAGCCAGGCAAGCAGCCTGGCTTTTGTTTTTCTTGCTCGCACAAAACGATAAGGCCCGCCACATGCGGGCGGGCCTATGGCTGCGGATGGCCCCGGGCCATCTAGGTCAGCACCGGCAGCGCTTCGAGCACGAGCAAGCCGATCAACACCCCGATAATCGTCAGCAGCACGCGGATCCCTACTCGCGCACCTCGGATCACCATTGGTGCAGACGCCAGTCCAATCACGCCCGCAACGCAAACAGCGAGCAACAGGTACAGGTTGGAGAAGGCCATCGGGAATTCCATCATCCGCCCCTTTCCGGCCGCGAGGGTGGCCGGTCTTTCGAGTATAGGCCGCACGTTCGATCCGGCAAGCGGCGGCACTGACACACGCGGCGCCAGCGGAATTTTTGCGCACTGCAAAAATTCGTGCTATAGTCCGTGGCTTGGCTGCTTACTGCCGTATTTTTCGGTCCGCGGTTGGCCGATGTGCTGGTTCCGACCAGCGCATCGTCCGAATCCCCGCCCGTTGCATGCATGCGCAGCCGATTGCCATTGTGCTTGGCATCGTCTCCGATCTCCCGCGTGGATTCACATCACGCCGAAGGGACCGCCGCCCCACCTCGCTGACCTGTTCAGCTTGAGGCCGGCCCACTCCCCCGCCTTGTCCGTTCTGCAGCCCGTCTGTCGAACCGGCCTTATCCGATTGGCGCCGACGCCCGTGATTAACCGGTCGCCGTATCCCATTTCCGTCGTCTGCATCCATTGATGTAGCGGCGCGGCAGCCTTACTACCTATTCGACATGACGCAGCCTCAAGACGGCAGCGGCGCTATTGCGCACGCTGAAACCATCAACACCAATACCGAAAACCTCATCGCCGAAGCCGCGACCCGTGCCAGCGCCTTTGCTGCACTGGGCCTGGACGACCGCATCGTCCGCGCGCTGGGTGAAGTGAACTACACCACACCGACGCCGGTGCAGGCCCAAGCCATTCCGGCCTGCCTGTCGGGCCGCGACCTGCTGGTCACGAGCCAGACCGGCTCGGGCAAGACCGCCGCGTTCATCCTGCCAGCCATCCAGCGCATCAGCGAGCAGCCTGAGCCGCAGCGTCCGCGCATGGACGGCCCGCCGCAACGCATGAAGGGTCGCCGCCCTCGCCCGGCGCCGGCCAAGCCGTCGCTGCTGGTGCTCACGCCCACGCGTGAACTGGCCCTGCAAGTGACCACCGCCACCGCACAATACGGCCGCCATCTGCGTCGCATCGTCTGCGCGAGCATCCTGGGCGGCATGCCGTACCCGAAGCAGCTCGACATGCTGGCACGCATGCCGGACATCATCATCGCTACGCCGGGCCGCCTGCTCGACCACATCGACTCGGGCCGCATCGACCTGTCGGCTCTGGACATGCTCGTGTTTGACGAAGCCGACCGCATGCTGGACATGGGCTTCTCGGATGACATCGAAGCCATCGTCGGCGCCACGCCAGCCACGCGTCAGATGCTGATGTTCTCGGCAACGATGGACCGCCGCATCGAGCAACTGGCCGAGCGCATGATGCGCGAGCCGCAGCGTATCGAAATCGCCGCTGCCAAGATCGACCAAAGCAACATCGAAGAGCGTCTGCACTTCACCGACGACATGTCGCACAAGCAGCAATTGCTGGATCACCTGCTGCGCGATGCATCGCTCAAGCAAGCCATCGTCTTCACGGCGACGAAGCGTGATGCCGATTCGCTGGCCGAACGCCTGACCGAGCACGGCTTCTCCGCCGGCGCCTTGCACGGTGACATGCACCAGGGCGCGCGTAACCGCACGCTGACGGCACTGCGCCGCGGCCAGTTGCGCGTGCTGGTGGCCACCGACGTGGCCGCCCGCGGCATCGACGTGCCGGACATCACGCACGTGGTCAACTTCGACCTGCCCAAGCAAGCCGAAGACTACGTGCACCGCATCGGCCGTACGGGCCGTGCCGGCCGCAGCGGTATCGCCATCAACCTGGTGAACCACAACGACACGTTCCAATGGCGCCGCATCGAGCGCTTCGTTGATCGCCGCATCGACGCCTCCGTGGTGGAAGGCCTGGAGCCGAAGCGCTCGCCCAAGCCGCGTACCGGCGGCCCGCGTGCTGGTGGCGACCGTGGCGGCTACCGTGGAAACGGTGGCAATGGCGGCGGTTATCGCGGCCAGCGCGAAGGCTACGGCGCACGCCAGGCTGGCAATGGCGGCAACAGCGAAGGCCGTTTCCAGCGCAGCTTCGGCGGCGACCGCGACGGCTTTGCTCCGCGCCGCGACGATCGCAACGGTAACGGCGGCGGCTACCAAGGTGGCCAACGTGAATGGAACCGCGACGACCGCGCTCCGCGTCAGTCGTACGGCCAAGGCCAGCAAAACCGTGGCGATTGGCAACAGCGCCCCGCCCGTACGCAAGACGGCAGCCGTGGCTACGGCAACAGCACCGGCGGCAACGCTGGCGGTTATGGCAATCGTGACGGCAACCGCGACAGCTACGGCAACCGTGAAGGCGCCCCGCGTCGCTTCGGCGACAACAACGGCGGCAGCCGCTTCGGCGACGGTGGCAACGGCGCGCAGCGTCGCAGCTACGGCAACCGCGACGGCAACCGCGACAGCTACGGCAGCAAGGGCCGTTCGCGCGACTTCGATCGTTGATCGATGACGGGCCACTCTTCGGGATGGTCTGAGCAGCAGCCAACAAAAACCCCACGTCTAACAGCGTGGGGTTTTTTGTTTGGGCGGCAACTTTGATGCGTTGCCGTTCGACTTACCGGTTCTGTCCAACAAGCTTCCGTCAAAGCGCACAGCTTCGGAAACCAACAAAGACGTCATCGCGCTCCGGCAGCAAGAAGCCCCGGAAACGCGGATGACGCGCGCGCTGCGGCGTATGTGCGGCGGCACCGCGCACCGTCTGCATCGTTTGGAAGTGCGGCGCCGACAGGCTCGCCACACGGCCGCGCGGCATGCCAGGCACGAAATCCGGATACGGCTCGAACGGCGATGACGTCCACTCCCAGACCTGCCCCCAATGGAAACCGGCGCGCCCCTGCACCGCAGCCATCTCCCATTCGTCTTCCGTCGGTAAGCGACGGCCCGCCCAGCGGCACCACGCCTGCGCTTCATACAGGCTCACATGGCGGACGGCTTCATCCCGGTTGATCGTGCGCGCCTGACCGTAGCGCAGTGCCTGCCAGGTGCGCGTGGCGGGATCCCGCTGCCAGCCTTGGGGCGCCGAACGCTCTTGCATCATCAGCCACTCCATGCCGGCAGGCGACCACCATTGCGGATGGTCGTAACCACGGTCTTCGATGAACTCCAGGTATTGGCCATTCGTGACGGGCTGCGCATCGATTTCGAACGCGGGCACATAAGTGCGATACGGCGGACATTCGTTGTCGAAGAAGAATCCGTCGGCGTCGGGCCAGCCCATCTGGAAGCGGCCACCAGGCAACGACAATGTCTGCGCAGCCGGCACAGCCACGGCGGCCAGCGGCGGTTGCCCGGCGGGTTGCAGGCCCAGCACCTGCAGCAGGCCGTGCAGATGCTCGGCGCGCAGGTCTTCGTGAAAAACCGCCCAGCGAAACGGCTCCAGCGCCGCATCGTCGTCAGTGCCGAGCGTGGCGAGCTTACGTAGCACGCGGTCGAGCACGTCGTGCGCGTACTGCTTGATCGCCGAGATGCCCGGCAGCGTCAGTTCCCAGCAGGCCTCCGGCGGCATGCGGTCCATGTCGAAGAACGTATCGGCACCATCGAGCGCGGCCGGCAGCGTGGCTTGCCAACGCGCCAGATCCCACTCGGTGCCGGCGCCGTCTTCAATGGTGTCGCTGCCGTTGCGACGCGGCTCGCGCAGGCACCAGAATTCAGCAAACCAGGCGAGCTGGCCCAGCGTCCACAGCGGCGGGGCGTGATGCTCCACGCGTTCAATCTGCCAGCCGCGCTGCGTGTCGCCAAACGCGGACAACAAGGCCAGCGTGCGATTGCGCGCATCGACCAGGCTGTGCGCGATGCCCTGGCGCGGCAGGCGCCGGCCGTCGGTCCAGTCGGGAAGCGATCCGATGAAGGTCGGATCAGGAAGCATGAAGAATTCAGCCATCGCGGCACACCTCGGGCGGGAATCGATCCATTATCGCACCGGCCCGCATGGTGTTCTGCCGCCGGGCCTAGCGGCCTACGCTCGCGTGGCAGACGGCAAAGTCGCCGCTGACATCGGTCCAGGCATGCAGGTCTTCGAAGCCGGCGTCGGCAAACATCGCTTGCAGGCTCGGCAGGTCGTATTTGACCGAGTTCTCGGTGTGCATGCGTTCACCCGCCGCGAAGGCGCGCGCGTGCTTGCCCCACCGCACCGTGACGTCGCGACGCGCTTCCAGATGCATCTCAACGCGGTGCGCCTCTGCGCGGTACAGCGCGACATGGCGCCAATCCCGCACGTCGAAATTCGCACCCAGGAGGCGATTCAGGTTGCGCAGCACGTTCAGGTTGAAGGCTGCCGTCACGCCGAGCGGATCGTCGTAAGCGGCTTCGAGCCGTTGCGCGTCTTTGATGAGGTCAATGCCGATCAGCACGCTGTCGCCGGGTGCCGAAGCTTCGTGCAGGCGCGACAGAAATGCCCCCGCCTCTTCCGGCGTGAAGTTGCCCAGGCTCGAACCGGGGTAAAACCACACGCGGCGCCCGTCGCCGACGGCATCGGGCAGCACCAGCGGCGCACACAGATCGGCGCCAATGCCGACCATCGGCAATTGCGGATGCTGACGCGCAAGCCCACGCAGCGTATCGCGGAGGAAATCTGCCGAGATATCGATCGCCACATACCGCGACGGTGCCAGCGTGCGGAACAGGCGCGCGGCCTTTTCGCAGTTGCCGGCGCCCAGGTCGATCAATGTGGCACCGCGGCCCACACGCAGCGCGATCTCGGCCGCATGCAAGCTGAAAATGGCCGCTTCGGTGCGCGTCGGGTAGTACTCGGGCAGATCGGTAATCGCTTCGAACAGACGCGAACCAAGGGCGTCGTAGAAGAACTTCGGGCTGATGCTGGCTGCCGGTGCGAGTAAGCCGGCTTCGGCCTCGGCACGCAGTGCGGCGTCGTCTTCCGTAAAGAGCTGGTAGAAGGTCAAGCCTGCGCCGACGGCGTCGACCGTGGGCTGCGGCTGGATCAGTCGAGCCAGCGCGCGGCGGGCATAGGCATCGGCGGACGGCTTGGTGGCCTGCATGGTGTCTCCCGTTGTGGGTGGAACGGCGCGGTGCTGCATGGTCATGAGGGCTGTCGACAGCGAGAAATGTGCCATGGCGCCTATGCCATCACCGCAGGCCCGTGGCGCGCGGATGAAATTGCAGCGTAGACGCCGCTTTGTGTCAGCGCCACCGTTCTTTCGCCGGAGGCGGCCACAACGCACCATCTCGCCGTTCGTAAAAATCACCCACGCCGCTGAAAAAACCGCGCATAGCGCGCCCGCATGCCATGTTGCGTTTTTGCAGCGCACAATCGGCCTGCTGCGATATAATGCGGACTTCCTCAAAGGGGAGTAGCTCGGGGGTTCTTCAGCCCCAGGCACGATCGTCATGACGAAGCGCACGCTTCCGGTCGTGCCGGCACCAGCAGGTTCCCAACCTGTGCGTGTCGAGCAAGACCTTTGCAACCGGATTTCATGGTCTGCAAAGCGTCTCGCCCCAGCACTCCATGCAGTTCGGTCAACCGATTTTTATTGTTGTTTGACTTGGAGCCACCATGGAATGGTTGTCTGACATTTTCACCATGCAGTTTGCTGCCGCGCTGGCATCGATCATCGTGATCGACCTTGTGCTGGCGGGCGATAACGCCATCCTCATCGCGCTGGCGGCGCGCAACCTGCCGCCCGAGCTGCAGAAGAAAGCCATCTTGTGGGGCGCTGCGGGCGCCATCGTTGTGCGTGCACTGATGACGCTGGCGGTGGTGTGGCTGCTGAAGATTCCTGGCCTGATGCTCGTCGGCGGTCTGGCGCTGGTGTGGATTGCATGGAAGCTTCTGGCTGACGACGGCCAGGGCGGCGACGAACACGGCGCGGGCAGCACCACGCTGATGGGCGCCATGAAGACCATCATCATCGCCGATGCGGTGATGGGCATCGACAACGTGCTTGCCATTGCCGGCGCATCGCACGGCAGTTTCCTTCTGGTGGTGCTGGGTCTGCTGATCAGCGTGCCCGTCGTGGTATGGGGTAGCGGCGTGGTACTGCGTCTGATCGAACGCTTCCCGATCATCATCTATGGCGGCGCGGCAGTGCTGGCTTATACGGCCGCGCACATGATCGTTGCCGAACCGGTCCTCAAGGCGTTCTTTGCTGCGCAGCCGCCGCTGAAGTGGGCCGTGTATGTGGTGGTGTTCCTGGTCGTGCTGGGCGGCGGTTGGCTGGTGCAACGTCGCCGCCAGCAACCCGCCTAAGCCAGGATCGGCTGACCGGCGAGGACTCGCGCCAGCTTGGCGCGATCGATGTTGCCGCCGGTCAGCGGGAGGCCGACGCGCTGGCCGGCAATCTGCTCGCGCTGCTGCCATGCGCCCGCCAGGGCCGCGGCGGCAGCGCCCTCGGCCACGTTGTGCGTGGTGGAAAAATACAGGCGAATGGCCTCCCCCACTTCGTCATCCGTCACCGCAATGACTTCTTCGACACCGGCGCGGATCACCTCAAGGGCGTTCGCATCCGGGGTGCGGCACGCCAGCCCGTCGGCCAGCAGCGTCGACACTGGCGCCGACACCGCCGTACCGCTTTTGAACGACTGCTCGTAGCATCGCGCATGTGCCGACACCACGCCGACAATGCGTGTCGACAGCCCCAACGCATCGCGCGCCCGCACCGCGGCACAAATCCCGGAACCCATGCCGATGGGCACATAGACCACATCCAGCGGCGTGGCCTCGAAGAACTCCAGCCAGTAGCTTGCTACGCCGACGACCAAGTCCGGGTGATACGAGGAGACAAAGTGCAAACCGCGTTCAGCGGCCAGTTGATCGGCCGCCTCGCGGCTGGCCTGGAAATCATCGCCCGCTTCGATCAGCTCTGCGCCGAGTGCGCGCATGGCGGCGTTCTTCTCCACGCTATTGCCATGCGGCACAACGATGGTGACAGCGACACCGTTGCGACGCGCCGCCCATGCAATCGACTGACCATGATTGCCACGCGTGGCGGCAATCACACCGCGCACCTGGGGCTCGCGTTGGCGCAGAGCATGCAGATAGGTCAGCCCGCCCCGAAGCTTGAACGCGCCCACTTCCGTGTGGTTCTCATGCTTCACCCACACCTCGGCCCCCATGGCTTGGGAGAGCAACGGCCAGCAGTATTGCGCGGTCGGCGGAATCACCGCATGGACGATGCTGGCCGCTGCGCGCAGATGGCGCAATTCGGCGGCCCGGTCCAGCGACGCAGAGGTAGCAGTGAGCGACATGGTTTCTCCAGCTGACAGTTGACGTGATAAGGCCATCTTGCCCGCCCCGCGTGTCTGGCAACATCGACAATTCCGCGCATTGTCAGCCCAGCCGTTCTGGTCATCTGAACGGGCCAGTTTGCGGACACTACCGGTACAGTCGACGCCGGGCCGCTCACGTTACAATGCGGCTCACCCGATTTCCGACGCCCCGCCTCTTCGCCCCGCGCTCGCATGAAGCCTTATCTCGACCTGATGCGCCATGTCTACGAACATGGCACCGACAAAGCCGACCGCACCGGCACCGGCACGCGCTCCGTGTTCGGCTACCAGATGCGCTTCAACCTGCAGGACGGCTTTCCGCTGGTGACCACCAAGAAGGTGCACATCAAGTCCATCGTCTATGAACTGCTGTGGTTCCTCCAGGGTTCGACCAACGTGCGCTGGCTGCAAGACAACGGCGTGACCATCTGGGACGAATGGGCCGACGCCGATGGCGAGCTGGGCCCCGTCTACGGCTCGCAATGGCGCTCGTGGCCGACGCCCAACGGCGAACACATCGACCAGATCGCCGAGCTGATCGCCCAGATCAAGCGCAACCCCGATTCGCGCCGGCTGATCGTCTCGGCCTGGAACGTGGCGGACATCCCGCGCATGAAGCTGCCCCCTTGCCACGCGTTCTTCCAGTTCTACGTGGCCGACGGCAAGCTGTCATGCCAGCTCTACCAGCGCAGCGCCGACATCTTCCTCGGCGTGCCGTTCAACATTGCGAGCTACGCGCTGCTGGTGCACATGGTTGCGCAGCAGACCGGCCTCGATGTGGGCGATTTCGTCTGGACCGGCGGCGACTGCCACCTCTACAACAACCACTTTGAACAGGTGGAGACGCAACTCGCGCGCGAACCGCTGCCGCTGCCGAAACTGATCATCAAGCGCAAGCCCGAGAGCATCTTCGATTATCAGTACGAAGACTTTGAGATCGTCGGCTACCAGAGCCATCCCGCGATCAAAGCACCGGTGGCCGTGTAAACGTATGACCATCCTGACGCTCATCGTCGCGCGCGCCCGCAATGGCGTGATCGGCCGCGACAACACCCTGCCCTGGCGCCTGCCGGAAGATCTCGCGCACTTCAAGCGCACGACCATGGGCGCGCCCATCGTGATGGGCCGCAAGACGTACGATTCGATCGGCCGTCCGCTGCCGGGCCGGCGCAACATTGTCGTCACGCGCAATGCCAAGCTTGAGTTGCCGGGCTGCGAGATCGCGTATTCGATGGAAGACGCGCAGCGTCTGTGTGTGGGCGCTGAGCAAATTTTCCTGATCGGTGGCGCCCAACTGTATGCGGATGCCCTCCCGAGCGCGGACCGCCTGATCGTCACGGAGATCGACGCCGATTTCGAGGGCGACGCGCACTTCCCCGCGCCCGACCCGAAGCTTTGGCACGAGGTGGCGCGCGAGACGCACCACGCGGCAGCGCCCAACGATTTCGACTACGCGTTCGTTACGTACGAACGCCCGCCATCGAACGAGCAGTAACCGGCGGCAGGCAATAAAAAAACGCGCTCAATTTCGAGCGCGTTTTTCATGTCCGCTAGGGCGATTTATTCGCCGGCAATCGTCATCTGTTCGATGAGGATCGAGCCCGTTTCCTTCGTACCGCGCACCAGCGCATCCGCGCCGATGGCGACGATCTGGCGGAACATCTCGCCCAGATTGCCGGCAATCGTGATCTCCTCCACCGGATACTGGATCACGCCGTTCTCGACCCAATAGCCCGACGCACCGCGCGAATAGTCGCCCGTCACGTAGTTCACGCCCTGGCCCATCAGTTCGGTCACCAGCAGGCCGGTACCCATACGGCGCAGCATGCCGGCAAAGTCATCCTGGGGCGTCGTCTTGTCGGAGAACAGCGTCAGGTTGTGCGAGCCGCCCGCGTTGCCGGTGGTCTGCATGCCGAGCTTGCGCGCGGAATACGTCGACAGGAAATAGCCTTCCACCACGCCGTTCTTCACCACATCGCGGCGCTGCGTGCGGACGCCTTCCTCGTCGAAGGGCGCGCTGCCCATCCCGTTGAGGACATGCGGGTCTTCCTTGATCTGCACATGCGGTGCGAAGACTTCCTTGCCCAGCGTATCGAGCAGGAACGTCGACTTGCGGTACAACGCGCCACCCGACACTGCCTGCACGAACGCACCCAGCAAGCCCGCCGCGAGCGGCGCCTCGAACAACACCGGGCACTTGCGGGTGGTCAGTCGGCGCGCGCCCAGACGTGCCAGCGCGCGTTCGGCGGCGTACTTGCCGATCGCTTCCGGTGCGGCCAGATCGTCCGGCGAGCGCTTCGAAGAGTACCAATCGTCGCGCTGCATATGCGCGCCCGAACCGGCGATCGGCGCGGCCGAAATGAAGTGACGCGAATATGGGTAGCCGCCCATGAAACCGCGCGACGTGGCCAGCACGAAGTGCGAATGCTGCGCCGAGATGCTCGAGCCGTCGCTGTTGCGGATTTTCGGGCTCACGGCAAAGGCAGCGGCTTCCGCGGCGCGTGCGATTTCCACAGCGGCCTCGGCATCGATCATCCATGGGTGATACAGCTGCAGGTCTTGCGGGTGCTTCTCCAGCAGTTCTTCTTCTGCCAGGCCGGCGCAGTCATCGTCGGCGGTGAAGCGCGCGATGTTGTAGGCGGCCTCGACGGTGGATCGCAATGCCGCCGGCGAAAAGTCCGACGTGCTGGCGTTGCCGCGCTTCTTGCCCAGCATGACGGTCACGCCGACGATCTTGTCGCGGTTCTGCTCGATGGTCTCGATCTCGCCCTTGCGCACCGTGACCGACAGGCCCTGGCCTTCGGAGATTTCCGTCGCGGCATCGGTGGCGCCGAGTTCGCGTGCAATGCGCAGCACATCGGTGGCCATCTCTTCGAGCTGTTCGCGGCGGTAGGCAAACACTGGGGCGGTCTTGGAATCGAGCGTTTGAGACATAGGCAATGGAGGGGAGAAACGGGTGCCGCGATTTTGCCAAAAGCGGGCAAGAACTGGCGGAAACGCCCATCATAGCAAGATACAATGCGCGCCATGAGCCGAGCATCCCGACATAACCCCACGTATCTGCAACCCGTCGTGCGCACCGACATCGGTGACGAGGACGATCCGGATACGCCCAAGAGCAAATCGCAGCGCAAGCGCGAGGTCAACGCCTTGCAAGACCTGGGCGCGGCGCTGGAAGCGCTGCCCAAGGACAAACTCGCCAAGGTGCCGCTGCCCGAAAAGCTGGTCGACGCGCTGCGCGAGGCCAAGCGCACCACCGCGCATGAAGGCAAGCGCCGCCAGATGCAGTACATCGGCAAGCTGATGCGCGCGCTGACCGACGAGGAAGTCGAGGCCATCCGCCGCGTCCTCGCCACCTTCGTCGGCGCCTCCAAGGCCGAAACCGCGCGCCTGCATGCCATCGAACGTTGGCGGGACCGCCTGATCGCCAGCGACGACGCCATCACCGAGTTCATTGCAGCGCACCCGGATTCCGACGTGCAGGCGCTCCGTACGCTCGTGCGCAATGCGCGCAAGGAAGCGCAGCTGGCCAAGCCGCCCAAGTCGTCGCGCGAACTGTTCCAGATGGTCAAGCAGGCCCTGTCCGGCAACGACCGCAACGAGGACGACGCCGATCAACCCGAAGCCGAAGACGACGAAGCATGACAGCCCCTGCCCCCTCCGCGCCGATCACCCGCCGCCACGCCGACGAACTGATCGTCGGCTTTGTGTCGATTTCGGACCGCGCCTCGGCCGGCACGTATCAGGATGAAGGGATTCCGGCGCTGCGCGACTGGTTTGTCGCTGCGCTGTCTTCGCCGTGGCAAGGGGTGGAACGGCTGATTCCGGACGATCAGGCCACGATTGCCGACACACTGATCGACCTGGTCGACCATGCCGGCTGCGATCTGGTGCTCACCACGGGCGGCACCGGGCCGACGCGCCGTGATGTGACGCCCGAGGCCACGCTGGCCGTCGCCACCAAGGAAATGCCGGGTTTTGGCGAGCAGATGCGCCAGATCAGCCTGCATTTCGTTCCGACGGCGATCTTGTCGCGTCAGGTGGCGGTGATCCGCGAGACGCCCTCACGCGCTGCGCTGATCATCAACCTGCCGGGTCAGCCGCGCGCCATCAAGGAAACGCTTGAGGGCTTGAAGGATGTAGAGGGCCGCGCCGCGGTGCCGGGCATCTTTGCGGCCGTTCCGTACTGCATCGACCTGATCGGCGGCCCCTATGTCGAGACGCACGACAGCGTGGTCAAGGCCTGGCGGCCCAAACACGCTGTGCGCGCAAAACCGCTGCAGGTCTGATTACGGGGCGACAGAAGACGCCAGCGCCTCAGCGTCGGGCGTTTGCGGCACGTCGCGGATGAAGTGCTCGCGGTAGTAGCGCAGCTCTTCGATCGACTCGATGATGTCTGCGAACGCCGTGTGCCGTTGGTGTTTCGTAAAGCCCTTGGCAATGGCCGGCTGCCAGCGCTTGCAGAGTTCCTTCAGCGTGGAGACGTCCAGGTTGCGGTAATGGAAGTACTCCTCCAGCTTGGGCATGTAGCGCGCCATGAAGCGGCGGTCCTGGCAGATGGAGTTACCGCACATCGGCGACTTGCTCTTCGGCACCCACTTCTTGAGGAACGCCAGGAGTTCCGCTTCCGCTTCCGCTTCGGTCGTGGTCGATGCCTTGACCTTGTCGATCAGGCCCGAGCGGCCATGCGTGCCCTTGTTCCACGCGTCCATGCCGTCGAGCAGCTCGTCGGATTGATGGATCACCAGCACGGGGCCTTCAGCCAGGATGTTCAGCTCCGAATCCGTCACCACCACGGCCACTTCGATGATGCGGTCGTTCTCAGGGCTCAGGCCGGTCATCTCCATATCGAGCCAGACCAGGTTGTTGTCGCTCTTGGCAGCAACACGGTTCGGGGTCGAGGGGGATGCGGTGGACGGGGAAACAGGGGTACTCACTGGGGTGCTCACTCAAGGGCCTTGAGAAAATGACTGAAGGCTATAATTTTCGCATATCTGATAGGTGTTTCCCCACATGCCCGCCTTTACCGTTGTCTTCTTGGTCGCCCTTGTCTTGATGTCCGCCACGCGCCTGTGGCTGGCCGCGCGGCAAATCCGTCACGTCGCGCGTCACCGTGATGCCGTGCCCGCGCAGTTTGCCGGGTCGATCACACTGGACATGCACCGCAAGGCCGCCGACTACACCATCGCCCGCACGCGCCTGGCGATGCTGGAAGTACCGGTTCAGGCAGCCCTCCTGATCGCGCTGACGCTGCTCGGCGGGCTGAACTGGATCAACCAGGCCTGGTTGGGCGTGTTTGGCCCCGGCTACGCGTATGGCGTGGCGCTCATCGCGTCGGTCATCGCGATCAGCAGCGTGATCGAGTTGCCGTTTTCGCTGTATGCGCAGTTCGTCGTCGAAGAGCGTTTCGGCTTCAACCGCATGACGTTCAAGCTCTGGTTGGCCGACAACCTCAAGGGCCTGGCCATCGGTACCGTGCTGGGTCTGCCGCTGCTGCTGGCGGTGCTCTGGCTGATGGACAAGATGGGCGCGCACTGGTGGCTGTACACCTGGGTCGTGTGGATGGCGTTCATGCTGTTTGTGCAGGCCATCTACCCGAACGTCATCGCACCGCTCTACAACAAGTTCACCCCGCTGCAGGACGAAGAGATGCGCTCGCGCATCGAAAGCCTGCTCAAGCGCTGCGGTTTCGCCAGCAAGGGCCTCTTCGTGATGGACGGCAGCCGCCGCAGCGCCCACGGCAATGCCTACTTCAGCGGCTTTGGCGCAACCAAGCGCATCGTCTTCTTCGACACGCTGCTCGCGCGCCTGAACCCGTCCGAGATGGAAGCCGTGCTCGCCCATGAGCTGGGCCATTTCAAGCGCCATCACATCACCAAGCGCATCGCCGTGACGTTCGTGCTGAGCCTCGGTGCGCTGGCGCTGCTCGGCTGGCTCATGACGCGCACGTGGTTCTACCTCGGCCTGGGCGTGGCGCCCAACCTGTTCTCCGACAACCACGCGCTGGCGCTGATGCTGTTTTTCCTGGTGCTGCCGGTATTCACGTTCTTCGTCTCGCCGCTGGCGAGCCTGTCGTCGCGCAAGGATGAGTACGAAGCGGATGCCTTTGCCGCCGAGCACGCCGACGCCAATCAGCTCGTCTCGGCGCTGGTCAAGCTGTTCCAGGACAACGCATCGACGCTCACACCGGACCCGGTCTACTCCACGTTCTACTATTCGCACCCGACTGCATCGCAGCGCGTGGAGCGCCTCGTGCAGGCCCGCGCGGCATGACGCGCGGCAAACCGGGCCGCGCCCATAAGCAGGCGGCCACTGGCGAACATGGGCTCGTGATCGCCGCGCACGGGCGCCATTACCTTGTCGAACGCGAAGGGGGCGGTTTCCTGCAATGCTTTCCACGGGGCAAACGCAGCGAGTGCGCCGTCGGCGATCGCGTGGTCTATGAAACCACCGCTGTCGACCAAGGCGTCGTGGTGCGGGTGGACGAGCGCCGCAACCTGCTCTATCGCTCCGATCAGTTCAAATCGAAGGTGCTGGCCGCGAATCTGGATCAGGTCATCATCATGCTCGGCACCGAGCCGGGTTTTTCGGAAGACCTGCTCGGCCGCGCGCTCGTCGCCGCAGAATCCCTCGGCATCACCCCGCTGATCCTGCTCAACAAAATCGACCTGACCGCGCGACTGGAGACGGCGCGCTCACGCCTGGAGCTTTACCGGGGTCTCGGTTACACCATCGTCGAACTGACCGTGCACGGCGCACCGGAAGCCGCACATGCCGCGCTCGAACCGCACGTGGCGGGCCGTGCCTCGATCCTCATTGGCCAGTCAGGCATGGGTAAATCGTCGCTGCTGAACCTGCTGATTCCGGGCGTGGATGCGCAGACGCGCGAGATCTCCGAGAAACTTGACTCGGGCAAGCACACGACCACGTTCACGCGGCTTTATCACCTCCCGGCAGAATGGGGCCAGGGTGGCGTACTGATCGACTCGCCGGGCTTCCAGGAATTCGGCTTGCATCACCTCAGCGAAGGGATGCTGGAACGCGCCTTCCCGGAGTTCCGTCCGCGCCTGACCGAGTGCCGCTTTTATAACTGCCGGCACCTGCAGGAACCCGGCTGTGGCATTCTCGGCGCGATGGCCGAGGGCAAGATCGATCCACGCCGTCACCAGCTTTACGCGCAATTGCTGCACGAATCGGAACAGCAGAAGCCCTGGTAAGGGCTTCGTCATACGCTCGTGGAGGGTGGGATGAAGTTGCTGATCAGCAGTCCATCGTTGGGCATGGCGGCACACTGGCGGAACGTCCTGTCTGCCGCTGGCATTCGCACTGAGCTCCGCAACATCTACTTGAGCAGCGTGGCGGGTGACGTTCCGCCACAGGATTGCGCGGCACAGGTCTGGCTGGTGAACCCGGCGCAGGAAGCGCAGGCCCGCGTACTGCTCGATCAGGCGCAACACCCGCCGGCCGGGCCGGCATGGCGTTGCGTACATTGCGGCGAGAGCCATGAGCCGCAGTTCGCACAGTGCTGGCGTTGCGGTAAAGACCGCGAGAATGCGGCCTGATTTGAGTGATCGATTTGGCGCCTAGGCTTGGTGCGTCAGCCCAGCCACACGGCAATCGACAACATCGCCAGCAGCAGCATCCACAGCACCACAGCGCGCCACACCAGCCCAACAGCCGATTGCAGCGTACGCACGTTCGGCTCCTGCCCCACTTCCATCGGATAGGCGCCATCCTCGTCGGCAATGCTGTCGGCCGAGTCGCGCTGCGGGATAGGCGTGCCAAGACGCACGCCGAGTGCCCCGCCGCCGGCAGCCAGCAGGATACCGTTCACTTCGTCGTTCCACTTGGCAGCGCGGTTGCGCCAGGCATACACGGCGTCTTCAAAGTTACCGACGATCGAAAAGCCGACGGCAGTGAGCCGCGCAGGAACGTAGTCGATGATGAAAAACGCCTGACGGGCAAAGAGACCGAGCGCCGGGCTGCGTTCCGTCGACGTATCGCTCCAGTGGCGAGCGAGATATTCAGCGCCGCGATACAGCACCACACCCGCCGGCCCGATCGGCACCAGGAACCAGAAGAACACGCCAAACACGTGACGATGCGCCGCCACGATCGCGCATTCGAGCGTGTGACGGACGATCTCATTGACAGGCATGTCGGTGGTGTCGCGTCCCGACCATTCGTTCAGCAACAGGCGCGCGGTGACAACGTCATCGCTGCGCAACGCCTCGTGGATATCAGTGAAGTAGTGGCTGAACTGGCGGAAGCCGAGCGTCAGGTACACCATCAGCACGTTCCACAGGAACGCCAGACCGAGGCTGATGGAAGACAGCAGGTAGTGCACCAGCGCCACGACCACCACGGCCGGCAGCGTGACCACGCACCAGGCGAGCACTGCATCGCGACGATGGCCGGTATCGAACCATTCTTCTGCCCGCGCTGCCAGAGCGCGCACGACGTCGTAGATCGGGTTGTCCCGGCTGAGCGCACGAAACTGTTCGAGAATCAGCGCGCAGAGTACGGAGAAGAAAGTCATTGGAAAGGCGTTGCGAGGGCGTGGGTCACGCCGTGAGGGCGATGTGCAAGACGATAGCACACAGCGTGCGCGCCACAGCGCACAGGAAGCCCATATTCGCGCCGACGCTACGCTGCCAGAAGGTGATACAGGTTGCGCAGCATGCCCGCTGTCGCGCCCCAGATGAAGTGATGGCCGGCGTCAGGTGCGTGGCCCGATCGCCCAGATCGCCGGTAAGGCATCGCATAGAAACGACGCACACGGTCCTCCCATCGCAGCTCGCGCACTTGGTGGTTGGCCGGGTCCATCAAAAAGGCCAGCGGCACTTCAAACACTTCGGCCACTTCACTGGGGTCCGGCTGCAGCGTGAAATCGGGCGCGAGCAATCCGACAATCGGGCTCACATGGAAGCCCGTCCCGGTGATGTAGTCGGGCAAGCGACCGATCACTTCGATGTGATCGGCACTGATGCCAACCTCTTCCATCGTCTCGCGCAGTGCCGTGTCGACCATGTCACGATCAAAGTCTTCACGTCCGCCGCCAGGAAAGCTCACCTGGCCGGCATGTTGGCTAAGCGACGCATTGCGCTGCGTCAGCAGCACCGTCAGCCCCGGCTCGCGCTGCACGAGCGGTACGAGCACCGCCGCCTCACGCAGCTTGAGCGACGCATCGATCAGGCGGGATTCATCCGTTTGTTCCGGGTGCCAGTCGGGCTGCTTCTGCAACCGCTCGCGCACGAATTCCGCTGTCAGCCGCGAGCCGTCAAGCGCCGGCAACGATGCCTCGGGCGGCACCACCGGCAACTGCTCAGGATCGAACACGGGACGGCGCATCGGAGGGGAATGAAGGTGTGGGCGGAAGACATACATGTGGTCAATCTTCTGCCGCAAAAGAGAAAAAAGGCACCCGAAGGTGCCTTTTCGCAACGCGCGCAGATTACTCCGCAGCGGCTTCCTTGCGCTTGAAGGTCAGCTTCTCCTTGATGCGTGCCGACTTGCCCGAGCGTTCGCGCAGGTAGTACAGCTTCGCACGGCGCACATCACCGCGACGCTTCACTTCGATGCTGGCCAGCAGCGGCGAGTACAGCTGGAACGTACGCTCCACGCCTTCGCCCGAAGAGATCTTGCGAACGATGAAGGACGAGTTCAGGCCACGATTGCGCTTGGCAATCACGACGCCTTCATACGCCTGCACACGCTTGCGGGTGCCTTCAACGACGTTCACGTTGACGATCACGGTGTCGCCAGGGGCGAACGGGGGGATCGTCTTGTTGGCCGTCAGGCGCTTGATTTCTTCCTGCTCGATTTGCTCGATGAGATTCATCTTTTTCTCCTTGACCATCATGCCGGCGTTTTGCCCAGTCGGTAGACCGCGGCCCCGGTAGAGGATGGGAACTTCACTTGGCCGAGCCCTCCGGACTGGAAGCCTCTGACCCCTTCGCCGTTATCGCCGCGGCAGCGAGGAAAACCTCATCGCTGCGGGACAACAAACCCTGCTTGCGCGCCGCCTCGACCAGATCGGGCCGCTTGCGCATCGTGTTCAACAGCGCCTGCTGGCGGCGCCACTTCTCGATCTCGGCGTGGTGGCCACCCAGCAAGACATCGGGCACACGCACACCTTCGTACTCTTCGGGCCGCGTGTAATGCGGGCAGTCGAGCAAACCGTTGACGAAACTGTCCTGCACCGCCGACTGCGCATCGCCCAGCACACCTGGCAACTGCCGCACCACGGCGTCGATGATCGCCATCGCCGCAATTTCGCCGCCGGACAGGACGAAATCGCCAAGGCTGATTTCCTCATCCACGCGACGGTCGACGAGACGCTGATCAATCGCTTCGTAGCGCCCGCACAGCAACGTGAGCGCCGGCAACTGCGCCAGCTCCATCACCCGCTTGTGCGTCAGCGGCTTGCCTTGCGGCGACAGCAGCACCACATGCGACGCCGCCGGGGCTTGCGCCTCATGAATCGCGTCCAGTGCAGCTTCCAGCGGCTTGGCCAACATCACCATGCCTGGGCCACCGCCGTAAGGGCGATCGTCCACGGTGCGGTAGTTGTCCGTCGTGAAATCGCGCGGGTTCCAGGTGCGTAACGTGTACACCTGCTGTTTGGCTGCGCGGCTGGTGATGCCCCAGTCGGTCAGCGCCCGGAACATGTCCGGAAACAGCGAGACGACGTCGAACTGCATCGCCGAATTCTCCGGCCGCATGTTCAGTAATCCAGACCCCAGTCGACGACGATGCGCTTGCCTGCGACATCCACCGACTTCACGTAAACCTCGACAAACGGCACCAGCCGCTCGACCTCGCCTTCGCCAACGACACGCAGGATTTGATGCGCACCGTTGTCGATCAGGCCGCCCACCGTGCCAAGCGTTTCCTCTTGCTCGTTGACGACCGTGGCGCCGATCAGATCGACCCAGTAAAACTCGTCATCTTCAGGCTCAGGAAAGTCGGCCCGGCTGACCCACACGGTATAGCCGCGCAATGCTTCCGCGACATTCCGATCCGGCGCGGCAGGCGAACCCGCCACCACCGTGCCGCTGTGCTCACGCGACGTGCCGACGGGAAACACCCGCCAGTCCGCCGACGTCGCCGGCCCGGAAGCAGGCTTGAGCCACCAAGTGCGGGCATTCAGCAGCGCATCGGCGTCGCCGTGCAACTGGACCTTGATCCAGCCACGAATACCGTAGGCCCCACCCACATAGCCCACCTCGATGAGATCGTCGGGAAGGGTCGGATTGGAGCCCGTACCCGGACGCATGGCTTGCAGCCGTTCGGCAACCTTTTGCGAGATTGCCTGCGTTGCAACAGCCACGGGACCGGGCCGTGTCGATCCAGCGCGCGTCACAGCAGGATGTGCTCGGACGGCACCGTCGATCGACGCATGCTAAAACTTAGGCAGCAGCCTTCTTGGCGCTTTGCTTCACCAGACGGGCAACCGTCGGCGACAGCTGCGCGCCCACGCCTTCCCAGTAGGTCAGGCGGTCTTGCACGATGCGTAGACCTTCTTCGCCTTCACCGGCGAGCGGGTTGTAGAAACCGACGCGCTCGATGAAACGGCCATCACGGCGGTTACGCGAGTCGGTCGCAACGATATTGAAGAACGGGCGCTTCTTGGAGCCACCGCGGGCCAGACGGATCACGACCATGGATCTTTTCCTTGAAAAACTGGGTATGCGTACAGAGAAACACGCAAGTATAGCGCAATTTCTCCGACCAAACAAACACTTAGGCTGGGCGAAGGTGTGCGGCCCATGGCGGGCGCGGCTTCGGCGGTACGTGACGGTGGCTGTTGTGCTCGCAGCTTGGCTTGGCACGGGGCCGGCTGCGCTCGCCAAGCTTCCCATCGAGTCGCTCCAGGTACCGCCGGGCTTTCAGGTCGAAGTCCTCACTGACGCGATGCCGGCAGCGCGCGAAATGGCGCTATCTCCGGCCGGCATTCTGTATGTGGGGAGCCGCGCGGGCAAGGTCTACGCGACGCGGTGGCAGACGGCAAACGCGCCAATCCATGTGGTGGCATCGGGGCTGGAACTCCCCGTTGGGGTGGCGTGGCGCGACGGGAGCCTTTATGTATCGGCGGTCTCGCGCGTCGTGCGGCTGGACGGCATCGACCGCCGGATCGAGAGGCCGCCACAGCCCGTTGTCGTCAATGACAAGCTGCCGACGGAGACGCATCACGGATGGAAATTCATCGCGTTCGGCCCGGACGGCAGGCTGTATGTGCCGGTAGGCGCACCCTGCAATATCTGCCGCCCCGATGAAAATCGGTACGCCAACCTCATGCGCATGAACGCCGACGGAAGCGGGCTGGAACTCGTGGCGCGCGGCATCCGCAACACGGTCGGCTTCGACTGGCATCCGACCACGCACGAATTGTGGTTCACGGACAACGGCCGCGACCTCATGGGCGACGATGTGCCAGACGACGAACTGAATCGCATTACCCAACCGAATCCGCACTTCGGCTACCCGTTCTGCCACGCGGGCGACATTCCGGACCCGGAGTTTGGCGCGGGGCATTCGTGCCGCAACTACGCCCCACCCGCCGCGAAGCTCGGGGCGCACGTGGCGGCGCTAGGCATGCGCTTCTATACAGGCAGCAGTTTTCCGGCGGAGTACCGGAACAACATCTTCATCGCCGAGCACGGCTCGTGGAACCGATCATCGAAAGTCGGCTATCGCGTCATGCGCGTCGTGTTGGACGCCACCGGCAATGTGACGAAGCAGGAACCATTCGTTCACGGCTGGTTACGAGGCGAGCAAGCTTGGGGACGCCCAACAGATGTGCTCGTGGCGCCCGACGGCAGCTTGCTGGTTTCCGACGACTCGGCCGGCGCGGTGTATCGCATCCACTACACCGGGAAATGACATCTACGTCGCCCAACGCCCAGGCAAAGCGTGCACGAAACATCTCGTTACATGGGTAACGTTCGGACAGTGGATGCCTGCTGAGTGAAGCCTTACATTGACAGGCATGAACACGCGCCGCCGATCTCCCTTGCACATGCCAGAAGCACGCGGCGCGTGGCACTTTCGAATCCTTGCCCGACAGGAGATAGCCATGCCGATCCGCGCATTGCTTCGCACCTTGGCGGCAGGCGTTCTGATCGTCGCCTCTGCGGGCGCTGTGGCTGCCAACGCATCGGCGCGTCAAACCGCCGTCGCCTCCGCAGAATCCACCATGCCCGCCTGGACGCAAGCGGCACAGACCATGCCGCAGGAGCGTCCGCTGGTGGCGCAATTCTTCGCTGACAGCCGGGGCGAGCAGGCCGCCCGCATCCGCGCGCAGATGGAACGTATGGAAGCGCGCGCCCGGGCTGACGACCGCCTCAACGGCCGGATTCAGCCCCGGGACGGCGGCGGCCGCGGAGACTGGCAGCAGCAGGAACGCATGCGTCAGGAACGAGGGAACGGCGACCAAGGCAACTGGCGGGGCTCGCGCCGCGGTTGAGGCGCGTCGCTCCTAATTTCACATCCCGGAACTTGGCGGGCACGCCTGAGTCGGATTAGATGGCACGTACGCGCGGTTGAGGCGACCGTGCCATCACACCAATCACAACGACAACAGGTGCTTCAATGTCATTCCCTCTTCACCGCCATGTGCGGCTTATCCTCGGCCTCATCTGGACCACAGCCTTTATGCTGATGCTCGCTCACCTGCTCTACGGCAAAGTCAGCCTGCGCGGCCAAGCGCCTCGACTGCAGCAGGATTCGACGGTTTCGATGAGCGTGCCGTCGCTGCGCCCGGTTCCGATTTAGTGACCCTGCCTCTCCCGCCGCAAACGCTACGCAGCGTTGCGCGCCTCCGGCCAACCTGACGGCCGCTTCCCCAAGTTGCTGATGCGTCTTTAAGACGCGCTCCTGGCGCCGCCGTTTGGCTGCGCCGCGGTTGACGTTGGGCGTAGAATGCGCGGCGCTGTGTTGTCTTGCCGTGTGTTCGCCGCCCGCTATGTCTACGACCGCTCTCCAAAAAAAATCCAAGCTGCTGACCGTGCTGCTCGCCTTCCTGTTCGGAAGCGTGGGCGCACATCGTTTCTATCTCAAGGGCGGACGCGATTTCTGGGCATGGTCGCAGGTCTTTGCCACGGTGCTCGGTGTGGTTGGCGTGGCGCTGCTGTGGACGACGCAGCGCGCGAGCGTCCCGGGCTGGGTCTGCGCGGTGATCGGCGGATCTTCGGTGCTCGCGGGCTATCTCTCGGCGCTCGTCTACGGCCTGCGCCCTGACGAGAAATGGGACGCGCAATTCAATGCCGACGGCACGCCCACCCATTCGGGTTGGCCGGTCGTACTGCTCAGCATCCTCACGCTGATGATCGGCACGGGCCTGCTCATGGCCGGTCTCGCCATCACCTTCCAGACGTATTTCGAAACGCAGGTGCAGGCAGCGAAAGAGCTGTCGCAGTAGTCAGAACAAACTGCCCTGGCGCTCGTCGACGGGCTTTCGCGGTTTGACGGCGCGCGCAGGCGGCTTGAACTGCGAGGTGTCGAGCACCCGCTCGTTGTAGCGGTGGTAGCTGAAGCCGAGCCTGTCGGCGGCCTTGTAGAAACGCTGCCGCAATAAGTCGGCCCAGATGCCGGTGCCGCGCATGCGCGTGGCGAAATCCGCCTTGTAGTCCTGCCCGCCGTGCAGATCGCGGACGCGGTTCATCACGCGTTGCGCGCGGTCGGGAAAATGCGCCATCAGCCAATCCTGAAACACCGCGTTCAGCTCATTTGGCAAGCGCAGCACGATGTAGCTCGCGTACGTGGCCCCCGCCTCGCGCGCAGCTTCCAGAATCTGCTCCATGTGGTCGTCGGTGACGAAGGGAATCATCGGAGCGACGCTGACACCCACCGGAATACCAGCGTCGGCCAGCGTGCGGATCGTGCGCAGGCGTCGCGATGGCGTGGCGGCCCGGGGCTCGAGCTTGCGCGCAAGATCGGCGTCGAGCGTGGTAATCGTGACGGCGGCTACGACAAGGTTCTTCGCAGCCATCGGGGCGAGCAGATCGATGTCGCGCTCAATCAAGCTCGACTTGGTGATGAGCCCGACGGGGTGATCGCAATCGTGCAGCACCTGCAGCACATCGCGCGTGATGCGCAGTTCGCGCTCGATCGGCTGGTACGCATCGGTGTTCACGCCCAGCGCAATGGCTTCGCAGCGGTAGCTGGGTTTGGCCAGCGTTTCGCGCAGCACCTCGGCGGCATTGGCCTTGGCGAACAGCTTGGTCTCGAAGTCCAGCCCGGGCGACAACTCCAGATACGCATGCGTCGGTCGCGCGAAGCAATACACGCAACCATGCTCGCAGCCGCGGTACGGATTGAGCGACACCCCAAACGGAATATCCGGCGACTGGTTGTGGCTCAGGATCGAGCGCGCCCGCTCGATGGAGACGCTGGTCTCGATGCGCGGCGGCGCCTCATCCGGATCGAGATGCCCGACAAGCGGTTGCCAGCCGTCATCGACGCGCGTGCGTTCGTCGCGCTCGAAGCGGCCTTGCAGATTGGAAGTGGCGCCGCGTCCCTTGCGGGGGACGTGGCGGTCGGACATATCGGACACAGCGGAACAGAGTGGATGCGGGGGCTTGCTGATCCTATCGCATCCGCTCCCGCCGCGCTGTGGGTGACGCCGGCTACGCCTCGGGGTCGAGCTTCACTTCCCAGAGCGATTTGCCGTCGAGGTCGTGCAGCGATACGTGCATCGTCCGCGTGACCGGGTCGATCTTGGCTCGGCCGTAATACTGCTGCAGCGCCGCGGGCGACTGGTTCTGCGGATTGTCCTTGGGAATACTGACGTAGCGCACGTCCGGCCCAAAAGTCTGATCCACTTCGTTCGGCCCGAACGTGCCGGCGTTGATCGGCCCGCCGACGAACTCCCAGAACGGTTTGAACTCCGTGAATTTGGCGCGCGACGGGTGGTAGTACGTCGCCTGCGCGTAGTGGACGTCAGCCGTCACCCACACCACGTTCTGGATGTTTTCCTGCTTGATGAAACGCAGGATCTCGGCCAGTTCCAGTTCGCGTCCCGAGGGCGCACCGTCATCCGCATTCGCCCACGCTTCGTAGGTGCCCTTGGGCACATCGGGGTTCAGATCCGGCACCACCAGCGAGATCGGCATGTCGCTGGCAATCACCTTCCACGTCGCCTTCGACTGCTTGAGCGATTGCTTGAGCCACGCCGCCTGTGCCGGACCGAGGAAGGCCGAATCGGCATCCAGCCGGGTCTGGCGGTTCGGTGAATTGCGCCCGCGATAGCTGCGTTCGTCCAACATGAACACGTCGAGCAGCGGGCCGTACTGGAACGCGCGGTAAATCTGCTCTGGGTCGATTGGATTGAAGCGGAACGGGTTGTACTCGAACATCGCCTGCTTCGCGCGGGCCGCGAGCAGCGATGCGCTGCGCTCCTGATAGCGCTTCTCTTCCGGGCCGATCTGCTGGCCGGGGTACCAGTTGTTGCGCACCTCGTGGTCGTCCCACTGCACGAGGAACGGCACCTCGGCGGAAAACGCGCGCTTGTTCTTGTCGAGCTGGTTGTAGGCAAAGGCGCCGCGGTAGTCGTCGAGCGTCTGCGCAACGTGCGACTTGGCCTCGGTAACGAGGTTGGTCCACAGCGAGCCGTCGGGCAATTTCACCTCGGCCTGGATCGGGCCGTCGGCATAGATCTGATCGCCGGAGTGGATGAAAAAGTCGGGCGATTCACGGCGCATCGCTTCGTACAGACGATAGCCGCCGAAACGCTCGTTGATACCCCAGCCCTGACCCGCCTCGTCGCCGGAGAAGACGAAGCAGATCGGGCGATTGGCCTGGACCGGCGCCGTGCGAAAGCGACCGGCAACCGGCTCGCTGAAGACCTTATCGTGCACGAGGTCCTGGAAGCGCACGCGGTAAAACAGGTCTGCGCCGGCAGGCAGGCCCGTCAGATCGACGCGGGCTGTCAGGCTGTTGCTCTCAAGTGCCGCTGGGCCAACACGACGCGCGACGGTCTTGAAGGCGGCCTCCGTCGAGTATTCGACGATCATGCGTGCCGGACGATCGGTGCGGCTCCAGACGATGGCGCTGTCGGCCGTGATATCACCGCTCATCACGCCGCCGGGCATTTGCGGGCGCAGGCGCTCGGACGTCACTGCAGCCGGCGCGACGCCCTGGGCAAGCACGTCGCCAATACGCGAGCCCAGCAGCGCGGTACTGCTGGCGGAAACAAGACCCTTGATCAGCGTGCGGCGGGTCGGCTTGAAGAGCGGCTGGTCGGACATGTGGGCTCCGGTGTGGGCGATGAAGATGCCGGCCAGCGTAAGGCGTTTGCGTGACAACGCTACGTCACGCGCCCTCTTCCGTGACGTCGATGGCGAGCGTCTCCTTGATCTCCTCCATCACGATGTAACTCTTGGACTGCACTGCGCCGGGCAGCTGGAGCAGGATGTCGCCCAGCAAGCGCCGGTATTCGCTCATCTCGCGAATGCGCGCCTTGATGAGGTAGTCGAAATCGCCGGAGACGAGGTGGCACTCCAGCACTTCAGGGATGCGCAGCACCTCGCGGCGAAACTGCTCGAACATGTTGCCGGATTTGCTGCCCAGGCTGATCTCCACAAACACCAGCAGCGACGCGCCCAGCATGGCCGGATTGAGCCGCGCGTAGTAGCCGAGGATGAAGCCCTCGCGCTCCAGGCGCTTGACCCGCTCGATGCACGGCGTAATGGTCAGGCCGACTGCCTCGGACAGTTCCTTCATCGACAGTCGCCCGTCCTTTTGCAGCAGGTCGAGAATGCGCCGGTCGAGCTTATCGAGGGCCCGGACGGGCTTGCGCTGGGTTCGCATGGTCGAAAACGCCTCAAAATCGAAATTGTTTCTGTTTCCATTAAATATACAGAAACAATTGCTGGTGTTGTACGAATACGATAGCGACATCTATCGCAAATGCATCTCCGGGGAGTATCACCATGCGCGTGCTCGTTCTTGGCAGCGGCGTGATTGGCGTCAG
Organism: Ralstonia edaphi; assembly: GCF_958350185.1. NCBI lineage: Bacteria > Pseudomonadati > Pseudomonadota > Betaproteobacteria > Burkholderiales > Burkholderiaceae > Ralstonia > Ralstonia edaphi. The sequence goes on from NZ_CATWHI010000012.1 coordinate 28,375, forward strand.
CAGCGCCTACTACCTGGCCCGCGCGGGCCATGAAGTCACCGTCGTCGACCGCGAAGCGGGTCCGGCGCTGGAGACGAGCTTCGCCAATGCTGGCCAGATTTCGCCGGGCTACGCCTCGCCGTGGGCCGCCCCGGGCGTGCCGCTGAAGGCGATCAAGTGGATGTTCCAGCAGCACGCGCCGCTTTCCATCCGCCCCGACGGCACCCTCTTCCAGCTCAAATGGATGTGGCAGATGCTGCGCAACTGCGACGCTGCCAGCTATGCGCAGAACAAGGAGCGCATGGTCCGCCTGGCCGAATACAGCCGCGACTGCATCCGCGAGCTGCGCGCCGATACCGGCATCACCTACGAAGGCCGCCAGCAAGGCACGCTGCAAATCTTCCGCACCCAGCAACAGCTCGACGGCGCCGCGAACGACATCGCCGTGCTTGAGCGCGCCGGCGTGCCCTACGAACTGCTTTCGCGCGAAGACCTCGTGCGCAGTGAACCGGGCCTCGCCTCGACCCGCCACAAGCTGGCCGGTGGCTTGCGCCTACCCAACGACGAAACGGGCGATTGCCAGCTCTTCACCACGCGCCTGGCCGCGATGGCAGAAAAGCTCGGCGTGCGCTTCCGTTTCAACAGCACGATCAACAGCCTCATCTTCAAGAACGACGCCGTCCGCGGCGCGCTGGTCGATGGCCAGCCGATCGACGCCGACCTTGTGGTCGTGGCGCTGGGCAGCTACAGCACGCCGTTCCTGAAGAACCTGGTGAACGTGCCGGTCTACCCGCTCAAGGGTTTCTCGATCACCGTACCGATGACGGATGCGGACAAGAGCCCCGTGTCCACCATCCTGGACGAGACCTACAAAGTGGCCGTGACGCGCTTTGACGACCGCATCCGCGTGGGCGGCATGGCGCAGATCGTCGGCTACGACAAGCGCCTCGACCCGGGCAAGCGCAAGACGCTGGAGTTCGTGGTCAACGATCTGTTCCCGGGTGCCGGTGATGTGTCGCGCGCGTCGTTCTGGACCGGCCTGCGGCCGATGACGCCGGACGGCACGCCGATCGTTGGTCAGACGCCCGTGCGCGGCCTGTGGCTCAACACGGGGCACGGCACGCTGGGTTGGACCATGGCATGCGGCTCGGGCAAGCTGCTGTCGGATCTGGTGTCGGGGCGCTCACCTGCCATCCGCTCCGATGATCTCTCGGTGTATCGCTATCTGGGCGGCACCCCGATGCCCGCAACCAAGCCTGCGCTGGCCTGATCGCCTGCGCTGCATGCAATGAAAAAGGGAGGCTTCGGCCTCCCTTTTTTGTCCTGCTGGTGCCGCTCAGAACTGGACTTCCGGCACCGCGCCGATCGTCTCGCCGCCGGTCAGGATCGACTGTGCGATACCCGGCGCCTGCGTGAGCAACACGTCTGCAAACACGCGTGCCGTGGCGATCTTCGCACCGTAGAAGTTCGGATCTTCGCTTTCGCGGTCCGTGGCCACCAGCAGCGCACGGGCCATCTGCCAGCCCGACAGCACGATGCCGCACAGTCGCAGATACGGCACGCTGCCCGCAAAGACGGCGTTCGGCTGCGCCTTGGTCTGCTCGACCACAAAGTGCACCACCGATTCCAGCGCCTCGCGGCCCGCCGCCAGACGCGCACGCATCGCGTCGCAATGCGCACCGCCCTTCGCCGCCAGGGCCGCTTCCACCTTGGCGATTTCCGCGCAGATGCCCAACGCCACCGCGCCACCGTCACGCACCGTTTTGCGGCCGATCAGGTCGTTGGCCTGGATGGCCGTGGTGCCTTCGTAGATCGGCAGGATGCGCGCATCGCGATAGAACTGCGCGGCGCCCGTCTCTTCGATAAAGCCCATGCCGCCGTGCACCTGCACACCGAGGCTCGTCACGTCGATCGACATCTCGGTGCTCCAGCCCTTCACGATCGGCACCAGGAATTCGTACAGCGCTGCATTCTGCTTGCGTGCAGCTTCGTCGGCAGCGTGATGGCCGGCATCGCAGGCCGCGGCAGCCACGTAGGCCAGCGCACGCGCGCCTTCCGTCATGGCGCGCATCGTCAGCAGCATGCGCTTGACGTCCGGGTGGTGAATGATCGGCACGGCCTTGGCGGCAGAGCCATCCACGGGGCGGCTCTGCACACGCTCGCGCGCATAGGCCACGGCCTTCTGGTACGCGCGCTCCGACACGCCAATGCCCTGCATGCCCACCGCATAACGCGCCGCATTCATCATGATGAACATGTATTCCAGGCCGCGATTTTCTTCGCCGACCAGCGTCCCGATCGCGCCGCCGTGATCGCCAAACTGCAGCACGGCCGTCGGGCTCGCCTTGATGCCAAGCTTGTGTTCGATCGACACGCAGTGCGCATCGTTGCGCGCGCCCAGCGAACCATCTGCATTGACCATCAACTTCGGCACCACAAACAGCGAGATCCCTTTCACGCCTTCCGGTGCGCCAGGCGTGCGCGCCAGCACGAGGTGGACGATGTTCTCGGCCATGTCGTGCTCGCCCCAGGTGATGAAGATCTTCGTGCCGAAGATCTTGAAGGTGCCGTCGCCCACGGGCTCAGCGCGCGTGCGCACAAGTGCCAGGTCGGAGCCCGCCTGGGGTTCGGTCAGGTTCATCGTGCCCGTCCATTCGCCCGAGATGAGCTTGGGGACGAAAAGCTGTTTCTGCTCTTCGGTGCCAGCCGTCAACAACGCCTCAATGGCGCCATCCGTGAGCAACGGGCACAGCGCGAACGACAGGTTCGCCGCGTTTAGCATTTCGATGCACGCCGTGGCGATCAGCTTCGGCAGGCCCTGGCCGCCGTATTCCACCGGATGCTGCACGCCCTGCCAGCCGCCTTGGCCGAACTGCGCGAACGCCTCCTTGAAACCCGCGGTGGCGGTGACGACGCCGTCCTTCCAGCTGCTCGGGTTACGGTCGCCTTCCACATTCAGCGGCGCAACGACTTCACCGGTAAAGCGCGCGCTTTCTTCCAGCACGGCCTGCGCCGTGTCAGCGGTGGCGTCTTCAAAACCGGGCAGCTTGGCGACGTTGTCCAGGCCGGCCAGTTCGTTCATCACGAACAGCATGTCCTTGACGGGGGCTTGATAGGTCATGTCTCTCTCCAACTCTCGTTAAGCGCGATCAGGACAGCGCCGCATCGGGTCGTGACGCGCTCTCCTGATGGCGCTTGCGTATAAAAAAGCCGTTTCCAAACAGGTCGGAAACGGCTTTGCGTCGGGCATTGCGGCGCACCTTAACCAAGGCACGCCGCACGGTGCAATCAGCCCAGTGCGGTCACCAGCTCCGGCACGACGGCGTTCAGGTCGCCCACGAGGCCGTAGTCCGCCACCTGGAAGATCGGCGCTTCCGGATCCTTGTTGATCGCCACGATCACCTTGGAATCCTTCATGCCAGCCAAGTGCTGGATCGCGCCCGAGATACCCACGGCGATGTACAGCTGCGGCGCGACGATCTTGCCCGTCTGACCGACTTGATAGTCGTTCGGCACGAAGCCGGCATCGACGGCGGCGCGCGAGGCACCCAGGGCCGCGCCCAGCTTGTCGGCCAGCGGCGTCAGCACCTTGGTGTAGTTTTCGCCCGAGCCTACGCCACGGCCGCCCGACACGATGATCTTCGCGGCGGTCAGTTCCGGGCGGTCGCTCTTCGTCACTTCGCGCGAGGCGAATTGCGAGATACCGGCATCAGCCACGGCAGTCAGGTTTTCGGTGGCCGCCGAACCACCCGTGGCCGCAGCCGGGTCGAACGCCGTGCCACGCACGGTGATCACCTTCACCTTGTCGGACGATTGCACGGTGGCAATTGCGTTGCCGGCGTAGATCGGGCGCTCGAAGGTGTCGGGGCCGTCGACCTTGGTGATGTCGGACAGCTGGGCCACGTCCAGCTTGGCGGCCACGCGCGGCAGGATGTTCTTGCCGTAGGCGGTGGCGGGCGCCAGGATGTGGCTGTAGTTACCGGCAACGGCCAGAGCCTGCTCGGCGACGTTCTCGGCCAGGCCATCGGCAAACTGCGGGGCGTCGGCTACCAGCACCTTGGTCACGCCGGCGATCTGCGCGGCGGCCTGTGCAGCCGCGCCGCAGCCAGCGCCGGCCACCAGCACGTGGACGTCACCGC
>NZ_CATWHI010000013.1:0-15080 GCF_958350185.1 Ralstonia edaphi
AAATATCGCTCGCCACGCGAGTTCAGGCGCAGGACAGAATCATCAACTCAAGTGTGAGGCGGTGTCCGGAGATACGGGGGCAAATCCAGTGTAGTTGGCTGCGACGGTGCTGGCGACGGTAGAGAGCGCAACGTCTGCGGGGGCCGCATCAGCATCTCGGGTATCTGGATTTGGCACGGTGCCGGCGGCTGCGGCGTCGTGCAGGCGCACAAAGCCGCGAGGGACAACGCAGGCAGCGTCAGCTTGAACGGGGACATAGCGCGGGACTTCCTTGATGATGGTGTCGCCCTTGAGGCGGATGACACGCTCGCGGTCGACGTACTGCGTGACCGTCACGGTGGCGGCCTTGGCGTTGTCGAGCTGCTTGCGCAGGGTGGCTGCGGTGGTCTCGGCCTGGTGGGCGCGCTGGACTGCGGCGTTGTAGCTGGCGGTGGCCCACCAGGTGAGGCCTGCGGCGATGGCGAGCAGCGCGAGGAGGGTGGCGGCGCGCTTCATGCCGCGACCTCTTCTTCTGCCTGGTAGCGGTCAAACGCGCGGGCGAGCTTGACGTCGTAGAGGTTGGCTTCGTAGGCGGGGCCGTTGTACAGCTTGGCGAAGGTGGGCCACTTGCGGGCGCGCAGCGCTTTGAGCAGGGTAGGGTCGGCCTTGACGAAGCGCACGAAGGCATCGAGCTGTGCGGCTTCGCTGGTGCGCATGGAGGCGACGAAGTGCTGCACGCTGGGGTAGTCGAGCAGGTTCCAGTGAAACCCCATGATCTGGAAGGCGCCCCAACTGGCCGAGGCGAGGGCACAGTCTTCGTCGATCTGGATGGCGCGGGCCAGGCGCATGTGCTCGCCGGCGTTGCCGACGTAGCCGCCGCGCTTGGGGTTGACCAGGTTGGGGAACTGGCGCGCCAGGGCGTCGGCGTCTTTGCCGGCGCGTGCGAGCTGGCGATGCATGATGTGCCGCTCGAACAGGATGACGGGCCGGCCGTCTGGCAGGAAGCCGTTGCCAAGGCTTTCGACCTCGTTGACGGCGCGGATGGCGGCCAGGGGCACGTCGAGCGTTTCAGCAGCGGCCTGCAGGTCGGCGGCGGTCAGGTGGCGGATGTTGCGCGCGCCGGACTGCAGCGCGGCCATGGTCTTGGGGCCGGCAATGCCGTCGACGACCAGGCCGAAGCGGATCTGTGCCACGCGCACGGCGGCGGCTGTGTCTGCGCAGTAGACGGCGGTGTCCGGGGCAGTGAAGCCGTTGGCGGTGAGCAGCCGCTGCAGCTCCAGCACGGCAGCGCCGACCATGCCTTCTCGCAGGATGGTCATGCGGACCTCCGCAGGATGCGAACAAACCACCCCTGACGCGCACCGCCCATGCGGAACAGCTCGACCACGTTGCCGCGCACGGCGTAGACGGCGATGCAGAGCACGGCGGTGATGCCGTTCTGCGCGGCCAGCGCCCAGTCATACCGGCCGAACAACACGCTGATGGTGACGGCGCCGGCGAGCACGACCAGGCCGTACGCCAGGCGTGACGCCCAAGGCCGGTGCGCAGCGCCGTCGCGCTTGAAGAGCAGCAGGCGCAGAGCGATGAGCGCACACAACGCGGCTTGCACGATGAAGAGCGTTTTCATGGTTGCTTGCCTCCCTTGTCTGCGCCGCCCTTGAGCGAGGCGAAGAGGCAGTCGCTGTTGTCCGCCAGGCGGATGAGGGCCAGGAGCAGCTTGACCACGACGGTGGAGGCGACCAGCGCGCCCACGGCGTGGCTGACTTCGGTGTTGGTGGGCAGGGCTTTGGCGATGAGCGCGGCAGCGAGCGGCGCGGACAGCAGCCCTGCGACGACGGACGCGGCCAGGAAGCCGAGCTTTTTGACGGTGCCAAGCTCGCCGCTGTTGAGCACGAAGACGGCGGCGCCGGCGAAGGCGCCCAGCACGGTGCCGGGGTCGACGCCTGGCACCAAGGACAACGCGCCCACGCCCGTGACGGCGAGGGTGGCGGTGGAGCCGGTGGAGATGGGTTCAGCCATTGGGTTCCTTGTGGTCAGTCCCAGAGCTGGACCATTTGCATGGCCGGCTGCGGGGAGATGTCGGGCATGACCAGCTCGGTGCCGTGCGGCAGCACGGGGCCAAGGTCGGCAATGCCCGGGTTGGCGGCGAGGACGGCCTCTGTGACGCCTGCCGTGCGGCCGTAGACGCGGTGGCAGATGGCGTCGACGGTGTCGCCCTGGATGGCCCGTACGCGCATCAGATGAGCTCGACGGTGGTGCGGGCGGCGCCCTGGATGTCGCTGATGGCCCAGCGGGCGTCACGGCGCAGATCATCGACGCCAAGGTTTTCCGCTTCGGCCTTGCGGTCGCCGGCGGCGGTGGCGTCGATGGTGCGGTAGCGCTCGATGAGCCAGGCGGCGGCCAGGCAGTGGACGGCGCGCTCGTAGCGGTGAAGGTGAGCGCTGCGGCCGTCGATCTTGGACGCCGGCACTTCGGCCAGCGTGTTGCGACCAAAGGAGACCTGCGCGATCTTCCAGGGCTGCAGCTCGTCATTGACGGAAATGACCGCCTCGACCAACGCGGCGCGCATGCGCTGCTGCGTGACGGTGCCGTCCAGGCGCATGGCGGCGTAGGCCTGGTCGACGTCGATATCGGGGAAGAAGCCGTCGTTGCCGATCGGCTCCCCGCCGGGTTGTGCCTGCGCGGGCAGGGATGCGGCTGCGATGAAGGAGGACATGGGTTCAGTGGGCTGGGAGGCGGTGGACGGGGCGAGGCTTCGCGGCACGCCGGAAGACTGCCCCGTGCCGCCTGATGCGCGGGGTCACGCTCGGTGTCAGCTCTTCCCGTCGCCGGGCTTGGCTGCGTTCTTGATCTCGCGCTCGATGCGCTCGATGTCTTTTTTCACGCCGGATTTGTCGTGCAGCTCCAGCGCGCGGCGCAGGTGCGCGAGGGCTTCTTCGCGGCACGCGTTGGCGGTGGCCTGGTCGTGTCCGGTCGCCATCTCTGCAATGACGTAGCCGAGCGCCTTGTGCAGCTTGGCGCGGACTTCATCGGGCATGTCCTGGTCGCGCACGAGCTTTTCCACTTCCACCAAGGCCTCAACGTCGGCCGATTTGATGGCGGCGGGGTCTTTCAAGACCATGTTGGCGAACTCTTCTGCGATGAGGCAGGCGGTGGTGCGCTGGTACTGGTCGGGCATCGCCAGCTTGTGGCGGATGGCGTAGTCGGCCAGGGGCAGGGCGCCGGCGAAATCGCCCACGTCGATGCGCCAGACGAGCACGGTCATGAAGATGTCGTCTTGCGTGCCGCTGTCGGCCTGCAGGACGCCTTCCACCCAGGCCGCGTACTCGGGGAGCATGCGGCGTTTGGTGTCAGCCTTGCGCTCGACGGACTGCACCTGCTTGAGCTGGCGCTTGTGCTCGGCGAGCTGCGCGAGCATGAGCTCGTAGCCGTTGGCGTGGCGTAGCGGGTTGGCTTCCTGCTCGGCCTGCGCCGCGAGGGCGGCGGAGACCCGCAGGAAGTGCTTGCGGGCGGGGCTGCTCACTTTTCCTCCGCCTTGGTTTTCTCTTCCACGACGGAGATGTTCTCCGCCATCGCCAGGCAGCCGAGGTCTTCGACGACATAGGCGTCGTTGCTCGACTCATAGTTCTCGATGCGGTCACGCTTGGCGTTGTCGACGATGGTGCGGCGGCGGCTGCCTTCCTGGTAGTAGATCGACAGATTGTCCAGGCGCGTGACGAGCAGGCCGTTGGGCGGGAAGTAGGGCACTCGAACCGCAGGCAGGTTGCCGATGCGTTTCTGGCTGATGATCATGTCGACCGCCATCATGTCGGTCGGGCGATGGTTGGTATTGACGATGGGGAAGTACTTGTCGGCCAGTAGTTGCCGGCCGCAGACGACGACCAGCTCCGGGTCTTCCGCGTACCACGGCTCGATAAGCTGGCCGACCAGATCGAATACCAGCGCGTCCAGGTTTTCGTATCCGGCGCCGCTGCCGCCGACCACGATCTTGTCAGCGTGCTTCTCGTCGTGCGCCATGATTCGTTGCGGCGCCTGCTCGCGGATTTGCTGCAGCCAGCCTTTGTTCACGTCTTGAAGCAACGGGTTCGCAACGATGTTGGAGGTGGCGGCCCGCTTGATGCCGTTGAAGCCGATCATCATGCGGTCCAGCGCCTGGCGTTTGATGATGGTGTCGCGGATGCGCGTCTGGAAGTCTTTGAATTTCGCCCAGACGTCCAGTTTTTGATACGTGATGTGCGTATCGGAGTTGGTTTGCTCGCAGCGGTAGCGGCGTGCATCGAGCGTGGAGATATCCACGGTCTGGCGGTCCTGCTTGGTCGTGTCGGTCGTGCTGGCGACCGGGCCGGAGACGCCCAGGCCAACCTTTTCTCCCTCCAGTTCGGCAACGCCGTAGATGTTCACCTTGGACAGGAATTGGCTGGATTCTTGAATCTTCGTTTCCAAGCGCTGCTGAACTGTCGGGTCGACAGAGAACTTGGTGTCAACGCGATCAACGCCGTTCAGTTTGGCGACTTCGGCTGCATAGGCTTCGTAGAGGCGGCGGGTATCGTTACGCATGTGGTGCTCCGGGTGTTTGTCGGGGTTGTGCGGCGTCGGCCGGGTCAGCAGTCGGTCTTGATGTCGGCGGTGCCGTCGCCGCCGGTGGCGGGCGGCCGGGCGCTGAAGGCGGGCGTGGTTTCCAGCCCGTGCTTGAGCGTGTTGAAGGCCTTGTCACGTTCGTCGGCTTGGGCCTTGAACTCGGCCAACTGGTTGTTGATCGTGTTGAGGCCTGCGGTGAACTGGTCGCCCAGCGACTGCACTTGCGTGGCGATGATCTGCACGGCGTCCTGCACATCGGAGAAGCGGGCGTCGTTGCCGGTCTCGGCTTTGGCCTGGCGCGAGAACAGGCGCTTGATGCTGTCGGCGAAACCTGCGGTGGCGCCGGGCTGCTCGGGGGTGAAGTCGAGGTCGACTTCCACGGCTTCAGTGAAGAGGTTGTCAGGGTCTTGCTTGCGCGCGGCGAGCGGGTTGACCTTGGCGGTGGCGCTGAACTGCAGGACTTCGCAGCCCAGGCTTGCGGGGTTGTCGGTGACAGCGAGGCCGACCAGGTAGGCCTCTTTGGTGTCGGCGAAGCTTGGCTGCACTTCCATCGACGAAAAAATCTTCTGGCGTGCCTTGGTGAGAGCGACCAGCTCGTCGGTGGGGTCGAGCTGCGCGTACAGGCCCATCTTGCCGTCTTGCTCTTCCGCTTTCAGTGCGATGACATCGCCGTACGCCTTGAAGGGGCCGGCTGGCGAGTAGCCGCGGATGTGCTCCATGTTGATGCGCGCGGAGTACGTCTTCGGGTCGTAGTTCTTCGCCATCTGCACGAGCATGTTGCGATCAATGACGCGGCCGTCGCTGGTGGCGCCTTCGGTGGCGATGCGGAAGAACTTGTTGGCCTTGGTGCCCATGTTGTCCTCGGTGGTCGGTGGTCGGTGGTTCGTTGGTGCTGTCATCTTCAGCGCCGTGCATCGCGCGGGCAACGCGTTGGTGTTGTGCGAACCGGCGCCACAACAGGCGGCGCGTGGCACGCGCGCGCGCGGCCGGTAGCGTTGCGGCATGACTACGTTGCCGCCTATCGCTTCTCTCTCAATCGACCCGGAAATGGACCCGCGCCGCGTTGCGCGCTCGCTCTACTGGCAGGGCTACCGCGTTGCGCGCATCGCGGAAATGCTCAAGGTGAAGCCGGTGACGGTGCACAGTTGGAAGCGCCGCGATGCGTGGGCCGACACGACGCCGGATGAGCGTGTGGCGCTGACGATTGAAGAGCGCTTGATGCGCCTGGTGACGAAGGAGCAGAAGGAAGGGCGGGACTTCAAAGAGATCGATCTGCTGAACCGCCAGCTCAACAACGTCGCGCGGCGCGAGCGGTACCGCGATGGCGGCAACGAGACGGACCTCAACCCGAAGGTGGCGAACCGCAACGCAGGGCCGCGCAAGAAGGCGGAGCGCAACGCGATGAGCCCGGAAGAGCAAGCCCAGTTGCAGGAGGCATTCCGCGATTCACTGTTTGGGTATCAGGAGGTGTGGCACCGCGCGGGCAAGGCAGAGCGGATTCGCAACATCCTGAAATCGCGCCAGATTGGGGCGACCTGGTATTTCGCGCGTGAGGCGCTGATTGATGCGCTGACGACGGGGCGTAATCAGATTTTCCTGTCGGCCAGCAAGGCGCAGGCGCACGTGTTCAAGCAGTACATGGTGCAGTTTGCGAAGGACGCGGCCGGCGTTGAGCTGAAGGGCGATCCCATCGTGCTGCCGAACGGCGCGACGCTGTACTTCCTGGGTACGAACGCGCGCACGGCGCAGAGCTATCACGGCAACCTGTATTTCGATGAATACTTCTGGGTGCCGCGCTTCCAGGAGCTGCGCAAGGTCGCCTCTGGGATGGCGATCCACAAGCATTGGAGGCAGACGTATTTCTCGACGCCTTCCAGCCTGGCGCATGACGCGTATCCCTTCTGGTCGGGTGCGCTGTTCAACCGGGGGAAGGCGAAGGACAGGCAGGTCAAGATTGACGTGAGCCATGCGGCGCTGCGCGATGGCTTGCGCTGCGCGGATGGGCAGTGGCGGCAGATCGTGACGGTGGAGGATGCGCTGCGCGGTGGCTGCAACCTGTTCGACCTGGACCAACTGCGCCTGGAGTACAGCGAGCCCGACTACGCCAACCTGCTGATGTGTCAGTTTGTGGATGACACGGCGTCGGTGTTTCCGCTGTCGATGCTGATGCGCGGGATGGTGGATAGCTGGGAGGAGTGGACCGACTTCCGGGCGTATGCGCCGCGTCCGTTTGGCGCGCGCGAGGTGTGGCTCGGGTATGACCCCAATGGGGGCGGGCCGACTGGCGACAGCGCCGCCATTGTGGTGCTGGCGCCGCCGGCGGTGCCCGATGGCAAGTTCCGCGTGCTGGAGAAACACCAGTTCAAGGGGATCGATTTTGAGGAGCAGGCGAACGCCATCCTCCGCGTGTGCAACCGCTACAACGTTGCCTTCATCGGGATCGACCGGACGGGTGTGGGCGATGCCGTCTACCAGCTCGTGACGAAGGCCAGGCCGGATGCCCATGGCTTCTCGTATTCCGTGGATGTGAAGACGAACTTGGTGCTGAAGGCGTACGACGTCGTCAGCAAGGGCCGGCTGGAGTTCGACGCCGGCTGGACGGACTTCGCCGCGTCGTTCATGTCGATCAAGAAAACCGTTACTGCCTCCGGCGCGCGCGTCACCTACCAGGCGGGGCGCTCGGAGGAAACCAGCCATGCCGATCTGGCGTGGGCCTGCATGCATGCGCTTTCGTACGAACCACTCGAAGGCGCGACCTCGACCAATACCAGCTTTATGGAGTTCTTATGAGCCGCAAGAAGAATCGGCGCGCCACTGGCACCGCGACGGCCGCCGCGCCCCTCAATGACCAAGCGGCCCGCCCTGAGGTCTTTTCGTTTGGCGATCCGATGGAGGTGCTCGACCGGCGTGAACTGCTCGACTATCTGGAGTGCATGCGGATGGGCAAGTGGTTTGAGCCGCCGCTACCGTGGGATGGGTTGGCGAAGTCGTTCCGAGCTGCTGCGCATCACAGCTCGGCGATCTATGTGAAGCGCAACATCTTGGTGAGCACGTTCATTCCGCATCCGCTTTTCCCGCGCGCGGCATTCGAGCGATTTGTGCTCGATTGGCAGGTGTTTGGCAATGCGTATCTGGAGAACCGGTTGAGCTGGGCGGGCTCCAGCATGGGCCTGGCGCCCGCGATGGCGAAGTACATGCGGCGGGGTGTCGATCTGTCGACGTACTACTTTGTGCAGGGCGCAGGCGAGCCGCATGAGTTCGCGCGTGGCACCGTGTTTCATCTGCAGGAGCCAGACATCAACCAGGAGGTGTATGGGTTGCCGGAATACCTGTCGTCGCTCAACGCGACCTGGTTGAACGAGTCGGCCACGCTGTTCCGCCGGAAGTATTACAAGAACGGCTCACACGCGGGCTTCATCCTGTACATGACCGACGAGGCGCAAAAGATGGAGGATGTGAAGGCGCTGCGCGACGCGATCGCGTCGTCGAAGGGGCCGGGCAATTTCCGCAACGTGTTCATGTATGCGCCGAAGGGGAAGAAGGACGGGATTCAGCTTCTGCCTGTTTCGGAGGTGGCGGCGAAGGACGAGTTCTGGAACATCAAGAGCGTGACGCGCGATGACCAGCTCGCGGCGCATCGCGTGCCACCTCAGCTCATGGGGATCATTCCGTCGAACACCGGGGGCTTTGGTGACGTGGAGAAGGCGGCGCTGGTGTTCGCTCGGAATGAGGTTAAGCCGCTGCAGGATCGGCTGTTGGCGATTAATGAGTGGGTGGGGGAGGAGGTGGTGAGGTTCGCACCCTACACGCTGGGCGGGGATGAGCCCGCCGCTGCGTGAATCGAGTAATTGCCTACGATTGGCGAATCCGCTCGATTATTTGTTCTGGCTGTGCAATCAAGAACGGTTCGCCGAGCGTCTCGACCATGCTCTCATGCAGATGCTCTTTAGTGTCCTCTCTGCCAATCACGAGCGAGTTCTCGCCCGGCCAATAGAGCGCGGAGTGCGTCGCTTGAAGAATCATCAGCAATGACTCATAGAACCGAATATTGCCTGCGGGGCCTGCAGCCATGAATCCGTCAGTCCGCTCACCTGCCGCGTCCACCGAGATATACAGGTCCGAACTGTCCTGTGCGATCAGGGGGTATTCACGCCCGTCCATAACGACGGTTTTCGGCATGTCGGGAGGCTGCTCTGTTTCGTACTCCACTCGCCAGAATAGAGAGCCGTCTGTATTAACCGTCCGAAGCTTGATCGCGGCGCCGAACGCCGACTCCAACAAGGACATCGGGATTAGTTTAGCTGGCTCGCCACGGTCATAGCTGTTGAGGAAAACTTCAAAGCCCATGGTCACAGGTCCGCGTAGCGAGGAAGCAGATCTTGATCCACCAGGCGGACCTCGATTTTGTTTGCGATCTTGACGTGCTCGGGGTTGTCGGATGAGAACGGTTCGTCGGCCACGCTCACGATGATGGTGCCGGTCTGCTTCTTTTTCTCACCAAGCACCGGGATGAGCGCACCGGCCTCGGGCACGTTCTGCGGGGTCAAAACTTGCGGGAGGTACAGCATCCAGCCGACGCCAGGTCGATCAGGAAAGACTTGCTGCATGGCGCTGTACTTGTATGGATGGACCTCAAGCGTCATCGCAGGCCAAATTTCAAGGAGGCTCAGGACAAGTGGTAGAACAAGCTCCTTGTTGCTGAAGGACTCTATGCGTTTGGCGCTGAGCTCGAACGTACAACGGAGCGGTTTTGCTGCCGTGGTGAGTGAACTCTTGAAGAGGGCTCCGCCGGTGCCCTCGGTGCCATTCCACACGGCTGCCTCGCGCCATCCTGGCATCTCCTTTTCCTGATTCTCGGCCTTCAGGATGGACAGAGCTGCTGGAGTTGGCCCCGTGTCATCGAACGCCCGGTTAAGGAGAGAGTGTTCCGGGGTGTCGGCAGGCGGGTACCAACCGTGAAGCGGGAGGCCAAACGGCACGAGCAACTTGGCGACTCGCCAGAGGTCTTGGAGTTGCTGTGACTCGGTTGGCAGCACTTGCTGGTCGAGACGGAACGTTGACGTGATTTCCATGGTTACGGCTCAAGGAGAGTCGCAGCTACTACGCCCTCGCGGGCGAAGCGCCGCGTAAAGTAGCGATACGACAGGGGTTGCATGAAATACCAATTCAAGCGGGTCGGCGAGTTGGCAACCACGATGGCGGTTTGCGCCTGAGCTTGCCGAACGATCTTGCGGTCGCCGCCACTGACGCGGAAGAAGAACTTCGGTTCGCCGTCTTCCGGGTCAAAGAACTGGTCGTAGAGCCCCTTTGCTTCCTGCAGTAGGCATTGCGACGAGCGGAAGCCGTCGAAGTCCACACCACCAAAATTCCACTCAGTGTACGGCGCAAAGCCGGTGATGCGGGCCTGGTAGGCGCGCGACACGTCAGACATGTTCCACCTGCGTGTCACCAGTGTTCCCTTGTCAGGTGGGCACTCTTTGCATTTCTCTTTTGTCTTGGTTTGTGCCTCTGTCTGTGCGATGGGCGCAGTTCGAGCACCGTCCGCTTCTTCTTTGCGCTTGCGCACCTGGTCAATGGCGGCACCACCGGCGACCGTGACGCCTAGAGCGATCAAGAGGCGGCCCAGCGCCGCCTCAATGAGTACGGGTGCGGCCGCGACCATCAGAGACCTCCTTCCAGTTTCTTTTGCAACACTGCATCCAAGTCATCTAACCGCTGCTCAGGCGTCGCTCCGGGCTTGCGCAGATACTCTTCAATAACGGGATCGACGACCAGCGTCGGTGCGTCTGCTGTCATGTACATGAGCCACACGATATGCGGGGTAGAGGTGAAGCTGATGCGTTCAGCGTAGTCGTGCGCCGCTTGCATACGCCCGAGAATCACTTCGCGCCCAGGCGCCTGCAGCAGCTCGGGCCGCTTTGCCAGAAACTGGTCGCACACCGTAGCGACGAACTGGTTGGCCTCGCAGGCCTGCAGTGCCTGCCACTGGCGCGCGTCAAGCCTCAGCATGTTTTCTCCCGATGTGAACGCGGTGGCCGTCGCGCAGTAGATGCCATTCGTGGATGTGGGCGAAGAAGGTCTCGCGCTGCTTCGGGTCGAGTACGTTGGCCAGGCTGGCGAGCACGCGCGGATCCCAGAAGCGAAGAAGAGCGACGCGGCCGTCCGGTATGCGCACGTCCAGGTGGAGCCGTAGCAGTTGCGCGAGGCCGTGCAAGTCGGCTTCGGTGATCAGCCATGTCACGGATGGGGCTTCGCGTTCCAGGCCTGCCAGGTCGTTTGCAATGGCATCGCCGGCCTCTTCGATGTCGACCAGCCAGGGTCCTGCGTGGGCCAGTGGTCCATCCGCCGTGCCGCGAAAGAGTGAGGCGAAGCCAGGTCGGTCGTCCAACCGTTCGCCGCGATGGTTCTCGTACTGGACGCCATCAACGAGCGCGTACAGGCGGAGGGCGGGGAAGGCTGCCCGCAGCTCAGTCAATCGCTCGGCCACATCAAGCGCCATGGTCAGCTCCGAACGACAGTCGAGCTACCGCTCGCAGCGGCTTTGATGAGGCACGACAGGCAGACGCCAGAGGTTGTCGGTGCGGCGATAGCAGCGGTCTGCGCTGCCATTGCACCGGCTGGACTGCTGCTACCGGAAACCATCTCCGTTGCGAGGCCAGTCGCCTGGCTCGCAAGCAGGTTGGCGCCGCATGCAGTCTTGTCCATGTGGCGGGCATAGGTGTTGCCGCCGGCGTCGACGACGATGCCGTTGCCTTTGAGTATTGGGAAGGTTCCCTTGCATTTCGGACACACTGTCATGTCGCCAGAGCGGGCAATGGGCTTGCCTTGCATGGTGGACGTCATGTCGCCGGTGATGACGGTGCCGCCGTGGGTGGTTTTGTCGCCCACGACGATGAAGGGCTGCTGACCTGAGGGCACGGGATTCCTCCAGTTACTGCGCTTTGCCTGACGCCCCAAGCGGGGCGGCGCCATGCTAGCGAGCTTTGCGGGGCACCGGTGCTGAAAAGATTTGAAATCTGATTTGAGGGTGGCGCAGGGCTGCGTCACATGGATGTCGCTTTGCGGTGGCCGTAGCACGGCTGCAGTTTGTCATCCAAGATGGCATCCAAGGCATCCAAGTCGCGCGGTTCGCGATTCAGCCACGCATCGATGTTCTCGGGCTTGATGGGGGCCGGCAGCGATCATGGGCGAGGCCATGATAGATCAGCGGCGTGCTTTGGTGAGTCGCTTTAGGAGAACGATCTCGGCGCTGCTCCATTCAAGCTCGGCCGCAGAAGGATGGCTGTTCAGCATGGCCAGGAGCATTTTGAACCGGCGGTCAAACGGGGGATCGATCTCGATGTTCTCTAACCACGCGGTCACGTACCGGGCGTAGTCGATCGTGCTGCGGAGATACCAGATCTCCCAGATCAAGCGCCTTACGTCTGGGCATTTGTTCCGCTCCCATATCGCGCGAATCTCTTCGACCTTCAATCGGGGCGGAGGGGGCGGGGCGCTTTTTGGCGGATTGCAGGCGATGCCCTTTCCCTGCATTGGATAGCCGCTGCCGCGATCCTCGCGTGTGGCTTCGACCGGCTCCCATTTC
This sequence comes from Ralstonia edaphi, assembly GCF_958350185.1. Lineage (NCBI taxonomy): Bacteria > Pseudomonadati > Pseudomonadota > Betaproteobacteria > Burkholderiales > Burkholderiaceae > Ralstonia > Ralstonia edaphi. The sequence continues at coordinate 12,143 of NZ_CATWHI010000013.1, forward strand.
TCCGCCCTGAAGTGTGTCGAAGCGCTGGGCGCAAAAAACTGCTCGGCCGCCTCCGCGCTCATGTGGTGCCGGGTCATTTTCCAGCGACCAGTCTTGGCGTCTAGGTAGCGGTATTTGTGGACGATGTGCGGGGGTGCGGGCGATTCCATGGCTGCAAATACTGTATGGATATACAGTATCCGAGGCACGATCCTACGAGTCAACGTAGACAATGCAGACGTGGATGGAGAGGCGCCTGGGAGAGCGCAGAAGCGCTTTTTTGCGCACTGGCGGCCGGGCGTTATCCCGTCGGTGATCGGGCCGCCGCGCGCGCTTTACGGGGGCTGACGGGGCATGCAGTGGCGGGGAGCGGGGGAGGGCGAAGAGCCGGCAGGCTGGTGTGGCGACCCGGCGCGCGCCGTTGGGACCCCGCCTCACCCGCTCGCTTCATTGAGCCATTTTTATGCAGGTGCATAAAGGTCCCGAACCCGCTGGTTGAATGATGCGGTACGAAGGCTGGGAGCCAAGCCGGCCTATGCGGAATTATGCGGCTAGATATATGAAACGGGTCTGAAGGCCGTTGATTGTCGCTGGTGACAGAAGATGCTGCAGTGGAAATGGCGGATCAGCCCGAAACGAACCTGTATGTCGGCCGTAACCAGCGACTGCAAATAGATGGGGCGGCGAAAGCTGCGGAACGAATCCTGTGACCAGCTAGCCCGCCCCCTTAGACGGGGCGCCACACATCTGCGACGCGTGACAAATTATAACATCCCGTGACGAAAAAGGGTGATTTTCAGGGTTGTGCGTCCCTCAACTCGAGGGTGTTCGGGTCGACTCGGTCCGCGTCGAACATCAGCACATTTCCATCTGCATCGTAGACGACGCCATCTGTTTGTCGATTGACGAGTCCCTCGTCGATCAGCATTTCGACTGCACTAAAGAGTTCGGTATGAGTGCAGTTTAAGGCGCTGCAGAGGTCCTTGTGCATACCCGGCTTCCAAGGTTGTTCGGGAAGTAGATCTTTAACTTTCAGAGCGAACTCAATATCCATACGTTTGCCGCCCCGCTCAACATTTTTGCGCTGCACGGCCCGGAGCGGGTCGGCGCCATTGACAATCCGTAGAACGTCTTTGATTCCGAATTGCTCGCCAATTTTTTTGAAAAATTTCGATATGCCCTGCTTATTGGTCCAATCGGCACCTGTCGCGATTGAATCATTTCTTATGTCCCATATCTCTTTGAATGCGTTTTCATTAATAGAATCAACGTCTAAATGAAGAAAATTGTTGACGCTAAAAGAAAATGTACCAAAATGTCGTGCTAGTGCGGATAAGGACAGGATATACCGATTGTTTTTCAGGAACCGCTCAGCCGAACCGCCACGTGCTGGCCTATTCGATTCCAAGAATTCGTCTGCTTTGCGTAGAACGCGCACGATTATTGGATATACCTCCAGGGGTGTCTTTTCCGAAAAAACTAGATCGTATGCTTCCTGTGGCCGTAAGTGTTTTTGCCGCAAATGGGTTGCTTGGTATGGTAGTTTCAATAAGAGTGCAACATATCCGGCAGCAAGGTATAGCGGGGAAACGATGTCGCCACTCGAATGCCCCTGGTTTGCGTAAAAATTCTTTCGTCGATCGTAATAAATTCCATGCCGATATAGAATTTCTTCTATGCTTCGCTGAATTCTGTCAGTCGCGTGAAGAGAAATCTGTTCCACGCTAGTCTGATTGTTCGTGGCCCGAACTATTGAGTCTCTAACGGAATCCTCTTTAGAAACGATAACTTTGACCATGACCGCTCGGTCTTCCATTTGTCTCGGCGCACCCCTGAAATATCGGTAAATCGACTCAGTTGTCTGAAGACCATTAACTATCTGGATATCTTGCATGTGAATGGAGTCTCCAATTACACTTGCGCCCGTGGCAAGGATGGTGACGCCGTTGTTTAGCCACCAAAAGTCCGGTGAATCGGCATTATCTAGGGTGATTTTTATGTCTTCGTTGACGCGATTTAATCCAACAAAGTCCCGTACATTTGACTCGAATAAATAGCGGCGAAGTGACCCTTCCTCATCAGAAATAAAATGGAAATAATCGCGAAGGTTTGCGAGGACCACATAAGTTTCGCCTCGGGAAAGCTCTTGGATGAACTTGAGTTCAAGCGAGTAGTTGGGGCGCTTACGATAAAGCTCTATGAGCTCCGCGGAACCCAAGAATCTAAAGGACGCTCCCGATTTTGTGAAAGACTCAGAGATAATCTTTTTTATCTGTTCTGCGCGTGAAGTTACCTCTTCTCCCATGTCCGTAGTATCTCCGCGTGATGCGTAGACAACGTCGACCTGCATTTTCGTAAGAGACGAGGCTAATTTCTGATATGCAAATCGGAGATTGTTCCTTTGGCTTATTAGGTCAGAATTGTATTTTAGACTGAGATCTTCGTTTTTTATGGAGAAATCAAATATCTCCAATAGTGACGCGGCCATCGAGTCTAGCGTTGCTAGCTTGAACGTCTCATGATGTTTGCACGATATAACGGAGACAAATAAATCCGCGCTTGTCTTTGGCCATGTAAATTGCTCGACCTCCTGAAGAAGGTGGCCATTGACAAATATATGAAATGCGTCGATCCCGCCATCGCCACGGCCGTCTACCCAGCCACTCTTCAATTCATCGGCGGATAGGTCCCAATTTTTGAGTATTTGCTCGATGGAAAAATACTCGAACACTTCGTCTCGCTTCTCAGACGGAATTTTCCGTGACAGACGGTCGTCTATAATTCCATCGATTAGGATGCTGTCGTTTTTTGCCATTTTCGTAATAGGCTATTTTGGTGAGCTATTGAAATGGTGAGATAGCTTGGATCGGCGGGGGGGGGGGGGGGGGGGGGGGGGGGGGGGGGGGGGGGGGGGGGGGGGGGGGGGGGGGGGGGGGGGGGGGGGGGGGGGGGGGGGGGG
>NZ_CATWHI010000014.1:0-9843 GCF_958350185.1 Ralstonia edaphi
AACCCAAAACCCAAAACCCAAAACCCAAAACCCAAAACCCAAAACCCAAAACCCAAAACCCAAAACCCAAAACCCAAAACCCAAAACCCAAAACCCAATCACGAAACCACAGTCTTCTTAACCGCCAACAACCCCTTCAACGCCCCCAACCGATCCTTCGGCGACATCGCCGGCATCGTGTCCTCCGGCGTCGGCCCAGCATCCTCCCCAAGCTTCATCTCAGCGATATAGCGCGACGGCTCGCACACCACCGTCTCCCGCGCTCGCTTGCGCTTCTTGCACCAACTGATATGCAGGCTGCGCTGCGCCCGCGTGATGCCCACATACATCAACCGCCGCTCTTCTTCGATCTTCTCGTCGGTCAGGTCGTCGTCTTCACGACAATGCGGCAGGATGCCTTCCTCCACACCCACCAGAAACACGTGCGGATACTCCAGCCCCTTGCTCGCATGCAGCGTGGACAGGCGCACCGCATCCGGATCCTCTTCCTTGCCTTCGAGCATGCTGATCAGCGCGATGGTCTGCGTGAGTTCCAGCAGGTTCTTGCCGGTGTCCATCAGGCCATCGGCGTTGTCGAAACCGGTGGCCTCTTTGTCGTCACCTTCGTCGTCATCCTTCTCCGGCTTGGTGCCCTTGCGCTTGAGCCAGTCGAGAAACTCCAGCACGTTGGTCCACTTGTTCTGCGCCTGGCGCTCGTCGTAGGTGTCGTACAGGTAGGCCTCGTAGTGGATGCCTTCCATCATCTCGTCGAGCAGCGTGGCGGCGGGCTCCTTGGCGGCGCGGTCCGAGAGCCGCACGATGAATTCGCAGAACACCCGCAGCGGCTCCAGCTGGCGCGGCGCGAGTTGCGCTTCGATGCCGCCCATCATCGCCGCCTCGAACAGCGACACCTTGGCCTGTCCCGCGAATGCGCCCAGCACTTCCAGCGTCGCATTGCCCACGCCGCGCTTGGGCGTGGTGATGGCGCGAATGAACGCAGGATCATCATCCGCATTGGCAATCAGCCGCAGATACGCGCACAGATCCTTAATCTCCGCCTTGTCGAAAAAGCTCTGCCCTCCCGAGAGCACATACGGAATGCGCTCTCGGCGCAGGATCTGCTCGAACAGGCGCGCCTGAAAGTTGCCGCGATACAGGATCGCGTAATCGCGAAACTGCGCGCGGCGCTCGAACTTGTGGGCGGACAGCTTGAAGACGACGCTTTCGGCTTCGTGTTCTTCGTCATTCGCGCTGGTCACGTTGATGGCATCGCCCATGCCGTGCTCGCTCCACAGCGTCTTCTCGAACAGCTTCGGGTTCTGCGCGATGACTGCGTTCGCGGCGTTCAGGATGCGCACGGTGGAGCGGTAGTTCTGCTCCAGCTTGATCACCTTCAGGTTCGGGAAATCCGTCTGCAGCAGCTTGAGGTTGTCGAGCGTCGCGCCGCGCCAGCCGTAGATGGCCTGGTCGTCGTCGCCCACCGCCGTGAAGGCCGGCGCCCGCAGGTGCGAACCGCCCGCGAGCAGCTTCAGCAGCTGATACTGGCAGGCGTTGGTGTCCTGGTATTCATCGACGAGGAAGTAACGCAGGCGGTTCTGCCACTTCAGGCGCACGTCTTCATTGCGCGCGAACAGCTCGGCGGGAATGCGGATGAGGTCGTCAAAATCCACCGCCTGATACGCATGCAGCGTCGCGACGTAGTTGCGGTAGACGAGCGCAGCCTGGTGGTCGTCGACGTTGTTGTTGGCGAGCGCCTCGGCAATCGCGGTGTCCGGATCGACGAGACCGTTCTTCCACAGCGAGATCGTGCTCTGCACGCGGCGGATCAGCTGCTTGTCGGTCGTCGCGAGTTGCTCTTGGATCATGCCGAAGCAATCGTCGGAATCCATGATCGAGAAACGCGGCTTGAGGCCGACGTGTTCAGCCTCGGCGCGCAATATCTGCACGCCAAGGGAGTGGAACGTACAGACCGTCAACTGCTTGATGGGAATGCGCTTGCCGTCTTCGCGTGTCTTGCCGTCCATCAGCTTGGCCACGCGCTCCTGCATTTCCTTGGCCGCCTTGTTGGTAAACGTAACGGCGGCGATGTGCTTGGGCTCGAAGCCCTTGTCGAGGATCAGGTGCGCGATCTTCTGCGTGATCACGCGCGTCTTGCCCGAGCCCGCCCCCGCGAGCACCAGGCATGGGCCGTCGAGGTAGTGCACAGCTTCGGATTGGGCTGCATTGAGCCCGTGGGCGAGACCGGAAGACATGGGGACAGGCGGAAGAAAAAGCAGGCGGGAACGACAGCGGAGGGCGATGGTAGCACGGCGCTTTTGCGTCGATTGAGCAGATGGCAAACCCTTCACCGGGGCGCCAGCGGAGGTGCCCGATACCGCACCGTATGCGTTTGCGCCCCTCCCTTTTCGCAGGGGCGTTACATCGCTTACGCGCCGTTACACGAACGCCGTACACGGCGCTCCTCAGCACGCCGTTATGGACGGGACAGCGGCTGAATCGGTCGGCCGCTCATCGGAGAACGCACCATGAACCGCATCGTCAAAGCCCTGGCCATCAGCGCCGTCGCCCTGTCTGCCACCACGGGCGCCTTCGCCCAGACGCAATGGCAAAAGGACCACCCGCGCCGCGCCGAGGTCAACCACCGCCTCGCCAACCAGAACAAGCGCATCCACAACGAAGTGAAGGAAGGCGAAATCACCAAGAGCCAGGCGCGCCAGCTGCACAAGGAAGACCGCCAGATTCGCCAGGAAGAGCGTGACATGGCCGCCCAAAACGGTGGGCACATCACCAAACAGGAACAGCGCACGCTGAACCAGCAGGAAAACCAAGTCAGCCGCCAAATCGGCAAGTAAGTCAAAGCAAGAGCAGCCACACCCGCACTCCGACCACACCCGAACAAGGCGCTCCCGCCCGCGCCCCGACGGTGTGGCCGTTGTCTTTGGCCTTTGACGTTCCTGCCCTAGATGGCGCCTTGAATTTCTGTTGCAGGGAGGAAAAAGGAAGGGAAACTGTCTGAGCGAAGCGAGTTTTTCCCTTCCCCTCCCTGCGACATAAATTCAAGGAGTCTTCCGCCATCTCGGGCGCGCCTTTCTTTTGCTTACTTTTCTTTGGCAAGACAAAGAAAAGTAAGTCGGTCCCGGCAGGGAACGAAAGGGGGATGGACCACAAGCACAAAAAATCCAGCCCTCCCCCCAACCCGAAACCGCCAAGTCCACCCCAATTGACAATCCCATCCCCCTTCCGTAAATTCCGCCCATCCATCCGGGAGAGCGTGCCCGCCGTACACGGCAAGGCGCCGCCGAAGGGGTAGCACCCGAAAACTCTCAGGCATCCAGGACCGGGCGGATCGGCGGACATGCGTCCGACCGCACTCTGGAGAGCTGGCGCCGCACGACCACTGCGGGCGCCCACCGAAGGGGCTCACGAACGGCGCGCACCGCTATGCGCACCGCTTCGCAATCTCTCAGGTACCAAGGACAGAGGGGCCATCTGCGCAGCTTGTTGATCTTCATGGCGTCACCATGAGGGATCAGGCTGCGCGGGTGGCCTTTTTGCTTTTCTGGTTCCCGATCCATGCGCCGCGCCCAAGCCACGGCGGCGCACTCAGCCGAGAGATTCCATGACGCTCCAACACACGCCGCTCAATGCCATCCACCGCTCGCTGGGCGCCCGCATGGTCGACTTTGGCGGCTGGGACATGCCCGTCAACTACGGCTCCCAGATCGAAGAGCACCACGCCGTGCGCCAAGATGCCGGCATCTTCGACGTCTCGCATATGTGCGTGGTCGACCTCACCGGCGCGCGCGTGCGCGATTTCCTGCGTGGGCTGCTCGCCAACAACGTCGACAAGCTGCAGACGCCCGGCAAGGCGCTCTACAGCTGCATGCTGAACCCCAAGGGCGGCGTGATCGACGACCTGATCGTCTACTTCTTCCGCGAAGACTGGTTCCGCCTGGTGGTCAACGCCGGCACGGCACCGACCGACCTGGAGTGGATCGTCGCGCAGAACGCCGCCGCCGGCACCGACGTGACCATCACGCCGCGCCGCTCCGACAACAATGCGGGCGCCGAGCCGCTGGGCATCCTGGCCGTGCAGGGCCCGAACGCGCGCGCCAAGACCTACGCCGCGCTGCCCGGCACGCAGGCCGTGGGCGATGCGCTCAAGCCGTTCAACGCGGGCTTCGTCACCGTGGAAAACGTAGGCGAGGTCATGGTCGCCCGCACCGGCTACACCGGTGAAGACGGTTTCGAACTCGTCGTGCCGGCCTCGCAGATCGCGGGCGTCTGGGAGCGCCTGCTGCAGGCCGGCGTGCGCCCGGCAGGCCTGGGCGCGCGTGACACGCTGCGCCTGGAAGCCGGCATGAATCTCTACGGCCAGGACATGGACGAGCATGTTTCCCCGCTCGACGCCGGCCTCGCCTGGACGGTCGACCTGCAAAGCGAACGCGACTTCACCGGCAAGGCCGCGCTGCAAGCCGGCGGCCAGCGCGAGCAGTTCGTCGGCCTGATCCTGCGCGACAAGGGCGGCGTGCTGCGCGCCCACCAGAAAGTCATCACCGCCGCCGGTGACGGCGAGATCACCAGCGGCACGTTCAGCCCGAGCCTGTCGCTGTCCATCGCACTGGCGCGCCTGCCCAAGGACGTGGCCATCGGCACCGACGTACAGGTCGAAATTCGCGACCGCAAGTTGACCGCGACTGTGGTTAAACTGCCGTTCGTGCGCAATGGCAAGGCGCTGGTCAGCTGAACATCGAATCTGCATTCCCAAATACCCATCTTCCGGAGAAACCTTTCATGAGCAACGTCCCCGCCGATCTGAAGTACACCGAACACGACGAGTGGATCCGCGTTGAAGCCGACGGCACGCTGACCATCGGCATCACCGACTTCGCGCAGGACGCGCTGGGCGACATCGTCTTCCTGGAGCTGCCGGAAGCCGGTCGCGCCGTTGCCAAGGACGAAGCGATTGCCGTGGTCGAATCGGTCAAGGCTGCCTCCGACATCTACGCCCCCGTCTCGGGCGAGATCATCGCCAACAACGCCGACGCAGCCGGCGCACCGGAATCCGTGAACGCAGGCGCCTACGACGCCTGGCTGTTCAAGATCAAGCCGACCAACGCCGACGACGTGAACGCCCTGATGTCGGCTGCTGATTACGAAGCCAAGATCGGCTAAGCCGGTCACCCCAAGCCGATGTGCCTGACCCGCACATTGGCGCTTTGCCTGAATTTCGAGCCCTTGCCATGAACGCTCCGCACCCCGCTTCCTCGGCGCTTGCCGCCGAACGCCCGACGTTGGCTGACCTGGAGGCGCGCGACGCCTTCGCGCACCGCCACATCGGCCCGTCTGCCGACGAGCAGACCGCCATGCTCGGCACGCTCGGCTACACCAGCCGCGCCGCGCTGATCGACGCCGTGATCCCACCGGCCATCCGCCGCCAGGACGGCATGCCGCTGGGCGAATTCACGCAGCCCCTGACCGAAGAAGCGGCCCTCGCCAAGCTGCGCGGCATCGCCGGGCAGAACCGCGTGGTCAAGAGCCTGATCGGCCAGGGCTATTACGGCACGCACACGCCGGGCGTCATCCTGCGCAACATCCTCGAAAACCCCGCCTGGTACACGGCCTACACGCCGTATCAGCCGGAAATCTCGCAGGGCCGTCTGGAAGCGATGCTGAATTTCCAGCAGATGGTGATCGACCTGACGGCGATGGACATCGCCAATGCGTCGATGCTGGACGAAGCGACCGCCGCGGCTGAAGCCATGACGCTGCTGCAGCGCATCGGCAAGTCGAAGTCGACCGTGTTCTTCGTGGCAGACGACGTGCTGCCGCAAACGCTGGAAGTCGTGCGCACCCGCGCCGAGCCGATCGGCGTGCAAGTGGTGACCGGGCCGGCGGCCGACGCTGCCAAGCACGACGCGTTCGGTGTGCTGCTGCAATACCCGGGCGCCAACGGTGCGCTGCTGGGCGATCTGGCGACCTACCAGGCGCTGACGGACGCCGTGCACGCCGCCGGCGGCCTGGTGGTTGCCGCGGCTGACCTGCTGGCGCTCACGCTGCTGGCCGCGCCGGGCGAATGGGGCGCCGACGTGGTGATCGGCAACACGCAACGCTTTGGCGTGCCGTTCGGTTTCGGCGGCCCGCACGCCGGCTACATGGCCGTGCGCGATGCGTTCAAGCGCTCGATGCCGGGCCGACTGGTCGGCGTGACGATCGATGCGCAAGGCAACCCGGCCTACCGCCTCGCGCTGCAAACGCGCGAGCAGCACATCCGCCGCGAGAAGGCCACCTCGAACATCTGTACCGCGCAGGTGCTGCTGGGCGTGATGGCGTCGATGTACGCCGTCTACCACGGCCCGCAAGGCCTGAAGCGCATCGCCCAGCGCGTGCACCGCCTGACCGCCACGCTGGCCGCCGGCCTGCGCGCGATCGGCTACACGCTGGAAGCCGATGCCTTCTTCGACACGCTGACCGTCGCCACCGGCCCGCGCACCGCCAACCTGCACATCGCTGCGCAGGCGCGCGGCATCAACCTGCGCCAGATCGACGACGCGCGACTGGGCATCTCGCTGGACGAGACCGTCACGCGCGCCGATGTCGTGGCGCTGTGGGAAGTCTTCGCGCATGCCGCCCACGCGAGCGCGCCGGACTTCGACCAGACCGAAGCGGGCGTCGCCGATGCGTATCCGGCCTCGCTCATCCGCCAGAGCGCGTACCTGACGCACCCGGTGTTCAACGCGCACCACTCCGAGCACGAAATGCTGCGCTACCTGCGCAGTCTCGCCGACAAGGATCTCGCGCTCGACCGCACGATGATCCCGCTGGGCTCGTGCACGATGAAGCTCAACGCCACCGCAGAAATGCTGCCGGTGACGTGGCCCGAGTTTTCGAACATCCACCCGTTCGCGCCCGCCGACCAGACTGTCGGCTACCGCGAGATGATCGACCAGCTCGAGCAGATGCTGTGCGCCGCCACCGGCTACGCCGCCGTGAGCCTGCAGCCGAATGCCGGCTCGCAGGGCGAATACGCCGGTCTGCTGATCATCCACGCCTACCACGCCAGCCGTGGCGAAGCGCACCGCAACGTGTGCCTGATCCCGTCGTCGGCGCACGGTACGAACCCCGCATCGGCGCAGATGGCCGGCATGCAGGTGGTCGTCGTGGCCTGCGATGAGCGCGGCAACGTCGATCTGGCCGACCTGGAGAAGAAGGCGGCCGAACACAGCAAGAACCTCGCGGCGATCATGATCACCTACCCGTCCACGCACGGCGTGTTCGAGGAAGGCGTGAAGCGCGTCTGCGAAATCGTGCACAGCCACGGCGGCCAGGTGTACGTGGACGGCGCCAACATGAACGCCATGGTCGGCACCGCCGCGCCGGGCCACTTCGGCGGCGACGTCTCGCACCTGAACCTGCACAAGACGTTCTGCATTCCGCACGGCGGCGGCGGCCCGGGCGTTGGTCCGGTGGCCGTGGGTGCGCACCTCGCGCCGTTCCTCCCGGGGCGCGCGGCTTCCGGTGAAGACGCGAGCAAAAACATCGGTAACGTGTCGGCGTCGGCGTTCGGCTCGGCGTCGATCCTGCCGATCTCGTGGATGTACATCGCGATGATGGGCGCCGCGGGCCTGACCGCCGCCACCGAGACGGCCATCCTGTCGGCCAACTACGTGGCCAAGCGTCTCGCGCCGTACTACCCGGTGCTGTACACGGGCGCGCACGGCCTGGTGGCCCACGAGTGCATTCTCGACATCCGTCCGCTGCAGAAGGAATCGGGCATCAGCAACGAAGACATCGCCAAGCGGCTGATGGACTTCGGCTTCCACGCACCGACGATGAGCTTCCCGGTGCCGGGCACGCTGATGATCGAGCCGACCGAAAGCGAGCCGAAGGTGGAACTCGACCGCTTCATCGACGCGATGATCGCCATCCGCGGCGAAGTCGACAAGGTGATCTCGGGCGAATTCGACCGCGAAGACAATCCGCTCAAGCACGCGCCGCACACCGCAGCCGTGGTGATGGCCGATGACTGGTCGCACAAGTACACGCGTGAGCAGGCCGCCTACCCGGTGGCATCGCTGCGCGCACGCAAGTACTGGCCGCCGGTTGGCCGCGCCGACAACGTCTACGGCGACCGCAACCTGTTCTGCGCCTGCGTGCCGATGAGCGAGTACGCGCAAGACTAAAGCCGGCGACCCAGCGCGATTGCCATCGCGCCGCGCCTCAGGCGGCCGCCTCGCACCACGGGGCGGCCGTTTGCGTCTGAACAACCCGAACGCGGGCGGCCACAAGCCGACTCGCCCCTTTTGCAAAACGCCCCCCGGAGCCTTACCCCATGGCTGTTTCTGTTTTCGACCTCTTCAAGATCGGCATCGGCCCGTCCAGCTCGCACACCGTCGGGCCGATGCGCGCCGCGCTGATGTTCGCCTCGGGCCTCGAAGCCGACGGCCTGATGCCGCAAGTCGCCAGCGTGCGCGTCGAGTTGTACGGCTCGCTCGGCGCCACCGGCAAGGGCCACGGCACCGATCGCGGCGTCATCCTCGGGCTGATGGGCGAGGCGCCGGACACCATCGACCCCGACACCATCGAAGACAAGCTGGCGGCGCTGCGCGCCTCGCAGTCGCTGTCGCTGCTGGGCCGCCACCCGGTGCGCTTCACCGAGAAGGAGCACATCGCCTTCTATCGCCGCGAGGCGATGGCCGAGCACCCGAACGGCATGAAGTTCCATGCCTTCGATGCGGCCGGCGAGCGGCTGCGCGAGGCGCGCTACCTGTCGGTGGGCGGCGGCTTTGTCGTCACGGCCGGTGCGCCGAATACGCAAGTGCTGGCCGCGCACGACCAGTTGCCGCATCCGTTCCGCAGCGGCAAGGAATTGCTGGCGATGTGCGAATCGACGGGCAAGTCCATTGCCCGCCTGATGCTCGAAAACGAATTGACGTGGCGCACCGAAGCCGAAGTGCGCGCCGGCCTGCTCAACATCTGGCACGTGATGCAGGCGTGCGTGTCGCGCGGCTGCCGCACCGAAGGCGAACTGCCGGGCCCGTTCCACGTGCGTCGCCGCGCGGCGGAGCTGTATTCGCGGCTCACGGTGCAGGCCGAACGCACGCTATCCGATCCGCTGTCGGTGATCGACTGGGTGAACCTGTATGCGATTGCCGTGAACGAAGAGAACGCCGCGGGCGGGCGCGTCGTCACGGCGCCGACCAACGGCGCAGCCGGGATCATCCCGGCCGTGATGCATTACTACGACCGCTTCGTGCCCGGCGCGAATGACGACGGCGTCGTGGATTTCCTGCTCACCGCCGGCGCGATCGGCATGCTGTACAAGATGAACGCGTCGATCTCGGGCGCGGAAGTGGGCTGCCAGGGGGAAGTCGGCGTGGCGTGTTCGATGGCGGCGGGCGCGCTGGCCGCGGTGCTGGGCGGCACGCCTGCGCAGGTCGAAAACGCAGCGGAGATCGGCATGGAGCACAACCTGGGGCTGACATGCGACCCGGTTGGCGGGCTGGTGCAGATTCCGTGTATTGAGCGCAATGCGATGGCGTCGGTGAAGGCGGTGAATGCGGCGCGCATGGCGTTGCGGGGGGATGGCACGCATTATGTTTCGCTCGACTCCGTGATCAAGACGATGCGCGAGACGGGGGCGGATATGAAGACGAAGTACAAGGAGACGGCGCGGGGGGGGTTGGCGGTGAATATTGTGGAGTGCTGATATTTGGTCTGTGGTTTTTGCGTTGGTGGTCCATCTCCCTTTCGTTCCCTGCCGGGACCGACTCACTTTTCTTTGTCTTGCCAAAGAAAAGTAAGCAAAAGAAAGGCGCGCCCGAGATGGCGAAGGATTCCTTGAATTTGCGTAACCGGGCGGAG
>NZ_CATWHI010000015.1:0-5345 GCF_958350185.1 Ralstonia edaphi
TTCGCGCCAAAGACAAACACCCCAGCTCAGTAGTAGAGCTGGGGTGTTGTATGGGGAGAGCCTGGCGATGACCTACTTTCACACGGGAATCCGCACTATCATCGGCGCGGAGTCGTTTCACGGTCCTGTTCGGGATGGGAAGGGGTGGTACCGACTCGCTATGGTCACCAGGCTATGACTTGTTGCGTCGCTGACTTGGTGTCAACGGCGCCAATATGGGAATGTAGTAGGGGTTGTGCTTAGTTTGTATCAGGCACAAGGCGGACCCAGCCGGAAACATACCGGTTATAGGATCAAGCCGCACGGGCAATTAGTACTGGTTAGCTGAACGCATTACTGCGCTTCCACACCCAGCCTATCAACGTCCTGGTCTCGAACGACCCTTCAGGGAGATCAAGTCTCCAGGGAATCCTCATCTTCAGGCAAGTTTCCCGCTTAGATGCTTTCAGCGGTTATCTCTTCCGTACATAGCTACCCTGCGATGCCTCTGGCGAGACAACAGGTACACCAGCGGTACGTCCACTCCGGTCCTCTCGTACTAGGAGCAGCCCCCGTCAAGATTCCAACGCCCACGGCAGATAGGGACCAAACTGTCTCACGACGTTTTAAACCCAGCTCACGTACCTCTTTAAATGGCGAACAGCCATACCCTTGGGACCGGCTACAGCCCCAGGATGAGATGAGCCGACATCGAGGTGCCAAACACCGCCGTCGATATGAACTCTTGGGCGGTATCAGCCTGTTATCCCCAGAGTACCTTTTATCCGTTGAGCGATGGCCCTTCCATACAGAACCACCGGATCACTATGTCCTGCTTTCGCACCTGCTCGACTTGTCGGTCTCGCAGTTAAGCACGCTTTTGCCATTGCACTTTAGGTACGATGTCCGACCGTACCAAGCGTACCTTCGAACTCCTCCGTTACACTTTGGGAGGAGACCGCCCCAGTCAAACTGCCTACCATGCACTGTCCCCGACCCGGATTCACGGGCCAAGGTTAGAACCTCAAACAAACCAGGGTGGTATTTCAAGGACGGCTCCACCGAAACTAGCGTCCCGGTTTCAAAGCCTCCCACCTATCCTACACAGATCGGTTCAAAGTCCAATGCAAAGCTACAGTAAAGGTTCATGGGGTCTTTCCGTCTAGCCGCGGGGAGATTGCATCATCACAAACACTTCAACTTCGCTGAGTCTCGGGAGGAGACAGTGTGGCCATCGTTACGCCATTCGTGCAGGTCGGAACTTACCCGACAAGGAATTTCGCTACCTTAGGACCGTTATAGTTACGGCCGCCGTTTACCGGGACTTCAATCAAGAGCTTGCACCCCATCATTTAATCTTCCGGCACCGGGCAGGCGTCACACCCTATACGTCCACTTTCGTGTTTGCAGAGTGCTGTGTTTTTATTAAACAGTCGCAGCCACCATTTTATTGCAACCCCTTCGTCCTTCTGGCGCGAGCCAGTCAAACTACAAGGGCGTACCTTATCCCGAAGTTACGGTACCAATTTGCCGAGTTCCTTCTCCCGAGTTCTCTCAAGCGCCTTAGAATACTCATCTCGCCCACCTGTGTCGGTTTGCGGTACGGTCTCGTATGACTGAAGCTTAGAGGCTTTTCTTGGAACCACTTCCAATTGCTTCGCGACCTAAAGTCGCTCGCCCCACACCCTTGAATCACGCACCCGGATTTGCCTAAGTGCCATCTCCAATGCAGGGACCGGGACATCCAACACCCGGACAACCTTCCGCGATCCGTCCCCCCATCGCATCATACGACGGTGCAGGAATATTAACCTGCTTCCCATCAGCTACGCATCTCTGCCTCGCCTTAGGGGCCGACTCACCCTACGCCGATGAACGTTGCGTAGGAAACCTTGGGCTTACGGCGAGGGGGCCTTTCACCCCCTTTATCGCTACTCATGTCAGCATTCGCACTTCTGATACCTCCAGCATCCTTTACAAGACACCTTCACAGGCTTACAGAACGCTCTCCTACCATGCACTTACGTGCATCCGCAGCTTCGGTATATTGCTTAGCCCCGTTACATCTTCCGCGCAGGACGACTCGATCAGTGAGCTATTACGCTTTCTTTAAAGGGTGGCTGCTTCTAAGCCAACCTCCTGACTGTTTTAGCCTTCCCACTTCGTTTCCCACTTAGCAATATTTAGGGACCTTAGCTGGCGGTCTGGGTTGTTTCCCTCTTGACACCGGACGTTAGCACCCGATGTCTGTCTCCCGTGATTGCACTCTTCGGTATTCGGAGTTTGCTATGGCGGGGTAATCAGCAATAGACCCCCCAACCATGACAGTGCTCTACCCCCGAAGGTGAGACACGAGGCACTACCTAAATAGTTTTCGGAGAGAACCAGCTATTTCCAAGTTTGTTTAGCCTTTCACCCCTATCCACAGCTCATCCCCTAACTTTTCAACGTTAGTGGGTTCGGTCCTCCAGTACGTGTTACCGCACCTTCAACCTGGCCATGGATAGATCACTTGGTTTCGGGTCTACACCCAGCGACTGAACGCCCTATTCGGACTCGCTTTCGCTACGCCTTCCCTAATCGGTTAAGCTTGCCACTGAATGTAAGTCGCTGACCCATTATACAAAAGGTACGCCGTCACCCGTTTCCAGGCTCCGACTGTTTGTATGCATGCGGTTTCAGGATCTATTTCACTCCCCTCCCGGGGTTCTTTTCGCCTTTCCCTCACGGTACTGGTTCACTATCGGTCGATTACGAGTATTTAGCCTTGGAGGATGGTCCCCCCATCTTCAGACAGGATTTCACGTGTCCCGCCCTACTTGTCGTACACCTAGTTCCACAATACTGTTTTCGCATACGGGGCTATCACCCACTATGGCCGGACTTTCCATTCCGCTTTGCTAACAATACTGCTAAAGAGTACAAGGCTGATCCCATTTCGCTCGCCACTACTTTGGGAATCTCGGTTGATTTCTGTTCCTGCAGCTACTTAGATGTTTCAGTTCACTGCGTTCGCTTCTGTTACCTATGTATTCAGTAACAGATGACCCATACGGGCCGGGTTTCCCCATTCGGATATCTGCGGATCAAAGCTCGTTTGCCAGCTCCCCGCAGCTTTTCGCAGGCTACTACGTCCTTCATCGCCTGTAATCGCCAAGGCATCCACCACATGCACTTATTCGCTTGACCCTATAACGAGTATGTCTCGCTATAGGCTGAGTTCTCGCGTTGTGCCGTATTCCAAGACAATCTTTCGATTGCTCTGGTAATACTGGTTGATACAATCACAACCCAGTGTCGCGTTTTAAATGTGCGCCTCATCAACGCACCGCGACACCTTTACTACATTCCATATTGTTAAAGAACAGCCGAACTTTTACGCTCGTCTTGGCTAGGCCAAACGCAAACACCATCGACTCAGCGTCGATGCTTGCGTTTGGTAACCAAAAGGTAATGGTGGAGGATGACGGGATCGAACCGACGACCCCCTGCTTGCAAAGCAGGTGCTCTCCCAGCTGAGCTAATCCCCCAGTCACGGCAGAGAACAACTTCCACCGTCCGTAACTTGGTGGGTCTGGTAGGACTTGAACCTACGACCCCCGCCTTATCAAGACGGTGCTCTAACCACCTGAGCTACAGACCCTTGGCTGTAACATCAAACAAACCGATAAGTGTGGACGCCTAACGTCGGATGCACGCTCTTAAAGGAGGTGATCCAGCCGCACCTTCCGATACGGCTACCTTGTTACGACTTCACCCCAGTCATGAACCCTACCGTGGTAATCGCCCTCCTTGCGGTTAGGCTAACTACTTCTGGTAAAGCCCACTCCCATGGTGTGACGGGCGGTGTGTACAAGACCCGGGAACGTATTCACCGCGGCATGCTGATCCGCGATTACTAGCGATTCCAGCTTCACGTAGTCGAGTTGCAGACTACGATCCGGACTACGATGCATTTTCTGGGATTAGCTCCACCTCGCGGCTTGGCAACCCTCTGTATGCACCATTGTATGACGTGTGAAGCCCTACCCATAAGGGCCATGAGGACTTGACGTCATCCCCACCTTCCTCCGGTTTGTCACCGGCAGTCTCTCTAGAGTGCCCTTTCGTAGCAACTAGAGACAAGGGTTGCGCTCGTTGCGGGACTTAACCCAACATCTCACGACACGAGCTGACGACAGCCATGCAGCACCTGTGTCCACTTTCTCTTTCGAGCACCTAATGCATCTCTGCTTCGTTAGTGGCATGTCAAGGGTAGGTAAGGTTTTTCGCGTTGCATCGAATTAATCCACATCATCCACCGCTTGTGCGGGTCCCCGTCAATTCCTTTGAGTTTTAATCTTGCGACCGTACTCCCCAGGCGGTCAACTTCACGCGTTAGCTACGTTACTAAGGAAATGAATCCCCAACAACTAGTTGACATCGTTTAGGGCGTGGACTACCAGGGTATCTAATCCTGTTTGCTCCCCACGCTTTCGTGCATGAGCGTCAGTGTTATCCCAGGGGGCTGCCTTCGCCATCGGTATTCCTCCACATCTCTACGCATTTCACTGCTACACGTGGAATTCTACCCCCCTCTGACACACTCTAGCCGTGCAGTCACCAATGCAATTCCCAAGTTAAGCTCGGGGATTTCACATCGGTCTTGCACAACCGCCTGCGCACGCTTTACGCCCAGTAATTCCGATTAACGCTTGGACCCTACGTATTACCGCGGCTGCTGGCACGTAGTTAGCCGGTCCTTATTCTTCCGGTACCGTCATCGACCCCAGGTATTAACCAGAGCCATTTCTTTCCGGACAAAAGTGCTTTACAACCCGAAGGCCTTCTTCACACACGCGGCATTGCTGGATCAGGCTTTCGCCCATTGTCCAAAATTCCCCACTGCTGCCTCCCGTAGGAGTCTGGGCCGTGTCTCAGTCCCAGTGTGGCTGATCGTCCTCTCAGACCAGCTACTGATCGTCGCCTTGGTGGGCCTTTACCCCACCAACTAGCTAATCAGACATCGGCCGCTCCTATAGCATGAGGCCTTGCGGTCCCCCACTTTCACCCTCAGGTCGTATGCGGTATTAGCTAATCTTTCGACTAGTTATCCCCCACTACAGGGCACGTTCCGATGTATTACTCACCCGTTCGCCACTCGCCATCAATCTAGCAAGCTAGATCATGCTGCCGTTCGACTTGCATGTGTAAGGCATGCCGCCAGCGTTCAATCTGAGCCAGGATCAAACTCTTCAGTTCAATCTGCTGTTTCGCTCTTTACGAGCGGTCGCTCACTCTCAGAATCTGACTTGAACTTTCGTTCAAACCTTACTTCTGTGCGAGCACTTCATTACTTGTTAGCTAGCGGATCGAAATCCGCCGCA
>NZ_CATWHI010000016.1:0-1336 GCF_958350185.1 Ralstonia edaphi
TGGATTTGCCCCCGCATCTCCGGACACCGCCTCACACTTGAGTTGATGATTCCGTCCTGCGCCTGAACTCGCGTGGCGAGCGATATTTCAGTGCGCTATGGGGATGCTGCTCGTTGTAATGCTCGAACGCGATGGCGAGGTTGCGCGTCGCTGTGGCCGCGTCAGGCTTGGGCATGAAGGCGACGTAGTCGCGCTTCATCGTCTTCACGAAGCTCTCGGCCATGCCGTTGCTCTGCGGGCTGCAAACCGGTGTCGTCAATGGCTTCAAGCCAATGTCCGTGGCGAACTCGCGAGTCTTCCCAGCAATGTAGCCTGAGCCGTTGTCCGTCAGCCATTCAATTTCCGCTGGCGCTTTCGGAACATTGCCGAAGCGCTGCTCGACGGCCGCCAGCATCACGTCGCGTACTACGTCGCCGCTGTAGCCGCCGGTCGTCGCCACCCAGCTCATCGCCTCGCGGTCGCAGCAATCCAGCGCGAACGTCACCCGCAGCGGCTCGCCGTTGTCGCAGCGGAACTCGAAGCCATCGGAGCACCAGCGCTGGTTGCTCTTGGCCACGGCGACCTTGCCGTCATGCCGGCGCTGTGGACGCGGTGGCGTCGGCCTGCGCTCAAGCAGCAAGCTGTGCACACGCATGACCCGATAGACACGCTTGGCATTGATCGGCGCTTCGCATTGACGCTCACGTTCGCGCCGCAATCTGCCCCAGACCCGCCGGTAGCCATAGCTCGGCAAGTCAGCGATGGTGCGCCGGATTTCGTCGACCAAGCTAGCGTCGTCGGTTTGCCGAGCTGTGCGCCCGTCGCGCCAATCACCCGGCCGGGCCCGCTTGGCCGCCACGTTTGAGCGCGCTACGCCGAGGACCTCGCAAACTAGCTTCACTGGTCGTCCCCCGGCAACGATGGCGAGCGCGCTATCCACTTTTTTGCCCGACCGTATTCCACGGCTTCGCGAAGAATCTCGTTCTCCATCGTCTTCTTGCCGAGCATGCGCTGCAGCTCACGGACTTGTTTGAGCGCTTCGGCCAGCTCCGAGGCCGGCACCACTTCCTCGCCCGCACTCACTGCCGACAGGCTCCCGTCTTGGTACAGCTTGCGCCACTGGAACACCTGATTCGGATTCACGCCGTGCCGGCGCGCCACCATCGAGACCGTCTTGCCCGGCTCAAAGCTCTCTCGGACCATCGCAAGCTTCTCTTCCACCGACCACCGCCGGCGGCGCTCCGGGCCCGTCAACACTTCCATCACTTCTTGGTTGCTGCTAGTCATAAACACAGTCGTATGCCTACCCGTTAGTTTAAGTGGGTGACTGTGTCCGGGGATTCAGGGGGCCGTTCCA
>NZ_CATWHI010000017.1:0-1266 GCF_958350185.1 Ralstonia edaphi
ACTGGATTTGCCCCCGTATCTCCGGACACCGCCTCACACTTGAGTTGATGATTCTGTCCTGCGCCTGAACTCGCGTGGCGAGCGATATTTCAGTGCGCTATGGGGATGCTGCTCGTTGTAGTGCTCGAACGCGATGGCAAGTTTGCGCACGGCCGTCGCCGCATCCGGCTTGGGCATGAAGGCGACGTAGTCGCGCTTCATCGTCTTCACGAAGCTCTCGGCCATGCCGTTACTCTGCGGGCTGCAAACCGGTGTCGTCAACGGTTTCAGGCCAATGCCCGTGGCGAACTCGCGGGTCTTCCCGGCAATGTAGCCCGAACCGTTGTCCGTCAGCCATTCAATTTCCGCTGGTGCTTTTGAAACATTGCCGAAGCGCTGCTCGACGGCCGCCAGCATCACGTCGCGCACGACGTCGCCACTGTAACCACCGGTTGTCGCTACCCAGCTCATTGCCTCGCGGTCGCAGCAATCCAGCGCGAACGTCACGCGCAGCGGCTCGCCGTTGTCGCAGCGGAACTCGAAGCCATCGGAGCACCAGCGCTGGTTGCTCTTGGCTACAGCGACCTTGCCGTCATGCCGGCGCTGTGGGCGCGGCGTCGGCCTGCGCTCAAGCAGCAGGCCATGCACGCGCATGACCCGATAGACGCGCTTGGCATTGACCGGCGCTTCGCATCGGCGCTCACGTTCGCGCCGCAATCGGCCCCAGACGCGCCGGTAGCCATAGCTCGGCAAGTCGGCGATGACGTGCCGGATTTCGTCCACCAGGCCAGCGTCGTCGGTTTGCCGAGCCGTGCGCCCATCATGCCAGTCAGCCGGCCGGGCACGCTTGGTTGCCACATTCGAGCGCGCTACGCCGAGGACCTCGCAAACCTGTTTCACTGGTCGTCCCCCGGCAACGATGGCGAGCGCGCAATCCACTTTTTTGCCCGACCGTATTCCACAGCTTCGCGAAGAATCTCGTTCTCCATCGTCTTTTTTCCGAGCATGCGCTGTAGCTCACGGACTTGTTTGAGCGCTTCGGCCAACTCGGAGGCCGGCACCACTTCCTCGCCCGAACTCACTGCCGACAGGCTCCCGTCCTGGTATAGCTTGCGCCACTGGAACACCTGATTCGGATTCACGCCATGCTGGCGCGCTACCATCGAGACCGTCTTACCCGGCTCGAAGCTCTCCCTGACCATCGCAAGCTTCTCTTCCACCGACCACCGCCGGCGGCGCTCCGGGCCCGTCAACACTTCCATCACTTCTTGGTTGCTGCTAGTCATA
>NZ_CATWHI010000018.1:0-906 GCF_958350185.1 Ralstonia edaphi
ACCAGCACCTTGGTCACGCCGGCGATCTGCGCGGCGGCCTGTGCAGCCGCGCCGCAGCCAGCGCCGGCCACCAGCACGTGGACGTCACCGCCGCATTGGGCGGCGGCCGTCACGGTGTTGAGTGTCGCGGCCTTGATGGATTGATTGTCGTGTTCAGCAATAACGAGTGCGGTCATCTTGATCTGCCTGTTCGGTGTGCGTGAAGTTGCGTGCGTTGCGGGAGGGTTACAAACCCGCCGCTTACAGCACCTTGGCTTCCGTCTTGAGCTTGGACACCAGCGTGGCCACGTCGGGCACCATCACGCCGGCGCTGCGCTTGGCGGGCTCGACCACCTTCAGCGTCTTCAGGCGCGGTGCAACGTCCACGCCCAGGTCTTCCGGCTTGACCGTGTCGAGCTGCTTCTTCTTCGCCTTCATGATGTTCGGCAGCGTGACGTAGCGCGGCTCGTTCAGGCGCAGGTCGGTGGTGACCACGGCCGGCAGCTTGACCGACAGGGTTTCCAGGCCGCCGTCCACTTCACGCGTTACCGAAGCCTTGCCGTCGGCAATCTGCACCTTCGAAGCAAACGTGGCTTGGGGCAGGCCTGCCAGCGCAGCCAGCATCTGGCCGGTCTGGTTGGCATCGTCGTCAATCGCCTGCTTGCCGAGGATGATCAGCTGCGGCTGCTCCTTGTCGACCAGCGCCTTGAGCAGCTTGGCGACGGCCAGCGGCTGCAGTTCTTCAGCGGTTTCAACGAGAATGCCGCGGTCGGCGCCGATGGCCATGGCGGTGCGCAGGGTTTCCTGGCACTGCGTCACGCCGCACGACACGGCGATCACTTCGGTAGCGACGCCCGCTTCCTTCAGGCGGACCGCTTCTTCCACGGCGATCTCGTCGAACGGGTTCATGCTCATCTTGACGTTGGC